>DUBU01000020.1:23608-28478 GCA_012960155.1 Micavibrio sp. | reverse complement strand
TTTTCAATACCGGCCAAAGCGTCATTCACCTGCTGCGCCAGCTCAGTCGGGTATTCCTGACCATTGGCATAGAAATGGGTACAGACCTCTGTCGTAATCGTAAAGCCTGGTGGAACAGGTAATCCGATGGATGACATTTCCGCCAGATTGGCGCCTTTACCGCCCAGCAATTCGCGCATTTCCGCACGGCCTTCTGTATTCTCACCGCCGAAACTGTAAACCCATTTGGTCATGACTATCTCCTTATGCCAAAACGGCACTGATTCTGTTAGAAAGTGATTCAAAGCGTACAAAATTCGCCCATTACTGCCAACCGATTCTTGGATTCTGTCCCGTTAATCAGAGCATTTTAAGACAATCTTTAATTGACATAATGTAATATGTTTTATAGGATGGGTTTATTAAGAGCTATAGAGGGAAGAGACATGACAAAATCTCATAATATGAAAGATCCGACAGCAGCCGCATCGGAGATGATGGATACATTTGTACAAATGGCAGGCGGAGACCACGACCAGGCACGCCAATACGCCGCAGCACAAGCTGCACAAATGCAGCAATCACAAGATCCAAGTGAACAGCAAGTGGGGGCAAAGCTTGCAACGCTCTCAACAGGCCCTGCATAATTTAACGACGTTACAAATATGCAGTTAACGATCGAGCCATCACCTAAAGCACAAGAAACAGCAGCATATCTAATGCAAAGCTTCATCGATGCTGCCGAGGGTGATGTAGTGCGTGCCAATGAAATTGCCAATCTGTACATTGATGGTATGAACCGCAACAGCGATCTGAACGTGCGCGAAACAGCACAATGCCTAAAAGTACTTACCAAGGCATCACCACCCTCAAAATACTTGACATAACAAAACATAAAATGTCATTCTGCCGCTCATGTCCGAGCGTAAATACAAAGTTCTATCAGGAATTTTCAAAACACTGGTCGCCACACGAAACGACCAGTGGTATCAAGCGCCTGATTTTCCGACAGAAGAAGAATTACCATTAGGCGACCGCCTGCGCTGGCCGCGAGCGATAGGCGATAAATGCTACGGCGAAGATGCGACAGCTTTCCGTCTGACAGGCGCCGATCCTGTATTTCCTAACCCGCGCCCGCTTGATGTACCGCAGACACTGATCGACGCGTTCCGCGAAACATTTTCCGAAGGCCTGCGCACAGCTTTCCCAGATGATAAAGTAAAAGACTATCTGCAAGCCTACTTGGCCGAAGAGTGCTTTGATGGCTATAAAGGTCCCATTCACGATCATTACTATGCCGGCATCATGCGCCAATTCCCGCGCATCCTCAAAGAACCGCCGCAAGAAACATCTCGCAGACTAGGCGAGTCACTAGAGCTTGATGTAAACCGCAGTGACGAAGCCGACCAAGAAGGTCTATTACACACAACACGTACAGACCGCCAGAGCCTGACAAACGCAGACTTGTTGCGGACATACCGTACATTGCAAAAACACCCTGAACTTGCGATCGCAATTCATATGTGGCAGAGCGCGATTGAAGAATACGCCGACGCCCTGCGCTACATGTTAGACGATGAATATTATGAACAAATCAAAGACGAGATCATTACGGGCTATTTAGGCGAGAAGAACATTCTTGATTACTTCCCGATCATCAACACAATACATTTCGTCGCTCAAAACATTGATGTCGCAACAATACCCCTGTTCTATATTTCATCTGCTGTCGCCAATGCCCAAGGCGACAAGGCAAGCATGAAAGCTGATCACGATATATGCCCTGAAGATTTCCGTGAAGGCACAGCAAAAGCGTTAAAACGCGGCATATTCTTAAGACGCTTTGAGTCTGATTACGGTGAACGCCAGATTGTCTGCCCGTTTGGTCCCTTTGGATTACGTTGGCTTAATATGCAGCTGGATAATGGCGAAACTGCAATCGAAGCCTTCCTGAACAAAATCAATGATGAAAAAGGCTTCAATCCGGCGCTAGACACGATGCTGGAAGCCGCCCAAAATTCCTTTACCGAGCTTCTGGCCAGAAGTGATCAGGACGAAATCAAAAGGCTGGATGCGCTAGGCTGTCCAAAGAAAAAGCCTGCCACAATCAGTTGCCCCTATCACCAAGTGGGTATCAGAGATCTTTCACCATCATAAGACACAATAGATCATCTATAGGACGCAGCTCCCCTGCATGAACTGCCTCTCGATCATACGTCACACCATAACCGTCAGGAAGGTAACCAAGCTTGCAATAAATACGCTGCGCCGCCCCGAATGATTTATGCAGCCCGACACTGATACCGATTTGCTCAAATCCTTCGCTGCGGGCCATATCCTCACAGTACCGAATAAGCTGCGTAGCCAGACCGCGCTGACGGAAAGCGGGCACAGTATTCAGGTCCTGAATTTCGGGAATATTCAGTCTTTTATATAAAGAATATCGCGGCGCACGATTAAAAATGACGTATCCGGCAGCCTCATTTTGAAACAAAATCAAAAAAATTTCACGCTGACCCTCGGCCTGCGCGGCCAAACAAGTCTCGAAATATTCGTCAACTTTTGGAGTCTCCAGTAAATCAGCAAGATCATTTAAAATCTGCAAATCGCTGTTTTCTGCGCGTTTTATCGTAGCTGCCTCGTTCATAGGATCAGAATGCCTATAATTTTAAGAAAATGCCACGCCAATTTGCGGCTATTTTAAGTATAAAGAGACGAAAACTTCAAATAAGTCCTTAATATAAATAACTTTTTTTCAATTATTTTCCATATAAACTGTAATTATGAACGAATACTTGATTATCGCATTTTGGATTATCGCTGCTTTCACACTTTGTATGCTTGTCATGAAAGTGTGGGGCGACGGCATTTATATGCTGGTGAAGAACTGGCGTGTGGTAACGGCCGTTGCCATGGTGCTCGTTTTCGTAAGCTTGATCTCTCTCAAGCACGACAACCTGCAATATGAAATGGCCAGTTATGTGTATAGTGCAAAAACACCCGATGATGTAAAAATCGCATCCACTATACAGCAATGTAAAGGTTTCGTTCAGGCCAAGCTTGAGGGTCAAGAAACTCAGGATTACAGAACAATCTCCGCAGGTATCATCAATATAAGCAATATCAGCTATTGGGAAATCTGCGCCAATACGTTCGGCATGAACTATTGGAAACACGACATCTCTATTAATGGACAAAATGGCGGACACCTTCTGTGTAATGCCTATACCCATGCCACCTATCGCAGCGGTAAAGTAAACGCATGGTGCGATACGGTTTTTGCTTCCCCCCGTACCGAAGATCAAAAAGTCTGATAACCGCAGCCTTTGGTCGGGAAACACTCCCTTCTATAACTCTCAAAATGCCGGATGTTCCCTCATCCGGCATTTATCTATGTGGGCCTTGGCGCTTTTGCCGGCATTTCTTCTGCCCAGTAAAACTGGTGGTGGCCTTTATCGTTGTATTTCTGTGCTTCGGCTTCGGCGAACTCTTTGCTTAAATTCACGTGCGAGGGCATATCATATTCAACGCCATGCGTATCCTGCCGCATCACCCGCCAATTACCTTTATTTTCGCCGTTCTTTTCCATTGTTCTTCCCTGCTCTATAGGCTAAAAATCATAGCAGGACACAAACTTAACCGCAAACAATGGACGAATGTAATGGCCATGGCTGAAGCAAAACAAACCGCAGACACATCTGCCCCCAAAGATATGAAAGACATCGTTGCCCTGTGTAAACGCCGCGGCTTCATCTTTCCCGCCTCTGAAATTTACGGCGGTATCAATGGTTTTTGGGACTTCGGCCCGCTCGGTGTTGAACTGAAAAACAACCTGCGCGATCTGTGGTGGAAACACATGGTGACAACGCCGCCTATCGGCCCTGACGGTGAACCGATCCAGATCGTCGGCGTAGACACAGCCATCATCCAGAACCCGAAAAGCTGGGAAGCCTCAGGCCATGTCGGCGGCTTTAACGACCCGATGGTTGACTGTAAAGAAAGCAAGAAACGCTACCGCGCTGACCACATTATTGTTTACATGCCAAAAGACGGCGAAGGCCACGCCATTGCTTTTGACGCTGATGCCGAAAGCGACGAAATCGAAAAGCGCCTGAAAAAACTCGGCAAAGGCCGCTCCCCGTCAAACTTTGAAACAACAACATTTGATAAGCTGCCTGCTGATCAAATCCCGAACGTGATCGGCCCTGATGTTAAAGACGCAGGCACATTAACAGAGCCGCGCCAGTTCAACATGATGTTCCACTCTTACGCGGGCGCTGCCGCCGGCGAAGAAAACAAAGTATATCTGCGCCCTGAAACATGCGCGGGTATCTTCCTGAACTTCAAAAACGTGGTTGATACAGCCCGCGTTAAAGTACCGTTTGGTATCGCGCAAATCGGTAAAGCCTTCCGTAACGAAGTAACACCGCGCAACTTCATCTTCCGCTCTCGTGAATTCGAACAAATGGAGCTGGAATGGTTCTTTGACGGCCGCGATGACGCCGAAGTTAAAAAATGGTTCGATTTCTGGGTCGAGCAGCGCAAAGCCTTCTGGCAAGGCGTGGGCATTCCCCTTGAAAAACTGCACTTCCTCGATGTTCCGAAAGAAGAGCTGGCACACTACTCATCACGTACCATCGACTTTGAATATCAATTCCCGTTCAGCGGCGGCGGTTATGACGAGCTTGAAGGTATCGCACACCGCGGCAGCTTCGATCTGGACGCACACGCAGAACATTCAGGTCAAAAGCTTGAGTATCAAGATCCGCAAAATCCGCAGGATAAATACACACCGCACGTAATCGAGCCGTCTTCTGGCCTGACACGCGGTGTATTGGCATTGCTATCCGAAGCCTACACCCCTGACCCGAACAGACCGTCAGGCGTGTAC
>DUBU01000020.1:0-23598 GCA_012960155.1 Micavibrio sp. | reverse complement strand
GCAAGTGTGTGTGTCACTTTTTTTGCGCATGGTTTTACTTGTTTATTCCTACGTTACATCGACTACGACGCAGACATGCGTCTATTGCGCCGAAAAAAGCTGCTATCTTGCCGCTAACGGCCAAAGAAGATCACGTCCCGCTGGCACAAAAACTCTATATGAGCCTGCGCGAAGACTTCGCCGTCGATCTGGATATCAAACAGAATATCGGCAAGCGCTACGCCCGTCAGGACGAGATCGGCACGCCGTTCTGTTTCACCGTGGACAATGACAGCGCGGCTGACAATTCCGTCACCGTACGTCACCGTAACACCATGAAACAAGAGCGCATCAACATGGACAACGTGGCCGAATACATGCGCAAAGAAATGGCATTAATGTCGTAAACCATTATCAGCCCAGAGACTAAAACTCGAAGCAAAGGAAAAAACTTTATGAGTGACCACCGCCCATCAGGCCGCGCCGCTAATGTTATGCGCGAAGTTGAAATTGTAATGGATGTATCCAAACACGCCGAAGGCTCTTGTATGGCCAAATTTGGCGATACGCACGTGCTGTGTACAGCATCTGTAGAAGAGCGTGTACCACCATGGATGCGCAACTCAGGCCGCGGCTGGGTCACAGCTGAATACGGTATGCTGCCACGCTCTACTGGCTCCCGCATGGATCGTGAAGCCGCAAAAGGCAAGCAATCAGGTCGCACACAGGAAATTCAGCGACTAATCGCCCGCTCCATGCGCGCAGTAGTTGATCTGGAAGCCTTGGGCGAACGCCAGATCAAAATCGACTGTGACGTTATTCAGGCCGATGGCGGCACACGTACGGCAGCCATCACAGGCGGCTACGTTGCGCTATACCGCGCCTTACAGCACCTTGTAAAACTGCGCCTGTGCCGCGAGCTGCCACTGATCGACAGTGTTGCTGCGATCTCTTGCGGCGTTTATAACGGCGTACCTGTACTCGATCTGGATTACGCAGAAGACAGCACCGCCGACACAGATGCAAACTTTGTCATCACAGGCAAAGGCGGCATCGTTGAAATCCAAGGCACTGCAGAAAAAGACCCGTTCACAGAAGAGCAGTTCAACGAGCTATTCTCTCTGGCCAAGAAAGGCTGCAGCGAACTGGCTGTTATCCAAAAACTGGCACTGGATCTGGACTAAACCATGCGCAAATTCACCGAAGACACCCTTGTTCTGGCCACCCATAACAAGGGCAAGATTCATGAATTCGAAGGCTTACTCGCCCCATATATCGGGGCGTTCTCAAGCTCATTAGAACTCGGCCTGACCGAACCTGAAGAAACAGGCAGCACCTTTGCCGAAAACGCGATCATCAAGGCGCTATCCGCCGCCAATGAAAGCGGCAAACCTGCGCTGGCAGATGACAGTGGTCTGGCGGTTTACGCCCTGAACGGTGACCCCGGCATATACTCCGCCCGTTGGGCAGGGCCTGAAAAAGACTTTGATATGGCGATGGAGAAAATCCACACCATGATGGGCGATACCGATGACCGCCGCGCCGCCTTTGTGGCTGTGTTGGCGCTCGCATGGCCTGACGGTCATACCGAAACTTTCGAAGGCCGCGCCGAAGGAACAATCATCTGGCCACCCCGCGGGGATGCAGGTTTTGGCTACGACCCGTTCTTCCTGCCCGATGGTCATGATAAAACCTTTGCTGAAATGACCCGCGAAGAAAAACAGGGTATCAGCCACCGCGCCAACGCCTTTAAAAAATTGCAATCAGAACTCTTCGCGTGATAGACATACGCCATGTTCGGTATATACATACACTGGCCCTTCTGCGCATCAAAATGCCCTTACTGTGACTTCAACTCGCATGTACGTCAGCGCATTGACCAGCACGTATGGGCAGACGCGTACACCCGCGAAATCGAACACTACGCCGCGCTGACCAAAGACAAAATCGTCACCTCCGTTTTCTTTGGCGGCGGCACGCCATCCCTCATGGAACCCGACACCGCCGCCACAGTCATCGCCGCCATCCGCAAACACTGGCCGATGGCAAATGACTGCGAAATTACGCTCGAAGCCAACCCGACAAGCATCGAGGCCGATAAGTTTGCAGGCTTCCGCGCGGCAGGCATCGACCGCGTATCTGTGGGCGTACAGGCACTAAACGATGCTGATCTAAAATTTTTAGGCCGCCAGCACAGCAAAGACCAAGCTCTGCGCGCCCTTGATATCGCGCGCAATACGTTCGATCGTTACAGCTTTGATCTGATCTACGCCCGCCCAAACCAGACCCCGCAAGCCTGGGAAACCGAACTGCGCGAAGCCATGAATTACGCAGGCGGGCATCTATCGCTCTATCAGTTGACCATAGAAAAAGGCACGCCGTTTTATACGCAATATAGCCGTGGTGATTTCTCCATCCCGACCAATGATGAAGGCGGGGAGCTATACGAGATTACCCAGCGCGTGTTAGAAGACCACGGCCTGCCGGCCTACGAAATTTCCAACCACGCCAGCGAAGGGCAGCAATCGCGCCATAACCTGACATATTGGCGATACTACGATTATGTCGGCATCGGCCCGGGCGCCCACGGACGCTTAACGATCGATGGCAACAAGGTCGGCACACGCGGCCACCGCGCCCCTGAAATCTGGCTCGATAAAGTCGCCAAAAACGGCCACGGCAGCCACCCTTACGAAGCCATAGACACAGACCAAAGATTTGCCGAAATGTTGATGATGGGACTACGCCTGCGCGAAGGTATAAAACTGTCACGCTTCACCGAAGAAACAGGCCAGAGCCTAGACACGTACATCCCGCAAACCAAGTTCCAGTCAATGATAGACGAAGGCTACATCACCCTCACCGACACAACCATCACCGCCACCCAAGACGGCAGACAACGCCTGAATGGTTTGCTATCATATCTCCTAGCATGATGAAATTACCCTTCAAACCTAAAGACAAAAGTACTGCTCTAAACACTATCAAATGCATTAGACAGTGCTATGGCGTTTACAGTGCAATTTTCTTATTCTTCTTGTTACTTATACAACGAATGGCGACGCTCATTTTCTTGAAGATTTACACTCATACGACCCAGTATACTTTGACGACCCAATGCACTATCTGCTAATAAGCATCATGATATTCTTAATGATGTTTTTTGTTTTTAAACCGATTTTCTACATAGCAGCTATGATAGCTATAGTTAACCTCATAGATATAATCTGGTATGTTACAATACTCTCTACAGGAGAAAACCTACCTAAGTCTTTTCCACCACTGATAGATACATGCTTCGCTTATTTTGCTATGACCAGCACATATAAGCTGCGCAAATGGAACCGCGAAGGTAATAGCGAATAGATTTTTAGAGTAAGCAGGCAGGGTGAGAGAAGTGTACTACACGTACACGAGCGAGACCTAACGCCCTCACGAAGAAAAGATAGAAGCTATTTACCACCCATGAAGACGCTCATATCGGCGCCATTCAGCAGCACTTTACCTTCTTTTGTCGCTTCGAAATTATAAACGCGGATTTCTTCGCCCTTATCATTCTTTTCGATTTGACCGGCCATTTGCAGGATGGCAAGACCCGCGAGCAAGTCCTGTAATTTTTTGCTCTTCATCTCATCAAGGCTGGAATCCTGTGCTGTTTGATTAAGCTTGGCAATCAGCGCATCCAGACCGCGCATTGTCACGCGGGCTTTACCTGTCGCACCCATCTGCGCTGCCATATCTGTCACAACCTTACCCGTTGTCGTCAAATCATACAGATCATTACCGATATCGGCATGGCGGATTGTCAGATTGGTTTGTGCCTGCGTTAAAATCTGCGGCAATGTCAGCAAAGCCTGCATCCCCATCACTTTACCAAGCTCCGGCGCTTGCATAGACCCTTCGATAGATGTTTTCAAAAGATTGGTCAGCTCTTCATAAGGCAGATTCATCAGGCTGATATCAAGGTTCAGATATTGCGGCGTAGATTCATCAAAGCCTTTTTGCGGCGGGGTCATCGCAATATCGTTATACCCCATTTTGTAATCCATCGTGACCGAGCCACTACGGAAACCATTCATGCCGAACCCGAAATGCGCGCCGCCCAGTGTCAGGCTGCTCAAACCTTCACCAGCTTGCGACGGATCACCAAACTGAACACCCGTAACGGCCATACCCACATCAAAACCATCCAGCGCCCCGCCGATAAAATCAGTGATCATGTTGTAAATGCCGATCACGTGCTCAGACGACATATCTTCGCCTTCCGGGTAATTCTCGTCGATCGCATCCAGCGTGTCATAATAGGCTTGCGCTTCTTTAAAAGAATATCCTGTCGTACTGCTGGTCAGAGCAATCTTCTCGATCTTGCCTGTCTCGCCTTTAGGCCCGGCAAAGCTTAGACCGCTCAGCACCATATTCATCGGACCGCTCCAACGATCTTTTTTATCTTCTGTCATCTGGTGCGTTAAGGCAGCCTCGGCAATATTTAGCTCAACAGCCTTTTTAGGGTCGGAGATTTTAATGTCGCGGTATACCGCTTTACTGGCTGTAAAATATTTGATGGCCTCGTCGTAAAGCCCTGTAAAGTTCTGACCGCCAAAGCTTGTCGAAACAACAGCATTACCTGTTTCATCATAGGCCACAATCGGCGTTGGCAGTGCCACAGTCATCTTCCATTTGCCGTTACCTTCTGGCACAGCATTAATGGCAATCATACCAATATCGGTATAGCCCTTTTCGCCGCGATATTTCAGATGCGGCAGCGTCACAGAGTAATAAGAGCCACTATCCTCAATCAGCATCTCGCCTTCCTGCACCAGCGCGGAACCTTCAGGGATATAGCTGTCTGTATACATATCCAGCATCTCGGTGAATATGGCACGAAGCGCTGCTTCTTCCTTGGCACTCGCCATAGCTTGCATTGGCAGTGCACCAATAACCAGAACTGATACTGTCAGGAAAGCAGATTTAAAAACGCGCATAACAAACCCTCTCGGTCAAAAAAATCCTGTTCAAACGTATCAAATTCTACGAAGGCGGGCAACGAAAGCCTGCGTTCACCGCCAAATCAAGAATAGTGGCGCGATGCGTTCGGTTTTGTTTGCACTATTTTTCTAATAACCTTATATTGCCCTCATGCTTACTGCCGAAAATAAACAGTTCAAGCTGACAGATGAGGGTGTCATCCTGTTTCAGACTGATCCTACAAATCCTTTGCCGGGCAAACCCGTTGGCAAGGTTGAGAAGGGCGCGTCTATTACAGAGCCTGCCGTTAAGGTAGAAGGCGAAGGCGTTCCTGCCGATGCCGACAAAGACGCCGTCAAAGCCAAGCTTGAAAAATGGATTAAAGATCACGTTTTTGAAGTCCTGAACCCGCTAATGGTTCTGAAGGACGAAGAAGAGATTCCAGCCCCTGCCCGCCAGATCGCCGATAAGGTTTATGATGCCTTTGGTATTCTGCCACGCGAAGAGCTGGAAGAGCTGATCGGTCAGCTGGACGAAACAGGCCGCGCCGCGCTGCGCCAACGCAAAGTGCGCCTGGGCCCCGTACTGGTATTCCTGCCGATGTTGAACAAACCTGCCGCTGTGCGCCTGCGCGCCTTGTTATGGCAGCTATGGTCAGACAAGCCTTTGCCTGCCCCTGTGCCGCATGACGGCATTACATCGATTTCTGTCGACAAAGAAAACGCGGACGCGACATATTACCGCGCCATTGGCTACCCGCTTTATGCAGGCCGCGCCATCCGCGTTGATATGCTCGACCGTATCATCAGCGCCGTTTACGATTCCGCTGATAAAGGCGTCTTCAAAGCCAAGCACGAAATGGCTGAATGGCTGGGCTGCCCGATTGCCGATCTATATGACGTTCTGGAAGCCATGGGTCACAAAAAGATCCATGACCCGGCAGATGAAGCGACTGAAGAAAAGCCCGCAGAAGCAGCCGAAGAGCCAAAAGCTGAAGAAGCACCTGCGGCCGAAGCCACAGAAACTGCTTCAGAAGAAACAGCATCAGAAGAACAAGCCTCTGGAACTAAATCAGAGCCTGCCGCACAGGTAAAACCTGAGCTGGCAACATTCCGTCTGCGTAAAGGTAAGGCCTATGGCGGTGGTCAGAAAAAGCCTTTCCGCAAATTTGACGATAAGAAGGGCGAAAATAAAAAGCCTTTCAAAAAGAAAAAGCCACAACACGGAAACAAAAATCGCGGTGAAAAGCGAGAGCGTGTGGTTTCCGCACCGGCGAAAAAGGTAGAGGACTCACCTTTCGCCGTACTAAAAGAGCTGAAACAAAAATAAGTCCTTTTTAATATGTTGAGAGTGTTAATTGCCCTGTCCATCCTGTTGGTCGCGAGTGCCCCCGCACACGCGCGGGACGCACAAATTTCCGGTGCTTATTTATTGGAAGTCTGTGACATGGATCGCAACGGCAAAGAGAAAGTCAAAGGCGGTCACGCCGTATGTCAGGCCTACATCTCAGGCGTGATTGATTACCACAACGTGCTTCGGTCGTTAAAAATCGCCCCTGCGATTGATATTTGTATCCCTAAAGGCACAACGCTAAATGATATGCAGGATATCGTCTTGAACTTCCTGATTACCCACGCTGAACACGACAATTTTGTTGCCGCGCCTGCGGTCACCATGGCGCTATATCAAATCTGGCCGTGCCGCCGCTAACCACCGCCGGCAGCTACCTGATTCATAATCCAGCCTAACAGCAACACTTGTGGCACCGTAATCAGCGGCAATGACAATGCTATCGCCCATTTTTTAGTAAATTCCTTGATCACCAAAATCTCGGTGTAATCTGTTGCCACGCCCGCCATCAAGAATGTAAAACCGTTACCGGGCGCACCGGCACGTGTTACCAGATCCGCCCCGATCGGCGTTGAACCTTCAGAACACACCTCGATGATCGTTGTCGCGGCAAGCGTCAGTACCAAGCCCAAAAGACTAGGCCCAAAATAATCAACCATGATATCCGTCGGAACATAAGCACGGATCAGCGCCGCGAGCACAGTTCCGAAAAACAGCCAACGAATAACCATCTTCCCTTCATTCCAGCCATCTTTAACGATATTCAGTGGCAAAGCCCGCGTAAATTTAAACGCCTTCATACGCGCCTTGAAGTCGGCTTTAATATCAAAATCAGCCGCCGTATCTTGCTGATTTGGGTTCACAGGGAATACGCCACGCTTTGTCAGCTGCAAATAGATATATCCCGTCAGCACAGCAATCACGGCAGACCCGATTATAAAGGTGAATGTCCATTTAAAGCCGATCAAACCAATCAGAATGAATGTTAACGTAAGCGAATTCCAAGGACTGGCAATCAAGAACGTCATGACCTGCGCCAGTGACGCCCCGCGTTCATACAGCTTGGCACCAACCATTAAAATGCCGTGCGAACATAAATCCAGTAATAACCCAGCGCCAGCAGCACGCAGCAAACCGCCGAAACTATCACCGCGTCCTAAAAGCGCATTAAAATACTCACGCGGGATATAGCTCATAACACCAACGGCCACGATCCCGAATAATATCCCCCACCACATAACACTGAGCAGCCCAGCCACAGCATGCCCGAAATCACTTATATACGGCACGTTAAATCCGGAAAAATGGATTATGAGCCCTACCGCCAGCAGAGACAGAGAGCCCCATAGCAATAGATCCAGACGCTTTTTACCGTCAATCTGGCCTTGCTCATCTTTATTCATGCTACAGCAACTACTCATAAATCATTCCTCATAACGTTTGAACAACGCCTTAATCTCTTCGATCTTCGCCTCAGTATCATCGCGATCTCCCGACAATATGGCCTCTGAGACGCAGTTTTTCAAATGAGTTTCCAATACTTCTGCTTCAATTCGACGAATAGCCGCCCGCGCTGCCCGCAACTGCGTTAAGATATCCGTACAGTCGCGGCCCTCGGACACCATACGCTTAATGCCTTCAACCTGACCGCCAACACGATTTAAGGCAGGTAAAACAGCATCATGATGGGGGTAATGGTTACTCATACTAGACGCACCTTATAAAATAATTTCTAAAAATAATTATATACCCCTATAGGGTATTTTCAAGCCTCCTGTCAATAAAATCACGCCCCATACCAAAGACGTAACCAAGGCACGCCGCGGGCTGCGTAAATACGGTTAAATCATTGTAAATAAACAATAAACAATTTTATCTAAATACGCATAAAACTTGATTTAAATGCCCTGCAATATTTACATAAGTTTAAATCCATTAAGGCAATATAGCTTTGTAATAAGACTAATAATATTACGTGTGTGGGACATTATGAGTTTTGATATTCTCAGAGAATGGGATCTGGAGTCGTTCGACCCAGGATTAGAATTTTTTCCGGAGACGGAGCGCGCAACTAGCCTTGAGGTGGTTGAACCGCCTGCTGTTGCAGCCGCAGCAGTTACAGCAAACATAGAAGTTCCGAAAACGGATGAGATGGCGCGGGAGGCTGCCTCATCTGCTAATCAGAATTTTGCATCAGACATGGTCGTCAACCAGGGCAATCATGACTTTGATCTGGATTTTGACGTCACAGAAGACATGATGGCCATGTGGGGAGCAGAATCCGCTGCCCGCGCCCAAGAAGACCGTGACGATCTGGAACGCGAGCGCGCCGGCATAGGTCGTAAACACGAACGGTTTGGGGTAGAAAGAACAGACGGCGCGGGAGGCCGTGTGTCAAATGCTCGCCAAGCCGCAGACATGATTGCAGATATGCAGCAGATGCAGGCCAACACATACAACTTTAGCGGTTCTGCCACCAGTAATGGCTTTAACTTCAACTTTGGCGGTGAAGACTTCGAAATGTCAGACGAGCAGGCAGGAGAAGCGTTCAGAAGATTTATTGAATTCCAAGAAGAGCAAATCCGCTTAGCCAGAGAGTCTGGAGAAGATCCTGAAGCCATCGCCGAAATGGAAAGACAAGTCCGCGAGGATAGGGAACTACTAGAAAGAATAACTTCAGGAGAGGCAACGCCAGAAGATAGAGAACAATTTCTTGAACGCGCCAGAGAAAGCGGGGAATTGAGAGACCAAATCCAAATCGTAGCACAACAAAGTGCCAATGCTGGCCTTAATGCATACAACGAGTACGTTGCCATACTTGAATCAGACGCATCCCCCGAGATAAAAGCGGCAACAAGAGAGCAAATAATCCAAGATTTAGATGTTGACGCATTAAAATGGTTCGAAGAACTAGAATCAGGTGACGCCGAGCTCACACCACAAGAGCATTATACCGACAGTAGAGCAGCGAGTGACTTCGATAATTTCTTTCCGGGCAATAATGAAACACCAGCTAGCACAACAAATGTTTTTGCTCACGAAGACAGTCCATTTAGTAATGCTCCTATAGTACAGACGCAATTCAGCTTGGCTGTAGCAGGAGAGATAGAAGTTGCAGAAGTCGCCCAGACAAATGGCCCTATCACAAATCTTGAAAATGAGAACGATACGACATCGCCTGCCTTTAACCCATTCGTATAAATTATTTACATATTTTATTTATTGCATAAAAAAATCAACTCTTGTAATATACTGTCCATATTCAGGAGATGGGAACATGAAAAGAATCGCAGGGCTATTTTTAGCAGCAGCTTTAGCAAGCACAAGCGCAGCTAATGCAAGCACAACAAACTTCCAAGATTACAGAAGCATGAGCGAAACTGAGCAGAGCCAAATTGTGAACGGTGCTTTAGCACGTATCTACGACGGCTACTCTCAGCAAGGACGCGATGACGTAAATCAGTGCATGGTAAATCTTTTCCTGACAGCACCTACATCTGGTGGATTACCAGTAGGTTATGTCGAGTTCGCACAAACAATTGCTTTACTGAATCAGTCAGAAACACTGCCTGCAAATCTACCGTCAATTGAACGTATAGTTTTCAACATTGTTAGTGCACATTGCGTTGAACAAGACATTGCCAACACACCAGACGCGCCGGTTACGACGCCGCCTGAGCCTGTGCCGACACCAGGCTAATCTTACAAGCGTTATTTACTTTTAGGTACTGTGAATATGAAGGTCGTTCCGCGACCTTCTTCTGATTCAGCCTTAATTTTACCGCCATGCCCTTCGACAATCTTGCGACATACAGCCAAACCGATACCCGTACCGTTGACACTGGTCTTGACCTTAAGGCGGGCAAACATATCAAAAATACTATCCAGATACTTCTCGGCGATACCAATGCCGTTATCAGCAATTGAGAAGCGCCAGTAAACTTCATCTTCGTCAGCAGATATCTTAATGACAGGGGGCTCTTCACTACCGTATTTCACAGCATTCTCGATCAAATTCACGACAAGGCGGCTAAACTGTTTCTGGTCATAGCTAATCTGCGGGAACGGCCCGTTAAGAATAATTTTGCCGCCCTTGCCTTCAACTAATGACTGCAGAAGATCAGCAATATTCTGCAGCTCTTCGCCAGAATCAAATGAAGTCTTTTCCAGCTGACCCGCATTATAGCGTGAGTATTCCAATAACTCGTCAATAATCACCGACATATGCTCTGCCGCAGATACCGCATGGCCAATATATTCCTTACCGCGACTATCAAGCTTATCGCCTGTCGTCATAACCAGCAGATCAAGAAATCCCTGAACTGCCCTCAGCGGCTGATGCAAGTCATGAGCAACAACACCCGCATACTGCTCAAGTTCCTGATTAGAACGCTGTAATTCCTCTTCGGCACGCTTGCGATCATCGATATTGGTCATCGATCCGCACATGCGTACAGCATTCCCTTTAAAGTCCCATAGCGCCTGAGCACGATTATACGTCCATATATATCGGCCATCAGCACGCTTAACCCGGAGCTCCAGCGCAAACGGTACTCTGGTCTTGAAGTGCTCAGCCATTTTGTTTTTAAGCCTCTCCCTATCATCAGGGTGCACTAATGCGTCAAATTCCAAAGAATTCGTGGGCATCTCATTGGCATCTTCATGCTTTAAAACTGATAAAAAGGGCCCTGACCAATAGATTGTGTCTTCTTCAACATCCCAGTCCCACAAGGCCGATGCTGAGCCTTTCGCAGCCAGCTCATAGCGCTCTTCACTCTCACGCAAACGTTTCAAGTATTGCGCTTCCGAAATTTCATGGCCAATCCACTGCGCAATCATACGAATAAACGCATGCTCATCTTCGGTGAAAGGACGGGAACGCGCGTCAGGGCCGGTAAAGTTTACAGTGCCGTATCGCTCGCCCTTAACATACAAAGGTACACCAATATAGGCATTCAAATTAAACTTTCTGTAACAAGGGTGATCAGCAATCTCTGTGTTGGATACATCATGAAAACTCTTTACGGAGTCACCACGAAACGTAAACGCGCAATAAGTATCTGCATAAGGAAATACATCACCGGCTTTAATGTGCCCCTCTGCATCATAAGCCTGCAGCACCTCATAGCTATCAGAATGGATGCAGCTTACAATCCCGAATGGTAAATTATAGTAATCACAGGACAGACGCAGAATTTCGTTAATACGGGCATCCAGGCTAAATCCCTTATCGGCAGAAATCTGATAAATTTTGCGAAGAATTACTTCCTGTTTTTTCTGCTTGGTAATATCCGCAGCCACACCTAAAAGAAAGACTTCGCCGTTATGGTTTTCAAAAGACTGCTTTCGAGTCAGATACGTTGCCGTCTCACCCTTGTAATTCGTGATTTGCTCTTCGACTTGTGTAAAGCCTTCGTTCAAAGCCTTATGATCTTGGTCTGTGAATAGCTTTACCTGATCGGGCGGGAAACTTTCATAAGTCGTATGCCCTATAATCTGATCCTTCGGCTTATCATACAGGCTTAAGAAAGCTTTGTTGGCAAAGACAATTCTAAGATCAGAATCTTTTACAAACACCATATCCGGAATATGATCGACAATATTTTGTATAAAGCTCAGGGAATCAGCCACGTCCTGCCGACTGGATTCAACATCGGTAACATCTTTAAAAACACCGAAAAGGGCGACAACATTACCATGATCATCCACCTCGCATTCACCGTACGACTGAACGTAACGAAGCTTGCCATCTGAAGAGTACAAACGCTTTCTAAAAGAAAAGTCCGATTGGGTCTTGATGCTTTGCTCGACGAGCGACTCTACTTCTGCCTTATCATCAGGGTGATAGAAGGCAATTGCAGTTTCCAAATCAGGGATAAACTCATCCTTCGTCACCCCGTGAATTCTATAAACTTCTTCTGACCAGAAAACCGTATTTTCTACCAAATCCACGCGCCAATGCCCGACATGCGAAAAGCGTTCAATCTTTCGCAGAAGGTCTTTATGCTTTGAAAGCAATGCAGCAGGGTTAATATCCCCTAGATAATCAAGCATTTACGCGTCCTGAGTACAGAGAAGTCATACCTTATAATACGCAGCAATTATAAAGAGATTGTAAAGATAATCCTTTGAAAATCTTACTTAAATAAAAGGGTTTTAAAAGCTTTCCTTATCAGGATACTGTCCTATTTATATCAGATATAAAAGTACGACTACCCCAGCGAGTTACATATGAAAGAATTTGTTGTCCTCATGGCCTTTTTAATGGCCCTGATTGCCTTGTCCATTGACGCCGTCCTGCCCGCATTAGGGCTTATCTCCGAAGATCTAAGCATTACCAGAGCCAATGATGTGCAATTTGTCGTCAGCAGTGTCTTCTTGGGAATGGCAATAGGCACAATTATATATGGCCCGCTCTCAGATGCGTGGGGTAGAAAACCGGCACTCCTGACAGGTCTAATTCTTTTTACAATTGGCAGTGTGATTGCCTATCTAGCTGATAGTCTCGCCGTTATGTTGCTCGGCCGTTTTATCCAAGGCCTAGGCGCAGGCTCACCACGCGTTCTGACATCCGCTATCGTCCGTGATAAATTTCACGGTCGCCAAATGGCTTCTATGATGTCGATGATTATGGGCGTATTTATCTTGGTTCCTGCGCTCGCGCCTACCGTAGGCCAGGCCATCATGTATATCGGCAGCTGGCACGGCATTTTCATACTTTATATATGTGCCGGTCTGCTTGCCATCACATGGCAGCACTTCAGACTAGAAGAATCTCTCCCCGAGGAACGTAGACGCCCCCTACAGCCTGCAAAACTATGGGCTGGTTTCAAGGAGGCCGCCACAACGCGCGTCACATTCGGCTATACAATCTGTAGCGGCGTCATATTCGCTAGTCTTATTTGCTACATCACTAGCGCCCAGCAAATCTTTCATGAAATTTTTCAGGTCGGCGATATGTTTGCCATCTATTTCGGCGCTATCGCGTTAGCAATCGGTGCGGCCTTCTTCACAAATGCAAAGCTGGTGGAACGTTTCGGTATGCGCAAAATCACAGCGGCCGCCCTTTTATGCGCGAGTATGGGAGCAGCCATACTGTTTGCCCACACAATGCTGGCGCCACCATCATTACTGGTGTTCATGGCGTGCGCTTCCGTCATCTTCTTCTGCATGGGACTGACCTTCGGCAATATGAATGCCATGGCGATGGAACCTATGGGCCATATCGCCGGCCTCGCATCTGCCTTTTTGGGTGCTGTATCCTCCATCATATCCCTGACCCTTGGGTCAACTTTGGGCCAAATGTACAACGGTACGCTTGTCCCACTAGCATCAGGCTTTTTTGTCTTTGGCTTAATGGCGTTGCTGGTCATGATCTGGACGGAAAAAGGCATCCCGCAAGAACAACCTGAAAACATGACAAGTCATTCATAACCTTTATTGGAGACACTCTATGAGTACATTATTTGATTCTTACAAACTTAAAGATATTACATTACGTAACCGCGTGGCTGTGCCACCTATGTGCCAGTACTCGGCTATTGATGGCGTAGCAAATGACTGGCACTTCGCGCATTACGCAGAGCTCGCCCGCGGCGGCGCAGGCCTGATTGTTGTCGAAGCCACAGGCGTTTCACCCGATGGTAGAATCACACCGGGCTGCACAGGCATCTGGAACGACGAACAAGTACAAGCGCACGCCAAAATCGTAAAACTGATCAAAGATGCTGGCGCTGTGCCGGGGTTACAAATCGCCCACGCCGGTATGAAAGCAAGTGCTAACAAACCGTGGGAAGGCGATGACCACCTGCCGGTAGACCACCCTGATGCCTGGGAAACCATTGCACCGTCAGCCGTAGCATTTGGAACAGACGCCCTTAATCGCGTCCCCCGCGCCATGGAGAAATCCGACATACAGCGCGTCCAGAATGATTTCGTCGCCGCAGCAAAACGTGCACTGGATGCAGGTTATGAATGGCTGGAACTGCATTTTGCGCATGGCTATCTTGCGCAAAGCTTTTTCTCCCGCCACACAAACCAGCGCGATGATGAATATGGCGGCTCTGCAGAGAATCGTGGCCGCTACCTGCTGGAAACCATGCGTGCCGTACGTAAAGTTTGGCCTGAAAACCTGCCATTTACGATTCGATTCGGCGTTCTTGAATTTGACGGCCATGACGAAGAAACCATGATGGAATCGATCGCCTTGACCAAAAAATTCAAAGAAGACGGTCTGGATTTCATGAGTGTCTCAATGGGATTCTCGACACCCAAGGCCAATATTCCATGGGGTCCTGCCTTTCTGGCGCCATACGCAAAACGCATCAGAGACGAAGCAGGTATTCCTGTCGGGTCAGCCTGGGGTTTCGATACACCGTCCCTTGCCGATTCTGCCGTTCGCAACGAAGAACTAGATATAGTATTTGTCGGACGCGCTCATTTGGTTAATCCGCATTGGGCATATCGCGCTGCTTTGGACCTCGGCATAAAAGAACCTGAGTATATCTTGCCGAATCAGTACAAGTTTTGGTTGGAGCGTTATAAGATGAAAGACGCATAGAGTCGTAAAGAGGCTCTATTTTAAATTAACCGGAAGCAAAAATAGTATTATGTCCGAAAGACAAGGCAGCACATTTGGGTTTATCTCGCGTTTCAATCACTGGACCGTGGCCCTAGTATTCATTGGTATGCTCTGCCTGGGCTTTTATCTTGAGTTCGGTGGTTTGGAGCGCGAAGCCAAAGGGCCGCTGATGGGCATTCATAAATCTGTCGGCACACTATTTCTGGTATTTGCGCTATGGCGCGTATTGTGGCGAATCGTTCAAGGCTTCCCACAAGATATAGCGGTATTTCCGGCATGGCAGAAAATATCCGCCCGAATCGTACACTGGCTTTTACTGCTATCTGTGATCGCAATGCCGCTATCAGGTGCTTTAATGAGCCTGTTTAACGGCCGCGACATTGATATTTTTGGCTGGTTCCGCGTTCCGGCACAGGATAAGAACGAGTTAATTAGCGGTATTGCCCACGAGATCCATGGCACAGCGCCATATATCATCGTCGCGCTCATCCTGCTGCACCTGGGTGCAGCGATCAAACATCAATTTATTGATGGGGATAGAACACTAGGAAGAATGCTGGGGTCACGATAAAAATCCGAAATAATCTGGGATTTTTTAAAAACTATATATTGACGTCAGAATCTCAAAAATATACCATATCTAGTGTCAGTTAGCTTTTTATTCCGTAGAGAGCTTTCCCAAAAAATTCAAAATTTTAACCACGAAAAACCATGGGTTGGTTTCCGTTTTCTTGACTGTCCGGACCCGTGATAAACCAGAGGAACTGAGAATGATTGTCGTTTACACCACACCCGCTTGTGTGCAATGCACAGCTACTACAAGAGAATTAGATCGCAAAGGTATCGCTTACGAATACATTGATCTAACAAAAGACGAGAGCGCAATGGACATGGTTAAAGGCCTTGGCTATATGCAGGCCCCTGTCGTAGTAGCGGGTGAAGATCACTGGTCAGGCTTTCGCCCTGACAAAATCAGCACTCTGGCAACAGCGTAAACTGCCGGAGCCTTATCAAAGGACTAGTAAATGGAACCCCTTATCGTCTATTACTCAAGCCCTTCTCTCAACACACACCGATTCGTTGAGAAACTAGGGATTCAGGCGATAAGAATTCCAACGTCCATGAAAGTGGATATGGAGCAGATCAAACAACCTTATGTATTGATTTGCCCTACCTACGCCGATGACGACGGCTCTAAAGCTGTCCCGAAACAAGTCATCAAATTTTTAAACGAACCGCAAAACCGTAAACTGATGGTCGGTGTTATTGCATCAGGGAACAGAAATTTCGGCGATAAATTTGCCTATTCAGGCGATGTTATAGCCAGAAAATGTAGCGTGCCGATTCTTTACCGATTCGAGCTCAGTGGAACACCTACAGATATTTTAAAAGTACAAACAGGAGTGTATAAACTATGGAAATCCTTGGAACAGACGATGTCGCCGAAAAAACAGCAATTGCAGAAGATGCGACACCGGACACAGTAGAAAAACCGAAGAAACTGGAATCTGATATGGGCCTTCCACTAACACAGAAAAAGCCATCCAGCACGGCTGAAGTTCTAGCGCGCGAAGCAGACAAGCAGCGCGTACAAGAACAAGAATCGCAGATGGATTACCACGCAATGAATGCGATGCTGAACCTGTATGATGCTGACGGTAAAATCCAGTTCGACATGGACAAAAAAGCTGCACGCCAGTTCTTCCTGCAGCACGTTAACCAGAACACTGTCTTCTTCCACAATCTGGAAGAAAAACTCGGCCACCTTGTTATGCAGGGCTATTACGAAGGCCACGTATTGGAGCAATATGAATTTGACTTCATCCGTGATCTATATGATTACGCCTATGGCAAGAAATTCCGTTTCCAGACATTTCTGGGGGCCTATAAATACTACACAAGCTACACATTGAAGACGTTCGACGGTCAGCGCTACCTTGAGCGTTACGAAGACCGTGCCGTCATGGTGGCTTTGACACTGGCACGCGGTGATGAATCAATGGCGCGCCACCTGGTTGATGAAATCATTTCAGGCCGTTTCCAGCCTGCAACACCGACATTCCTGAATGCCGGTAAAAAGCAGCGCGGCGAACTGGTATCTTGCTTCCTGATGCGCATCGAAGACAACATGGAATCAATCGGCCGCTCTATTAACTCTGCGCTACAACTATCCAAGCGCGGCGGCGGTGTAGCCCTTCTGCTATCTAACATCCGTGAGTTTGGCGCGCCGATTAAAAAGGTCGAAGGCCAGTCATCAGGCGTTATTCCTGTCATGAAACTGCTGGAAGACTCATTCTCTTACGCGAACCAACTAGGTTCACGTCAAGGCGCCGGCGCTGTGTACTTGCATGCCCACCACCCTGACATTCTGCGCTTCCTTGATACAAAGCGCGAAAACGCTGATGAGAAGATTCGTATTAAAACATTGTCTCTGGGCGTGGTTATTCCTGACGTGACATTCGAACTCGCCAAGAATGACGACTATATGTACCTGTTCTCTCCTTATGACGTTGAGAAAATCTACGGTGTACCGTTCTCTGAAATTTCAGTGACTGAAAAATACGAAGAGATGGTCGAAAACCCACGCATTCGTAAGAAGAAAATCAAGGCACGTGAATTCTTCAAGATCATTGCCGAGATCCAGTTTGAATCAGGCTACCCTTACATCATGTTCGAAGACAACGTGAACAAGGCCAACCCGATTGACGGCCGTATCACAATGTCCAATTTGTGTTCTGAAATTCTGCAGGTCAGCGATGCCAGCACATTCCACCCGGATCTGGGCTACAAGCATATGGGTTCTGACATCTCCTGTAACCTTGGCTCGATGAACATTGCCAAGGCGATGGAATCAACAGACTTCGGTAAAACAGTTGAAACAGCGATCCGTTCCCTGACAGCCGTATCTGATATGAGCAATCTGGAATGTGTGCCATCAATTGCCAAAGGTAACAGTCGTTCACACGCGATCGGTCTGGGTCAGATGAACCTGCATGGTTACCTTGCAAAAGAGAGCATCCACTACGGTTCTGAAGAAGGTATCGACTTCACAAATATGTACTTCTACACAGTGACTTACCATGCGGTGAAGGCATCTAACAAAATCGCGATTGAGCGCGGCGAAACTTTTGCCGACTTCGATAAATCAAAATACGCCAGCGGCGAATACTTTGATAAATACACTGAAAAAGAATGGACGCCAGCAACAGCAAAAGTTGCAAAACTGTTCAAAGATGCAGGCATCCACATCCCAACCCAGAAAGATTGGGAGAAACTGAGAAAGTCAGTCATGGAACACGGCATTTACAATGCGTATCTGCAGGCAGTTCCACCGACAGGCTCTATCTCCTACATCAACAACTCGACATCCTCGATCCACCCGATCGTATCCAAAATTGAAATCCGTAAAGAAGGTAAAATCGGCCGCGTTTACTACCCTGCCGCCTACCTGACGAATGACAATCAGGAATACTATCAGGACGCATACGAGATTGGCCCTGAAAAGATCATCGACACATATGCCGCAGCAACGCAGCACGTTGATCAAGGCCTGTCACTGACACTGTTCTTCCCGGATACAGCTACAACCCGTGACATCAACAAGGCGCAAATCTACGCATGGAAGAAAGGGATCAAAACGATCTACTACATCCGTCTGCGCCAGATGGCTTTGGAAGGTACAGAAGTACAGGGCTGCGTATCCTGCTCCCTGTAAGGAATAAGAAACAAAAAGTAATAAGAAAATAAAGAGGTAGTACAATGAGTGCTGAAGCAAAAAAGGTCAAAATTTCGCCGGAAAATGATAATGCGGTTAAGCTAGACCGTATTAAGGCGATCAACTGGAACCGTCTGGTCGACGAAAAAGATCTGGAGGTTTGGAACCGCCTGACATCTAACTTCTGGTTGCCGGAAAAAGTGCCGCTATCCAACGACGTACAGTCATGGGGCACACTAACAGGTGACGAACAGCGTCTGACAATCCGTGTTTTCACAGGCCTGACCCTGCTGGATACAATCCAGAACGCGGTAGGTGCACCAACATTGATGCATGATGCGATTACACCACACGAAGAAGCTGTGCTGTCTAACATCTCCTTCATGGAAGCTGTGCACGCGCGTTCATACTCATCCATCTTCTCGACATTGTGTTCTATGCGCGATGTAGATGATGCGTATATCTGGAGTGAAGAAAACGAACATCTGCAACGCAAATCAGACCTGATTATGCGTGAATACAAAACGCAGAACGCTATGCACCGCAAGATCGCTAGCGTGTTCCTGGAGAGCTTCCTGTTCTATTCAGGATTCTACCTGCCAATGCACTGGTCTAGCCGCGGTAAGCTGACAAACACAGCTGACTTGATCCGCTTGATCATTAAAGACGAAGCCGTACATGGTTACTATATCGGCTATAAATTCCAGAAAGCGTTCAACGAAGCAACGCCGATGGAGCAAATGGAAATCCGTGACTACGCGATCTCCTTGCTGATGGATCTGTATGATAACGAAATCAAATACACAGAAAGCCTGTATGACGGCGTGGGCCTGACAGACGAAGTCAGAACATTCCTGCACTACAACGCGAACAAAGCACTGATGAACCTTGGCTTTGATCCGATGTTCCCTGCTGAAATCGCCAGCCCTAACCCGGCCATCATGGCATCACTGTCACCGAACGCGGATGAAAACCATGACTTCTTCTCTGGCTCAGGCTCTTCCTACGTGATGGGTAAAGCAGAAGAAACAGAAGACGAAGACTGGGACTTCTAATTAGCTTTAATCTTATAAAGACACAAAAACAGGTTTGTTAGCCACAGCGACAAACCTGTTTTTTTATGGCCGAAGATTATGCATGTTTAATTTGCATAACGCGGTTAATTGATGATAGGTTACCCCCCTAACAGGAGACATGAAAAATGCTAGGTCACATTCCCGAAGGCATGACAGAAGACACTGAACTATTATTCGTCAGCCCATACCATCCCGAAGACATGGAAGAAGCGATGCTCTCAGGCGGCGGTGAGGATTTATTGATCAAAGCATTTGAAAATGCCGCTAGACGCGACCCTGATTTTGAAAACTACTATGCCACCATCGAAGATATTGCCTTTGAATTCGGCCTGACAGCTTACATCGCAGCACAGGACGTAGCATTTTTTGACGGTGATAAGGACAAGCTCGCACAAGCTTACGATAAACTGTGCGAAACCTATTACTGCCACTACAATACAATCGGCAGTTTCGTTGACTTCAACAACGACCCTGACATCGAAAAAAATCTCGATATTCCTGAGAAAAAACCCCGTTTGAATTAACGCCAGCCCTTAAGCTTTGCTGACGTTAACTTCCATATAATCAAGGTTATAAGCGCGAATGCCCAGCTCGGACAAATCACCGCCGAGCTCTTCGTGGTTGCGACGTAGACGTATACCAACCAGTGACTTCATGCCGCCCCATAGCAGCAAGCTTACAGTGCTGACAAATGCCCCCGTGGCAAGAATACCAACCATTTGCACCCATAAAATCGCTTCAGGATTGCTCAGCGTTACAGCAAGCGTTCCCCAGATTCCTGCGGCCAAATGCACAGGGACCGCACCGACAACATCATCAATTTTCAGTTTCTCTAGTGCCATGGCTGCCGCATACATAACGCCCCCGCCAATCGCACCGATTACAATCGCAAGCCCGATAGAAGGTGCTAGTGGTTCTGCTGTGACAGCCACCAGACCGGCAAGCGCACCGTTCAGCGCCATACCGATATCAACCTTACGGCTTTTCAAATAGCTGATCAGCAGGATGGCACATACACCGCCCGCAGCCGCCATATTTGTATTGGCAAAAATCTTGCCTACGGCCATCGCATCATCACGGGACGCAATCGCCAACTGTGAACCGCCATTAAAGCCGAACCAGCCAAACCACAGAATAAACGTTCCCAGCGCCGCCAATGGCAATGAAGACCCATGCAGAGGACGCGCTTTACCGTTTTCATCAAAACGGCCACGGCGAGAGCCCAGCATAATCGCGCCCATCAGAGCCGCCCAGCCGCCAACACCGTGTACAATAGTAGAGCCGGCAAAGTCTTTAAACCCTAGCTCAGCAAGCCAGCCGCCGCCCCATGTCCATGCACCGACCAGCGGATACATAAAGCCTGTCAGGAAAATACAAAACACAAAGAAAGGCCAAAGCTTGATACGCTCTGCCAACGCGCCCGACACAATCGATGCCGCCGTCGCTACAAATACCATTTGGAAAAACCAGCCTGCCGCTGATGAATACGCCGCGTCAGCCGCGTCTTGAGGCATGAACAGGCCGACGTGGCCAATAAAGCCACCGTCGACACCGTCATACATTAGATTAAATCCCGCCAGATAGAACATAATCCCTGCAATGGCATATAGCCCGATGTTTTTGACGAGAATGACTGCTACAGATTTACTGCGGACCATCCCTGCTTCCAGCATGGCAAAGCCAGCGGCCATCAACATGACCAATGATCCACAAAAGAGAAGGAAAAACGTGTTCAGAACATAAGCTGTATCTGCATTTATACCCGTATCAGTCATTCTCACACATCCTCATTATAGTTTTTTAGTTTCACTCACCTATTTCAACTCGCTCGCACTCACGATTCGAGATATGCATTTTCTGCATATCTATTATGCAATAGTGCAAAGCAGCGCTCAGAGTCAAGAATAAATTTGTGCAGATGCTCATTAAATACGGAAAACTTTACAAAGGCATGAACTAGGACTAAGGAAAAACCATGAAATACAAACTGAAATACATGGCATTGACCGCCTTCTGCGCTGCCGCCGCGCCCGCATAGTCTACGAACGCAGCCTTGGCACAGATTACTTTGACCTCTCCGATCAGATAAGTACCCTGAACCGCAAATACGGCTACAGTAGCGTAAGCCAAGCCATCGGCGGATACTTCCCTTAAAAGATTTTGATTAATAGGCGCGATTGATTACAAAAGTGATCAAATCTTTAAGCGCGATGCCCAATTCACTATCGCGGGCTGCGGCAGGCAGGCTGTCCAGAGCGGCGATCGCTTTCGCGGCATAGTCTTCGGCCAGTTTCACGCCTTTATTCAAACTGTCATGCGCGATCATGATGTCCATGGCGCGGGCAAGGTCGCCGTCTTCCTGATTAAGCTCGCCCATTGTACGTGTCCAGAAGGCGCGCTCATCATCACTCGCATTTTCCAGCGCGATCAGAACAGGCGCGGTCATCTTGCCTTCGCGGAAATCATCGCCGATGGCCTTGCCGAGCTTTTCCTGCTCCGCATTATAATCCAGCACATCGTCAATGATCTGGAAGGCAATCCCCAGCGCCATACCGTATTCGGCCAGCGCGGCTTGTGCCTGTTTATCCTGCCCCGCAATGACTGGGCCGATCTCGCACGCCGCTGCGAACAGGGCCGCCGTCTTCGCACTGACCACCTCGATATAATCATCCATGGATGTTTCAAGGTTGTTGGCTGTCGTCAGCTGTTTGACCTCACCCTGCGCGATAATCGCGGATGCATCAGAAAGAATGCGCAGCACTTCAAGCGAGCCATCCGCCGTCATCAACTGGAACGCGCGCGAGAATAAAAAGTCACCGACCAGCACACTCGCCTGATTACCAAAGACAAGGTTCGCCGCTTTTTGGCCGCGACGCTCATCACTGCCATCCACCACATCATCATGCAGCAGCGTGGCGGTATGAATAAATTCAACAGACGCCGCCAAACCAAACGGGCGATCTGTGCCCGCATCAAACATACGCGTACAGGCCAGTGTTAAGAGCGGACGAATACGTTTACCGCCAGAGGCGATCAGATACCCTGCCAGCTGCGGAATCATCGGCACATCGGACTGCATATGATCGATAATAGATTTGTTAACCGCCTTCATGTCATCATGAAGAAGAGATGACAAACGCTCCAAGGGCGTTTGCTCGGTATCGGTATTTTGTTGTTTTGCGCTATTGGCCATGTTAGTTGATTAGAACAACAGGGACATTTGCGCAAGGATTAAGGCGCTTTAAAGGTAAAAATATGAAAGCAATTTTTAACAGCACCTGCATCGTCACGCTCGCAACAGTCGAAAATATCTTGCGCAGCAACGACATAGACGTATTCCGCCACGGCGTGCATACCAGCAGTCTGTTCGGCAATGCTTTTGCGTTAATGCCCGTATCCTTGATGGTGCGAGAGAACGAATTCAACCGTGCCGCCCGTCTATTGCGCGAAGCCTCCCGCGAAATGAGTTTGGCAGAACTGCTGCCAAGCTGTGATACAGAACAACCAAGCTTCTTCAGACCGTGACCACCCAAACCGAAAAAATCCATCTTCTCGACAAAAAAGTAACACTGTGGCAGCAAATCGGCGGCTATAAAGCCTCAACCGATTCAGTACTGGTCGCCGCCGCCTGCCCAGCGAAAGCAGGTCAAACCGTCCTTGATATGGGCTGCAGCGCAGGCAACATCACATACCCTCTGCTATGGCGCATCCCCGAAGCCATCGTCACAGGCATTGATATCCAGACAGAATATCTGGCACTGGCAGAACAGAATAAAGACGAAAACAACCCCGATTATCATGCGCGTTTTATTCACGGCGATATCCGTACCTATAGGCTGGACGATGCCAAAGACCGCTATGACCATGTGGTGACCAACCCGCCATATCTGGAAACAGGCAAACATCTGGTATCCCCCAATGACGGCATCGCC
>DUBU01000019.1:34848-91160 GCA_012960155.1 Micavibrio sp. | reverse complement strand
TTAATATGTGTAGGCAGGCCTTCGTTCGGGTTGGCGCCGTTTGGTGTTTTCAGAAGTGCTTCTGCTACCAGAGCAATGTCGCCTGATGATAGCTGCGGCAGGTTTTGTTGACCCAAAAAGATTTCATCATCCAGTGGGAAGCCATCTGCCAGAGATTCCATTTTCACGATATGGCGTGCATCGTTCTTTTCGTAAACGTCACATGCCGTTGTGATGCCAGGGTTTAGCTGGAACACAGTCATAGGCTTTCCTGTCAAGAAGTTGGCTTCGTGATGGAATGTACGCCATGTCAGTTCGTTCATGTATTTGTCTGCAGCGTCAGCCAGCAGGCCGTATGTTGCACGGCTAGATGCCAGTGCTGACAGGGACACGATGCGCAAATCGTCCAGACCTTGATTCATCATCAAGTCATAGCCCATTGCCGCCATATTGTAGACGAAACGTATGCGCTTGTTTGCCGCGCGCTCGACTTCTTGTGCGCTTTCGCGATGCATTGGTTTGAATGGTTCGCCGTTATTCTGGGCGAAAGACTGGTAAAGTGCCATGCGTACTGTACTGGCAGGCTCTTTTTCAGTCATGGATGATAGGGCCTTGTATATTTTGGGCAAGATTGTGTCGTCATCCAGAGGGCCTTCGACAATCTCAATGTTGTCTTCGGCGTTATAGTGGCGGGCTATCTGCTGCACGACTGTGGGGTTTTTCGTGTGAACTACAATACGGTCACCACTTTTGGCCAGATTCTCAAAAATGGCAGCAGTGTTGTTCAGCAGATAGCGAGTGCCGTCCTCTGCTGTAAAAGCAGAGAAACTGTGTTTGTCGTTATCTTTGTGCAATCTCGGGTCATATTCGGTAAAGCTTGCACCTGTCAGAACATAAACAGGGGAGGCGTCTTTTGCCTTGGGCTGAATGTTTACCTTGGCATCTTCGGGGATACCTGCTTCTCGGATGAAGCTCTGCACTTCTTTACGGAATTCGCGGCGCAAATCGGCAATTTCAATATCTTTGACCTGTCTAGCTAAAGAAGTCGGTGTTCGTCCCATAAGGTGCATGCCCGGAAGTTGCATCATGTCTCCATAAATGTCTGTTGTTATAAACTGGGGAGTTTAAGCGCTCGCTATATTCTCTACCCGCACAAATTATAATGAGAATTATTCTCAATATGGGGATATGAGTATAGTTGTTGCGAATGATTGTCAATTGCGAAAAATTGATTTTTTAGAGTTTTTCGAATTAATTTTCTGATAGTTAGTCAGCAGGCGATATGTGGGCGCCGAGGGCTGCCATTTTATCAACGAAGCCCGGGAAGCTCGTATTTACGGGGCTAATGTCATCGATTGTTACAGGCTTCTCTGTTGCCAGACCAAGCACAAGAAAACTCATTGCGATGCGGTGATCCAGCGCTGTTTCGATGAGGGCGCCACCTCTCGGGGGTGTGCCGTTACCAAAAATTGTCAGGCTGTCCGGGCCTTCTTCCAGTTCTACCCCGCAGGCGCGCAAACCGTTGGCAACCATTGCAAGGCGGTCGCTTTCTTTGACGCGCAGCTCGGCTAGATTAGTCATGGTCGTCACGCCGTCTGCACAGGCTGCTGCCATGGCTAGAACAGGAAATTCGTCAATCATGCTGGGTACGATTTCAGGATCAACTGTTACGCCTTGTAATGTTTTTGTGCCTTTGACATGGATGTCCGCAACAGGTTCTCCCGCTTCGATACGCTCGTTTTCCAGTGTTAAGTCAGCGCCCATATTTTGAAGCACTTTATATATGCCGTTACGGCGATCATTCATACCGATGCTTTTTAATATAACGTCAGAGCCTTTACAGAGGAGGGCAGCCACAGTAGGGAAGGCTGCCGAGCTTGGGTCTGACGGTACGTCGACGTGGCACGCTTTTAATGTCTGGCCGCCCTGAATGCTGATTTCATAGGCACCGTTATCATTTTGAACCGTTGTGATATCAACACCAAATCCTTTGAGCATATTTTCAGTGTGGTCGCGCGTTGGCACTGTCTCGATGACTGTTGTTGTGCCTTGAGCATTTAAGCCAGCGAGGAGAACGGCAGATTTAACTTGAGCGGATGCCACAGGTAGTTCGTATGTAATCGCTTTTAAAGTGCTACTGCCTTTAAGTGTCAGTGGTAATTTACCGTCTTGATGGTCGGTAAAGCCTGCACCCATTTCGGTTAGGGGGTTCATAACGCGCTTCATGGGGCGCTTACAAAGGGATGCATCGCCTGTGAATCTGGCTTCAATTGCGTGGCCGGAAACTAGCCCCATCAGCAGTCTGGCTGAAGTGCCGCTATTACCCATATCCATGATCTCTTTAGGCTGGCCGAGTTTACCGCCAGTGCCTTGGATGTGCCATGTGCCTTGATCATCTTTTCGCACGGAAGCGCCCATCGCAGTGGCTGCGGCGGCCGTTGCCATGACGTCTTCGCCTTCCAAAAGGTCTGTTGCCGTTGTCGTGCCTTCTGCCAGAAGGCCAAACATGACGGTGCGGTGTGATATAGATTTATCACCCGGAACGGCAAAAGTACCGTGCAAGTTTTCGGAGCGCTCAGACTTGTATGGACGTGCATTATTCATGCCGTCAGGTAATACAATCCTGATGCAAAAAGCAATTGAATATTATCCTGCTTTATCAAAACTGGAGAGCTTGCCGTCATAATTAGCGGCGAGCGTATTAATTTCCTCCAGCGGGATTGGGCGAGAGTAACGATAGCCTTGCACTTCGTCACACTCCTCGCTCATCAGGAAGGCTTCGTGATCGGCGGTTTCAACACCCTCAGCGATAACTTTCAGGTTGAGTGAATGGCCCAGTCGGACGATTGTACGTGCAATCGCCGCATCATCAGGATTGTTGAGCGCGTTCCTGATGAAACTTTGGTCGATCTTCAAACGGTCGATCGGGAATTGGCGTAGATATGACAGAGACGAATAGCCTGTACCGAAATCGTCAATTGCAATTTCAACACCAAGTGCGTGCAGGTTCTGCAGCGTGGTGATAGCATGGGAGATATCTTCCATAAAGATACTCTCTGTCACTTCAAGTTCTAAATTTGATGGCTTCAGCCCTGTCTCGCGCAGAATTTGGTCAGTTAGTGCGACAATGTCACTCTTAAAGAACTGTGCGCCTGATACGTTTACGGCGATACGCATATCAAAGCCACGTTTCTGCCAGTCTGCCGCAGCTTCACAAGCTGTACGCAGCACCCATTCCCCAATAGGAACGATCAGGCCTGATTGCTCGGCAATCGGAATGAAGTCCACGGGTGGAATAAAATGGCCACCTTCTTTGCTCTTATCTGGTTTCCACCAACGAATGAGAGATTCCGCGCCAATCATACGGCCAGTTTTAAGGTCGAATTGCGGCTGGAAGTGCAGAAGTAATTGATCCTGCTCCATTGCATCACGCAGATCACGCAGGATCTGGAAGCGCTGCTGGACGGCACGGTCAAAGTCTTCTGAGTATTCTTTGATCGTATCGCGGCCTTCTTCTTTGGCACGGTTTAGCGCAATATCGGCGTTCTTTAGAACCTGATCTGGATCAAGGCCATCTGTCGGGAATGTAGAAACACCAACTGATGAACGGATCTGGAACGTTTCGCTGAAGACCTTAAACGGTTCAGAGCGGATAACGCCTGCTACACGCTCAGCAATGTCGCGGGCGTTGTTAATATCTTTTGTAAGCGCCATAGTAACGGCGAATTCATCCTCACCAGAACGAGCTACAACCGCTGCTTCCGGTAAGGCGGCGCGTAGACGCTTACCAACGGCGCGCAGAATGGCATCGCCGATATTGTGGCCCATGCTGTCATTGATATCCTTGAAGTGATCAAGGTCCATTGCAATCACGGCGAATTTCTTGTCTGGGGCGTTTCCTTCGGCTTTCGTCATTTCGTTTAGCTTTTGGATGAACAGTGTTCTGTTCGGTAGCCCCGTCAATGTGTCGTAGTAAGCCAGTTTGTGAATCTGGTCTTCGGCCGCACTTTTGATGCGGCGAATGTTATCGGCGTTCTGTTTGATCAGACGTGATGAAATCTCGATCGCGCTGCCAATTTCATCCGAGGGATCATAATGTGACTCTCTGACATGCGGATTTTCAGGGTCTTCAGAGGCTCTGACAAGATTGTCGCGCATAAATAGAATTGGTTCTAGAAGCCAGTGTCCAAGCGCAATCATCAATACCGTTGTTACAAAGGCAGACATAAGCAGCATAATCAGAATGGTTTGTTCAATATAGGCTTGTACCTTGAGCTCGATGTCTTTTGACTCAAGCTTTAGAACGATGTAGGAGGGCGCGCCGCCCATTGACTTAGGGGTTAGAAGCGCGTCGTAGAAAGAGCCGTCATTACTATAGTAATTCTGCGGTAGTCGGATATAGCCTGTTTCAGGGTCACGTGTAACGCGCGCCACCGTTGGCTGTCCATAAGATTTAAGTAATTGGCCGTCAATAGTGGCGTAAATTGCGATCCCTGAAATGCGCGTCAGGTTTTGCATCTCTCTGACTTGATCATCATTTGTAAATGGCTGGCTGCTAAACCCTTTATTGATAAGAGGGACAATAGAAGAGCGGCCTTCTTCAACAAGCTGTATAAGATGAGTTTTGCGTACTTCGCCAATATTAACGCTCAGAATGGCGACCTGTACGGTCAGGATGGTCAAGAACACGGCAAGCGCGATGCGCCATGATAAACGGCTTTTCCAAATTTGCGTAGAAGACCCGCCGAAGCTAGCTCTTATACCGGCCCTTCGGTTGTCAGTTGTCTTCGAATCAGCTTTAGCTGGCCACATATCCGTTGCCTGTTTGGTGAGATTTGACATGTCAAACTTCTTCAATAATACCCTTAAAGGGATAAAATCCCCATGAATAATTTCGAATAAATAGAAAATCCGAAAAAAACGCGCTCCAAGGATAAGAATAAACCGAAATAGATTAATAATGACTGAATTTTTATTAGCCCTCAATTGGAGTTTTTAGGCTAACTTATTGAAAAGCAACAAAAGTGAATGAAAAACTTTTTCTAAAATTTTCTGAAAGTTTGACACAAATATAAGAGTTGTCGAATATACGAGCCCTCATCATGCAGTACTACAGCGCGCTGAGGGCTCGTGTTTTTTAACGTGGCCCCATAAGGGTGTTTAACTCACGCACCACATAATAGGAATTATCGTAAGAAGTATTCTCCAGGGCACGGCGTAACCATCCCACGGAAACCAATGCATTTTCACGTATTTGAGGGTTATCTGTCGGGAAGTGCGCAGCCAGACCGAAGGCTGCGGTGCTGTTGACGGCAGCGACCTTTAGGCGGATGGCTTCTGCGCATTCATTGTTGTAGTTACGGTTGCCGATGAATTCTTCGCAATAAGCCAGAATATCTAAATTTTCAAGTGTGCCTTCGCGTGTGGCCACGTGGAATGACATATTCAAGAAGCCTGATGGCGTTAGATTATCCGGCTCGGCTTCAAATGCTGCTGTGAGTTCGGCATGAGTATCCGGATCAGACATTGCAGGCGTTACTGAATGTAGGGCAACAGAAGATAAGATGCGCTCCTTTTTATCTGGGAAAGCTTCTTCCTCTTCAGGCTCTGGAATGAAAGCATCTGGCGACAGGCCTGTAACGCTAGCCATGTCACGAATATCGCGCACTAGTAGCAGGTTGGTGTTATTGCCTTGGCTGTCGACGGCCGTGCGCAGCCATCGCACGGAAGTCAGTGCATTCTCGCGCAGTTCGGCATTATCTGTAGCTACGTGCTGTTCCAAGGGGCCGTTGTAAGCACTGTTGGTTCTGGCTATGCTCCATGCAATTTCTTCCGCGCACTCAGAATTATAAGAACGGCTGCCGAGGAATTCATTACAATATGCCAGCGCATCTACTTCGCGGATCATGCCCATGTCAGTCGCTACGGTGTATGTCAGGGCCAGAAAGCCGTTGTTATCGAGGTCATCACCCGAAATTTCGAGTGCTGCATTTAATTCGGCGGCCGCTTCCGGCAGGCTGTAAGCAGCCGTTACAGATTTGATGTCAACGGCGCTGCGGATCTGTGCGCTACGTTCTTCAGGGGATAATTCCTGTGCTGGTGGTGCCGCAGGTTCTTGTCTGGGGGCGGGCGGCTGTGGCTGTGCACCGATATCTGTTTGTGTGATATCAGTTGCCGGCGTGTTGCCTTGTTGTGTTGTCAGGTAATAAGCACCGCCGCCAATAATAGTCAGCGCCGCAGCTGCAGCGAAAATCTTTTTCATTAATGTCCTCCCGTTATGTTTAGGGAAGGGTATTACAAGGTTTCGCGGAATGCAATAGGACGACCTTTTGGTGTTCCTTGCAGTTCACCATCACGCATGACGATGTTGCCGCGCACAACGGTCATGACAGGCCAACCTTTTACTGTCTTGCCATCATATGGTGTCCAGCCGCATTTGGATTGCTGCTGTGCATGTGTGATGGTTTCAGTCTTGTTCATATCAACAATCGTAAAATCGCCGTCATAGCCTTTTGTGATGCGGCCTTTGCCTGCTATTTGGTGGATACGGTGCGGGCCTTCACAGACCAGATCCACAAAGCGCTCCAGTGTCAGCTTCCCGTTATTCACGTGGTCCAGCATGATAGGTACTAATGTTTGCACACCTGGCGTACCACTTGGTGTTGATGGGTATGTGCCTTGTTTTTCTTCCATTGTATGCGCGGCATGGTCGGAGCCGATAATATCAACAGTGCCATCATCAATCGCGCGCCACAGAGCATCTTGATGTTCTTTTTCGCGGATTGGCGGGTTTTGCTGTGCCAGCGTACCGAGCTTGTTATAGCAGTCAGGAGCGTGCAGAGTTAGGTGGTTTGGTAGAACCTCAACGCTGGCGATATCCTTGTTTTGCGCCAAATATTCCATTTCTTCTGCGGATGTAATATGCAGAACATGAACGCGGCGGCCGGCTTTGCGCGCCAATGTTACTAAACGTGTTGTCGCGGACAGGCAGGATTCTTTTGAGCGCCAGATATGGTGCATGGCTACGTCTGTACTGTCGCCGAGAATGTTCTTTTTATTCTCTATCATCATCATTTCGTCTTCGGCATGTGCTGCAACAACGCGCTTGCCGTTCGAGAGGACAGCTAAAACTTCGTCATCTGTCGCAGAGAGAAGGTCACCTGTTGAGGAGCCCATAAAGATTTTAACACCACAGACACCCGGCAGGTTTTCCCATTCGGACAGGTTTTTGGCGTTTTGTGCTGTGCCGCCGAAATAGAATGCGTAATCACACCACGCGCCTTTTGATGCACGACCGAGCTTGTCTTGCAGTGCTTCGGGTGTTGTTGTTAGCGGGTTTGTATTCGGCATTTCAAAGATACCTGTAACACCGCCCATGGCGGCGGCTTTCATGCCATGTTCCAGATCTTCTTTGTGTGTGCCGCCTGGCTCGCGGAAGTGAACTTGTGTATCAATGACGCCCGGTAGAATATGAAGTCCTGTGCAGTCGATTGTTTCGGTGGCTTCGCCATCAATCTTGCCAATAGCCATGATCTTGCCGTCTTTGACAGCAATGTCTGCTGTGTGTGTGCCTTCTGGAAGGACGGCCGTGCCGTTTTTCAGGATAAGATCGTATGCTGCTGCGCTCATAAGGGACTCCATCTAAGGCTTTTCTATAAACTATTGTTTATAAACCTAATTTTAATGATTGGTGCTAATAATAATGTTGTAATGGGATAGCAGTTTTTTGAGGGTTGATAAAGGCTGGTTTTCTTATTTTTTAGGGCATTTTGATTATGAAAGTCATTGAAGAGAGCGCTGAGCACCACTTTTTGACCTTTTTAGAAAAGGTTCGCCGCGATAATAGCGGCTGGATGGCTTTGCGCGTGGCGTTATCACGCCGCATGAAGCATGACGATATCATTGAAAAACCGGAATATATAAAGGGCAAGTTACACAGGCTATCGCAAGACAGTCAGGAAGCCGTTACGATATTAAAAGAGCATTTGAGCAGTATCGAGGGCGTGATGTTGTATCGCTTTTCTGATTCTGATGTCATCGCTCTCATACGTCCAACGAATGAAGCGCATAAGACCGCTTTGCAGGCGATAAAGGTCAGGGTATCGGAGGTGTATGGCGAGAGTATTGTGAAGTTGCATAATCTTGCAAAGGATATTTATGGCTTCCAAAAATTAGCAGATGAACGGCTTCTGTCCGCAGGATTGATTGATTCTTACAACGATATGGCGGATGCAAACCGCGTCCATAGCATTCCCTTGCGCCGCGATAGACGCGAAGATGCGGTTGTTATGATTGTAGAAGATGACCGCTTTACGGCCTCGTATGCGGCCAATATTCTTAATAAAGAATATGATGTTGTGCTGGCAAAGAATGGCGAGGATGCTATTCGCTTATATATAGAGCACGCCCCTGATGTAGTTTTTCTGGATATACATTTGCCGGGCTTAAACGGTCAGGAAACGCTGCGGGCTATTCGCAAGATTGATCCGAAATCCTGCGTGTTTATGTTGAGCGTAGATACAGTGAAAGAGAACATTGTGAATGCCAATAAGGACGGCGCGACAGGGTTCTTGAAAAAGCCGTTTTCTAAAGAACGTTTGATGGTTGCAGTTAAAAAGTCACCACATATTACGAAGCCATTATAATTCTCTACAATGAAACAAGTTGCTTTTTGTCTTCGTCCCACAGATGCAAAGACAGGCTTTGTAAACTGTCTTTAATGGTAATCCTGTTGACGTCTGCCAGTTCTGGCATACCGTTCATGCAATCTTGCAATTTGTAATTGGGAATATCGCTGCTGAGATGGTGGATATGGTGCAAACCGATATTGCCCGTAAACCACTGCAGAATACGCGGCAGATGGTAGTAAGAACTGCCAAGCAGGGCGGCTTCTTGTCTGTTCCAGTTATCACTGTTTTCCCAATAGGTGTCTTCAAACTGGTGCTGGATATAAAATAGCCAGCCGCCGAGCCATGTTGTCATCACCAGAATAGGTAGATATACGGCCAATACAGTAGGCAAGCCGATCAGTAATGATGCTGTGCCGTAAATCAGCACGATGAACAGATTGGTCATCATGATGCTTTTCCAGATCGAGCTAACTGATAATGACTGGTAACCGTTATAAAATCCTGTGGCTTGATTATAAGGAAGGCGTTGTAGGATTATCACGTAAAGTGGCGTGCCAATCATAAGCAGGACGAGCGGGTGACGATAGAGTCTGTAAAAGAACTGCTTACGTTTGGATAGGGCGTCATATTCTGCTTTGGTAATGGTATCAATACCGCCAATGCTTCGGCGGTCTAGATCGCCTGATGTCGCATGGTGTTTATTGTGAGCACGGCGCCAAAAATCATAGGGCGTTACCGTTAAAATACCCAAGGCGCGGCCTGTCCATGTATTCCACTTTGTTGATGTGAAGAATGATCCATGACCACAGTCATGTTGAAAAATGAAGATGCGTGTCAGAAGGCCTGCCGCAGGTATAGCGAGTAGTAATGTTACAAGGTAGGATATATTCATGCTGTAATACATGACCACGCATAGTGCGGCGAATAATGACAGCGTTGTGATCAACTGGAAGGCGCTACGTTTATTGTCGGCGCCTTTGTAATTCGCGCAGTGTGAAACGACTTCTTTGACGTTTATATCCGAATGCTTGTGTGCAGGTGTTGTAATAGTTTCAGTCATATATTTCTTTTAAGATTAACGCGGGTGAAGCGGGCGACAGGCGCCCGTTTCGGATTAATCTCTATTCATTACTCAATCGTTTTAAAGTGCTTAAAGAACTGGCTGTCCGGAGACAGGATTAAACGTGTGTCCGGTGTTGCTAGTGTATTGCCATAGGCTTCCATAGAGCGCATGAAGTCATAAAACTCGGCGTCCTTGTTGAAAGCATCCGCATAGGTTTTGATCGCTGTTTGATCGCCTTTACCGCGGATAATCTGGGCGTCACGCTCGGCTTCGGCCAGAATAACTGTGCGTTCCTTGTCTGCTTTTGAGCGGATTTCCAATGCTTTTTCATCACCAACGGCACGCGTCTCTGTTGCGCGTTCCTGCAGCTCAGAAATCATACGACGTACTGTAGACTGTCGTAGTTCAGGTGTTAGGTCAGCACGCACAATGCGCACGTCAATGATCTCGATACCGAGTTGGTCATTGGCAATGCTTTTGTTAACGCGCGCCTGAATTTCATCCATAACGGCGGCACGTTCAGAAGATAGCAGTTCTTCCAACGTTGTTTTACCCAGTACGGCTTTAGTCGCGTCAGACAAAATGTTTTTCAGTCTTGAGTTCGCATTGAACGGCGTCCCTAAAGTTTTCAGGAACTGAAGAGGTTCTACAATTTTGTAACGCGCGAAACTGTCAACGACGATCGGTTCACCAGTAACAGAGTCAATTGAAGGGGCGGCAAAGCCTTCTTCTTCATTTTCTGTGTCTTCTGCTGGCTGCGCCGGTGCCTTGGCAATAGCGCGGCTGGAAATAACCATTTGCTCTGGGTCCGGATCAACAGACAGGATACGGCGATCAAATTCACGCACTGTTTGCACAAAAGGCACTTTGAAGTGCAGTCCGGGTTCCTTAACTTCACCTACAGGTTGACCGAGTTGCAGAACAATAGCCTGCTGTGTCTGGTCGACAGTGAAAACAGACATGGACAGGCCAATCAGGCCGCCCGCTAAAACTAAAAGGGATGCTCCTTGAAGAAGTTTCATTATTCAGCGTCCTTTCTATTAGATGAAGTGTTGCCTGCGGCAGGTCTTAATTCGTTCAAGGGCAGGTAAGGAACCACGCCACTGCCTTGGCCGTTTTCGTCCAAAATGATTTTCTGGGCGTTTTTCAGCACTTCTTCCATTGTTTCGATGTAAATGCGTTTCTTTGTTACGTCTTTACCTTGTTGGTAGGCTTGCAGAACTGCATTAAAGCGATCGGCATCACCGGTGGCGCGTGCTGTTACTGATTGTTCGTAGGCTTCGGCTTCTTGTACCAGCTTAATTGCTTCACCACGTGCGATCGGAACAATACCTTCACGGTATGCTTGCGCACGGTTTTGCGCATCATCAGCATCCTGTTTTGCTGACTGAACATCCTGGAAGGCTGCTTGCACATCAGGGTGGACTTCAGCTTGCTGGATCAGAACCTGCGTTACGTTTACGCCTGCATGATATTCATCAAGGTTTTGCTGGATGATTTCGCGTGTACGGTTTGCAACGGCCGTACGGCCTGTTGTAATGATCGGAAACATATCTGTTTGGCCGACCACTTCACGAATCGCACTTTCAGCCACTTTCTTGATTGTGTCTTCAGGCTCTTCAATCTGGAACAGGAAGTCTTCAGCTGATTTGATGTTCCATTGTATCACCATATCAAGGTCAACAATGTTACGGTCTGCTGTTAGCATCAGGCTTTCGTCAGGAATGTCCGTTGTGCGGCTGTTAGAGCCTGAACGGGATACCATCTCTGTAAAGCCGACATTCATACGACGAATCTCGTTTACTTTGACCAGTTGTACTGTGTCGATCGGGAAAGGCATGTGGTATTTCAGGCCTTCGGTTGTTTCTGTGTGGTTCCATGCACCAAAACGCTGAACAACGCCATGTTCACCAGGGCTAACGATATAGAAGCCGCTAGCTAGCCATAGGGCGATAATGGCCAGAATAATCAGTCCTGCCAGTTTGCCGCCTTGGAAATTGCCGGGCATGAAATCTTTTAGGTTCTCTTGCGCTTTGCGCAGAATTTCGTCGAGGTCAGGCTCGTTGCCACCACCACGGTTGTTATTATTGCCGCCATTGCCCCATGGGTTTTGTCCTCTGCGGTCATCGCCGCCACGGTTATCATTGCCCCAGGGGTTTCTTCTCTTATCGTCACCCATATATTGAAAATCCTTGCTTTCACTTACTTTAAGACGCTAGATAACAATATATTTTTTGGCACAGAAGGCAATAGATGAGTCAGGATAACAAACAACAAATAGCACAGGATCTGGTAACAGCGAGCATCGCTGCGCAGGATGGGATTGATATCTCTAGCCTGACATTTCAGGATGACCGTTTGATTTGTATTCTGGAAGTGTCTCCTGCGCTGGGTGCGCAGATGGAGCCTGTGCGTCAGGATGTTGAGAAGGTGCTGATCACCGAATTTTCCGATTTTACTGTAAATGTGATCCTGACGGCCAAGCGTGGAGAAAAATCATCGGAACGCATCGCCTCGCAGCCGGCACGCATTGAAAATTTGGCGCCGTATGTGAAGCATATGATCGCGGTGGCGTCGGGTAAGGGTGGCGTTGGTAAATCCACTGTGGCTGTTAATCTGGCCGTAGCGCTGGCGCAGCAGGGTCTTAAGGTCGGACTTATGGATGCCGATATTTATGGCCCTTCCGTGCCCAAGATGATGGGGCTGTCCGGTCGTCCTCAAATGCAAGATGACAAATTAGTCCCGCATGAAGCATTCGGTGTCAAAGTGATGTCGATTGGTTTTATGGTTGAGGATGACACGCCGATGATTTGGCGCGGCCCTATGATCCAGTCTGCGCTGCGCCAGTTTATGGTCGATGTCGATTGGGGCGAACTGGATGTAATGATCGTGGATATGCCACCTGGTACTGGCGATGCGCAATTGACGATGGCACAAAAAGTGCCCCTTGCGGGTGCTGTCATTGTTTCGACACCGCAAGATGTTGCTTTGTTGGATGCGCGCAAAGGCGTGGCGATGTTCCGTAAGACGGGCGTGCCTGTGTTGGGCTTGATTGAGAATATGAGTATGTTCACTTGTCCTGAATGCGGTCATGAGAGCCATATTTTCGGGCATGGCGGGGCGGAACGTGAAGCTAAGAAGTCCGGAACTACATTCCTTGGTGCTATCCCTTTAGAGCTGGATATTCGTATTCAGGGTGATGAAGGTATGCCTATCACACAGGCGCAGCCGCATTCAAAATATGCGTCATATTATCAGGATTGCGCCTCAACAATCATGGGCGTGCTGTCTGATAGTTCCGTTAAAAAAGCTAGTGCTTAAAATTCGTGGTGTACGGCTGTCACCTTTACAGGAGAGCTATCTTCAGCGTCGTTCAGACGTTTGGCGATGTTTTCAAAACGCTTCCATTCTGTCGTGCCAGGATTTCTGGGGTTTTTGCCTTGCTCTAATTCACGCATGCCTGAGCGACGCATATCGCTATTAGGTGAAGTGGATGCTTCAAAGCAAAGAGCTTCAAGTTGTCTTAAATCGCTAATGCGAGATTTTGGGATAGGTTGCTCTCGTTCTGCCAGCTCTCTTAATTCGCTGACAATCCTATCTCTGCGTCCTTGTAGCATCTGATTGAAATGATTGAATTCAACGCTAGGGCCGTATCCGCCTGGACTATGGTCGTCAGCTTTTCGTTCATCCCATTCTTTTGCGATGTGTTTGCGCGCTTGTTGCGGATCAAGGTCCGGAAAGCCACTTACTTTAATATCAGCCATAATAATCAGCCCTCTAAGTTATTCTGCTAAAAGAATAGGGGATTACGGTTAATATATGATGAAGCTACGCCGTTTTTTCAAGGGTCAAGAAGCTATAGGATAGCTCTTCTTCGTGGTCCTCGCGCCATGTTTCCTGCCACGCATCGAGATATTCTTGGGGCAGGCTGATATCGCCTTCAAAGTCTTTATGGATGACCGTCATATAGAGTTTGTCGGTCAAGGGAAGCGCGGCCTGATAAATCTGGGCGCCGCCGATGATAAAGATTTCATCTTTGCCTTCTTGGGTGGCAACGTCTTTGGCTTTGGTTATGGCGTCTTCTAATGATGACACCAGTAGCAGGTTTTCAGGTGTTTTTGTATCAGATTTGTCTGACAATATCTTCGCATCATTGCCCATATTTGCGGCAGGGATGTCCGATAGGTTTTGATAGCTGCGGCTGACCACAATATTCAGGCGGCCTGGCAGGGGGCGGCCGAGGGATTCGTAACATTTGCGGCCCATAATAATGGGTTTGCCCATGGTGGTGGCTTTGAAAAATTTTAGATCCGCGGGCAAGTGCCATGGCAGTTTGTTGTCTTTGCCGATTACGCGGTTTTGTGCCATCGCCAGAATGGCTGATACGGTAACGCTCATCTTTGAATTCCTGTCGTGATCATCCTTGTGAACTGTATAATGATGGGGTAGAAAAAGCCATTGGTAACCAAGGAAAGTCCATAGGAAATGTCTGTCGCATTTGATGCTAATACCCTGCCTATCAACTCTTACGTGAAGGTAATGCTTTGCGATATTGAAGAAAGATTGCTTATCGGTCTGTATGATAACGAAAAGGGTGAGGAGAACAGGCAGGCTGTTCGTATTAAGGCTGAACTTTTTTTGGATAAGGCGGATTACGTTTTTACGGTAACCAATGAAACGATCGTGAATTACGATCTGGTTATGCAGCAGATTGCGACGTGGCGTGATCGTCCGCATACAGAGCTGATCGAGACCTATTTGCGCGAGCTGGTGGGGCTGTGTTTTCAGGATGAGCGTGTTGTTGCGTGCCGTGCCTGTATCATGAAGCCTGAAATTTATGATCATGCGACAGCGGGCGTTGAAGCCTATATCACGCGTGCTGATTTTGAATCGCTTAGCGCGGCGTAGCTCTTAGCCTGTCGCGGGCATTTTTTGTGTGCTTGTGCATTTTAGGGCCGATGTCTGAGCTCCATCTTGTTTCAAGATTATCCCAGAAATCATCGAAGGTGCCTTTTAGCGCTTTATCTTTTATTTCGTATTCGAGCGCTTTGAAAAGGCATTGCGCTTTTTCAATGTCATGCGCTACTAGCGCTTCGGCACAAGTTTTGTCTTCGAATGATAACCAGATTTCTTTCAGGCACGGATCCATTTTTTCGAAAATAAGTTCAACCGCCAGACGTTCCAGACGCATTTTTTCTTCGCGCGTAATATCATCTTTAGGTGTGAAATCACCGATAATGGCTTCGCCGATATCGTGTATCTCGATCATAAAAAGGATCAGGTTCAGATCCATGCCTTTTGGCGCCCAATAGGCTGCAAGCGCTTTGCTGGCATCGATATGTTCACGTACCGTTTCTGCTTTGTCATCAGGGATGCCGTGGCGTGTGTATCCTGCGCGCAGTAAATTCTCAAGACGCTTTCTTGCCCATTTGTATCGCTGTTTTGCAGGGATCGCGGCAGCTTCGTTAAAGGCGCTGATTAAATGCGGGAAGCGCACATCCATTTGTTCAATGAAAGCGCGGTCAGAGGCACTAAAGTTAAAAGCGTCGGTTAGCATATTGCTTTATAAGTGGCCTTATCCTGAAAATGCAAATTTAAACGGAAAACGGATATCTAATCGGCGGGTGGTGCTCATAGCCTTCAATGTCGAAGTCATCCATTGTGACCCATGTTTCCAGATCTTCCAGCGTTTTGATATCGGGGTTGATAATCAATTTCGGGGCGGGAAACGGTTCGCGTTTTAGCTGCTCATTCACCATCAGATCCAGCTGGTCCTCATAGATATGGGCGTTGACGATTTTGTGATACGCCGTGCCTGCCTTATGGCCTGTGATCTGCGCCATGATGGCAAGGAAGAAGTACACTTGCACCATATTGAAATTCAGGCCGAGCGGCACGTCACAGCTGCGCTGGGTGCTGTTCAGGTACAGCGTATCGCCGAGCAGCGAAAAATGGTGGTTGTACATACACGGGCGCAAGCATCCCATATGAAATGCACCGGGGTGATAGAAGGTGTAAATCTCGCCGCGATCATCTTTGCCTTGTGAGAGGTCATCGACGATCTTACGCAGCAGGTCTATGCTGCCGCCGTCAGGTTTGGGGAAGTTACGGCCGATTTTGCCGTAAATAAAGCCGCAATCATCTTCGCCTTTGCGGTGCGGGTTCGCCAGCCAGTCTTCGTTTTCATTGGCGTTGGCGTCCCATGTTTTAGTGCCGATTTTGCGGAAATCGGCGGCGTTATCGTAACCGCGGATATAGCCGATCATCTCTGCAATTGCGGATTTGTAGAAGCTTTTGCGTGTTGTCACCAGCGGAAATTCGCCGCCGCCGACATCATAGGTCAAATCGGCATTGATCACGGTCAGGCAGCGTTTGCCTGTGCGTTCGTTATCAACCCAAACGCCTTCGTCCACGATTCTTTGGCATAAATCCAGATATTGTCTCATTTGCTTCCGCTATTCCGATAAATTTTGATGTGGTATTTTTAATCATTATAGATTGATCGGCGCGATTCCAAGTTGGGATAAATGAATTTCTTGCCACGCTTGGGGATAAATGCTTAATGTAGCGCAAAAGATCAGGGAGAAAACAATGTCCAGAAAAGCCGTATTATTCGACTGTGATGGCGTGCTTATCAATACCGAGGAAATCGGTTTCCGCATTTTGTGTGAAAAACTTGCCGAATATGATTTTGGTTATACGCGTGAAGAGTATACCGAGCTAGTCTCTGGTGTGCCGCAGAATAAGTGTATTGAGACTGTGCGCGCTGATTTCTTAGAACGTAAAGGCTATGAACTACCTGAGGAATTCGGGCCTGATCTCTGGAATGCTCTGACCGAGACATTTTTGCGTGAGGCGCAGGCTATTGAAGGTATTAGAGAGCTGTTACAGCATTTGCGCGATAACAATATTCCGTATGCCGTGTGTTCCAATAGCGGCGCGACAGAGCTGATACAAAAGCTGCGCGCGACAGGGCTGTATGATGATTTTATGCCGTATATTTTCTCTAAAGATCATGTCGATAATCCCAAGCCGGCGCCTGATATGTATCTGGACGCGGCTAAATTGTTCGGCGTAAAGCCCGAAGACTGTCTTGTTGTCGAGGATAGTCAGACAGGCACCGAGGCGGGGGTGGCTGCGGGTATGACTGTTATCGGCTTTGTTGGAGAGCAGCATCGTTGTGATCATGAGGCAGAGCATTTAATGGATGCGGGCGCTAAGCTGATTGCGCTTTCTCATGAACAAACATGGGGTCACGTCTGTGATTTTGTCGGATTAACGCTGCGTCCGCCTTTTTACGGCAAAGATTTAGAGCTTTAAAACGGCCTTATATAACTGCTTTTCATTGAAAACACGGGGATAGTGCCCTATAATCATTATTGTCAGCCTTTGGTTGACTATGATGCTAAACGCGTTTTGGAATAAGCGTTGTGGACCCGGGGGCAGTACCCGGCGGCTCCACCATTAGTGATTATTTATCAAATACTTAGTCACTGACGGCGGGGCCGAAACAGGATCGACACGCGTGGTAAAGAGAAAGTCTGCATCCGGCATGGTACCACCGATATCGGGCTATATTATAGTTGCAAATGACAACTTTAAAGTCGCAGCCAATGATAACAACGGACTCGTTGCTATCGCTGCCTAATTTATTAGGTAGTTATTAACTGCAAATCAATTCCTCTTCTATTGACCTAGATTTGGTGGGGGTCGGCGGTACCTAGCAACAGAACACCGCCATTTTTCTTTTCTGTCTTATTTCATTCTGAGTGCGTTATTTCCTTGCTCGCGTATGTATTATACGCGTCGCTCGTCATGCCTGCTCAGAATAAAATAGTCCTAGAAAATAATCTGATCTGTATCTGATTTTTACAAATTATCTTTGATGACGGGGCGTTTTTGGTGACGTACAAGCCAGATGCCTGTGCCGATGATGACAGTGCCACCGATTAAAGTCCATTGGTCGGGGATGTCACCGAATATCAAGTAGCCAAAAAGTATTCCCCATAATATCTGGATATATTGAAATGGCGCAGCATCTGCGGGTTCTGCGAGTAAGAATGCTTTGCTTATTGATAAAAGTCCGACCATAAAGAAGGCGGCTGTTCCGCATAAAATTGCCAGATGGGAAAGTGTAACAGGCTCTGGATTGGACACGTACACCGCGCCTGTGATGAGTACCGTAACCGCTTCGACGTAGAAGGCCCAAGATAGCAATGTTTGTTTGCCGTCTTCGATTTTTCTGACCAGTACATTGCCTGCAGCGAAGAAAAAAGCACCGATTAACAGGCCGATGGCAGGCAGGCTTAGCGGGACAAATCCCGGTCTTAGAATGATCAGAACGCCGATAAAGCCGATGGCGATGGCAACCCATTGCTGTCTTGTCGGTTTTATGCCGAGTAACGGGATAGAAATCAGCGGTGCGATAAAAGGCGCCAAGAAAATTAGGGCGTAGCTGACGGCCATCGGCAGGTTTGAAAAGCCGTAAATGATCAGCAAAAACTCAAGGGCAAAGCACAGGGCTCGCACCAGATGCAGTTTCCATTTGGAAGTTTTGAGTGTTGCCGTAAAACCGCCCATCTTTTTATTCAGGATGGTCAGAAAGGTCAGGACATAGGCTGCGATAAAGAATGCAATCGTTGTCGGTGAATAGAACTGGCCTAAATATTTCATGAACACATCGCCGAACGAGAACGCTGTGAATGAGATAATGGCTAGAAAAATACCCTTTTGGGTGTCGGTCATACTCGTAAACATGCGCACTTATATCAGAAGTCGCTTATTTTTTTCCACAGTTAAATATGCGCATAATGCAAAGAAGGATGGATTACACTGACTCGGATGTGCGAATCATTATCTATCGCACGGTGAGACGTTCGTTTTACCTTGAAGTGTATTCCTTAAATCCGCGGCGACTTGTCCGAGACGCCAAATCAGCATAGAATGAAGATATGACCGACGAAGACGATGATATTTTGCGCTACGACAGAATGGTTGAACAGGCCCTGCGCGGGGTTGTTCGTAAAGCTGTTGAAGAGGTGAAGGCCGATGGTCTTCCCGGTGATCACCATTTCTACATCACGTTTATGACAGATTACCCTGGTGTGCAGATCCCTGATTATTTGCGCTACCGCTACCCGGGAGAGATGACGATCGTGTTGCAATACCAGTTCTATGATCTGGATGTTGATAAAGACAAGATGTCTGTAACGTTGTCATTTAACAATGTTCCCGAAAATCTGGTGGTACCGCTGGGTGCTATAACGATCTTTGCGGATCCCGCTGTGAACTTCGCACTGCAATTCCAGCCTACTGGTGAAGAAGGACCTGATTTTGATCCTGAAGGCCTGCTGGACGAGTTGGATGATGAAGACGGCAGTGATGATGATAAGCCGAAAGATGATAAGAGCGGCGAAGTCGTATCTCTCGACCAATTCCGTAAAAAAGACTAAGCAAGGATTATTGCATGTTCTGGCGTGACGATGTCGATCCCGACCATGAGCCTCATCGCGTCCTGATTAAAAAGGGCGAGTTTGTGGACGCTGATCGTAATGATCGCGTGGTTCCTTACAAGATTTATTATCCTGTAAATCATGATATGACGGATTTGCCTGTCATTGTCTGGTCTCACGGCCTTGGCGGCAGTCGCGATGGTGCGGCGTTTCTGGCACGCTTTATTGCCTCGAACGGTTATGTTGTTGTGCATTCCCAACACGCAGGTACTGATACAGGGCTTTGGGAAGGCAAGCCAGGGCACCCTTGGGATGTCATTCGTAAGGCGCATATTCCACGCAGTGCTTCACTTGATCGTTTCCGTGATATTCCGTTTTTGCTGGATTGTCTTGAGCAATACAAGGCTGCAAATTCTGAAATTGGCGAGCATATGAACCTTGATGTCATGGGGATGTGCGGGCATTCCTTCGGCGCGCTGACCACGCAGGTTATGGCAGGGATGATGTTCCCGAATGAAGATGGCGTGCTGGAGCAGATTCAGGAAGATCGCTTTAAAGCAGGTATTTTATATAGCTTTGTGCCGATGGGGCATCTGACCGATGAAGATCCTGAGAAGGTGTATGGCACGATCAGCCTGCCGATGCTGTATATGACGGGCACAGCAGACGATAGTCCCGTGGAGCATTTTGATTATACATACCGTTTGCCTGTTTACGAAAAAGCGGGTGCGGATGAGAAAATGCTGATGATCCTAGAAGGCGGTGATCACATGGTTTTCACCGGTAGCCGGGGTAAACTTGATACATATCCTAAACGTAAAATTCACGAAGAAATCATCAAGATCAGCTCGCTAGCGTATTGGGAATGGTATTTAAAAGGTGATCAGCGCGCAAAAGACTGGTTGACCGAAGGCGGCTTTGCTACATATCTAGGGGACGAAGCAAATATTACAGTCGGCTAGGACGAATTAGAATGTCAGAAAATGCTATTGAAATCCGCGGTTTGAATAAGACATACAAAGCAAGCGGTAAAGCCAAGGAAAAAGTTGCCCTTAAAAGCGTAGATTTGGAAATTCCTAAAGGATCGATATTCGGTCTTTTGGGTCCTAATGGCGCCGGAAAGTCGACGATTATTAACATCATGGCGGGTCTGGTGATGAAAACATCGGGCAATGTGTCGATCTGGGGTAATGATATCGACAAGAATGTACGTCAAGCCAAGTCCTCGATCGGTGTTGTGCCACAGGAAATCAATTACGACCCGTTTTTTACGCCGCGCGGTTTGCTGGATATTCAGGCTGGCTTGTATGGCGTGCCGAAAAACGAAATTCGTACGATGGAGCTTTTGAAGCTTGTCGGCCTTGAAGAACAAGCGGAATCCTACACGCGTTCTTTGTCCGGTGGTATGCGTCGCCGTTTGATGGTGGCCAAGGCTATGGTGCATACACCGCCGATTCTTGTGTTGGATGAGCCGACAGCGGGCGTTGATATCGAACTTCGTAAAGAGCTATGGGCCAATGTGAAGGCGCTGAACAAGCAAGGCGTGACGGTCTTGCTGACTACGCATTATCTGGAAGAAGCCGAGGAGCTGTGTGATTACATCGCCATTATCAATCATGGTGAAATCGTCGCCTGCGAAGAAAAAGAAACGCTTCTGTCTCGCATTGATCAGAAGGAAATTACATTCCGTCTTGATAAGGAATTCAAAGATATTCCTGCTGGTCTAGAGGGCTTCAAGCCGCAAAAACAGGGGCGCCGCTCTATTAAATGCTCTTACAGTCCGCATGAAGAAGCAGTGGGACAAATGCTTTCTGCTATTCAGGACACTGGCTATAGTATTGTTGATATTTCGACAGATGAGAGTGATCTTGAAGACGTATTCTTGCAGTTGACCTCTAAGCGTGCGTAAAGCCTTTATTGCGACTGATAAGGGTTTCTGGTATCTGTAAAAACTGCATGCGCCCTTAGCTCAGTTGGATAGAGCGTTGGTTTCCGGAGCCAAAGGCCGCAGGTTCGAATCCTGCAGGGCGCGCCATTTCAGATTTTGCATACAAAAAGGACGGACATTATGCCCGTCCTTCATTATTTTGTGCTGAATATCTTAGTGATATTTGGCGATATATTTTTGCTTTAGTTCAGGATTGTCTTGCAGTGCCATTGCAATCTGTTTGTATTCTTCAACACTCATGCCTGTATCCTGAATTGCGGCCACGGTTTCGTTGTTGATTTTTACGCGGAATGCTTGCGCTTCTTCTTCCGTCTCGATTGTTTGTGCTTCTGCTTTCAATTCTGCGTGCAGGTCACGAACAGATGACTCGGCCTCTGCAAATTCTTCCAGCTGTGCAGGCGTAGGCTGCATATTTGTTTGTGCTTCTACTTCCACTTCGGTTTGGGTTTGCACGTTGGCATCTTGTGCCAGTGCCGCTGTTGTTATGCCGCTAGCGCAGAGCAGGCCTAAAGTGAACGCAGTAGTTAGAAATGTTTTTTCCATTGAAAGCATATTAAGCTCCTTTGGGTTTGTGTGGGTTTACACGAACACAACTAATACATATGGGGGCGAGTTCCACCCCTGAGAAGATTTTATTTTTGGACGGTTATATGGCTGCTTTCAAGCTCTCTTCAAGATAGATGCTGCGTAGCGCTGTGGCTGTGCTACCTGGCTGACCATTGCCGATGACTGTGCCATCAATCTCGATCACAGGCGTAACGAAAGTGGTCGCGGATGTGATGAAGGCTTCGTCTGCTTCTAAAGCTTCTTCAATAGTAAAGGGGCGCTCTTCGATGTCGATGTTTTGTTCAGCCGCGAAACGTAAAACGGCGCGGCGTGTAATGCCATTTAGAATTTCATGTCCGACTTGGCGGGTAATGATTTTGCTGTTTTTGACGATATAGGCATTATTGGATGTGCCTTCGGTAACAAAGCCGTCTTCGATCATCCATGCGTCATCAGCGCCTTTAGCCTTGGCCATCATTTTACCCATGGAGGGGTATAGAAGCTGCACTGTTTTTATATCGCGTCGATCCCAGCGCATATCGGGAATGGAGATAACTTTGATACCTGTTTGCGCTTGTGGACTGTTGGATAATCCTGGCTTTGCCTGCGTGAACATAACGAGTGTCGGGCTTGCGCTTTTGGGATAGGCAAAATCGCGGTCGGCTACACCGCGTGTGACTTGTAAATAGACCAGGCCTTCTTCGATGTTATTGCGGCTGACAAGCTCGCGGTGAATGGATAATAGTTCCTCTGTGTTTACGGGATGATCCATATCCAGTTCGTTTAAAGAGCGTTCCAATCTTTTGGCGTGACCTTCGAAGTCGATCAGTTTTCCGTTTAAAACGCTTGTAACTTCGTAGACACCATCTGCAAACAAAAAGCCGCGATCAAAAATAGATATTTTGGCTTCCTCTTCGGGGATGTAGTGTCCGTTTACGTATACGGTGCGACTCACGATCAGGCTCCTTGCTAATTTGCTATTAGCTCATATCAAATTAGCCATGGATGATCAATCCTTCGCAGCTTTCCATCGATAGTGTTGATTAGGCAAGGCTACGTAAATTCGTGTAAATGCACCTTGCGTGCGCCATGCTTTTTCATGATAGCGCAGGCTGTTTTTTCACGGTCGGGGCCAGGAGTTTGTACCCACAAAAGTAGCCCGCCGTTGTCAATTTGGTTTTGTACTTGGTCATCGTAGTAATCACCGATTATCTTTGCGACGACCGCGCCTGATCCACCACCAATTACTGCGGCGGTAACTGCTGCAGGGACTGTTATTGCTGCGCCTGCTGTAACTAGTGCGCCAACTGTACCTGCCAGAATGCCAGTGCTAACCACGGCACCTGTGCCGATCCCTTTTTCTTCCGGGTAGACAGGGGTTGCGCGTGGTGCGTTAGGGTCATCCATGATTTTTTCCGGTTCGGGAACATCTCTGCCAAAGTGGTCTTCGATGGCTTTCTTGTTGCCTAAGACGCTTATAACGTCGCGACGAAATGCGGTAGATTCTAACTCCATGATGGCTTCGTCGAGATCTTCTTTATTGTCGAAAATGCCTACGGCTTCCTTAATCATTGCCTGTGCCATTTTGTTGCAGCCTCCTTATTGTGAAATGAAATGCTATTTTCTTTTAACCCTACGCTTTGAATACGTAAAAGTTCCGATTGGATGTAAGAATTTTCAGGCGCTTATATTGTGGCGGGCGAGAAATTGTGGCAGAAATAATAACCGCATGTGGCAGATAAGCTGCAGCATAAATAAAAACTATACAGTTCTTACAGGGAGCTAACACATTGTCTTTTAAGAAGCTTTTTAACAAGGCTTCCGGTGCGATTGCCGGAATCTCTATGCTGGCGCTTGCCGGTTGCCAGATGAATATTACCGAATTTGAAACCAAGCTTACAAACTATGGTGAACCTTTCCCGTCGCATGTTTTTGATGCGAACGCCTTGCAGCGTATTGCAGGAGAGGAAGATCGCTTGAAGGTTCTGCCAAAGGGCAGCTTTGCAAGGGTTGGCCGTATTATTGTTGGCCCCGGTAGCTATGGTACTGGTGTTTTGGTTGGCCCTAATATTGTGATGACTGCGGATCATGTCACAGAGAGTGATAGCGGCAGAACATATGCGCCGTCACAGCTTACATTTCATGCCGGTTATAGTGACGGCAAGGCTGTTGCTAGTTCTAGGGTTGTGGCTGTTATTGCGCCTGCGACGTCGGTGCTTGGTGGTGTTAAAAATAATGCGCAGCACTCTTTTAATGATGTCGCTTTTCTGGTTCTTGAAGATAATCTCGGTGATCGGTTGGGCTATGAGACAATTGCAAGAAGTTATCCGAAGCCTGAGGCGAATGGCCGTTATTTAGGAGCGGTAGTTGGTAATAATCGAAATCACACGCAAATGACGACTGGTGATTTTCAGTGCAGTTATACGAAAGGTTTTCCGGATAGAAGGGTTTTGAACTTTAACTGCGATGTTGATCGCGGCGATAGTGGCGGCCCTTTGTATTCGTGGCGCTTTAACGCCGCTAGCGGCACATATCAGCGCGAGATTGTCGGTGTTGTATCTACGCGCGATCGCACAGGCGGAACGGCTTATTCGGTGGTGGGTAGCGCGGTGCCTCGTCTTAGATAAGTTACAGGCAGATCATGTAGCCGACGCCGCGTATTGTTTTGATGATTTGCGGATCTGTGGCGCAGTCGCCGAGTTTTTTGCGGAGCCTTGTGATTTTAACATCGATAGCGCGCGGTGTGGGTACGTAGTTCTCGGTTTTAATCGCTTGCCCTAAATCTTCGCGATTAACGGCGCAATTTGCATTTTTTACTAAGGCTTCAAGTAATAAGAATTCGCGAATAGTTAGATTGCCAGCTGTGTTCTTGTCGTCGAAGATCTGGAACTTTTTTTGGTCCAGATTCCACTTGCCGACTCTAATAATAGTGCTTGAATTGTCGTTTGTGCTTTCGTCTTTCGATCCAGGCTTTTGCAATCCATGGTAGCGACGCAAGTTGGCCTTGATGCGTGCCACTAACTCTTTTGTGCTGAAGGGTTTAATGACGTAGTCGTCTGCACCTGCGTCCAGCCCCTCAATGCGGCATGACTTTTCCTGATCGCCACTGACAATAATAAGAGGCACATTGGTTAGCTCGCGAATTTGGGGAATTAAATCAACGCCATATCCATCGGGAAGGTGCAGATCTAATAGGATTGCGTCGACGTGGTGCTGCTTTAAGATCTCTATGCTGCGCGCACCATTCATGGCTTCAATTACCACGAAGTCGTTTTTTTCGAGACTCTCTCTTAAGAGATATCGAAGCGATTTATCATCATCTATAAGGAGTAACGTTTCCACAACTAGAAGTATCCGTAACTGTAACAGTAATGAAACATTTAATAATGCTACTGAAACATAAAATTCATAAAACTACAATCTATAATAGTTATATTGAATACTAGGGTAATAAAAATAAAGTTAATAAAATAGGGAAACGGGATCATGTCCAATAAAAAGCCTCTGCCGGAGGACAACGTCGAAGCACCTTTAGATAATGTAGATAGCCCCATTATAATACCTACGAATAAATTAGACGCTGATGAATACAGTGCGGATGATCTCGACGGCGTAACGGAAAGCGTCTTTGGTTCAGGTAATTTAAGTTATGCTAGTTTGCAAGCCTCGCAAACAGACTCTGCGATGTTCAATAATGGTGGTGACACCATTGGTGGCGATTTCGATTTGTCGGGTTTGGGGAATGCGAATTTAGGCTCCGCCCGTGGTAATACGGCTACGGATCTTGATAATGGTTTCGGTACCTCCGGTTTCGGTGACGATGATACTTACACGGATATTGATCGTCCCAACGAAACCACATTTGATGGATCTAACGGGCATGACGGCGGCTCAGGGAATTTTGCCAGTGCGACGGTAGGATCCCTGAGCGCGTCACAGCTTGCGAATGACAAAGGCTCATTCAGTGACTTTCGATCTAACGCCGATAGTAACCAAGGCTTTGATGGTCGCAGCGGCATTGACGGCACGAGCGGCACCAGCGGTGCTGATGGCAACAATGGTAACGGGAATGATGGCCGTGATGGTCAGGATGGTACAGGCGGTGGCGGTGATACGATCAATATTGATATCACAAAAGAAGGCGGTCTTGATATTGATGTTGATTTAGGTGATGTCTTTGAAACAATCGATAACGTCTTTATTGAGCTTGGCGATGCCATTACCAATATTACCAACACGGTCAATAATGTTACCGAAATTCTAGGCGATATCATTAATAACCTCACTGATATCGATATCACAGATATCATTAATCAGATCATCGATATTAAAGGCGATATTATAGAGACAGTTATCAATGTCTTGAATGAAATCGGCGACCTTAACCTAGAAATCAACCTGCTTGATACGATCATCACGGAGCTTGATATACCGCTTAGTAATCTGCAGGACCTTGATCTGAATGTTGATGTCAATCTTGAGCCAACGATTACGCTTGTTAATGATCTGGCGGATTATACGGGGCTAGAAATTCTAAGTGATGCACTGGCTGATTTGGATGGCACTGTTCAGTTTCTGCAGGGTGTTATAGACGATATCACAGGTATTATCTCTGCTGACAGTCCTGAAGAGGCGATTGCTCTGCTAAATGAAACGATCAACGATCTGGGGCAGACAACGGGTGATCTTGTCGATTCTGTGAACGATGCTGTCGGTGGCGTATTAGATACGCTCGGTTTAGATGGCAGCGTGTTGCAGGACGGATTAGCTGATGAAGTCAGCAATGTGTTGGAGGCCACAGTTGATGATGTTGTCGATATTCTGACAGCAGGTAGCGCCGAGGGCGCCGTCGAAGAAATTGTTGATGCGGTTGATGGTCTTGCTGATAGTGCCGAGTTTTTATTGGATGGTACAGCCGCTACTGCGGATGACGTTCTGGATATGGTGGGCATTGACGATAACATCGTCGAAGAAACGGTCGATGATATCATTGATATTGTTGCGGCCGGTAGTATCGAAGGCGCCATTGAGGAAACCGTTGATGCCGTCGAAAATCTGGGCGAAACAGTCGAAGACTTACTTGATCCGCAGACAATCGATGATGTTTTGAGCGATACTTCGGACACGATTGACAGTGTGCTGGCAGGTGTCGGTGAAAATCTGCTTGGTGGTGATAATGATGGCGGCAATGACAGTGATCTGGTTGCTGCGCTTGACGTGGATGCGTTAGACGGTACACCGCTTGGTGGTGCTATCGACCCTATTGTTGATGCGGTTGATAATGTCACCGATGACATTGATGTCGTGCTGGATCCTGTCGAGGATTTGGTTGGAGACGTTGATCTTGGATTGGATGGCGGCATTGACTTGCTAGGTGACAGCGAGACGAACAACGAAGCCGGAGATACCGACCTTAATCTTGGCGCCAATCTGGATATATTGGATACGGATATCGTTGATGTTGATTTAGGCGAGGTGAACCTTGATCCTCTTGAAGCTGATGTCGGCGATATTGATCTGGATCTGGGGCTGGCCACTGATATCTTTAATAATGCGGCTGATCCTGACTTGAACGAGGGTTTAGGCGGTTCGGGCGATGATACATTGTTGTCTGATTTGGGCGACTTTGTCGAGGATGTCGGTGAGGCTTTAGTTGGCGGAGTCTTGGAAGGCGTTGAAGATGCCTTGCTTGATGATTTTGATCCGCATATTGGTGATGTTCTGGCGATTGATGGTGGTGATGAAACTTCCGGTGATGGCGGCTTGCCAACACTTGATGATGTTACCGATACTGTATTCGATGATAATTTAATAGGTGAAGACGGTATTGACCTTCTTGATGATACAGGTCTGGGTGAGTTCCTTGATCCGTTGGCTGAAGCATTTATCAATGATGACAGTCTAGGGATTGAGGATGTAACTGATCCTGTCTTGGCTGCGGCTGATGACTTTCTGGATAATGGTCTGGATATCATTGGGAGTGGTGATGTCTCCAATGATGGCGGCAATGACAGTGATCTGGTTGCCGCGCTAGATGTGGATGCGCTAGACGGTACACCGCTTGGTGGTGCTGTCGATCCTATTGTCGATGCGGTTGATAATGTCACCGATGACATTGATGTCGTGCTGGATCCTGTCGAGGATTTGGCTGGGGACGTTGATCTTGAATTGGATGGTGGCATTGACTTGCTGGGTGATAGCGAGACGAGCAACGATGCCGGAGATACCGACCTTAATCTTGGCGCTAATCTGGATATATTGGATACGGATATCGTTGATGTTGATTTAGGCGAGGTGAACCTTGATCCCCTTGAAGCCGTTGTCGGAGATATTGATCTGGATCTTGGTCTTGCGACTGACCTTCTGAACAATGCGGCCGATCCTGATTTGAACGAGGGTCTAGGCGGTTCGGGCGATGATACATTGCTGTCTGATCTGGGCGACTTTGTCGAGGATGCTGGTGAAGCGTTAGTCGGCGGAGTCTTGGAAGGCGTTGAAGATGCCTTGCTTGATGATTTTGACCCGCATATTGGTGATGTTCTAGCGATTGATGGTGGTGATGAAACTTCCGGTGATGGTGGCTTGCCAACATTTGATGATACAGACCTAGATATTAGTGATGCCTTAAGCATTTTGGATGGTGATAATGCCGCAGTCTCTGATCTCGGCGATATTGATGATACGAGTTGGACAGAAACGACCCTTGATGCCGGTGGCCTATTTGATGATGTTATTGGCGGTCTGTCAGGTGAGGGTGATGTATTGCCTGATCCTACCGGCACTATGGCAGAAGGTCTCGGTGCTCTTGATATAACACCTGATTTAGATGCCGGAAGTCTCGGCGGATTGTTCGGGTGATTGTCATGATGAGATTTGGGAGAGAACAATATCGTAAGGATGTTCTGAGACCTGAAGGTTTCAGTCAGAGCGTGTACTCACTACTGCTGGCAACCCTGGCCATTAGTATTTTGTCGCTAGGGTTGCCAGTGCTTACTTTACAGGTTTACGACCGTATCCTGCCGAACCCCGGAACAGGCACGTTGTCAGTTTTGATCGCGGGTGTCTGTGTGGCGATCGTTTTAGAAGCGGTGTTGCGTTTAACGCGGTCCTATGTGATCGGACGGGCAGGCGCTACTTACGAGCATCGCATGGCGTGTGATGCGATGGCAAAAGTTTTGAATGCCGATCTTTCAAAAATGGGTGGCTATGGTATCGGCGAGCATTTGCAGCGTATGAGCGCTGTGAGCAAGCTCAAGGATTTTTATAATGGTTATGCTTTGACAGTGAAGGCAGAGCTTGCGTTGGTGCCACTGTTCTTTGGGTTAATCGTCTATATAGGCGGTTATCTGGCTGTGGTTCCTGCCGTGATTTTGGCAGCCTTTACCGCGATTTCTATTTGGCGCGGTTACCGTTTGCAACAAGCTTTGAAAAATCGTGAAGTGGTCGATGATAAGCGTTTTAATTTTCTGATTGAGTCATTGGAAGGTGTGCACACGCTTAAGGCTTTTGCCCTAGAGAAGTTTTTTGAACGTCGTTACGAAGCTTTGGAAGAGGATTCCACTGCAGCAAATTATCGTGTGACGCAAGAAACGTCAGGCACGTTTAATATTGGTGCTGTTTTTTCGCATTTGATGGTTGCCTCGGTGATTAGTGCAGGCGCGTGGTTCGTGCTGAACGGTATGCTGACCACAGGTGGGCTGATCGCGATTTTACTATTGTCTGGCCGTATGATGCAGCCGATTCAAAAAGCTCTGGCACTTTGGGCGCGCTATCAGGATTACAGTCTTGCGCGTGGCTATATGGAAGAGCTGTTCTCGACCCCCCAATATATCAGAGGTCTGGATTTTGCTGCGGAGCTTACACCAATTGTACCTGATTGCCACGTTGTTCTTGAGAATGCGACTTTCCGTTATGCATCGCAAGAAAAGCCCATTTTAGAAAATATCAATCTAGAGCTACGCCGCGGTGAAGCTGTTCTGATTTCAGGCGTCCATGGCTGCGGAAAAAGCACGCTGCTGAATGTTATGGCGGGTATCTATCCTGTTGAAGACGGGCGTGTAATGGTAGATGGGCAGCGTATTCAAGGTTATCGCTCCGAAGATCTGGTGCGCCATATAGGTTATGTACGCAGTAATCCTTTGATCTTCCGCGGCACTATTCGCGACAACATCACTTGCTTCGGTCAAACGAATGAGCGTCAGGCACGAGAAGTTGCCGCATTACTCAATGTTGATAAGGATGTTGCGGCGTTGCCAAGTGGTTTCGATACATTTTTAAGCGGCAATGACACCGATAATATTACGCAAGGCTTGAAGCAGCGTATTGCGATTGTGCGCGTATTGGCAACACGTCCACGCATCATATTATTCGATAACGCTGACAGAGCACTGGATAAGGAAGGTTATGCCATGATTTACAGCCTTCTCGCCCGCATTAAAAATAAAGTCTCCATGGTGATTGTTTCTGATGACCGTAATCTGCGTGGTCTGACAGAGCGCCACTATAGATTGGAGAACGCGTCACTGGTTGAAGTTGATGAGCAGAGCACAGAAAAAAGCAATGTGCGTCCTTATAAGGAGCTAAGATTATGACAGCACAAAGAACTATAGATCGTGGTCTTGAAGTGCAGCAAGCCGCCTCGGCGGGCCACAGTATGAATACTTTTGAGCGCTTTGTAGATAGCCAGCCAATTTTGAATATGCTGCGGATGTTGTCTGCGACAGGGCGCACAAATTTTACAGAGAAGGGCGCTTGGGAGGTCTGCCTTTGTGCCTTGATCCTGAAGCTTGAACCGCAATGCAAAGTACACCGAATTCTTGAGGCTCTGCCTTATGATGATGGCATGATGGATGAAGCCGATGTGCTGAATACGATGGCTCATCTTGGTTATATTTGCCGGCCTGCGGAGTCCGAGCTTGATGATCTGGACGAACGGTTACTACCCGGTTTGTTTATTCCTGGCGAAAAGGGCGCCGAACCTAGTGTAGTACTAGGCCGTGATGCTGATGGCCAATTGCGATTTTTTGATCCTTTGTCAAAGCTTGTCAGTCATGTGCCTTCGAGCTTTGATAGCCAAGGACGCGTTTGGTTCTTCCAGAAATATGATGAAAATTTGCAACCTACATCCAAGTTTATGCGAAAAGGCAGCGGCCATACATGGTTTCGCGCCTTGATGGGGCGCTTTAAGGGCACCTTCGCACAAGTTATGACGGCCGGGTTAATCCTGAACGTCATCGCGCTAGCTACACCTCTGTTCATTATGCTGGTTTATGACCGCGTTATTGCTGCAGGGGCTCCCGCTACACTACCAATGCTAGCGCTGGGGGCTTTTATTGCCATCGGGTTTGAATGGAAGTTACGGCTTATCAGGTCGACCGGCCTTTCTTGGTTGGCGGGTCGTCTTGATAATATTGTCGGTAACCGCATCTTCGCGCATTTGATAGGATTGTCTCCTAGTCTTATTGAACGGGCATCGGTTGCTGCACAAATTGCCCGCATCAAAACATTCGAATCTGTACGTGATTTTTTCAGCGGCTCCGTTTTCCTCTCACTGCTGGAAGCCCCCTTTGTTTTTATCGCTGTGGCTGCGGTTGGTTTTATCGCCGGGCCATTGGTGTTGGTGCCATTGTTTATGGTGCTGGGTTATGTTGCTTTGTTTTTCTTTATACGAAGCCGTGTAAAAATTGCTATCCGCCTAGCTGCAAAAGCCAGTTCAGCACGGCAGCAATTTACGATTGAAACTTTTGAAAAGCTTGAGGGCATTCGTGGCCACGGACTGGGCAATAAGTGGCAGGAAAAGTTCCGTCACTTGTCCGGCCGCGAAATGATGACCCATTTCCATCTCGGCTGGCTCGGGATGGTGGCCGAGACGTGTGCGCATACCCTGACTGTTCTTGCTGCGGTGGCAACGATCGGGTTCGGTGCGCACATGATCTGGGCGGGAACATTAACAACGGGCGCATTGGTTGCCACGATGATTTTGGTGTGGCGCATTCTGACTCCGTTTTATTCATTGTGCACAATGGTGCCGCGTCTGGAACAGCTTCGTAACAGTATCGCGCAGGTTAATAATCTGATGGATATAGAGACAGAAGCGGAAGAAGCGAGAAGCTTTTCTCGTTTGCCTAAAATACGCGGGCGCATTTCATTTCATCATGTCGGATACCGTAATTCAGATGAAACCGATGAGCTGTTTTCCGACCTGACATTCGAAGCCAAGCCGGGTGACCTTGTGGCGATTACGGGTGGTAACGGAACAGGTAAGGCGGCCGTCTTACAGCTTATTAAATCGCTTAATAAGGCTACAAGCGGAACGGTTCGTATTGATGGCTTTGATATTCGCCAGCTTGATGCTCCTGATCTTCGAAAGCAGATCGCTTATGTGCCGCGTACGCCGAGTTTGTTTCATGGCAGTGTTCTTGAGAATATGCGCTTTGCCAATCCGCTCGCGAGTGAGGACGATATTATCAAGGCGCTTGAATTGGCAGATGCTTGGGATGATATCCGCAATATGCCATCTGGTTTGCAAACTGTGATTGGCTCGCATGGCGGGGATAAAGTGACGTCAAGTTTGGCGACGCGCATCTCGCTAGCGCGTGCATATTTGCACCCGGGTAATGTGCTTTTGATTGATGAATTACCCAATACGCTTTTGTCCGGTAAGGCGGGGCGTAATCTTAAAGAGTACCTGACACGTGCAAAAGGAAAACGCACAGTCATTATCTGTACCTACCGCGATGATTACATGAAGCTCGCAGATACAATTGTATGGTTGCGCGGACTTTCATCGCCAATCGCAGGGGCACGGGATACTATGTTCGAGAAAATTAACGCCGGGGAGAAGGTGGCATGAGTACTTCAATCGCAAAAATATCCGGTAAGCGTGAAAGACAAACACGTTATTTATCACAAGCTATTCAGCTAGAAGAGTCAGTGAACCCGCATATTATCAAGGTCACGATGGCTATGATATCCATGGCAATTGTTGTCTTCCTTGTGTGGGCAGGGTTTACAAATATCAACGAAGTTGCGCGCACGCCCGGTGAGGCCGTACCTATGGGATACCAGCAAACGGTGCAGCATTTAGAGGGCGGTATGGTCAAAAATATTGCCGTGCGTGAAGGCGAGATAGTTCAAGAAGGGCAGATTCTTATTAGCTTGAGTGATGCCGGTCTCGTTGAAGATATCGGCCGCGTGCGTAGTAAGCAGCTATCTCTTGATATGCAGGCAGAGCGTCTGCGAGCCTTTGTTGAAGACCGCCAGCCCGACTTTAAGAAGTTTGAAGCTGAGGGTGCGACGCCGAAAATGATCAATGATCAGATGGCTTTTTTCAAGGATATGTCAGAAGCACGTGAGACGGAAAAGCAGATTATTCGTGATCAGATTGCACAAAAGAAACAAGCCATCGGATCACTGGAAACAGACCTTAGTACCGTGCAGCAAAATTTGAAAATTGCACAGGATGTTTTCTGGCGTCGCCAGCAGCTGAATGAAAAAGGTTATGTGTCGGATATTCAGGTTCTTGAGGATCGCCGTAGTGTGAATAGTGCGCGCGGCGAAATTAAAGCGCTTCAGAATGAAATCCTTGTGGCTAAAGAAGAGATCAAGGAGTTCGAAGGACGTCTGGAATCTTTGACCGCGACCCATCGTGATGATGCTAACCAGAAACTTGACCATGTACTGGCCGAGCGTGCGCAGAATAATGAACTGATTAAAAAGGTCGAGAACCGTATCGAGCGTCTTGATATTCGTGCCCCTACGCGTGGTCTTGTCAAAGGTTTGGCCGTTAACACGGTGGGGGCTGTTGTGCAGCCCGGACAAACCATTATGGAGGTTGTGCCGTTAGATAAACCGCTGGAGGTACAGGTGAAAATTTCGCCGCAGGATATCGGACATTTAAAGGTGGGACAGCCTGTGCAGGTCAAATTCAGTACCTATGATTTTTCTCGCTATGGGTTTGTCAAAGGTACATTAGACCAGATTTCCGCGACAACTTTCCAAGGTGACAAGGGGGAACGTTTTTACCAAGGGCGAATATTGCTGGATCAAAACTATGTCGGCAATGATCCGAATAATGTGGTGATGCCCGGTATGACGGTGATGGCGGATGTAATTACGGGGGAGAAGACAATCCTGCAATATATGTTGAAGCCTATTCATCTCTCAATGAAAACAGCATTTACAGAAAGGTAGATACCATGGCGCGTGAAGCTCTTGAGTATAATGTAGATTACAGACTTTTAGATAACAGCGCGCCGATTAATATACTGGCGGTTGAAGATGATAATGTGTCTATGCAGTTTCTGGAATCCCAGATCGCAGCATTAGGGCACAACATTGTTAAAGCCTTTGATGGTGAGTCAGCGCTCCGTATTTTGAGCGAGCAAAAGGATAGTATCGATGTTGTTCTGATGGATCGTGAGATGCCTGTCATGGACGGTTTGACCGCCGTGATGCGTATTAAAGAAAATCGTGATTTGCGCAATATCCCTGTCGTTATGGTGACTAGTGCTGATTCAAAAGGTGAATTGACCGAAGGCCTTGATGCCGGTGTCTTCTATTATTTAACCAAACCTGTAGATGACAATATACTGCGTTCTGTACTGGCGGCAGCTATTCGTGAGGCGCAGCAAAATAGAACGTTGTCGGAAGAGCTTAGTAAGCACAAAGCCAGTTTTGATTTGATTGATACTTGCAAGTTCAAGTTCAGAACCTTGGCCGAAGCCGAGAGCTTGGCGGCCTTTATCGCTAACTGTTTTCCCGATACCGAGCGTGTACTATCAGGTCTCGGTGAATTGCTGATTAATGCGATAGAACACGGTAATCTTGGTTTGGGATATGAGCGTAAGACAGCACTGATTGATAATGGTACTTGGCGTGCGGAAATAGAACGTATGCTTGAGTCTGATAAATATGCCAATCGTTATGCGACGGCTACTGTCGCTCACAAGGACGACGGTGTTTATGTTATAATTGAGGATCAGGGTGAAGGTTTTCAGTGGCAGCGATATATGACGATTGATCCGGCACGTGCAGGTGACAATCATGGCCGTGGAATTGCCCAGGCTAATACAATGAGCTTTGATAAGTTAAAGTATAATGAAAAAGGCAATCAGGCTGTAGCCTATATGAGCCGTAAGGGTCGGTTGGAATGGTGATAAAGGGACTTGGTAAAGATCGATATCTTTACGCTGTCATATTGATATTAGGTTTGGGATGTTCCTTTTTGATGTCGTGGATGGCATTAAATGCGCAGCAAAAAAGGGCCGAAGAGAGTTTTCGTAGCTTCGCTAGCCAGAGCTTTACGGGTGTGCTTCGAAACCTGTATTGGCATGAAGATGTTTTGGAAAATATTAAGAATTTATACTTGGCTTCTGAGGCGGTAGATGATCAGGAGTTTTCTATCTTTACGCAATCTAGTTTTAGTAACCATGGTAGTTTCGATGCTCTGGGCTGGATAAGTTTTAATGATAAAAAAGACGAATTTTACTGGCGTCAGATCGAACCTAATACGCACAGCCGTTTTAAAGGTCGCCGTATAATTCCAGATACAGCTCTGTATGATATGGTGCATACCGCAATTGATAAGCGGGAGATAACACATTTTTTGGGTACTCTGGAGGATGTTCTATTCAAAGATATTCACCGTATATCAGGCGGTGATCAGCAGTACCATTTGTTTTTATTTAAGCCTGTTTTTGTAGGAGAGAACAATGAGCTATTAGGTATAGCTTTTAGTATTCTTGATTTTGAATATTTTGTTCGTGAAGTTGTTGGAAGCGAAGACTTTCAAACTTATGCAATTGATGTTACTGCTCAAAATTCTACCGGTACGTCTATTAATGTTTATCAATTCGGTGATCTTCTGGATGCCGCCCCATATCGTTATAGTTTTACTGCCAGGCTTTCTGATCTCAATTTATTTGTTGAGTATTCGCCAACGAAAACGTTTTTGGCGGAGGGCCACACCTACATAGCGTTTATTATCTTTTTAGCCTTTTTAGCGCTAACTGCGGCTGTCTTGTATATGTGGCAGATGAAAATGATGGCCTCAAAGCTTGTCAACGTTACTCAAAAAGCTGAAGAGGCCAATCGCCTTAAATCCGATTTTTTGGCGACCATGAGCCATGAGATCAGAACGCCTATGAATGGTATCCTAGGCATGGCTGAACTGATTATGGACGCAAAGCCGTCGCAGCAGATTAGCGGTTATTCACAAATCATTATTAATTCCGGCGAGACTCTTCAGCAAATTGTTGACGATATTCTAGATTTTTCGAAGATCGAGGCAGGAAGACTAGAGCTTGATCCTATGCCGGTCGACTTACTCGATCTAGTTGATGAGCTCGCTAGTTTATATTCTGTCAAAGCTAGAGATAAAGCTGTAGAGCTTGTCGCTCATTATGCCCCCGGTACAGAACAGTTTATATACGCTGATCCTTCGCGAATGAGGCAAATTATTGGAAACCTGCTTAGTAATGCGATTAAATTTACAGATAAAGGTCACGTTATTATCTCGATCGATGAAGATCGTATGAAGGCTATGCCAGAAGATAAGGTGAGTCTGAAAATCAAGGTTGCAGATACTGGTATCGGGATGAGTGAGGGGGCGCAAAAGTGCATTTTTGAGAAATTTTCACAGGCAGATAATTCTACGACGCGCAAATATGGTGGCACCGGTCTCGGGCTGTCTATCACGAAAAGTCTTGTTCACATGATGGGCGGCGAGATAAGCGTTAGTAGTGTCGAAGGTCACGGATCTGAGTTCATTGTCACGATTCCGTTTACTCGAAATCGTGAAGAAGCGCATTCTGCTGCTAAGCCGGCAGTTTTACAAAATATTCGTGTGCTAGTCGTTGATGACCTGCCCATTGTATGTCAGCTGGTTTCGGAACAGCTCAGGGTGGCAGGCATGGAATGTTCTGTTGCGGAGAGTGGAGCGGAAGCGCTGATGAAGATGCAGCGTGCTTACAAGGACAAGAAGCCTTACGACATTGTGATACTTGATTACTTGATGCCTGTTATGAATGGTGAAATGCTAGCACGTGCGATTAACGATGTCCCTTATTTGCGTGATACATGCTTGATCTTGATGACAGCTGCCGGCAACTCTTTTAGCGACGATATATTTGCTGAAAAAGGTTTCTCTGCTTATATCGCCAAGCCTGTTGCTCAGCAGAAATTCGTAGAAAGCCTGGCTGTGATTTGGGAGAAGTACCAATTGGGGTATCGGGATGTTCTGATCCGTGTGGATACGGGCGGCATTAGGCGTGAATATAAAGAAAGCGAATCCCTAAAGCTTCCTGATGCAAATATTCTTGTGGCAGAAGATAACCTTGTGAACCAAGTGTTCATTAAAGAAATCCTCGAGGAGATGGATGCGTCTTATACCGTCGTTTCTAATGGCAAGGAGGCTATCAATGCTCTGCGCAGGCGTTCTTACGATCTTGTGATTATGGACTGTTTGATGCCGGTGATGGATGGCTTTGAGGCTTCTCGTCAGATTGTTGAATTGAAAGAGCAAGCTAAGATCAGATCGGATATGCCCGTTGTTGCTCTGACTGCAAATGCCATGAAGGGGGATAGGGAGAAGTGTTTAGAGGCCGGAATGCAGGACTATCTGGCTAAACCCGTCAGAAAGCGTGAGCTGCAAGATGTCGTGTACAGATTGGTAGTCGGGAAGCCCTTAGTGTCAGAAATGCCATCGCATATTCCACAGCCTGCTAATCTCGAGGATGAAGTGTTAGACGATAAGGCCGTCGAGGATGCCCGCAATGTATTGAAGGATAAGTATTTCGAAACTGTGGATGTCTATATAGATAATTGTCATGAGCGGGTCGCGGAGATCAACGCCGCTCTGGAAAAAGGCGATGTCGAAGCAGCAATACGGCCTGCGCATAGTCTGAAATCTACAAGTAATCAGATGGGTGCGCTGCGCCTTGGTGATCTTGCCAAGCTTGTTGAGTATAAGGCGAAATCAATCGTTGCTGGTGAAGGTGGTGATGCGGCGACTATTCAAAAATTAATGGTTGCTGTTGAAGGGATGTTGAATGAAACAGAGCGCGCTTTTGAGAGAAGGGCGGCTTAATTTAAGGAGGTTGGGTGTATGATTGTTATTGCTAAAAATGCGGAAAAAAGACTACTACTCGAAATGCAGCATTTTGATGAAGAGGATTCCAGTCTGAAATGCTTTTATCTAGGCCTATCAAAGTCCGATATCCCCAAGCAAGAATTGCTGGGAGCTTTTTTAAAGCTTTTGAACGAGCTTCCTGAATCTTATGTTGCGCAGGTCTATATTTGTAATGACAAAGATGTTTTCATATTGGTGCGCGGTTTCATGCAGCGCCAGTTTGAAGATTTCGTTACCAAGCTTGCTCGTGAATTTCAATCGGAAGAATTATTGGCGCTCGCCGATGTTTTTGATGCGGGGCCCCATAAATACAAAATTGAAGCGCTGTGTAGCAGCAAGATGGCTGCAGCAGAAGAGGCTGAGGCAGAAAGGCTGGAGTCTGAACGCAAAGAAGGGGCAGATAGATCAACTTTGGAAGCGTTGGAGCAATTAGATCCGGCTTTACTGGCGTCGATTGCAGAACGTCGCCGTAATCGCCGTGAGCCCATGGTTATGATTGTTGAAGATGATCAAATTACGCGTACCTTGGTTGGTAATGTTTTACAGAATGATTATCTTTTGGCCTTCGGAGCCAACGGTAAAGAGGCAATTTCTTCTTACGCCAAGAGTGCGCCCGATGCTGTATTTTTAGATATTGGCTTGCCCGATATGAACGGGTTCGAGGTTCTGGAGTGTATATTCCAGATGGACCCAAATGCCTATGTCATTATGTTCAGTGGTATGAAAGATAAAAGCCATATCATGCGGGCGCTCGATATTGGCGCCGAAGGCTTTGTAGGCAAGCCATTTACGCGTGACAAGATGTTCCAGTACATCCACAAATCACCTTATATAAAGGAGAAGCAGCAGGCTCGTGACACGGCCTATGGTCGCACGGCGATGTAAATGCTGCTTTAGCAGCCCATGCTGATAGAAGATATAAACTATATCTATGCATTGATTGCGATTCTTGTCGTGATGCTTGCGGTCGTTTGTTTTTTGTACCGTAGAAGCCTGAGCCGTTCTCGCGCGGCTTTGCGGCTTGCCAAGCGCGAGACGGAAGAAATTGTCCAGCTCGCTTTGAATAATCCGTACCCTCTAATTCAGTTGTCCGCTGGCGGCCAGATTTTGTTCGCCAATCCTATTGCGATGTCGCGCTTTCCGGAGATACGAGAGGACGGTCTGGAGCATGACATTCTGGATGGGGTGCTTAGCTTGTCTCAAGAGCGCAGTGTTGTCACTCGCGAAGTTGTTGTTGACGACATTGTCTACGCGCAGACTATCGCACGGTCTGGGCTCGGCGAAAATATGACAGTCATTGTCTATTGCTATGATATTTCTGATCGTAAGGCTTACGAGTCAATGTTGCAGAAAAGTCGGGAGCTTGCGGATCAAGCACGGCAGGAGGCTGAGCGTGCTAACAGCGCCCGTGGCGAGTTCTTGGCGAACATGTCGCATGAATTACGCACGCCGATGAATGGGATTATCGGCCTATCCGCTATGCTGGCTGAAGCCAATCTAGCAAATGAAGAGCACGAGCTTGCGGATGCTGTGAATGCGTCTGCGCGTAATCTGCTTATCATCCTGAATGATGTTCTGGACTTCTCTAAAATAGAAGCGGGAGAGTTACAGATCGAGGCAATTGATTTTGATCTTGTGAAGACCGTACAGTTAATCGCGAAGCTGCAAAAGCCTATGGCCGAAAGTAAGGGGCTAGAGTTCATATGTGAGTTTGATCGCGATATACCTAAATATGTTGTTGGCGATCCTGCACGTTTGCAGCAGGTTTTAAATAATTTGGTCAGTAATGCACTTAAATTCACTCATGAGGGCAGCGTAAAAATACGCGTGAGCGGCGAGAGAGATCATGATGATATCTACTATGCCCGTATTGAAGTCAGAGATACAGGCATTGGTATTCCCCGCGATAAGCAGTCCAAAATTTTTGGAAAATTCCAGCAAGGGGATAGTTCAACAGCGCGTAAATATGGAGGTACAGGTTTAGGGCTTGCGATCACCCGTAATCTTGTGGCGCTTATGGATGGCCGTATTAAGCTTAGTAGTCGTGAGGGCGAGGGGACAATTTTCTCGATCCATTTGCCGCTGCAAGTTTCACAGAAACAGGCGGAGGCTGATGACAGCGAACCTTACGCACAGATCGTAGGCTTGGATTTAAGTGCGCGCATTTTGATTGTCGATGATCACCCTGTGAACTTGTTATTTATGCGTAAGATGATGCGCGATCTCGGCTTCTCAAAATTTGAAACGGCGTCGAGTGGTCATGAAGCGCTTGATCTCTATGATCGCGATAATCCCGACTTGATTTTACTGGATTGCCAGATGCCTGAAATGGATGGTTTTGAGGTGGCGCGGCGTATTCGAGAAAAACAGGATAGCGGCGCGGCGCCTGTTATTGTAGCGGTCACGGCAGATGCGATGAAGGGCGCGGCGACAAAATGCCGAGAGGCTGGAATGGATGATTATATCAGCAAGCCTGTAGAAAAAGATAAACTGGTCAATATACTGGGGCAGTGGTTGCCCGGTGATTTTGTGCCGACCCAAACAGCACAGCATCAAACATCACAGGCTGACATTATCGATTGGAAGCATCTGGATGAATTCACCGAGGGTGATAAGGAAACCGAGAATCATGTCTTGGGTATTTTTATCGAAAGCTTGTCCGAAGATATGGATCGCCTTGAGAGGAGCTTGGCGGCAGGTGATTTTCATGAATGGAATGCGGTCGCTCATAAAATGTATGGGGCTTGTTCGCATTTCGGCGCGGGTATGATGGCGCAGCTATGTGATAAGGCGCAAAGTTTAAGCCAAACAGATGCTGATAATATCAATGCTGCTCATCAACAAATTCAATCCGAATATGTTCGTATTCACGATTATCTGGAACGCAGAATAGCTGCGTAAACTTTTTTGATTTTTTATATTTCGCCTTTAAGGCCTGTTTTTTCTGTGCTATGAGTCGGTAACAATCATGCAAAAAGCATGAGTAAATTAAAATGAACTAACTTTTAGTTATTGAACAGGGACAGGTTGATACAGGCTTAGAATAAGTCTCCGTCATCTGCATTTATCGAGTATGAAGAGCGCCTTTTTAAGGCATAGCAGGGCAAAGAAGTTCCGTGCTGAAAACATTTTAGCGGATCCGCTGACGAGGCTTCGTATGGCTTTGGCGCGTCGTGCTGCCGAGCCAAATGGGGCGATCGATTCCAATGAATATGCATCCTTCGTCAAAAACCTTGAAAAATGTGCGCGCAACAAAGAAGCCTTTGCTAAAGAAAAAGCGAATGCGGCCTTTGCCATGGAAAATGGCCATCCGTATACAGATAAGCCAGCCAATTTGTCTGATCCTGCGCATCAGTTATTGTGGGCCGCGACTATTCTTTATGCCAACAAAGATCTTAGTGCCAATCTGACGACGTGGAGCGATTACCCGATGAATAAGGGGATTGGTGACACACGTCTGTGGCTAGCGTTGGAGAGCTCTCCATATGCTATTGAAACGCTTACCAAGAATGCAGGCGCGGTGATGGAAGAATTGCGTCAGCCTGGTTTGAAGTTTGGCTGGGGTGGCTGGCAAAGTGGTTTTGCTTATGATCGCCGTGAAGGTGAAGTGACGTTTGATTTCCTGCAAAGCCTTATCATGGGCTTGGAACACGCCAATGCCGAACTGTTCCGTCAGATGGGCTATGCGCGCTACAGTGTTTCCTATCCTGATAAAAATAAAGAGCTGCGCGAAAAAATCCTGACGCTGAAAAAGCGCGAAGAGGATTGGGGCGGCTTGTCGGCAAAAGACTACAAAGCCCTGCGTAAGGCTAGCCTTGAATGGGAAATGCGCACGCGTTTCTGGGAAACTGCCGAGAAGATGGTGGCTGGTGCGTTTGCTGTCGAGCGCGGTATGAAGACTGGTCAGGATTACGGCTATTCTCTTAATCATAATATGATGACCATAAAGCCTTTTGGCGGCATTGCCCTTGATCGTTTGCAGGGTAAAGGCGCTATGGCTGATCAGCAAGATGCGGCCGAAGAGCAGATGCGCGTCGAGCTTGAAGATAAAATCAAGCAGCTTCAGGAGTTACTTGATGATCCTGATAGTGAAGTGCCGGGCGAGATTCGTCAGCTGGCCAATCAGCAGCTTTCACAGTTGAAGGGCGCTCTAAAGCAAATCGGCGATACGCCAGAGAAGCGCTTTGTCAATGTTCTGCGTGCTGTAGAGCTCAGCTTCTATCGTAATAACGGACTTTTCGATGATACGCCTGATGGCTGGAAGCTAATGGGGGTAGATCCTAAGAAGGTTGTGAAGCGTCCTGATGAAGATGGTAAGGCGCCGACACTTTCCGAGACTTTTGCTAAGGGTAGTGGTGGTCGTAAGCTGCCCGAAGACTTTAGACAGCTTATGGCGATGTGTGGACCGGATGGCGGTCTTCAATCGTTATTGCCCAAGGCCAAAGATCGTTGGTTTGGTAAGGCGTATTATGACGGCTTGATTAGTAAGCTGTCGCGCAGCCGTAATGAATTGATCGAGCAGATGTGGGATCTGTATGTTGAGCCTCTGGCGCAAGAGATACTGCAGAATCTTGAAGAAGAACTTGATGAGCAGCTCAGTGATGAGCAGAACCAGGATCAGGATGCTGACGGTCAGGATCAGGACGGCCAAGATGGTGACGGACAAGATGGTCAGGATGGTCAAGATGGCCAGCAGCAAGATGGACAACAAGGTCAGCAGGGCCAACAGGGGCAGCAAGGACAACAAGGGCAACAAGGCCAGTCAGGACAGCAGCAACCTCAGAATGGCCAGCAGCAAGATAATCAAAAACAGGATGGCCAGAAACAAGATGGTCAGCCACAAGACGGGCAAGATCAAGGATCTCAAGATCAGCAAGACGGCCAGCAACAAGACGGCCAGCAACAAGATGGCCAAGGTCAGGATCAACAGGGTCAAGACCAGCAGGGACAGGATCAGCAAGGCCAACAAGGTCAGCAGCAGAATGACCAGTACGGCCAAGATGATAAGCCGTTTGGTGAGAATAGCCGCGAGGACTCGCAGCAAGGTGATGGAGATGAATTTGATTCTTCATCTGAAGGCCTAAGCAAAGACGAAAATGACAAGGTTGATGTCGAAAAGGCCGATGGTTCGCACGAGAATATGCCTGATGTTGATACACCTTCCGAGGCGCCTGAAGGCCATGAGCCAGGGCAGGACGGTCAGGATGCCGATGGCCAAGATGCAGACGGTCAGCAAAGCCAGGGCCAACAGGGACAGCAAGGCCAGCAGGGGCAACAAGGTCAAGATAAAAAAGACGGCAAAGACAGCAAGGACAAGCGCGCCAAGACAATTGAGGAGCTGAAAAAAGCACTCGAAGAAGCTATGAAGAAAGCGCAGGAAGAAGCGCAGCAGCAGCAAGATGGTCAAGATGGGCAGGATGCTGACGGTGAAGGGGATGGCGAAGGAGAGCCTGGTCAAGATGGTAAGCCTTCTGATGGTCAAGGTGACGGTGAAGGCGAGGGGGATGAAGCGTCCGATCAGGCCGGTGATGGCGGTGCCGAGAAAACTTTGGACGAAATTGCTAGCGGTGAATGGAAGAGTTACCCCGCGATGGTTGCTGAACTTAAGCCGTATATCAACCAGACACGCCGCGTAATGGAAAAGATACGCGATATGCAGGTTGAGAAGACGGTAAAACGTTCCCGTGAGCTGGAAATGATTCCCGAAGGCATGGAAATGGACCGTCTGGACATGGACGCGCACCGCAATCTGATTATCAAGCGTGAGACAGGCGAAGAGCTCGAAAAAGAAGATTTACACCGTTTCAAAAAAGATAAGACTGCCGATAAGCCAACGACAATTGACATCGTTTTGTTGATTGATGGTTCGGGTAGTATGAATAGTACGAACATGATTCATGGCAAAGCTACGCCTATGGAAGTCGCGCTGATGTCCAGTGTTGTGCTGTATGAGGCCGCTAAGGCGGTCGATGCCAATGTGTTCATCGCGTTGTGGGGTAACGATGAGCCGCTAATGTTGGCAACGCCGAAGGATGACCCGAAGAAGATCGGTGAAAATCTTTTGAAGGCTCGTAAGGGGCTTAATTGCGGTACGAATCTGGCGCCGTCTATCAATAAAATTACAAAGGTTTTGTCAGAGCATAAGAGCGGCAAATATAGCGGTCATACGCATATGATGGTGATCTCTGATGGAGATATCAGTGATAAGGAGCCTTCGAAAAAGGCTGTCGAAACGTTGTTCCAATATAGCAACTACACCACGCTGGATTTTGCGATCATGAATAAGAATCAGACAAAGACCCAGATGGAGCACGCCGCCCGCGAGATACGTGGTATGAATCCGAAGAAGAAAATCGGTATTCATCACGCGACCGAGGCGGAAGGCATTGCTGTTGGTATTATCGGTTTGTTGTTCGAGAAAATACGTTCTTTCAAGAGTTTCGTTGCAGTCCCGTGGGCTGTTAAACGTAAGGAATTCCAGCGTGCTCAGCGCCACTTAGGCCTGAAGTAAAATCTGGAGTGAAAAAGACCTGAAAAACATTAGAAAAATACAATTTCAGGCTTAAACTTTTAAAAAAATTGCGCTAAGCTGCGGAAGCTTAAGAAAAATAGCGCTAAAAAATTAAAAAAACCGAGACAGAAGTCTCAAAAAATAAAGCACTCGCTCAATAGGGTGCGCCGAACAGGGAAAGGTCTATCGTGAGCATTTTAAAGAAGCCTGCAAAGGCACTTACAGCAGAAGACTATCGTAAATTAGCCAAGCCGCTCGGATCGCGCGTGCCATATCCTATGATGGGTGTTGGTTATGTGACTGATGATAAGGGTAAGCGCACGCTTACCCGCTTTCTGGGTACGTTGGATAAGCCGTTAAATGTTACCTCAGAGCGCGATCTGGACGACATTGAAGGTACACTTATAAGAAATATGCCTACGCCTGAAATGTTGCCGCTCTTCTATGAGGTGATGAGTGCCATGGATCCGCGTAACGAGCGCCGTGCGATGTTCCTAAAAGGTGCGCCGGGTGCGGGTAAAACATTCTTGGGTGAACTGTCAGGCAAGACGATTTCACCGGAAGGCGCGATCAAGGTTGATTGTACCGATATGAATTTGAACGAGCTGTTCTTTGAAACGGTTCTGGATTTCAATGCCAACGCCAATTTCTATGATGCGCTGAACAGCAAGATCGAGAAGTATAACGCCGCGAAAACTCAGGAAGATCGAGACCATATCTTTAACCCGATGTCGATTGATATTCTTGAGGATTGCTTGGGTGATGCGTTCTCTCGTGAAGGTCATAAGATCGGTATCGACTGGGCAGGTGTTAAAGACGCACATAAAGATGAGGACGGTAAGAAACTTGATACGAAAGAAAGTATCGAACGCGCGATTGACGGCCTGAAAAAGGTCAGCACGAAAGAAGGTCTGGACAAGCTTGGCGGTAACTCGCTGGGTATGGCAACGCAAGAAGGTGTTGCTTGGAAAGCTTATAAAGAAGGCCGCGTTCTGATCCTTGATGAGGTGAACCGCGCCAAGCGTGGCACGTTCGGTGTTCTTCATGGCTGGATGCAGTTTATCATTAACGAGATTGATGATTGTCGCGTTCGTAATCCGTTGAAAGAAAAGGGTGATAGTAGTAAAACGCACCTTCACTTCAAGCGTGATGAGATGGCGTCAGGTCACTTTGTCTTTATGACAGGTAACCTTGAAGATGACAGTGATGAAGTGCTGGAAATCCCTGAAGCGCTGAGCTCACGTATTGTGCCACAGCATATTCCTAAAGCCACTGTGCAAGGCTGGCAGCACCGTATTTGTCAGATTTTGACAGGTATTCCGATCTCAACGCTCTATAACGCGCAAAGCGATGTGTGGGACAAGAATCCTGAGGAGTTTGGTAAGAAGCTTGTTGAGTGGCGTATGTTGCGTGAAGAGCGCGTAGTGCCACAGCACCAGCTCGCGATGCTACGTCGCTGGCAGGATGTGATGCAGGCAACTGAAAATCTGGCCGAGTTTCTAGACTCGACAGCCAAGGCGGTTGACCCTGATTCAGATTGGCAGAAGATCGGTAAGCTTTCTCAGCTGCTGGATGATATTAGTGACAGCTTTAAGCGCGAAGCGTCGATCGACTTCCGTAAGATTACGTTCTTTATTAATAAGGCGTTCATGGACAAGCCGTCGGTTAGACCGCCGCAAGGTCCGGGTGCGCCTGATATCGAGCCGTTGATTGATCCTATGGATGTGACCGAGTCACCTGAAGATATCCGTCGTAAGATGGGTACGCATATGACTTACGTTATTCTGGACTGGATTATTTCCAACACGTATGAGCGTAAGAAAGATGATCTGGGCAACCAGTTGATGCAGTTTGCTGCTGAATGCGGGATTGTTGATCCTCATCTGATTGAAGGTATGGCAAGTAATCGCCGCACATTTGCAGAGCTTCTGGACGAAAATCCATTTGAAAATAAGGATCTTGAAGGCCGTTTGATGCTTGTACAGGATTTGATGTGCAACTATCTGCGTCGTGAATATCCCGAGATCAGCAATGACAATGACGACATTCTGCCAACAAGCGTATTGAAGCGCACAATGGAAGATATGCTTCGTGAGGATGTCGCCCCCGAGTTTGATGCCGAGCGTAATGTCCTGGTCTTTAGCCGTGATCCTGAAATACTGGAATCAGAGCCTCTGACGGAGGTGGCTATGGTCGAGGGACAGGCGAATAAGCCAAGTCTTGATACTATGGTTTCGCAATATTCTCTACTTGCCACATTGGCGGCGCCGAAGTTGCGTGAGCATAATCTTGTATCTTTGTGGAAGCAGACATTAGCGGATCATAATGGTATTTCAAAAGGCGTGGAAGGATTGAAGGATACTAGTCTGATGATCGCCGATAATGATGAAGATGCTGATCTGGCCATGACGACGGTTACTGTCGCCAGTGATGATCGCACTAAAGAAGTGCCGCTTCATGTTATCTGGAACAAGCATACGGATCGTGTGGTTGTGGTCGGCGAGGGCGAGATTGATAGCAGTCTTAAACGTGCCTTTAATGACAGCCGTACATATTATGTCGATCGTAATGATGCTGAAGCCGTTAAGGTTCTGCGCAGTGGTCTTCGCTTTGTCGCTGGTGCCGATACGAAAGAAGCCAGTCGTGATTTGAAAGGCGCGTTCATGATGCGTAATAGCCTGACTAACGGTGATGATTGGTGCGATAAGCGCGTAAGTGATCTGCTTCTCAGCCGTGATGTGGTCAACCATAAGCCACAATATCTGACTGAAAGCATTGCAGAACAGAAGCCTTTATAGGAGCTATCTGAATGCGTAACACCGACAATAAAAAGAAGACGTTCAGAGGAACTGCGGACGAGCTAGCACGCCATATGGCACCTTATGTTGCCCGCGCCAAAGTTTCAGACACTGTGCCTTATAAGGCCGGAGAGTCTTATCTGTACGAGATTACCGCGGGTTGGGAGAGTGACCTGCTGCGCCGTGATACGGACACATTGACTGTGCGTAACGGCTTTGAATTGGAGCAGGCGTTTTTTGCTCCTGGAATTAAAACTATCTACGTCCCTCAGGATGCTTCGATTACGCGTAATGTTATTAGACGCGTGTGCAGTCGTCATGGGCAGGGAAAAACCGTTTTTTACGAGGTAAATAAAGATGAATAAGGCGAAACTTTTTGTATTGGGTATGTCACTCGGCTTTGGACGTGACCACGAAATCTTCGAAGGCATTGAGCTGGATGAAGATATGGGTGATCTGCTGCAAGAAGGCGGGAAGATCAGTAAGTCGGATATGTTCTCTGTAGCGCCAAACGGCAAGAGCATTTTCCAGTTCGCCAAAACATGGGAGTCTTTTGATAAGGTTTTGAAGCTCGCCGCGAAAAACGGTGAAACAATTACGCACCGCGATTTAGGTAAAACGATTGCTGATTCTAAATCTGCTATCGATATGGCGGCAGAGTGTGATTCAATTGGGCATGTTTTTGAGCCAGAGCTTTGGAAAGGTCATGCTGAAGAGTTTGAAAATCTGTTTTTCTCATTGAAGCAAGATAAGCGCAAGGACGTAGATTTCTATGAGCTGCAGGCCAAGATTGCAGCTCTGAGTGGTAAAAAGACACGTGCTGCTGTGCTGAAGGAGGCGGGTATAGAGACTTCTGAAGTTCGTACTGCGTTTGGTACAGGGGATTTGGATAAGTTCGTTGCCAAGTTGGCTGATGCAGGTTTGCAGCTGACATTAGATGATGTGAAGCTTGTAGACCGTGAAGGTGATCATACGCTTTATGCTAAAGCTTCATGGGAAAAATTCGAAAAAATTCATGCTGCTCTAGTGGCGGCTGGTGAGGTAATGGACCCTGAGTTTTTCTTCTTTAAACGTGGGGATCGTGACTCTATTGTCGGGTCAGCATTTAAGCATGATCTGGAAGATAAGATTTTTAACCGCGAGGTCTTTAAAGGTCGTCCAGGCGATCTGATGGAGGTTTTCAACCGTTTGAACGATGCGCAGGCCTCTAAGATTGATATTGATGCGGTTCTGACAGGCGTAATTGAAGACCAGTTGAATGTCGAGCTGCTAACTGGCCCTGATGTTAATTTGAGTGATCTACTGACGCCTTTGTTCAATGATTCCGCTGCAGGGCCGCACGCGACGCCTGTTATGGCGCTGGGTCTTAAGAAGACTTGGGAGCATATGGATAAGGTGGCTGAAGTTCTGAAATCTAAAGGTGAAGTCATCAAACTTGAAACGCTTCGTGCCCCGTCGGGTAATGATGGTGAAAGCTGTTTGATCAAAGCCGCTAAATACGGTCAGTTTGATAAGGTCATGATGCTTTTGAAGGAGTCTGGCGAGTATCTGACGGATGAGGATCTGTTGCAGCCTGCTAAAGAAGGTGGCAAAAGCCTTCTGGATGTATTGCAGGAAACCGATAGTCTGCAGGCGATGATGGATACAGGGTATTGGTCAGGCCGTTCTGAACAGCTAGTGAATACTGTCTGGTTAAATCTGAAGGACATGAACAAGACCAAGTATAAGGATGAGTTTAGAGTTCTGTTGACCAAGTGCAATATTGAAGCGCTTAAGAAGCCTTCAGGACCGACTGCCTCTCTATAATTTATTTGACATAATAATTATACTTCATATATAGTCCCTCTATTAATTTTACTAGATAAAAATAGAGGAGTGTTGATATGTCCGGTAAATATGTACGTTTGCAAGCCCCAGAAGATACCGCAGCAGGCGACTTCGCTTCAGCGATTTCATCAAAATTTGCGGCAGCAGATAAGAAAGGCCGCGGTGCCGTATTTGCTTCTGTAAGTTCTGATAAAAGCTGTGAAGGCGTTGTTTGTGCCCGCGTAAAAGGTACGCCTACAGCGGCTCAGCTTCAGACAATTGCCCCTTACAAAATGTAAGAATTAAAAGTTTCGTGGTGGCGGTCTATTGCGCATTAAATAGCGCAGTGACCGCCACCATTTTTCTCAATATAGCGTTGATGATAGTCTTCTGCCGGCCAGAATGTCGAAGCTTCTTTTACTTCTGTGACAATAGGTTCTTTGAATGCACCGCTTTGATCTTTGGCTTTTAACGATGCTAAAGCTTTGCGATATTGATCTTCGCTAGTGTAATAGATGCCAGAACGATACTGGCTGCCAACATCCGGCCCTTGTCTATTTAGGGTTGTCGGGTTGTGGATGTTCCAAAAATGATTCAGAAGTTCTTCGTAAGAAATAACTGCGGGATCAAAGGTAACTTTTACAGCCTCGGCGTGTCCTGTGTCCTTGCGGCATACCTCTTCATAGGTCGGGTTGTCTTTATGCCCGTTGGTATAGCCGCTGATCACTTCTGATACACCGCTGAGTTGACGAAAGCTGTGCTCAACGCCCCAGAAGCATCCTGCTGCGAAAATTGCTGTTTCTGTCATATCAAACTCCTAAAGGTGGTTGATGTCGAATTTCTTCAGCGCCTCTGATTGTCGTTTTTCTAGAGTTTTAACGTCAAAGTCGCTAATCATTTCCTGGAAAAGCTTGTACCAGTTTATCTCTGCTTTCAGATGAATGAAGACTGAGCCCAGGCCGAGGGCAGCACGATCCATAAATACAAATTCACGCGGTACAGTAATGCCGCCTCTGTCTTTGCTGACTTCTCGCAGCTTTTTGTGTACTTCTTCGGCTGTTTCGCGGCCATAAACACCGCCTTTAGCTTCGCCGATTTTACGTACTTTATCTTCCAGCACAGGGGCATAAAGGAAACGCGCCCAGATACTAAGGATTTCAACTTGCTCGTTGGAAAGATCTTTAAAGCCCCATGTTTCAAAGGCATGAACGGCTAGGTCTCTGTCTTCTTTGAGCAGGGCGTTGTATAGGTCAATTACACCACCAATAAAGCTCGGCGGGAAAACCCGTACGCAGCCGAAGTCGAGAAGATTGATCGAGTCATCTTCACGTACGGTGTAGTTACCAAGATGCGGGTCTCCGTGAATAACGCCGAAATAGTAAAGCGGCACATACCATGCGCGGAACATATTCATGGCGATGCGGTTGCGCTGTTCCAGCGAGGCGTCCAGATAGCTCATGATCTTGTTGCCATCTTGCCATGTTGATGTCAGCAGGCGCTTTGTCGACAATTTGTCAACAACCTCGGGCACGTGAACGTTTTTAGTTTCACTCAGCATGTACTGGTACAGCTTGCCGTATTTGGCTTCTAACTCGTAATCCAACTCTTCATATAGGCGCGCTGATAGCTCTTCATGGATATGCTTTGTTGAAATGGATGAGTCATATTTCTCATATATAGAGAAGACCATCTTTAACTGGCTTAAGTCAGCTTTGATGGCTGATTCCATATCAGGGTATTGCAGTTTACAGGCTACGTTTTTGCCATCTTTTGTAATGGCACGGTGTACTTGGCCTAGACTTGCGGCAGCGGCAGCTTCCTGACCGAATTCTTCAAAATAATTCATCCAGTCAGCACCTAGCTCGGTTTTCATGCGGCGGCGGACAAATGGCCAGCCCATGGGCGGCGCGTTGGATTGCAATTGCTGGAAAGCTTCGGCGTATTCGGGTGGAAGTGCCTCGGGGATCGTCGCCAGTATCTGGCCGACTTTCATCAGCGGGCCTTTCATATTGCCTAGCGCAGACATGAGCTGCTCGGCATGTTCCGCGCGCTCGATTTTAAGGCCGAGATATTTCTCGCCTGCTAGCTTAGCCGCTAGGCCTGCCATGGATGTAGAGACTTTCCCGTAACGCGCAACGCGTCCTGAAAGTGTGCTGGTATCGCCTAAGTCTTTGATTTTTTCGCTCATAAGCCTAATATAGTCTTTTTAGAATTCTAAGAAACACCGAAATGAACGATTCAGCAGTAAAAATTAAAGACAGTATTATTCATGCCGCTTTACCGGATGTGGTTTTTGACGGCTGGACAATGGACGTCATTAAGAATGCCGCGTTGAAAGGTGGTAACGACGTGCAGGCTGTGCATGCGTTATTCCCAACGGGTATGGCGGATGTGCTGGCGCATTATGCTGATTTGAATGATCGTCTCATGCTTGAAAAGCTCGAGGGAGTTAACGCTGCTGAAATGCGTATCCGAGATAAAATACATATGGCTGTGATGACGCGGTTAGAGATTGTCTCTGAAAACCGTGATGCAGAGGCGCAGGCTCTGGCATTCTGGTCTTTGCCAACGCGCAGTATGCGGGCGTCTAAAGTATTGTGGCGGACGGCAGATGCTATCTGGAATTGGGCAGGTGATACAGCGACTGATTATAATCATTACACTAAACGGGGCTTGTTAAGCGGTGTTATAGGTTCAACCATGTTATACTGGATGAGCGATGCACAGCCTGATGATGATGCGGTAAGTGCATTTGTTTCGCGTCGTATAGAAAATGTGATGCAATTAGGTGGCATTCTTGGCAAAATCAAAAAAGCGTCTTAGTTCATAGAGAAGATTTCGGGGTAAGAATATATGCGCACGTTAGGTCTGATACTAGCACTGTTTGCTTTTGTGATATTGATTTCCAATATTGCGGCGATCGTGCAAAGAAATAACGGTATTCCCAATCCGTTAGAAGCCATGTTCCCTGAAATGTTTGTTGATGAAGAAGAAATTCAGGCGCTGGAAACACAAACGGCGCCATTTGCTGATGCGCGCCCGTTGGAGGCAATCGGCGATGCGGGTATCGGTGTTGAATACACGCCGCTGGGAACAGAACGCGTTTCTGTTGATATGAATTTGCCGCATTTGCATGAAGGCGCGATTAATAAATGGGTTATGCAGGCCGTTGCCGAATCTCTGACTTTTGCGCCTACGGATGAAGCTGCCTACGCGGCGCATCAGGAGAGCCTGAAAGAGTTTATGAGCGCCAACGGTATTAGCGAATATAACAAGTTTCTACGCCGTATTAAGGCGGTTGAGCTGATGCGCAGTAATAATTATGAGCTAAAAACCTTTATTGACGGTATTCCGCAGCTTCGTACATCCGGTGTTGTCGGTAATGTCTATCGCTGGGTCTACGATGTGCCTTTGATTATGACGTTCTTGCCCGTCGGCGCACAGGATTACCGTGAAATGACATCCAATCAAGGCGATCAATTCTTGACCGAGAAGGTGTTTATCCGTGTGCAGTTGGGACGCGTAGCTGAAGGCGGTCGTGAAGGCATTGTCATCGAGACTTGGGACGTTCTTAAAAAGAAATAGCTATTGAAAACTCGTGAAAACGGTTTTCAGCCCTTGCAGTTCGCAGCTGCAATACGCTACATACAACATATTCAACTAATCATAATTGTTACGAGGCAAAGGTGTCAGACGGCATTTTCCAGTCACAATCCGCTATTGGTTCTTCATTGCTTGAGAAGGATGAGCCGCCTGCGTTCAGCATCATGAATGCTGACGGCAAGACGCCTTGTATCTTAGTCTGCGACCACGCCTCTAACGTTGTTCCTCGTAAGCTTGGCAATCTAGGGATGACGGATGATGATCTGCAGCAGCATTATGCTGTAGATATTGGCGTTAAGAAGATTACCGAAGTTATGTCCGAAGCACTTGATGCGCCTGCAATCTTCGGCAATTATTCGCGCCTTGTTGTGGATTTAAATCGTGATATCCAGCACCCGACAGCCTTTGTTATGACCGGCGAGGGTAAGCCCGTGCCTGGTAATATTGCGATGAATGAAGCAGATAAGCAGCTGCGCATTGATGAGTTGTACAACCCGTTTCATGACGCGCTGTCTTCCATGATTGATGGTTATCTGGAAAAGGGTATAGTGCCTGCGGTGATTGCGATTCATAGCTTCACGCCCGTGTTTTATAACCAGCGTAGGCCTTGGGAGGTTGGTGTTTTATGGGTGCAGGATGACCGTATACCTGCGGCGACTATCGGATATTTCGAAGATAAGGGCTATTGCGTTGGTGATAACGAACCTTATGATGCCCGCTATTTACGTGGTACGACGGTTAATCGCCATGCTGATGCGCGTTTGCTGCCAAATGCGTTGGTAGAAGTCCGAAATGATCTGATTTCGACAGATAAAGAGTCAATCGACTGGGCGAACCGTCTTGTTGAATGTTATAATCCGATTCTCAGCGACGAGAATTTATATACGCTTTACGATGGGCCGATAGTAGAACACGACCCCGAGGCAGAGCGCACTTATTTTGAGAAACTAGTAGAAAAAGCTAAAAAAGGAGATGGCGATGAGTGAGAGTTCAGTGGAAATGGCTGACGATAATATGGATGATGACGTGAAGGAAACAAATGTAGCTGCGTTTCCGACAGGTACGGACGGTGACGTCAATGTCACAGGTAAAAGACTGCAGTCTTATATCGAGCGTATCGAGCGTTTAGAAGAAGAGAAGTCAGCGCTTGGCGAAGACATCAAAGAAATTTACGGCGAAGCTAAAGGCTTTGGCTTTGATACAAAAACTATGCGTAAAATTATCCGTCTTCGTAAGATGGAAATCGAAAAGCGCCGCGAAGAAGATGAGCTGTTAGAACTCTATAAAGCCGCTATCGGTATGGAATAATTCCTGATAGACTCTTGGATATTTTGATATTCAAGAGTCTATAAATGCCGACAAATCTTTCTTTTAAGACCCTCTTTCAATGGCCGCTTTTCTTAACCACGCCCCTTCTTTTAGTGGCGCTGGGGTTAAGCGTGTTTTTTATCGGAACCGATAGTGTTCTATTCGCGCCAGCCTTTATTTGTATGAGCCTTTATGCGCTTATTACGATCTTCCCCGGTTTCAAACATGGCTGGAATATTCCGCGCAGTAACACATTTTTCTTTATCATTTTCTTCTGTATTTATTTCTGGATCGCCCAGCTCTGGTCAAGCTCGCCTTATATCAGTACGCTGTTTACGTTTATATTTACGATGCTGCCTGGGTACTTCATTGTCACAATGCTTGCGCCTAACCCAGATAAATGGGCGCGTTTTCATGCCGCTGTGTTTTGGCTCGTGATAGCGGGTTTTGCCTTTTGGGCGCTGATACAGTTCTTCTTTCTTTACGAGCAATATGGCCCTCGTATAAAACACCCGATGTTAAATCCGAATAACCTTGCCGGACTATTTAATCTTGGGCTTTTTCCTGCCATAGGACTTTTCTTATATGTGCGTGAACGCTGGCAGCAGATTGCCGTGAGTGTTGTCGTCGCGGCCATGTACTGCGCGTTAATCGTGACATTGAGCCGTGGTGGTTTGTTTTCTGCTGTGATTGCTACTCTTGTGCTCATTCCATTCGTGATGATTAAAAACGGGGAAGGTATTCCTTGGAAGAAGATCGCAGTTCTTGTTGTTATAGGCTTTGCTGTGCCAATTTTTACGAACATGATGTATAGCGGAGCGCTCGAGAAAAATCTGATGGGTGCGCAACTGATTAACATGGCGAGTATGGCGGATCGTTTCCATTTGTGGAATTCGACCTGGGAAATGGCGAAGGATCATTTCTGGTTGGGGACAGGGCTTGCCACGTTTTTCTTCTTTTATCCTCAGTACCGTAATCCGCAGGATTCAAGTGACGGATTTTTTTCGCATATGGATCCTTTGCAGTTCTGGGCGGAGACAGGTGTTTTTGCGCCCATTCTCTTTTACGGTGTGTTGATTTGTATTCTGATCCGCACGTTTAAGGCCGTAAAGCTTGCGGGCTCCGATATTAAATCCCGTCTGCAAATCATGACGCCTTTTTGCGGTATGCTCGCGCTGACAGGGCACACGCACATTACGTTTCATCTCTATATGCCTGCCATGCTTATACCTTTGTCTGCTTTGTTGGCTTATTGGTATGTTTCTACAGAACAGATTTTCCGAACCTATGGAGATCAACAGCAGCGCTTTTTCTGGAAGCCCGAGGGCAAGCTTAAATATATGACGATGGCGATTGTTTTGATCGTGTTTGCGCTGGGTAATGGCTGGATGGCGCGCGCGGGAATGGCTACATATATGATGAAGTCTGTCGACCAGATTGCAATGAAGGATATGCAGGCGGCGCAAAGTAAGTTGAATGAGATTGATAAGATTGCGCCCCCAAGCTACTCACGTGTGTATGAGTACCGCGCCCGTTATGCCATTCAGGAGTTCGGTAATTTCGGGCCGCGCTTGCAAGGGCAGCAGCGTGCTGACTTATATAACTTTGCGCTCGCCAACATTCAGAAGGCGCGCAGTTTAAACTCACAGTTCACTTCGTTGTGGGATTTAGAAGCACGCTTATATTACAGCGCGCAGGGGCTTCTGTTGCAGGATGGCCGTGATAAGGCGATCACCATTTTGCACGAAGTCTTGGAAGCGAACCCTATGGCTGTGAATTCACGTGTGGCTTTGTCTGATATCTACAAACGTAATGGTGAGTTTAAGAAGGCCATGGAGGTTTTAGATGATGGTATGGTTTGGCCGCGCCCGCGCGGATACCCTGATGTGAATTACTTGGTGGCTGTTGCTAATATGAAGCGCCAAATGGGAGAGACAGAAGCCTACGCCCATTTCTCAACCCTGGCACGCCAAAGAGCTGCTCGATACGGCATTCAATTAACGCGCTAGGTCATTGCCTATATGTTAGTGTAATGTCTTGCCAGTGGTCTCCATGTAACGTTCAGCCTCACCGTTGTGGCGTGCTAACGCATTTAACATTCTTACGCTTCTAGGTTGATCACCGTCGACTAAACGGCTTTCGGTCAGTACGTCCTGATGTTCTTCAGTTGCCTTACACTGAGCTAGACGCATCTGAATTAGCAGCATCATTTCCGCGCCGTTTGCCGCTAAGTTGGATTCTCCATCCCATGCGCGACGCAAGAGTTTCTGCTTTAGTTCAAAAGTTCTCGATTTCTCGTTTTCTGCCATATGAACTCCTTTCATACTTATATTGTCTCATATTCATCTTATTAAATGCAATTTTGAGACAAGCTGTATCTATTGTCTGGTAAGGCTTTGCACATTGATTTTATTGCGATGCCGTATTGTTTACGAAAAATTTACGCCTGAAATCGTATAATGCGGCTGTGTGAGGAGAGTTTTATGACGAGCGCAATACGTGCCAAATCGCTGGATAGCCTTATCAATGATATGGCGGG
>DUBU01000019.1:13770-34807 GCA_012960155.1 Micavibrio sp. | reverse complement strand
AATCAAGTCTGATGAAAGCTGCGATCTGGACCGTACAGATGTGCTGGCGGCTGTTGATCCGGTATTAGCCTCCCTTAATAAAGAATATAAAGATGCCAAAGCGCGTCACGAAAAGCTTGTCATGACTAATGGCGAAGATGATGCCATGGTCGAGGTCTCAGGTGATGTAGTAGACAGCGCTTTGAGTGCTGTGCAGACCCGAATTTTAGAACTTGAAGAGCAGGCTGAGGGTGAGGGCACTGAGGCTCTTGAAATACGCCGCCGTATTCGCCGCGAACAGGCCCGTCATGAATTGCTGGTTGTACAACGTCAGCAGGAACTCAAAAAAGAGCAGGAAGAGTTTAACGATACATTTTTCTGGATGATGGTCTGGACGTGGATTACGCAGCAGACTTTTGCTGCTGCGCGCAGGACTTTATCTGCTTCTTCAGCGTTTTCTACTGCAAACCCTAGACTGGGCCGAGCTTGGCATGGGGCGCAGGTTGCTGCTTAGGACCTAGCGGTGTTGTAATGCCTCGCAGATATCCAGGCGCACAATTCAACAGGTTTGTTCTGCGTTGCATTGGTTCTGGCAGGTTGGCATAGAATGTTTCTACGCGTGGCATTGTATTTGTTACCGTCAGTCGGTTGATAGCCAGTCTTTCTACGTCGTCGATTTCCACAGTCGCGTTCAAGATATTGTATAGGCTTTGCTCATGTGCAGGGCCGTGACAAACCAGTGCATTTACGCGCGCTGCACCAGCTTTTAGCAACGCTGTGCCACTTTGTGTAAGGCTGCCACCGCTATCGGCGAGATCGTCTAGTAGCACGCAGCAGCAGTCTTTGACTGTACCAAATAGCTGTTTTACAACGGGTTTTGCCGGCGCGCCTTGATATGGGGCCTCGCGCACTTTTTTAATGCCGAACATTATATTTTCAGCATAGTCAGCGGCAGTTTCGTATTGTCTGCTTATTTCGGGCACGTTGTTAAAGATGTATTCGCATACGCGCTGTACACGAATAATGGCTTCGTTCTTTTCAGGGTCATCTTTTTTGTCCCATCCATCAGGTGCGCCAATGCGGAATTTTCCCTCTGTAATGGCTTCGCGATTTTCTTCGACTATCTGCTGCGCCATTTCTTCCAAGCTTGAAAGGATCCGTATCCCTGATTCGCCGAACGCCTGAGTTAAGTTTACTCTGTGCTGCTTAGAGTGCGGATCAAATACTGTTAGTGTGTCTGCACCATTACGGCGGTACTGTATTGGTGCAATCTTGCCTGTCGGGACGTTGGCTTCGGATACCAGACGTTTAACGCCTGATTCATCTTCGGCTTCAACCATGTGAATCTTGTCGTTACGGCCATCACCATCATATAGCAGGTCATAAGCAATTTTAGAGATGCCGCCTTCCATACGATAGGCTACATCAGCAAACGTAATGACCATCTCACCTGCGCGTGCGCGATCATTTGCATTATCACCGGCGAATGAATTTACAATGCGTAATTTATATCTAGGGTCTTTTAGCTTGGCTTCGATAGCCATTTTTTCCGTATCGCTTAAAGGCATGCCAGGGTGGTCATCAAAATCATCCTGTACGAACATAGTCGGATTGATGGGGCCGTCTTTATATGTCTTAGCTTGCCCTTGAAACAGTACGATTGTTGGATCGTTTTGTGCTTCTACCTGAGCCTGGACAGCCTTGTAAAAAGACGGTGCCACGCGCAGGGCGCAAATCAATGTGTAGCTTGGTATTTTGATATCGGTCATGGTCATACAAATTGTCTAGTGTATTAAAAACAGTTGGCGGACTATATAGAACAATCCGCCTGACCGTCAACAAAATTATGAAAATTAATTTTAGGCTTATGCTGCCTTATTCGATTTCGCGACGTATTTGCGATAGGCGACGCGCTGGTGATTAGAACAATAGGAACCGCCTGAGTCGCGCTTGCAGCCACAGAAGCGGAAATCCTCTTCTTGCGGGTCGCCAATCGGCCACTTACACATGTCGTTACGCAGTTCTTCTAGCTTGATAATATCAACCATTTTTATCTCCCTTGTTTTTATATATAGGTTTTATGGGTATGGAGGCACTATACAATATCGAAATTAAATATGCAAAATTTGCATCTGGTGAGGGTTGTTGTTATATTATGTTAAATTAATTTGTGAGGGTTTGATAATGATTTCCGTAGAGTTCCTAGATGTAGCGCAGTGGCCAACAAAATTAGGGCGTAGCTTACAGCCGATTTTATCAGGTAAAAATGGGCTAGGTCTTACAGAGGAAGGTAGTCTTGTAAGAGTTACTGATGGGCAGACGCAAGTTTTAGGTTCTCAGCTGTTAGGACGGGATGAGATGCCTTGTGCTCAGGTTGAAGGCGTGCAGGTTTACTTCGCACCAAATTATTACAGAAACATGACAGGATGGCAGCCGACCGAAGACGCGCTACAGAATATTAATCAGGCATTAGAAACGCAGGCTATGCGCGATTATGTTGTCGGCAAATTAACGCGCACTGATAATGAGTATGATGATGGTCGTTTAGGGCGTTTTAATATCATCAAAATTGATAATCCTGAAGAAATGGATGGTGCGTCCTATGCTGTCGTTGAAGGCAGAGGATTGCGCACAGGTGTCGGGTATCAAGGACAAACGACGGTTAGTTTTCTAGATAAAGAGGCACAGCCTGTACGAGATAAAATCTTTTATAGCAGTGAGGCGCCGCGCTACGCAGCAAGCTTTTCTGCTGCGACGCCTGTATAAGTTATTCAGGTCTGTTTTTAAGAAGATCGTCAACGACTGCAGGGTCTGCGAGAGTTGATGTATCACCTAAACCATCTTCTTCATGCGCTGCGATCTTTCTCAAAATGCGGCGCATAATTTTTCCGCTCCGTGTTTTGGGCAGGGATGGTGCCCATTGTACAACGTCCAGTGTTGCGATCGGACCGATGATTTTACGTACCAGCTGGATGACTTCTTTTTTAAGCTCATTGCTTTCTGTCTCACCTGCATTTAACGTGATGTAAGCATAGATGCCTTGGCCTTTGATGTCGTGAGGAAAACCGACAACAGCACTTTCAGCGACTTTTTCGTGCTCGTTAATGGCACTTTCAATTTCAGCGGTGCCAAGGCGGTGACCCGATACGTTGATAACGTCATCCATACGGCCAGTAATCCAGTAATAGCCGTCTTCATCACGTCTTGCGCCGTCACCTGTAAAGTATTTGTTTTTGTAAGTAGAAAAATATGTCAGGGCAAAGCGTTCGTGGTCCTTATACACTGTGCGCATTTGACCCGGCCAGCTATCGGCAATGACTAGCGCCCCAGTGCAGGCACCTTCTAAAGGTTCACCTGTTTGCGGGTCTACGATTTCGGGTTTGACACCGAAGAAGGGTTTTGTTGCTGTACCCGGCTTAGTCGGGATAGCGCCCGGTAGCGGGGTGATTAAGTGTCCGCCTGTTTCTGTCTGCCACCATGTATCCACGATGGGGCAGCGTTCATCGCCGACGACCTTATTGTACCAGTGCCATGCTTCGTGGTTGATCGGTTCGCCTACAGTGCCGAGAATGCGCAAAGAGCTACGGTCTGTTTTTTCAACGTGCGCATTGCCTTCTTTTAGTAAGGCGCGGATGGCAGTGGGGGCCGTGTAGAAAATATTGACCTGATGTTTGTCGACCACCTGCCAGAAGCGTGAGTAGTCAGGATAATTGGGCACGCCTTCGAAAATCAGAGATATCGCGCCGTTTGCAAGCGGTCCGTAAACGATATAGCTGTGTCCTGTGATCCAGCCCACGTCGGCAGTACACCAGTATACTTCGCCATCTTTATAATCAAACGTCCATTCATGTGTAAGGGACGCAAAAACCATATAGCCGCCTGTCGTATGCAGCACGCCCTTAGGCTTTCCAGTTGAGCCTGATGTGTAGAGGATGAAAAGCGGGTCTTCAGCGTTCATTTCTTCGCACGGACAATCCGAAGATTGATCGTCAACCAGCTCATGCCACCATACATCGCGGCTATCATCCCAGTCGATCTTACCGCCTGTGTGTTCCAATACTAAAACAGTATGAACGTCAGGGCAGGACTTAAGGGCTTCATCAACATTGGCCTTCAGTGGCACGGCTTTGCCGCCGCGCACGCCTTGGTCGGCCGTGATAATGACATCTGACTCACAATCCTGAATGCGGTCGATCAGCGATGTTGGTGAGAAGCCACCAAATACGACAGAGTGCACAGCACCAATGCGCGCGCAGGCTAGCATCGCATATGTAGCTTCCGGTACCATTGGCATATAGATTGTCACACGGTCACCTTTTTTAACGCCCCGTGCTTTTAAGGCATTGGCTAAACGACAGACTTCGCCTTTTAAATCGCCATAGGTTATTTTTTTATCGTGCTCAGGATTATCGCCTTCCCAGATCAGGGCTGTCTGGTTTTCACGGGCGGGAAGGTGGCGATCAACACAGTTATAACAAGCATTCAAAACGCCATCTTCATACCATTTGATCGACAGTTCTGATGCTGCGTAGTTTGTATTTTTGATCTTGGTAGGCTTTTTATACCAATCAAGACGGTCAGCCATCTCACCCCAAAACCCTTCCGGATCTTCAATAGAACGTTTATAGAGCTCTTCGTAAGTTTCGGCATTTATGTGCGCATTATCTGATATTTTTGTGGAGGGTTCAAAAATCTCAACATTGCTGTTTGGGGTTGCGTTGGCCGTTTGTGTCATAGTGAAATCCTTGCCTGTAAACTTGGATTCTAATTATATCAGGTTACTATTGCTCTGTAGAGTTGGAGCCTTGTTGCGGCGCAAAAATCTCTATGGCCTTTTTAGCATCATCGCCCCAGACTTCATTCAGGCGCTCGTCACGGCCACAGCGCCAGCGATAGAACTTATATTTTGTCTCATTCTTTTTGTAATAGTCTTGATGATAATCTTCGGCGGGATAGAACGTGGTCAGTTCTTTAACCTCTGTTACAACAGGCTTGCCGATTTTTTCCTCTACATATGCAATTGACTCTTCGGCGCGAGTTTTCTCATCATCATTCGTGTAAAAGATAGCGGATTTGTAGCTTTCGCCCTTGTCACAAAATTGGCCTTGGGAGTCCCATGGATCAACATTGGCCCAAAAAATTTCCAGCAGACGGTCATAAGAAATTACATCAGGATCGTACTCAACTTGTGCGACTTCAAGGTGTCCTGTGCCACCATTAGAAACCTGCTTGTAGGTTGGATTTTCAACATGCCCGCCCGCATAGCCTGATGTTACTTCTTTGACGCCATCGTGGCCTTCGAAGTCACTTTCTACGCACCAGAAACACCCTGCCGCAAAGACGGCTGTTTTAGTTTCGGCGCCATAGGACGTGGTGGTGCCCATTAGAACTAATAACGTGCTTAGAGCCAGCAATCTCATGATCAACTCCTTATTCTATATGCTTAATATAGGTTCGGGATGGTGGATCGTAAAGTTACAGGTTGTTAATCGCCGGCTGGGCAGCGTGGCAAGCTTGTTTTCTTCTGGGCGCGACGCAGGACGATAATGCCGACACCGAGAATGGCAATAGAACCACCGATTATCATCCGCATGGAGACAACTTCATCAAGGAACAGCACAGCCATGCTAACGCCGCAAATAGGCAAAAGCAGCGTGAACGGTGTGACCAAGCCCATATCATTACGGGTTAATAGTTTCTGCCAGATAATGTGGGATAGCCCGACAAGGAAAATCTGGTAAATGAAGACTTCGGTCAGCAATGCCCAGTCTGCATTAGGTACTGTGCTCCATTGATCACGTTCCATGAGTGCGGCTGCTATCAGAACAAACGGGAATGCGAGACCGTTCATAAGGCACAGAAATGTGGCTGGTTTAACGGGCGGCAGTTTCTTCATCATCATATAGGCGTATGCAAGGGCAAGAGTGGAGGCCATGAGCATCCAAAAGCCTGTGGCCGAGAAACCTGCCGTGCTGTCGCCATATATAAAGCAAATACCGAGGATGCCCATTATCAAGCCGGCAATAGAGCGCCAGCCTATGACTTCCTTAAAGAAGATTACGCCGAGTATGGTAGAGAATATCACCTGCGACTGTAGGAAAATTGCAGACAGGCCTGCAGATAGCTGTGCCATGCCCAAGAAGAGTAGTCCTTGGTGCAGGAAGCCCATGAAGATGGCTATAATCAGAAGATGTTTGGCCAAATCTTTTCCGGGCCAGCGGGCAAAAGGCAGGAATGCCAGTGCGGTCAGGCCGAAGCGTAATGTAATGGCTGTCAGCGGCGGCAGCTCCATCACAGCGTATTTAATGGCAATAATGTTCCCTGCCCAGATCACGATCACGAGAAGGGCCAAGGCAATATCTTTGAAATTCATGATTTATAGTCCGGCCATTTTAGAGATTATTTTCCATTCCTTATCCGTCACAGGACACACAGACAGACGCGACTGCTTTACCAAAGCCATGTCCTGAAGGTCAGGGTTAGCCTTGATGTCTGCCAGCGTGACAGGATTGGGAACTGGTTTTATTGCCTTGAAATCCACCATACCAAAACCTTTGCCGGTTTTATCTGTGTGGTCAGGGTAATGCTCTTTGACGACTTCAACGATTCCGACAATTTTCTTCTCATTTACAGAGTGATAGAAGAAAGCCTGGTCGCCGTTTTTCATGGCCTTCATATTGTTGTTGGCTTGGTAATTACGAACGCCATCCCAATGCTCCACGCCTTTTTTGACGTGGTCATCCCAAGACCATGTGTTCGGTTCTGATTTAATAAGCCAATATGCCATGATGTTAGATTAGTCCAGTTGTAATAATGTTTCAATACTGCGTAATAAAATTTTAAGCAGATTTTTGCTTGCGTGATTTCTTCTCGCTACGGACACGCTGGAGCCGGTTAATGTAATGTGTGGCCATTGGTAGTGCACGGAACGGACTTGTATGCTCTGGTGCTTCACTTACAAAACGGCGGAATGCTGTAAAGAGCAGTAAAGCAGATGCGACTGTCATACTAAATATAAACAGCATGGACTGACCGCCGACCTGCATGAATATAGAAGCGGCATAAGGCCCGATAATCGAGCCGATACCGCCGACCATCTGCATGGCTCCACTTGCAGGCACGAAATCTTTTTGTGTCAGGTGGTCATTTATATGCGCATTACATAACGCGCCAATTGGCATCATGAAGCCGCCGAATAGGCCGATAGCTATCGCAAACATGACCATGCTATGAACGTCAGTATTAGCAATTAGAATAGATGCGCAGATTAACCCTACGCATGCTAGCATAATGATATTACGACGATCGGTTTTATCACTCATCCGTCCGAGTGGCCATTGCATTAACATTCCGCCTAACACTGCAAACATCATCACGTTGGCTATTTGACCTGTTGTGAATGATGATTGGAAAAGGTATACGGGCGCCATACCCCAGAAAGCACCATTTACAAGGCCTGAACAGAAGATACCAATGGTACCAACTGGAGAATTCTGAAATAGCTGTGTAATTTTCATACGGGCGCTTGGTATAGGCTGTGGCGCTCTGCACAAGTGAAAGCGGTACTACTGCCAGTGAGAACAGTACAGTGCTTATTACGAACAGACCTATGCCGGCAGGGTCCGCAACTTGCAGGAGTTGCTGACCCATGGCTACAGAGCCAAGGTTGATGATCATATATGCAGAGAAGACCTGGCCGCGATTTTCGTTACTCGATTGCTCGTTCAGCCAGCTCTCGGTCACCATATAAAGACCTACTAGGCAGAAGCCTGTCAGGACACGCAGTGCTGCCCAGAAAAATGGATCTACCCATACGACATGCATAATAGCGGATACTGAAGTAATTGAGGCAAGGGCGGCAAATACGCGCACATGGCCAACAGCGGCAACCATTTTAGGGACTGCTAGAGCTCCGAAGATGTAACCTATGAAGTAGGCGGACATTAGAAAGCCAGTGATTACCGTAGAGAAGCCTTCCATTTGCGCGCGCACACCAAGCAGGGTCATAGCCAGACCGTTGCCAAGTAGAAGCAGGGATATGCTTACAAGAAGGGCGGAGACGTTGAAGGCAAATTCTCTCATGTCAGTACTCAAAATGTTCGGGGTTGCGCTGCATTGCAGCATGTTCGTAATGTATATGATTATGGCGAATAGTCAAAAAATAAAATTACAATTTTTTGAAATAATATATCACTGAACTCTTTGAGGTTTCTTATAGCAAAACGGGCAGTCAGCTTTTGCTTCTGCCCGTTTAATTTATGTGTCTGTAATCTAGGGATTACTTTATGTCGTTGCGCCAGTAAGCGTCGGCACCTGCGCCGCCCCATGGAACGCCTGCGCTGCCTGATGCTGGTGGTCCTGCAGGGCGTTTGCCTTCAAGCACTTCAGTAGTTGCTTGATCAATTTCCTGCAGCTCTGCTGCGTCTGTTACGACTTGCCATGTTTTTGAAATATCAGCCATATTTTTATCCTTACATTTTGTTTTTCATAATATCTAAATTAATGTAACAGAAAGCAAAGCAAAAATGCAAGAAATCAGATAATTTTATGATTAAGCTTCTGGCCTGCGCAGCGGTCTGTCCAGCATAGCGCTGATTGCCGCATCGATATCGTATTCGCCGCTAACGCATTTATGTACTGTCTCGCAGATCGGCATCTCTACAGCGTGCTTGCGCGCCATTGTAACCAGCGCTTCGGCTGTGTGAACACCTTCTGTAACGGCTTTGCCTTGGCGCTCGTTCATAATTTCTTCAAGAGTACGACCTTCGCCCAGCATATGACCTAGGCTGTAGTTGCGGGATTGCATAGATGTACAAGTCAGTACAAGATCACCCACGCCACACATACCCATCAATGTTTCTTTCTTGGCGCCCATAGCCATAGCCAGACGGCTCATCTCTGCGAGGCCACGTGTCAGAAGGGCTGCGCGCGCGCTTTCGCCAAGGCCGCGGCCAATGATAGCGCCGCAAGCAATCGCGATCACGTTCTTAATCGCGCCGCCGATTTGCGCGCCGTAAAGATCATCAGTCATGTAGGTGCGTAGGTTACGGCTTGCCAAACCTTCGCGAATTTCTTGCGCCACATCTTTGTCACGGGCAGCAATTGTCACCGCGCTGGGTTTGCCTGTGGCAATTTCAGAGGCAAAAGTCGGACCCGTCAAAATGGCGATCGTGGCTTTCGGCACTTCTTCTTCTGCTACTTGTGACATCAGTAGGCCTGTTGAAAGTTCGATACCTTTGGCGCAGATAACAACAGGTTTACCTTCGGCGATATCGCCTTTCAGAGATTCTAGAGTAGAGCGCACGTGTTGTGCGGGCGTAACGATCAGCAAAGTATCACAGGCAGAAAGCTGAGATATGGAATCAGTTGCTTTAACTTTTTCGTCAAGCTTCACGCCAGGCATGAAGGATGCGTTTTCATTTGTGCCGTTAATGCTTTGAACAACTTCAGGCTCGCGTGCCCAGATCAACACATCGCGGCCGCCTTGTGCCAATGCTTGTGCTAATGCTGTTCCCCATGCGCCTGCGCCAACTACACCAATGTTTTGCATGAATTCCTCTGATTGTCGTTGAAAAATAAAATGAATAAAGCCTAGGCAAAGGCCGCACGGTTTTTATCACCGTTAGGATCTAAAGGCCAGCGAGGCCTTGCGGCTATATCGAGCGTATCTGTCATTCCTAGTCGTAACCTTTCCACACCCGCCCAAGCGATCATTGCACCATTATCGGAACACAATGATATCGGTGGTGCAATAAAAGACATTTCGTAGCTTTCCGTCAAGTTCTTTAGTGCACCGCGCAAGGACGTGTTAGCCGCAACGCCGCCTGCTACAACGAGTGCAGGCCTTTCGGGGCCATTATGAATTGTTGTGAATTTTTCGAGTGCGTTTTTGCAGCGGCTGATCACTGTCTCACAAACACTGTGCTCGAAAGCCGCAGATAAAGCGGCCACATCTTCCATTTTAAGGGCGCCCGCTGGCAGGGCGTCGATATGCGTGCGTACAGCTGTTTTTAGCCCTGAGAAAGAGAAGTCACAGCCTTTACGCCCTTTCATCGGCGTGGGCAGCGGAAAGCGCTTTAGCGCTGCTTCTAGGTCTTCGCACTGTCTTGCTGCTTTTTCGAGATTCGGGCCGCCGGGAAACGGCAAGCCCATGAGTTTTGCCGACTTGTCGAAGCATTCACCAAGCGCATCATCAATAGTTGTGCCCCAAAGTTCGTAATCATTTACACCGCGCACCAGCAAGATTTGTGTATGGCCGCCAGAAACAAGTAATAACAGGAAAGGAAAGGCCACATCATCTGATAGGCGCGGCGTTAAGGCGTGCGCTTCAAGATGGTTGATGCCCATGAAGGGTAAGCTGTGAGCAGCAGCAATTGCCTTGCCTGCCATCATGCCGACCATAACACCACCGATTAAGCCTGGGCCACTCGTCGCGGCAACGCCGTCCAGATCTGAAAATGTTAATCCTGAGTCGTTCAACGCCCCTTTGATCAGTTTATCTAGATGATCCATGTGGGCGCGGGCGGCAATTTCGGGCACGACCCCGCCGAAGACGCTGTGTTCTTCGAGCTGGCTCAAGACCAGATTCGCGTGAATTTTACGGCTGTCATCCACAATGGCGACGGCTGTTTCATCACAGGATGTTTCTATGCCTAGTATTTTCATGCCAACCCTTATATATAGGTGTGACGAAAAAATCTATATTTGCGGAGTGTGCGATGGCGCAGACCTTTAAAATAGGGACAAGAGGATCAAAGCTGGCGTTGTATCAAGCCAATCTGGTGGCGGATAAATTGCGTGCTGCACATAGTGATCTGGACGTTGAGATTGTCGAGATTAATACATCAGGGGACTGGAAGCCTTCTGAGGGTGAGGTCAGGCTGTCTGATGCTGCGGGTGGCAAGGGGCAGTTTGCCAAGGAAATTGAATCCGCGCTGATGGATGGCCGCATTGATTGCGGCGTGCATTCCATGAAAGATATGCCATCGTTTTTGCCTGACGGTCTGGTGATTAATCACATATTGCCGCGTGCGGATGCGCGTGATGCGTTTTTATCAAACGGCCATAAAACACTGGATGACTTGCCGCAAGGCGCGGTGGTCGGTACGGCCAGTTTGCGTCGTCAGGCGTTTATTCTGGCGCGTCGCCCTGATCTTAAGATTGTACCGTTTCGTGGTAATGTGCCGACACGTATCCAGAAACTTCGTGACGGGCAGGTTGATGCGACTTTACTGGCGCTGGCAGGACTGCAAAGGCTAGAGCTGGAGCATGAGCTGTCTTCGGTAATGAGTGAAGAAGAGATGCTGCCTGCTGCAGGGCAGGGCGCGATCGGTGTTGAAATTCGTGAGGGTGATGAGCAGAGCAAGGAACTGCTGGACGCTATTCATTGCCGTGAGACAGGTTTGCGTGTCGCGGCAGAGCGTGCGGCACTGCAGGTTTTAGATGGCTCTTGCCATACGCCAATTGGTGCTTATGCAACGCTTGATGGTCAGGACATGCACTTGACCGTAGCAGTCGGCCGCTTGGACGGTCAGGAAATGCATATGGTTGAAGATCGTCTGACATTAAGTGATGAGACCAGTCATTGTGAGCAGGTTTATAAGCTTGGTGAGACTCTGGGGCAGCGCCTGAAAGATAAGATCCCGCCGGAATTACTGGAGCAATGCGCGTAAGAATGCCAAAAGCGACCATATTAATCACACGTCCTGAAGATCAGGCGCAAAACCTAAAATCGGACCTCGAGCAACTTGGCTTCGAGGTTCTTTTGTCTCCGATGCTTAAAATTGAATTTCTGGATTTTTCTCTTCCCAATTTAGCTGATTACGATGGTTATATTTTCACCAGTGTGAATGCTGTACGCGCGGTTTCGGGGGCGTTTTCTGAGAAAGACAAGCCTGTGTACTGCGTGGGCGCGAAAACATATGATGCCCTCTGTGAAGACGGCTGGGTATGCATTAAGAAGGTATCTGGAAATATAGAAATATTAGAAAACGACATGTTTGGCGTTGTCGGGCACTACCTTCATCTTAGTGGCGTAGATGTAGTGCGCCCTTTAAATGTCGAGGGTGTTGCCGTGGATGTATTGCCCGTCTATAAGGCGCATAAAAGAACAAGCTTTAGCCCTGATGTCGCCGAAAAGCTGACACAGCAACGTGTTGATGTGGTCATGTTTTATTCTGCGCGCACGGGGCAAGCGTTTGCCGAGGCTGTAGAGGCGGCGGGCTGTACGTCTGCGCTGGAGGCAACAAAAGCCTTGTGTTTAAGCGATTTGGTGGTACATTCCATAGAGCATTTGCCATGGCGATACGTACACGTGGCAAAGTCGCCTGACGGAGATGCAATGGTCTCCGCGTTGAAGGTGATAACGTCTGACTGCACGGAAGACTGATTTTATTTTTAAGGAATAAGGAAGATGACAGCGATGACCGATGATTTTGATGGTGATGCAATCGAAAATGCGGAAGAAGTAATCAAACGCTTTGGCGGTATTCGTCCGATGGCCACTAAAATGGAAGTGCCTGTGACAACTGTTCAGGGCTGGAAAAAGCGTAATGTCATTCCGGCTAACCGCCGAGATGAGGTTCTGGAAGCTGCAGATGAAAATGATATCGATCTGGGTGACCTTATCGGTGAAGCAGCGAATGAAAATACAGACAGCCGCGGATATGGTGCTGATCAGGAGCCAGAAGTCGAGGCTGTAACCGCTGAAGAAGAGCCTTTAGAGTTGCGCTCCAATAATTTTGGCGCAGTTATGAGCGAGGAAATGGCGAAGCCTGATAGTGAGCGTGAGAACGAACACGTGCATCAAGAATCTGTGATGGCAGCGCAAAAAACAAACGAAGCCGAAAGCACGGAGGCAATTTTGAGCAAGATTAAAACGGCAGAGCAGCGCGCTTTGCAAAAAAGTGTTCTGGTTTCTGTAAGCTTGGTGGCTATTACTGCAGGCCTAATGGCCTTCTTGTTTATACCAGGTGCCAAGGATGGCAATGAAGCGGATCAGCGCTTGGATGCGTTGGAAACAGAAGTCGCATCCGTACAGGAAAAGCAATCATTTCTAGATCGTGTTGTCCCTGAGAACCTGCGCGAAGAACTTGAGACAGTTAAGGCTCAGGCTAAAAGCGCACAGGACACTGTAGCGATCATTCGTGCGGAAGCCGGTGCGATCTCGCAAGATCTGTCTGATCCAAGTCTGTCTATTGGTGAACGTCTGACGCGCCTTGAACAGCGTGTAGAAACAATGGGCGCGCCGCCACAGCTGGCTGATCTAATTGATAAGGTGAAGATGCTGCAAGGCTCTGTCGAGGGGCAGGAGCAACTCGCCAAATCAATTGCTGACCTACGTGCCTTAGTAGAAGGCCAGCAGGCTGCACCTGAAGCTATGGACGAAGCATTGGCGGAAGCACAGACAGAAGATGATGCTCTTGGTCAAACGCTGGGTGGTTTGTCTCGTGAAGACGTCAAGGCTGGCGCTATGCTACTGGCACTGACCCAATTCCGCGGGGCGCTGGATCGTAACGAACCATTCGCGACAGACCTTGAGTTGATGCAGAAAATGCTGGGCACACAGGACGATCCTGCTATGCAAGATGCGATTAATCGTCTGGCACCGCACGCTGAAGATGGTGTGATGTCCTCTGATCGTTTGAAGTCCGAGTTTAAAGGCTTGGCGGGTGATATCGTTGTGTCTTCTCTAAAAGGCGAGGATGTGTCTGTTCGTGAGAGAGCGATGGCTCGTTTCAATGAGATCCTTTCAGTTGAAAAGGATGGCGAGCTGATCACAGGTACTGACACGCAAGCGACTGTTGCCCGTGCGCAAAAGCTTTTGGATGAAGGTAATGTTCAGGGCGCAATTGCCGAGCTGCAAACACTAGAGGGCGGTGCCAAAGAAACAGCGATGCCGTGGATTGATGAAGCGCAGGCTACATTACTTGCTGGTCAGCTGGAGAGTCTGTTTACAGGTAAGGTGGCGTCAGAAGTCAGCCAGAGCAGTCTTGCTAAAACAGCAAGTGGCAGCAAGCTGTCTATCGATCAGCTTGTAAGCGAGCTTAAGAACCTTAAGCCACCACGTAAGCTGGTTACTGATGATGCGTCAGGCTTTATGATCCTTGAACCAGCGCCGCTGGATCTGCCGACAGCACCTTAATATTTTGCGACTATAACCTCGTTGTGTAGAGGTTATAGTTAGCACTGGAACGTAAGTCCAAGACCGCGTAAAATGGAGTCTCCTCAGGCATTCTGGCTGAGGAGATATGAACGGAAGTCCCATGTTACGCTCATTACTATTTGCCATTAAGATCGGAATTTTTGTCGCGGCAGCCATACTGGTTGTCCAGTATCCCGGCTCGATTGAAGTCAAGTGGCAGAATTACCGCGCGAATGTTCATACGGGCGTTGTGATCTTTACTGTTCTGTTCGCGCTGGCATTTGTTTTATTCCTTCATCGCGTTTATTTGTTTCTGACGAATATTCCCCAAGCACTGAAAGATCGCCGTACCCGTAAGCAAAACCTGCTGGGGTGGCGCAGTTTGACGCGCGGATTGTCGGCTGTTGCGGCTGGTGATATCGAGGCTGCGGACAAGCAGGCGCAGAAAGCGCGCCAATATCTTCCTAAAGATCAGGGGCTGTCTTTGCTTCTTGAGGCGCAGGCTGCGCGTCTAAAAGGACATGAAGATGAAGCTGCAGCGTTATTTCGTAAGCTGACGGATAACAAGGATACAGCGTTTCTAGGTGTGCGCGGCATGTTGGTTAATGCGCTGGAGCGTGGCGATCAGGCACAGGCGTTAACACTTGCGCGTCAGGGACTTGATATGCATCCGCGTCAGGGCTGGATTATCAAGATGGTATATGATCTAGAGCTGTCAGCGCGCGATTGGGATCATGCTGAACGCACATTGCGCCGCGCCGAACGTTATAACGCCATTGATAAAGAGGCTGCGCGCAATGACCGCGTAGCCATGCTGGTGGCTCAGGCTGATGAAGCGTCTGACAAAGGTGATAATGTAACGGCGCTAAAGTACCTTAAGCAAGCTCAAGCTCTGGATGAAGGTTTTACTCCTGTCGCCGAGCGCTTGGCGCGCATTTACTGGAGCCGTAATAACAAGCGTGGCGCGATCGCTGCGATTGAAAAAGCATGGAGGACTCAGCCACATACAGATTTATTGCCGCTTTGGGAAAAGCTTGCACCTGATAATGAGATTAAGAATTCAGGTAAACGTATGAAGTGGTATGAGCGCTTGGTGGCGCTTAACCCTGAAAGCGATGAATCACAGATGGCTGCGGCTGGCGAAGCAATTAATCAAGCATTATGGGGCGAGGCGCGCCAGTATCTTAAAATGGCAGAGCAGATCAGGCCATCGGCCCGTTTGTACCGGTTGTGGAGCTTGGCAGAAGATAAGCAAGGGCATGAGGATTCTGCGCGCAGCTATCTAGAGAAAGCCGAGAATGCGCCTATCGATAAGGTTTGGGCGTGTCAGGAGTCGGGGCAGGTATTCGAACGCTGGATTCCTGTAACGCCGCAGGGGCATTTTAACACGATTATATGGGGGTATCCTGGTGTAAGACGTGCAAGTGCTATGCAGCAGCTGATGCCGCAAAATGAACTTATGATGCTTGCAAAATAAGTTTAATACAGTAATTCCAGAAATTTAAAATCGTTTCAAGAATGGCTTGATAAAGAGCAATCCGAACAAGAAGCCGCCAACATGGGCTGCCCATGCTACGTTGCTTCCGTCAGGGGCGCCTGTGAGCCCGAAAACGAATGAAATCAGAACCCAGAATGCTGCAAATGGCCAAATGCCATATTTGCCTAAAGGCATACGCCCTTGAGATTGCAGCATGATCATAACTGCCGCAAAAAGCCCGCTTATGCCGCCCGAAGCGCCGATTACAACATAAGGTGATGTCGGGGCGATGATGAAATGAAAGATTATGGCGGCAATACTGCTGATGTAGAAGAATGCGAACATTCTTATGCCCCCCATCCAACGTTCCAAACCTGCGCCGAAGGCGACGAGCATAGCGGCATTCATGCCAATATGTAGCCAGCTAGCGTGTAAAAACATATATGTGAGGGGGCTGATGATCGCTTGCCAGCCAGTGAACTCTACTGTGTAGGCAGAAGGTATGACGCCGAAATGCTCTATAACCCAGTATTGCTGTGGCGGGGAGAGCAGGAATTCGATAATAAGGTGCGGCACCAGTAGTGCCAGTAGCAAATATTTTGTTATTGGCCGCAGGTTGATCATCGGTTCTGACGGATTGGCTGCGCGGTATTCCTTGCGCGCCTGTTCCTCTGCCTCACGGCGCATTTTGTCGCGCTCTGCCAAAGACGGGATACGGATGACATTGTCGTTATCATCATCGTTGCGATCAGGGTCGTGGCCGTTACCATTATGTGTTCCGTTTGTGCTCATAGATCAAAATCTATCGCATTTTCAGACTTTGTCCACGGAATATCGTTTTGTTAGCACTTGCCGCACAGCCATTGCTTGCCCGCCGCTTTTAATCTGCTATCCTTTTGCGATTACAGTATTTATCAGGGAGTCTCGTTATGGGATATGATTTCACAACCGCCGCTAATTCACTCGAAGAATTCTGGATGCCCTTTACGCCGCAGCGTCTTTTTAAAAAGGCACCGCGTATGGTCGTTAAGGCAGAGGGTATGTATTACTACGATGAAGAAGGGCGCGAGATACTTGATGGTGCCGCGGGCCTCTGGTGCGTTAATAGCGGCCATAATCCCCCAAAAGTGCGTGAGGCCATAGAGGCGCAGCTTGATGTGGTTGATTATGTTCCCATGTTCCAGTTCGGTAACCCTACGGCCTTTAAGGCGGCATCCCGTCTGTGTTCTGCCATGCCTAAAGGCTTTGACCATGTGTTTTTCAGTAATTCTGGGTCAGAGGCTGTAGACACGGCGCTGAAAATTGCGCTGGCTTATCACCGTGTGAAAGGTGAGGGCACGCGCCGTACATTGATTGGCCGTGAGCGCGGCTATAACGGTGTTGGCTTTGGCGGTATTTCAGTCGGCGGTATTCCTTACAACCGTGCAGCATTCGGCCAGTTACTGCCCAATGTTGATCATTTGCCGCATACGCATGATTTGGAGCGCAATGCGTTTTCTCGCGGCATGCCAGAGCACGGTGTAGAGTTCGCGGATGAGCTGGAACGCATTGTTTATCTGCACGATAAAATGAATGTTGCGGCTGTTATTGTGGAGCCTGTTGCGGGCTCAACGGGCGTTCTGCCGCCACCAAAAGGCTATTTGAAGCGCCTGCGGGAGCTGTGCACGAAATACGGTATTCTGCTGATCCTCGATGAGGTCGTGACAGGCTTTGGCCGTTTTGGTTCTATTTCATCATCTGAATATTTCGAATGTGACCCTGATATCATTACGATGGCTAAGGGGATTACAAACGGGACTGTGCCGCTGGGCGCAACGTTTGTGAAAAAAGAGATTTATGATGCGTTCATGAACGGCCCTGAGTTTGGTATCGAACTGATGCATGGTTACACATATTCAGGCCACCCGCTGGCTTGTGCCGCTGTAATCGGTACGATGGATACTATTCAGGATAACAAGATTTTTGAAAATGCGGCTGCGATGGCCAAGCCTTTGGAAGATGCTGTGCATTCGTTGAAGGATAAGCCGTTTGTTGAAGATATCCGCAACTGCGGCATTCTGGCCGGCATACAGCTTAAAGATTCAGGTGACCCTGATGATCCGGGAAGATTACCGCGTGAATCGTCTTACGAGCTATTCCGTCGCGGGGTCATGGTGCGCTACACAGGACCTAACCTGTATTTGTCACCGCCATTGATCTTGGATGAGAACCATATCGACCGTCTGGTTACTTCGATCGGAGAAGTGCTGGACGATATGGCTGCTTGATTAGGATTTATGGGCCTGTCGGGCCGTCTGAAACACCGAACATTTCGCCGCCCTTGTAAGTATAAGGCGTGTTTTCATTGCCTTTAGGGGCAAGTCCGCCACTTGGCGCCGCGATTGTTGATGCTGCGACCAGGTTTACAGGGCGTGCTGTACCGTCGGAGACGAACTGCCCTAGGCCTGATGCTAATTCTGTTGGATCGATATTTTTCCCCATAACAACAGAGCTTACTACTGCTGCGGACTCGGGAACTTTACCTTCTACGGCTGAGCCGAATTCTAATTGAGGGGTCATTTCTTGCCTCCTTTAGCTTTAGTTTTTGCTGCTTTCTTAGGTGCGGCTTTGGCCTTGGCACCAACCTCTAATTCCAGATAAGTCGGGGACTGGAAGCTGACAGGGTATTTGCGCAGCTCTTTAGGATCCAGATCACGGCCGCTTAAGCCTGCTTTGACCTCTATGCGGATTTTGCTGGGATCGCGCCAATCATAAACAATGCAGTGGCTTTTATGCTCGCCGGGTTGCGGTAGTTTTTTGACTACGCGCTTGCCTGGATATAGCGGCTCATCAAGGCCGCAGGTTTCCAGAAATTCTTGAATGTTAACTTGCATCACACTTCTCCGTTTTACCTTTTTAACGCTTCGTTTTCTTCAGTTTTTATTTTACGAAATTGTCTTTATCATCGTCTGAAACCTTTAAAAAAGGCTTAAGGAATGCGACTCTTTGGGAAGAAAAGAATCCTGTTTTTAATCGTCTTTATATTTCAATAATTTACCGGGAAAATTGTTTTGGGTCGGGCGTGGATAATCTATAAATTGCCACTAAATGCGAAAGCCTGTTATAATAGTTTAACTAACGGTGTGAGGCATAATATGAAGAATTCTTTTAAAATCATGATACTGGCTTCCGGTATTGCTTTGGGTGCGGCAGCAGTTGTCCCTACGGATGCGTATGCGCAAGAAAGCGGCGGAAAGAGCTTTTTCGGTATTTTCGGCGGTAAGTCAGACAATCAATCATCTAATTCCAAATCCAAGCCTGTTTTCGTTGATACAGGCACGGCGCGCAGCGACTCTGCTACGGCAGGCATCTATGATAATCGCCGTGACGAGGAAGAGATGCCTGAGCGCGTCATTCCTGTTGATCCTGTTGCGGCAGCTGAAGCACGCAGTCGACAAGGCCAAATGGCTGCTGCAGCTGTTTTCCAAGATCTGGAAGATAAGAAAGCGGCTGAAGAGGCTGCTGCTGCAGAGGGTGGTATTTCCCCAACGCAGAGTGCTGCTGGCGGTACAACAGGTGGTCAGCGCGTGCTTTATAAGAAGCCAGGCGATTCAGACAAAAAACCTATTCGTTTGTTCAACGTTCAATAGGTTTTAAACACTCTAGTCAGTTCAAATATTAGGCGCTAATGTCAGAACATGAGTTTTGACGTTAGTATGATTATTGAGTTTTTACCGCTATTACTGATCTTGGCCTCGATCGGTGTGCTGGCTGGTTTTCTGGCTGGTTTGTTAGGTATTGGCGGCGGCATTGTGCTTGTGCCAGGTCTTTATTACAGCCTTACTTCCCTGGGATATGATCCTGAACATATGATGCATTTGGCCGTGGGCACATCACTTGCGGTTATTGTGCCGACAGGGTTTTCTTCGGCGCGCTCTCATTGGAAAAAGGGCGCTGTTGGCATGGATCTGGTCAAGAGGATTGGGATTGGAATTGTTGTCGGTGTTGTTGTAGGCACGATCATTGCGGACAAGCTGGATGCTGAGTCTATGCAAATGATCTTTGCAGTCGCTTTGATGATATTGGCGGCGATTATGGTGATAAATCCCTCTCGGTTTGATTTATTAAAGGATGTGCCGGGGCAGCCTTGGTCGGGACTGGCGGGTATGTTTATTGGCGGGCTGTCGACACTTATGGGGATCGGCGGCGCAACAATCAGCGTGCCCTATATGAGTATTTGCGGTGTTAAAATGCATAAGGCCGTGGGCACAGCTTCGGCGCTGGGTATGGTGATTTCAATCCCTGCCGCGATTGGTTTTATGGTCATTGGTAATGGGCAGGAAGGTATGCCGCCCTTATCTATTGGCTATGTGAATGTGCTGGCGTGGTTTTTGATTATACCGTTTAGCGTTATGGTTGCCCCGCTGGGTGCCAAAGCTGCTCATGCGTTGCCTGTTAACAAGCTGCGTCTTGCGTTTGCCGTGTTTATGGTGTTTGTGTCATCCCGTATGCTGTGGAGTGTGCTGGGCAATGGCTAATGCAAGCGCTGCATATCCATCGCTTTTTAATATCCTGAATCTTAATTTGCGTCTGCTCGCTTTATTACTGGTGATCAGTATATATGCGTTATGGGGTGAGCCGACGCCTGACAATTTTGGCCTTTCAGAATTGTTGGTGGGGGCGGGGCTTATCTATGTGGTTGGATTTAAAGGGCTGGTTGGCGCCTTTCGTTTTAACGCAATGCCAGGGTGGCAGAAAGCTGGCGCTCTCTTTTTAGGCTATGGCCTGTCTTGCGGTTTAATTAATGGTCTTATGCATGGCAATTCATTGTCTTTGATCATCAGGGATATCGTGCCGTTTCTATTCTTGTTTTTGCCTGTGTTCTTGGCAGGTTTTTTACGGCAGCTTGATGAACGTGAGCGTTTATTGCTAACCGTTTTTGTGGCGCTTTCAGGTGTTTGCTTTGCCATGCGGGTTATCGCGCCAGTATTGACTGATGGTAATTTGCCGGCTTTTGCCAGTTATGTGCGTGACCCTGCTTTGCTGGCTAATGCGCCGACGGTATTGTTTGCCGCGGTGTTCTTGTTGGGTGCTAGCGGCGCTGTTTTAGTTCAAGGGCTTACAGTGCGCAGTGCTTTATGCGCCATAGGAATGATTGTGCTAGCTCTGGCGCCACTGGCAGCTATGGCGGCGATACAGCAGCGCGCTAGTGTAGGCTATCTGGTCATTGCTATGTTTTTTTTGATGGCGGCAGGGATTTGTAAGCATCCTTATCGTATGGGCATTCCCGTGCTACTGGCCGTTGCCGCTGTTGTAATTATGGCGCCGATCTGGACGGATATTGTTCAAACGCTGACCCATAAGAATGCGCTTGTCGGCTTTAATATGCGCGGGCGGGAGGCGTCTGCTGTTATGGATGTGATCGATGATAGCTTGTGGTCAGCATTATTAGGTAAGGG
>DUBU01000019.1:2709-13662 GCA_012960155.1 Micavibrio sp. | reverse complement strand
AGGTAAGGGCTGGGGAACGACTGTCGTGTCGCCTGCAGTGGGCGGCGCGGTTGTTAATTTTACGCATAGTTTAGTAACGTCCACTTGGCTTAAGGCGGGACTGGTCGGTGTTTTTCTAATGTTGGCCTATATGGGATTGCTTGGTTTTCGGTTGTTGTGCGTTGTTAGAGACTATCCTGTGCTGGCGGTGGCGATTGCCGGACCTTTCCTGATCGATATCTTTTTATACGCCAGCTATAAATCACTCGATTTCGGGCTGTTGTTATTATTGATTCCTTTGTGGGTTGATCGCGCCGTTTTGTTGAAAAAAAGCTACGGCTGTAGTAAATAAAGACTATTCTCTAGGAAATTAAAAGGTAAGCAGCAGGGCGTATCCTATGGCGGCAAAACAGCCAAACAAGAAGCCATCCGTATTGTTTGTGAATAGGGTGTATCCGCCGTATCGCGGTGCGACCGGTCGCGTGTTGCGTGATTTGGCACGCGGGTTTGCCGCTAAAGGATGGGATGTGACTGTAGTGACGTCTGCACCCGAAAAGCGCATTGATCGCGATGGCACAATTAAAGTTATCCGCACGAAGGCCTCTATGAAGCGCCGTAATAGTCTGGATTACATGACCGTATGGGTGAAGCTTTTGGCGACAGCTTTGATGCAACCGCGCCATGATTTGCTCGTCACCATGACAGACCCGCCGTTATTGGTTGTTGCTGGGCGTGTTATTGCTTCCCTTAAAAAGAGCCGTCACATTCATTGGTGTCAGGACTTGTTCCCAGACATCGTGCCTGCGCTGGGTTTTTCGATGAAAGACTCCCGTATGAGTTTTTATAAGAAGATCTCGCGCAAGGCGATGAAGCAATGTGACAAGGTTGTCACTGTCGGGCGCTGTATGGCTAAGCATTTAACGCATACAGGGCTGGAGCCTAATCGTGTTGCAGTTATTCCTAACTGGCCAGATTACGAATTACTGCCTGCGCCTGCCAATGACATGCGTGGGCGTCGCCGTCGTCCGCTGCGCAAAATCAGTAAGGCAGAGGGCGCGCGTCCGTTTGATGAGCTGCGCCGTGACGGTACAGAACGCAAATTCCGTGTGCTGTATTCAGGTAATCTGGGGCGTGCCCATCCGATTGATACGGTTTTGGAAGCTGCCGCTATTTTGGGAAAAGAATACCCGGAGATTGAATTTACCTTTATTGGTGATGGTCAGAATTTTGAGCGCCTTGCGATTGAGCGTGCTAAGCGCCGCTTGGAGAACATCCGTCTGCTGCCTTTCCAGCCGATCAGCAAAATCCGCGATATCATGACAAGCGGTGATTTGCACCTGATCACGATGAAGCATGAAGCCTCGGGTATGATCGTGCCTAGCAAGCTTTACTCGGCGCTGGCTGTAGGTCGTCCTTGTATTCTTGTTGGTCCTGAGGATAGCGAGACAGCGCAAGTCATTAAAGATTTCAAGGCAGGTCGCGTAGTTCCTCAGGGTGATTCACACAAACTTGCTGCAGCAATTAAGGAATACAGGCTGAGCAGTGATGCGTGGTTTGCTGCGCATGAAGGTGCTGTAGAAGCAGGGCAGATTTTTGTTCCTGAGCAGTCTATTGATGCTTGGATTGAGCGTGCCTACAACATTGTCAGCGAAGACAAGGTTGCCTGATGGTCGCAGATACAGCCGTAACACCTAAGACTGTATATGTTTCCGAACCCGGATTGCTGGACTTGATGGCCGATCTTTGGTACGGCAAATTTTTCATTATCATTGGTGCTGTTTTAGGTGTTATTGCTGCGCTGATATTCTTTTCTATGGCACAGCCGCAATATCGTGCAGAGATGCTTGTGGGACCTGCCGAGCGTGGTACAGGCCCTGATATCAAGGCATTGCTTCCTGAAAATAGTAGCTTTGCCGTGCAGTATCTTGTGAACTCACTAGGGTCGCAAGACTCCAATGACTATATCCGTTTTGAATATATGCTGCGCGGTGTGACCGTCGCTTCGCAATTGGTTGATGACCAAATCGTAAAAGATGGTGTTGCACGTGCGGGACTGTTTGGTGCGGAAGGTTTGCCGGAGGATTTTAATGCGGATAGTCTGGCGCGCTTTCTGGATAAACACGTATCTGTGCAGCCAGTTGGCACGTCTCCTTTACGCCGTGTTGTATTCTCGCACCCCGATAAAGAATTTGCGCTGTACTTGCTGCAGCTTTTATATGATAAGACGGATGGCGTCATCCAGCAGGATGTGCGCAGCAAAACCGCAACACGTGCTGAGTATTTGCAGAATGCCATTCAGGAAACGCAGCACCCTGATCATAAGCGCGCGCTTACGTCATTGTTGATGGAGCAAGAGCATATAAGCATGATCCTTGATATGGACGAGCCTTTTGCTGCGCTTGTGGTAGAGCCGTCGTCAGTTGCTGATAAGCCTGCGTGGCCGCGTAAGGCTATATTCTGGCCTGCCTTTATCTTGGTAGGCTGTTTCTTAGGCTTTTTTGTTTACCAGCTGCGCAAGGCAGTTAAACAATCAGCGTCATGATACCCGTAACAGTTATGGTTATGACGTTAAACGAGGCGCCGCGCATTAAGGCGTGTCTCGATGCTCTGCAGAATTTCAACGAGATCATTGTAGTGGATTCCGGCAGTCGGGATGGTACCGCGAATATTGCCGCAGAGAACGGTGCGAAAATTGTGCACTTTTCATGGGATGGGCAGTACCCCAAGAAACGGCAATGGGCACTGGATAATATTGAAACCTTGAATGACTGGATCTTCTTTGTTGATGCGGATGAGATTGTAACGCCGAAGCTTGTGCAGGAAATTGCTGCGCTTTTTGATGGTGTTCCTGATTGCGCAGGTTACTTTGTAAAGGGGCGCTATGTGCTGGATGGTCAAGTAATGACATTTGGTTTGTGCAACAATAAGCTCGCACTTATCGACAAAACGAAGATGATGTTTCCTGTTGTGAATGATCTTGATTGTCCCGGTATGGGCGAGATCGAAGGTCATTATCAGCCAGTGCTGCGGGTTGGTTTTCTGGAAGAGCGTATTGGGCGCTTGAAGTCATACTTGCTGCATCATGCTTATGGTACGCAGCAGCAATGGCATGAACGCCACGAGCGATATGCGCGGTGGGAGGTGTGTATGAATGAGGCTAAGGCTTGGCCTGAAGACCCTGATACAAGGCGTGAAGCTATGAAGTCTTTTTTCAGGGCTTCGCGATTTAGGCCGCAGCTGGCATTTTTACATTCATATATAGTAAAAGCGGGCTTTCTTGATGGTTTAAATGGTTATAAAATAGCGGCGGACCGTTATAAATATTACAAAATGATCGCAGATATTTCCTATGACCGAAGCCGTACCACAAATTGATCCTGCCGTTTTACAGCAAGCACAACAATTATACAGCCAGACTGAAGCCTATATCGCCGAACAGGATTTTGAGAATGCTCTCGAGACGCTGGAACAGGCAGTTGATATTTTGGAAACGCCAGACGGCTATTACTGGCTAGGTGCTTTGTATAACAATTTCGAGCGCCAAGACGATGCACTGGATGCGTTTGAAAATTGCGTGCGGATGAGCGATGAGTATTTTGCGGCTCACGCGGAACTGGGAACATTGAAAATGGATAAGGCGCAGTTCTTTCCTGCGCTTCATCATTATCGCCGTGCTTATGAACTTGCGCCTGAAAAGCTTGTTTATGGAGTACAGATTACCGGCTTTTTGGAGCGCGTAAGGTCTTGGAAGTTCCAGCCAGAGATTAAAACTATGGTCACATTCTGTTTGTCGGAAGACGAGATTGATAGCACCATGCTAGGCCGTACTTGGTTTAGCATTCTGAAGACTGATCCGGTTTTGAAGTCACTTAAAACCCTGATGAAGCAAAAGAACGATAAGGGGTTTGATAAAGCGCTGCGTGGCTTGAAGGATAAGAATATCTTTGATGATGGTTTTCTTATTCAGGGTCTACAAAATCTAACGATTGCCGATTACGGTTTTGAGCAGTTCCTTGAGAGGCTGCGCCGCAGCCTGTTGCTCGGTGATCAAGCTTTGCGTGATGCTTTTAGTGTTAGGTTCTTGCAGGCGCTTGCTGTCTATTGCGGCACAACCGAATATATTTTCTATGCAACAGAAGAAGAAAATCAGGCGCTTGATCTGCTGGCTAATCAAGACAGCTTAAGCTCTGCTGAGATTTGCTTGCTGGCGTGTTACGGATATTTGCAGGAAGACAAGTACACATCCGTTATTACAGCGCATGCAGAGCTGGCGCTGCTGCAGAAATATCATGTCGATTTGCCGCAGCAATTATATGCTATGCGTGAAAAAATTCCCGCACTGACCCCGATAGATGATGACGTATCGCGCGATGTACAGGGGCAGTATGAAGAGTTTCCGTATCCGCGTTGGGAGCATTATACGCCCGCGTTAAAGGATCAGGCCGAGAATTTCTTGCGCGAAGGTAACCCGCAAATTCTTGTGGCAGGCTGCGGTACGGGCCTTGAGGCTGTGGAGTTAGCCACGGCATTGCCCGAGGCTAAGATTCTTGCCGTAGATTTGAGCCTTTCCAGTTTGTCTTACGCCGCGCAAAAGGCAAAAGAGATAGGCATAAAGAATATCGCCTTTCAGCAGGCTGATATTTTGAAGTTAGGTAGCATTGATCGCACATTTGACTTTATTGTGTCGTCCGGTGTTCTTCACCATATGGATAAGCCCGAGGATGGTTTGGCTGTGTTAACAGGCCTCCTAAAGCCTGAAGGCCGTATGCGTTTGGCATTTTATAGCAGTATCGCCCGCCGTTCGGTGATCAAAGCGCAAAACCTGATTAAGGATAAGGGCTACGGTAATGGGGCGGATGAAATCAGGCGTTTCCGCCATGATGCGCCGCAGCTTTTGTCCGGTAAGGAACTGGGAAATCTCTGTGATTTCCGTGATTATTACCTGACTTCGGAGTGCCGTGATTTATTGTTCCATGTGCAGGAGCATTGTTATGAACTGCCAGAGCTCTCACAAATGCTTGAGAGCAATAATCTCGAGTTTCTACATTTTTATCAGGACTCGCAAGTGATGCAGAAATACAAGATGCGCAATATGGATGATCCTGAAGGGCGTAATCTTGCGCATTGGCATGAATTCGAGAAAAAGAACCCTGATACTTTTGCAGGGATGTATCGTTTCTGGGTTGCCAAGAAGCCTTAGTTCTTGGATTTAAATTTCCAATAGAGTGCGGGGCATGCGGATCTGAATTTCAGATTCATGGCCTGTAATATGCTGGTAATCTTGTTCTGCAGCGGTGAGACAGTATTTAACTCTTCGCGAATGCGGAACTGTTCTGTGCGTCCTTGTTTTGCATTTTGCTGGGACACCCCGCCTTGCTCAAACAGACAGATTGGGAAGGGGGCGTATAGCACCGTGCTGCAGCTTTCCAGATATTGCAGGGTAAATTTGTAATCTGCGGCAATTCTATACGAAGAGTCGTATCTCAGATCATCAATTTTATCGTAGCGATACAGCATGGCTTGGTGATGCGTGAACATCCCTGTTTTGGCTTTGCTGTAGGGGCGCGCTTTTTTATAAGCGGTTTTGTCGATGCTGATCTGTTCTAGCGCATCTCCATATATAAAGTCAGGTGTTTCTTGCACTTCTTCTATATATGAGGCGATGTTTAACAATGTGTGCTCATCAGCAAAAGTATCGCCTGCATTCATAAATATTACAAAAAAGCCGTTAGCGCGCTGGATGCCTTTATTCATGGCATCGTAAATCCCGTTGTCAGGCTCGGAGATAGATAGAGCGTTTAATGACAGCAGCAGCTCTTTGGTGCCGTCAGTTGACGCACCATCAATGATGATCCATTCATAGCCCTCAAAGCTCTGAGATTTAACGGACTGCGCCGTGCGCTTTAAACCGTCGAGGTTATTGCGCGTCACTGTGATAATTGTAAAAAGCATTAATCGTCTCTGATGTCGTCAAGGAATATGCCTGTAATTGCCAGATTGCTCAAGATCTGGCTGACATCGCGGGCGCTTTGGATGAAATCAAATGGTTTGGGGTCGCGCGGGACGACGATGGTCGAGCCGGGCGGGATCATCACGGCGTTGTGATTCCACATACTTAATTGTAACGGCTGGGCGCTGCCATCGGGGTATAGCACGAATACGCGGTCTTTATCTGCGTGGTAAGTGTAGCCGCCAGCTTCAGCGACGTAATCGCGTGGGTTCTTTTCTTTGCGGAATTGCAGACTCGCGGGGGAGAGCACTTCACCTGCCACGCGCACGGTCAGCGGGCGCTGCGGTATATAAAGACGATCACCGCTTTCTAAAAGCATATCCAGTTCAGGCTGCGTGTCCAAGATGCCGGGGTCGGCTTCGACAGTAATGCGCCCCACAGCTTCGACTTGGCGCAGTTCTGCGGCCAGATCTCGTGCCATAGCAATTTGCGATGTGTCTGGGGCTTTGTCTTCGTCATCCATAGCAACGGCTAAAGCGCGCTCCATATCGCGCGCGGCGGCACGGAAGCGGGATTCTTCGGCGCGACGTTCTGATTCGCGACTGAAAATTGCGCCCTCAGCGTAGGCTTGTTGCGTCAGACCGCCAGCACGGTCAATCAGGTCAGACATTTTATCGCCCGGCATCAGATCGTATCGTCCGGGGTGTCTGACTTGGCCGATCAGTAAAACAGAATTATCGGCGACTTTATTGAATTTCTGGTTCACGCGGACGGTATCGCCTGCTTGCAAGATGACGTCGGCGGGGCTGTCTTCGGCAAAGTTGATGTGTTTGCGTAAGGTGCCACTGCGCCCTTCTGTCTGGTGGCCTTCGCCAAGGAGCGCCGAAGTGACTTCGATATTACGCGTGGTGGCTTCTAAAGTCAGACCGCCTGCGACCGCAATCAGGTTTTCAAGGCTTGTGCCTTCTGCGACAGGGTAGGCGCCTTCCTGTCTGACGGCACCGCGGATAAAGGCGGCACGTTCAGTTAGGAAGGATATCAAGATAGGATCCAGTTTTTCAGGCGCATTCATGGCAGAGCCGACGGCGGGCTCGATCTGTTCGGGGCTTATATTGTCTTTATGTGGCTTTTGCAACGCTGTGATTTGGTCACGGGAGAACAAGTGAATGACATCGCCGTCCTGAAGTTTGCGATCGAATTGGCCTTTGACAACCAGCAGCGGCGGGAAAGCGATCATTTCGCGCGTCATCTGCTCATCGTTCCAGCGTTCGATCACGCCGATCAAGGGATAAATGTCAGGTCCCAATACGCGTTCATTATCCAGCAATTCAGATAAGGTTGATGATTTATCGATGTCATGCAAGCCAGGGCGGCGCGTATGGCCAACCAGTTCGATCGTTCCAGCCCGCGACTCAACGGATGGGGATACCATCAGGATACTGCCGTCGCCGAAGACTTTATCGAGCGGACTGTTAATGTCTGTCACTGTTTCTTGGCCGTCAGCCGTCAGACCGAGTTTGATATATCTGTTTTGCCCTGGCGTCAGAACGCCACCGCCCAGTTCCAGCATTTCTTCCAGATTCATTTTGCGACTGGTGATATGCGGCTTGCTGAGCATGCCTTTCATATGAGGCAAGATTTCATAAATTGCGGGGCGCTTAACGCCGCCTGCCACGGCCACTGTCGGACCGATAGGCGGAATGACGAGCTTGTCACCGTCTTTAAGTGCCAGATCCATATTGGTACTGCCATGAATAAGCAGGCCGTAAAGGTCGATGATAGTGCTGCGGCCGCCGCGGATCAGTTTAATCTGGCGCATAGACCCTGTTTTCTGGACGCCTTCTGCGTAATTTAGAGCATCAAGCACTGTATGGAAGACTGTCAGAGTTTGGCGTCCGGGCTTTTGCACGTGGCCTAACACCAGAACGTCAATTTGGCGAATCTTATCAAGAGAGACGTAAACATCGGTGTTGTGAAGGTCTTGAGCTGTTTCTTCTAGAATTTCTCGCACCTGCCCGATTGTGCGACCTGCGGCGCTGATGGGGGCTAGGTCATCAATGATCAGCAGGCCTTCGCTGTTGATCTCATATATATTGTTACTACTGCGTTGTCCGCGAAAGGTAATATGAAGACTGTCTCCCATACCGAGGACGAAATCATCCTGCACGGCACCTGCGGGTAGATTGTGACGGGGAGTGCTGTGCTCCATTTGCTCGTTTGCGCTGCTTTGCTTGCCTGCGAACATCTCGTATCCGAACTGGTGTAGTTCTTCTATGATGCGGTTGGAGTAGGCGTCTTCTAGGGGAGAGGGCTGTTCGATATTCAGATCAGCGCCTTCCAAGGACATATTCTTTATAAGTTTGAGCGTATCCCGCGGCGATAGCACGGCATTGTCCGGCACATCGCGCAATGATTTGTAATTGATATTCTTAACGCGCTGGTCTGCGTGTTTGGTTTCGCTCTCTTGTTCGTAACCTTGGGACTGGAGCCATGGAACGAAGGGCGCGAGAAGGTAGCTATTGTTCTCTGCGCGCGCAGTGGTAAAGGCCATCGACATGACGGCGCCGCAAAGCAGAGCAGATGTTATTTTAAAAACCGGTTTCATATATATAAGGCTAGGTTTCCCGAATGGGTGAATGCCCGCGAAGCGCAGACCTTATTAGTATACCTATCTTATAAGTATATGTGAATCCCTAAAGACCTTACTTATTTAGGGGCAAGGCCATTATATAAGAATGCATCTTCTATATGACGGTCCATTTTTTCGATGACGCGTTGTGCTTGTGCAGGGTCTTTGATGTCATGCTGGTTTTCGAATGTTGTGATGGCGCCTGATTGAAAGTGTCTGTCGGTAAAAAGTTCTCCCGTTTCAGAGTGAACCAGTATGCCTATGGCTTCGGATATAGGCGCGAAGAAGTTTCCGCCGTCTTTTCTTCTATTATATGTCACAGAGAAATATGGTTCTTGCGGAAAACGGACAGTGGGAGGAATTCCTGAGCGTTCTGTGAATTCATGCCTAAGATTCTTATATAAGCGCAGCCAGCCTTTTGTTCTCATTCCGGCAAGGCTTCGGCCTATTTCTGCTTGCCCTTGAACGCGCCATGATTTCAGCATGGAGCCTTCTGACATATATATGTCGAAATGTTCAGGGTGTGCGGCCTTAGAGAAATCCAGTAAGGCATTTAATTTTGTAATGCGGTCTTTGGCGTTCATTGTTTTAATCTCCCTTATATATAGTGTTTAGATTTTCAGGGAGGGGATTGCAAATCTGTTTTCTTGGAAACTTATATATATGTCCCTATATATATAAGCATGGTTCTACATATTAAAAAATTAGTGGTTGGTATCGGCGACATCCAGGAACTTGTGGATGTGAACAGGAATCGTGTCGTCGATTATCATGGTCAAGCAGCGATTCCTGTCTGGACTCGACACAAACCTCGTCGTGAAGATGAACTTCGTGGGGGATCTTTGTACCGAATAATTAAAAATCGTGTGCAATGTCGCCAACAAATTTTAGGTCTTGAGACAATTATTGATGATGAAAATGGAAAATATTGTCTGATCATGGTCGACCCTGAAGTTATTCAAACCGTCTCAATAGCCCATAGACCGTTTCAAGGGTGGAGATATTTCGAGAATGCTGATGTCCCTGCCGATCGTGGGGTCTTTAGGGGTGAAGATTCGACTCAGCAAGGGGAAGAGATACCTTCGGAAATGGAAGAAGAACTGAGGCAATCCGGCCTCCTATGATTAAAATGAAAAAAAGTTCACTTTTTTTTAATTTTTTTCTTTACACGGGTCAGGGATGCGGATATATATCGCGTCCTCGGCACGGAACGTCGGAAACGAAATAACGGTCCGAGACGAAATCGAAAAAAGATTTCATTTTCTGCTTGACGAACTGAACTAGATCGATTAGATAAAGATCATTCTCAAACAGAGAGACGGTTGGGTGAAACGGTAATGAATTGCCCGACCTTTTTTACGCCCTGAATTTTGCCTTTATAGGCGACTAGATGAGCGTACGGTTCTTGAACATCGTGAGTGAAAAGAAGAGATACGCAGGCAGCAGTGTCGTGAGGTTCGCCTCATATGTATGTTGAATACATTGTAAAAAATGACCTGCTAATGCGTATTTCCAACTACTACGATCTATTCCTTTTGACGAGGGAATAGATAAGTTATGTGACGCAAGTGTTGCTCTATAGTAATATAGAGTAATCAATTTAAAATAGCAGGTCTCTGACACTTCCAGTTCATTTGAACTAGGTTGGTGTCACCTAGGGTTTCGACCTTAGAAAGAGACATCAATTCTATGATTCAAATGAGCGAGATGAAATCAAACTTGAGAGTTTGATCCTGGCTCAGAACGAACGCTGGCGGCAGGCCTAATACATGCAAGTCGAACGAACCCCTCGGGGTGAGTGGCGCACGGGTGAGTAACACGTGGGAATCTACACTAGGGTACGGAATAACTCACCGAAAGGTGTGCTAATACCGTATAACATCTCCGGATCAAAGATTTATCGCCCTAGAATGAGCCCGCGTTTGATTAGATTGTTGGTGAGGTAACGGCTCACCAAGTCGACGATCAATAGCTGGTCTGAGAGGATGATCAGCCACACTGGTACTGAGACACGGACCAGACTCCTACGGGAGGCAGCAGTAAGGGATATTGGACAATGGAGGAAACTCTGATCCAGCCATGCCGCGTGAGTGAAGAAGGCCTTCGGGTTGTAAAACTCTTTCAGTAGTGAAGATGATGACGGTAACTACAGAAGAAGCTCCGGCTAACTTCGTGCCAGCAGCCGCGGTAATACGAAGGGGGCGAGCGTTGTTCGGAATCACTGGGCTTAAAGCGTATGTAGGCGGACTTGCAAGTCAGAAGTGAAAGCCTGGGGCTCAACCCCAGAACTGCTTTTGAAACTGCAAATCTAGTGTCCCGGAGAGGTTGGCGGAATTCCGAGTGTAGAGGTGAAATTCGTAGATATTCGGAGGAACACCAGTGGCGAAGGCGGCCA
>DUBU01000019.1:0-2638 GCA_012960155.1 Micavibrio sp. | reverse complement strand
GTGGGGAGCAAACAGGATTAGATACCCTGGTAGTCCACGCTGTAAACGATGTGTGCTAGTTGTCGGGGTCTTTAGGCTTCGGTGACGCAGAGAAATCATTAAGCACACCGCCTGGGGAGTACGGTCGCAAGATTAAAACTCAAAGGAATTGACGGGGACCCGCACAAGCGGTGGAGCATGTTCTTTAATTCGAAGCAACGCGAAGAACCTTACCAACCCTTGACATCCCGATCGGGAATTAGAGAGATCTTTTTCTTCAGTTAGGCTGGATCGGTGACAGGTGCTGCATGGCTGTCGTCAGCTCGTGTCGTGAGATGTTTGGTTAAGTCCAGCAACGAGCGCAACCCCTATCGTCTGTTGCCAGTATTAAGTTAGGCACTCTGACGAGACTGCCGGTGATAAGCCGGAGGAAGGTGGGGACGACGTCAAGTCATCATGGCCCTTACGGGTTGGGCTAGAAACGTGCTACAATGGTAGTGACAGTGGGCAGCAAGGTCGCGAGGCCGAGCTAATCTCCAAAAGCTATCTCAGTTCGGATTGTACTCTGCAACTCGAGTGCATGAAGTCGGAATCGCTAGTAATCGTGGATCAGCATGCCACGGTGAATACGTTCCCGGGTCTTGTACACACCGCCCGTCACGTCATGGGAGTTGGCTCTACCCGAAGATGGTGTGCTAACCTATGGAGGCAGCCAGCCACGGTAGGGTCAGCGACTGGGACGAAGTCGTAACAAGGTAGCCGTAGGGGAACCTGCGGCTGGATCACCTCCTTTCTAAGGATGTATTTGGCATCGTGCTCTCTTTGAGAGTGACATTGCTGTCTACGCATCTCTTCTTTTCCGGAAAATGAACCAAACAGGATCGGCCACTTGGCTTTGGTCCGTTTTACAAACGGGCTCGTAGCTCAGGTGGTTAGAGCGCACCCCTGATAAGGGTGAGGTCGCTAGTTCAAGTCTAGCCGGGCCCACCATTTACCCATAATTAGGGCCTTTAGCTCAGCTGGGAGAGCGCCTGATTTGCATTCAGGAGGTCAGCGGTTCGATCCCGCTAAGGTCCACCATTTCTCACTTAAGTGCTTTATTTGAGCATTTAAATGAGGAATTTATTTTCCTCGGTTCTATTTTACATCGTGAATAAGTTTGAAAAGACATCATAGGGTGTTTGTATTTATACAAGCATCTATATGATTTAGTTGAAGCAAAGTAATCTACCAGGATTTACTTTGTAACAACATCCAATGTCTGACTTAAAACTGAGAACAAGCATATAATATTATTATATGTCTTTAATTCTTCGTATAGAGTTTTGAAGCTCGCTTTGTGAGCGGATTTAATTCTGTGCGTGGATTGAATTCAAGCGTTAAGAAGGGCAGCTGGTGAATGCCTTGGCAATCAGAGGCGATGAAGGACGTGGCAGGCTGCGATAAGCTGCGGTTAGGTGTCAACACCCGTTAACCCGCAGATTTCCGAATGGGGAAACCCACTCATTTATGAGTATCTCACAGTGAATACATAGCTGTGTGAAGCAAACCCGGAGAAGTGAAACATCTCAGTACCCGGAGGAAAAGAAATCAACCGAGATTCCGCTAGTAGTGGCGAGCGAACGCGGATCAGCCCAATGGTCTTTATTTAATAACGAGAAGTGTCTGGAAAGTCACACCAAAGTAGGTGATAGTCCTGTATCGGTAAAAATTATAAAGATCTTCGAGTAGGACGGAACACGTGAAATTCTGTCTGAATATAGGGGGACCATCCTCTAAGGCTAAATACTCCTGATTGACCGATAGTGAACAAGTACCGTGAGGGAAAGGTGAAAAGAACCCCGATGAGGGGAGTGAAACAGACCTGAAACCAGTTGCCTACAAGCAGTCGGAGCACTTTATAGTGTGACGGCGTACCTTTTGTATAATGGGTCCGCGAGTTACTCTTGCATGCGAGCTTAAGCCGTTAGGTGGAGGCGTAGCGAAAGCGAGTCTGAATAGGGCGCGCAGTATGTGGGAGTAGACCCGAAGCCCGGTGATCTAGATATGAGCAGGCTGAAGTATGGGTAACACCATATGGAGGGCCGAACCCACGTCTGTTGAAAAAGACGGGGATGACTTGTGTCTAGGGGTGAAAGGCCAATCAAACCGGGTTATAGCTGGTTCTCCGCGAAATCTATTTAGGTAGAGCGTCATGTATTACCCTGGGGGGTAGAGCACTGGATGGGCTAGGGGGGCGCGAGCCTTACCAAACCTAACCAAACTCCGAATACCCAGGAGTACAATCATGGCAGACACACAGCGGGTGATAACGTCCGTTGTGGAAAGGGAAACAACCCAGACCTACAGCTAAGGTCCCCAAATAATGGCTAAGTGTCAAAGGAAGTAAGAGGTCCAAGACAATCAGGAGGTTGGCTTAGAAGCAGCCACCCTTTAAAGAAAGCGTAATAGCTCACTGATCTAAACAAGACCTCTCGCGCCGAAGATGTAACGGGGCTCAAGCCATTTACCGAAGCTTAGGATGCACTATGTGCATGGTAGCGGAGCATTCTGTAAGCCTGCGAAGGGTAACCGTGAGGTTGCCTGGAGGTATCAGAAGTGAGAATGCGGACATGAGTAACGAGATGAGTGTGAGAAACACTCACGCCGAAATCCCAAG
>DUBU01000018.1 GCA_012960155.1 Micavibrio sp. | reverse complement strand
AGAACACCCAGGCTGCAAAAAACGCGCCCGCCAAAGCGCCAGCAGCAATGACATCGCCTAAACAAGCCGCAGGTAGTGTTTCAGCTGTGCAAGTTCAGGTGCCAGCCTCCCAGTAGTGTCTAAAAGGCCCAGATGCTGGTGCGGATTTTGTTGCTGTAGTAAAACTGCTGGTTCCACTGTTACCATCCCACTTGACTTTCACTATTTAGATCCCATATTTGAACCATGACAGACACACCCACTACTTTTGTCCCCGTTGGAATGACCTTTACCGACCAGGCGGCCGGAAAGGTCAAGAAACTGATACTCGAAGAAGAGAACGAAAATCTCAAGCTTCGAGTATTTGTGACAGGCGGCGGATGTTCCGGCTTTGAGTATGGTTTCACTTTTGATGAAGACCAGGAAGAAGACGATACAACCATCGAGAATATGGGCGTTACTCTGGTGATCGATGCGTTGAGTTACCAGTATCTGGTGGGTGCGCAAGTTGATTTCAAAGAAGATCTTCAGGGTTCACGGTTTGTTGTCGTTAACCCAAACGCCGCCACGACATGTGGTTGTGGTAATTCCTTCTCAATCTAGAATTTTTCACATCCGGTGTTCTTGTCGTTTACTCGCTTTCTGAAAACGAAACATATCTTCCGGTTCCCGCTGCAGATTCGAGGCGTGCCAGAATGGGTTGGGTAAATCTCGTGAAATTCGAAAGATCAGCGCCCGGTATCGGCTCCGCTTTCGGTAACTTTACTGTTCGTGGATTTCGATGCACGCCCTCGACGAGAAACTCGTAGTGCAGATGAGCTGCTGTTGCCCATCCGGACGCACCGACGTAGCCAATTGTTTGCCCTTGTTTGACCGGTTTTCCTGCCCTCACTCCCATGGGATTCTCGCCCCCATAGATTTCGCAACATTGACCGCACTTAATAGGCCATCTTCATGAAATCCATAGCGCTGGTAAGCACCGCAAAACCATAATCCGCGCGCCCCCTGAATAAGGTCAATTCTTTGCTGCGCATCGATAGCCCCTTTATCAAAAATCGGATGAGAGAACATATGGGTATCCAGAATTTTAGTCTCGTCAGGCTTACGCCCGGGATTAAGTGTTACAAGAACTTGCTCCTTGGCCTCAAGCGACTGCAGATTATTCATCCAGTAACTCAGCGATACAACAGGGCTCGTATCCTTTTCTGCCTCTGATAAATATATCCAGCTCGCCCAGCATTTCCGCTTCACAGGCATGAAGCTCTCATCCGTGTGAACAACGATCTCGTTGTCCTGATATTTGAAGTTTCCAAGTACCTCGACTTCGTGCTGCGTAGGTTCATCAATAAGCGCGAGAGCCTCATCCGCATGGCACGCAAAGATCACCTGATCAAAAATGTTTTTACTGCCATCTTCTGCGATCACAGTGATTTTATTATCCGCCTCTAAAAATACGCGTTTCGCCGGGCAGCTTTTGTGAATTTTACCATCTACGCTTGCCGTCAAACGCTTCACGTATTCACGGCTGCCGCCTTGTACCGTGTACCATTGCGGCCTTTTAACGATATTGAGAAGCCCATGATTTTTAAAAAAACGCAGAAAAGTTTTAGCGGGAAACTTCATTATGGTGTCCAAAGGACAGCTCCAAATCGCTGCCCCCATGGCCAGCAAATAATATTGCCGAAACCATTCACCCATATTCAAATCATCAAGACATTGCCCCAGCGAAACTGAGCTATCTTTTTCAATGTAAGCAGGCGCCTGCTTGTTAAAGCGAATAATATCCGCCAGCATTTTCCAGTACGCTGGTCTGAACACATTACGGGTCTGCGCAAACAAACCATTGGATGAATATTCCAGCCAGCCCTTTTTAATACTAACACCGAATGACATATCGCTCTTGATATAAGGAACGTCCAGAGCCTTAAACAAGCCAAACAAATTCGGGTAGTTCCAATCATTAAAAACAATAAAACCCGTATCTACGGGCGTGGCCTTTTCATTAGGCTTCACGACTATTGTACGGCTATGACCACCGATATAATCATTCTTTTCAAAAACTGTAATATCATGATCGGGCGCCAGCAAATATGCCGCGCCCAAGCCTGAAATGCCCGCACCGATAATTCCTATTTTCATGATATCAGTATCACCCAGCACATATTACGCCCCCATGTCTTCCGCATTACAATATTGTAATAATCCGAAAACCTTCAGCTGTGTTCTCAGCAGAAACCTCGCCCTCATGCAACTCGATAACGGCTTTCACAAGACTAAGACCAAGGCCTGTCCCTGATGATGTGCGACTTAGCTCGCCACGATAAAAACGATCAAAGATCTTTTCTGTTTCATGGTCCTGCGTGCCACGTCCTGTATTAAACACCTCGATCTTGGTACGGCCTTTATCTATAGCCATATCAATCCGGATACCGCCCCCCGCGGGCGTAAACTTAACCGCATTATCAAGAATATTGGCATAGGCTTGAAACAACAAATCACGATCTCCCGTTAAAGGCGCACCAGTCACATTAACATCAAGCGTAATCTGTTTATCTTCGGCGAGCGGCTCATAAAATGCCGCCACATCTTGTAATAGAGACGATAAATCAAGGGGTTTGAAATGACTACGCTGCTTCTCAGTTTCAATACGCGAAATGCGCAGTATAGCCGTAAAAGTAACCAATAGATGATCAGCTTCCTGCAACAGCAAAGCGTGCTCCTCATCGCCATATTTATCATTCAGCGTTTCGATCTGGTTTTTCATGCGCGTCAAAGGAGTTCGCAAGTCATGTGCCACATTATCAGACACGCGCCTGATACCAATCATCAGATGTTCAATACGATCCAGCATACCGTTTAGCACGACAGCCATATTGCTAAGATCATCCCAGCGAGAGCTAAACTCCAGACGCCTTGATAAATCACCGGTCTGCATAATTTCATGGGCTGTGGTGGCAATTTTATTTGTGCCGCTAACGACAAAAACACTGATCAGATAGCTCACAAACACGACGATCATAACGAATATGATACTAATGACGCCCATATACTGCATACGGCGAAAGTCTCTGGAAATTTCAGTAATATCAAACCCGACCAGAATTTTACGGCCGTCTTCCAAACTCAAAATACGCGCCGCGTATCGTTTGCCATTAGGGTCGTAATTAAAAACCAGAATACCTTCGGAATAGCGCTTGTTAGATGGCACGACACCTTCGGGCAAGGTGTGATCATTTAAAAGCAGCTGTAAATAGGCACCATCAACACCTTCATCAATACGGCCAACACTTTGCACAAGCTCCATGCGCGCGCTGAGCACAGCCTCGGTGCTATGAATAAAATGACCTGTCGTAAAAAAGTTGATGAAATACCCAAGACACAAAGCCGCCAAGCCACACATGACGGTAAAAAAAACGGCCATCACAAAGCTAGAGCTTTTGATGTAGCGTCGTTCGTTCCGCTGCTTATCCTTCGATGATATAGCCTGCACCACGCACCGTCCTGATAATTTGTGTATTATAGCCCTTATCAATCTTTGATCGTAGACGGCTGATATGGACATCAATCACATTAGTCTGCGGATCAAAATGATAATCCCAAACATGCTCAAGCAGCATCGTGCGCGTAACAACCTGCCCTTTGTTTTTAAGCAGATATTCTAACAATCTGAACTCAGTCGATTGCAGCTCGATCGTTTGATCTCTGCGGGTCACCGTACGAGCAAGCAAATCGAGCTTAAGATCAGCGACTTCCAAAGTCGTTGCCGCGCCCTCACCATTGCCGCGAACCTTGCGCTGCGCCATAATTTCGATACGTGCCAAAAGCTCAGCAAATGCAAACGGCTTCACAAGATAGTCATCCCCGCCCGAACGCAGTCCCTTAACGCGATCATCAACCTCACCCAAGGCTGACAAAATAAGAACCGGTGTATCATTGCCCGCACCGCGTATGGTTTTAATGATCGCTAGACCATCTAGCTCGGGCAACATACGATCAACAATCATCGCATCATAATCTTCGGTCGTAGCTAGAAACAGGCCTTCTTTACCTGTATTGGCCTGATCAACAACGTGCCCCGCCTCCTTCATGCCTTTGGCAATGTAGGTAGAAACTTGCTGATCATCTTCAATTACAAGTAAGCGCATGTCGTCATACTATATCAGTTTTACGGTCACACCTAGGCCAGAATAACAAAGCGCTTAAACCATGCGGTTGTACATGAAAATTGAGCGTAAAAAATCGGCATACTCTGCAGCACGCCGACTTTTAAAACTAAAAACATATAAGACTAATTAAACAGTGTAGTCATACTTTGAAAGATATTCGATTTGCGGAGCCTTAGGGGCCGTGCGATCAATCTTGGCCGCCAAGGCCGTGTGTAAAGCCTCATACCATGGTGCATCCGCAGGCGCATCATAACACTTGCCGGAGGTTTCCATCATTTTGGCAGAGATACTCTCCACTAAGCTTGCTGTATCTTCCGTGTCAAAGTAACGCGTCTCGGTATAACCGCCTGTCTTCAAATTATAAGCAAATGAAACTACACCCTTGCTTAGCTCGTCAGCTACAAAGTCAGGAACACCGTTAATCGCACCATCTGGATTATAAACCGTAAACACATGTACTTTCTTTGAATCATCTTTATGAAGCACATTAGTAATGCCATTTGTATGCATGTGGACCACGGTGTTTGCATCAAGCACAAAACAATCTGACGGCACATCACGCATATGCATAAAGACAACATGCTCTTTTACATCAGCCATGTATGGTCGATCAGACAATCGTCCCGCCCTGTTTTTGATGTTTAACTTATCAAACGGGATTGCCTCAAATTCACTAGCCGTAAATCGTTTAACATCGACAGGAGACTGAATTCTACCCATCCATTCTTTTGACCATATACGGAAGAAGTTCGTTGTATCTTCACCGTAGGTATACTTCTCTATTTGGTCACCTTTTTGCTTGGCTTCTTTAACACGCTCTACACTTTTTTCGTAAACGCTGTCTGCCGTCATATGGGTGATCATATGCTCAATCGTAGCAATCACCGCGCCAGACCAAGGTGACCCGATGAGATAATGACCAACCAAACTTCCTGCCGCCAAAGCAACACATAAACGCATCATATGCTCATTAACCGCATTCGCAGCCTTTTTAAAGGCAACCGATGCTCTAACACCTCGCCCCTGACCAGAGAAGATACTTTTCTCGACCTTAAGGGTTTCACCCATTTTAGCCCAGTGATCAGAGCGCGCCTTTACAGCGTCCTCGTAAGTATCGAACTTGCCAATCGTATGAGCGACTTTGTTGAAATAGTTTTGCAAACCGGAGTCAGTCAAACTAAACGGAGCGAAACTGCCCTCATGCCTACGAATTGGCAGAATGGATACAACGCGATACTGGCCTCGCTTATCCTTGCCTGTCGCATAAGCAATACGGCCATTCGTACTTAACTCCGCATCGCTATAAATACCGCGATTACGAAGCACCTCAGAGTCAGGTATCTTAGCCGTATAGAGCGCCATGTGACGCGCCGCACGACCGCGTATTTCTGTACGGAATTGCTCGACCTTATCGTAAAGCCTGTATGCAATTGCATCACGGTTAATCATGTCCGAGAAGTTATCGGGGGTTACAAATTTTCCTCTGAATGACGCTACGTGAGAACTATTGCGCAGCCCCTCATCAGTTGGAAATCCGCTATCAACACCCAGATCCTGGATATTGGTTGAGGCAATCAGATGAACCGTGCCTGTTTTTTGGTGATAGAACAGCCGAGCATAACCTTCGGGCATATGCATGATCCCTGTAACAGGATCGACTGTAATAGCGTCATTAAGTGAAAATTTTGCAGTGATATCACTCGCAACCCCTCGTAATGCATACAAGGGGAGATCTTTTTTAATAATGTTACTCATGTTGAAACCTTCATTTTTAGGCGAAGTTAATGGACAAGTAACGCTCTACTCCTGTTCATTGTGCAGCGCAAGAAAAATTACATAATATTGTAAAAATATTACGTCACAAATTATTACAATGTCGGATTCATAGTCACAATTAGTGAAGCAAATTCCTTGGATTAAGCTTTACTGCTTTGTTAACCCTTTGCGTTTATTATATTTTAAGCGCGTAATTGCTGGTACCCATAAAAACAAATAAAGAGATTCTCCGATGCAATTTCTGCGGGACAAAAAACTGGCAAGACGTTTCAGGACCTGCAGTGTTTCTGAAAAAGAACAGCTGATTTACTACATTCTCTTTATCATTCTGACATTATTAAGCGGTACGGCCATCACAGCGGCATCAGGCATGGCTGCAGGGCATGTGATCCCCAACAGTATAGATCGCATCATTTCCACGATCAGCGTAGTCAGTCTTTTTTTACCAATCTTGATTTGCTATAACACCAATAAAAAAGGAGATGATTGTGCCTTTGTAGCCAGATACTCAGCACTCTCGATCCCTGTGTTCGTACAGCTATTTTTAATCTGTATCCCTCTAATGCTGGCAGCCGAGTACATAGATTATGGCGCAGAGTCATTTGAAGATGATTACCAATACCCGGCAACCTCGCAATCCGGAATTGGCTACCTCGGCGCAACGATACTAATCGTTTGGTATTACATATGGCGCATGAACGAGGCTTTCAAAATTGCCAGCAGCGTCGGACGATTTAACGTCTCCGTCAAGCGCAACAGTACCCTTGTTACAAAAGCGAAGAAACCGCGTGTGGTACACGATGAAAATGTCAGCAGCGCAGGCATTTTAGAACAGCTAAAAATCAACTTCGCAAATGGCATTAAAGCCTCCTTGATACTGCCAAGCCAGACACACGCTTTTCAGACTTCATGGCACTCCTTATGGGTCGTAGTTATCTTCCATGGCCTTATCAGTTTAGTGGCAGACCATTTCTATTATGATGCGCCGCGCGTCTTTGAATCAGACGGCCTGCTCTACGAAATGTGCCGCACCTTCCTAATTCTTGTAGCGGCCTACGGCATAGCCCTGATCTACCGCCGAACAGACCTTGTCCTTAATTTCACGATTTCCATCTTATACGCCTTGCTACTGCCGCAAATCGTCAACGAAATCCACTATGAAATCGAATTCTTAAGCAATAGCGAAAACCAGGATACTTACACGATCTTTTGGTACATTTGGATTTACGCCATTATCGCAGGCATCGTATGCCGCAAATTTGGTCCTGCTGCAATTGATGACGGCTTAAACCTGAAAGCCCTACAGCACATCATCGCGCCGCTCATGGTACTGGCGATTTTATATTACCCCTGGCGATACTTATACTACTACGATTTCTGGTACGAAGAATATCAAGAGCAGCCCGCCACCCCACTAGAAGAATTATCTAACGAAGAGCTATTTGGCATGCAATTCGGCATGGTACGAGAACACGCCCAAGACATCCCTGAATCAGTCTCAGGCGCAACCGACATATACGGTATTATTTTTGGCAGCTACGCCTACGAAAAAGTATTTAAGCGCGAAGTAATGTTCGTAAACCACTCACTACAGAACTACTTCGGTATGAAAGACCGCACATTATCGCTCCTCAACAATCAGGAAACATTTCAGGAAACGCCACTGGCGACAGCAACCAATTTAAACACCGCCCTAGATGCTCTATCAGAAAAAATGCAGGAAGAAGATATCATCTTATTATATCTAACTAGTCACGGGTCAGATGAAGGCGAGCTCTCTGTTAATTTGGGCAATGGCATAACTTTCAAAACTGTAAACGCAGAAGCTATAAAAGAAGCCCTAGATGAAAGCGGCATTAAAAATCGCCTGATATTTGTGTCTGCCTGCTACAGCGGGGTTATGATAGATAGCTTAGCAGATGAAAACACACTGATCATGACTGCGGCAGCAGCAGACAAAACATCATTTGGCTGTTCTGATGATTCAGTTCTGACCTACTTTGCCGATGCGTTGTTCAAGCAAACCTTGCCGCATGAAAACAATCTGATCAAAGCCTTTGAAATAGCAAAAGAGAAAATACTGGACCGTGAAGAAGAGGAAGGCATCACAACGCATTCGGACCCTCAGATATTTATCGGAGACAAAATCCTTGAAGCCCTAAACAAATATGAAAGAGCTACGCCAACAAAATCTGAAGAATAAAAAAGCCGCGCACTAGATATCAGGCGCGGCTTAAATTCAATATACGTAAACTTACTCTGGGCGGCCACGACCACGCGTCAGCACATTATCAATACGCTCTTCACGTTCTTCCAAAGTTAGGTCCGCACTGTTCGTCCAATCAATGTCGCCGAAACCATCTGGCATAGAACCACGTTCTTGACGGCGCCCCATGACTTTTTCCATATGCTGCACGCGACGCTCTCGTGCGGCACGTGATTCAGATGAATTGGAATGCTCATCGGCATGCTCCGCCTGCGCAATCTGAAAAGACTGCACAGCACTCTCAGCTGCACGTACATCCTGAGCAGCCCCAAAGGCAACGACAGCAGCTAAAGCCAAAATTGCACCGTATTTCATTTAAAACCTCTCGTAATCATCGTGATATTTTTATCACAATACATATTGTACCATAGAACTTTTAAAGCAAGACTTCTATTTTCCTACCGTTTGCCATTGCCTTTAATCTGCGTAATCCGTAAACTAACTCTTCGGAAAATTGATGAATTACAGTGTATTAATATTAGGAATTCAGTAAGGCCCATGAAAAACCTTTTCGGACTAACGCTCATTCTGGCGTCTTTCTGGCTGATCAACTCCGGATATTTCAAGCCCTTCTTTCTGATATGCGGCACTGTATCAGTGATCATCACACTGTATTTTGTTATACGCATGACAAAACATGATGGCGAACAATTCCCCCTGATCATGCCGACACTGCGCCTCCCTGGCTATCTGCTATGGATGATGGGCCAGATCATTAAGTCTAACATCGAAGTCACCAAACTAATCTGGCAAGGCGACAAAGCAATCAGCCCGACAATCGTAACAGTGAAAGCAACACAGAAATCAGAAGTTGCCCGCGTGCTTTACGCCAACTCTATTACAATGACACCCGGCACCATTACACTCGCGGTCAAAGATAAAGACATTGAGGTGCACGCCCTAACCAAAGAAGGTGCTGCGTCTTTAAAAACAGGTGATATGGATAAACGTGTAACAGCGCTTGAAGGGGGTAAATAATGTACTTAGCAATTGCCGCCGCCATTCTGATTGTTATGGCGCTCGCCTTAACCCGCGCCTTACTCGGCCCGACTCTATTTGACCGTATCCTGGCTGTGAACACATTTGGCACCAAGACTGTATTGCTGATCACGGTATTGGGATTTTTTACCGATAACGCATCCTATCTGGATATCGCGCTGGTATATGCCCTGATCAATTTCATTGGTGTGATCGCTGTATTACGGTTCCTTGAATACGGCACCGAGCAAGACACGCCGCCGGCAAAGCGTAGAAAGACAAAAGCATGACACTAGATCTTATTCTACATATCCTGAGCTGGGCCTGCCTGATCACAGGTGGCTTCTTAGGCATCACAGGCGGTATCGGCCTATTCCGTTTTCCTGACGTCTATACCCGTATGCACGCGGCCAGCGTTACCGACACACTGTGCACAATACTTCTCGTGCTTGGCCTTGCACTGCAAGCCGGATTGAATATCATGCTGTTCAAAATGCTGCTGCTGCTCTTTATCTTGTCCTACACTGGACCTACAGCATCACATGTTATTGCAAAAGCAGCGCGCCAATACGGCATTAAACCTGTGCTCGCAAAAAAGGGAGGCAAGTCATAGACCTTTTATTCGACATAAGCTTACTGTCCATGCTGGTCGTTACCGCGCTGGCAACTGTATTCGTGCGCGACCTATTCGCCGTTATCATGCTTTTTGGCATATATAGTCTTTTATCAGCAGGATTTTTTCTGAATTTGAACGCACCCGACGTCTCTCTGACAGAAGCAGCGATCGGTGCAGGAATCTCTCCAATTCTGATGTTGGGCACCTTGGCACTGACAAGAAAGTCATTGGCACCTTCGGCCATCAAATCAAAAAAGAAGGCATGGTTGCCAATTATCGTCGTTACATTGACCGGCGCCGCACTCATATACGCAACACTCGATGTTCCGCATTTCGGTGACCCCAGCGGCCCTGCACACAACCACGTAGCGCCTCGCTACATCAAAGAATCTTACAAAGAAATCCATATCCCGAACATAGTAACCTCAGTGCTAGCAAGCTACCGTGGCTTCGATACTCTGGGCGAAACTTTCGTTATCTTCGCAGCCGCTTTAGGCGTGCTGGCACTTCTCGGCGCAATCAAACAAGGCGATGCCGATGATTACCGCCAGTTCTCTGATACCGCGAGCCTGCGTCGCCATAACATCCTGCACGTTATTTCCAAAATCCTGATACCTATCATTCTTTTATTCGGCCTATATGTGCAGTTCCACGGCGACTACAGCCCAGGCGGAGGCTTTCAGGCGGGCGTTATATTTGCTGTAGCATTTATTCTATACGCCCTGATCTACAGCCTGTCCGCAGCTCAGAAAATCATTTCACCGCTATTCTTGCAGATTACAATGGTTATCGGTGTGTTGCTGTATGCAGGCACGGGGGTTGCATCACTTCTAAACGGCGCGAACTACCTTGATTACAGTGTCTTAGGTCAGGACGCCCTTAAAGGCCAGCATAACGGTATTATCCTCGTCGAGCTTGGCGTTGGGATTACTGTGGCCTCTGTTATGCTGTCTATCTTCTACACATTTGCAGCGCGCGCCCTGCATACAAATGAAACATCGGAGGCGAAGTAATGGATACAATCGCCGGACTATTCAATTACTGGATTGTGATTGTCTTGATGATGATTGGCTTTTACGTCGTCATTGCCGATAGCAATCTGATCAAAAAAATTATCGGTCTGAATATCTTCCAGACATCTGTCTTCATTTTGTATATCAGTGTGGCCAAAATCGATGGCGGCGCGGCACCTATTTTAGAAGACGGCATTACAAACTACGTAAACCCATTACCTCATGTTTTAATTCTGACAGCCATCGTTGTCGGCATCGCTACAACGGCCCTAGGCCTCGCACTCATCGTGCGCATCAAAGAAGCCTACAACACCATCGAAGAAGATGAAATTCACGAGAAGGACGGCACATTATGATGAATCTTCTTCTTGATGATCTGCCGGCATTGCAGGTTATGCTGCCTCTACTATGCGCGCCGTTGTGTTTCATTTTGCGCATAAAAGGCCTACCCTGGCTTATTGCCTTCGTAACAAGTATTCTGACCTTTGCAGTCTCATTCATGCTGTTCAACCAGGTGGCTGACGGTGACATCCTGTCCTACGCAATGGGTGGATGGGCGCCGCCATGGGGGATTGAATACCGCGTCGATAGATTGAACTCTTTCTTCATGCTCCTGATATCAGGCATTGGCGTAGTAGCATTGCTTTTCGCCCGCAAAAGCGTCGACAGCGAGATCATCGCGTGTAAACAATCCATCTTCTACAGCGCCTTTATGCTGTGTCTGGCAGGCCTGCTGGGTATCCTGATTACAGGCGACGCGTTTAACGTCTTTGTATTCCTGGAAATCTCGGCGCTATCCTCTTATGTACTAATCAGCTTCGGACAAGATAGACGCGCCCTGACGGCAACGTTCCAGTATCTGATCATGGGCACAATCGGTGCCACGATGATCCTGATCGGCCTTGGCTTCATGTACATGATGACAGGCACGCTGAATATGGCTGACTTAGCGACAAGACTACCGGAGGTCATGAACACAAACACGATCCGCACAGCCTTTGCCTTTATCGTAATCGGCGCGTCAATCAAGCTGGCATTATTCCCGCTACACATTTGGCTGCCAAACGCCTATAGCTACGCGCCTTCTGTTGTCACAGTCTTCTTGGCGGCGACGTCCACAAAAGTAGCTCTATATGTGCTGCTGCGCTTCGTCTTCACAGTGTTCGGTGCTGAATTCGCTTTCGGAGAAATGCCGCTGCAACACATCCTGATGTTTATGGCCGTACTAGCCGTTCTCACAGGCTCTCTCTGTGCGGTATTCCAGACCAATATCAAACACGTGCTGGCCTATTCCAGTATTGGACAAATCGGTTACATGGTGATCGGGGTGGCCCTGCTGACAACGACAGGACTGGCGGCAGGCATATTGCACGTGTTTAACCATGCCATTATGAAAGCCTGCCTGTTCTTGGCAATCGGTTGTGTATACTACCGCCACGGCAGTGCCCGCATTGAAGATTTCAAAGGCATCGGCAAAACCATGCCATGGACAATGGCCGCCTTTGTTATTGGCGGCCTAGGCCTGATCGGTATGCCGCTAACCGTCGGCTTCATCAGCAAATGGTATCTTGTTATCGCGGCAATGGAGCAAGGCGCGATCGGCGCTGTAACAATTTCGATTATTCTGATCGGCTCGCTTCTTGCTGTGGCTTACGTGTGGCGCATCGTCGAGGTTGCTTACTTTAACGAACCAACAAAAGAAAAAGCCAAAATCAAAGAAGCACCGCTGGCGTTATTGATCCCGACGTGGATCATGGCTCTCGCAACCATATATTTCGGTATTAAAACTGACTTCAGCGTTATCGCTGCCACAAACGCAGCCACTACATTAATGGGGGCAAAATAAATGGAAATGCTACCCATCTCATTTGAAAAAGCCATGCTAATGTCTATGGCACTTCCGCTGATCACTGCGGGACTGGTCAAGCTATTCGGCAATAAACCGAACTTGCGCGAAACGATAACCCTGACCGGCGCGACCGCGACATTTTTGTCAGTTCTCATTCTGCTGGAAGCCGTTCTCAATAATAACGGACCATCTTATACTTTTGGTGCTCTAATACCGGGCCTTGATCTCAAGCTACAAGTCGAGCCCCTCGGAATGCTCTTCGCGCTGATCGCGAGCTTCCTGTGGATTATCACAACCATCTACGCCATCGGCTATATGCGCGGCAATAAGGAGAGCAACCAGACTCGCTTCTTCATTTGTTTTGCGCTGGCTATTTGTTTTACGCTCGGCATCGCCTTTGCAGCCAATTTGCTGACACTATTTGTTTTCTACGAACTACTGACACTGTCAACATATCCTCTGGTCGCTCACGCAGGCACAGAAAAAGCCAAACGCGGCGCGCGCATTTACTTAAGCATTCTGCTGACAACATCCATTGCGTTCTTCCTGCCCGCCATCATCTGGACATACCACATGGCAGGCACGACAGACTTCGCACTCGGTGGTATATTCCCGGCGGAAACAGGACATCTGGCGCTCGGTATTTTGCTCATTCTATTCTGCTTCGGCGTTGGTAAAGCAGCCCTCATGCCCTTCCACCGCTGGTTGCCATCCGCCATGGTTGCGCCAACCCCTGTAAGCGCCCTGCTGCACGCGGTTGCCGTTGTAAAGGCCGGTGTATTCACCATTCTAAAAATCATGGTCTTTGTCTTCGGTGCCGACCTGCTGACTGAACTGCCGGCACGCGACATCATGCTATATGTAGCAGGCGCATCCATTCTTTTATCGTCATTGATCGCGATAGCTCAGGACAACCTGAAAGCCCGCCTAGCCTACTCAACAATCTCGCAGCTGGGCTATGTAACACTCGGCGCCCTGCTGGCAATCGATGTTGCAACTGTCGGCTCTACGATGCATATCGCTATGCACGCCTTTGGCAAGATCACATTGTTCTTCTGCGCAGGCGCGATATACGTCGCCGCCAAGAAAACAGAAATCAGCGATATGCGCGGCCTCGGCAAAGCCATGCCCTTTACTATGTTCGCCTTCTTTATCGGCAGCCTTAGCATTATCGGTCTGCCTCCTACTGGCGGCACATGGAGCAAATGGTATCTGATGCTGGGGTCACTCGACACAGGACATTTGATATTGATGGGCGTATTAATGGTCAGCTCTTTGTTGAACATTGCATACCTACTCCCAATCCCGATGCGCGCATTCTTTGGTAAAGAAGCAGAAGCTTCAAAAGCCAAACTCAAAGAAGCCCCTTGGCCAATGCTGTTGGCGATGGGCGTAACGGTGACAGGCTGTATTGCTCTCTTCCTATTCCCGCAGCCCTTATTTGAACTGGCATCCATGTTAACCATGGAAGAAAAGGTTAACGGCTAATCATGGCATCGAAAAAGAAAAACCCATCAGGCAAAACCTATTTCTTTGACAAGCAAGAAAACATCAATCTTGTCCTGCGCGTATTCTATGTACTGTGCGCGTTGCTATTTGCTGCTGATTTTGTGATTAACCGCGAAATTTACCACAGCTGGGAAAAGCTTCCGGGTTTCTATGCCATATTCGGTTTTGTGGCCTGTGTGCTGCTTGTTCTCGCCGCCACGCAGATGCGCAAAGTTCTGATGCGTGACGAGGATTATTACACCAAACAGGAAGATGCGAAACCAACAAAGAAGAAGGATGGTAAATAGCCATGATTGATATTCACCCTTCACTACTATTCTTCTTTGCCGCTGTTCTGGCCTGCGTATTACGTGGCCACGTACGATCTGCCATGATGCTGGCTGTTCCCGTATTTGGCGCGCTCAATCTCTGGCAAATAGGCGGAAGCCTTACACTAACAACATCCTTTCTAGGCTACACTTTAGAGCCATTAAGGATTGATGACCTAAGCATCCTGTTCGGGTATCTGTTCCACCTCGCGGCATTTATCGCGATCATTTTCTCACTACATGTCAAAGACACAGTACAGCACGTATCCGCACTCACCTATATAGGCAGTGCGATTGGCGCCGTGTTTGCGGGCGACCTGCTGACACTATTTATCTTCTGGGAAATCATGGCGGTCAGCTCAGCGTTCCTGATCTGGGCGCGTAGAAGTGACCGCTCTTACCACTCGGCCATGCGTTACCTGATTATTCATGTGCTATCAGGTGTATTATTGCTGGCAGGTGCTCTGTTTATTTTCCGTGACACAGGCTCTCTGGCCTTTAATGAAATAGGCCTCGGCACCACAGGTGGCTGGCTGGTATTCATCGCATTTGGTATCAAGGCAGCCTTCCCGTTCTTCCATAACTGGCTGACAGACGCGTACCCGGAGAGCACACCAACAGGCGCTGTATTCCTGAGTGCCTTTACAACCAAAGCCGCTGTATACGCCTTGGCACGCGGCTATGCAGGTACAGAAATCCTGATCTATATCGGCGCAGCCATGACCTGCTTCCCGATCTTCTACGCTGTGATTGAAAACGATCTTCGCCGCGTGTTGGCATACTCCATGATCAACCAGATCGGCTTTATGGTTGTCGGTATTGGCATCGGCACTGCCCTAGCCGTAAACGGTGCGGTGGCACACGCTTTTAATGATGTAATCTTTAAAGGTCTGCTGTTTATGGCTATGGGTGCTGTGCTTCACGTCACAGGCCGCATGAATGGCTCTGATCTTGGCGGCCTCTATAAGAAAATGCCAATCACTACAATTTTGTGTATCGTAGGCGCTGCTTCTATTTCTGCATTCCCGCTATTCAGCGGTTTTGTCAGCAAATCCATGGTCATGAGCGCCGCTCTAAAAGAAGGATATGACTGGGTCTGGATCTGCTTGTTATTCGCCTCTGCAGGTGTGTTCCACCACGCGGGCATCAAAATTCCTTACTTTGCATTCTTTGCCCATGACGCCAATATCAAAGCCAAAGAACCACCATTTAATATGCTGGTTGCTATGGGCATCGCCGCCGTACTTTGTGTTGCCATCGGGTGCTATCCGCACGTTCTGTACAATATGCTGCCAAACGAGTATGAGTACACAGCCTATGACACAACCCATGTTCTAGCGCAGTTACAAATTCTATTCTTCTCGGCTATGGCCTTCGTGTGGCTAAATTTAAAAGGTCTGTACCCGCCAGAGTTACCATCCATCAATATCGACATCGAGTGGTTCTACCGCCGCGTTATACCATGCTCTGTGCGTTGTGGGCTTGCTATGGCTGTACCCGCCTATAAAGCGACGACAGGATTTATCACAGGCCTCTTCCGTAAAGTCGTAATCGGTAATCTACTACGCCACCACGGCGAACATGGCGTACTATCCCGTGCCTGGCCGATCGGCAGCATGGTGCTATGGGTCGCGGTTCTGCTGTGTTTATACATCATTCTATACCACGTATAAGAACATCCAGTGATTGCGCACTGCGCAATTTCCTTGACGTATAGACAGCAAGTCCTGTATTTCTGAAGACATGGTTATTGCAGACACACAACTTCAAATAAGCGTAAAAGCCGATGCCGCAGCATTCGGTTACGCATCTGTGTCTGCCCCAAGCCGCCGCCGCACACGACGTATGACCGCGTCCCTCACGTGGCTGGCTGCTTAACGACATCACAATCCCCGAACGTCCGATAAGTTAGAACCGCCACGATGCAGGCGGCGCATTTCCCTATCGCGCTTTTGCGCGCCCGAACCCGTATTCAATATTTAAAAAACCAAAAGGAATAAAACCATGTCTAAAGAAAAAGTAGTTCTCGCCTATTCAGGTGGTCTGGATACCAGCGTCATTTTGAAATGGCTGATCGAACAGGATTACGAAGTTATCGCCTTCATCGCTGATGTCGGCCAGAAAGAAAACTATGACGAGGCCAAGGAAAAGGCACTAAAGATCGGCGCGAGTAAAGTCTATATCGAAGACCTGAAAGAAGAATTCGTCACCGATTACATCTTCCCCGCCATGAAAGCCAACGCGGTTTACGAGAACAGATATCTGCAAGGCACCGCCATCGCACGTCCCTTGATCGCCAAGGCGCAAATTGAAATCGCCATCAAGGAAGGTGCGCAATACGTGTCTCACGGTGCGACAGGAAAGGGTAACGATCAGGTGCGTTTCGAACTGGGGTACGCCGCGCTTGCTCCTGATATCAAAGTCATAGCCCCATGGAAAATCCAGAGCTTCCTCGATCACTTCAAAGGCAGAAGCGATATGCTCGCCTATGCCGAAAAGCATGATATCCCTGTTACGGCCACCCTGAAAAAGCCTTACTCGGAAGATGAAAACCTGCTGCATATTTCCCATGAGGCAGGCATTTTGGAAGACCCGTCTGCCGTTTGCGCAGAAGATGTTTATTCATGGACAACATCCCCGCAGCACGCGCCGAACGAGATCGAAACCGTTGAACTGACCTTCACCGCAGGCGCACCCACAGCGTTAACATACGCAGATGGCACGACAGTAACGCAGCCACTTGCCCTGTTTAACGCGCTGAATGATCTGGGTGCAAAGCACGGTATCGGACGGGTCGACATGGTTGAAAACCGTTTCGTCGGCATCAAGTCCAGAGGCGTGTACGAGACCCCAGGCGGTACAATTCTACACCACGCCCTAAGAGATCTGGAAGGCTTAACGCTTGACCGCGAAGTACTGAAAGTCAGAGACATGTTCTCGGGCAAAGTCGCGGAACTGATCTATTACGGCTTCTGGTTCAGCCCCGAAATGGAAGTTGTCTCAAGTGCAATCAACAAAGCCACAGAAAACCTGACAGGTACAGTAACGTTGCAACTCTATAAAGGCACAGCCTACCCCGTCGCCAGAAGCAGCGCCTACAGCCTGTATAACGAAGACCTATCCTCGATGGATATCGAAGGCGGGTTCGATCAAAAAGACTCTGCAGGCTTTATCAATATCAATGCGGTCAGATTAAAAACGAACACTCTGCTGAAAAACACAACAGCTAAGAAGGACATCAAAAATGCAGCCTAAAGAGAAAACCGGTAACGTTATGTGGGGCGGCAGATTCGATGCCAAACCATCAGAGATCATGCAAGACATGAACGCCTCAATCGACTTCGACAAGCGCCTGTATAAAGAAGACATCGCAGGATCAAAAGCCCACTGCGCCATGCTGATTAAACAAAAAATCATCAGCGAAGACGACGGCAATAAAATCCTGCAGGGTCTGGAAACAGTGCTGTCAGAAATTGAAAGCGGCAGCTTTGTTTTTAGCAAAGAACTTGAGGATATCCATATGAATATCGAAGCGCGCCTGCATGATCTGATCGGTGAGGCGGCAGGCAAGCTGCACACCGCCAGATCAAGAAACGATCAGGTGGCAACCGACTTCCGCCTCTGGACGAAGCAAGCAATCAGCCAACTTGAAGACGCGCTAAGCGAATTGCAAGGCGCACTGAACGACCAAGCCGTAGTCCATAAAGACACGGTGATGCCCGGCTTTACCCATTTACAAATCGCACAGCCGACCAAATTCGGCACGCATCTGCAGGCCTATGTGCAAATGCTGGGGCGGGACAAATCGCGTTTTGTTGATTGCGCCGACAGGCTGAATGAATGCCCTCTGGGTGCGTGTGCGCTCGCGGGCACATCATTCCCCATCGATCGCGATTATACGGCACAGCAGCTCGGATTTAAGGCGCCCATGGCCAATACACTGGACGCTGTCGGCTCGCGGGACTTCGCACTCGAATTTCTATCCTGCGCATCGATCTGTTCGGTGCATTTATCAAGGCTCGCCGAAGAGCTGATCCTATGGTCATCCTCGATGTTTGATTTCATATCACTCAGCGATAGCTTCACAACAGGCAGCTCCATCATGCCGCAGAAACGCAACCCCGACGCGGCAGAACTGATCCGCGCCAAAATCGGACGAATTGCAGGCAGCTGGAACACATTACTGATCGTGCAGAAAGCATTGCCGCTGGCCTATAACAAGGATTTACAAGAAGACAAAGAACCTGTCTTTGAGACGGCAGACACGCTTGCGCTAACCGTTGCGGCGATGACCGGCATGTTTGAGGAAATAACATTTAATAACGATAAATTGCTGGCTGCCGCAAAAGCCGCAAACTCCAACGCCATTGATTTGGCCGATTGGTTGGTGCGGGAACTTGGTAAACCGTTTAGAGAAGCTCACTGCATTAGTGGTAGCATGGTGAAGCTTGCGGAGAGTAAAGGCTGTATGTTGGAAGAGTTAAATCTTACCGACATGCAAAGTGTAGAACCCGCAATAACCGAAGATGTTTTGGCCATGCTCGATATTGAACAGGCTTTAAACGCAAGATCGAGCTTTGGTGGACCTGCACCGGCCAACGTCAAAGAGGCTTGCGCTCAGGCGCGCCTCAAGTATCTTGGGTAACAAGCAGTTTGGGATTGAAGCAGATGAAACAGCGTCGATTGCATAGATTTGTTTTGAGCTTATTGGTCGTCTTAATGACGCTACCGATCCTGTCCGCCTGCGGTAAGAAGAACGATGTTCAACCACCACCCGGTGAAAAGTCGGATTTTCCGCGCAAATATCCCAGCTATTAACCCGTCCTAAAACGAGCCCGACATGGATCATTTTGAATACAAAAACGGCGTGCTTGCTGCCGAAGACGTACCGGTTTCCGAAATCGCGGAAGCTGTCGGCACGCCTTTTTACTGCTATTCCAGCGCGACCATAGACCGTCATTTTCGAGTGTTCTCGGAAGCTCTTTCGGATGTTTCAGCTACTGTATGTTTTGCTGTTAAAGCAAATTCCAATATAGCTGTGCTCAAAATTATGGCCGATATGGGAGCCGGCGCTGACGTTGTTTCATCCGGTGAATTAACGCGCGCGCTCAAAGCAGGCATGCCAGCCAAT
>DUBU01000017.1:80619-98679 GCA_012960155.1 Micavibrio sp. | reverse complement strand
CAGTATTCGAAGCTGGCGGTTTATTTGTTATCGGCACAGAGCGTCACGAGTCACGCCGTATTGATAACCAGCTGCGTGGCCGTTCAGGCCGTCAGGGTGACCCTGGCGAAACTATTTTCTTCCTGTCTCTGGAAGATGATCTGATGCGTATTTTTGGTTCCGAGAAGATGGAAATGCTTCTGAGCCATAAGCAAATCGGTCTACGTGAAGGTGAAGCCCTGACCCACCCATGGATCAGTAAAACACTGGAACGTGCGCAGGCGAAGGTTGAATCTATGAACTACGACGTTCGTAAGAACCTTCTGAAATTCGATAACGTGATGAATGACCAGCGTAAAGTAATTTACGAACAGCGTCGCGAAATTATGGATTCAGAAAGTGTTGAAGACTTAATTCTGGATATGCGTCATGACGTTATTGAAGATATCGTGCATGCCTGCATCCCGCCGCGCACATATGCCGAGCAATGGGATATCGAGACACTTAAAAATGAGACACACAGACTGCTGAATATTGAGCTGCCAATTGATGATTGGGCCAAAGAAGAAGGTATCGCCGAAAGCGAGATCATCGAGCGCATAACAGAAGCATCTGACAAGTTCATGGCTGCCAAAGCTGCGAATACAGGTAGCGAATTATACCGCAAGCTTGAAAAAGGCATGCTGCTGCAAAAGCTTGACCAGAGCTGGAAAGAGCACTTGCTAAATCTTGATCATCTGCGTCAGGGTATCAATCTGCGCGCCTATGGTCAGCGTGACCCGCTGAACGAATACAAGGCCGAAGCCTTCTCCATGTTCGAGATGATGCTGAACCAGCTGCGTGAAACAGTTACAGAAACACTATGTCTGGTTGAGTTCAACATCAGCGAAGATGCAGGTAACGTATTTATGCGCCGCGCCAAATTTGATGAAACGCAAGAGACAAGAGAAGACCCCGCACTTTCAGGAGGAGATCAGCCTCAAGCGCGCGGCAAATCACAAACATCTGTCGGCTATAACCGTGACAGCAATGTTCAGCAATTCCCGTCTCAGGCAGAGTTTGACAAAAACGATCCGAGCACGTGGGGCAAGGTGCCGCGCAACGCAGAATGTCCATGTGGCAGCGGTAAGAAATTCAAGCATTGCCACGGCGCTATCGCGTAACGTCTAAAATTGACATAAACGAAATAAGTCTTTAGTTTGCCTCCCACTACGGGAGGCAAATTGCTATGAGCGGATTTTTCAAAAAACTAGGTAAGGCAGCTGCTGATGCGGCCAGCACAGCCACCAATGCTGTCACGGACACAGCAACAGGCACATTCAATGCTGCCGCCGATGTTACAAAACAAGCTCATGAGCTTGCAGCTAGCATAACCAGCGGTGCCGTTAATATGGCAGATGTCCGCCACCTACTCCGTTTTCTTGAGACTGTTCCGCCACTGCATGATGCAACCGTTGATAAGGCGCTGCTTGATGCATCGCTTGCCGTCATGCAAATGGGCAATACAACCGTGCTCATGACCTATGATAAAACGCTCGGCGCCGAAGCCAGCGTTGTGAATATGGACCGTATTTCAATTCGCAAGGCCAATGAGATTGCAGGCCGCGAGCAGTTTACATCCGTTGTGATCAGCAAAGGCGCATCAGAAGACGAGCCGAATATTCACCTGGTTTTTAACGTTGATAATTTCCAAGATAATCACCGTCACCTGACATCTGATCTAATCGTTCAGGGACTTCTAATTCCTGTCGAGAATATTCCCGTTGTCGGTGGCGTGGTTGCAGGGATTATTGAATATCCCTGCAAATTGATTGGCCGTTTTATTGTGAATACTGTGTTCGAACAAGCCGAGCGTGTTTCAGCGCTCGCAGTAGGACGCAAAGATTCACCGGAAGCGCCGCCAGAACAAAAGCCTGCGCCTTAGCCGTAAGCTTCTTCATTTTCTTCATCTTCCAGAGGCATGACGCGCACCAGAACGATCTGGTTACGCTGACGACGGACAACATCAAAACGATGGCCGTGAAAACGGAATGACTGCCCTGCTTCAGGGATCATTTGGGCTTCGTGCAAGATCAGTCCCGCCACTGTCGAGTAATCCTCGTCAGGCAAATTCCAGTCAAACTCACGGTTCAAGTCGCGAATTGTTACGCTACCTTCGATCAGGAAGCTGCCGTTGGGCTGCTTACGCACACCGGCAACGATTTCATCCATTTCGTCTTCGATCTCGCCGACGATCTCTTCCAAAATATCTTCCAGTGTTACTACGCCCATTAGAGAGCCATACTCATCGACCACCAGCGCGAAGTGTTCACGTCGTTGACGGAAGGCCTGTAGCTGGTCGAAAAGCGTTGTCGTATCAGGAATGAACCAAGGCTCGGACGCCAGATCCTCAATCTTGATTTTAGAGAGCTTACCGCTGTGTGACTGCATCTCTTTCAGAAGATTTTTCACATGGATGATACCGACCACGTTATCCTGTTTATCTTTCCAAATAGGAATACGCGTGTAAGGGCTATCCAGTGCTTCCTGCAAAATCTTGTCGACAGGCAGTGAGGCGTCAATCATGACCACGTTACGACGGTGCGTCATAATGTCATCCACTTCTACATCGGCCAAATCCAGAATAGAGCGCAACATAGCACGCTGTTCGAATGTCTCTTCTTCAGGACCTGTATGCATTTCAATCACACCGCGCAGAACCTCGAGGTGGCTGCCCTGTGAAACCATTGATAGATCAACGCCTGCAGCTTTCAGGACGATACGCACAATGCGTGTAATCATACCGACGATCGGTGCCAGAATGAATGTGACGGCATTAATAATCGGCGCAATAAACATCGCCATCTTATCCGCGAAGTGCAGCGCATATGTTTTTGGCAAAACCTCGGCAAAGATCAAAACAAGTAACGTCATCACCAATGTGGCATAGACAACACCAGCCTCACCGAACACCTTGATTAGAACACTGGTTGCCAGCGCAGAGGCCAGAATATTCACAAGGTTGTTACCCAGCAAAAGAGCACCGATCATACGGTCTTTTTTAGAACGGATCTTGTTGACCAGCTCCGCACGTTTATTGCCTTCCTTGGCAAGGTTGTGCATGCGCCCGCGTGAAGCCGCTGTCAGCGCTGTTTCAGATCCAGAAAAGAAGGCTGACAAGAGCAGTAGTACAAAGATCGCACCACACGAAATCAAAAGTTCAAGTTCCATCAGATTTTATCCATTCAATGATTCTTCGAGAATGCTAATGACATCCTCTTTTTTTACGTCACCGGTTATAAATGATTTCCCGATACCACGGCACAAAATAAACTTAAGCTTACCGCCGACGGCCTTTTTATCACCCTGCATCAAATCCCACAAAGTTTCAGCAGAGGTTTCAATCGGCGGAAAAATCATATTGGCTGAAACGGGCAAGCCAACCGTCTTTAAGTGTGTTTCAACGCGTGCGGCATCAGCCTCATCGCATAATCCCATGCGCGCAGACAACTTAAATGCCATGACCATCCCAATTGCCACCGCCTCACCATGCAGTAAGCGCCCATCATATTGTGCAGCAGCTTCCAGCGCATGACCGAATGTGTGCCCCAAATTAAGCAAGGCACGCTGTCCCTGCTCCCGCTCATCAGCAGCAACAATTTCAGCTTTCTTGCGGCATGATGTTTCAACAGCCTTGGCAACAGCATCTCTCTTCAGTGACAGAACATCTTCGTGACTTTTTTCGAGCCAGATAAAAAACTCTTCATCGTTGATCAGGCCGTATTTTACAACCTCAGCATAGCCTGCCAGCAACTCGCGTCGTGGCAAGGTTTGCAATGTGCCTATATCGGCGATAACTGTCTTGGGCTGATAGAATGCACCAACAAGGTTTTTACCCTGCGGTGTATTAATGCCCGTCTTACCACCAACCGAGCTGTCGACTTGCGCTAGCAATGTTGTCGGCACCTGCACAAAATCAATGCCACGCATGGCCGTTGCAGCAGCAAATCCGCCCAGATCGCCAATAACGCCGCCACCGACAGCAAACAAAATTGATCCGCGATCCATTTTATGGTCGAGCAGCCATGCGTGGGTGCGTTCCAAAAATTCATATGATTTCGTTTTTTCTCCCGCCGGCATAGCAAGCAGCTGCGCATCGCGTGCGCCCGCGGCTTTCACTCCAGCGAATAGCGCCATAGCGTGCGGGTTTGAGACATTCTCATCAGTCAGCACAAAGGCACTGCGACCTTGCATAGAAAATGGAAGGTAATCGACGACATTGCGGCCGGAAATATTTTCACCGATATGAATTTTGTAGGAGCGCTCTCCTAAATCGATATCGACGGCAGCAATTGCGTTTGAATCAGTATTAGCCTGTTTGGCGGTTGTCATAGCGTAAAAAATTGTAAATTTTGTCCAGAGCCTGGTTCATAACTGCCTCTACAGGTCCGTTATGACTTTCGACCACAATATCAGCCTTTTCATATACTGGATAGCGTTTATTCATCAGCGTTGTAAGGATTTCGCGCGGATCACCATTTTTAAGAAGCGGCCTTGTATCGCGGCGCGCCGTGCGTTCAACCATCACATCGATATCTGCCCGCACCCACACCAGATGTGTTTTAGACAGCAACAGTTCCTGTGTTTCCTGCGTCATGATAGCGCCGCCGCCAGTGGCAATCACATAATGAGATGATGCGTCGTAACTTTCGTCTACCAGACGCTCGATGACGCGGCGCTCACCATCACGGAAATATGCTTCACCGAAACGTTCGAAAATTTCACTGACGGGCATACCTGCGGCCTGTTCTATTTCATCATCAGAATCATAGAAATCAAGGCCGATCGTGCTGGCCAGCTGTTTACCGATGCGCGTTTTACCCGCCCCCATCAGGCCGATAATAACCAGGGGCTTATCCAGATTGTCCCTAATGCGTTCGATCTTGGCTTCGTCAAATTTATCCATAGCAAGCTTATGCCATGAGAATGGTTTTAAAGACAATCCTTGCATTGCAATTGATTGGGGATTTTAATAGCCTACTTACTATATAGCTCGCGTTTTGACGCGCTCTCATGTATGTAGATTACTAAATCCGAATATAAAATTTTCAGAGGATATTATGCGCTTAATTATTATCATTGCTGTGGCCTTACTGGTTGTATTGGGTGGCGGCTTCGCCTATATCGCGTCTTCAGATGTTGATGTTGAGCAGCAGACAATTTCACAAACTCTTCCAAATGAGCGTTTTTATAATGGGTCATAACTTTACAACAATCGGCAAACACGCCTTTCTGATTTCAGCCGCCGCTTTGTTTATTGGCGGCTTTTATACGTCAGCAATGGCGAATGATCGCATGGCAGGCTCTGGCCCTAAAAGCCCTGCGCCCAAACAGGAAACTGTGAAAGAAAAAGACAGCGATGCGCCAAAGGCTAAGCGCGCCCCCGAAGATATGCCGGGTACGCTGGATGTGAATTTCAAACTACTGGAGACAGAAGGTTATTACGCGCCAAACGATTCTCGTGCCTTGGGAATTGACCTATGGATGGGTACGAAGCGTTCGGAATTGATCAAGTATTTGTCAGCGTCATACGATAATCTGCAATATCGCAGCTTGCTGCAGCTTCTTAAAAGCGCACTTTTAACAACAGCTGACACGACACTTTTAAATAACAACGAGCGCGCCAAAGATGGTATGGACCTAACGACACTGCGCCTTGAGAAGCTTCTGGAACTGGGTTTTTATCAAGAAGCAGCCACCATATACTCCCGCAATCATGCCGAGCCTTACCATGAGCGTTACGCCCGTGCCGGCGTTTATGCCTTGATGTATAGCCGTCAGATGCCACTTGCCTGTGTTGAGACGCAAGTCGTCATGGAGCGCTTCAAGAGTGTGACTTTTTGGCAACAAATGGAAAAAATCTGCAGCGTTATTCTGTTAAAAAACGTACCTGAAAAGGATCGCCCTGATTTGGGTAACGTCAAACTCGAAACAAAAACGCTGGAAAAAGCGGTTTCCAATCAGAAATACATATATAAGGCTGATAGTGCGGATGACCTAAAAGACCTTTCCCCCCTTACAATTGCGGTGCTGCACGCCGATAACCGTATTGATTTTTCAGGCTTTAACATCAGTGATGCCCAGAAGATGCCGCATCATGTTGTGAGATTGCTGCTAGATAGCCCCACAATCAGTGAAGAAGCCCGCTTCCGCCTCAATGTTGAATCAGCTCGTCGTGGTCTTATATCCGTGCAGGAATTGACGGATTACTACAACACTCTGGGTGAAGATATCGTTGGCAGCCGTGAGACAAGCTTAAAGGCTTATGCCAATGTCGGCGGGTGGAAACGTTTGCCTTATCTCTATTTTGCTAGTGGCAATGTTGAAGAGATGAAGACCATTCTGACCAAGGCGATCCAGCTGGAAGACGAGTATGGTAATGCTGCTCTCTGGCCGTTTCTGGATATCTTCAAGAGTCTATCACCTGATTCGATCTCTGATTCTATGATTCGCACGGGAATCAGGGTTTTTACGCATACAATTACCCCTATTCCTGATAGCTGGGCCGAAAGATGGATTGCATCGCACAATAATTTGCCGACAACCTACGACCAGTTGTCTGCTACGGATTACGCAGCTTTGTTAAATTCAGACATTTCTTTAGATAAACTCTTGCAACCCATTGATAAAGAAGAAGAAGTTGAAGGCAACCTTTCGCATCAACAACATCTTACGAACATTATTTATGAAAAACTTGACAAGAGTCGAAAATTACATAATTATGTGCCCAAGATTGTTTATGAAAAACAAGAGGGCTTGACACCCACTGACGATTATGTAATGCCTTTAAGCGGCTTACTAGAGCGCCTTGCCGAGTCAAAAAAAGATAAACGTTTAGGCGAGACCGTTCTTATAAGCTCTATTCTGCTTGAACCACTAAAACCGTCCGCAATAGACGGAGCTTTACTGGGACAAGTTCTGGATAGTCTTATAACAGTGGGGTTAACAAAAGAAGCCCAAAGCCTGGCCAATGAAGTCATGCTGGGTTTTGAGTAATATTAAAGGAGAACTACAAAATGGCACGTCCAGGTCGTCCACCAAAAGAGAAGCCGGATCTACATCCGATGGTCGATTCTTTCCTCGATATGCTCACCACAGAACGTGGTGCGGCAATGAACACACGTCAAGCTTACTGGCGAGATCTTGCAGATTTCAGCCTGTTTTTGCGTGAGAAAAACAAAAAAGAAGTTATCGATGCGACGGCAGACGAAATCAAGTTCTACCTTGATGATCTTGCCAACAAGATTCACACAAAAGGTTCTAACAAAAACCAGATTGCTACTCGCACTGTTGCGCGCCGTTTGTCTGCGCTGCGTCAGTTCTACCGCTATCTGGTTTCAGAAGACGTCCGTAAGGATGATCCGACAACGACAATCGAGTCACCAAAACAGACTCGCACTCTGCCTAAGACTTTGAGCGAAGCAGAAGTTGATAAATTAATTAAAACTGCCGGACAAGGCGGTGGTGCCGATAGTGTACGTTTGGTGTGTTTGCTGGAAATGATTTACGCAACAGGTTTGCGTGTATCAGAACTGGTTGGTCTGCCACTTTCAGCTCTGGGTGAGAACCTCGAGTTTCTGATGGTTGCTGGTAAAGCAGGTCGTGAGCGTATGGTTCCAATTAGTGAATCAGCGCAAACAGCGATCAAGAGCTACCTCGACGTTCGCAAGCAGCACATTGGCCTTGATGATAAAGGTCAGCAAGCACAGTGGTTGTTCCCTTCTCGTACATCCGAGAGCGGTCACCTGACACGTCAGCGCTTCGCACAGCTTCTGAAAGATCTTGCTGATGCAGCAGAGATCGATGCAGATCGCGTTAGCCCGCACATCCTGCGTCACGCATTTGCGACTCACCTGCTCAGCAATGGTGCAGATCTTCGTTCAGTCCAGAAAATGCTGGGGCACGCGGATATCGCAACTACACAGGTATACACTCATATTATTGGCGATAAAGCCAAAGAAACTGTTGAAGGCAAGCACCCGCTCGCCAAAAAAACAGGTTCTAAGTAATTCTGGGTATATAACCTCGGTTAACAGTTTTATAAATCAGGCAGACGATGCATTGTAATTGTCTGCCTGATTTGCTATCTAACTACTTTCAATAACAAGAAATCGACTTTTAAAGAGCGAGATTGTCATGAGTAATCTGGAATTTGAAAAACCTGTACTGGAACTGGAAGCGAAGATCGCCGAGCTACGAAATGTAACCGGTGATGACTCCATGAACATTGCTGACGAGATCACCCGTATGCAGGGTAAAGCTGATCGTCTGCTGCAGCAGACCTACAGCAAGCTGACAGCACAGCAAAAAGTACAAGTAGCACGTCACCAGGATAGGCCACATTTTCTGGACTATATCGACGGCCTGATTGAAGATTTCACGCCTTTGGCTGGTGATCGTAACTTCGGTGAAGACGATGCCTTGCCAGCTGGCCTTGGCCGCTTTAAAGGCCGTTCCTGCGTAATTCTAGGTCAGGAAAAAGGTAACGATACAGAAAGCCGCATCAAGCGTAACTTCGGTATGGCTCGCCCTGAGGGCTACCGTAAAGCTCAGCGCCTGATGAAGATGGCTGAGCAATTCCAAATCCCTGTCATCACTTTAGTTGATACAGCGGGCGCATATCCTGGCGTTGGTGCTGAAGAGCGCGGCCAGGCAGAAGCTATCGCGAAATCTATTGAAACTTGTTTGCGTGTTAAAACGCCAATCGTTTCCGTTGTTATCGGCGAAGGCGGTTCAGGTGGTGCGATTGCTATTGCGACGGCTGATAAGGTTTATATGCTGGAACACTCAATATACTCCGTTATTTCACCTGAAGGCTGTGCATCGATTCTGTGGCGCAGTGCAGAGCACGCAAATGACGCTGCAGCTGCCCTGAAGCTTACAGCGCAAGATTTGTATCAATTGAAGCTGATTGACGGCATCATAGCTGAGCCTGTAGGCGGCGCACACCGTAAGAAAGAAGAGACAATCGCCTCAGTCGGTATGCAGATTGAGAACGCTCTGGACGATCTATCAAATATCAGCAGTGATAAGCTGGTACAGCAGCGTCATCAAAAATTCTTAAAGATGGGTCGTGAAGCCGCTTAGATAGTTGCGGCTCTCTGACTTAAATCCGATTTTGGTATATTTGTGACTTCTGGGGCTGGCATAGCAGAAACGCTATCTGTCTCATAGTCTTCTTCTGTGTCTTCCGCAACATTCTGTTTTTCAGGAGAACCTTGCACCCTACTTTCACGTCCTTGCGCCTTTAGAGTATCCAGCGTCTCGCAATTCATACGCGCCCGTGAAATCATTTGATTAAAGTTACCGTGCCCTGCTTTGACATGGCCCTCTTCTGTTGACGCGGCTCTGTAATACAGCATCAGGAAAACACGGATAGCCGCAGTTAACGATGTCCTAGGATTTTTGCGAAGCTGTATCAAAGAACATATATCGTGAATCTTACAACTCTCTCTTTTTGCAATCTCGCGCAGAGAACTCCACATCTCAGGCTCCAGCCTAACAGACGTTCTGCGTCCTAATACTGTAATATTTCTGCTGACCAGCGTACTGCTTGTATCAATTTCATCTGTCATCGTCATTCCCATCACACACAATAAGTTTAAAGCAAAACAGTCAGGGGCATTCCTCCCGACTGCTGATGTGTGTGATCATAAACAAAAACAGAACATCCAGCAACCTAAAGGTGTATTTAAGATTTTTCGAATATTAAAGCACTAAACCTCGTCAGGCGCTAAAGCTTTGACAGATAAGGCATGCGGCAGTGTTTCAATGTCGTTTTGCAAAATGCTAAAAATCATACGATGGCGTTCTACCCTGTTCTTTCCCTGCAAAAGCTTAGACACAATATACAGGTCAAAATGGCTCTCTCCGCTACCGTCATCACCGCTATGCCCCTGATGCTTATGACTCTGGTTAACCACCTTGACTACCTGGGGTTGTAAATTATTAGAAATAGCTTGCTTAATTCGTTCTTCCATATTCATGAGATTTTCGCCCCTTCTTAATCAGTTCATTTTTTCATAGTGCAAAAAACTTGCCTAATTCGCCTACAAACAACATAATTATAAAGATGCCTAAAATACACTTAAAACCTAACTCTGCTGAATATGCCGATGACGAAAAGCCAGCGGCTAAAAGTGTTATGTGCGAAATGCCCGGCTGTATGGATCACGCCGAGTTTCGCGCACCAAAAGACCGCTCACTAGATGGTCATTACAATTTCTGCCAAACGCATATTACGGAGTACAACAAGGCATGGGACTATTTTTCAGGTATGGCGCAAAGCGATATCGAAGATCACGTCACCCGATCCAATCTATGGGATCGCCCTACATGGAAGTTCAGCAAGGGTAAAGAGAACGCCGAAGACTATCTACGCACCAAAGCATGGCAGTTTTATAATTATACGGACAAAAAGCCCGAGGATGAAAAAGTCCGCTTTAACAGCCCTTTCATGGAAAACACACCAGAACATGAAGCCATGGCCATTATGGGGTTAAAACCACCACTTGACCTGCCTACTATAAAAGCCAAATATAAGGAGTTGGTGAAACGGTATCATCCGGATATCAACCAAGGCGACAAGAAGGCGGAAGATATGCTAAAGAGCATCAATATGTCTTACACAATCCTGAAGCTCGCCTATGATAAGTATGAAAAAATCAAAGACTAGGCTCTATAGTGACTGACAAGACAAAACAAGACACCACAAAAGAAAACAAAAATCGTGAAAGTGAATTCCAGTCATCCTTTGACGTGACGACACTTATGGCCAACAGCGCCAAACACACAACAATTCCTGACACAAAGGTAAGTGCTCGCGAAGTGTTTGGCATTGATCTGGATTGGGAAATCCCTGCGTTCAGTTACGAACATCCGAACGTACCAGAGATAGATAAATCCTATAAGTTTGATCATGACACGACTGTTGCTGTACTTGCCGGCTTCACCAATAACCGTCGCGTTATGATTCAGGGCTACCACGGTACAGGTAAATCCACGCATATTGAACAAGTCGCGGCGCGCCTGAACTGGCCATGTGTGCGTATCAACCTTGATAGTCATGTTAGTCGTATTGATCTTCTGGGTAAGGACATGATTGTCCTAAAAGAAGGCAAACAGATCACGGAATACAAGCAAGGCTTGCTGCCTTGGGCACTACAAAATCCTGTTGCGCTTGTATTCGATGAATATGATGCAGGTCGTCCTGATGTCATGTTCGTTATCCAGCGCGTCCTGGAAGCCGAAGGGCGCCTTACGCTGCTCGATCAGAATACAGTTATCCGCCCTCACCCTGCGTTCCGCCTATTCGCAACAGCCAATACAATTGGACTGGGCGATACGACAGGTCTATATCATGGATCCCAACAGCTTAACCAAGCACAGCTTGACCGCTGGAACATCGTTACGACGCTGAACTATCTAGAGCACGACGAAGAAGTCCAGATCATGCTGCTGAAGCATCCGGAGCTTGATAACGCAGAAGGCAAAGAAGAACTGTCAGCTATGGTTAGTGTGGCTGACATGACCCGTCAGGGCTTTATTAATGGCGACATCTCTACGCTTATGTCACCGCGCACAGTTCTTAGCTGGATTGAAAACACCAAGATTTTCAATGACCGTGAATTCGCATTCAAGCTGAGCTTTTTGAACAAATGTGACGAGACCGAGCGCCCGACAATTAACGAGTACTATCAGAGATGCTTCGGCGTTGAGATTTAACGGTGCCTGAAAAGAACGATCAAAAAAAACTAGAAAAATTCAAGAATGCGACGGCAGCAACGTTGCGCGCGCTGGCGCGCAAGAAAGATATCAGCGTAACTTTCTCAGCCAACGAAAGCCCGATCAATACCAAGCAGTATGATCACTTGGCGGCCACCCTGCCCGTTCCCGAACACGACCTAAACGAGACCAGCACAAAATTGGTGCGCGGGAACGCCGACGCCAAGGCGCTGCGGATGCAGTATCACGATAAAGACGAGCATCGCCGCAACGCCCCGCTGGATTTGACAGCACAAGCTGCGTTTGATGCATTAGAACAAGCGCGCATTGAATCACTGGGCTCGAACCGCATGCGCGGTGTTGCCCAAAACTTGAATGCAACGCTGACAGAAAAATGTAAGCGGCTCGGGGTTGGTAACTATACCGAACGCGATGACGGTAACATGGCCGACTCTCTTCATATACTCGCGCGCCTAGCTCTAACGAATGAAGAACCGCCTGAGGCGGCTAAGAAACTACAGAGTCTGTGGCAGCCATGGCTCGATGAACATCTTGGCAAAGACGGTTTCGAAGCGCTTAAGGGCCACCTGAACGATCAGAACGGTTTTGCCAAGGCGGCCAAAGACATCATCGCGCGTATGGATATGGATGTCGGTACAGAGACTGAGGAACAAAACCGCGAAGAAGACGGCGACGAAGACCACGAACCCAAAGCCCAAGAAGAAGAAAACCAGCCTTCAGATGACAGGCACGATGATAATGATGCTGACGAAGCCCAAGGCGATGAAGGTGATCAGGACAGCGAAAATGCCGAAGACAGTGGCGAAGCCGAAATGGGCGGCATGGAAGATGTTGCCGAAGACACCGTAGAACAAGATGCCGATCCGTCTATGGACTCGCCTTCTAAAGCCGAGCGCCCCGACGGATACCTGCCAGGCCCTGACAACCTCTATAACGTCTATACAACAGTCTATGACGAGATCGTAACGGCAGAAGAACTTGCCGAACCCGAGGAGCTTGATCGCCTGCGCGCAATGCTTGATCACCAGCTTTCACATCTTCAAAGCCTGATTACGCGCCTTGCTAACCGTCTACAGCGCCGCTTGATGGCAAAGCAACAACGCAGCTGGCAGTTTGATCTGGAAGAAGGCACGCTGGATACAGGACGCCTTGCACGCATAGTAGCGAACCCTTCTGTGCCTCTGGTTTATAAGCAGGAAACGCAAACCGAGTTCCGTGACACTGTTGTCACGCTACTGATTGATAACTCAGGCTCTATGCGTGGCAGACCAATTGCGATTGCCGCCATGTGTACGGACATTCTGGCGCGCACGTTGGAGCGCTGCGGCGTAAAAGTCGAAATCCTCGGCTTTACCACGCGTGCCTGGAAAGGCGGTAAAGCGCGCGATCTGTGGATAGAGAACAACCGCCCACCACACCCCGGTCGTCTGAATGACCTGCGTCATATTATCTACAAGGCTGCAGACAGCCCACTGCGCCGCGCCCGCCGCAACCTTGGCCTTATGCTAAAGGAAGGCATTCTGAAAGAAAATATCGATGGCGAGGCGCTCGCTTGGGCTTACAACCGTTTGGCAGCTCGCGGCGAGCAGCGCAAAATCCTGATGGTCATTTCCGATGGTGCGCCTGTTGATGATTCAACGCTCTCGGTTAATCCGTCGAATATTCTGGAACGCGATCTGCGCAATGTGATTGCATGGATTGAAAACCATTCTAAAGTCGAGCTTACAGCAATCGGTATTGGCCATGATGTCACAAGGTACTACGACCGTGCGCTGACAATTGCTGATGCGGACGAGCTTGGCAGCGCGCTAATCAACAGCATCGCTGAATTATTCGATGAGAAAAATATCTAGATTATGATGGCTCGTTGCCGGTGATCGGTGGCAGCAATGGCACTGGCAATTCAGGCTCCTGTCCTAACTCTGCCAGAATGCGCATATAGCCTTCCAAGCCCGCCAGTTCGACACTGATCTTTTGTTTCATAGCCATCGTGACTTCGTCATAGAACGCCAGAACATTACCTGATCCGTTATTGCGGGATTCAACGTTTCTCGCCATCGCCCAGACGCGCCCCGGAATGCTGTCAATACACCACTCTTCGGTGCGCGGCAGCTGGTAATCCGCATTCAGATTGAACGTGTAGCTAAAGCATTCGCCCGGTGTGTTATCCAGTGTCACAACATTGCGTTGGTAATTCTCCTCCAATGTAGGCACATCATTTACGATCGCGAAGCCGTTGATCGTCACCCCGATATCAGCAAGGCGCTGACGCATTACATTTGTCGTCATTTGATCGTCAGGCGTACCATCGCCAAAGATATCGAGCACACGACCTTCAACAGGCATCCAAGGCGCGTTAGAGAACATCTCTTCACTCAGCTGCATTCCTGTCCAGATACGTGTAGATCCGCTTTCTAAACGTGGCATAGCCAGTATTTCCTGTACCAGCATATCCAGTCTGTCAGGTGTGTCCGATAGGCGCACATCTTCACCGTACTGTCCTGTGTAACCCATGTTGTAATGCGGATAATCGTTCAGATCTTCAGCACGCAGATCAACCCAGCCCATACGAAGTCTGGCCGTCGTACCGAAATCGATAACAAATACCGAGACAGAGCCACGGTATTTGATTGCGCTGCGCACGAGCCTAGAATTCAAGGCATGGGCAGTCGCTCTTAGTTGTAAGGCATATTCTTCGTCAGACATGGATGCACTTGTATCCATGGCCAGACCTAATTGCATTGTGACGGGTTCTGTACTTTCAGACGCTAAAGTCGGGTGCGCGTAATCCCTAGTCGCGTTAAACGTACTAGTGGGTTGCGTGTCCTGTGCGATTGAAGGTGCCGGTGCAAAAGCCATAGCCGTAGCCACAGCGCTCGCGAAAGCCCATCGCAAAAATCCTCTCCTGTTTTTCATTTTTTTCTTTTTATTATTATTTTTATTTATTTAATAGCTGAGCCTGTCACAGAAAAAATGACGGGTCAATACGATTCGGATCGTAAATTTCAAAAAACTAGCGGAATACGAAAGAAATTGGCTGTACCGATACGCTGTCGCCTGTTGAAAACGCGCCGTAATCTGTGAACCTTTGTGATGGCAGTCTCTCATTCAACTGAATGCCAGCAACTTCCCAGACAAGCTTCTCACGTAGTGCAAGCTCGAATTGATCCTGAAAATACTGATAGGCTTCAGCTGTGTTTTCACCTGCGGACAGCTCATTGCGCGCAACAACCCAAACACGGCCCGGGAAGGCAGAAGTCTGTTCGTCTGCACGCGTGATCAAATTATTCTCGTACCACGTATCCAGCTCTTGGTCTTCATTGATAATGGCCAAGCCGTTGATCGTAACATTCATGCCGGCGAGTGTCTGTTTCGCGCGCACCATGTCGCGTCCGCCATTGTTTTCGCCATCACCCGAAAGGTCAATAACATCACGGGAGTAGCTTTCCCATGGGGCATTTTCGAACATGCGTGCCGCCATAATCAACGACTCACCTATATGGGTGGCACCGTTATTATAAGTCTGACGGCTGGCCGCAAGAAATCTGACATTCTCCGCGAACAGCTCAAGACGCTCGTCGAGATTAGGATCATCACGGCGAAAATCGACCCAAGGTATACGCATACGACCGCTTGAATCGAACACAACAACGCCTATAGCAATTGATTCAATTGGCCCTGTATCTCTGTCCTCACCAACGCCGAACCAAGAATTCTTTACAGTGTCGGAAGTCAGCGCATTAGCAACGCCATTAATCTGCACGCTATATTCGCTGGAACTCATAGAAGAACTGGCATCAAGAACAAGGAGCAACCTGACCTGAACAGGAGCCATACTGTACGGTGTCAACGGGCCTTCATTGTAATAGTAATCGGCTGCTGTTTGCGGGGCAATTGTGCTGGGATACTGGAACGCATCACCTGTACTTACATCGCCTGCAGAAGCGCCCGCAACCGTCGTGAACGCCGCAGCCAAAGATGATATCGCCCATTTACGAAGCTTACCCATAGTTATTACCCTGTTCTGTTTTTTATTTTTTGTAATATAAGCAATCGACCATAAAAATAACTGAAATGCAAATGATTATGGTATGGATTTATGACATTTTTAAATCCCCTGAATATCTCCCTGATAAAGGCTATGATTTCTGTGGGTTTTCAGCTATGTAGGATAGATCATGAGCAAAGATAAAAAATCAGTTTATAAGCCTAAAGCGATCAGCGGTTATCCTGAGTGGTTACCGGAGGAAAGATTTGTCGAACAGCAATGGTTTGACCATATTCGTAAGGTATTCGAATCGTATGGTTTCTGTTCTATAGAGACCCCGTCCGTAGAAGAACTCGATGTGCTGCGTGCCAAGGGCGAAGTCGATAAGGAAATTTACGTGCTGGAGCGCCTGCACAAAGAGGACGATGACGATAGCGAAGCCCGCTTGGCACTTCACTTTGACCAGACTGTTCCGCTGGCGCGCTATGTGGCACAGCACTTCAATGACCTGGTGTTTCCGTTCAAACGTTATCAAATGCAGCGCGTATGGCGCGGCGAGCGTCCGCAAGCAGGACGTTTCCGCGAATTTTACCAATGCGATATCGATGTGATCAACGTAGATGCCCTGCCCTTGCACTTTGATGCCGAAATGCCGGCGATTATCTGGGAAACGCTCTCAGCCTTGCCGGGAATGGCTGGCGAGAAAATCCAGCTGCGTATCAGTAACAGAAAAATTTTGCTCGGCTTGCTAGATGCACTCGGTATTTCTGATGAACAGAAAGTCGATGTTACGCGCACGATCGACAAAATTGAAAAGATTGGGGAAGATGCTGTTAAAAAACTACTTCAAGAAACTGGCCTAAGCAACTCTAATATTGATGAAATCCTAAAGCTTGCAACGAACAAAAATTTGTCATCCGTCGAAGCAAAAGGCGAGATGATGGCTGAGGGACTTTCAGAATTGCAATATGTAATGGACTACCTGAAAGACCTGCCAGAAGGCGCAGCTGTGGCGGACCTGTCTATCGTGCGTGGCCTGGATTATTACACAGGCACTGTTTACGAGACTGTATTTGTCGAAGATCCAGGGTATGGCTCAATCTGTTCGGGCGGCCGCTATGATGATCTGGCAGGCAGTTACATTAACAAGGCGCTGCCGGGCGTTGGCATTTCTATTGGCTTCTCTCGCTTGTTTGATCGCCTGCGTCAGCAAGGCAAGTTCGACACTAGCCGCAAGAGCCCTGCCGATATTCTGATGACACTCCCTAAAGAGGAAGACGCGGAGGAAGCGCGCAAGATTGCCCGTATACTTAGACAGCGTGGCTTTAATGTAGAGATGTTCCACCGTGCCCAGAAAATCCAGAAGCAGTTCACGTATGCCGAGAAAAAAGGCATTCCATATGTATGGCTGCCTGATCTGGGTGAAGTTAAATCTCTAGCAGACCGTGAACAAGTCAAGGCTGACCCGCAACACTGGACACCAACAAAGGATTCACAAAATGCAAAAGTGGCTTAGCGTCCTATGCGCAACATTTCTGATGATCTCCCCTGCTATGGCGGAAGATTACAAATACCAACCTGAGGGCTGTGACTTTATGATTTCACTGCCATCAGAGCCTGTTGATACACAGCGCTGCCACCCACAAATTCCGGATCGCTGTGAGATCATGCAGAGCTACACCAAGGTGTATGATCTGGATGCCACGATCAACTTTTACCTAAGCTGTCGCCCTGTATCCGAGAATATTCTACAAGAATATAACAGAGACATGATGTCAGCGACATTAATGGCACAGCCGGGCATCGCTGAATTAGAGACCTATAACACTTCATACAAAGAACATGATGATTACGTTGTTGGCGGCATTATGGGCGCAGGTCCTACGCCGAACGGTCAAAATGTTCAGATCTATTCTGCTAGTCTCTGGGTTGGCGAAAACTCTGTTATGACCGTGCGTGCCCAGCTGATTGGCGCTGAACATGAAGAAGCGGACGAGCAATTTGCGACAATTTTGCGTAGTATCAGCCACTCAAGCGGAGAAACATCCACAGATGGCGCAGAAACTTCTGACGACGCCGCATCGGAAGAAGATACTGATTCTAAAGAAGTATCTGACGACAACGATGACAGCGAAGAGTTAGAATCTGACTCTGCAGAATAATTTTAACATATTTTATTTCCGTATTCTTTGACAGCGGGTAATTTTTCTACTAGTGTGCTTCGCGGAGGCTACTGGGAGACTTCCGGCTAAGGGCACCTGCATATGCGGTGCCTTTAGCTATATAAAGCTTCTAAATATCTATAATAA
>DUBU01000017.1:40687-80609 GCA_012960155.1 Micavibrio sp. | reverse complement strand
CTAACTACTGTTTATAATTTTTTTTATCAATGTAGAGATTTCATTTGGGTCACCTTTCTAAATATTTCTTAATCTATATAGCTTCTAAATATCTATAATAATGTTGCGCGTTTATACGCAGTCACAAAAAAAAGCGCCCTCTTTCGAAGGCGCTTTGCTTATTTTTAAACTTTATAAACCTTAGTTCAACAGACGTGGACCTTTTGGACCTGGCTGCTCTTGTGGCTGTTCCAGACTTGGGCCCTGATTTTTCAAAAGTGATGGCGGTGCTGCGATCGGGCTGACTGGCTTACCGTTTTGCTCAACGTGGCCGACAACGAACAACATCTTGTCACCCATAGTGGCATCACCTTCAAAGGAGAACACAACCGGCTCACCTTTTGTTGTCAGACGAGTTACGTTTGCACTCATGTTGAAATCATCGGACATACCTTCGCCTTTCACGTAGGCGCCAACATAGAATTCAAACGGCAGGTCATCTGTCTGGAAATCCAGATTTTCATCAACCATAAATGGTACAATCGCCACTTGCCATTCTGTCTCACCAGCTTCAGGCGGCACAGCTACTGCGCGCAGCATTGGTGTACCCGGCGGGAATGGCATCGGATTATTGAATTGCATTTCCACCGCAATCTGCTGTTGCTTTGCGGCCAGATCTCTTAAATCATTTTGGAACACATTCATCGCGGCCTGAACAGATTCAACGATTGTGTCGTCCTGTGACTCAACCTTCCAACGTTCCATGAAATCTTGCAGAACAGTGCCTTTAAAGTGGCTTTCCGCCATTTCTACTGTCTGAATGTAGTAGATCAATGCCGCCTTTACATCGTCAGAAATGTCTTCCGGCAACTCATCCCACTCTTGTGCGACTTTAACCATATCTTCGACCTTACCGCTTACGACGGCTTGTTCGGCTACGATCTGCTTTTGCAAATCCTCCATACGCTCTTGTACTTTGTGGATTTGCACTGCGGCGTCTTCCACCATTTCTGATAGATTGTCTTTTAATTCTTCTACGGCGGATTGTAGTGATGGTGACATCTTAGTCATCGAGGCTCCCTTTCTTTATGTTTATAATTGGGCTCAGCATAAAGGCTTCGCGCAATCATGGTCAAGGGGGTATCGGGCAGATATTATATAAAATTAAAGCAGCAAGCTTTCAGCCTTTATCCGCTCTACCATTGAGAAAAAACCGTTACGCCGGCTAGGACTTAAATGAGCACTTAAACCAAGGCTTTCGAACCAGTCATCGATCTTCACCGCTTCGATATCGGATTTTGACTTATTATTATATGCCACCATTAATATAGCGATCAGACCGCGCACGATCATAGCATCGCTATCCGCCACAAATGTCAGGCGCCTGGTACCATCATCGGATGTTTCGATTTTCGTTACCAGCCATACACGTGACGTGCAGCCACGTACGATTTTATCATCTGTCTTCAAATCATCACTTATGGGTGGCAAATTCTGGCCCATATCGATAAGATAACGGTAACGCTCTTCCCAATCATCGAAGAGAGAAAAATTCTCGGTCAGTTCTTCCAGAGTTTCTACAGACATAAAAATCGCACGCTCCAGCCCTTTTTCAGGCAAAAAATCTTGGTGTTTGTGGAGAATAACACTATTTCAATACTAAAGGGGCTTGCAAGTCTTTATGCAGCAAGGCTACATTGGAAAGACGATTCATATTTCTAGACATACACAAAGGGTATTTCCACTATGTCAAAATCCGACAGCGACAGCAAAAACACTCTCTACTGTTCCTTCTGTGGGAAGAGCCAACACGAGGTCCGCAAACTGATTGCAGGTCCAAACGTGTTTATCTGTAATGAGTGTGTCGAACTTTGCATGGACATCATTCGCGAAGAAGACAAGACATCTATCGTCCGTTCAGGCGAAGGCGTTCCTGCTCCTAGCGAAATCATGTCTGTTCTTGATGACTACGTTATTGGTCAGAAGCGTGCGAAGCGCGTCTTGTCTGTTGCGGTTCACAACCACTACAAGCGTATGGAACACGCCCAAGGTAACGGCGGCGATATCGAGCTTGCCAAATCCAATATCCTGCTCTGTGGCCCTACAGGTTGTGGTAAAACACTTCTGGCGCAGACACTAGCTCGTATTCTGGACGTTCCCTTCACTATGGCGGACGCGACAACATTGACAGAAGCCGGTTATGTTGGTGAAGACGTTGAAAACATCGTTCTAAAACTGCTGCAAGGTGCTGATTACAACGTAGAACGCGCACAGCGCGGTATCGTTTACATCGATGAGATCGATAAGATCAGCCGTAAGTCAGACAACCCATCCATCACACGTGACGTGTCTGGTGAAGGTGTTCAGCAGGCATTGTTGAAACTGATGGAAGGCACAGTGGCTGCGGTTCCTCCTCAAGGTGGCCGTAAGCACCCACAACAAGAATTCCTGCAAGTTGATACAGCGAACATCCTGTTCATTTGTGGTGGTGCTTTTGCGGGGCTGGATAAAATCATTGCCGATCGCGGTCGCGGTACAACAATAGGTTTTGGCGCCGATGTTAAAGACATTGACGAGCGTAAGACTGGCGAACTGTTAAGAGAAGTCGAGCCGGAAGATCTGCAGCGCTATGGTCTTATTCCTGAATTTATTGGTCGTCTGCCGATCATCGCTACTCTGGAAGAGCTGGACGAGGATGCTTTGATCCAGATCCTGACAGAACCAAAGAACGCGCTGACGAAACAGTATGCACAGCTATTCAGCATGGAAAATGTTGACCTGCGCTTTACAGACGGTGCTTTGAAGGCGATTGCCAAGAAAGCTATCGAGCGTAAGACTGGTGCTCGCGGACTACGCTCAATCCTTGAGAACCTTCTGCTGGATACAATGTACGAACTGCCTGACATTGAAAATCTGGAAGAGGTTGTTGTTGAAGAGACAACTGTCGAAAACAACAAAGATCCGAAATTTGTCTACGCCGATAAAGACAGCAAGAAAAAGAAATCCAAGTCCAAAAAAGAGGATAAGGAAGACGAAGCAGCTTCTGCTTAATTCTTGATCTGTTAACCCTGCGTTATAGTTATATTATTAAGATATCATATAGCTCAATTTCGGGCATACATTTGTGTACTTAATTCACGAGGGGAAACATGGCTACTCACGCAAAGATCAAACCTGAAGCTAACAAGAAATACCGCCTTATCACACGTAGTGATATGGATGGACTTGTCTGTGCGGTTATTCTCAAGGAACTTGGTCTTATTGATGACATTAAATTCGTTCACCCGAAAGATATGCAGGACGGGGTTATCGAGGTAACCGAGAATGATATCACGACCAACCTGCCCTATGTTGATGGCGTTTACCTATGTTTTGACCACCATGCCAGTGAGGCAGAACGTAACGAAGCGCATGATAACCATGTGATTGATGCTTCCGCCCCTTCAGCGGCACGCGTTGTTTATGATTATTTTGACGGTGCCGCCAACGCACAGCTTTCAAATGTATCTGCCGATATGATGGCTGCCGTTGATAAGGCCGACTCTGCCGCCTTTTCCAAAGAAGACATTCTGACCCCTAAAGGCTGGGAACTTCTTAGCTTCATTATGGATGCCCGTACGGGTTTGGGCCGCTTCCGTGACTTTAACATCTCTAACTATGATTTGATGATGAAGCTGATCGATGCGATCCGCGAAACCAACACGATTGATGAAGTGCTGGCAATGCCTGACGTGAAAGAGCGTGTTGATCTGTATTTTGACCATGAAGAAAAGTGCAAAGAACAAATTCAGCGCTGCTCTACACTGCATGATAATTTGGTCGTACTGGATTTGCGCCGCGAAGATACGATTTGGGCAGGCAACCGTTTTATTATTTATGCGCTGTATCCGCAGACTAATATCTCCATGCATATCCTATGGGGTAAGAACAAGCAAAACACAGTGTTTGCCGTTGGTAAATCCATCCTGAACCGCACCAGCAAGACCAATGTCGGTCAATTGATGCTGCAGCATGGCGGCGGCGGCCACGATGCGGCCGGTACGTGTCAGGTTGATAACCTGAGTGCTGATGAAGCTCTGAATGATTTGATCAGCACCATTACCTCCGATGGATAATCATTACAAAAACTTAATGAAGAGCCGGTTCACTTTGATCCGGCTTTTTTTATACAATGGTAGATAGAGTTTAGTTTTTAGAAGGATCGTATTGTGAGCAAACCTATCATTGTTTGGTTTCGTCAAGACCTGAGGCGCGAAGATAACCCTGCGCTACACGCCGCTTACGAGCAAGGCGTCCATGTCATTCCCGTGTATATTCTGGATGACGTGAATTCAGGCGATTATAAAATGGGCGGTGCCAGTCGCTGGTGGCTGCATCAAAGCCTGAACAAGCTGAATGACAGCCTATCAGGTCATCTGTCAGTCTTTGCAGGCGATGCGGCGGATATCATCCCCAAGATTGCCAAATCCGCAGGCGCGCAAGCCGTGTACTGGAATCGCTGTTACGAGCCATGGCGCACAGAACGCGACAAAACCATCAAACAAACCCTGAAAGATGACGGCCTCGATGTTAAAAGCTTTAACGGCTCGCTTCTCTGGGAGCCGTGGGACACGCACAAAGATGATGATACACCTTACAAAGTTTTCACACCGTTTTATAAAAAGGGCTGCCTTGCCAATAATGGTGAACCACCCCACCCTATTTCAGCGCCAGAACGTCTGACCTATGGTGATGCGCCCAAGGGTGCCGTCAGCATTGATGATCTGGGCTTAATGCCCTCAATAAAATGGTATGACACTATGGATAAGGAATGGACGCCGGGTGAAGACGGCGCCATGCAGCGCTTGGAAGATTTTCTGGACCAAGGTTTGCGCGGCTATAAAGAGGGTCGCAACTTCCCTGACAAACTAAACGTGTCCCGTCTATCACCGCATTTACATTACGGCGAAATTTCACCGCGCACAGTTTGGCACAAAGCACGTCAGGTCATGATTGCCGAACACGCAGAGACAGACGGCGAAACATTCTGTAGCGAGCTCGGCTGGCGTGAATTTTCAAACAATCTGCTCTACCATTTCCCGACACTTCCCGAAGAGCCGTTACAGGAGAAATTCAATAACTTCGAATGGCATAAAAACGATGAGGCGCTGGAACGCTGGCAAAAAGGCATGACGGGCTATCCGATTGTAGATGCAGGTATGCGTGAGCTATGGGCGACAGGCTACATGCATAACCGTGTGCGCATGATTGTTGGCTCGTTCTTGGTTAAAGACTTGCTGCTACATTGGAAACATGGCGAGCGTTGGTTCTGGGATACACTTGTCGATGCTGATCTTGCCAATAACAGTGCAAGCTGGCAATGGATTGCAGGCTGCGGCGCCGATGCCGCGCCTTATTTCCGCATATTCAACCCAGTATCACAGGGGCAAAAATTTGATCCTGAAGGGAATTATGTACGACGCTGGGTGCCCGAGATCGCATCCCTGCCCGATAAATATCTGCACGCGCCATGGGAAACAGACCACGACTGTGACTACCCAGACCCGATTGTAGATCACAAGCAAGCGCGCGAAGAGGCCCTAGCTCTGTTCAAAGCTATTTCAGGGTAAACCTAGTTAAGTCTAAGGCCCTTTGATTTAGCAGCCAAATCAAAGTAGTCATAGCCATGTATACGCTTTACTTGCGCCGTCAGCTTCGATCTGACCAATTCTATGTTTGCGTCAGCTTCTTTATACCCAGTGCGCGATGACATATTCAGCATGTCGAATGCGTTCATGCCATGTTTATCACGATGTAAAGGGTCACTTCTCTCATCGCGCATATAAATATCAATTGCTTTAGGACAAGGGTTATAACATGCGCCAATCAGGCCTGTTGTGTAAAGCGTATCAGGCCCGCCTAAGACAATAATATCATCACCTTCTTCGTCACTCTCTTCCAGCTCCGGACACTCCATAAAAGTGCTTAACAAGCCTTCATCTGCATCACTTTTTGTAGGTTCAGAGCTCGGCACCTCTCCTTTAACAACATCAGCGAAAACTTCATTAATCTTCTCGCTCGCTTGTTTGGAAATACCGACACTAAACTTAGGCTCCGATGCCATGGCCTCTAAATTAGGATTACAGCCACGCTTCAATAAATGCTCCAAAGTGATGCCTTGATCACCCCAAAAACCCGCATTAGCATCGCCATTAGCGTAGGTTAGTAAAGTCATACCATTTAATTCGACGTCTACATCCAGACCTAGCTCGTCAATTAGATAATCAAAGGTCGCAAGCGCATTTTCACGATCTTCGCCATCAAGCCTTCTGGCCTCTGCAATCGCATCAGGGTTAGCACCCGGTGAAAAATGGTGGATACGGGTCGGTTTAGGGATAGCTGAAAATAAAAGCTGGTTGATGTCCTCGCGACTTGAAGATAATGGCAAGCCATGCTTTTTGATAAAATGATCCACACCTTCCCAAAAATAAGCACCTACAGCTTTATCGAAAACTGTAATGTCTTTGAAAGGTGCCTTATTAATATGATCCCATTGCAACACACTTATATCAGCGCCATTACTCATAAGTAGATCAATTACATCTAGTCTGTGTGTGGAAATGGCAGCACCAAGCCCGCTTGTCTGAGCGCCTAAATACTTAGCTTCAGTCGCAATTTGATTGATATCTTCGCCCGCAGCTAATCTCGATTTAATTTCTGCCATATTGCCAGTGGCACTAGCGTAAACGAAGGGATTGCTCTCAAACCATTCAGCAGGAATTGTCATACTATGCCTTTCATCTAAAAAACGGCGTTATAGCAACCCTCCTCAGATTATGCAAACTTGCGTGATAGCGATTTTCCTACTGAGATAACTATGCTATTTCTAAGCAATGAATACGAAGATACTTAAGCCCCCTGCGCTTAAAAAGGGAGATACGATCGGCGTGATGGCGACCTCATGCTGGATTGAGGAACAGGATCTGCTGAAAGCCAAGGCGTCGATCGAGGGCAAGGGCTATAAAGTCAAAATCCATCCGCAGTCTTTGGAGCGCGAACATCAATCGGCTGGCACAGGCAAGAGCAAGGCTGCGGCCTTTCATGATCTACTGCGCGATGATGAGGTGAAAGCGATTATCTCTGCGCGCGGCGGCAACCGTTCCCACACAATGATGGAACATCTTGATTTCAAACTCATTGCTAAGCACCCGAAAATCCTGATGGGTTATAGTGATGTGACGTTATTACTCAACGCAATCTTTAATGAGGTTGGTTTAGCAACCTTCCACGGCCCTCTATTCCGCGAGCTTCCTAATCGCAAAGAATTTGATCAGGTTATGGACGTTCTGGCCGGCGGTACGCCTACGCTTGACTTCAAACAAGCCACCGCGCTTCGTGAAGGTACGGCAGAGGGTCATTTGATTGGCGGCAATCTTAGCTTGCTGCAATCCATGTCAGGTACGCCGTATCTACCAAACACAAACGGCGCGCTGCTGTTTATTGAAGATATCGGTGACCACATCAGCCGTTATGACCGTATGTTTGCGCATCTTAAAAATGCGGGCTGGCTTGATGGGATCGCAGGTCTGATTGTTGGTGACTTTTCCGACACCAAGGATGACGAAGACCGCGCCTTTGGTTATAGCCTGCGCGATATTATCGAAGAGCACACAAAGGGGCTAGATATCCCGATTATTATGGATGCGCCATTCGGCCATGGGGATGATCTGCCCTGTATGCCTGTTGGCGGCAAGGCTAAGCTTGTCTCCAAGAGCGGCAAGTCGACTCTTGAATTGACCGCGCCTGCCGTATCAGTATAATCTCGCCCGTCTGATTAAATTACGGAGTTCACTATGACTTTTGTCGTTACCGATGTTTGCATTCGCTGTAAGTACACAGATTGTGTCGAGGTCTGCCCAGTAGACTGTTTCTACGAAGGCGAGAACATGCTGGTTATTCACCCTGACGAATGTATCGACTGCGGTGTATGTGAACCTGAATGTCCGATCGAGGCCATTATTCCTGACTCAGACGAACGCGCCGACAAGTTTCTTGAGATGAATAGAGACTTTTCAGAGAAATGGCCGAACCTTACCCGCAAGAAAGATCCGCTGCCTGAAGCCGAAGAATATAAGGATAAGGCGGATAAATACCCTTCTGAATTCAGCGAAGCCCCTGGCGAAGGTGACTAACGATTTACATTAAGATAAAAAGCTAAGTTCTTGTAATTAAACAAAACACGCTTTTTACCATTCTGGTGAATATGTAAAAAAGTCAAAATAAAAGTTGAAATTTTACACTTTTTTAAGTATATTGTTGCGATCGCATTGATACCAGCGCGTTAGGACATGGGGTAAGTCCACCCGAGCAACCACCCTCTCGAAGGGATAATGCTTATGTGTGTGGAGATTATGAAGCGGGGCTGGCATTCACCGGGAGCGATAAGGTTTCACTTAAAAAACCTTTGTGAATGTAAATACTAGAAAAAGTAAGGTGAACACATATGACAAATGATAATGTAATCGACTTCTCAACAGGTGACTATGTTGTATATCCGGCGCACGGCGTTGGTCAGATTGACGGCATTGAGACACAAACAATCTCAGGCATGGAAATCAAACTGTACAACATCTCATTCGAAAAAGACCGTATGCGTCTGAAAGTGCCTGTAATGAAAGCCGGTAACGCAGGTCTGCGCAAACTTTGCACAGAAGATCGCCTGAAAGACGCGATTAAAACATTGAAAGGCAAAGCTAAAATCCGCCGCACAATGTGGAGCCGCCGCGCACAAGAATATGAAATGAAAATCAATTCAGGCGACCCAGTAGCGATCGCTGAAGTGCTGCGCGACCTTAAGCGTGATAACGAAGAGAGCGAACAGTCATACAGCGAACGTCAGATTTACCAATCTGCACTCGAGCGTCTGGCACGTGAAGTTGCTGCGATCGAAAAGATCTCTGAAACAAAAGCTACAGAGCAACTGGAAGACATTCTGGGCACAATCAAAGCTGCTGCTTAATCTGCTTTCAAAAGCGTAACAGTTTCTAAAACCCTCCCTTTGCGGAGGGTTTTTTTATCCCCAATTGTGGATAATATTTGTAATGGCCTGATTCTATTGTACAATAGTAATGATTCTGGGAAGTTGTTCTGACTACTCTATCATTCGTCTCTATTGTTCACCTTTTTCCAAAGACATACACGTGTGTAGCACTGCTATAGATTGTCGATTTACCACTTTAGGAAACCCACAGCGCATTTGGGCTGTGTCGGCGATTCACGCAGAGGCAGACAGATTAGTCCAGCTCCACGACGCTTTATACGAAGTCCTGCGTCCCGGTGACCGCATTGTTTATCACGGCAATTATCTGGGCTATGGCGAGAAGCCGCGCGAGACTATCGACGAAATCCTGACATTCCGCCGCCTTGTTCTGTCTATCCCGGGTATGAAGGCCGAAGATATTGTTTATCTGCGCGGTGGTCAGGAAGAGATGTGGCAGAAACTGCTGCAAATTCAATTTGCCCCTAACCCGTCTGATGTTCTGCTCTGGATGATGAGCAAAGGCCTGTCTACAACAATGAAATCCTATGGCGCTAGCCCGCATCAGGGTATTATTGCCGCGCAAGAAGGTGTTATGTCCCTGACACGCTGGACCAACCGCCTTCGCGAAGCCATCAAGAAGACACCGGGTCACGAAATCTTTTCCACGCAGCTTAAGCGCGCCGCTTTTACAGATAAAAAATCCGACTACCCTATGCTGTTTGTCAATGCAGGCCTTAACCCTGCGCGCGATCTGGAAGAGCAAGGCGATAATTTCTGGTGGAGCAAGGATGATTTTAACAGCATCCACCTACCCTATGATCCGTTCCAGAAAGTTGTGCGTGGCTTTGACCCGATGCATAGAGGCATGAATTTAAACTGCGTGACCGCGACAATTGACGGCGGCTGCGGCTTCGGTGGTGCGCTTGTTTGTGCCGGATTTAATCAGGACGGCAATATTTTCGAAGTTTTGGAAGCGTAAGCACCCTATCCCCTTGAAATAAAATAATTTTATTATTTTTTCGCATTTGCGAAAGGGAAAGTGATCCGCGCCCGTATAAATTACGTACATAGAGTGTAACTAAAAACGGAACTGTCCGAATAACAGTACGTTGGTCTTAATGAAGATATCACAAGAATGTCTCATTACGGTCACAAAGGGGCTCTAATAGAGAGTAACAATATTTATAGGTCAAAAGAGGTATATTATGGCGCATATCGACGATACAGGCACACAAAAAGCGAATTTGAATTATATCCAGTCCGCGATGGACGCGCCGATGCTCGAGAAGGAGCACGAGTTTGATTTGGCGCGCCGCTGGCGGGACGATCAAGACGAGAAAGCATTGCATGAGCTGGTCGAGGCATACGCCCGTCTGGTGATTGCGATGGCTTCGAAGTTCCGCAATTACGGTCTGCCGATGGGTGACCTTATTCAAGAAGGTAACATTGGCCTGATGCAGGCCGCAAACCGTTTCGATCCGGAGCGCGATGTTCGCTTTTCTACATATGCGACATGGTGGATCCGTGCGGCGATGCAGGACTATATTCTGCGTAACTGGTCGATCGTTCGTACAGGCACAACAGCGGCTCAGAAATCTCTGTTCTTCAATCTGCGCCGTCTGCGCGCCAAAATCGAGAGCAAGAAAGAGCGCGAAGGTTTAAGCCCAGACGATAAAACAAAGATCGCCAAGAAGCTTAAGGTAAAGGTCAAAGACGTGGATGCCATGGAAGGCCGCCTGTCAGGTATTGACCAATCCCTGAACGCCACAATCGGTGAAGACGGTAGCGATGACTGGCAGTCCCTGTTGTCCGATGACGGCCCTAACCCCGAAGATGTGGTTATCGGCATGAAAGACGCACAAACACGTTCACAATGGTTGAACGATGCCTTGGGCGATCTAAGCGACCGTGAACGTATGATTATCCGCGAGCGCCATCTAGGTGATGAAGTTGTCACTCTGGAAGAACTCGGTAAAGAATTGGGCGTCAGTAAAGAGCGCGTAAGACAGCTCGAAGCGCGTGCCATGGACAAGCTGAAGAGCTCCCTGTCCTCACATGGTAACGGCGTTACTGACTTTATTTAGAGAGTAAAATATCTACTGAAATTTAATGATAAGCACCCTAACTCGCTTACATTAAACCGTGTGACCGGCCCGCTTCTCTCCCTCCCAGCGCCGGTCACATTTTTTTATCTGTACTTCTTCCATTTCAGGACGATGGCAAATAAGCCAAACCAGACAAAGGCCAGGTATGCGATGCACGCGGCTAAGAAAACGTAATCCAGCGCAGGGCGAAACAGGTAGCTCAGCGCTGTGATGCAGGCCAGAACAAATACGGAGAGCATCGTGGTTTGATAAGCTCTCTCCCTGAGCCATGCTTCTTTGCCTTCTGGCACAACATAACCTTTTGCAAACTTGCCGAATGGATAAAAAACCAGTTTGTTCCCATGCTGAACAAACTGCCTATCGCGCTTCTTTTGTGACCACTTTCGTAACATAGTTATTATTCTAGCACACAGCTCGACCACGCCCATAAATAAAAAAGACGCCGCATAAACGGCGCCTTTAAACTTGAATATATTTAGACCCCTACTCCGTAATCGTCTTATAGAGTGTGCCTGACTGAACAGGGACGCCGGCATCCAGACCGTTCAGGACGCGGAAGCGTTCTTCCTGGAAGTTGCTGAATGGCATACGGTTACCCAGTGACGCGGCTGTGTCACCTGCGCTGGCGTTGAAGACTTTAACGATATGCGGCTTGATATTGGCCTTTTCCTGTCCTGTCAGAGGACGCAGACTGTATGTTGTGCGTTTCAAGCCCTCTACAATGCCGACTGTCGCATTGACAGGCATTGCCATCTGGAAGCGGTAGAAGGTATTCGGCGACCATTCTACGGCGACAACACGCACCAATGACGGTTGCCCGCCGATAGTGGCGCTGAAGGATGCTGTGGCGGCGTTTTTACCGTTAATGCTGATCTTCTCTACACCGTCCAGAGGCTCGCTCTTCATCCAGCTTTGTGTGACATAGGTCATGGCATCCATGCCTGAACTACGTTGTGCTGCGTCAAATAGGATGATTGTACCGTTATTATTTGTCGCGGCTACTTTATCAGGCTGATTACTAATTACGAAGCCATTAGGTACTGTGAACATAAAATCCATTTGTGTATGATAAAAACTCTGGCCACGGATGAAGCCTTGCTTCGCGCTATCGCCGAAGACGATGCCGTCAATCTTGCGCAAGTATCCGTCATGGTTCGTCACGGCTTGGCCTTGCTGGTATGACGCGGCGATTGCTTTGGTCTGCGCGACGCGATCTGCTGTCAGAGGGTGCGTTGAGAAATAGTTCACCCCAGCGGACTCACCGCGGCCTGCAAGTTTGTTTTCGAGCGCTCCATGACGCTCCAGATTTCTAAGGAATGACGCCATTGCGGATTTATCGTAGCCCGCGCGCACAAGATAGCGCACGCCCAGCTCATCCGCTTCGTGTTCCTGACCGCGTGAGTATGACTTAATGTAAAGCTGTGACCCTAAACCGAGCGCTTGTGATGCAGTGCTACTATCCAAGGCGGCAGACAATACAGCCGCACCCAGAGACGTCACTACACCTTGTGAGTAACGCTCTGCCGAGTGACGGCCTGTGATGTGCCCTACTTCGTGTGCCAGCACGGCGGCAAGCTCGGCTTCGCTGTTGGCGTGTGCCAAAAGACCACGTGTGACATATACATAACCGCCCGGCAGCGCGAACGCATTTACCATCGGATCATCCAGAACGAAGAATTTGTATTGAACATCCGGGCGCTCCGTATTCGCGGCGATCTTGGCCCCAACCTGATCCACATAAACTTGCAGCGGGTCATTTGCTGGCAGCGCGGAATATGTCTGCAGCACCTTGGCATGTTCTTGCGCACCGACACTGGATTCTTGTTGCGGCGACATCAGGCCTGCGAATTGTCGTTCCCCTGTGGCGGGGTTTGTTGAACAGGCTGATAGGCTCGTGGCTGTTAACAGGCAGAACCCGATCACTGCAAAAGACTTGAAACGCGGGCGGAAATGGCGCAATGCTGTAGTCATGATATCTCGCTTAGTTATTCGTTTTGGTTGGTGCGCAGTTATATGCGCAATCACTATAATATTTTCAAACCTTCCGATAAAGGCCGAAGAGCCTAACGCGCAACAACGTGAAATGTTCCTTCCTGAAAAGGCGGATTTTTCAGATCTGGCATTAACAGGGGACGGACAGGTGCAGGAAGTTTTAGGCCCTTTACGTTTGCGTCTGACCGATGGGCGCATTGTCCAGCTTAGCAGTCTGCATATTCCTGACCTTACCCCCTATGATGGCGGCGATATCAGTTTGGCCGCGCAAGCGCTACTGACAGAGATGCTGACCAATAAGCAAATCCGTATATATCAGACCAAACGTGATGATAAAGGGCGCCAGAACCGCATGGGGCATTTACTGGCGCAGATCGAAGTAAAGAATGGCGAACTATGGGTTCAGGGCTTACTGCTTAAAAACGGTCTCGCCCTGATTATGCCGACAAAAGACAATATCGAGATGTCCGCCCAGATGTCCGCATTAGAGCAAGAAGCCCGCGCGAGCCAAATCGGTATGTGGGCAGATGATGGCTATACAGTCTACACCCCTGAAACAGCAAGCGAAGGCCTGAACAGCTGGGGCATTGTCGAAGGCACTGTGAGGGCAGCAGCATCGGTGCGCAACACTTACTACCTTAATTTCGGGACGGACTGGAAAACAGATTTCACGATTGGCATTCCGTCAGATATCAGGCGCACGATGTCCGCGCACGGAATTGATCTGGCATTATTCACCGGACGCCGCGTGCGTGTGCATGGATGGCTTGAAAGCTATAACGGCCCTTACATAGAACTTTTTTCGCCCGCATGGATAGAAGTCTTGCCAGACGAGTCGCAAAGTTCTACTCTTCCCGCAGAGAATAATTAATATCTTAACCGTTCAAACCCAAGGTGATCCTTGTGAGCCCGAAGAAACGCAGTAACAGCTATCTGGAGTTATTCCCGCCAATTAGCCCCTATTCCACGGGCTTTCTGGAAGTTGATGACATTCACAGCCTTTACTGGGAACAAAGCGGTAACCCTGACGGTGTTCCTATTCTTCTGTTACATGGCGGTCCTGGTGCAGGCTCTACCCCTGCCCATAGACGGTTCTTTGACCCTGATTTTTATCGCATCATAATATTTGATCAGCGTGGCGCTGGACGCTCAGCCCCTCTAGGCTGTCTTGAAGACAATACGCTAGAACACCTTATTCAGGATATTGAAGCCCTGCGCAAACGTATGGGCGTGGAGCGCTGGCATTTATTCGGCGGCTCATGGGGCAGTACGCTCGCCCTTGCATATGCCCAGACGCATCCTGAGCGCTGCATTAGTCTGATTATGCGCGGCATATTCCTGATGGAGCAAGCCGAGGTCGACTGGTTCCTATACGGTATGAAGATGATTTTCCCTGAAGCGTGGGAACAATTCGCCGCTGTTATTCCCGAAGATCGTCAGGATGATTTGTTATCCGCCTATCATGAGCTTCTGACTAGCCCTGATGACAAGAAGCGCATGGAGGCAGCGATTGCCTGGAGCTTATATGAAACAGCGTGCTCATCGCTCTACCCCAATTACGAAACCATTACGACTGATGATCAGAAAGCACAGGCTCAGGCTCTAGCCCGTATCGAGTCACATTACTTTTTGAACGGTGTTATCAGCGAAGAAAATAGCCTGACTAAAGGCATTGATAAAATCAGATCTATTCCCTCGACGATCATTCATGGTCGTTATGACGTGATCTGCCCCATCCATACAGCCTATCACCTGCACACAATCTGGCCCGAGGCTGATTATATAGTCGTGCCTGACAGTGGTCATTCATCGCTGGATGACGGTGTTCGCACCCGCCTGATCGAGGCAACTGAAAACGCGAAAACGCTGCGTTAAACATTTCATATACGGAGAAAAACCATGGACTTTAAAACCCTCGAAGATTTCGACCTGAAAGGAAAAACCGTTTTACTGCGCGCGGATTTGAACGTTCCCGCAGAAGATGGACGCGTGACAGACACGACACGTATCGACCGCCTGAAACCAACGATCGACTTCCTGCAAGAGCGCGGCGCGAAAACGATGATTATTTCTCACTTTGGTCGCCCTAAAGGCGAGCGCAAGGAAGAGTTTTCACTTTCCTTCCTGTCGCCTTATCTAGAAACACAATGGGGCGTTAGTGTTGCCTTTGCCGATGACTGTATCGGCACGCCTGCCGCTGAAGCAGCCGAAGGCTTAAACGAAGGCGGCTTTGTGTTGCTGGAAAACCTGCGCTTCCATAAAGGCGAAGAAGCCAATGATATCGAGTTTGCCCGCCAATTAGCAGCGCACGCGGACATCTATATCAATGATGCGTTTTCCTGTGCGCACCGCGCCCATGCCTCAACAGAGGCCATTACCCATATCCTGCCATCAGGTACAGGCTTTTTGATGGCAGCGGAGCTAAATGCCCTTGCTGATGCGTTGGAAAACCCCGAACGCCCCGTGTTCGCGATTGTCGGCGGCGCCAAGATTTCTACAAAGCTCAGCGTTCTGAACAACATGATCGAAAAAGTCGATTACCTTTGCCTTGGCGGCGGTATGGCAAATACTTTTCTGTATGCCCAAGGTGCGGCGCTCGGCAAGTCGCTGTACGAGAAAGACATGGCGGAAGAAGCGCGCGCAATCATGAAAAAAGCCCGCGAAAAAGGCTGCGAGATCATTCTGCCACTGGATCACATCATTGTAGAAGAACTGGTATCCAATGCAGAGTACAAAGAGGTCAACGAGCGTAACGTACCAGACACAAAGCTGTCCGTTGACTGCGGTTCACGCAGTATCAGCCATATCAAAGATACGCTAGCAAACTGTCATACAGTTCTATGGAACGGTCCTTTGGGTGTGTTCGAGATCAAGCCTTTTGATAACGGCACAAACGAAGTTGCCAAAGAAGTTGCACGCCTGACCAAGGAAGGCAAGCTAGTCAGTGTTGCGGGTGGCGGCGATACCGTTTCTGCACTTAACAATGCGGGCGTAGCGGATGATTTCAGCTATATCTCAACTGCAGGCGGTGCGTTTCTTGAATGGTTGGAAGGCAAAACACTTCCTGGTGTCGCTGCCCTGCTCCAAAGCAAAGACGCAGCCTAACAAAAAAACAGAACCCACATTTCTGTGAGTTCTGTTCCATTACCTTGTGATTGGATAGTAATTTTACTCGTTCATTTTCTCTATGCTGTAGGCGTAGATATTTCTCGCGTTACAATGCGTAGCGCCACTTCAGGGCGCACCATGTCGAAATAGGTCAGCGTGCGCATAAGATCTGTGTGGTCAATCACACGGTTTGGCGAACGCATTTTATTTGTCATTAAGAATATCTTCGAGAAATCGCTCTTTTGTATACCAAAGGCACGGCACGCAATGACCATCCCCTTCGGGCATGACTTCCTCAGGAAGCCGTGAATACGCTTGGCTGACAGCCCCGTATAAACGGCAAACATTCCAATGAAAGCAGACAGCTCGTCTTTCTGCAGTGCTTCCATCATGATATCTAGACTTAGGTGTCCCAACTTGGCCTTGTCTTTGTAATCCTCGATTTGCGCTTCTGACGGCATATAAGGCGGCAGTTTCGGTTCGACAAATTCAAGAATAAGCTCATCAACTTGCTCATGCGACGTCTGTGCACCGACATCATCGCCATAGAACACTTTGATATAATCTTTAAGCTCATGCCCTACGTAATCGTACATACTGCGTACCAACGTTTCAGGCACTTCCTCACGCATGATAAGGGGACGAGCTACCGCATCATGTTTCTTACCCAGCTCTGATAAAAGATCCATCGCATAGTTCGTTAGTACGATACGTTCATTGGATGACAAAACTACGGCTGTGCCAACATCTTGTGTCGCGGCCAAAGCATTAATGACTTCGTCTCGTAAAATTTCACGCGTGGCAATTGCCTGCCAGTAATCAGCACCTTGAGACTTAATGATGTACAACAAGTCCTGATCATTCAGCACAGGGCTTTTCTTCAAGATCGGCGATGCAATCGTGATTTCATCGTTAGCCAAATGCAGAACAAGCCTTAATGGCACGTTAGGCATAGTTGACAGTTTTTCTGAGAGTGCACGACGCAGATCCTTTTCGGCCTGACGCATCAAGGCAATTACCACCTCTGCCAGAATATCTGACTCACCTGTTGTCAGGTTATGTGACAACAAGTTCGCTGTGGCGCGCGTTAACTCATCACGCACCTCTGGTTTATCCTCTTCTATAAGGCCGTACTGCCTATGCGCATCATAAAGATCGACAAGCAGCTTCCCTACTTCAGGATTTCTTTCAAAGCCAAGCATACTCACGCCAGGACTCCATCCAAAAAAATCTCGTTACAGCCTTGCATGGGCAAGACCCTTATATACACACCTGATAACCGCGCCGACGAAAAGCCAGCCAAAGAATTGTTTTTATTATATTTTTTATAAAAGAGATACGTATGCGATGGCATACGCATTTCCTCCTCACTTACCTACAGAATATCGCCAATTGTTTACAATTAGGTTAACGATTAGTTTACGTAATTACTTTTATGTTAGAAAAATAAAATATATGCGCCGCAAAAAGAAAGCTTTTGTTAAAGTTTGGCTAGTAAACTGGTATAGTTAGCTTTCAGAGAACCAACTACGGTTTAGGGAAACAGATGGTAAGTTCACTTAATATTTCAACGGCAGCCGCCGCTCAGCAACAATCGCAACAGGTTTCGAACCCGTTTCGTCAGGATCAAAATGATCCCACCAAGAGCTTGCGTGACAGCCAACAAACCGGTCAGCAGCAACAGCAGACAGGTGTGAATACCACTAACTCTGCCTCCGCGACCGTTCAGACTCAGTCTGCTGACACACAGAATCAAAATAGACAATCACAACAATTGGCGGCCTCCTCTCAAGGACAAGCTGAAAGTACACGTAACACCGGCCAAGAACGAGGCAGTGTACTGGATATATCGGTGTAACTCTTGCTTTACTACTCTCGTTAGGAGCAAAACGGCGTCTTTAATGAAGGCGCCGTTTTGTTATGGACATCCTTACTAACTGCCGATAATCTTCCTGACATGACAGGGAAAACAAATTGGGATCAATATCACGAGTATGAGGGGCTGGACAAAATCCTGACCGCTCAAAAAATGCGCAGCGCCGAAGAAGGTAATCCTGTGCATGACGAGATGTTGTTCATCATATTTCACCAGGTTTACGAGCTGTGGTTCAAACAAATCTTGTTCGAGCTTGATGATATTCAGCGCCGCTTCTCCAGCAATGTTGTAGATGACCGTGATATGCAACCGATCCTGACCTATCTGGGCCGTATCGAGAAAATATTCCGCAATCTGGTTGGCATGATGGATGTGCTGGAAACCATGCCGCCACAGAGCTTTTTAGATTTCCGCCGCTATCTTGGTACTGCCTCGGGTTTTCAAAGCTGGCAATTCCGTCTCATTGAATTACGCTTAGGCCTGCGCCGCGAAGATCGTATTCCTGTATTCGGCGGTGAGTTTGACGAAGATTTGCGTGCCGAGAGTCGTAAGGCCTTTAATGATGCCGAGGGTTCAGCCAGCCTTTACGATCAAATTGATACTTGGCTGTCTCGTACACCGTTCGTTGACTGGCAAGATTACAAATTTACTGAACAATATCGCCAAGCCGTTCACAACATGCTAGATCAAAGCGCTCAACACGGCGTAAGCGCTGATGACATTACACGCGGCAAAGCAAAGTTCGAAAGTATCTTTGATGCAGACAAGCATGATCAGGCTATTAAAGATGGGCTCTGGCGCATGAGCGCCCCTGCTCTGCAAGCCGCTTTGTTCATTACCATTTACCGTGAAGAGCCCGTTCTACAGGGGCCCTACAGATTGCTTCAACATATCATTGATGTAGATGCCTTGATTGCGCAATGGCGATACCGCCATGCTCTACTAGTTCAGCGTATGGTTGGTATGGGTGCTGGTACGGGCGGATCATCAGGTTATAATTATTTGATGGATACTGTGCAGAAACACCGTATCTTCAATGATCTATTCTCATTGTCCAGCTACATCATTCCTAGTGATGCACTCCCTGCACTGCCGCAACAATTAAAAGATACTATGACCTACGGCTATACCAAGGCAGCCTGAGCATTTCCTTGCAAAGCGCACTTTCTTTATGTAAATTACAGCACATGAAGCTATTTGGTATTGGAAGCACAATTGCGAGGCTGCGCGGCAGCAAGAATCTATCCCTAGTCTTTAAAGGAGAGATTGCATCAGGCATGGGCTGTTATAGTGACATGACCTTTCCCCCGAAATCAGGTATCAAGAATGCCCCTGATGCTCTACCGGCAGAGTTTCACCCAGGATCATTAAATATCAACATAGCCAGCAACGGCTTTCCTAAAGGCATACGGGACATACAAGACCTTGATAGAGGCATTTTAAAATCATCATTTACTATTGCCCATGATGCTATTGGCAACAATATGCTGAGACCAACAAGCAATGCGCCTAATCGCGGCACAATGCATTTTTGGCCTGCGACTATACAGTTAGATGAGAGTGGAAAGATCTTTGATGCATGGGCGGCACGCCGCATAGGCTCCGCCTATTATAACGTCGTAGAAGTTATGTCCGATATAAAGCTTCGCGATAAACATGCCCTTACAGACGGTATGGCTGTCACGCTAACACTGTCAGCTCAGCCCTAATTACTGGAATGCGGCTTCGTTGAAGCTGCGCAGCTTACGGCTATGCAGTTTTTCAGGGCCAATATCACGTAATAGCGACATCGTCAGAAGACCAATTTGCAGGTGCTGTTCAACGCGCTGACGATAGAAGCTTTCCGCCATCCCCGGCAATTTCAACTGGCCATGCAGCGGCTTATCAGACACACATAGCAGCGTCCCATAAGGAACACGGAAACGGAAGCCGTTTGCGGCGACCGTACCCGATTCCATATCGAGTGCAATAGCGCGGCTTTGTGATAGACGGATATTCTGGCGAATAGCCTGACGCAGTTCCCAGTTACGGTCATCGACAGTCGCTACAGTACCTGTACGCATAATCATCTTAAGATCGTAGCCCTCATGGCCTGTCACTCTTGCAACAGCCTCTTCAAGCGCTTGCTGAATTTCTGCGAGTGCGGGCACAGGAATGGAGGGATGCAAATCACGGTACAGCACGTTGTCTTCCCGCAAGTAACCATGGGCGAGCACATAGTCACCGAGCTTTTGCGAGTTTCTAAGGCCCGCGCAATGCCCCAGCATCAGCCAAGCGTGTGGACGCAAGACGGCGATATGGTCTGTAATATTTTTGGCATTTGACGGGCCTACACCAATATTGACCATGGTAATGCCTGAACCGTCAGGACGCTTCAGGTGGTATGCAGGCATTTGCGGCATACGGCTTAACTCAATACCTAAAGCATCCTTCTCATCCAGATCGGCGACGTTCTTATTGACCGTAATTTTATTGCCGGGCTCGACAAAGGAAGAGTATTCCTGACGCTCACGCTTTAATGACGGGTTATCTGTCGGCGCCATAATATCACGGCAAATCTTGATAAACTCGTCGATATAGAACTGGTAGTTCGTAAAGATGACGTAGTTTTGAAAGTGCACAGCATCTGTGGCTGTGTAGTGCTTCAAACGCATCAAACTCAAATCAATACGCGGTGCTGTAAACAAGGCAAGGGGCTCTGTCTGATGCGGCGCATAAACATGCGTACCGTTTGCGATTGTATCATCCATCAAGTCCAGATCAGGTTGATCAAAGAACGATGAAACATCCGCGAGCTGCTCTGGTGTTAAATCAGCCTCAAGGTGATAATTCTCACCCAACGCAAAGTGAATTGGAATGGGCGTATCACTGACTCCAATCTCGACTGACTGATCATGGTTTATAATCAGTTGCGAGATTTGCTCTTTCAGATATTGATCAAAAATATCAATCGGGCGCGTTACCGTTGTCTGGTAACTGCCGGGCTTAGACACAAAACCATATGAAAGGCGCGAGTCCTTGCGGCGTGCATTTTTGGTTTCTATTTTTATGTACGGATAGCAGGCGCGGATACGCTCTTTCGGGATCACGCCCGTGCTTGTGAACTGCTCAAAGCTCTCGCGCAGAAATGTTACGTTTTCGGTATAAAGCTTACTGATATAGGCGAAGGCCTCGTTGGCGTCATCGAATAATTTTGGCTTTTGTTGTTTTGGTGGTTTCATCATGTTTATTTTTTCCATTATATATCAGTATATTATAGCAAAGATATCAAGAAAACCTAAACGGTTTCATCACCAAGGAAACCGCCTGACTGCATATCCCATAGCTTTGCGTAATGACCTTTGGACTTCAGAAGAGCTTCATGGTTCCCATCTTCGACAATGCGCCCCTGCTCCATGACAATCAAACGATCTAGCTTGGCAATCGTCGACAGACGGTGTGCAATGGCAATCACTGTCTTGCCTTTCATAAGCTCGAACAGGCTGTCCTGAATTAACTGCTCGCTTTCGCTATCGAGCGCGGACGTTGCCTCATCCAGAATCAAGATAGGGGCGTTTTTCAATATGGCACGGGCAATGGCAATACGCTGACGCTGTCCGCCTGAGAGTTTCAAGCCGCGCTCGCCAACCATGGTTTCATACCCCTTGGGCAGATCCTTGATGAAGTCATGGGCGTGCGCTTTTTTCGCCGCATCGATAATGTCCTCATCCGTGGCGTCCAGACAACCATAACGAATATTATCTGCCAGCGAACGGTGAAATAGCGAAGTATCCTGCGGGATAACCGAGATGTTTTCGCGCAAGCTGTCCTGCGTAATCCGCGAGAGATCTTGCCCATCGATAGTGATATTACCTGTATCCGTTTCATAAAAACGCAGCAGCAGGCTAACAAGTGTAGACTTCCCTGCGCCCGAAGAGCCCACCAAACCAAGTTTTTGGCCTGATGGTACATTCAGGTTCAAATTCTCGATGACGGACTTGCCGCCCTGCCCGCTGTAACCAAAGCTGACCCTATCGAAGTTAATCTCGCCCTTACGCATTTCAAGCGGCTTGGCATCGCTTTCATCGGCGATCTCATGCTCGCGCATAATCGTATGAATACCGTCACGGATTTGTCCGACATATTCCATGAACGCCTGAAGGCTCCATGTCAGATGGCGCGCATTGGTGCTGAGGATCAGAACTAGCGTGAACAAATAACTGATTGTTGCCAGCTCGATTTTGCCAGCCTCATAAGTCTCAACGGCGAAATACACACTGCCTGTAATCAGAGCAAATGTCAGAATGAAGTGCGTCCAGTGAATGGCCTCACCCCACAAGCCGTAACGCAGCACGGCGCTTTCTTCCTGTTTCATAACCCCTGTCAGTAAGCTCTGCTCGTAATTGGCATGGGCATAAGCTTTTAGCGAAAAGATATTAGCTACCGAGTCGATAATACGGCCTGTGATATTGGCGCGCTCTTTAGATACACGCTCGATCCAGTAAATGCGTGGCACGGTCAGCAGCGAAATTAAAATCACATACAACATACCCCAGATAAAAATCATAACGCCGAGCGGCATATACACGCTGCCGACCGTTACCGAACTGGCCACAAACAAGATCAGCAAGCCGATAAAATCGAATAACAGCGTCCAGGTTGCCATGGCCATGCCGTGCGTTACATCATGAATTTTGGCACCTAAAGCACCACTATGGCGGTTGGAGAAATACTCCATGCTATGTTTCAGAAGATGTTCAAACAGCCAGATACGCGGCATACGGCGGATATTGCGAGCAACAAACAGCAATACAGTCCCGCTGATACGGCTACACACTGCCATACCGATTGTCAGCCAGACAAGAGTCATGAACGGGTCATGAATGCTGTTCCAAACCGAGCCTAACGCTGGATCATGGCTATCGGCAGCGGTCACAATATCTTTCACGGCATAAGGCAGCAGCACAAGCATACAAGCCTGCATGATTTCCATGATCAGCATGGCCATCATACGTATCGGAAACTGCCAGAATGATTTCCAGTAAAAGGCAAATGGTTTGATGATCAGATCGTCAGGCCTTTGTGATAGCACGCCGCCCATCATTAGCTGTTCGCCCCGACTAACGAGTTTGCAAAGTCTTGCGCATCGAACGGACGAAGGTCACCGATTTGTTCACCAACACCAATCATATGAATTGGCAAACCGAACTCATCTGCCAAACCGACAACAACACCACCTTTGGCGCTGCCGTCTAGCTTTGTGACAATCAGACCCGTGACGTTCATCATCTCTTTGAAGATGCGGACTTGTTCAAATGCGTTCTGGCCCGTTGTCGCATCGAGCACCAACAACACAGCATGCGGCAGAGTTTCGTCTTGCTTTTTCAAAACGCGCACAATCTTTTCAAGCTCTGCCATAAGGTTAGCTTTGTTATGAAGGCGTCCTGCTGTATCGATAAATAGCACTTCCGTACCTTCTGCTTTCGCCTTTTCATAGGCTTCGAATGCCACGGCAGCCGCGTCAGAACCAATCTCTTTACTTACAAACGGGCAGCCAGCGCGCTTAGCCCAGACTTCCAGCTGTTCAATCGCGGCCGCGCGGAACGTATCGGCAGCCGCAATCATCGTCGGGCGTTTCTGTGTCATTTGCAGATCGTGAGCGACCTTACCAATTGTAGTTGTCTTTCCGACGCCGTTAACGCCAACTACGATTGTCACAAACGGCTTACCGTCTTCACGCTTTTCAAATGTTTGTGGCTTCGCAACTGGCGTCAGAATATTGGCAATGCTCTCTGCCAGCGCAAGTCTGATTTCTTCTTCGGAAATATCTTTTCCGAAGCGATCTTTACCAAATTCTTCAACAATTTTGGCAGCTGTCTTGGGGCCCAGATCCGCTGTGATTAGCAGATCTTCCAACTCGTCCAGCAGATCCTGATCCAGCTTCTTCTTTGTGACGAGATCCGTCAGGCCTTGCGTGATTTTGTTCGAGGACTTGGACAGCCCTTCTGTCATACGCGAGAACCAGCCCTGCTTTTCTTCAGGCACGTCCAGCTCTTCATCTTCTTCGATGATTTCGCGCGTCATCTCGGGAACCGGCGTTTCTTCCAGCTCCTCGATAATCTCTTCTTCGGTCTCTTCGAAAATTTCGTGCTTCTGATCTTCGCTCAGCTCAGCTTCATATTCAGTCGGCGGCTCTATTTCAGGCTCTTCAGGATGATGGATAACCTTATCTTCCTGTTCCTGCTTTTCCTGCTCCGTCGCATTCTTCTTTTTGCGCCAGAAAACCATTATGACCTCCTTATTTAAACGAAGGTCATATTAGCCCTATTGTCTTGAAAGTCAAAGCTTATCGCCCTATCTAGGCGGCGCCATACCGTCTTGTTTCTTAACTTGCTGGACTTGCGGGCCTTCAAGCTTACGGCGCTCCACACAGGCCGCAACTTGTTCATGGTGCGAGCCGTATTCTTCAGGTGAGTCAATTTGGCCGTTCAGCAGGCGCATCTTGTCCATTGTGGATTTGAAAACATAGACATCCAGCATATCTTCAAGCCCGTTCTTGATGAACTCGGTATGCTTATCTACACCCTCTTTGGATATATATTCATCCTCAAGCACATAAACGATCTCTAAAATATCTTTATCAAGTCGATCAATAAATTCTTTATACGCGCTCTCATTGGCTTCGTGGTGGCGCATTTCGTGATTATAGACTACTTCAAACTCACAGCTGTCACGCGGCGTATCAGATGGAATAACAATCTGCGTACGGTAAAAAACGTCCACATTGATCTCGGCAAAATAAATACAGTAGTAGACCCAATACTGATCCACAGGCCTGTATGTACTGCGAACACTCAGCGAATAAGCAGAAGCACCTGATGCATAACCACCAACAGACATATCATCTGCCTTCCAGAGCTCTTGCATATTATTTCGCTGTAACCACTGCTCTGTGCCGCCGTCACGCTCACGGTTAATCTGTTTTTTTGTTTTGCTGAGATCAATATAAGGATCCGCCAGAACGAGGTTCACATTCACCTTGGTTTCAAAATCTTTTATTGAAGCGCAAGTTCCATCACCCGCAGACACAGGGGCAGAAAACAGCATAAAGCCCGCCACCAAAGCAAGCATCAGCATATATTTTACTGAAAATGAATATTTCACATTATGCCCCTTCAAAAGTTATAACTTTTTGATTTTGAAGGAGAATCGATAAGAAAAGATTAACCGCAGATACGAATATTATGCCGCGTTTTTGATCTCCAGCATACGCAAAGCGGCTTTCGCTGCCTCACCGCCTTTGTTCTTCTGGTCTGTTTTGGCACGGGCAAGCGCTTGAGCCTCGTTTTCAACCGTCAGAATGGCATTACCCAGTGGCAGGTCATAGGCAAGAACTAGATCATATACGCCGCGTGCGCTTTCATTACACACGATGTCGTAATGACTTGTTTCGCCGCGAATGATACAGCCTGCGACAACAAATGCGTCATAGCCTTTATTCAGAGAAAAACTGACCGCGGATGGGATTTCCAACGCACCGGGGACAGTCAAAACATCAAACTCAGCGCCAACGGCATCCAGTTCGGCCTTAATGCCTTCCAACAGGAAGTCATTGATATGATTGTAATATCTTGCTTCTACTACCAATACCTTAGTCATGTTTTGCGTCTTTCCTGTAGTCTACTAATTCACAAATTTTGCCGATTTTCATGCCGAATTTAGAGGCGTATTCCATTAACTCTGGCAAACGCGCCATCGTGCCGTCATCATTCATCACTTCGCAAATCACTGCTGCGCCTTTGAAACCGGCCAGCTTTGCAATATCAACAGCCGCTTCGGTGTGGCCTGTACGTGTCAGTACGCCTCCGTCCTGCGCGCGTATAGGAAATACATGGCCAGGGGTTGAAATATCATCGGCCTGCGCAGTGTCACTGATTGCCACTTTAACCGTATGTGCGCGGTCAGCGGCAGAAATACCTGTTGTCACACCTTCGCGTGCTTCAATAGACACCGTAAAGGCCGTGCCGAATTTATCTGTATTGCGACGCACCATTTGTGGCAATTCCAGACGATCAATCAGATCACCGTCCATTGCCAGACAGATCAAACCACGACCATGAGTGGCCATAAAATTGATAATTTCAGGGGTCACGCAATCTGCGGGAATGATTAGATCGCCTTCGTTTTCACGGTCTTCGTCGTCGACCAGAATGAACATACGACCTGCTGCGGCCTCTGCGATAATGGCATCCACATCCACCAAAACAGATTCATCAGCATTACTATTTGCAGGTTTTAATACGGTCATGCGGCCAATTCCTTCTCGCGCTCAGTCATACGAGCGACATAGCGTGCGAGCATATCGACTTCAAGGTTGATTTTCATACCCTCTTCCCAGCCTGAGATATCAGTGACCTGCCAAGTATGCGGAATGATGTTTACGCCGAATGTATTACCTGACACTTCGTTGACTGTCAGCGAGATACCGTTCAATGCGACAGAGCCTTTAGACGCGATATAAGGTGATACGGCCTCCGGCACTTCGATCGTAATGCGCCATGACTCGCCGTCACGCGCCATTTTCGTAACTACTGCCGTGCAATCAACGTGACCAGACACAATGTGGCCACCCATTTCGTCACCGAGGCGCAATGACGGCTCCAGATTGATTTTCGTGCCTTCTTGCCAGCTATCCAGCGTTGTTTTTTCGAGCGTTTCATTGGATACATCAACGACGAAACCGCCGCCTGATTTATCGACAACCGTCAAACAGCAGCCGTTACACGCGATGGACGCACCAATCGCCATATTCTCGACACCCAGATGCGTAGAAATGCGAAAACGCTTCAAGCCTTTTCTATCTTCAACGCTGACAACCTCGCCGAGGTCTTTGATCAATCCTGTAAACATGGGCGCAACCTATCACTAATGATTTCGGATTTCCAACCTAAATAATCTCTGCATCCAACATACCGTCAGATACGCCTGTCGTGCGGATATTCTGCAATGATCCGATTGGTAACTCTTGCATCAGACGCACGGGTGCAAAATGCTCAGTGCGACCAATATTGTCTTTTTCTACAATGATTTGGCGATCTTTGTTAATGTGCTGATTTAAGAATTTATCCATCTGGCGCTCACCCGCCTCACGAAGCCTTGCTGCGCGCTCTTTTCTAAGCGGACCATGCACTTGCGGCATTTTAGCGGCTGGCGTACCCGGGCGCTCGGAATACGGGAAGATATGCAAGAAGGTTAAATCGCAATCTTCTACTATATTCAATGTGTTAGCGAACATTTCTTCGGTTTCTGTTGGGAAACCTGCGATAATATCCGCTCCGAAAACCATATCCGGACGATATGCACGCGCCCGTTCACACATTTCAATAGCATCTTTGCGCAAGTGGCGGCGCTTCATGCGCTTTAGGATCATGTCATCGCCAGCTTGCAGGCTCATATGCAGATGCGGCATCAAGCGCGGCTCTTCAGCAATCAAGCGCCACAGATTATCATCCATCTCGACAGGATCAAGCGAAGACAAGCGCAAGCGCGGCAGTTCAGGCACCATGGCCAGTACGCGGCGGATCATCTGCCCCAGCGATGGCTGACCAGGCAGATCAGCGCCATACGATGTGACATCAACGCCCGTCATTACAATCTCGTTAAAGCCAGACTCGACCAGTGCGCGCACTTGCTGTGCGATCTCGCCCATCGGTACAGAGCGTGAATTACCGCGGCCATAAGGGATAATACAGAACGTGCAGCGGTGATCGCAGCCGTTCTGCACCTGAATAAAGGCGCGCGCTCTGCCGTCAAAGCCTTCAATCAAATGGGATGCGGTTTCTTTTACCGCCATAATATCGTTGACCAGCACCTTTTCAGTATCGGTCGCGCCCCATGTTTCAGCCTTTAGCTTCAGGTCATTACCTATGATCTGATCGACTTCATCCATCTGTGCATAACGCTGTGGATCAATCTGTGCGGAGCAGCCTGTGACAATGATCTTGGCATTGGGGTTATCTCTGCGGGCGCGGCGAATTGCCTGACGCGCCTGACGCTCGGCTTCCTTGGTGACGGCGCATGTATTGAAGATAATGGCATCATCCAGCCCAGCGTCTTTGGCATGGTTGCGCATGACCTCTGATTCATAGGAATTCAGACGACAGCCGAAGGTCACGAGTTCAGGTTCTTTTGCAGACATATCCACTTGCCAAAGTTCACGCAGTTGTTTAGGGCTTATGTCATACTCTGTATGCGCTAAAAAATCAAACTTTTGGGAGGGTTAATATGTTGGGCTGGATCAAAGAACGTCGCGCCAAAAAGCTGGAGCAGCAAGCCGATAGAATTAAACAAGACTTTACGGAGTTGAAAGAAGAGCTTGCGCTGAAAAATCATGCCGCTCTGATTTTGGGCAAAGCCATGTTCGGTGACCCCGCAGGCCCCGTTGAATCGCCCGGAGCGCTGATAGACGAAGGCGATGAAAACTTTGAAAGAATTGAGCTGGGGCGCAAATTTTTGAATGCGGCCACAAGCTCCATGTTCAAGGCCGTTGCCCCTGCGGCCTACGGCACAGCGTTTGTATCAGATGGCGGCACGAACCCTGACAGAGTTTCACGCGAACGTGTTCTGACATCTGTATTTGATAGCGTAAAAGACGGCGCAAAACGCAGCACCTATGACGTTATTGATATGCATTTGCACTTTATGGATGACAAAAAGGCCGCCGAATTTGTGAAGGCCATGTTCGATGCCCGTCAGAGAAATCCGCAATTCCAGATGAAGTAACGGCTACGCCGTGAGCTCCCCATCGAAGATATAAGCCACAGGCCCTGTCATAAGGACATGGCCGTCACTTTCGCGCCATTCAAGGTTTAACGTACCACCGTTCAGCAAGACATCCGCCTTGCGGTCGGCCAAATCACGGCGCACAGCGGCGACAATCGTCGCACAGGCGGCAGACCCGCAGGCTGCGGTTTCCCCAGCGCTACGTTCCCAGACACGCATACGGATGGTTTTACGGTCGATGATTTGCGCAAATTCCACATTGGTGCGCTCAGGAAACATGCGGTCATGTTCGATCCTCGTCCCCCACTCACGTACAGGGGCCATTTCTACGTTATCGATAAAGAACACCGCGTGCGGGTTACCGATATTCACCGCCACAGGGTCATGCGCCTCTTCAACGCCTATACCCAGATGCAGCGTATCGCATTTTTCGGCCAGCGGGATTTCATTCCATTCCAGCTTGGCTTCGCCCATATCGGCGCAGATTTTGTTGCGATCGCCATTAACGGCTTCGCAGGGCAGCAAACCTGCCACGGTCTGAATTGTTACATGATCCTTATCAAGTTCATTCATCAGCAATGACGCTACGCAGCGTGTTGCATTCCCGCAGGCTTGCGCCTCACTGATATCAGGGGCGTTCAAAATCTTCATGAATATGTCAGCTTCAGCATCTTTAGGCTTATCCAGAACGATAATCTGATCACAGCCGATGCCCGTACGCCTTTCCGTTAATCCTGACAGCACATCCTTATCAGGTAGAGATTCGCCGCCACGCACATCGAAAATGATGAAGTCATTGCCAAGGCCATGCATCTTCTTGAACTTTGTACCCGCCATATTACCCCTCGTATAATTTCTTGCAGAAACAATTTAACTGTCCTAGTTTGCCTAAAACAGGGAAACGGAACAATGGTAAACAAACTTGGTAAAGAATTCGCCAACAAAGCGGATATACGTATTGATATAAACGAATTTTTCGAACGATTTCATCTACATGACGAGCATTTCAAAGAAGACCCCGCGTTTCACACGGTGGTTTTAGCAAGCGTTAATGCGCTTAAATCAACGCATGGACCATCCCGCGTTTATATGTCGGAGCCCAACAAGACCTTTAAGGTCAGCCGCACTTTTGCCATGCCCGCCCTCAGCGAAGAAGATGATCCGGACATGGTCACTGTTTCTGGCTCGCCTTGCGTAGCTTTCACAGAGCAGGATTTAGGTAATGGACGTCGCGGCTTTGGCCTCGTCATTCGTAAATCATCCGAAGATAAAGCCGATTTGCGCACTTCCATGGTTTTCGGCATATACGGCACCTACGATAAGAAAGACCAGATGATGCGTATCGAGCGTCTCTACACACCTGAATTTGCCGACGGCAATGTCTTGAGCGAAGCAAGCCCTATTCCCATTGACGCCGAAAACGTCAAGGGTGCGATTTATTATGCGATGCTTTGTGCTGATAAAATTTACAGCCATGAACCATTTATGCCGCGCGAGTGCTTTGAGCGTGCCCTTAACGTGCAGCTCGACAAAGTCGACACGCCCGTCATACATAAGCGCGAGCCATAACAAAGGACGTTCGCTGATGGGATTAAGACTAAGGGATATCTTTGCACTGGTTGGCAAAAGGCCGCCTGTTAGCATTAATTTTGGTGACTTAATCACTTATCTGGAACTTGATCATCCGCGCTTTGTGGCTGATGCGGATGTGCATTTACCTGTTATTGATGCCATGGGCGAATATGCCTTACGGGGTGGCAATCATCACGGCCCGGCAAAGTCATATTACACCGACCGCAAGAAAACCATTTTCCTGCAAGAACGTGCCCCTGAAATCGTTGCGCATGCCAATGATATAGGCAAAAAGCCGCCACAACGTGAATTTCGCGCTTCAGCCAATATAGCGTATACAGAAACTACTCTGGCTTTCGGGCGTCGTGGCTTTGCCCTGACTATCCATCGTGATGTGAATGAACCAAGAGAATTATATATGTACCGCACGATGGTGTTCGGCCTGTACGGTGTGTACGATCGCGAAGGTAATCTGACGATCAAGAAGCTGAAAACGCCGAATATGGATTCGGCCAATCGCATGACTAAGCTTGAAGACGTTCCCATTGATACCGCCAATGTGAAAGGTGCCCTATATTTTGCACGCCTATGCGCAGAACAACTCTATAACGGGGAAGGCTTTTCAGAGCGCCAATGCATTCAGAAAGCACTTAATATAGACGTTGAGAATTTCTCCACGCCTTACACGCTCACTTTAAAGCTTTAATTCCTTGACATATCAAGCCAAACGGCATAATTTACGGCAAATTTCCCGACACTGTTAGTTGTTAGCAGTGCCCAAGGGTACACCGCAGCCGGCGAATAGGATCGCTCACTGCGGCGAAAATGCTTTTGTAAGCACAATGGAAGACTGATTTTTATGTTTGAGAATCTGAGCAACAGATTAGGTGGTGTTTTCGACAAGCTGCGCGGTAAAGGCGCACTGAAAGAAAGCGATGTTGATGAGGCGATGCGCGAAATCCGCGTTGCGCTTTTAGAAGCTGACGTTGCCCTGCCCGTTGTTAAACAGTTTGTCGCCAATGTAAAAGAGGAAGCCGTCGGCCAAGACGTTATCAAGGGCGTGAACCCTGCACAGCAAGTGGTCAAGATCGTCAATGATGCGATGGTTGAGATGCTGGGCGGCGATAACGAAGACGAACGCGCGTTGAAATTCGCCTCTGCTCCTTGTGCCTACCTGATGGTTGGCCTGCAAGGTTCAGGTAAAACAACAACGACTGCGAAAATCGCGAAGTTCCTGACAGATAAACAGCGTAAGAAAGTCCTGATGGCGTCTCTTGACGTTTATCGTCCTGCCGCGCAGCTGCAGCTGAAACAGTTGGGTGAGCAAACAGGCGTTGAGACGCTGGAGATTATCGAAGGCCAGAACCCTGTTCAAATCGCGATGCGCGCGATGGAAGAAGGCCGTAAAGGCGGTTTTGATCTGGTGATCCTCGATACGGCTGGCCGTCTGTCAATCGATGAAGAGCTTATGCAGGAAGTTGCCGATGTTAAGGCGGCTACTCACCCTGTTGAAACACTGCTGATTGCTGACGCGATGACAGGTCAGGATGCGGTTGTCACAGCCGAAAAATTTAACGAACGCGTGCCTGTAACAGGTGTGGTTCTGACCCGTGTCGACGGTGATTCACGCGGCGGTGCGGCGATGTCCATGAAGGCCGTAACAGGCTGCCCGATTAAACTTCTGGGTATGGGCGAAAAATGGGATGCGCTGGAGCCGTTCCACCCTGACCGTATGGCAAGCCGTATTCTAGGCATGGGTGACGTTGTATCTTTGGTGGAAAAAGCCGTTGATACAGTGAACCGCGAAGAAGCGGAAAAGATGGCCGAGAAATTCAAAAAAGGCCAATTCGACTTTAATGACCTGCTGTCACAAATGAAGCAGATCACAAAAATGGGCGGTGCGGGCAGCATCATGAAACTTCTTCCTGGTCTTGGCAAAATGGCCAAGCAAATTGAAGAAGCCGGCATGGATGACAGCATCCTCAAGCATCAAGAAGCCCTGATCCTGTCCATGACACCTGAAGAGCGCGAGAAACCAAAGCTGCTAAACGCGTCTCGCCGCAAGCGTATTGCCGCCGGTGCAGGCATGACTGTGCAGGATGTGAACAAGCTGGTGAAGCAGCTGGAGCAAATGCAAACCGTTATGAAGCGCATGAAGAAAATGGGCATGGGCAACATGATGGGCATGATGAAAAATATGATGGGTGAAAAAGACGCCGAACTTCTGGCGCAGTCTATGGACCCTGATGCGCTGGCCGAAGATATGGTACGTGCAAAAAATAGTGATAATCCGCTTGGATCCAACCCCTTCTTGCAAGGTGGCGGTGGTCTTGGCGGCATGGGCGGCGGTATGCCCCCGGGAATGGGATTGCCCGGTATGGGGCTGCGCGGCGGCACCAAGAAAGACCGTAAAAAGGGTAAGAAGAAGTAAGAGTTTTTGAATTTAACCGAATTGCTGAACATTAATACAACTAAAGGAGAGTAAATATGGCACTAGCAATGAGACTAGCAAGAGGCGGACGTAAAGGCCGTCCATTTTACCGCATCGTGGTAACTGACAAGCGTATGGCACGTGATGGTCGTTACATTGAAAAGCTGGGTACATACAACCCACTGCTGGCCAATGATGATGACAAGCGCGTTGTTTTCAACGAAGAGCGTGTTAAGTACTGGCTCGAGCAAGGTGCGCAGCCTTCTGACCGTGTAGCACGTTTTCTGGGTAAAGCCGGTCTGGCTGATATGCCTGAAGTTCGTGAAACACCGAAGAAATCAGAGCCTAAAGAAAAAACAAAAATGAAAATGGCTGACAAAGCAGAGAAGCTGAAAGCAAAAGCTGAAGCAGAAGCTGCTGCCGCCGAAGAAGCAAAAGCTGCTGAAGCTGCTGCTGAGGCTCCTGCCGAGGAAGCTGCTGAAGACAAGAAAGAAGGCTAAGCCTTATATGAACAACCAGCCCGAAAAACGTGTGTGCCTTGGCAAGATTGCAACAGCGCATGGCGTACGCGGGCTGGTAAAAGTTCTGGTTTATGCAGAAGACCCCGCTTTGTTGAGCGGGGTTCTCTATATCGGGGAGCGTTCAAACGATACCCTCACCCTAAAAATGAAAAACTCCATGGGTAAATTCTGGCTGGCGGAAGTTGACGGTGTTAAAGACCGCAATGACGCCGAGCTACTGCGCAACACCACATTATGGGTTGGTCGCGATGCCCTGCCCGAAATCGATGATGAAGATGATTTCTATATCGAGGATTTGATCGGCCTAGCCGTTGAAACCGTTGATGGTAAAAAAGCCGGCAAGGTTCTCGGCCTTGAGAATTTTGGTGCCGGTGACTTGCTGGAAATAAAGCCACCCGTTGGGGATAGCGTCTATATTCCTTTTACAAAGGCCGAGGTTCCTGAAATACTCCTAGATGCAGGAAAAATAATAATTACAAAAATGCCCGATGAGTAAGATATACAAACCCGAAATTTTCTATTCTGATGATGAAGATTTTGCCGCAATGGCAGCGGGTATTCTGTTCGAGCATTTTGAAAAAGCAACCAATCCACTAGTTAGCTTTCCAACAGGCTCTACCCCCCAAGATACATACAAAGAACTGGTTGCCCGTTATGCGGATCGCCGCGATGTCTGGGACAACATGCGCTATCTCTGTCTTGATGATTACGCAGGGCTGCCGGAAAATGACGAGCGTTTGTTCAAAAACTGGCTGGGGCGTCAGCTGCTTGATCCGCTAAAGATCAAAAACCGTATCGTGTTTAATAGCGCAGCATCTGACACAGAAGCCGAAGCAACACGAATGCAAGACTATCTGGATAGCAACGGCTCTGTCGATGTAATGATCTTAGGTATAGGCAGCAACGGGCATCTGGCATTCAATGAGCCGGGAAGTGATTTTGACAGCCCTACACGCCTTGTTGAGCTGGCGCAGGACACGATCGAGAGTAATGCGCGTTATTGGGGCGGAGATATCAGCCGCGTGCCTCACACAGGCTATACGCTCGGTCTTGGTGATATCATGAAGGCCAAGAAAATCTTTCTACTGGTCACAGGTGAAGGTAAGGCGGACATTCTGGATAAAGCGATAAATGGTGATGTGACAGAATCCGTACCTGCATCGATTTTGCAAAACCATCCGAATGTCACTATCATCGCTGACAAAAGCGCATTGTTTAAATTTAAAGGGCCCAAACATGGCTGAAGTTAAGAAAACCGTATATCTCACTAAGTTTTTTAATAACCGTGCCAACCCTTATGGTGATTTCGACTCGGCAACTTATGATGTTGCAAAGCTCGAAGATGTTGCGAAAACGCCCGAGGAATTGCACGAAGCCATGCGCGCAGATGATATCGTTTGCGGATATCAGACATATGAAATTCACACATGCGTGCATGATGGTGTCGTGATGACGAGCGATCCTGTGAACCATTCCGTAAAAACCATATTCGGTTCGGTGCGCCATGTGCGCGACATAAAAATCATCAAAGGCTATGGATCAGAAGGTAAAATCAGAAAACCTTATCTTGAGGAATTTCCCCACGTAAACCCTGACAGTGTCCATATCAGTGGCGATGGCGGCGGCATGACCCAAATCCTTGAGCCTGAAACAGCCAACGTGGTTGTGTTTGACCGCGCCACCAACAAACAAATCTGGCCAAAACTCTCTAATGGGTAAGCTCGCTGTTCTAAAAAGCTGCTTTTATCCCGGTGAAGCGCACATCATAAAAAGCTACATGGACTCCCATGATATTCCGTGTGAGGTGTTCGATCACAATGTCGGGTCTTATTTGCCATCCAACCTTACGGGCGGCATTCGCGTTATGGTTCTGGAAAAAGATTTACAACAGGCACTTGAATTACTATCTGAAATAGACGAAACATCAGACCCATGACATTTCATATCAACATACTGACACTATTCCCCGACATGTTCCCGGGATCGCTTGGACAATCACTGTCGGGCAAAGCGCTGGAGAATGGCGCATGGTCTTATAACGCGATCAATATTCGCGACTTTACCGAAGACGTGCACAAGACTGTCGATGACACACCTTATGGCGGTGGTGCGGGCATGGTGATGCGGCCTGATATTATCGAGAAGGCGCTGCTGTCCATTGAAAATCCGGGGCGTAAGATTTATCTATCCCCCCGTGGACAACAACTTAAGCAGCCCCTTGTGCAGGAGCTCGCAGCAACGGAAACACTGACCCTACTCTGCGGTCGTTACGAGGGTGTTGACCAGCGGCTGCTGGATGCGCATGGATTTGAAGAGATTTCTATTGGTGATTACGTGCTGTCAGGCGGCGAGCCTGCGGCACTTATTATGATGGATGCCTGCATTCGTCTGCTGCCCGGTGTCATGGGCAATAAGGACACCGCCGGCGAAGAGAGCCATTCTCCTGAAACAGGTGGCTTGCTGGAATACCCGCATTATACACGCCCTGCCGAATGGGTTGATGCGGACGGCAACACCCATGCCGTGCCTGATGTCTTACGTTCCGGCGATCATGCGAAAATAGAAAAGTGGCGCCGTGACCAGTCAGAAGCCCTGACCCGTGAACGCCGCCCCGATATTTTAAAAGACTAGATTAATAGTAACGCGGGCGCGGGAAACGTGCGCCGAAATCAGCCACATCTTGCAGAATGTCTATTTGCTCCTGAATTTCAAGGCTTGGCGAGAAATCCTCTACGCGTTCAACCACACCGGCAGCACAGCGGCCAGCGCGGTATAGCAAGGCCGGTAGAGGCACAAACAATTCATCAGCACTTACCTGCGCCAGATTTTCGTCCAGAAACTCATCGTTCTTAATGCGCAGCTCGGTAACAATGTACGCTTCAAGGATATCAGTATTTGCGTAAACACGACGGCAATCGTCATTGGCCAGTGTTTCTTCGTTTGTCAGTGCAGGATCCAGACGGTTACGGTCTTCCAGTTCTACAATCGCTTCCCATGTCGTGCGGGACACCGCGTGGAAACATTTCAAATACTCTAGCGCATTGGCATCGTCCGCCAAGCCACGCTCACACCAGCTTTCATAATCTTTATAATCAGGTGTTTCAGCAGGAGCAGCGTCTTGCGCCATCGCACCTGTAGCAGAAACAGCAGCAAAAATAGCGGCAGCAGATAATGTATTACTTAAGCTCATGGTCTACACCCTCTTGAAAAAGCTGCATAGTTATAGCACGAAGTGGCGCATTATGGCAATTATTATGGTGCCAAACACTGCAAAGCGTGTTCAAGCCTGAACGACGTTGGCGGGTGCGTCGTCGAATGATCATTTGCGGGGAATGCCGCCATAATGCGACGTAAAACATCCTCGTCTAAAGCCCCTGCCTCGGCAAGTTGGCGAGTCGCATAACAGTCTGCTGCTAATTCATAGCTCATAATATTCTTATGATCTTGCGGAATATTAAACGCATAATTATTAAACAGCTCACGGACGTGGCCTAATGCGTGATGACCACATTCATGCTCCCACGCGAAACGAATAACTTCGGCGCTGAAATCCAGCATTTCGGGTTTGAAATCGATTAATGGCCCATTGATTGGCACAAACGATGAAAACGCGCCCCAATAATTAGGATCCATCGGGTTCGGGTGGCTACTCATCCGCAGCCTTACCGCTATCCCCTCACTATCGTAGCAATAGCGCAAAGGCACGGTTTTTCCTGCATTATTGGTAATTTCTTTGTATAGCTCTATATCCTCTGCGGCGGCAGATGATGCAAACAACGCTGTTAGCGCGATGGCGGTGAGTGTTCTTTTCATTTTTATTCTCCCTGTGCCCCGAATTTAGGAGAAGAGCGCCTAAAAAACAATCGCGTTTTTACGCATTATTTCCTTGCATTATAGGGCTTTAAACCTTATAAAAGCGCCTGTTCGTAAGAACACCCATGAAAAAGAAAAATGATCCGCCGTCAATAGTGACGATATCGGGATCACATAAGGGCTTAAGAAAAGGACATAAGACTATGAATGTATTGAAAAAATTCGAAAACAAGCAGCTTGAAGCTCTTGAAAACAACACAAAGATTCCAGCGTTCTCACCTGGTGATACAGTGCGCGTAAACGTAAAAGTTACTGAAGGTAACCGCGAACGTATCCAGGCATATGAAGGCGTATGTATTGCGAAAAAAGCAGGCGGCGTAAACGCTAGCTTTACAGTTCGTAAAATCAGCTACGGTGAAGGCGTTGAGCGTGTGTTCCCTCTTCTCAGCCCTCGCATCGACAGCATCGAACTTGTTCGCCGCGGTTCTGTCCGTCGTGCGAAGCTTTACTACCTGCGCGATCGTCGTGGTAAGTCTGCACGTATTGCAGAACGTACAACAGGCCACAGCATTGAGGTCATGGACGAAGCAGCAGTAAAAGAAGCAGCAAAGAACAAACAGAAAAACAAGAAAACAAAAGCTGAAAAAGAGGCACGTAAAGCCGCTAAGAAAGCTGATAAGAAATAAGTTTTTCGATCAGAACAAAATTAAAAAGAGCAGCTTGGAGAGAGCTGCTCTTTTTTGTTCCATGTCCAACCAAAGACATTTTTGAAATCTTATTTGATGACCATCGTCATCGCAGCGCCACCTGAAACGCTGTATGATTGTGTTGCCGTATTGGCAGCAGCCTCTTTAAGCGCGCTGATATCCGGCGGATTCTCGCCCGATAATTCTATTTCCATTTCGCCACTGGCGAATTGATTAAATCTGTGTCCCATTTGTACTCACTCCCAAACCCAAGACATTAATAAAAGCCACACCCTGACTATTACTACCGCTGTACCTGAATCGGTGCCATAAGCTCCATTACTGTCCCGTCAGGACGTAAGGAGGTTAACAGCGCTTTGTCATTCGACTTAAACGCCTGCACCATATTTTCGGATACATGCCCCACAAAAAATTTATTTTCGTAAACAATTACGAATACCGCCAAACTGTCCGGATTGACTGAAACAGCGTCCGCACGCACGTAGGCCGGGTCAGTAAATGCAATACACACCTCGCCGCGATGATTTCGCATGAAGGCAGCGTTAATCGCATCTTCTGTAAAAATATCATTGTTAATCAATGCATTAGCTGACATATTCGCACCTCCCGTGCAATGCAACATTTGCGCTTAATGCCATTATAGGGAGTTAATCCTTACCAAATCGTTAATATGGCAAGAAGATATCGAAAAGAATCCAAAGCCAGTGTTTCTGCGCCTTACAGCCTACTCGCTTAGGAATTGCGCACTATATAAAAGTTAACATCTTGCCTAATGTTAACTTTGCTGGTTGAATATCTGACATGAATACACAGCCAAAGACACTCTTTCAGAAAATCTGGGACGCTCACGTTGTTGACCGTCAAGATGATGGTACGTGCCTAATCTATATCGACAGGCATCTGGTTCACGAAGTAACATCGCCGCAGGCCTTTGAAGGTCTTCGCATGTCAGGGCGCAAGGTTCGTAACACGGCTGGCACACTCGCCGTGGCAGACCACAACGTGCCCACCAGCGACCGCTCCCAAGGCATTAAAGAAGAAGATAGCCGTATTCAGGTTGAGACATTATCAAAGAACTGCGAAGAATTCGGCGTGACGCTGTTCGATATGAACGACAAGCGCCAAGGCATCGTTCACATTATCGGACCAGAGCAAGGCTTCACCCTGCCCGGCACGACAATCGTGTGTGGCGACAGCCACACGGCAACGCACGGCGCGTTCGGTGCCTTGGCCTTTGGTATCGGCACATCTGAAGTCGAGCACGTTCTGGCGACTCAGACCCTCATTCAAAAGCCTGCCAAGAGCATGCGTATTACAGTGAACGGCACCTTGCCTGTTGGCGTAACAGCCAAAGACATTATTCTCGCCATTATAGGTAAAATCGGTACGGCAGGCGGCACAGGCTATGTCATCGAATATGCGGGCGAAGCCATCCGCAACCTGTCCATGGAAGGCCGCATGACCATCTGTAACATGTCGATCGAAGGCGGCGCGCGCGCAGGTCTGGTCGCACCTGACGAAACAACCTTTAGCTATATCAAAGGTCGTCCAATGGCGCCGAAAGGCGAAAACTGGGACAAGGCCGTCGCATACTGGAAGACATTATCCAGCGATGAAGGCTCGACCTATGACAAGGAAGTGGTCCTGGACGCCGCAGAGATACAGCCTAGCGTCACATGGGGGACAAGCCCGCAAGACGTTCTGCCGATCACAGGCAATGTTCCCGACCCTGCGGGCGAACAAGATAACGCCAAGCGCAGCGCCATGGAACGCGCGCTGGATTATATGGGGCTAACCGCAGGCATGCGCTTGCAGGATGTGAAGATCGACAAGGTCTTTATCGGGTCTTGCACGAATGGCCGTATCGAAGATTTACGCGCTGTCGCCGAGATTGCCAAAGGCCGTAAAGTTGCCAGCGGCATTTACGCGATGGTTGTGCCTGGTTCAGGTCTTGTGAAGCAGCAAGCCGAAGAAGAAGGTCTTGATAAAATCTTGATAGAGGCAGGCTTTGACTGGCGCGAGCCTGGATGTTCCATGT
>DUBU01000017.1:0-40642 GCA_012960155.1 Micavibrio sp. | reverse complement strand
TGCGATGAACGCGGATAAGTTGGAACCTGGTGAGCGCTGCGCGTCGACATCAAACCGTAACTTTGAAGGTCGTCAGGGGCGCGGCGGTCGTACGCACCTCATGAGTCCCGCTATGGCGGCTGCTGCCGCTGTCACAGGACACCTGACCGATGTCAGAGAGCTTGCGTAAATTATCTGCAAGCTCCCTACTACCATCCTATAATTAGTAAAGACCTCTTTGCGGCGGTGGTGGCGTGTCGTCTTTTTCACCGCGTTCTCTGACACCCGGAATTTTGGCTTTTTCAAAACCGACCTGATCAGGGGCTGCGAAGCTGCGCACCAATTCGCCTGCCGCGTTGGCAAGATCTTTGGCATCGTTAAACTCCGCAGGGTCTAGCGGATCGAACGCTTTCAATTCGATTGTGATGCTTTCCGTTGCCAGACGCGTCCAGATACGCTTGATCGTGTTCAAACTAGTAAAGTGGCTGTAGTAATGGCGCATTTCAGGGCGCATATCCACGCATTTGCCTTCAACATCCTTAACCTTAATGCCAATAGGCTGTACTTTAACGGGCTGCTCCAGTTTGATTTCTGTGACGCCGTCTTGATCAAGACCTGCTGCATTACCGAATAACAAACTCAGCAATCCTTGGCGGAATAGTGCTACACGGCTGCCATCTGTAATTGTGCCCTCAGGGAACATGATTGTGCTTTGGCCTTCATTGAAGTTCTTGATGATACGGCCTTGCGTCATACGGTTATATTTCTGGAAGTCTGCGTGCTCCTTTGGAACGCGCTTAATACCGATATATTTCGCAGCATGCAGAAGCGGTTCAGGCAGTTTCAGTTCTTTGCCCGCAAACGTGCCGTTCTTCAGAACACTACCTGTGACAATAAAGTCAGCAACAGACATATGGTTTGCGACATACCATGTCGTGCTGTCCTGCACGATAGGCGCGGATTCCTTGTTGAATAAAATCTTGATGCCCAGCAAATCAGCAAGACTTTTATAAAAGCGGTTTGATGCTTCTTTCAGATCATCACCCTGCACTCTTTTGACATACACGTCCCATGCCAAGCGGCCGATAATGCCTAGACCTCTCGGCACACGGCCAAAAGCACGCAGGCCTCTTTTAAATTTTTCCATTGATTATATCTCCCTAAAAAATTTCAGCATTCTGTCTAATGTGATTTTACGAAAAAAGCAAATGCTGATTAGAAAGTTATTTGTCGAAGCCCTGCAATTTGTGTATCGTTCGTAACAAAGATAGAAATAAAGGGAGTTCTAAATGCCTAAGTTACCGAACGGGCAACGTTTTCATTGGTATGAGCTGGACGAAGACACCGTCAAGTTCGTCAAAGAAGTATTCATGCTACAGGAAAAAGGCGAGAAGCTGAAAGGCCCTGACGAGCTACGCCGTGTGCTTGGCCCTTTGGGCGCGCTGAAGCCATCGATCCAGATTATGAAGAACGGCGATCATTTAGAAGCCCACGCAATCTGGCCTGAAATTTTTGATGGTCTGACGCAGGGTGATGACAAGTTTTATATGGCCGTTCCCTTTGATTACAGAGGCGAGCATTTTGTGCCGTCAGGCGCGAAAAAAATGGATCCGAAGGATCAAGAGTTAATGGAAATGCGTACAGGTGCCGCATGGGGACAAAAGGTGGCCTGCATTTATCATAGAGCGCCGTTTATCATCGACACACCTGCTGATTTTGATGAAGAGAAGCATGACTACGCCGAAGGCTGCTCTGTTTGTTCAACCAATTTTGCGGCTGAACCCGTGACACGCGATGACATTGAATTTACAAATAAACCCAAGAAGCCGGAAGGGCCAAAATAATGGAAGGTTTTTACGTACACAAACTGACGGGCGAAACAGCCAAGCTTGCCAAAGAGCAGATCGAGAATCCGACGGAGGAACGCGCAGAAAAGCTGGGACTGAACTACCCAAGTGTTGCAATCGAGGTCGAGCACGGTGGCTATCCTCGTGCCTATAATCAATACCCGTGGCTTGTAGAAGGCATGACGCACGATGGCGAAGAAGCTATCTTCATGTGCTGCCCGCGCGACTATCAATTCAGCGCCTATTGGCCTGAAGAATCCGAAGAGATTGATGAAGAGGATATCCGTATTTCCGATATCGGTGACATTGCCATCGGTAAATTCTTCTGCAGCCCTCCTCTATGCTCTCGTAATTACGAAGGCACGGAAATGCCGAAAAACTTCCGTCCGCATTGTGACCAATATGTCGAAACAGGCATTAAGGATGTAACCTACAAAGTGTTTATAGCCGCAGGACGCAGCCAGCATATTGTAGAAGCGCATCTTAAGCGTACAGCTGAACTTGATAAGGCACGTGAGGCGGCACAGAAAGCTGTCGAAAAGATTGCTTATGATGCCGATAACAATGTGTTCCTCGGTATCAAAGAAGATCTGATCAAGAAGGTTCGGGTCGATATTCGTACAGACGCAGATGGTCGCCAACAGGTTTGGCTCAGTGCCAAGACAGGCGGCCTGAATGATGTTCTGCGTGGTGAGAATATGCTAGCCGTTCAGAACAATGACCATTTTAAAGCGATTGATTTTGACGGTCATAGCTACCGTATCGAACCCAACAAAGATACGGCAGAAGGCAAGGCGCTTGCCAAGCTATTCGAACGTATGAGCGTTGCTTTGGATATCGGTGCCTATTGGCAGCTGCATAACCCTACGGCGCCGACAAACCTGAAAGGTGTCTTCCACAGCAACAGTAAGGTTGGTGCAAAAGCACCGAAGCTGGAAACTGTGCGCGGTGTGCACTATCTGATATATGCGATTGATGAGACCGCCGAGAAAGATGCATGCTACCCGCCTGATGCTATCCCTGTAAATCTGAAGGAATATCTGTGGCGCAAAGGCGATGAGCGTGATATCCAGCGCGGTGTAAAACTTCCGCCGCCACCGGAAGAGCTATCATATATGCAGCCAATAAGACCTTCGGCAGGCAAACCAAAACCCTAAAGGTGATGATCTATGAGTAATACTGAATGGCCGGACAATTTTAATCTTGATGCCCCTGCGGATGTGACGCAGCGTATCAAGACGTTCATTCAGGATGAACTTGCCAAGCTGAAAGAGTTTGATCAGAAGCGCGCACAATGGGTGAAACAAAACCTGCCGGCGTCTTATCAAATGACCTATATTTTTCACGAACATACGCAGCGTGTAGCAGATGATGTGAAAAATACAGTACTGCATATGGGTCTGGGCGAAACAGTCGCTGATAATATGTACTGGGCTATGTTACCGCATGACATTGGCAAACGCCGCCTACCCTTGCATATCTGGGACACGATTGAAAAGCCTGAAAACGATATTAAAAAACTGCGCCGCAGTCACACAGAATTAGGCATCCAGATTGTTGAAGAACAGCTGGGCGATATCGAGCATCCTTTTATCGATCTCATGAAAGATATCATGCTGAACCATCATGAACAGCAAGATGGCGGCGGATTTTTAGGCAAGTCAGGTGATCAGCTATCAACACCAGTGCGTCTGGCCTGTATTGTCGAAAGCTTTGACGGGTACAGTATCGCCCGCCCGCATTTCGGGGATCGTGATATTTCCGTTGAAGGCGTTCTTAAACGCATGCGCGATGAAAAAGGCGCAGACATTTACGACATGGAATTATTCGAAGCGTTCGCCGCGACTAAATTAGCGCAAGCCTAGGCCACGTGCGTGGTGATCATTGCCGTAACGATAATTGTCGGCGTATCTATCAGCATTACGCTCTGCACGATCATATAGATCTTCAGCCGTCTGACTTCCGAGTTCCGTATTACGATCATCATTGGCGATCTGTGCAGCCTGCTCCTCAGTCATAATTCCTGCCTGCCCCGTCAGAGTAGCTATATAATCAGACAATGTGCCTGCATTAAACGTCATAGAATGAACAACCTCAGAAGGCTCATGCTGGATCAGCACGCTATCACTATATGACTGGCGTTCAGGATGGATATTTTTCAGCTGCGTTTCCAAACTGCTGACGCGTGACTGCATGCTGCTAAGCGATGAGCTTTTAGATGCGAAATCAGGGTCTTCCGTTGGCATACGACCTAGCTCTTCATCCAGGCGATTGATATCTGACCATAGACTGGCGATATCGGATCGCAAAGAGTCCTTTTCGCGTTCAACGCGGCTCTCTTCGGCTTCGATTAAACGATCGCATTCCCAGTCAGCATCATTGCGTACAGAGAAACTCCATACATCACTAAAGCTGACTTTCTCGGGTAACGTTGTCTCTATATCGATATCAGGTCCGTTATCAAAACAAGTAATCTCATAGTGAATGCGCGTTTCTTGCTCTCCGACTTCATCTGCATACCAACGCAGAAAATCAACGTCATTAGCGTTATGCAGTGTGGCATCAGCCATATAAGTCTGCAGCGATGCAAACCAAGCTTGCTGCGCCGTGTCACCATCTAAAATGCGCGCTTCGAAAACATCCGCGGCTTCGCTCAGGCGAGTGTTAGCATCTAACGACTGCCATGTATAAGTGCCGAACGGATCACTGTAGCTTTGATCATCGGCGATTAAATAGTTCGCATACAGGCGATAAGTTTCAGGCACTGCGTAACGCAGGCGCTCCCACAGTATAGCCGAACGTGTCACATATTCGTTGGAGCGGCGCGTGTAATCATCTGCCGCATCATCAATACTTTGTGATGCGAAGTAAGATGCCAGCCATCCGCTACTCAGATCGCCATCAACAACCCAGAACGGTTTAAAGGTTCCGCCCCTTACAACAGGTGCTTCCAACTGCACATCACTATATCTGTCAGTAAAGCAAAACGGGCGCCCAGAGTTTAATATCGATAGCACTTCCTGACCGACTGGCCCTTCACTCAACAATGAGGCTGCTGTTACGGCATCTCGGAGCCGGCGCGCCGCTTGACCGTAATCAGCGAAGTATTCGTGACCTTCCTCAGGACTTACACAGCTACTTTGCGGATCTGTAATACCGAACTCACGGATATTGGCATCCTGATCTTCCATAAAGGCGATTACGCCAATTACTGCACCTAAAGCGGCTACGCCGCCCCCTGCAATAAGCCCAAACTTAATCAACTGCTCTCTATTCATGTTTTGCCCGTCTTGTTTTTCGGTTCATCAAACGCTAAGGTTTTATATAACAATTTTATTAAGCCTGAAAAGAAAATTATGGAAAAGTTTACAACAGTTACAGCGATTGCCGCCCCCCTGCCCCTAATGAATGTTGATACGGATATGATCATTCCGAAGCAGTTTTTGCGCACGATCAAGCGTACAGGGCTGGGCGTAAATCTGTTTAACGATATGCGTTATGATGATGCGGGCAATCCTTTGGCGGACTTTGTTCTTAACAAAGAACCTTACACAGGCGCGCATATTCTGGTTGCCGGCGAAAATTTCGGCTGTGGCTCCTCCCGTGAACACGCGCCTTGGGCGCTGCTGGATTTCGGTATTCGCTGTGTGATTGCGCCGTCATTTGCCGATATCTTTTACAATAACTGTTTTAAAAACGGCATTCTGCCTCTGACATTGCCGCAAGCTGATGTCGACACAATCATGAAGGCCGCAGAAAACAAAGAAGAGATTACCGTTGATCTGCAAGATCAGAGCGTTAAATTGCAGGACGGCACAGACTTTTCTTTCGAAATCGATGAATTCCGTCGTCATTGTCTACTCAATGGTCTGGATGATATTGGCCTGACGCTTGAAAAAGAAGATGCCATTACAAAATACGAAGCGGCCAACCGCGCTGAAAAACCTTGGCTACAACAAGCCTGATAACTAAATAAAGATTATAGCTATGTTTGATAATTCACTGCGTCTTGCAAAAGACCATGGTGGCCTTCTTGCTGCCGGTTTCTTTCTGTTCTTCTTCTCTGTGTTCGGGCAATCCGCGTTCTTCGGTGTCTATTTGCCGTTCATTCAGGAAGAACTAGATCTGACGAAAACAGGCGTTGGCTCTATATATGCCATGGCCACGATTGCCAGTGCCATTGTGATCACGTTTAGTGGCAAGGCGCTGGACTACATGCCCCTGCGCATCTTTCTTGCCATTGTACTGCTCGGCGTTGCCGTAGGCTGTTTCACCCTCGCCTTTGCAGTGAATGTTGTCATTCTGTTTATCGCTTTCTTCTTACTACGCCAATTCGGGCAAGGCTTGATGGTTTTGTCCGCTACAACGTCGGTAAACCGCTACCTTGATAAGAACCGCGGTAAGGCACAGGCACTGATTTCACTTGGCGGGCCTGCACACCTTATGACATTCCCGCTGCTCGCTTTGGCGCTGGAAGATTACATTGAATGGCGTCACGCATGGATTATGTACGGCCTGTTCGTGCTATTCGTCCTGCTGCCTGTGATGTGGTTCTACATGCGCAATCACCAGCGCAACACGCATGACCTATGGGAAAAGCGTGTTAAGGCGGAAGAGGAAAACGCCGTTGATGCGGTGACCGATCACTGGACACGCAAAAACGTTCTGATGAACTGGAAGTTCTACGCGCTATCACTCATTACTATGGTATCTCCGTTTATCGGAACGGTCGTTGTGTTCTATCAGCGTGATATTGCAGATGCGATCGGTATTTCTCCGCTGGCCTTCGCGGCGACCTTCCCGCTGTTTTCGTTTTCGACCATTTTCGCATCCTTGATCGCAGGTCATGTGATTGATAAATATGGTGAAGTGGCCATTCTGACGGCCTTCCCGTTTGTTTACACGGCAGGCCTGCTGGTGCTGTCCTCGGGCATATCACTGCCTGTTGTTTATATCGGCATGGCACTGATTGGTGCGGGTAACGGCATGATCTCGACCGCTGGCGGGCCTCTACTGGCCTTCCTATATGGAACAAAACATCTGGGCGCAATCAAGTCCCTGCTGTTCTCCATGGCTATTCTCAGCTCCGCGCTCTCGCCGTTTATGTTCGGGTATTTTATGGATCATGGTGTCGGTATTCTGACGATTTTCTCATGGGCGGCTTATTTTACGGCACCGCTGTTTATCCTCGGGCCTTTTATCTGTAGAAAAAAAGTCGTCTAGGCTTTCCCGTCTTTAGCTTCCTTCTTGCCCGTGCTATGACTCTGTTAAGCACAAAATAATTATGAAGAAGGAGATTCAGATGGGTTCTCATAACATTGTCATGTTGGCTGGTGACGGTATCGGCCCCGAGGTCATGAGCGAAGTTAAAAAGGTTATCAGCTGGCTGGAATCGAACGGCGATATTTCCTTTACCATTCACGAAGATCATCTGGGCGGCAGTGCCATTGATGCCTATGGCGTTCCTTTGACTGATGAAACGCTGGAACAATGCCGTGCGTCGGATGCGATTATCATGGGGTCTGTCGGCGGGCCGAAATGGGACAACGTTGATTACAATATCCGTCCCGAGGCAGGCCTTCTGAAACTGCGTAAAGAGCTAGACCTATTCGCCAATCTGCGCCCTGCCCTTGTGTTTGATGCGCTGGTTGATGCGTCCTCGCTGAAACCTGAAATCGTCAAGGGTCTTGATATCCTGATCGTGCGCGAATTAACAGGCGGCGTCTATTTCGGTGAGCCTCGCGGTATTGAAGACCTTGGCAATGGTGAGCGCCGCGGCTTTAACACGCAGACTTATACAACATCCGAAATCCGCCGCATCGGTGTTGCGGCCTTTGAACTGGCACGCAAGCGCGGTGGCCGTGTGACTTCTTGCGAAAAAGCGAACGTCATGGAGTCAGGTAAGTTATGGCGCGAGGAAATGACCAAGCTACACGGCGAAGGCTTTGATGATGTCGAGCTATCCCATATGTATGCCGATAACTGCGCGATGCAGCTGCTGCGCAACCCGAAGCAGTTTGATGTGATTGTGACCGATAACTTGTTCGGCGATATTTTATCTGATGAAGCCGCGATGCTGACAGGTTCACTGGGTATGCTGCCATCTGCTTCACTTGGCGCGCCCGGCGTGCCGGGCCTGTACGAACCTGTTCACGGCTCTGCCCCTGATATTGCAGGTCAAGGCAAGGCAAACCCTCTAGCGACAATCCTCAGCTTCGCCATGGCGCTGCGTTACTCGCTTGATCGTGGTGATCTGGCAGATCGTATTGAAACGGCTGTGCAGGACGTTCTGTCGTCAGGCACCCGCACGGCCGATATCATGGCCGAAGGTTGCAAAGAAATTTCAACCAGCGCCATGGGCGATGCCTTGATCGCTGTTCTGGACAGCAAGCTGGCGGAGGCCGCGTAATGAAGTTGTTTATCTATCTTGCCCTGATTATCATCGGCCTTTGCAGTACGCTCCTTAATACGCCGAACGCCCAGGATAATGGCGGTCATGTCATGGTCATGACCATGGAAGGCGCGATCGGCCCTGCTTTTTCAGGTTATCTGGAAACAGGGATTGCGCGCGCGGAAGCCGAAAACGCACAGGCCATTATCATCGAACTCAACACCCCTGGTGGCCTGCTTAGCTCTACCCGCGACATGGTCAGTGATATCGTTGAATCGCCCGTTCCTGTGATTGTCTGGACAACGCCATCAGGCGCGCATGCCGCCAGCGCAGGTACGTTTATCATGTATGCGGCACATATCAACGCCATGGATAGCGGCACGAATTTGGGCGCGGCCACACCGATTGAAATGGGCGGGTCCAGCCCTGCGGCCTCAGAAGACGAAGGCGGTGATGCCAATCAAGAAGCGATGAAGAACAAGGCACTCGAGGATACCTCGGCCTTTATCCGTGGCCTTGCCGAAATGCGAGGCCGTAATGCGGAATGGGCGCAGACCGCTGTAACAGAGGCGAAAAGTCTGACCGCTGAAGAAGCCCTAAAGGAAAACGTAATTGATATGATTGCCACAAACCGTGGCGAACTAATCTCTAAACTCCATGGTCGTGAAGTGGCGCTCAAGAATGGTACTACAGTGACACTGGACACAGACACTGCGCCTGTTAAGGAGTTCAAGCCAGACTGGAAAGTCAGTTTTCTATCTATGATTACAGATCCCAATATCGCTCTAATTTTAATGTCGATCGGAGTTTACGGCTTAATTCTCGAGTTCTACAACCCTGGCACAATGATCCCGGGCACAATCGGTGCTATCTGTTTAATTATAGGTCTATATGCCATGAACGTTCTGCCGATTAATGCTGCAGGTATTATCCTATTGGTGCTTGGCTTGATCTTTATGATCGCGGAAGCCTTTATACCCTCCTTTGGTATATTGGGCTTTGGCGGGCTTGCCGCTTTTGTTGTTGGCCTTGCGATCATGTTTGATTCTGATGCCATGCCGGGCCTTACAATTGATGGCGGTGTCATCGCGGGCGTTGCCATACTCGGCGCTATTATCATTGGCCTTGTTGTGTTCTTAACAGTCAAAGTCTACCGCAAGGAAATCGATACAGGCGTTGAAGGCATGATTGGTAAGAAAGCTGAAATCGTCGAATGGAAAGATGATCACGGCCGTGTACGCGTACAGGGCGAAGTCTGGTCAGCCTATGCCGATTCAAATCTTGATCTGAAGGCGGAAGACACAGTCATTGTTGCTGCCGTAAATCAAACAGAACTCACTATTAAAATTATTGCCACTTAATCTATTGAAACCTAACAGGAGAACATTATGCAGTTTCTAGGTATTTTGGTTATAGGGATAATCATCCTTATGATCGCGTCCGTGCGTATCGTGAATGAATACGAACGCGGCGTTGTTTATACACTCGGTAAATATTCAAGTACGCGTGGCCCTGGCATCCAGCTGATTATTCCCGGCGTCCAGAGCATGCTGCGCGTAGATATTCGTATTCGTACAGAAGACATCCCGACACAGGACGTCATATCAAAGGATAACGTGTCCGTTAAAGTAAATGCGGTGGTTTATTACCGTGTTGTCGACCCGTCCTATGCGGTCAACCGTGTTGAAGACTTCATTCAGGCAACAAGCCAGCTTGCACAGACAACATTGCGTTCTGTTCTTGGCAAGCACGAGCTGGATGAGATGCTGTCATCACGTGACAAACTTAATAACGACGTACAGGACATTCTGGATAGCCAGACTGATGGTTGGGGTATCAAGGTTACAAATGTTGAAATCAAGCACGTAGACGTTGACCCTACAATGGTGCGTGCGATCGCCAAGCAAGCAGAAGCAGAGCGTGAGCGTCGCGCGAAAATTATTAATGCCGACGGTGAATTTCAGGCGGCTAAACAGCTTGATGAGGCTGCTAAGATTTTGGCACTGCGCCCTGAGACAATGCAACTGCGTTACCTCGGCACTCTAGGCGAGTTCACAAACGCCAAGGGCAGTACTATCGTTTTGCCTATGCCATTAGATATGTTTAAAGGCGCCATCGAAGCGGCGACAAAGAAAAAAGCATCTTAAGTTTTTGGGATACCCCAATAAAAAAAGGCCTCCCGCAAAGGAGGCCTTTAATTTTATGAAACAGTCTGATTACTGTTGGATACGAACTGCAACGTCACATAGAAGACCTTGTTGGTTTTCGTTGTAGACGCCAACAGCTGTAGCTGCACTAACACAGTTAGCACCTGCACCGGCTGCACCAATCGCCATTACAGTACCAGCGTTCGGTGAACCATCGTCCATCTTACGGTCAATACGTGCAGCTTGGTTAGCTGTCAAAGTTGTACCTGCACCAGCTGCGTTAGCTGCTGAACGAAGTACCAAGTAGTGACCACCACGACCAGTTGCTGTAGCTGTACGGCCTGCGATTGCACCAGTAGCAATGTAACCTGCAACCAGACCACCGCCAACGTTTGTTGTAGGCATACTCTCACCGAAAGTACCTGTACCTGTTGTGTTTACACCACTGACCAGGTCAGCAAGGTTAAGGTGGATCCAGTACTGAAGGTTTTCAGCTGTGTTGGCTGTTGCCGCGTTTGGTGCGATACCCAACACTGAGTTACCGTTACCGTTAGCACAAGGTGCCGCACAGTTTGGCAGACGTGTCAGAGCGTTGCTCATGTCGCCAGGGAATGCGTTGTATGTGTCGTTAAATGTCGACGTCGCAGCATCAATACCTTTAATACCTGCAACAGTTGACGCGATTTGCGCGTTTGCAATCAGTTCTTGACCTTTAAGAACACCACCGATCAACAGACCGATAATAATCATAACAACCGCCAATTCAACAAGCGTAAAACCAGCTTGTTTCTTATCTGCGGTAATATCTACTTTACCCATTTTAATCTCCTAATATTTGAACGAGTTTTCTTCACTGGGTATGAGAACACTTTTGGCGCATTTGCCCCGCTTGAAATTTTCATACACGTAAAGAGTTAAAAGAACGCTAGAACTAGCCCCAACAATATACATTATTCGTACTAGTCGTAACACCCCTATTTTTCGATGATGGCGCAAAAACTATAAACAAAAGATTAATGATTCCAATTACTTCTCTCAAAATAACAAATTGAGTAATCAGAAAACCACAGTGACAAATAATATGGTAATTTATGGCGATTTAGCGGCTTTTCTATAGGCTGAGGGAGCGACCCCCTCCATGTCTTTAAACACACGGTTGAAGGTCGCCAGAGAGTTAAAGCCTACTTCTTCGGCCACAACTTTCATAGACGCATCTGTTTCAGCCAATAGTTGCTTGGCGTCAGCCACACGTCTTTCATTTAGCAGCTGTGGGAAGCTCTTACGGAAGTGTACGTTTATAATTTTAGAGGCTACAGTCTCCGGTATTTCGAGTTCTCTTGCCAAATCTGCGCGTCCGTAGCTGGCTTCATGATAAATCTTATCCATATCGACCAGCTTTTCTATTCTGTACGCAATCGTTTTTTCATCAGCAGACAATTCATCTTTTGTATTTGCATTTATTAGCTGCATGGCTTGCGGATATATGCGGAACAAACTGGTATTAGCCAGATACACAAATGCCAAACCTGATAATGTGCGGGCCAATACAACTTTCTGATCCGTGAAACCGTACTCCAGCCCCATAAACATCAGGCATAGGAAAAATAGATTTGCAAAGACGAGTGTTAATATGAGCCAATAACGCTCTTTTCCTCTCTTCTCACGACTGAGATCCTCAAGTACGCCGCGTTGTAACCATATAGCCAACATACTAATGCTGCCGGCAACAAGGCCGCAAATCAAAAGCCAATCCATGAAAATTGGACACGCTGCAGGAAAGATGCATTCATTATCGCGCGATGCCATTGCAACAGAAAATAGATAGGCTAGTGGCGTAAGCAGCAATACCCCGAATAAACCAGCATTGGGTAACTTTTCAATGCGTGCGATCTGAACCATTAGCAAAACACTGAGCGGCGGACCTATAAACCAGAAGAACCATTGTGCCACTGCATAATACGGTGATGTTTGCCCAATAAAACTATGGCCAAAATCTGCAAAGAAGCCGAGACCTAGGAACAGAAAATAAAATGCTGGAATTAAAGCACGCTTTAAACTTCCGGAACGGAATGCCATATATACAAGAATATACACGCATTGGGACAAACCAATGAGTGACAGAATTTCAGGTAATGAGAATTTCAGCGTATTTAACATCGTTTCTATTCGTTAGATGCGCCTAATATACTGTTATTTTGCTGCATCGCAAAGCGGCATTTCTGCTGCTTCTGATTTATCCAGTATTCGCGTGCAGATATAATCGACCGTGAAGTTCACTTCGTTCGGATGCATTTTCTCGGCGTTTTCCTTGAGCATAGTCAATAATAGCTCCTTTGCCGCCTGCTTATCACCTTGCTGAGACAAAATAAAAGCCGGCATTTGCTTTGCCCAATGCGGCAAGTTTTCACGTTCTGCCTTTGCAGCAAGAATATATGATAGCTCTAACGCTTTATCGAGATCCTTTTGTTTAAAACGTGAAAGATAAACTGCATGCGCAAGCCACCTCCATTTTTCTTTACCCTTGCGCCGCCCAACTGTTGCCAGATACTCAATGACTGGATCTAATTGTGTTTCGTCTGGTGTGCCGCCGAAATAATAAGCAGCCAGCATCGGAACGTAATCAGACTCTGGGTCCAAACCGTCCTCAAGAAGAAACCAGCCACTTAGCATGTCAAAATTATATGAATCTAAGGCGGCACTGCGCCCCCCTATATTACCAATATTCTGAAGCATAAGGCCAAAACTTCTGTAGGCCATTTGCTTATCACCTATAGAAAAACTTAACGCGCCTGTTTCAGATGGGACCGGAGGTACATTAATCCATTCAGCCTGAACATCACGCGCTTGAAACCAGAAAAATATTGTAAAGACCAAGGCAGTCAGCAACATGGTGTATGACATTAACAGAGATCTGGAAGTTATCTGCATAGATGATCCTCCCTAGAACTGTTTGCGCTGAAGATCAATCCAAGCCGCAACTGTAAACAACACTAGAAGTGATACGCTGTGCCCTACCATAAAGAAGAGAGACAGAGTTGCATCACCATACACCAGCCAGCCACTCTGAACGAGCAAATCAAACCTTGGTACGATCAAGGACACAACCTGCATGACGATAGACAGAAAACTAAAACCAGTCATATGAACACCGGCATCAATTACCCCTAAAAGATTTCCCATCATACGGCCCAAAACATAGAGCCCAATAGTTGCCAAAGTACCCGCAGCAGGGCTGGAAAGAACCATAGAAAAGAACATTGCGGCTGCGGCCACGATTATAAACTCAGCCCACAGGCCTAAGCACCATAAAAAGATATCAGCATTTTCAGATGATATTGTCATTAGCGCAATTGCCCCGCCAATGACAAACGCTATGATAGAGGCAATTCCGATGAAAGCAACGGTATGAGAGACAATAAAGCCAAGACGACTGATCGGACGCGAAAGCATATAGTCGATATCCTTGCGGTCATACATTCTTCGTACGTAAAAAACTGTGAAGAGTATGATACCTACTACACCGATAAACCTTAATGCTGATGATGCAAAAACATAAGAAAACTGGTCTGATTCATTAATGGCTGAAGAGCCCATGAATATAGAAAGACTAAGCCCTGCGACTAAAGTGCAAAGCATAGAGGCAATTAGCCTATCTCTGAGAGCCGACTTAAAGACGTACCCAATAACCGGATAATTAATCATTGCTTCTAATTACAGGTTCAGAGGTCGACGATCATCCGAGAAGAGTTTGTATGTCTCACGGTCAGTGTTGTGGATGTTGTCTCCGCCATCCATAATCGTCGCCTTAAGGAATACAATAAGCTCTGTTTTCTGAATGCTATCAACGTGGGATTTAAAAACGTTACCTATTAGAGGCACTTCAGACAATACTGGAATACCGTTTTCAGAAACCTGTGCTCTATCCTGCATCAAACCGCCCATAATAACAGCCTGGCCTGAATTCATCTTAATCACAGAGTCAAATTCTTGTACTTGCACAACCGGAATCTGGCTAGCAACGCCAGGCGCACCTGCCGCCGCAGCCGCAATCGCTACAGCCGGATCAGTTTCAAAGCGGTCAACGTTTGTTACAGTTGGGCGAATAGACATTGAGACTGAGTGCTCGTCCAAGTTAATTGATGGCTGAACGTTAATCAGAACACCTTCAGGTACGTTTCTGACTTCACTCTCAACTGTTGTAACAATACCGGCTTCACTTGTATTTGTTTCAACATCAAGCTCGAAGTACACCAAGTTTTCAGCCACATTCAGCGCGGCTGATTGGTTGTTCAACACAGTCAAACGTGGGCTAGATAGTGCGCGCACTGTACCAAAACGTGACAAAGCACTGATAACAGCATTGATATCATTACCGCCAACAGTCAGTGTTGTGCCCGCACCTGCCGGTGTCGTTGCATCCAGGAACACACGTTGTGGTGACGCAAAATCAAGTGTTGCCTGACCTGTTAGAGAAATGCGGCTCCAGTCTATACCTGTACTAAATTCATCAGTTAGGCTGACTTCAAGAATTTTTGCTTCAATAAGCACCTGCGAAGTCACAGAGCGCTTCACCTGCTGTAGGTATTCAGCAACTTCTTTCTGCTGACGTTCTGTACCGTAAACACTGATCATGCCAGCTTGACGGTTAACAGAGAATCCTGATGTCACAGCATCGTCCTCTCCTGCACCACCGGCACCACCAGCGCCCACAGGAGGAAGAGAGTTAACTTGCAACGTAGCCTGAGGTGGCTGAGTCTGTACAACCTGCTCGCCATTCTCACCCTCAGTGACCACCGGCTGAACAGCCTGCGGATTATTCTCTACTGCTGTGATTTGCGGATCGACGTCCGTACGAAGATTACCGCTTGATTCGCGTACTCCCAGAATCTGTGTAAGGTTAGAGCTTAGCTCACCCCAGAAATCTGCTTCGCTTGTTGAACCTGCATTAAAGTCAGAACCAGTATCAGCGCCCTCGCCCGTAACTACAGAAACGTTGTTCTGTACGGAGCTCGTCGTGCTACGAACATAGTTCAGGTAGTCAATTTTATATGTCTTGGAATAAGGCGTATCCATCTCGATACGAACGGTGTCATCTTCAAACTTGTATCGAAGGCCTGTCATTTCAGAAATGCGCTTAATAACCACATCAAATGGTTTTTCGCGTGCTGTAAAGATAATAGAGCCTGTGATTCGTGGATCGAGTTCGATGTCGTAGTCAGCCTGACGTGCCAATTCAAACAACGCATCTTTAATTGGAACAGTCTGGTTAACAGAGATAGATACCAAAGGCATCGGCTTCAGATTTTCAGAAGGCTCTGCATAATAAGCTTGTAATTCAGGAATACCTGTATCATCCGCAGCGTCCTCATCACCGGCTAAAGGCAAGCGTGTCGCCAATCCATCTCGGTAATCTTGGAATTCCATGTGCAAGCCACGATCAGCTTTTAAGGTGTTCTCTGCATGATCACATGCTGTAAGCATGCCGCCACCTAGCGCCATTGCAAGTACCATATAAGATACACGTGAGAGGTTCTTCAGATGAGTTAAATCTCTTGTCATTTTGAATACCAGTCGGTAGAAGTTGCGTTGTCGTGACAAGAATCCACGAGCGAATATGAATAGCTTATAACAGAACAATTAGAGCCACAATAGGTTATTAACCAAATTGTGGCTTTATCACGCGGTTTTGCGGGTGTTTATTCTGAAATAGTGAAAGCGGAAGTATCCATTTGACGCAAAACTTCTTTGCCTTCTTCACCTGTCATAGCATTTTGCTGAAGCTTGATCTTCAAATCGCCTGGTTGGTCTGCAAAGGACAATGCCGTTTCATCAGTGATAATGCCGAGCTTGCTCAAACGCTCTAGGGACTGATCGAATGTTTGCATGCCCTGCTGAGAATTCTGCTCCATAATCTCGCGAATCTTACCGATCTCACCTTTATGGATCAACTCACGCACCAAGCCTTTGTTAAGCATCAATTCAATTGCTACCGTCATGCCACCTTGAATACAAGGAACAAGACGCTGCGATACAATCGCCTTAAGGTTGAGTGACAAGTTCAAGCGAATCTGGCTTTGAGCATCTTCAGGGAACATATTCACAATACGTTCGATAGACTGATAAGCATTTGTTGTGTGCAACGTTGCTAAACACAGATGGCCTGTTTCCGCAGCCGTCAAAGCTTGCTCCATAACCTCGCGGTCACGCACCTCACCTACCAGAATAACATCTGGTCGCTGACGTAAAGAGTTTTTCAAAGCAACCGCATAAGATTCGGTATCTACACCAACCTCACGTTGAGACACCACACTCTTTTTATGCTCATGAAAGTACTCAATCGGGTCTTCAATCGTAATGATGTGACCTTCTTCGCGCTGATTACGGTAATCGATCATCGACGCCAGAGTAGTAGACTTACCTGATCCAGTCATACCCGTCACCAATATCAAACCACGTTTCTCCATAGCAAGATCACCAAGAATATCGGGCAGACGCAGTTCAGAGAAATTAGGAATTTTGGAGATAATACGACGTAACACCAAGGCCGGGAATTGACGCTGCTGCATCACATTCACACGAAAGCGTCCATATTTTCCAACATCCAGCGATGTATTCAGCTCCATTTGTGTTTCGAACTCTCGGCGCTGGCGGCTGGTTAACATAGAAGCAATGATTTCATTGACCTCTTCTGCCGTTAAAGGGTCCGGCCTGATATTTACAAGCGTGCCTTCCAAGCGCAGTGCCGGCGGAAATCCCACAGTAAGATAGAGGTCACTAGCCCCCTTCTCACCCATAACTTTTAGATACTCAAGTACTATTGGCGTGCTCAAAATGAATACCCCTCATCACCTTCGTCTGAAGATCCGCCTGAAGCACCGCCACCAAGAGAAGCTGAAACATCGCCCTCTTCCTGGTCGCCGGCATCATCCGTTGTTTTCATCAAGGCACGACGCGCCTCGCCCTTACTGATAATCTCTTGCTCCAGAAGCGCCTTAACAGCATCTTCCATTGTGATCATGCCGTAACGTGAACCTGTCTGCATCATAGAATAAAGCTGAGAGACCTGGTTCTCACGGATCAGGTTTCGTACCGCGTTTGTACCGACCAGAACTTCGTATGCACCAACACGACCACCTGACTGACGACGCAGAAGTGTCTGCGCAACAACGCCCTGCAGTGAACTTGCCAACATCGCACGCACCATTTCCTTATCCCCTGTCGGGAACACGTCGATAATACGGTCAACGGTTTTATAAGCAGAGTTAGAGTGAAGTGTACCAAACACCAAATGGCCTGTTTCGGCAGCGGTCAAGGCAAGCGAGATTGTTTCGTAGTCACGCATCTCACCCACCAGAATAACGTCAGGGTCTTCACGAAGTGCAGACTTCAAAGCGCGGGCAAATGATTTGGTATCCGGACCAATCTCCCTGTGGTTTACCAGTGACGTCTTAGATGTATGGAAGAATTCCACCGGATCTTCAATTGTAATAATGTGTTTCTTTTCTTTGGCATTGATGTGGTCAATCATCGCCGCCAAGGATGTCGACTTACCACTACCTGTCGGGCCTGTTACCAGAACCATACCTTTTTCCAGTTCCGAAAATCTTTTCATGATCGGCGGCAGTTCCAGTTCTGCCATAGATGGTATGATCGATGGAATCGTACGAAAAACAGCCGCTGTACCAGTACGTGATGTAAAAGCGTTCACACGAAAACGGGCTTTTTCACCAAAAGCGATCGCGAAATCGAGCTCCATCTCACGTTCAAAGTCAGAGCGTTGATCTTCTGTCATCACCGAATACAGCATTGAGCGAATATCTTCACTTTCCAGCGGCTCGGCTTTAATACGTTTCAATTCGCCATGAACCCTGATAATGGGCTGGTTCTTCGGACTTAAGTGCAAGTCCGATGCGTCATTTTGCATTGTAAACGCAAGAAGTTGGGTGATATCCAAAGCGTATTCCTCCACACACGAGATGAGCTAAAAAAAGCTACAGCCTTATTTTTACCTCAAAATTACAAACGGAAAGTAAACAAAACACAGAAACTATTGATCTTTTTTGATTTTTACCAAGAATTTGATGCCCTATTGTACTCACATAAATGGAATGATTTCCAGCCCTTGCAACAAAACTCCTATATAAAGTGCTGCAATTAAAGCCGGACCAAACGGAAAGCGCTCTCCTTTTTTACAGAGCCTGAAGACTATACCGATACCTATACCAATCAGCCCGCTGCAAATTAAAAAGAACGGTAAATATAATATACCTAGCCACAAACCTGCTGCGGCAAAGAACTTAACATCACCAAAGCCCATACTGTCTTTTTTCAATACTTTGGTCATGACAGAGCCTGTTGCGAGAGCTACCAGCGGAAATCCTGCCAATCCTATGAGTTTGTTCCAAAGGATTGAGTCATAACCATATGCTGTGCCAAATGTTATCGACTGATAAGAGATAAAAGCAACGGCCACTAAACCTAGAATGATATTCAATGTATCCGGCAATATCATATGGCGAAAATCAATGAAGACCATCGCAACAAGGAAGGGCACAGCGGCACACAAGATAAATCCCTGCCCCGTAAATCCCCATACGTGATAAATTCCAAGGCACATCAAGACCGAAAGTAGTTCAGCCAAAGGATAATCAATCGCTATTTTTTCTTTGCAGTAGCGACATTTGCCGCCCAGTAGAATCCACGAAAATAATGGCACCAAATCCATTGGCTTAAGATCTTGCTTGCAATGAGGGCAAGCAGAACGAGAAAAGACAACCGGTTTATCAGTTGCCTCGTCCTTTTCAATGAACCAAGGTAAATTGCGCGGAATGCGCCAGATTAATGCCGACGCAAAACTTCCGAGAACCAGCCCCAGAAAAATAAAAATCGCGGCCTCAATGAGTGTCAAAAACGGCATCGGTGTCAGGCTGCTTAATTATCGGCGCAGCACTGACAATCTATCATAGATAGTTTCACGAGGAATCGTGCGCCCACTACCATATACAGCGTCTGCTTCTAGAGCTTTCTCGTAGTATTTGATCGCTTCTTTACGCTTACCTACACGGTCCGCCGTAATCGCAATGTTAAATAGGTGCTGCGCATTATCAGGTTCAATACTAGATGCAATGCCCAGATATCTGAAAGCCTGCTCATAGTCACCTTGATCAGCGTAAGTTACACCAAGCTGTGCAGCAACCATTGAATTGCGAGGGTATTCCTGCTGAAGCTCTGTCAAACGACGCAGCGCTACCGCCGGGTATTGCTTTTTCAAAAGGCCCAGCATATTCAGCATGGCATCAGCATTACCTTTATCTAAGGCCAACAAGCTGTCATATGTCTGTAAAGCGGCTTCTTCCAAACCACTGTTTTGCTGTGCCACAGCCAGCCCCATCAATACACGAGGGTCACGTTTATTCTTTGCGTAAAGTTGCTCGTACATTTCAAGTGCGCTGTCATAACGCTTTAACTTCAAAGCACGCTTTGCTGCAACGACCATGGACTCATAGTCAGAAGCACCACGATCTTTATTGACGACCACATACTGGGACGCTGGTTCCAAAACGGGATCCACAGCACGCAAGCCAGCTGTTGCGTTCTGACCACCCACAGGTGGTAATGTAGAGCCAGTACCACCATCATAATACGTATCTGATGCTGATTTGATAAGTGGCTTAGACTGCTCCGTCGGTGCGGCCTGCGCTGTATCACTAACATTTTGCTCGTACGGCTTCTGCTCTGCCATAGGTGCGGGCGTTGGCATCAAAGGCATTTCCGGCGGCGCAGTATCTGCTTGAGCCAACTGAATCTCAGCAGTGCTCTCAGCTTCCACTTTCTCCGTCAAATCAACGATAGGAGCATCATCTTCTACAACAGCGCCATTGTCAGGCACTTCCAAAACCTCCGGCTCTTCGATCGCGGCCTCTGCCGAACCCTGCTCGACTACAGCATCTTCAACAGGCTTGGCGTCCTCAAAGGCTGCAGATTGCATTTCAAGAACGCCGCCATCCATAGCAGCGAGCTCTTGCTCCAAGCCTGCTGGAAAGGCTGGATCCCCACCGGCAGCTATAGGCTCTGCCGGAACATCAGCAGCTGGCGCCCCAGCCAAATCTTCAGACAAATTACTGGCCAGCCCCTCGTCGCCACTTTCAGGCATACGCGGCACTTCATTTTCAGAAGCTACTGGCTGCGGGACATCTGTATCAAGTGCAGCAATATCATCGCTCAAGCTTGGCGGCGCAACGATAGAAGGCGCTACAACAGTCGTCTCATTGCCACCACCGAGAATATCAGGGTTCGTAACAATATACCCACCCACACCTGCAGCGATCAGCAACACAGCTACAGGCGCAACAAACTTAAGGCTTCCACCCTTCTTCTTAGCGACTTCTGAAGCCGCAACTACGTCTTCAATGCCGCCGCGATCCATATCATCTGCAAAATCCAGAGATTCATCACCGGTGATATGCACATCAGCTTCAAGCTCATCCATAGACACATCATCAAGATCTTCTGCGTCAAAATCGTCTTGCAAACCAACTTGCTCTTCATTTCGTGTAGAAGACACAACTGCTGACTGATCCACCACAGGCGTACGAACCGCCTCAGGATCAAAGCTCAAATCCTCTTCCGCAACCTTTTGCGGCTCTTCGTTTTGCGGCACACCTACTGGCTCATCCTCAGAAGCAGCGGCCTTCACAAGCTGTGACGGACCTGCATCCGATGTTGGCGCTGTTTCATCGGCATCATCATCAAGCGAAAGTCCTGTGACCTGATCCGCATCATCTTTTTTGTCGTCAGAAGTCATATTACTAAAATCCCCAATTTGAATTTTTTGCAGCAGAATGCCGAGAATCAATGTTGTTCCACAATAAAACTAGCAAATTATCTCACACAAGTGAATCCCTTGTATGCAAATATACGGCAAAAAATCGGGAATACTTTGGCTAAAGTTATTTTGAATCAATTAGATTCAGGAAGGCTTTTTCTAGATTTTCGTCTTTACCTTGCTTACGCAGACCTTCAGGCGTTCCAATATATTGTATTTTGGTTGCATGCAGCACAGCCACACGGTCACAAATCTCGTTCATGTCCGATAGAATGTGCGAACTTAAGAACACCGTGCGGCCTTCGTTACGAGCTTCCACAAGCATTCTCTTAACCAGCGCTCTTGCCTTGGGATCAAGGCCACTCATTGGCTCATCAAGAATAAGAAGTTCACAGCCTGTCAGGAATGTAGCCAAAAGCCCAACCTTCTGACGCATACCTTTAGAATAAGTGTGCATTCTATTTTTTAAAGCTTGCGGATCAAGCGCAAGAAGCTCAGCTGCCTTAAATGCAGCATCCTCGTTAAAAGGTGCCTTATACAGGCTGAGTGAGAATTTGATAAATTCCATACCCGTCAAAAAAGGCGGCGGATCAAAGCGCTCTGGCAAATAGGCGAAACCTACACGCGCCTTCACATCATTAGGCTGGTAGCCTTTAATAGCAATGCTCCCTGAGTCGACATCGCGTAGCCCTAAGACAGACTTGATTAGAGTTGTTTTTCCAACACCATTCAAGCCGATCAAGCCAAACGTTTCACCTGCGTTTACCGTAAACTCGACTTCGTCCAAAACCTGCTTTTCACCGTAAGCTACACTTACGGCTCCAATATTCAAGACATCCATATCGAGATTTGAATTTTCTTTATCTGCTAACATGACTTCTGCAATCTTAGAGCGCTGAACGTCCCGGCAAGAAGATGCGAGTATCCAGATTAAAGCGTTGATGCGGTCTAATTCTAATCGGGAAGATCAAGTTATTATATGAATCCAGCCATTTAAGCTCGACATACTCTTTATTCACCTTGATATCAATAACCTGACTTGGAATAGCTTCTGGCGTAACGCGCTGACCATTCATCCACACAATCCAGTCATCAGTGGTTTTGTACAGAATGCCACCAACGCTCAGCTCTCTGATACCGCGTTCGCGCTCTTCAGGATTCTCACTCACAGGTTCTTCATATTCACCTGGCTTACGAGTTCTGAACTGACGCTTAGCATCTTGCAAAAGGTTATGCTGCCAAATTGTGTAAAATAACGATGCAAAAGAACTCGGCTCAAAGTCAGGGCGACCTAGCTTTAAATGCGTTTGATAAGCATCTTCTAGATTCTTATAAACTTCTGCATCCATAGCAGCCGGTGCGACAGCATTATCAATAACGCCCTGAGAAGAATCACCGTTTGCCTGACCTTGCGCATGAACAACATTGCCGCCTGCGCCCAAGAGAAGAAGGCAGAAGGCAGAAACCATAAAGGGCTTGAAAAAGTTTGATGTCTTATTCATTTAAAACCCCTGCCCTAAAGGTGTTTGACCGTCAGTAACAGTACTCTTAGGCACAATCGTACGCCACTTAGCAGAAACATCGCCTTTAATCATTGTCATTGGTAAGCCAGAACCGATCTGACGTACAGTAACGTCGTTCACATCATTCATGCGTTGCATTTTAATATTATCGATCGTGACATGCCCCGGAAAAGTATTACGGAGCCAGTATATGAAGCTGTAAAAATCGATATCATCCATGGCATCGATATTAATGGCTAGCTCCGAACTCAATACAACTTGATCGCTATTTGACAAGTTTTCATCATCCATAACTACGGCTGATCCGATATCATATTTTGCTTTTAATACCTTAGAATATTGCTGGATATCCATGATACGACGCCTGGCTACCAAACGATTCTGGTCAGACATAAAACCTACTGTCTGCAAATTCGTAAAATAGCTTTTCTTATCTTCGATCTGTTCGATGTCACCGCGCAACTCCTGTGCGTCATTCCTCATCGTGGCAACCTGCGAACGAGTTGAACTTAACTGACGAGTGACGCTTAGGTTTTCCGGCATCACATACAAATACAAGCCAGCACCCAAAGCCGCGTTAAATGCCAAAAGTACAGACAAAATAATCAGTCGTTTAAGGCCAATAACCTGTATCATTTCACTCGCCCTCTAATTACAAGTTCAGCCACATAGTCCTCTTTAGCTGCAAGCTCCTGATCTGTTTGCCCCGCAACTCCTTGAAAATCACGTGTGTACTCAGGCCTTGCTACCTGCCTCACAATCTCAACATCATAGCCTGGAAACTGCTCCCGTAGCCTTGACTGCAACCCCTGCACCTCACGAATACCATTTTCAAGCTCCATTGTAGGAGGGAAGCTCATTGAAAGAGTCGACATTACCAGAGGGGCTGTTTCAACGGGCGCATTCGGATCTACGAAAGTCGCCGCATTCGTCTCCTCAACAACACGCTGATAAGAAAGCTTATCCAGACGCAAACCATCACCTAACGCAATACCAACCTTTTTAATAAAAGCTAACGTCTCTATGCTTTCATCTTCAAAAGACATAAAGACATCAATGGTATCCTGCATTAGCTCGATGTTATATCCAAGCGCTTCCATACGGGCGACTTCTTCCCTATACTCGGCCTCAGCCTGCACAAGAAGACCCTGCTGAATCTTTAAATCATCTTTGGCTGCCATCATAGATTGGAATTTATTGCCTGTGTCCCAGGCCAGATAAGCACCACCGGCCAAAAGCAGGAATATAATTGCTGCGGCGGCCTGACGCGGCTTATGGATCTTATCAAGATCACTCGCGTGCATCGGCAATGCAAAGCTATTTTTACGACCGGCCCACGCCGCATGCAAGACATCAGCGTAATTAGCATCCTGCTGCAAGCCTATCTTAGACCCGAGAGCATTTGCTGCTTCAGACGGTGTAAGCGCCCTAAAGTCGCACTCTATTTCAATTTTACTCTCAACAGCTTCTGCCAGCTGTGGATTTCCGATCAGAATAACATCTGTACCATCCTCGGAAGAAAAACCGAAACGAGAAAGATAACTGATTGTTGCCTTAAATTCCTGAACGACATCAGCAGCCCACCCCTGTGGGTCGGCATTAATATCAGACACAGGGGTCATACGCGTCATGGCCAGCTGCCCATCACGCGTAATGACCTGCCTTAGAGCACCGCTCTTATGCTGCCCCATAAAGATCGTCCACTTAGCAGACTGCCCACCTTTTTCAGTAAACTTCTTAGACAGCGCAGCAACCATATCGGCGGCCTCGACAGGCAACAGTACAAAACCAGCGATAGGAAGCAGCGAAATCTTAACGGCTTCCATTGTCTTCGCAATCTGATCCGACATAGGAACAGCTGCAAATAAATACATCTCGCCAGTTTTCTCACCTTTTTTAGGCTTAATCGGCAAAGCACCGCGGATTGGATAATTAGGGAAGGCTACCTGAATTTTGCGACGCAGGACATTTTTCTTGTCCATAGCGCTAACCTTAGGCATACGCTGGCCGCCCTTAAAGTGCTGGTCAGTCATATCATTCAAAACAAGAACAGGCTTGCCACCACAATCTTTTTTCAAAAGATCAGAAACAACACCCTCAAAGCCTTCGGTCACCCAAGGAATATCATCAACAAACGTAACAGCTCTGGCAGTAACTTTGTAGATATACAAAGCATCATCCCCGATCATGAGGACTGTGCGGTTAGGCGATATAAACGAAACTGACATAACGGACAAATGCCCCAGAGTAAGAATTAGAAATCAATATTTTCGAAACTTCCGTAGATCGGACCGAAGACTGCGACTGCAATCCACAATATCATAACACCAAGTATAAGGGTAAGCAAAGGCTCAATCATAGATATCAGACCTTGAATCTCCTCATCCACATCACTGGTATAAAACTCCGAGACCTGATCCAATACAACCGTAAGGTTACCAGACTCTTCACCAACCTTGAGCATGCGGCACACCATACTCGGAAACTCGCCCGAGGAATTAAAGGCTTCCGACAAAGGACTACCAGCCTTAACTTGCTCCTGCACACCCTCGAGCGCCTCAGTCAACGCGAGATTTCGCACTGTTTTACGAGACGCCGCCAAAGCATTCAGAACATCAATGCCACTAGCAAACAGAGCGCCGAACGTTTGAGAGAACCGTGCAATATTGATTTTACGAATCAGCCCACCGGCAATCGGCAAACTTAGCGTCCACAAATCGAGCCTGTAAGCCGCATTGTCCGACACTTTCCTAACTGTCTTCAACCCTATAAACGCCAAAACAGGCGCTGTTAAGACTGCCCACCAATACGCCTGGAAAAACTTCGAACACGCCATCAGTGCCGAGGTATAAAACGGAATCTCTTGATCTAAGTTCTCAATAAAGCCTACAATCTCCGGCACCACAAAGCCCATCATAATAACGATTGTGGCAAGCACCACGACACAGACAATAATCGGATAGCGCGTAGCCTTACGCACTTTAGTCTGCATTTGATCAACCCATTTCAAATATTTTATGAGCTGACGGTACGAAGCTGTTAGGTCACCAGTTTCCTCACCCGAGGACACCAGAGAAATGTACAACTCATTGAAAATTTTAGGGTGACGCGCCAAAGCTTCAGACAGTGAACTACCTTCAGAAACATCTCGATGCACTTCGGACATAATGTCACGCAAGCGATCATTTTCAGTCGTATCACGGATATCGGCCAAAGCATCAAGAAGTGGAATACCAGCGCCCTGCATCTGCTCCATATGCAAAAATAACTGGATTAGATCACGAATCTTGATCTTCTTACCGAAAGCCATGGAGCTGTGCTTTTTATTCGTCAGAGGCGCACATTGAACGAGCTCCAGCCCTGCCGTTTGCAACTGGTTATGCAGGTCAACCTCGTTCGCTGCAGCAACTACCCCGCGAACAGGACGCCCTTTAAGATTGATCGCTCTGTATTTATAGCGTTCTATGGTTCCAACTCCCTAAGGAAGACAGGCCGAATAGCCTCAAGATGATTCTGCAAACTATTTGTTGATATCAACAACTCTGCCAAGGGCTTCCAGAGTGGTTATGCCCTCGAGAATTTTAAGAATGCCATCATCCTTCATACTTTTAAAGCCTTTTTCTTTCGCTTTATTTTTCAAATCCGCTTTCGATGCGCCAGAGGCTAGAATCTCATCCATCTCCTCATCAAAGGTCAGGATTTCGACAACTGCCGTACGCCCCTTGTAGCCCATTTCTTCACACATAGGGCAACCGCCCTCTTTCGCCTTAAAGATTTTTGGCGGGTTAGCCGGATCTACACCCAGCAATTTACATTCGTCTTCACCGGGTACGTGCTCTTGTTTACAGCCCTCACACAGACGACGCACAAGACGCTGCGCGAATACGGCGATAATCGCGCCAGAAATCATACCTGGCTTCAAATTCAAATCCAGCAAACGCGGGATCGCACCAAAAGAATCGTTCGTGTGCAATGTTGTATAAACCTGGTGACCTGTCATAGCGGCCTTAAGCGCCATTTCTGCTGTCGTTTGGTCACGAATCTCACCAATAAAGATGATGTCCGGATCCTGACGCAGAAGTGCCTTAATACCGTCAGCAAACTCTAGTACACCCTCTCGTACGTGCGTCTGACGAATCATTGGAAGCGAATATTCCACCGGATCTTCCAGTGTCTGGATATTCACTTTTACATCGTTGATTTCATTCAACATTGAATACAGTGATGTCGTCTTACCACTACCAGTAGGTCCGGTAACAATAATGATACCTTCAGGACGCGTTTGTGATGCTTTGATAAGCCCAAGGTTATGCTCACTAAAGCCGAGTTTTTCCATCGGCATAATGCTCTGACTTTGGTCCAGAACACGAAGGACGATATTCTCACCATGAACTGTCGGCAAAGATGATACACGGAAATCCGCCTCGCGACCGCCCACATTCATATGGAAGCGACCATCCTGCGGTGAGAGCTTATCCGCAATATTCATATTCGACATAATCTTCAAGCGCTGGGAGATAGAACTCCAGTGCTGCTTGTGCAGGGTCTGTGCTGTAAACAGCACGCCATCTTTACGGTAACGCAGGCGAATAAAGTTTTCTTCAGGTTCAAAGTGCAAGTCAGAGACACCCATTTTAACAGCATCAAAAACAAGCGCGTTAACAAGTCTTACAATCGGGTGAGAGAACGCCTCTTCCTCATTCAAGGTCGCCAGGTCAGGCGCTTTAGCTGCGCCATCTTCAAGCTCACTCAAAATAGCCTTAATAGAACTTGCATAACCATAAGCCGCGTCAATCGCCTCCGAGAGGATTGATGGCGTTGTCACAATGGGTTTTATGCTCAAATGCTTTGGCAAATAGCGGCGCAAAGTGTCCATAGCCACAACATCATAAGGGTCAGACATGGCAATAATTGCTTCATCTTCACCCAGCGATACCGGCAGAACTTGGTGCTTAAGAGCAACTGACTTTTCAATTAATGAAAGCGCCTCGGAATCTAGGATAGTGTGTTTAGGGTCAAAAACTTCAAAGCCTGAGCTTTCTGCCAGAAACGCAGACAGTCCTTCTTCATCCAGAAAGCCCAGATCAACTAGCACCTCACCGAGAAGTTTCCCTGTTACTTTCTTTTCCTGCAGTGCGACGTGCAGCTGATCGAGCGTAATAATCCCTTTGGCAACCAAGCGATCACCAATACGCCCTTTGCCCGGCGCATTCTCTATATGCTCTTTAGTAACAAGATCACGCGCCTTATCATTTAGCTCGTCGACAATCTCGCCTTCAACTAAAGTTGCGCCAGCACCTGCAGGCGCCTGTGATGGCAACTCGGACGTTGTTACTTCAACGTCTTCAAGCTCGAGAACCAGCATGTCCTCTTCTTCAGGTTGGCCGTTGCTATGATCAGAAGAATCCTGAGTCATTAGGTGATTACCCCACTAGATTAGTTTTAAGTCACACACAGAAGATACGCGTTCGAATAGATTCTCCGAATTTGTATAATACCGCAATACTATAAATATCGGAAAAACATAAATAAATTCATAACAACTTATGTAAATCCATAAATTAGCAAATCAAGATAAACAGGCTAAAAAAAATCCGGATCCGCGGGACTTGGAGTAGTAACGGATCCAGATCTGATACCTTAACCGACTAAGTCGACTGTATCATACCTATGTATAGTTTTTAACGACAAGTGACGTTTTTGGTCGGCAAATATTCTTCACCCAGAAGCGTACCACCCAGTGTACCACCGATTGTCGCAGCCGTTTTACCGCTGCCGCTACCGATCTGGCTGCCGGCTACACCGCCTGCTACACCACCGGCGACCTTACCGACGATATTATCATCATCACAGGCTGGCTGTGTTTGCACTTGCGTTGTTGTGTTCGTGTTAGTCTGGTTACTGTTCCAGCTAATATCTTCTCTTGTTGTGGTCGAGCTTGTCGCTGCAGCTTTTTCAGCTGTTGCTGACTCGTCACTCATAATCATGGCTGTTGCACCCGCGGCGCCTAACAGAAGGACTGCTGCGGCAACACCTGCTAACATCATATTCTTGCGTTTCATTGTTCTATCCTCTTGTCGTTAAACAAAATGCACGCACTTACGGGCGGCTTGCACAGTACAAACGCCTTAATCATCATAAAAGTTCCGCGGGAATTAGGCGTAAAAATGCGTATGGTAGAGAACATATTAAAAGGACACTTTATTATGAGACTTATATATTGCCTCGCGCTTATTTGCATCATGTCGGTCGGACTTAGTCCGCGGGTACAGGCATCCTCAGTAAATTTTGAATATGGAAGTTTTACCGATACATCTCGTGATAATCGTGCAGTCCCTTATAAAGTATATTATCATCATCACATACCCAAACCCGCGCCAGTGGTTATATTCTCTCATGGCCTTGGGGGTTCGGTTGAAGCCGCTGAATATCTCGGCCTTGCGCTTGCCATGAACGGCTATGTCGCATTCTTTATTCAGCATGAAGGCACCGATAAGTCCCTATGGGAAGGACCTACCAACCCCATGCAGATTAAACGCAAGCTGGGTAAGTCGACCAAAGACTTCCGCTCGGCTATTGACCGTTACAAAGATGTGCCGTTTGTGATTGACGAACTAGTTAAGCTCAATAAGAAAAACGGCCCGCTCATGGGGAAACTTAACCTGAACCATATTGGTATGGCCGGACATTCTTATGGTGCGCGTAGCGTTCTGATGGCTGCGGGTGAGTCTATGCCCATGATCGGCACAAAAATGAAGGAGCCGCGCATCAAGGCCGCTGTGGCACTAAGCCCTAACTTGCCACAGCGCGCTATGAAGAAAGAGATCAATACTGATAGCCTTTACAGTGCGATTGATATTCCAATCTTTCATATGACCGGCACAGAAGACGGCTACCCGTTTGCGGATGACTTCGATCCTGCAACGCGCACCCTGCCCTATCAAGGGATCAAGGCGAGCGACCAATATCTTCTGGTTCTGGACGGCGCCAATCATGCGGCGTTCGGCGGCGGCACGCGTAAAGGCCAGCCCAACGACCCGCGCTGGCAAGAGGCTGTGGCAAACGGTACGGTGTTGTTCTTCGATGCGTATCTGAAAAACGATGCCAACGCTAAAATGAAGCTGCAGCATGAATACGCACGCAGCCTTAAACCGACTGACAGGTTCGAGTACAAATAAGGTTACTGCGTTGTTATATGCAGGCGCTCGCAGCGAACGATAATAGGTGCATTATCAGGATCGGCGGTGTGATCAAGAATCATGGCGAGCAGCATCCCTTCATTACCCTTATCCCACCAAATCAGGCCGGCATCAGGGGTCAGACCGCGCTCCGTGCCGTATTTTTCGCCCGAGGCGGATTTGATCCGGTACATCTCAAACGGCCGCCCCTGCACAGTCAAAAGAACATGATCATCCGGCCATGGCGTCATAGCGCCCGTCACCTCGGGATTATGATCCACCTGAATAGACCAGCCCCTGTCACACATATAGCGCTGATAGCCCTGCTGTTCAGCGGGGGGCGTTGTTGTTACACAGGCGCTGAGAGCACATAAAGTCAGGAGCATAAAAAGATATTTCATGCGAGTGAGTTTAGCTCTTTTTAATTGGAAAGGAAGTCCTAGGGAGATCCTATATCTGATTTTTGTTGATCACGTGCCACATGCCCCGGGTGTACAGCCAAGGCTACAGGTGTTTTGGCTAGAATAACCGTATCATGCCAGATTGCGGATAAGTGCCCTTTTTGACGTCTTGTGAAATAATCATCTTCCATGGCGGCGATCTCGCGGAATGCTTCGCGGTTGCCCGTTTCATATTGACCACGTAGCGGCGATATCTGCACCTCGCCAAAAATACCAGGGCGGATAGTTTCGATGCGATCCAGCGCTGCCTGTATAGTATCGTCAGATTGCAGGCACTGCCCTTCATCTTCACTACCCTGTATTGCCGACCATGTATCTTGACGACGATGCATCAAAGGACGCGCGCCAACCAAGTCCATTTCCCCGCGCCAGACATTGACCAGCTGAGGGATTTCATCAAGGCTCGTTTTACGCAGGAATTTACCGATTTTAGTGACGCGCGCAGAGTCCGCATCATCGCCATCGCGCATCGTCTGGAATTTCAGGATTTCAAACGCCTGCCCGTCTTTACCGTATCGGGTCTGGCGGAAGAATGTCGGCATGCCCTGTGCGCGGTTCAGCGGCGCCACAATGGCCGTTAAAGCCAGAAACGGCAAACCCAGCATTGCTGTTGCCGTTACCTTTTGCGCCACACTTCTGATTGCCGAATTCAGCATGGCAAGGTTATACATTATTTATTTACATAATGCAATATTTGTTAGATTTGCTCCTCTCTGCTTAAGCCCTTGTAATAAAGGTTTCGCAAACGCGGATCAGGGCGCAGCTACGCTGTTGATAGGTTGACATGATAGGCTTTTATCTAAGAATGCATTCGCGTATAAGAAAACCATGAAAGCATTATTATTTATCCTGTTTATATTACTCGGCGGCTGGGGCTATATGCTGTGGCATGAAAATGCCCCGCTTAGTCAGCAGCACCTAGATCGCCTGATCAACAGGTGTGTGCAAACATCGCCTGTCAGAGACAATTTTTGCGAATGCTATTACACGCGCGCAGGTAAAGAAATGTCACGTCGTGATTTGGCCAATGCCATGGATTCCGACCAGAGCAAACGCAACATCAAAGAAGCCGGTATAGCCAAAAAATACGTCCCCTATTGCATTCGTGAATCACGCGTCTTTTACAATCAGTGCGCGTATGATGCCAGCAAGAAAAACATGCCTGCCTCTATGGCGAGTACGTTTTGTAACTGTTTATCCGACAGTATGGAGGCGCAGCTAGACCCGATGATGTCGGAAATTGAACAGAAGGTTCTTCAAAGTAGCATGACAGCAGACTTTGCCAGCCGCCAGACATGGCAGCAATATTACTTCAGAAGCTGGACGACCTGCGCCGGCAGCCTAAAAAGATAGATTGAGCCTTAAAATAAAAAAAGCGCCCTACTCGTTTTGAGGGGCGCTTTTTAAATTTTCGGAGCAAAACGGCTTAGTCGTTTACACCGCCGACTTCGCGTTCCATTTCTTTGCGCTCGGCCTGACGCTCTTCTTCGAGGCGGCGGGCTTCGGCGATTTCGTCGGCAACGTCACAGTCTTTCTGGATGGCGGCTTGTTCCAGCGCGTCATACTGGCCTTTCAGACTCGCCAGCTCTTCTTCCTGATCATCACCCATCATGAAGAACAGCGCAGGCCAGAACAGAACCAGACATACTCCCAAAGGCATCCAAACCATTCGATGATCAATTTATAAAATTCAAATATTAGAAAATTAATATGGACATTCTCCATTTAAAATTGCACAAGAAAATAACAAATGCTATGCAGAGAGCATTACTTATAAAGGGACACTTAGATATGAACAAAAATTACCTATTAGCAGCAGTGTTAATCAGCATTACTTTAAGTGGTTGTGCGCAAAAAGCCTCATGGCATGCAAACGAAGTCGCAGAAACAGAAAAGCAGACTTTCTCAGTTGGTGAAGTTCAAAGAAATATCAGAACAGGAATGAGCAGCGCAGAAGTAATAGAGACACTAGGCTCTCCGAACATTGTTTCTACCGATGAAAAAGGTAGAGAGGTTTGGGTTTACGACAAGTTCTCAACAGAACAAGTGGTTTCAGCAAGTAACGGCTTAACGTTTAGCTTAAGCAATGTTGGTGGAGGCGCCGCACGAACCTCGCAATCTACAACGACCGTTATAATCAAATTTGATAACAATAATAAAGTGCGGGATACGGCGTATCATGCGTCCAGATTTTAATAATAGTGAGGTATTAAAAGAAATGAGACTTTCAAAAATTATTCTAGTTTTAGCTATTCTGCCAATGATGGCGGGATGTAACCAGACTATTCCTAAAAGCGCACTGCAACTTAGCCCTGAGAGCATGGAACTCAGACAACTTCAGACCAGATCTTTTGATACGTCTAATGAAAAAAAACTTCTTACAGCAGGCGCTAGTGTTCTTCAAGATTTAGGCTACAGCATTGATGAATCAGAAACAGCTCTAGGCGTTATTGTGGGCTCTAAAGATCGAGACGCTACAGAAGCAGGTCAAGTAGCGGCGGCCGTCTTAGTTGCAGCGCTTGGTGGCGGCGCAATGGCCATTGATAAAAATCAAAAAATCAGAGCCTCTCTAATTACGAACAAGACCAAAAAAGGCACAAACTTACGTGTTACTTTCCAGAGAATTGTCTGGAATAGTTACGGTCAAGTTTCAAAAACTCAAAGTATTGAGCAGCCAGAAATTTATCAAGAATTCTTCGAAAAACTGTCTAAAGCAGTATTTTTAGATGCCCACGAAATTTAAAAACAGGAACTAATCATGAAATTTAGAAAGTATATATTTTTAGCTTTGATGCCCCTGCTAATACTTACAGGCTGTCAAACAAACTCCATGAACCAAGTAATGGAAACAAGCGATTCTCAAGTAGCTTTGCGACAAATTCAAACACGAGCATTTGATACTACGAACAGAACGAAAACTCTTCGAACCGTTATAGCCACATTGCAAGACTTAGGTTTTGTAATCGACAAAGCTGATGACGAATTAGGTACAGTCAGTGGCACAAAATTAGACGGTTATCAGCTAAGAATGACAGTGACTGTAAGACCTAGAGGAAAAACACAAACTCTAGTGCGAGCCAACGCTACTTACAACGTAACGCCTGTAGAAGATCCCATGCCCTACCAGCAATTTTTTGTTGCTCTAGAAAAGGCAATGTTTTTAACAGCGCATGAAGTAGATTAAGCACATTCAACTTAACTTATAATTTTAAAGCCATCCCATAAGGATGGCTTTTTAGCATCCAGCAATACAATGGCGTATAGAAATCAATTGTCTTGTCGCGTTGTTCTAACAATAACATTCACGCAAAACCCAACTCAGCCTGTTCCAGACGTTTGATTTCGTCGCGAAGTTTAGCGGCTTCTTCTCCCCCTTCGGGAGATAAGTGATCGTTATTTTAAACCCAGCTCTGCTTGCTCAAGTCTTCGGATTTCATCACGCAATCTTGCGGCTTCTTCGAACTCTAAATTCTCGGCGGCTTTTAGCATTTTCTTTTGTTGTTTTTCGATGTATTTGCGCATGCCTGCGGGGGTCTCTAATGCGGCTTGTTCTTGGTCGGATAGGCCTTTGACTTTGGGGACGGTTAGGTGGTCGGCGCGTTCGTAGGCGCTTTGCATGGCATCGCCGATATTCTTTTTGACGCTTTCGGGGGTGATGCCGTTGGCTTTGTTGTATTCGATCTGGCGTTCGCGGCGGCGGGATGTTTCTTCGAGTGCGGCTTGCATGCTGCCTGTTTCGCGGTCGGCGTACAGGATCACGCGGCCATCGACGTTACGGGCGGCGCGGCCGATGGTCTGAATGAGTGAAGTGCGGGAGCGCAAGTAGCCTTCTTTATCCGCATCCAGAATGGCGACCAACATACATTCGGGAATATCCAGCCCCTCCCGCAGCAGGTTGATACCGACCAGCACGTCATATTCGCCCAGACGCAAATCGCGAATGATTTCGATGCGTTCCAGCGTATCCACGTCGGAGTGCATATAGTTCACCTTCAGCCCGTTTTCGAGCAGGTATTCTGTCAGCGCCTCTGCCATTTTTTTGGTCAGCGTGGTGACCAGCACCCTGCCCCCTGCTTCTTTGACCTTGCGGCATTCATTCATCAAATCGTCGACTTGATGGGTGGTCGGTCGGATTTCAACGGGCGGGTCGATCAGGCCTGTCGGGCGAACGATTTGTTCGGCGCTGATGCCGCCTGATTGTTCCAGTTCCCATTCGGCGGGCGTGGCGGACACGTAGATGGTTTGCGGGCGGAAGTCGTTCCATTCCTCGAATTTCAGGGGGCGGTTATCCAGTGCGCTCGGCAGGCGGAAGCCGTATTCGGACAGCACGCCTTTACGCTTTTGATCGCCGTTATACATGGCGCGCAATTGCGGCACCATGACGTGGCTTTCGTCCAGAAACATGATGGCGTCATCGGGCATGTATTCGATCAATGTCGGGGGCGGCGCGCCTGCGGGGCGGCCTGTCAGATAGCGGGAATAGTTTTCGATACCGCTGCAGAAGCCTTGGGCTTGTATCATTTCAAGATCGAATTGTGTGCGCTGTTCCAGCCTTTGGGCTTCCAGCAGTTTATTGTTTTTGACGAACCAGTCGACGCGGTCTTTCATCTCGGCCTTGATGCCTTCGATGGCTTGTTTCAGGGTCGGCCCCGGGGTGATGTAGTGCGAGTTGGCGTAGATGCGCACGGCGTCAAGCTTGGCGACTTTCTGGCCTGTCAGGGCGTCGAATTCGATGACGGCTTCGACCTCATCCCCGAAAAACGAAAAGCGCCATGCGGAGTCTTCCATGTGGGACGGGAATAGCTCGACCGTATCGCCGCGTACGCGGAATGTGCCGCGCTCGAACGCGATGTCGTTTCTGTTGTATTGCAGCTGGACAAGGCGCGCGATCAAATCGTTGCGGTCCATGCGGTCACCTTTGCGAATATCAAAGGCCATGGCTTGGTAATCTTCTTTGGAGCCGAGACCGTAGATCGAGGAGACAGAGGCGACGATAATACAGTCTTTGCGTTCGAACAGCGCCCGCGTGGCGGCGTGGCGCATACGGTCGATTTGTTCGTTAATGCTGCTATCCTTTTCGATGAAGGTATCGGAGCGCGGGACGTAGGCTTCGGGCTGGTAATAATCGTAGTACGAGACGAAATACTCAACGGCGTTATCGGGGAAGAAGGATTTGAACTCCCCATAGAGCTGCGCGGCCAGCGTTTTGTTCGGTGCCATGATGATCGCGGGGCGCTGCATTTCGGCGATGATATGCGCCATGGTGAAGGTCTTGCCCGAGCCTGTGACACCGAGGAGCGTTTGATCGGCCAGACCGTCTTGAAGGCCTTCGCACAGGGTTTTGATGGCTTTGGGCTGGTCGCCGCTTGGCTTGAAATCGGAATTGACCCTGAACGGTTTGCTCAGGTCCATTTCGGAGGTTTCCATCTGTTTGGGTTCGGGCTTGCTCATGCCCATATATATAGGGCATGAACCAGCAAATCCAAAGGGGTTTTAGGCGATTTGGTATGCGGGGGCTGCGCCCTGCTCGATCACCGGTGTCGCATCGCCGTAGCGCAGAACGTATTCGCGCAAGACACGGTCGGCAACGATCTGGCCGCCTTCGTATCCGCCATAGGCTGCGCCGCCTGCCATCAGCAATGCCAATGTGCCTGCCGCTGCGCCGTGATCACCGAAGATGTCCTGACCGACGCGGGAGGCAACATAGGAAAAGAACCCTGATAAAACGCCAACACCGCCGCATGCTGCCAAGCGGGCTGTTTCGCCTGCGAATGTCATGTCATTACCGAATGCATATGTTGCGATGGCTGTCAGTGTGCCGCCTGCGAGGCCGGCTGTTCCGTTGCTAAGACCCATTACGATTACTCCGTTAAATTTGAAATCTAACGTTATGTATAATATTTAGCGGAAAATTGCAAGTTTTAGTTCAGCGTTGTCAGCAAAATAGCGCGCAGTTCAAGGGCAGCCATGCGGTCATCGGCTGTGGCAACTTTGTGAGGGATCTCAACGCCCTCTTCCATCATCGCCATGCGCTGGATGTAGGCTTCGGCTGCTTCGGGGCGGAAACCGTTCATCGGAATGACGCGCTCGCGGTAGCCTTTGCTCTGTGTGCTGTCTGCCACGCAAACCATCACGAACACATCGGCAACGTCATCGCCGCGTTTTACCGCCGCCATTTGCACCATCTGCGCACCTTTATCGGCATTGAATGCCATAGGAAGGCCTGATGTCATGATTTTGTTCTGTGGAAACAGAAAACCCAGTGAGTTGTGAAGCTTGTCTTGATCGGCGGCCTGCTCGTCGGCACGGTCACGCGGGAAATTGACTACGGTATCAGCAGCTTTCTGATTATCCTGTTCAATACGCTGTTTTTGCTCTTCAGCTTTCAAAATACGCTCCACACTTTGATTGAGTGCTTAATTTAACTGATTATTAAGAATATGTCAAATTTGTCATAACAGCTTTTTCAGGAGTGCTGCGTGGATGAGGTTTTGTACGGTCAAAGTCTTGAGCGGCTGCCCGTTTCCGAAGATCCAGAGCATATAGGCGACCCATTGCGGCTGGGGCTTCTCGCCGAAGTAATCCGTGAAGCGAAAATCATCTGTATCAACCTCGAAAGCCACGGAAAACGCCTCGATCAGCTGCATGGCATCGGCCCCATCCACCCGCAAATCCTGACGCAGGCGCGAGGACGGCCAAATTTTACTTTTATCCATAGCTAATTCACGCGACAGGAATTCTATCACTTCGATCTGTTTGGTAACGGCAGTTGTCTGTGTTGACGCAGGACTCATAGGGCAGAACTACCGCCCTGCCCTAAGATTGTCAATGTATGTCTGTTAGACTGAATAACCACCCGACAGCCAGCGAATGCACTGGGCGTCCTGATCTACATTATCCACCAGGCGTTTTGTGGCCTGATGACGGCATATCGCGAAATCAACTGTTTCGCGCAGGGTTTCAAGCTTGCGCTTTTTCCCGCCTTTCACAATGTAGTCTTCAAAACCGCTCTTGAGCAATTCGCGTGCGATGTCACCGTCTTCATTACCTGAGACGACGATTATCGGCACTTTGCCGGCATAGGGCTGCAGCATCGCGCTGATATCCCGCCAGCTTTCGGCGTCGGGCAAGCCTAGGTCCACGAAAACAACCATCAATTGGTTGAGGTTTTTCTCAAGGAATTCAAACCCTTGAGAAAAGGTCTCGCAGATCTCCACACTTACAGAGTCATCCATTATTTTTTCAATGGCGTGCTTGAAAATGTGGGCTTCGGCCTTATTATCTTCGATAAGTAATATTTTCATGTATAGCGTACCTCTAACCGTATAAAGCCATTATATCGCGCATACAGTTAATAATTTCTGTTTTATATCAATGCTTTAATTTGCTTTTTAAGCTTATTTTCTTAAAAAGCCTCACATCAGGAGAGACCAATGAACGCCCCACTTTATTCCGGCAAACGCAGCGATGACGTTATCGACTACCTCCTGAAACGCCGCAGCATGAAGGTCAAGCAGATGGTCGCCCCCGCCCCAAACGCAGAGGAGCTGGAGCTTATCTTGAAAGCCGCAAGCCGCGTGCCTGATCACGGTAAGATGTTTCCATGGTATTTCGTGGTGTTCGAGGGCGATGCCCGCACGCAGCTTGGTGATGCGCTTAAACAGGCATGGCTAACCGAAGAGCCTGACGCCGCCCCTGCCAAGCTGGAGCTGGAAGCCGAGCGCTTTACCCGCGCACCGATGGTGATCGGGGTTATCAGCCGTATGCGCAAAGGCAAGAACCCGCAATGGGAACAGATGCTGTCTGCAGGCGCGGCGTGCCAGAACCTTTGCCTTGCCGCCAATGCACTAGGTTATGCCACGAACTGGCTGACGGAATGGTACACATATAATGATGCGTTCCGCACGGCGATCGGCCTTGATGAGCGCGATCATGTGGCAGGCTTTATCTATATCGGTACGCCCGAGGGCGAGATGGAAGAACGTGACCGCCCCGACCTGTCCAAAATCGTGACGCACTGGTCGCCCGATGCTGCCCTGAATAAGGGCGATGAGTATGATAAAGATGGCTTCGACTTTCCGCCCGAGAAGATCAAATTTTGGGGAAGATAACTTACCCATTTTTTAAACATTTGCGTTTATTGTTAGGGAATGAAAAACCTTCGGGATACATTCGGCGAACGTGCCACAGAAATCGCGCAGAATAATCTGCGGGTACTTGCTGTTTCCGTGCCGTTACTAGCAGTCGGCGCGATTTGGTCATCCTATGATCCCAACGTGTTTGCACAAGCCGCCAAATTCGGCGGCGGCCTGTCTACAGCTGTTGGCACATTGGGCATGGGCGTCGCAGCCGTGCGCGGGATGCTGCATAATGTAGCGGAAAAAGCGCTTGGATCACAAGACACTCCACCACCGTCGCCCCCATCAGGGCCGAATTTATAACTTCAGCAGAATACTAACTAGGCCGCTTTTGCGAATTTACCTTCGAGCGCGTCGCGGATCAGGGCGATGGTTTCATCGATACCGTAGATTTCGATAAACGCGCCGAAGCGAGGCCCTTGCTCCTGACCGATCAGAACCTCATAAATTGCTTTAAACCAGTCACGTAGCTCGCTCTTTTCATAGCCGTTTTCTTTGCCTGCGCTAAACACTTCTGTTTGCAAGGCATCGAGGTCGGCATCAGCAGGCAAAGACTCCAGACGGTTAGCCAGATCGGCGAGCGCGGCGCGCTCACGGTCATCAGGCATACGGTAGGATTTTGTCGGCTTCACGAAGTCTTCGAAGTACTTCACTGCAAAGCTTACCAAGTGATCAAGAAACGGTGCGTTTTCAGGTGTCGCGTCTTTCGCGTATTTCTGAATAAAGCCCCACATAGTTTCCGCATCGCCTGCGTTTGACGCAGAGGCCAGGTTCAGCAGCAGCGCAAATGACACAGGTGTGTGCGGCGGCTCTTCCCCTTCGTGGATGTAATACGCAGGATTGTTCAAAACGTCTTTGCCTTCCAGCTCGCCCGTGCGCAGTTTATCCGCGAATGTGATGTATTCATCAACAGCCTTAGGAATGACATCGAAATACAGTTTTTTGCCAGATGTCGGGCGCTGGTACATGTAGTATGCCAGAGACTCGTTCGGCGCGTAGTTCAGCCACTCTTCAACAGTGATACCGTTACCTTTGGATTTTGAAATCTTCTGGTTATGTTCATCAAGGAAGAGTTTGTAATGGAAGCCTGCAGGCTTTTTACCACCAAGGATTTCCGTCACTTTACCTGCGATTTCAGCAGAAGAGATCAGATCTTCACCCGCCATTTCGTAATCCACGTCCAGCGCGTACCAGCGCATACCCCAGTCAGGACGCCATTGTGCCTTCACCGCGCCGCCTGTTACAGGGACTTCGACTTTGATGCCGTCTTCATCTTCGAAAACGATTGTGCCTGCGTCAGGATTTGTTTCAAGGATCGGCACTTGCAGGACTTTGCCTGTAGCAGGAGAAATCGGCAGGAACGGGCTGTATGTTGACGCGCGCTCCTCACCTAAAATAGGCACAACGGCGGCAACAATCTTGTCGTGCAGCTGCAGCATTTTCAGCAGCGCATCATCGAACATGCCTGATGTATAGCAATCAGTTGAAGATTTGAATTCATATTCGAAGCCGAAGCTGTCCAGAAACTCGTTCAATTTCGCGTTGTTGTGGTGAGCGAAGCTTTCGAATTTTTCGAACGGGTCAGGCACTTTTGTCAGTGGCTTGCCAAGGTGCTGTGCCAGCATTTCCTGATTAGGAACGTTGGTCGGCACTTTGCGGAAACCGTCCATGTCGTCCGAGAAACAGAACATACGTGTTGGAATATCGCTTAGCTGGTGAAATGCATGACGCACCATTGATGTACGGCAAACCTCACCGAACGTACCGATATGCGGCAGGCCTGACGGGCCGTAGCCAGTTTCGAACAGTACGTAACCTTTCTCAGGGGTCTTACCACCGATACGCGCCAATACCTTCTTGGCTTCCTCGAAAGGCCAGCTGCGACAGTCTAATGCGGTTTCTTTATCGATTTCGTAAGTCATGGTTTTATACCCCTTTTAATGATGGGCAAAAATACCAAACAACCCGCGGAATTCCAAGAAAATTAAATTAGTTTAACTTACGCATGGAACCGAATTCCCCTACACTTGTTGAAAATCTGGATTTCATCAAACCGAAAAGGTTCATCATGTTCAAAAGACAGCTTTTATCCGTATTTATTAGCGCGTTAGTTTTAAATGCCCCCGCCTATGCCAACGACTCAAAACTGACTG
>DUBU01000016.1 GCA_012960155.1 Micavibrio sp. | reverse complement strand
TACGGCGACCACCGCGACCGGGGTCAATCAATGCCAGCACCTTGAACGCTGCATTCATGGCAACAGGTGATGCGTTATAGCTTTCATCAATCAGTGTCACAGGATTGTTCTTATCACCGATATCCAGATACTCGCGCTTTCCGCGGCCAGCGAGTGGCTCAACCTTGCCCATGGCCTTGGCGGCTTTTTCAATGTCTCCTCCCGCCAGTTTGATCGCCATCAGAACTGCCAGCGCGTTCATGGCAATATGCTTACCGCTGAATTGCAGGGTAAATGCTATTTCCTGACCATCGATCACAGCCTCGATGCGGCTGCCATTGCTGGCCAGCAAACAGGATTTTAAATGCGCATCAGAGTCTTCATGCTCACCAAAGCTTTTGACCTTTACGCCTTGCGTATCTGCCAGTGCTTTTAGATGCGCATACCATTTATTATCGCGGTTAAGAACGGCTGTGCCGTTATGATCCATGCCTGCGAAAATTTCGCCTTTGGCATCGGCGATTTGCTGCTCGCTGTCAAAGTTTTCGATATGGACAGGCTCTACCGTTGTGATGATCGCCACGTGCGGCCTGACCTGTCTGGATAGCGGCGTAATTTCATGCAGATGGTTCATGCCGACTTCGAATACACCGAAATCCGTGCCTGCGTGCATATTGGCAAGCGTATACGGCACGCCCCAATGGTTATTATAAGATGCCTTGCTGGCATGGGTCTGCCCTTGGTCTTCCAGCGCTGCCGCCAGAAATTCTTTTGTGCCTGTTTTACCGACAGAACCCGTCACGGCAATCATCTTGCCACCGCAGCGATTGCGGGAAGCATAGCCCAATTCCTGCAACGCCTCGAAAGTATCAGCCACGATCAGTAGCGGCGCATCGCCTGCGACATCTTCGGGAACATGATCAACCACAGCCGCCACAGCGCCTTTGGCCAATGCGTCCTTAACATAGGCGTGACCGTCGCTGTTATCGCCGCGAATAGCCACAAAGAGAGCGCCCGGCTCAACCGTCCGGCTATCAATAGATAACGATGTGGCTGCCCACTCTTTGGCGAAGCGACCTCCGGTGGCCTCAGCCGCTTCTTTTGCAGTCCAGATCGTTTCCGATACAGCGTTCATTATAATGCTCTCCCTCATATTGAGCGTTCCCTAACCTTCTAATTACTCAGTTTTGATATTGCGTCCTGCGCTTGCGTTACATCGTCAAACGGGATGGTCTTATCGCCGATCAACTGGCCTTGTTCATGGCCTTTGCCTGCGATGACCAACACGTCACCTTTTTCCAGCCCCGACACCCCGTGCTGAATTGCTTTTGCCCGATCACCGATCTCTAGCGCCCCTGCTGCCTCGGACAGCATGGCGCGGCGGATTAGCTCAGGATTTTCCGTGCGCGGATTGTCGTCGGTGATAATCACCATATCCGCCATATCATTTGCGATCTTGCCCATCACAGGACGCTTGCCCGCATCGCGATCACCGCCGCAGCCGACGATACAGACCAGACGGCCTTCGGTATGTGCGCGCAATGCTTTCAGAATATTTTCCAGCGCATCGGGGGTATGGGCATAGTCCACGTAAACAGCACCCTTAGGATGACCTGCGACATATTGCAGCCTGCCCGGCGCGCCCTTCAGGTTTTCAAGATGCGGGACGATCTCACTGCCATCACTGCTCGCCTTACCCATAACCATGCCCAGCGCGCAGAGTGCGTTCATAACCTGAAACTCACCGACGAGTGGTAATTGAATTTCATGCGGTGTGCCGTTCACTGTAAAGCTTACGAGCTGACCTTCAGGGTTTGGCGTCACAGCGTGCAATTGAATTGTGCGCCCTTGGTAGCCATAGGAAATAACTTTGCAGCCGCGTTCACCACAGCGGCGGTTTAATTCTTCAAATTCGGGGATATCGGCGTTTAAGACCGACACGCCATCAGCGTTCAGGATTTCACTGAACAGATGTGCTTTGGCGATCAAATAGTCATCCATCGTCTTGTGGTAATCCAGATGATCGCGGGACAGATTTGTAAATCCTGCGACTGTGGCATGAACACCATCCAGACGGCTTTGGTGTAGGCCATGGCTGGAGCCTTCCATTGCCAGATGCGTAATACCCGCGGCGGCCAGATCGGCAAGTTCAGCATGCAGCGCGATCGTATCAGGTGTGGTCAGTGTGCCTTCGCGGTGAATGCCGCCACCATGAACGCCGAGCGTTCCCATACTGGCCGCTTTGAAGCCCATAGCTTCCCATAGCTGCTGCGTGAAATGCGCGGTAGATGTCTTACCATTTGTGCCTGTAACCACAGCGAGCGTTTCAGGCTGCTGCCCGTAGAATTTGGCGGCGATATGTGCCAGCTCGCGGCGCGGGTTTTCGGCAAAGACTTTTACAGCCGTTATATCTTGTTCGGGCGGGAAGACCGTACCGTGCTGACACAGTACCGCCACAGCGCCATGACGAATAGCGTCAGCGATATAGCGCGCGCCATCATCACGCACGCCTGACAGCGCGACAAATAGATGCCCTTCGCGCACCTTACGGCTATCGCTGCTGATCCCCTTGATCTCAGGGTTATCATCGCCTTGATATAGTTCCGTCAAATCAGTAAGACGCATTCTGCACCGCCTTTTCTGCTTTGATTTCTTCTTCGGTCTTTACGTATCTTTTAAGCGATGCGGACAGATCTTCTTCTGGGGCAGCCATCACAGGTTCGATGCCAACCATCGGTGCCATGCTCTCAACAACCTTGCCAACCGCAGGTGCTGCCACCCAGCCAGCCGTAGCATAGCCGTAGCTTTTCTTATTACCTTTGGGTTCATCAACCATAACGAACACGGCATAGCGCGGCGCTTCCATCGGGAAGAACCCAAGGAATGAAGAGATCAGCTTCTTACGATCGTAACGACCATTGATATTCTTTTCCGCCGTACCTGTTTTGCCGCCCACGCGATACCCTTTCACATCTGCATTACCGCCAGTGCCGTCCGTTACAACCAGACGCATAAGCTGGCGCATTCTGTGCGCGGTTTGTGGCGAGACTATGCGGATAACGGGTTCATCCGTGTGACCTTTTTGTGTCAATAATTCGTCATTGTTTTTAATGAGTGTCGGCTTAACCAACGTACCGTCCCCAACAACACTTGCGGCAGCGGCAACCATTTGCAGCGGCGTAACCGCAATACCGTGACCGTAAGACGCGGTCAGCGTATTCACATCGCGCCAGACAGCCGGCAAAATCGGGCGACCGACTTCATCGATCTCCAACTTGATTTTATCCATCAAGCCAAGGTCTTTATAAAATGCCTTCAGCGCTTCCGTTCCGACTTTCTGCCCCATCAGGGCTGAACCGATATTTGACGAATACATAAAGACTTCGGGCAATGTCAGAACACGTTTTTCGGCGTGATAGTCATTGATTTTGAAACGGCCTGCCTGCAGCGGTTCACGCGCATCGTATTTATCCGACATTTCAGCGCCCGCCAGCTCCAGCACCGCCGCTGTCGAGAAGATCTTGAACGTCGACCCCATCTCATATGTCCCCAGAGACAGGCGATTGAACATCGCCGCATCGTTTTTCACATCCAGATTATGCGGATCAAAATCAGGGTAAGAGACTGCGGCCAGCACCTCACCGTTTGTGACATCCATAATCACGCCCGCGCCGCCTTTAGCCGTAAAGTTCTCGACGGCCTTTACAATTTCGCGGCGCAGAATGTGTTGCATACGCACATCCAGCGTCATGACAAGCGGCTGCTCGCCCGCTGCCAGATATGTGTTAAAGCTACGCTCCACCCCTGCAAGACCGCGGCCATCCACGTCTGTGTAACCAACAAAGTGCGCAGCCAGATCACCATTCGGGTAGATGCGGCGGCGTCCTGTTTTAAAGCCGAGACCCGGATCGCCGATTTGCAACACGTCATATTGTTCCGCAGGTGTCAGATTGCGTTTCAGCCAGACAAAGCGGCCGCCTTTTTGCAATGACTTAAGAATATCGCCATAGGCCAGATCAGGGAAAATACGTGCCAGCGCTTTAGCTGTTTCTGTCGGCTCGATAATCAGCTTCGGGTCCGCGTATAAAGAAGCTGTTTCCAGCGAGGTTGCCAGAATAACGCCGTTACGATCCAGAATATCACCGCGATAGGCTTGCTCTTGCGCGGTCATCTCAACAATTTCAGTCGGCTCACCTGTATTATAAAGACGCCCCCGAATAACGGATAAGTCAAAGACGCGCGCCACAACCAGAATATAAGCCAGCGCAAAACAGGCACTCACCAGCACAACGCGGCCGCGCGCGACATCCAGCGCCTCATTACGTGCGCCTTGAATGCGGAAAGACTTGCGCTTAAAGGAAGGCAGACGGTTCATTACTCGCCCCCTTTCTTGATGTTATCCAGAAGCGACCTGAAATCATCATCCTTATGCGGGCTTGGCTCTTTGAGCTGCGGCTCAGGTTTAGCTTCAGGCTCTACGACAGCAGGTGTTACGGATACATTTTGCGCCTTCACGCCGAAATCAGGTTTACGGGCGGGCAATACGGGAATAAACGGATCAGGCAGATAGGCCGCATCCAGCGCGACGGACGACGCCTCTTGCGGCACCATTTCCAGATAATGCGTTGCCATTTCCTCTAAACGCTCGGGCGTATTCAGGTAATCCCATTCGGCGCGCAGTACGCGGATGGATTGCTGTTCTTTGGCAATTTCAGTTTGCAGGGCATTCAGGCGCGATTCCGCCTGCTGTACATTTTGCGATGTCCAGAAAAGCGCCGCGCCTGCCAGTACAGCACCGCTGACCGCCACCAAAGCAGAGAGTTTTAAAAATTTCATTCACGCCCTCCCTTCTTGAATTTATCCTCGGGGATATCCATCACAGGGTTTTCGGTACGAATTGCCACGCGCATACGGGCTGATCTTGATCGGGGGTTAGCCGCAATTTCCGCTTCACTCGGGAAAAGGGCCTTTTTGGTAGGCAGCACGAAAGACGGCTTGGCCGTTTCCTGCTGTTGAGGAAGGTGTCGCGAGCCTTGCGAGACAAGACCGGCGCGAACACGAAGGAAAGATTTAACACGGGTATCTTCCAAGGAATGGAAGGACACCACCACAAGACGACCGCCGGGTTTGAGCAGCTTTTCCGCCGCCAGTAGCGCACGGTCAAGCTCACCCAGCTCGTCATTGACCTCGATACGCAGCGCCTGAAAGGTGCGCGTTGCGGGGTCGATCTTGTCTTTATGGGATTTCGGCACAACATCGCGCACGATATTGGCAAGGCGCGCTGTTGTCTCGATGGGCGCGATGGCGCGCTCTTTTATAATTTCCTGCGCGACGCGCTTACCGTGACGCTCTTCGCCATATTCACGGATGATCTGCGTTAACGCTTCTTCGCTGTAGGTGTTCACCACATCCGCTGCCGTTGCCACATCATCGGTTTGCGACATGCGCATATCCAGCGGTCCATCATTTTTAAATGAAAAGCCGCGCTCAGGCTGGTCGATTTGCATAGATGACACGCCGATATCGATCACAAAGCCATCAACAGACTCAAGGCCCGCCGCCTGCACGAGCGAAAGCGCATCACCAAAACAACCAGACAGAAATACAAAACGATCACCGTAATCGGCCTTAAGTTTTTCAGCGGTGGCTTGCGCAGACAGATCGCGGTCAATCGCCATGACCGTGCAACCCGCCTCATCCATCATCGCTTTGGTATAACCGCCCGCACCCATCGTGCCGTCAACATACACTTCGCCAGCGGCAGGCTTCATTGCTTGCAGCACGTCAGGAAGCATCACAGGATAATGCGGAGAAGCTTGCTCAGCCATTATGCACCTCCTGCTGTTTTCGGAATTGTGACGCCGCGGCTCTTGACGTTTTCACGCGCCTCGGATTTGCGTGCTTCGAAGGCGGACGGATTCCAGATCTGGAATTTACGCCCCATGCCCACGAATGCACATTGTTCGCCAAGATCGGCGTATTCGATGATATTTGCGGGCAGAATAATTCTGCCATCACCATCGAAGGGAAGCTGGACAGACTCGCCGAATATGGAGGTCGCCAGATCATCCTGATCTGCCGAGAACAAGTCGAAATTATCAAGTCTGTCACTGAGTTCAGCCATGAAGGACTGCGGGAAGCCTTCGATACATGCGTGACCGTGAGAACGGAACAGCACAACGCCCTGAAAGGTCTGATCGGCCAACGCGGCACGAAACGACGCAGGCACGGAAACCCGTCCCTTGCGGTCAACCTTATTGATAAATGTCGATAGGAACAGCGTCATATGACCTGCTCACTCCTTTATTATCGGGCCTTCATTCGGCGTTTAAATTCGGAGCGATTTTGGCGGCTTCCCGGACGCTAAAAAGGCTCCTTGCGAGAGTAGAATTCATGCCCAAAACCGCACAAAACGGAAGAACATGGATATTTATGGGATATCATGGATTCTTATGGGCGGTCAATTTTGCGCAGCAAGAGTCACCCGTTTAACCCACAGAAAGTTTTTTTTTCTAACGATATTTCCATTGAACTTTATTTTTGCTGTTCGGCAGGCGTAAGCGCCGACGAATAGTTAGCTATTCGAGGCGCGCAACAACGAACCGAGCGGGAAAAAGAAAGGAAATAATGCTGGAAAGCCTGTAAGCAGGGTTCTGTACCTGCCGAAGCAGGCGATGACCATTCATCTGCGTGCATTATTACTAATACACTTTAGCAATCTACCCGGACCGCAAGCGCGGAAACTTACTATGCGCGGTCCCTATTTGATCTTGCTTCCGGCGGGGTTTACCATGCCGTGATCTGTTACCAGACACGCGGTGCGCTCTTACCGCACCCTTTCACCCTTACCTTTCGAAAAAGGCGGTATACTCTCTGTTGCACTTTCCATCGGCTTACGCCGCCCGGGGGTTACCCGGCACCGTGTTTCCGTGAAGCCCGGACTTTCCTCTCACCCTAAGGCAAGCGGCCATCCGGCTTTCCAGCCCGCGCACTATGACGAAATACGGTATGATTTACAAGCTTTTAGACGCGGCTCACAACGTCGGCTTATTCCGCACCAGCCAGCTAAGCCTTGCCGCCATCTGGCGGTTCGGCACTTTGGAGTCGTTTTGCGATTTGAAGGCGTCCTGATCGTAATGTTGACGGAAGGCGCGGATAAGCGAGTCCATATCGGCTTTCGGGTCATAACCAGCCTTGATGAACGCTTCTTTCAGGGTTTGTTCGGAGCGCAGATAATCATCGGCGATGCGGTAATCTTCTTCGGTCGGCTCAGGCCACTGTCCCACCCCTGCGGCAGCCAGCATTTTCCAGTCGAACAGCTCGCCCGGATCAACCTTGCGGGTGGGCGCAACATCGGAATGCCCAAGCACGCGATGCGCAGGAATGTTATGACGCTGCACGATATCTTTGGCGAGCGCCACCAGCGCCTGCATTTGCGCAGCGGAAAAACGGCGGTAGCCATATTTGCGGCCAGGGTTCACCAGCTCGATCCCGATGGAAGACGAATTGATATCTTCATTACCGTCCCAGTATGAGATACCTGCGTGCCATGCGCGCTTGTCTTCATCGACATATTGGGTAATGCTGCCGTTTTCATCGATCATATAATGGGTGCTGACACGGCCTCCCGTGGGGTGTGCCAATGCGCCTGTGAAATAGCCTTCTGCGACTTGCGGGCCTTGCGTTTCGGTATAATGTATAATCAGAAAAGACGGACGTGCGCCGTTTTTACGTTCCTCGAAATGGTCAGTCGGTTTCTTTGTTATCTTCATCTTATTGCTCCCTGACTTTACGCAGAATTATGAACCCGACGAGCCAAAACAGCAAGATGACAAATAATCCTGCCTTTTGCGTATCAAAGATATCAGTTGCCAGCGCAAAGCCCAGCGGCCCTAAAAACGCAACCGACTTACCCGTCATGGCGTAGAGACCGAAATTCTGGCCTTCGGTACCAGGCACACTTAAACGCGCGGCGAGTGTGCGGCTAGCGGCCTGCACAGGGCCGATAAAGATCCCCAGCAGCAAGGAAAGCCCCATAAACACCATCTTGCTATCTGTCATCAGGATCAGCACTCCGACCAGCACCAGCCCTGTCAGCGCGATCATGACGGTTTTCTTACTGCCCGCCTTATCATCCATAAAAGAAAACGCAAACGCGCCAAGCCCTGCGGTTACATTCAGGCCAATCGCGAAAATCAGGATTTCATCAAATGCCATGTCATAGACATCGGCAGCATAAATCCCGCCGACCGCAAATAAGGTCACCAGACCGTCACGGTACAAAGCGCTGGCAATCAAAAAACGTACGAAATTTTTGTGACCTTTGATTTCATGCAGCAATGTTTTGATAGCATCCCAGCCCTCTGCCACGGCGCGGCGCATCGAAACGACTCGGGCTGTTTCTTGGGGCGTGAACATAAATATCGGCAGCGAGAACAGCAGATACCAAAGCGCCACGCATATCGCTACAGCGCGGACATTTATGCCATCATCTTTGGTCAGCCCCAGCGCAGGCTGTATATCCCCCAGCCCGACAAGCGCCCAGAGAACGATAGCCAGGCACAGCAAACCACCGAAATACCCCAGCCCCCATGCCCAGCCCGATATGCGCCCTGTATGTGATGACGGCGCGATATTGGGCAGCATGGCGTTATAAAAGACCTGCCCCAGTTCAAAAGCGATATTGGCAAAGGCGAGCAATCCCAAGATCATCAGCACGCCGAAGCCGCCCATATCAGGAACAGCAAACCACAGGCCGCAAGTTGCCACGACACAGGCCAGCGTTGCTAAAAGTAACGGCCGTTTATGCCTGCCACTATAATCTGTCGCACTGCCGAGAATCGGTCCGAGAATCGCTACAACGAAACTTGAGGCCGAAATAGCATAGCCCCAATAGGCTGCGCCTTGTGTTTCGTCGCCTATTACAGCCCTTCCGAAATAGACACTGAATACAAAAGTGATGATTACGGTATTAAAAGCCGAGTTGGCGAAGTCATACAAACACCAACCGGCTACTGCGCGCCTATTCGTTTTTTCTTGTGATTCCAAAGCCTTACAAATCCTACAAAAATAATATTATGAAAAATTGGACAAACGCACCGAAAATGCTGTAAAACCTATTAACACTTTGTTAAGACAGTTTGTAAAGACAACAACCTAAAACGGACGGGATAATGGCAATGGCACTTAAGAAAACAGCAGGAATTCTGACAATTACAGCCGCAGCAGGCTTTATCGTATTACAAGGCGTGAACGCCTTCGCGGGGATCGCACAGCCGATCACTAAAGATATGGCGCGCGCTAAAACTGTTGCGTTCGAGCAAGCCGTTAACGATCTAAGCGATCCGATGACACTCATCTCGTTCATGCATAACCATATCAGCGATGATGCGGAGATCACTATTACAGTATCAAACGCTGCCACTGGCGAAACCGCAGACAAAACACCGCCGCTGGAAATCAGCAAAGAAGATTACATTAATAGCTTCGTACACGCCCGCCCCCTGATCGACTATTATAAAGCCGATGTGAAGATGGTGGATTTCCGTTACGACCCAAAAACAAACAAAGCCGTTACAGTTGAAATTATGTCAGAGCGCGGCGTCAGCGAACGTGCCTTTAATAGCAGCACAAAATGCATTACAGAGCACGAATTGCGTGATGATGTACTGACATCTACAAAGGCTCTATGTCACACTGACATTAGCTTTGAAGAAAATATCTAATCTTTTCAGATAGATAAAATTAACAAATTTACCTTTTGCTAACCCCTCCGATTTATAGTGGATATGTTCGTTGGAACACTCTTACTAAAAACCTATCGGAGGGGATTTTAAATGAAAAAGCAATTTTTAGCACTTATGGCTGTTGCGGGTCTTGGTATGGCCATGGCTGCACCGGCACAAGCTGAGCAACGTATCAGCATTCACGAACTTCATAACTTTGTAAATAAGACAGAAAACGCTCTGAACGCCCGCAATGTCGGCGCAACGCGCGATTATCTGCAGCGCGTGACATCAGAAAACGCGACATTTACACATAACATTTCACGTTTCCACGCCTATGGCATGCAGCCAGTTTGGTATGGTGACCCGCTATATGGCCAGTACTATCGTTATCCGCTTGCTGGTGCATATCAACAGGTCAGCACACGTGATGTCGGCAAATGGGAAGAGATCGCCATGGTTGAGCGCAAGCAGCGTTCTATTCCAGGTTACCGCGCCGCACTGGACGTTACAGATTCTGTAATTAATCCATATGGTACAGCGGCTGTTGTAGACATTGATTTTAAGGAATACAGCCTTGCATACAACCCATACCATCCGACACTGACATCCAGCATTATGCACTCTAATTCACGATGCAAAATGTATGTCAGCAAGACAGATGACAATAATCTGTTCCTGAACCGTATGGATTGTAACACGAATACAAACCTGAACTACTAATTCGGTTTCGCGCTATTTCAAGAAGGCTGCCTTAGCGGGCAGCCTTTTTTATGACCTTTACCACAGCGGGCATATAGCCTATTTTAAGGGCAGCGGAAGGATACGCTATGCACACAAATAAATTGGAATATACGGACGAAGTGGCCCAGGCCACAGCCCCGATTTACGCCAAACTTGATAAGCAATACAAGCAAGATCACTGGCAGGCGTTAGCGCCCTATATCTACGAAATCAATCGTCTAAAAGCAGAAAAAAACGCCGTTATTCTGGCGCATAATTACATGACGCCTGACATTTTCTACGGCGTCGGAGATATCGTTGGCGACTCCCTAAAACTCGCGCAAGAAGCGGCCAAAACCAAAGCGCAAGTTATCGTGCAATGTGGCGTTCATTTTATGGCGGAAACGTCCAAAATTCTATGCCCTGAAAAGACCGTGCTAATACCTGATATGAAAGCGGGATGCTCTTTATCAGAAAGCATAACAGGCGAAGATGTCCGCAAATTAAAAGCCCAATATCCGGGCGTGCCGATTGTCACCTATGTGAATACCAGCGCCGATGTGAAGGCCGAGAGCGATGTGTGCTGCACATCCTCGAACGCGCTTAAAATCGTTGAAAAGCTGGGCGCAGAAGGCCATAAGCGCGTGATGATGACACCTGATATGTACCTAGCGCAGAATGTCGCGAATGAGCTGAAAAAGAAAGGCTCTGATATCGAGGTGCTATTCTGGGAAGGCAGCTGCATGGTGCATGAGCGTTTTACAAAGACCGATATTGACCGCTTCCGCAAACAGCATGGTGAAAATCTGGTTATTCTGGCGCACCCTGAATGCCCGCCTGAAATTCTTGAAGAAGCCGATTACGCAGGCTCTACGGCGCAGATGAATGATTATATTGTTGAAAAGCAGCCGCCCCGCGCGATGCTGCTGACCGAATGCTCCATGAGCGGGAATATCGCGAGCAACAACCCGAATGTCGAGCTGATCGGCACGTGCCAGCTATGCCCGCATATGCAACGCATTACCTTGCCTAAAATTCTGAAAAGCCTGCAAACCATGGGCGAAGAAGTGATCATCGATCCGGCGATTGCCGAGCGAGCACGTCACCCTATCGAGCGTATGCTGGATTTAAGCCAATAATCATCAAGGACATCTGACCATGACTATTTTCTCCTTCGCCCATCAGGACATCGTTAAGGCTGCGCTTTTGGAAGATCTTGGGCGCGGGCATGACCTGACATCACAAGGTGTGCTGCCACCTGATATGAACGTAAAGACAGAAGTTGTCGCGAGACAAACAGGTATTGTGGCCGGAACCGAGCTTGCACGCATAGCCTTTTCCATGATTGATGAGGCGACACAATGCCATACGGCCTTACAGGATGGGAGCGTTGTCAAAAAAGGCGATGTCATCATGACCATAACAGGCAAAGCCCCCTCTGTGCTGAGCGCAGAGCGTACTGCGCTAAATTTTATAACCCATTTAAGCGGTATTGCCAGTGAAACCGCACGCTACGTTGCTGCTGCCGAAGGCACTAAAGCGGCCATTACCTGCACGCGCAAAACTTTGCCAGGTCTTAGAGCCGTTCAAAAATATGCCGTCAAAGTCGGTGGCGGCAAAAACCATCGCTTCGGTCTTGATGACGGTATCTTGATCAAAGACAACCATATTGCGGCTTGCGGCAGCATTTCAAAAGCTGTCGCGAATGCCCGTAAATATGCGGGCCATATGATCTGCGTCGAAGTCGAAGTTGATACGCTCGAGCAACTGGAAGAAGTACTTGATACAGCAGCAAACGCTGTGCTACTCGACAACATGAATCTGGAGATGATGACCAAGGCCGTAGACATGGTTGATGAACGTATGCTCGTAGAGGCCTCAGGCGGTATCAAGCTTGATAAAATACAGGATATCGCCAAGACAGGCGTCGACCTTATTTCCGTAGGCGCCCTCACCCACAGCGCCGTTTCACTCGACTTAGGCCTTGATTTCAAAGCATAAAAATCCCCTTACCGTTCATTAGATAATATGAATATTATTTTTCATATTTATGCTTTCGTTTACCTTTTTGTTCCATAATTAAAAGACGAGCATCTTGAGGAGATTCTGCGTAATTACTGATTAATCTGGGAGTGTGTGACCCCATGGGGAAGAGCTTTGAACTATTAGGTCTTGCGACCTTCAATATCTTTATTGCCATTATTGCTGCTACGACATTCATGTCGGGGGAGAATATTGGTGTTTCCAAATTAGATCGATCGAACGTCACCGCCTTCATCAATGAAGTCACACAGGTTTCAGGCGGCTTGCGCGAAGATATGGACCCCTACAGTGTTGCCATGTATTTCAAGAAGCACATTAAAGAAGACGGCAAGTTTGTTAGCCGTATCGATTATTCCATTCCTGATTACCCGGAAACAACGCGCGACCTTGAAATGGACCGCGAGACCTATATCAGCCATGTTCTGCAGGTAATGAAGGACTTTGACAAACATGAAGCAGCCGTCCGTATTGAAAATGTCGAAATCATGAATGATGGCCGTGCAGCATTAGTTGTGACAACGAATTACGAGCGCGGCGTGATCCCTGTTCAGGGCATCATGGGCGACGCGCAGATGCTACCGGTAACAGGCACCTCTTTCTGTGAGCAGGAAGTCGTTTTATCCGATAAGAAAATCATTCAAATGGCGGAAGCCGAATGCAAAACAAACATCGCCTTTGCTGACGCTTACTAAATAAACCAAACGTACCATCCAGGGTGCTTTATGCTACGTAGTTCCGTTCTTACTTTGCTGTGCGCTGTTGCGCTTACTTCCCAAGCTTACGCACAGGTCAGAGACAGCACACCTAATGGTATAGGGGTTAGCAACAGGAGCAAAAGCTTCGGCAATCGCAATAGCGGCGGCCAGCCCAACACTGGTAGCGATTTCGTATCACAACTCACGGAACAGAATATTCTCGCCTTTATGCGGGAGGTCAGTGATATCGCTACGGGCAACAAACCCGAGATGCTAGATGATGAGGTTGGTGACTATTTGAACAACCATGTTGCCAATGCCGCCACGTTTGAAAGCACGATGAACTATCATATTCCCGGTTTTCCAGCGAAAGACATCAATCTAAAAATAGGCAAACAGGAATATATCAATTCCATCATCAAAGGTCGTTACACGTTGCAGGATTATTCAACCCGCATCGTGGTTGAAGATCTGGCGATCACCAATGGCGGCAAGCGGGCGACCTTTACCAGCATTACCGATGAACAGGGTTTAATGCCCTTCCCTAAAAACGAGAACAATCCCGAAGACCTGGAGTTACTGCCTATTAAAGGGCAATCAAAATGCCAGCAGACCATGATTGTATCGTTTAATAACTTCATCCAAATGGCCGACGCGAAATGTCATACGGAGATCAGCTTTGATCCGTTTGCAGGCAAGCCATTGATCCCCGATTAAGCGGGATTACTTACGGGCAACCATCAATTTTTTGATTTCAGCAATCGACTTTGCAGGATTCAGGCCTTTCGGGCATGTATTCGTGCAGTTCATGATTGTGTGGCAACGATACAGACGGAACGGGTCTTCCAACTGATCCAGACGCTCGCCAGTCGCTTCGTCACGTGTATCCATGATCCAGCGGTGGGCTTGCATCAATGTGGCAGGCCCCATAAAGCGGTCGGCATTCCACCAGTAACTCGGGCAGGATGTAGAACAGCAGAAACACAGGATACAAGCTGCAGGACCGTGACCGTCATGACCGTTCAATGCATCAGCATCTTCAGGGCTTTGCAGGCGTTCGCGGTTTGGCGCCGGTGATTTTGTTTTCAACCATGGTTCGATAGAATTGTACTGCGCAATCGCGTGTTTCTGATCAGGCACCAAATCTTTGACGACAGGCATATGCGGCAGCGGTGTGATTTTCACTTCGCCATTTACTTCGTCGATCGCCTTTGTACAGGCCAATGTATTACGGCCGTCAATATTCATCGCACAAGACCCGCAGATACCTTCGCGGCAGGAACGGCGGAATGTCAGACCTGTATCAATATCGTTTTTGATATGGATGATTGCGTCCAGCACCATCGGGCCACATTTATCAAGGTCGATTGTGTAGCTGTCCATGCGCGGATTTTCGCCGGAGTCAGGGTCATAGCGGTAGACTTTAAATGTCTTCTTACGCTTGGTTTCCGCGGTTGTCGCGTCGAAATCCTTGCCCTTTTGAATTTTCGAATTTTTCGGAAGTGCAAACTCAGCCATATTCCACACCTGATTATTGGTTAATGCGAGTGTATCATAAGCCTTGTGGCATTGAATTAAAAGGGTGTTTTGTCGGATTTGCGCCAGAAATTACGGCATCAGGGCTTGCAGACGCGGCAGCATATTCTGACGCTCTTCGCGGGGACGCTCTGCATAATCCTTAAACTGGGATAATACCTGACGTGCTGCCGAGGCGCCTTTCCAGCCGCCATTGACGATATCATCGCGCAGACTTGCCAAATGATCAGACATATCGCGGTAACGGTTATAGGCCTCTGTATCGCTCACATCAGGGCGCGTCTCATCAATATCATGGATTAAACGTGTGATTTGCGTGCGGGCCGATTTGCGCATGCCCTCTGACACATCGGTCATCAAGTCATTGAAAAACTCGCCGATACCGCGCCCTTTTTGCGGCGGTGGATCAGGACGGCGCTTACTGCCGTCATCGTCGATACGAATCCTAATTGGCTCTAATTGCAATTTAATTACCTCTAATGCCTTATTACGATAATTATACAAACAAATTCTTAAGAAATTTGCAAATTTTACTGCGCATTAATTGAATAAAAATGCGGGTTTGTGGCGTAAAACGGTATCCAACGCCCAGGCCTTGCCCCAAAAACCACCCTCTCGCACCGTTTTTAACACGGCGCGCGCGCCACTGATCGACTGCATCTGGCGCTCCATACGGCGCTGGTCTTGCGCCAGAAGACAAAACTCAGGAGATACAGTCTTCTTCCGTAATTCTTTGATTTCACTGATTAAAAGATCGGCAGCCTCTTCGGTTACCTTGCGCCAGAACGGCGTTAAACGGGGCTCTATCCCCTTATTTTGCTGTTTCATTGTAAGTCCCTGTTCAGTTTTTTCTTTAATGCTACGGCAAAACAGAACTAAAAAGGAAGAAATTTATTTGATAACGAAGGGATCCTGCCCTGCGAAAGCACCCGCATTCGGTACGGAAACCTGTGCCAGCGCTTGCTCTGCGCGCTCCTGATAACGTCCGAGACGCGTTTCTTTATGCTCATACATGCGCTTATCCGCTATTTCCATCAAGCGTTCGGCTTGTGCCTGCGGTGTGGCATTATCAAGATCTTTGGCCGTGATGTGGACGACGCCCGCACTCACACCGATAGGGATTGGTTCTGCCCCGTTATAGACAATAAAATTGTCCATGGCATGCTGTATGCGCGACTGTAGAGCCTGCATATCGAACGCCTGCCCGTCTTCAAGGATAATTAGCATAGCAAATTCATCTCCGCCGAAATCGGATAGGATATCGTCCTCGCCAATGGCTGTTTGCAGGCGCTTGGATGTTTCGATCAGCACCTCATCCCCCGCATTATGGCCAAGAGCATTGTTCACTTTGCGCAAGTAATCCATGTCGAGCATGACAAGTGCAAAGTGCTGCGTTACGCCTGATTGCGTTTCCTGAATGGCTGCCCGCAGTCCTTTATCAAAATAACGGCGGTTAAAACAGCCTGTCAACTCGTCCCGATGAGCCCAGTCCATCGCCTGATCGCGCTCGAATTTTGTTTTTTCATGCGCATCATGTTCCTGCGCGAAGATATCGGAAATATTCTGTAACAGCCCTGCCATTGCCTGCTTTTGGTCATCAGGCAGCTGCGCCGAGATTTTGAATGCCGCGCCCAGCAAGTCTTCGATTTTTCGGCTATTATCGCTCATACCCTGAATTGTAGGGCATGAGGGTTAATATTGGGTTTCCACCCTGCTCAGAAGTGATGATACAGGTTCGGTGATAAAATCGTGCCTTTGGATCCGCTGCGCTTAAAACTGAAATTACCGCGTAAGTCTTTGCCATACACCAAGGCATTCATTTTGCGGGAGATCATCTCGCCCTTTACGCCTTGATCACATTGCCCTTCCAGCGCCCATGTCACATGACGGATATGGGTTTCAGGGTATGACTGACCGTTTTCCGCCAGCTGGTCTTCGATCATCAGCGGGCTGTGCCTGTCATTAGGTGCAGACAGCGCTTCAAAACATTGCATGAAAAGTATCGGTTCTATGGTTTGCAGGCTTAACGTTTTGCCTTCCATCGGAGCGCCGTTATCCGCCGCGAGCGTATTAAACAGATCCACAGACCAGACATTTTCAGATGGCGCAATCAACCGCGCCACCGCCTTGGCGAAGTGATCAACGGGTCGCGGATCAAGCTGATCCCATGCGTATGAGGTTTCGTAAGAGTCGCTGTACTGCCCTTGGAATTGGCGCAAACGAATGGCTTCAAAATCTTCGACATCGCCGATTAAAGGCGCAGGGAAGATAGACGTTTCGATCTCCAGTCCACTTGCGCGGCGCAGCTTCGCAGCCGGCAAATAACGCCAGTTCATCGCTGCTTGCCTGAATGATGCGGCTAATAGATACATAAAGACCTCCTCTTCGCTGATAGTGATAGAGGAGGCCTGTTAATTATGTCAAGAAATTAGTAAACGCGCTTCTTCGGGGGGATCGGCTCGATCTCGTTGGTGAGGGTTGTCATGACGACAGGACGGTCACCGTGGATTGTGTTGCCTTTTTCATCGACCCAGATCGTGGAGTGTTTCATCCAGTTTTTATCATCGCGTTCAGGATAATCTTCGTGGGCGTGCGCGCCGCGTGATTCTTTGCGGTTATTCGCACTGTGCATAGTCGCAACAGCCTGATACAGCAGGTTATCAAGTTCCAGCGTTTCCACGAGATCCGTGTTAAAGATCATGGAGCGATCGCCGACTTTTAAATCTGCGCCGCCTGCAAAACATTCGTCAATTTTGCCAACGCCTTCTTGCAGCACTTCGGATGTACGGAAGACGGCTGCGTGGTTCTGCATTGTCTTCTGCATCTGCATACGCAATTCAGATGTTGGCGTATTACCGTTGGCATGACGGAAGTGATCCAGACGATCCAGTGCCTTCTGGCCGTTATCGCCACCTTTCAGGCTGCGGTGTGATGCGCCCTTGTCCACGATTTCAGCACAGCGATTGGCTGCAGCGCGGCCAAAGACCACAAGGTCAAGAAGCGAGTTAGAACCCAGGCGGTTCGCGCCGTGTACAGATACACAGGCCGCTTCACCAATCGCCATCAGACCAGGCACAACGGCGTTCGGGTCTTTGCGAGTCGGGTTTAGCACTTCGGTTTTGTAGTTGGTCGGAATGCCACCCATATTGTAATGCACTGTCGGCAAGACAGGGATTGGCTGCTTGGTCACGTCAACGCCGCTGAAGATGCGGGCAGTTTCCGCGATACCCGGCAGACGGGAGTGAATAATTTCAGGGTCCAAATGCTCAAGGTGCAGGTGGATGTGGTCGCCTTCCGCGCCAACGCCACGGCCCTCACGGATTTCCATGGTCATGGAACGTGATACCACGTCACGGCTAGCAAGGTCTTTCGCGCTTGGCGCGTAGCGCTCCATGAAGCGCTCGCCTTCGGAGTTGGTCAGGTAACCGCCCTCACCGCGCACGCCTTCAGTGATCAGACAGCCTGCACCGTAAACGCCTGTCGGGTGGAACTGTACGAACTCCATGTCCTGCAGTGGCAGACCTGCGCGCAACACCATGCCGCCGCCATCACCTGTACAAGTGTGGGCAGATGTACAAGAGAAGTACGCACGGCCATAACCACCCGTTGCCAGAATTGTTTGCTTTGCGCGGAAGCGGTGGATTGTACCGTCATCAAGATTCCACGCCATTACGCCCAGGCACTCGCCTTCTTCGCTCATGATCAGATCAAGCGCGAAGTACTCTATGAAAAACTCTGCGTTGTGGCGCAGGGATTGTGTGTAGAGCGTGTGCAAGATCGCGTGACCTGTACGGTCAGCGGCAGCACAAGTGCGAACGGCTGCTTTGCCTTCGCCGAATTTTGTTGTCATACCACCGAACGGACGCTGGTAGATTTTGCCTTCTGCGGTACGGCTGAATGGCACGCCGTAATGCTCCAGCTCGATAATCGCGGGGATGGCCTCGCGGCACATATATTCAATCGCGTCCTGGTCACCCAGCCAGTCGGAGCCTTTGACGGTGTCATACATATGCCAGCGCCAATCATCTTCCTCGATGTTGCCCAGCGCAGCAGAAATACCGCCCTGCGCCGCCACAGTGTGTGAACGTGTCGGGAAGACCTTGGAGATCATCGCCGTGCTAAGGCCCTTTTCGGCACAACCGAAGCCCGCGCGCAAACCTGCACCGCCAGCCCCGACAACAACGACGTCATATTCGTGGTCAATAATTTCGTATGAGTTAGTCATTACTTTATCCTTAGATGCTCTAGCCTAGAGCGATTTTTACAATTGAGAAAACACAAGCGACGGTGCAGGCTGTGAAGAACAGCTTCATACCGATCAGCTTGGCAAATTTAAAACCTTCGTTGTGAATGTAGTCTTCGACCACAACCTGACAACCCAGCGCAGCGTGATAGAACACAGAGATCGTCGCCAAGATCATCAAGATGGCGTTGATCGGGTTTTGCAACCATGTGCTGACATCCGCGTGCGTCCAGCCCTGCATATTTACCACTGACCAGATCAGCCATGGCATCAGGATCAAATTTGCGATTGCCGTTACACGCTGGTGCAGCCAATGCGTGCTACCGTCACGGGCAGAGCCTAGACCGCGCGCGCGGGATAGCGGTGTCTGGATCGATTTATCTTCCCATTTCAATTTCATCTTATTCTTCCCCAGCTTTAATCATTTCAGGTGCTTGCGTACATGTTACGTGCGGCAAAGAGCAAGGCCCCTCTTCTGTACAAAGCTGCACACAAGTGCGGTCACCACTAAAACCAGTCTCATTGGCATCATAGCCTTCACACATTTTTTCACAGGCTTGAACCTCTTCTGTGACAGGCTCGCTCTCACCAAAAGCCACAGGGCACCATACGAACGCCGTCAGGACTGCCGCCAAAATCAGCACCAGCCAGCCTGACTTCGCTGCGTTTTCCAGTTTGAATAAATAGCCCATATCCCAGAACATGTGACGCACGCCGTTACACATATGGTAGAACAGCGCCGCGGACCAGCCGAACAGCATCAGCTTGCCGATAATTGTCCCTACGAACCAGCTGTAGCATTCATAGGCCTCCGCACCCATGGCCACAGCGACCAACAGCCAGACAACCATGATCGTGCCGATAGACAGCGCCACGCCTGATGCGCGGTGCAGGATCGACATTCTGGCCGTCATGGGCAGATTATATACTTGGAGGTGCGGGGATAGCGGTCTATCGCTGTTTAGTGATGACATTGTTTTCGTCCTGTCACGTCAGTTAATCGTGATTGCATTATACAGCCCAAAATCGGTTTGAAAAGTCGAGAATCGCTTGATTGAACATTGTTTTTTGGTCGGCGCGGCAGTTTTGTTGCAATCGGGGCGTGATTTGCGTATAAAATCATTATGCAAAATAAATCAGGGAAGAATATCGTTCTGGTCATTGATTGGCAAAACGGTTATTTCGAACACAAAACACCGCAGAAATATATGGACGGCGCCGTTGAACAAACTGCACGCATCCTTGATGCCGCCCGCGCGCGCGGCGATGTTGTGTGCTGGGTTGCGATTGCCCCAGAGGGCACGACAGATCTTTTACGCGTTGTGCGTGATAACCCGCGTGACCCGCTCGCTTTTCGCAGTTCTCTTATTGAGCGCTTCCAGCCGGGCGACCCTATTTTTTTGAAACATCATTCCGATGCATTTTCAAATCCGCTTTTTGCAAGTGGCATTGAGACAGATACATTTGACCACCTGATCTTCACAGGCATTTTTATTACAGATTGCGTTAAGGCCACATTATTCGGAGCCGTGAAACGCGGCTTGGGGAGCAAGATTATCCTGCCCCGGGATGCCTGCGGCGACAAGCCTCAGAAGGAAAGCACTTGTGGCGATTATTTCGAGCAGCTGCACGAATTCCATGGCGGCACTGTCTGCTCAACAGAGCGTTTACTGCGGTATATGGACGGCACGGCGCCGCTTAAGCACATCCCCTTTAAATACAGCATTCCTGTATGGGACGATCGTCAGGAAACACCCTGTAAGCTTAGCCGCGCCTTTAATGAAATTTTTGAGCCGCAAAGTGTTTTAAGAGGCTTTGTCAGCGCGTGTCGTGCTGCGCATCAGGACGGATACTCCGAAGTGCTAACAAAGAAATACAGCACAACTTTCATGGAAGTCTGGGCCCATGCCAATGACATATCATTTGAAGATATCCGCCACCTTGCGCGCCAGCCTTATTTAACCGATCTGGAAGAGAGCCTGACAGCGCATCTAAGAAACAGGCCGCGTGACTATACTGCGGCCGAGCTTCACGCCCTTGATATGAAAGCCAGGGAACTAGATCTTAAGCCGGTATAAAATCCATCGCCACGCCGTTCATACAGTAACGCAAGCCTGTCGGCTGCGGCCCGTCGTCAAACACATGCCCCAAATGCCCGCCACAATTCGCGCAGTGAACTTCGGTACGCGGAATGATCAGCTTATAATCTTTGGATGTACCCACCGCGCCTTCAGCCTTTATCGGCTGATAGAAAGACGGCCAACCTGTGCCGGATTCATATTTATGCTCGCTAGAATATAGCGGATGATCGCAACCAGCGCACACATACGTGCCGTTTCGTTTCTCTGTGTTTAGTTTTGATGTGCCAGCGCGTTCAGTACCGTGATCACGCAGCACATAGTATTCTTCAGGTGTCAGTTTTTTCTTCCACTCAGCATCGCTCAGGCTGAAGGGGAATTTACTATTCTTGTCCTTTTTATCAAATAAACCCAAGGCATTACTCTCCTTCACAAATAAAGCCGTCGCGGCCAAAGTCGCGCCAGCCATTCCTATAAAATATCGTCTACTCAGCATCATATTGCTCCTGCATTATTATATAGTTTATTTCGGCTAAATGGCGAGAATAGTTACAAAAAAGGCGGCCATCAGGCCGCCTCGTGCATTCCATATATCTAAAGCTTTATTGCATTCCAAGGCGCAATTCACGCGTCACCAACTCTGCACGAATTGCTGCTTCGCTATCTTCAAAGCCTTGCAGATAATCTACTTTATTCTGTGCCTGCACATCTTCCAATGCTGCCTTCACGCCAAATACTTCAGTCAGACGATCTTCGGTCAATGTATCAAAAGACACGATAGCATCAGCCTGACCTTCGTCGCGGCGCACGGGTGTATAGATCACAACACTATCTACAAAATCGTAAGTTCTGTAATTTTCGCCGAGAGCATCAAGTGTTTTAAAGGCTGTTACCGCATCAGCTACACACGCTGTTTCTTCTACGCTCGGTATAGCAAGCCGGCCAAAACAGCCGTTGCTATTAACCTCACTTGAGTAGATGACCTCTCTAAGCTCCGGCGATAAAAGCTCCAGAAACGTCTTGTAACGCTTCTCATAAATGTCTTCACCAAAGTACGGAATCAAAAAGCCGCCACCAGCACTTATATTCGTCAACTTTTGCGCCACTTCATCAGCATTCTCTGTGAGCATCTCTTTTGCTTCCGCAACAATGGAATCAGCAAAATCACGGGAGATCGCACCTAGCTGTACCAATTCCGATGTCTGTTCCTCTAGCCATGGCACCAAGTACTCTTCCATCTCTGCAAGCTGTTCACGCGCCTCTGCTTGTTGTTGTACCGTTTCCAGCAGTGCATTTTGCTGTGTGCTGTCATCATCTTTCCCAGCGATCGCAAAAGCCAATGCCAAGGCTGGCACACCAATGAGCGCTGCGGCCGAGATCGATGCGATTGTTTTAGTTCTTTTATCCATGATTAGGGGCCCCTCTATAAAATTCGCTGCTGGTTTTATACAGACCGTACGACAATATGTCAAATTATAGTGCGTTCATGCTTTCGGGATTGTAGTTTTATATAGACGTAGTATAACCGAGTATATGGGCACGATTTTATCAATCCAGTCACATGTTGCGTACGGTTATGTCGGTAACCGTGCCGCCACTTTGCCATTGCAAATCATGGGGCACGAAGTCACAGCAATCAACACCGTGCAGTTCTCCAACCATACAGGCTACGGCAACTGGACCGGCGCTGTATTCCCATCAGGGCACATTCGTGATGTCTTAAAAGGTTTAACGGAGCGCGGCGTTATGAAAGATTTAAGCGCCGTTCTATCAGGATATCTGGGTGACGCGTCACTAGGTGAAGTGGTATTGGAAGCCGTCAGCATCGCCCGCGAGTATAACCCTGATCTGGTTTACTGCTGTGACCCTGTTATGGGCGATGTCGGACGCGGCTTTTTTGTTAAAGACGATATCCCGCCCTTCTTTAAGGACAATGTCGATTACACGGATATCCTGACCCCTAATCAGTTCGAACTATCCGCCCTGACCGGCAAAGAGGTTACGACACTTGATGATGTGCTGCAGGCTTGTCAGACACTCGTTGATCTCGGCACACGTTACGTATTGGTAACATCCGTAGAAACCCGCGATACGCCGAGTGACAGCATCCAGATGCTTCTCTATAGCGCCAAAGGCAAATGGATTGTAACTACCCCTAAAATCGCGTTTGATACACCTCCCAATGGCGCAGGCGACATGACGACTGCCGTGTTCTTGGGGCACATGCAATCAGGCGAGACGCCAGAGAATGCGCTCGCGCTGACGGCATCAGCGATTTACGGTGTTTTTGAAAAAACCAAATCCATGGGGCGCAGAGAGCTTGCCATCGTACAGGCGCAGGATTGCTTCAAACTGACAAATGCTATGTACTCGGCTGAGGCGCTTTAAATATCTCGCTTTGGCAGCATATGCGGCCAGTGTTCCTTTTGACGGCCTTTTTCAATCTGGCGATCAATTTCCTTGGACGTCTTCATCATACCGACTAGAACATCCATCGTTTCTTGCAAAGCCGTCGCCCCTTCGTAAGGGTAGCCGCTGTTTTTATAAAAGCCAAAATGCTTCATGTAATCGGTGTTGAAACAGCCATCAAACACTCGCGCTACCATAAATGAATTGTATTTCATCAGGTTATGCAGCATATCGGCCATACGGATTGGCACGGTCACATACCCATTTTTGGCGTTGCGGACTCTGTAAGGATCAAACTCCAGAAGAACTTCGCGATAATCTTGCAGCTCTTGCCTGAAGACATCCAGAGCGGGCAAGCGGTAGCCAAGCTTTTGCGCCTCTTCCATGATAAGTTGATGCTCCGGATCTTCCAGCACACGCTCCAACGCGTCTACCAAACGCAATGATGATTCATGCAAATCCCAGTAATGGTCGTAAACTTCTTTAGGAACCTGAATGTTCCAGTATTCCGGCAGCTGCTTGGAGCCATCGGAAGCTTTATAGAAGATATCGCAAAGCGCTTTGCCGTCGGTAGCGGTTCCTTTTATGAACGCGTCCAACTGCTTGCGCAGCCGGTCACTCATACCCTGTCCTGTTCTCTTTATTATTGTTATGAGGGACTACGCCTTACGCAGCCGCCTTCATATGATTCTTTATCAGCTTTTCAGCGATCTGCACAGTATTAAGTGCAGCACCTTTGCGCAGGTTATCGGCTACGCACCAGAAATTAATGCCGTTTTCCAGCGTAGGGTCTTCGCGCACACGGGAGACGAACACATCATCCTCACCAGCGATTTCGCTCGGTGTGACAAACTCCATCTCGCTTTCCAGATCGATCAGCGTAATACCTTCAAAATCACGGAAGGCACGCTTGGCTGTCTTGGCATCTATGTCATCTTCGAACTCGACATTTACCATCTCAGCATGACCTACGAAGACAGGAACGCGCACGCAGTTGGCAGCGACCTTAATCGACGGATCGAGAATTTTCTTCGTCTCGACAACCATCTTCCATTCTTCTTTCGTCATGCCATCATCCATGAACACGTCAATTTGCGGGATTACGTTGAACGCGATCTGCTTGGCAAATTCCTCTGCTGGCTTTACATCGTTCATGTAGATGCTGCGTGTCTGGCTAAACAGCTCATCCATCGCGGATTTTCCCGCACCTGAAACGGATTGGTAAGTCGATACGACCACGCGCTTGATTTTCGCGATATCGTGCAATGGCTTCAGCGCCACAACCATTTGGATCGTAGAGCAGTTAGGGTTTGCAATGATACCTTTTTTAGTGTGGCCTGCGATGGCTTCAGGGTTTACCTCAGGCACAACCAGCGGCACATCAGGATCCATACGGAAATGGCTTGTGTTATCAATCACCACAGCGCCTGCTTTGGCGGCTTTAGGTGAGTATTCGGCAGAGACTTTTGCGCCTGGTGACGACAGAACAATATCAACACCTTTAAAATCAAATGTGGCCAGATCCTGTACTTTCAAATCGTGATCACCGAATGATACTTCGCGCCCTACGGAGCGGCGAGAAGCCAGCGCCACGACGTCACTCACCGGAAAGTTACGCTCGTGAAGGGTTTTCAACATTTCGTGACCAACATTACCCGTTGCACCAACGACCGCTACTTTATAAGTCATCAAGCCTTTTCCTTTGTTGTTTTAAGCATTAAGTCTGCAATTTATCTGTGATATCATGGCGTTCTGTCAAGGACAACTCTTGAAGGTTCACGCACTTGGAAATCAAGAAATTTTATGAAGATGCGCCGATCGGCATTTGCGTGGTCAAACGTGACCGCCTGAATATGCGCGTCGTATATACCAACAGACCACTGGCGCATATGTTGCAGCCGCGCGTCCCCACAGGCGGTAAAAAGAAGGTCATCCATCCTGCTGATCTGCAAGGCAAGCTGCTGGCCGATATCTGGCCACACGAAGATATTCTGCGCCTGGTTAAAGAGCTACGTAGCACTACGCCGCCGCAAACCTTCACCTTGGCTGTCACCGACAATCAGGACAAGCAAGAGCGCTGGGTCACACTCTCCATCAAGGAAGATGACTTTAATGGTGAGCCCTGTTTTATCCTCTGGGCGACAGATATTTCCAACAGCAAAGACGTTGAGCTGCAGCTAAAAGCAGCCGTTGAAGCAGCCGATGCGGCTGCTGAGGTCAAAGCCAATTTTCTGGCGACGATGAGCCATGAAATTCGTACACCGATGCAGTCAGTGTTCGGTTTATTGGAGCTTATGGGTGAAGAGAGCCCTGCCCCGAACATTAAGACCATGATTGATACGGCGAAGAACTCTGCCAGCGGCCTGCTGGAAATTCTCGATGATATTCTGGACTTTGCCAAAATGGATGCCAATGGCATGGAGCTGGATACGTTCGAAGTCCCTGTTCGCACGCTGGTCTACGGCATAAACGAAGCCATGGCCGTAAAGGTGCATGGCAAGAACGTAAATCTTCTGGATGATATATCCAAGGACGTGCCGTTTGTTGTGATCGGCGACCCGAAAAGATTACGCCAGATCATTATGAACCTTACGGGCAACGCCTTGAAGTTTACCGAGACAGGCTCAGTCACGATTAAGGTAACCAAGAATACACAGTATATCGAGCAGCCAAAACACGGCCTTGCCTTGCGTTTCGAGATTGTTGATACAGGCATTGGTATGAGCGCAGAAGCGCAGGAACGTCTATTCAAACCTTTCTCGCAAGCAGACAGCTCAACATCACGAAAATATGGCGGCACAGGCCTTGGGCTCTCTATCTGTAAAAAGCTTGTTGAGCTTATGGGCGGGCAAATCGGCGTTACCAGTAAAGAAGGCAAAGGCTCCACCTTCTGGTTTGAAATACCAACAGAAGAAGTCGGCACCAATGCCACGACTGTTGAAATGCCAGTGCTGGATGGCATTACGGTTCTGTCAGTGGAAGATCACCCGCAAGGCGCAAAGGAAATTGTGCGCTCTCTGGACTCCATGGGTGCTACGGTCGAGAGCTGCGCAACTTATGCTGAAGGGCTTGAACTGGTAAAACGCCGCCCCTTTGATGTGGGCATCATCGACCAAGGCTTACCCGATGGTCTTGGCCTTGACCTGATCCGTGAAATTATGCAAGTCAGGCCGTTTATGGGGCTGGTCATGTATACTGTGCGTGATGACCTTGGCCTGCAACACTCCCTCAATGCTATGGGCGTGAAATACTTAACAAAACCCGCATCGCGCCTTGGTCTGGGCGAGGCTGTTGTTGATGCCGCGCAAAAAACCATGCGCCATAATATCGACGGTCCGAAAAAGCTTTTGATCGCCGAAGATACGGAGAGCGTGCGCGATGTCCTGTCTCGTCAGCTTAATAAGCTGGGCGTAGAAGCCGACTTTGTCGAGAATGGCCGTGAAGCGCTCGAAGCCCTCAAAACGGGACAGTACGGCATATTGTTCAGTGACTTGCATATGCCTGAAATCGATGGCTATGAGCTTATCGAGATTATCCGCAAGCAAGAGGATGAAAGTGCTGATAACAAGCATTTCCCTGTGATTGTCTTAACTGCCGATGTGCAAATGGCACAGCGCCAGACTTATCTTAGCCATGGGTTTGATGAGTGTTTATTGAAGCCTGTATCTCTTGGCCAGTTTCAGCGTTTGCTGATCCGTTGGGGTTTGCTCGCTGATGATGAGCCCAAGCCCAAGAAAAAAGCAACGGAAGCGAAGGCAAAAAAGCCCGCCAAAGCTGCTAAAACCTTACCGCCTGCCATTGACCTGCATGCTATGAAAGAGCAAATGGGTGCCGTAGATGAAGGCGCTATTGAGATGATGCATATGTTTGTGGAATTTACGCAGCCTTTGATCGAGGATCTGCACGAGCAATTAAAGCACAAGGACTACAAAGCGCTATCAGAAACCGCCCATAGCCTTAAGGGCGGCGCGCGTTCTGCCTGCTGTAAAGTTCTAGGTGATTTGGCGGCTAAGCTGCAAGATGACGCCGCTGAAAGTAAAGACACATGTACATTGCTAGTCACCACGATAGACGCAGAGTTCATACGGGTCACAAAAGCTGTAAAAGAGCTTAAAGTTTAAGGGTTACACGCTGTTTCGTCTGGAAAGACGGCCGCTTCAACATCAGATAAGCCATCTTCCACGTTCCCCGTACCGCTATCGTCACGGTCTTGAGTAATCCATACGCGGAAGCATTTTTCGCCTGCTACACAGGAGACTGTGGCGTTACTATCCAGAGCCTTAGTCGCGCTTGTTGCATTGATGATATCTGCTTCACAGTCTGCAAAATCGGCATCCAGCTTTTCAAGCACTGTATTGATATAAGCATCAGAAGCCGTCGTAGAAATCCAGAAGAACACTCCATCAGTACCGTTATACCATTGCCAGTCATTGAAAATAGACGGCGGTGGCGGCAGGAATTTACCTGAATTACCGCCGAAGATAAGCTGGTGATCAACATCATCACCAGGATTACCGGGACAGCGGATATCTTTTACCAAGCGGCCTGCAGTCGGCAAAATCGATGACGCCGCGAAATACGTTGAATCAGGTCTAATCGGATAAAACTTGCTGGCGCCCGCATCATCATCTGCGGCTGTGTTCGGGATATTGATATCACCCCCCTGATGCAGCAAGACACATTCCTGCGCCGCAGACCGAATGTAATCAATTTGTGTTTGTAACTCGGAAACGGTTTTAAATACGTTCTGGCTGGATGTTTGGTTACTGGAATTATCCATGAAGGACACTGTCAGTGCTGCCAGCAAAGCGATAGCGATCAGAATATAAACCAGAGCGCTTCCGCGCTCGTTTGACACAATATTGTTATCTTGGTGTTGAGGTTTCATATTTTTGCTAAAGCCTTTTTAAAAGAGTAGACCCGACCCTGCGTAAAACAGGATCAGGTCTTGAAATTAGGAAACTGAGCCTGCGACTACTGAATTAACGTTCAACCAGTACGTGGTAGTAAATGTACTGCGCTGCACCGCCGTTATCAGCGTTACCGTTACTATCGTAGAAGCAACCAAATGGCTGGCCAACCAGAGCTGTTGACGTTTCACCGATTGAGGCACCGCCAGCGGCAAGAGACGTTGCAGTTGAACCGTTCGGATTCGTCATGTTCGAGCTGGACAGATATTCAATGCTATCTTCTTGAATGTCACCCTGTGTTGTAGAGATACCCAGCTCTTCGTTAATGCTTTCACATACACCTTGAGATACACCTGGCAAGAAGGCGATCAAATCAACAGTACTTGATGCAACACCAGCCGTTGTTGTTGTGCCAACGTTTTCAATCTCGTTTTCACCGTTGAAGATCCAACCACCGGGATTACCATTGGTCATCAAGCTACCAGGTGCTGTAACGTGTGTCGCACCACCACCACTTGGGTGGAAAACACATCGTGGAAATCTGTTAGAGCTTGGAGGAGACTCTGTACAGTTCGTGAAGTCTTCAGGGGCGTTAAATTCCAATGTGTCAACATCCTGACCACCAATAATCATACGAACAATAGACGTACGAACAGAGGCCGGATACTGCGTCAGCTGCGCTGAACTGATTTTGTTTGTTTCTTTACCGGCATCACCACCGCTAGAACGCGTTGACTGCGTCACCGCATAGGACAGCGCCGCAAAAAGCGCCACCGCGATAAGAATCAAGAAAAGAACGTTACCGCGTTCCCCTAATCTTGATTGATCTTTTTCTAAGTTATTCATGTTACCGAGCTCCGTTTCCCTAATAAAAAATTTGAAATAGTTTAACACCTTAAATAAAAATCAAAAGCGTTAAGTGGTTGGTTTGTCCACCGACACCTTGTTAATTTTAAGAAGCGCGCCCAAAGGGTTAGCTTCGCATTCTCTACCTACGCATAATTTGCTGACATTAACGCGCCAGCCTGTACCACCATTCTGGACGTGACCGATAGACTCGCGGAACGCACCGAACTGGGCTGTTGATCTTGCTGTAATCTGAATACTAGCGCCTTGCTGTTTAATATCAAGGTTTGGATAGGCTTCTTTTAAGGATGTTACAAAATCCGTTACCTCAGCCGCACGCACAGGAACATCTCGCACAACCGGTACTAACGGCTTCAACGCTTGTGTTTCTTTAAGCTCAGCACGCAGCTCCGTTAAATTCTGAACTTGAATAAAGGTGTATAGGCCCAACGCGCCGGCGGCCATCCACGCAACACCGGCAGCAATCAGGGCTGTCTGACCTGCTGTTTGCGGCATATTTTCGAGAAAAACGTTTAAATCCTCAGCGGCCTGAGGATTGAAATATTTTTGGATCGAGCGCCAATCAAAGTTCTTAACGTCCAAGTTACCCTTACCCTTAGATTAATTTATTAATAACTCTCTTAACTACCAGAATACCGTTTAAACCTTTATAACCTGTTAAATCAGTATGATAAGCATAAGAACACAGTTTAACTCTATTAACGTGTACCGATAATTTTCACACGGCCATCGGCTGCCAATTTATTATCTACGGTACAACCTTTGAGAATACCGCCACAATTACTGAAACTCTGCGGTACCAGGGCTTCCCAACGGACCTTGCCGTTATCAACTTCGTATTTCACAAGTGTACCGTCAATTTTGGACAGGTGGTCCAAGAGCTCCTGAATACGCACCATATGACGAATAGTGTCACTTTGCAGCGCGTTCAAGGCGTTAAACATCAAATCGGTAGATACTTTTTCAGTATTGCGGCGCACCTCGGCCAGATCACGCTCCACAAAGTTAGTAATTACAATTTGCGAGAGCAAAATAGCGATGGCGATAAAATTGATAACAAGGCCCGCATATAGAAGGGTTTTCGCCGTAGCGCGCGCCAGTTTTTCGGTGCGCAGTTGTCTGTTGCGCCAAGGAACAATCTTTGCCACTTCAGGGTTAATCGTCACGAAGTTGGCGTCCATACTTTGGACCTTAGGCAACAGCGTTCTTGCCGCGCCCAAAAATACTTGAATACGACCTGTTTCACGGTCCCATCTTAAGGCCGACGCCAAGCCTTCTTGTTCGTAAAGATATACTGTTTCTTTATCCCAGTACTCACTGTTACCGGGAAGCGCTGCCGCCAAAGGACACCAGCTATCAGGATTAGACGCCAATGAGCCCGACGGACATGCCAGATACCAGACACGGCCATCTTCAACAGTATATGTGAAGTGCACACGCTCTGTACCACAAGCTTGAGCAGCAGCATTCCAAACAGCTTCCACTTCAGCACCCGGTACGTGAGGCACAGAGCCGCCGATTACTTCCTGCGGCAAAAACGGTCTTAGGTTTTTTACAAATTCATCAGCTTCGCCTGCCATGTAATCGGCCAAGCCCGGCTTCATGTTCGAGGCATTATCTTTGACTTTTTCTTTACTACGATCTTGCTTGGCAGGCTTAGGCTGCGGCTTAGCTTTAGGTGCCGCCTCCTCTTCCTCGTGAGCAGCAAACTCGGCGGCCATCTGATCCGCAATTTCATCTACGAATTCGTCATCGAAAGCATCACCGATACCCTCTTCGATATCGGAGTCCTCGGATTTATCTTTATTTTTCTTGCCTTTAGATAAAAGGCCGAGATTAAATTCCAAGTCTACTTCCTTGTACAGTCAGTCATTAGATACCTTCCATCAATCCGCCCATCATGCTGTCCAGACCCATGTTCATAACAGTCAGAGCATAGATAGCACTACCGAAGGCAATCGCCAGAAAGACGCCTGTGAGACCAAAAGCCACCCAGACGATGAGAGAGTGTTTCGTTTTTGCCGCTTGCGAACGCATTTCGGCAATGGATTCTAATACTGTAGCAACTTGTCCTAGATCAGACAAGCTAGCAAGTTCCAATCTTTCACTACGGTCCAAAGCTGAACCCAAAAGCACCCCGCGTTCTAGCTCTTTACTGGCTTCTTCCCAGTATACAGAGACCTCGGGAACGGTCGTCGCCTCTGAAGATTGTTTTAGCGCATCGTTAATCGGCACAAGGCCACGCAGCATTCGTGCCGCAGCCATCATCGAGTCAGCAAAACCCAAATCTCGAAGATATCCGCCGATCAGCGGGATTTTACGCACAATACGTGCGGTCGGCCAATCAGTGCGACCACGATTGATCCAGAAAGAAAAGATTGTCCATGCCAAAAATGCGCCACAAGCAAAAGACAAGTAAATAAGGATGTCCCACGTTAATTCTAGTTTAGCAACAACATCCAAATACTTATCGAGTTCTGCAGGATCTTGCGGCGCGTTACCACGGAACCACTCCAGAACCATGCCCTTACCCCAGAAAAGGGACTGCACAATCATAAGAACATCGATTCCCAGCCATGACATGGTACCGGCAATCGCACGGGTATTTTTACGCTTTTGTGTAATAGAATGAATGGCGTGCGGAATACCTTCCTGTAGCTTGTTAGCCTTTTCACTGGCCGCCAAAATCGCAATCGTACCGTGGTCAAAAATACGCAAGGCGCGTAAGGCGTCAATTGCGCCTAGACCGCGGGATAGTGCTTCACGCGCTGGTGCCAGAATATTCTGACGCATCGGATTTGTTTCTGCCTCGATAATGCGCCATAACGCCACGCCCGGAGATGTAGAGGTCGAACGGAACTGCACCCCACGCAAAAGCTGCACCTGCCACCATGTGGAGCGTGCCAATAGTCGTTCAATCGGGGAGCGTTCATGCGGTCTGATCGTTAGCGGATAGCCGCCATTTTTAACAATCGCATTACGCACATCCTCAACGGAAGGCATGTAATAACTCTCCGTGACGCGTTTTACGCCCGAACGTGACTCATATGCTACTTCTGCAACCCACTGCTGCATTAGAAAACCCTAATACCCTTCTGATATTATTATATAATAATTTAGATTAATCTTCCAGATTGGAAAGTGCGGACTTCGGATCCACCATGCCGGTTAGCACCAAATCAACCAGACCTTCACGTCTGGTGTGTTCGATAACGCCTTCCTCATGGCTTAACTCGTTCACGTTGCGCATAATGGCCTCGTAAATACTGTTACGTTGCCCTGGGCCCAATGTCAGCAACAGGGCATCCAGAAGCAATGTACGACCAACAACACCCGTACGAGAGCACAAATCACAGCCACTTGGATTGTGGCGTCTAACCTCGGCCTTCGGGTCGATACCAAGAGTATCGATTTCATGGTCTTGCAAATAGTTCTCTGCCGTATCCTTATGGGCACAGCCCTGACACAGTGTACGGACAAGACGTTGGTTCAGCACGCATTTCACCTGCTGCGCCAATGTATAGGATGAGGCACGCTCACGTTCAGCAGGCATCAAGGAACGCAAGCGTTCGAATGTCTGCAAGGCTGTATCGGCGTGAATTGTTGAAATCACGGTATGGCCTGATTCAGCAGCACGTAGCGATGTTTCCACCGTATCCGCATCACGCATCTCACCGATGATGATGTAGTCAGGGTCATGACGCATTGCAGCTTTGATCAAATCGGCAAAGCTACCACCCGGCATTCCCGGGCGCACCTGCCACTGTGTTGCATAGCGCAGTTCGTATTCAATCGGATCTTCAATCGTCAAAACGTGACGACGGCGGCGGTCAATTTGCTGCACACAGGCATACATAGTTGTCGTCTTACCGGAACCTGTAGGACCTGATAGCAGGATCAAACCGCCACCACCCTTAATCTCAGGTGACAGCAACTTAGACAGATAGTCACCGACATCTTCGTGACGACGGAATAGCTCATCAAAACCTTTCAAGGACGCACGGTCCAGAAGACGCAATGTCAGTTTTTCACCGTCTTGCGCCTGTGGGCCCGCGGCCACACGAACGTCAATGTTACGGCCCTGCCAAGAGAAGCCGAAACGGCCATCTTTCGGGGTTGTTTTATCACCGAAGTTAAGACCGGCATCCCTTTTCAGCAAAGTGGTCAAACGAGCCATCGCCTCGGGTGGCAGCAAATGCATCGGCACCAAATCACCATCGATACGATACTTGATCCAGTTCGGAGAGTCCGTGTTGTTATCTTGTAATAAGTGAATATCAGAGGCACGCATTTGCAGAGATTCAGCAAGCATATCGCGCTGGAACTGGTTGAGCAGCAAACCGTTATCAACGTCAGAGAGCCACTGTGCCAATGTTTTTTCACAGCGGTCTGCCGACAAATCGTGCACAGAACGCAACGTTTCCAAAAGCTCGGCACGATCCCAGATTTCCACACTGACATTTTCAACGTGGAAACCGCTTCGCTGTGCGGTCGATTGTAAAGCGTCAACCTGACGGTCGTTCAGTTCTTGAAGCGGCGCAATACGCAGCACGCCTTCGCGCAAATCGATCAAGTGAATATTCAAAGGAAGCCATGACTGCACCGGCAAGACGGAGCGCAACATATCCCCTGTCGCGCGGTCACGAATGCCCTCTTCTTCCAATTCGGACGCACCGCCGGCACCCGCCATATCCAAAAGCTGATCAGTTGTGCGGACAACGCCCTGATCCAGCAACATCGTACGTTCACGCTGCACCATATCAAGGTAACGTTCACGCCCTTCTAACGCACGCTCACGACGTCTATCCGCCCATTGACGACGCTCTATGCCATCAGGGGGCATACCCGGCTGCTGTCTGCGCTCAGGGCTTTTTGTACGGCGATCTTCTGTGGAACCTTCGACAACTTCCTGCTCTGTCAACGGGCTTTCGCCCTCACCACTAAGACTCGGGTCAGTGCCTGAAATGTTGTTGTTATCTTCTGTTTCGTCCATAGACAGTCATCCTGTGATTAACCTCCGCTGGCAGCCTCAACAGCTGTCGTGCCGCCACCAGTAGTACCCGATTGTCCCGAAACTCGGTTAACAGAAGATAAAGATCTGTCGAAAAGTAATAAAACTTTTTCATCGCCCGTGCTGAACTGTACACCACTTGGACGAATATTGACGCTCCACAACAGACCACCGAGCACAACTTCCTCGCGGTTAAACACGATACGGCTGCCGCCCGGGCCTGAAATAATCGCGCGTGTCGGAGAGTGGGACGTTACCACAAAACCATCCAGAACACTGGCGGGGTCAATACTTTCATCACGAACAAAGGCGATCCCTTCGGTCGCGCCATCTTCGCCCAAAGAGGCGCTGATTGTGCCGCCACTGGCGAGACGCACAGGCTTGGTATCCTGACTAACAATTTTGCTGGCACGGCCACGAACAGGCAGAACCAGAATACCGCGTGCGCCATCATGAACGACCTGGATATCATCGATAATCTGACCTTCACGTACAGGTGACCACGTCACTGTCAGAGGACACGCTTCTATAGGTTCCAGAACCATATCGGGCAAACAGCCTGTCTTATTAATGCTGAGACCGCCGCTATCGCTGCTGGCAAGGCGCAGATCTTTAATACGCAGCGGTGCATCACCGACATTGACCAAGGACACAGAGATTGCCGATACTGTTGCGATACCGTCACCAAAATCTACTTCGCTCAGGGAAGACACCATCAAACCGCGGCCCGGTACAGCCTCAGGAAAGATTTGTGCTTCGTTAGTATCATCCGGATCAAAATCACCTGTCAGATTCACACTGGCCACAGACGTCGGGCCTGTGTGTTCAACAACAAGAACGCCGCTCGCATCACCTTTCAGAACAGGTGACCAGATCACCGTCATCAAACAGGCCTGACCTGGCGCCAATGAATCACAATCGGTACGTAAAGAGTATCCGGCCTGATCTGCCGCCTCGATATAGATCGCGTTAATATCAATCTGGTTGGACGTGATATTACGCAGAATTACAGCGCGCACAACAGGCTGTGCCGTTTCCAAGCTGCCGAAGTCAAGCTCATCAGGAATCGCCTCAACGTCAGAAACGAACTTATCATCAGATCCTTCACCAGACTGCACCTGACCGGACATAGTCGCGGTCACAAGGCGAGAACGGCCACTATGGCGCATAATTAATTCAATACGCCATGACCCTGCTTGCAAGCCCTTCACTGACAGCGCCACTGCACAAGAAGCACCGGCTGGCAGAGGCTCCGCTGAACACTGGTTCAAAGACACGCTGGCCGATACGGTTGAGGACGGATAGAGCTGAATAGCGCCCGTTTGCACAGGACGGCCACTATCGTTACGGAAAAGTACAACCACCTGCGCCGATGCGCCAACAGTAATCTGGCCACCATCAACAGCAGCCTCAACAGGAACAAGGTCACCGACAGCACCGCCAGTATTACCTGTTCGAGAGCCCGGATCATTAAATCCAGCCGTTTGCGCAGACGCTGTGGCCGTAGCAAGCGTCAGAACAACAAGCACAGACGCAAAGAGCGCCAGAGCTTTAGAGCCCATGCGCTTAATTGTTGCGGAAGATGTTGCTTGCGTCACCACTTTACCCATCATGTTCATTATACCGTAACCAGACCTATATTCACTATCGATAACTTACAGCACCCGGATCCAGCGCGCTCGCGTCCATATTGCCTAAGGGCATAGGGGCATCGGCACTATTTCCCTGCTCGTTAAAAGGTGCAAAATCATAGTCGAAACTCTTATTATCCTGCTTCACAGCAGAGCCTTTAATCGTGTTGTAATGCTCACCATCTTCAGGACTTGTGTAGACAACCACCTTCGGACGCAACAAGAATACCAGCTCAAGGTTATCTGTCTGCGCTGTACGGCTAGTCGGCAGCACAGGCTGCATAAAGCCAGGGCCGGACGTACTGAAGTTATCATTTTCACGCACAAGACCTGCGATCAACAGTGAGTCACCCGGACGAATACGCACCTGCGTTGTCAGCTCACGCTCGGATGTTTGCGGCAGCTGAATTGTCGTGGATGTAGCGTTAGAGCCCGTACCCGTTGACGCAAAATCAAAGTCATCGATCTGGATCACATCTGTCAGACTGATATCAACATCCGCGTAAACAGTAGAGTTATCCCAGCTACTCGCAATCACAAGCTCGAAACCTGTATCCACACTGTTTGTGTTCACAGATGTACTCACCTGACCGCTGTCAATTGTCTGAGAAATCTCGGACACGAAGTTTTCGGTATCAGCAACGCGCAAACGCGCCTCAGAACCCGAGAGCACTGTAATCTTAGGCTGAGAGATCGTTTTCACAGCGCCGAACTGAGACAGGAAGTTAAAGATATCTGTCGGCGTAAATGTTCCACCCTCTTCAAAGCCCGTTGTCGGCAGACCGATACTTACCGGATTAGAGAAGTCAGCACCTACAGAGCCCGAGAAATCAATGCTGGCTGTGTACTTACCGAAAGATTCGATCGTATCCCAGTTAATGCCCGTCGAGTTACCGCCATCGAGATTCACTTCCCAGATATAGGTTTCAAACACGATCAAGGCTGTTGAACTACGCATTCTCTGGAAGTAACGCAGCGCGTACTCAGAAGTTCTCTGCGTGGCTTCGTAAATAATAGTGCGCGTTGACTGATCTATAATCGGTGATGTCCCGATGATGGCAGCCAAACCAGACGCCACGTTATTCATGAAGCTCGTATCCTGACTGATCGGCGGGATCTTAACTGTAAAGGTTTGCGTCTCCTTGACAACGATCAGGCCATCCTCAAACGCACAATACATATCCGCTAAAGAACAGACACGGCGCAGAACCTTATCCAGCGGCCCCTGTAAGTTCGCTACGGTAATACGACGATTCAGACCTTCTTCAGATTCAAATGCCAACGACACATCAAAGTCAGCCAAAATCAACTGCAACGCACCTGCCAAAGTTTCAGAGCGCAGCTCGAACGGCCCCACATGATCATTTGGCAAACCATCACCAACATTCATTTCCGGCACCAGAACATCGCGACCCAGCGGCAGATAAAGCACACTATCAGGGCGCTCGTTAATAGCTTCAGGGCGCTCCTCAGCTGCCGTAATATCAGGAATATTCACATTACGTGTACCTGGCACATCCACGGGTGCACAGGCCGTTACAGCAAAAACTGTCACAGCCAATGCCGGCAGCAACGTACGGCGCGCCGATGCCATCACATCACGAATCATGAGTCACCCCCACCAGGTTCTTGCGCAGCCTCTTCAACGTCATCATCACGCCCCAAATCTAAAATACGACCGACCATGGTCAACAATCGATCCTTCTGCACCGGCTTCATCAACACAGCCGCCACCTTCCAGTGACCCGCCTGCTCCAAAAGATCAGAAGACTGATCCCCTGTTACCAGAATCACGGGCGTCTTATCATCACCCTGCCGTAGCGTTTTGATAAATTCGAAGCCACCCATAGGCTCCATGCGCACATCAACAATTGCCAGATTAACTTTGGAGGTCGCCATTTGACGCAAAGCAGAGCGCCCTTCGGAGGCTTCGAGCACATCACACCCGACCTCACGCAAGAAACTAACGATCTGCATACGAACAAAATCGTTATCTTCGGCAACCAATACTGTGTTTTGCATGACCATGCGCTTAGACAGTCCAGACTAAAAATGTAGTACTAAAATAAAGATTTCGCAGATTACGAATTCTTTGAGCTCAAATACAAAGGTAGACTAGGGCTATATAGACTGGCAATGCGCTGCCCCAAAACTATCCACGGAATTCCTGAAAAAGTTTTAGTGCATTGTCATTTAATACTCTTCTGTGTACATTTTTGTCTTGAAGTATATGTGCAAGTAAAAAGGACTATTAATGCTTTCATGGGTTGCTATGGCCTGCCTCTGCGGCGGCTTCGGAATGCTGACACTACTTTCCGCAGTAGACCTCAAAACACGTCTACTCCCTAACGAGATGGTGCTGGGCTTTGCCACGCTCGGGATTGTTTTTCACCTGACAACACTTGCGCAATTTGTTGAGCCTATCGATATCTTTGTTGGTTTCAGCGTAGGCTTTGCCAGCCTTTATGGATTGCGCCTCATCGCGAACCGCCTATACAAAACCGATGCCCTAGGTCTCGGCGATGTAAAACTCATGGGCGCCGGCGGCATCTGGCTGGGCTCAGAAGGAATATTGCTGGCGATGGCTATCGGCGCCGTAGCCGGAATGGTTCACGGTATTGGTCATGCGTTTTATGAAAGCAATGTAAACGGCACAAAATTCAACCTCTCACGCCTACAGATACCGGCAGGCCCGGGCTTTGCTGTCGGCATTATTATTGTGGCTATGTACCTATTCCGTGATTTCAATCCGCTCGGATAGGTCTATAATAGCGCCTATGAAATCAGCGCTTGAAAATATCACCATCGTTGACCTCTCCCGTGTTCTGGCAGGTCCCGCCTGCACGCAGATCCTTGGCGATCTTGGCGCCAATGTGATCAAGATTGAGCGCCCCGCACAGGGGGACGACACCCGTAAATGGGGACCGCCTTTTGTCAAAGATCAAGACGGTAACGACACGACCGAGAGCGCCTATTACCTGTCGGCCAATCGCAATAAACGCAGCCTTGCTGTTGACCTGACAACCGCGGACGGACAAGAGATCATACACAAGCTTTTAGAAAAGGCCGATGTGCTGATCGAAAATTTCAAAGTCGACGGTCTAGCCAAATACGGACTGGATTACGAAAGCGTCCATAAAAGACATCCGCACATTATATATGCCTCTATTACAGGGTTTGGCCAGAACGGTCCTATCGCCCATGAGCCGGGCTATGATTTTCTGGCGCAAGCTATGGGCGGGCTGATGGCAGCCACGGGCGAACCCGACGGGCAGCCAATGAAGGTCGGGGTAGCGCTGAGTGATATTATGACAGGGCATTATGCGGCGATCGGTATTCTGGCGGCGCTGAATAACCGCGCGCAGACAGGCACGGGGCAGCATATCGATGTGGCATTGCTGGATTGCACGCTGGCCAGCATGACAAACCTTGCGCAATACTATCTAACGTCAGGCAAGACAGCGCCTCGCTTGGGGAATGCGCATTCCACGATTGTTCCCTATCAGGTTTTTGAGGCTTCGGACGGGCATATCATTATCGCCGTTGGCAATGACCGCCAATTTAGCCGCCTTGCCAAAGCGCTGAACCACGGCGAATGGGCAGAGGATGCGCGCTTTGCCACGAATAGTGCGCGCATTGTCCATCGTGATGAATTATGCCCGATGATTGCCGAGGCCGTTGCCTCACAAACGATGGATTACTGGATTGCTCTGCTGCAAGATGTTGATGTCCCTGTGGCGCCCGTTAATGAAATGCCTGATGTCTTCGCCCATCCGCAGGTCAAAGCGCGCGACATGGAAATCGAGATGGAGCACAAAGGCAGTGGCCATACGGTCAAGCTGGTCGGCAGCCCGCTGAAGCTATCCGAAACCCCTGTTGTTTATAACCGCGCACCGCCTGTTTGCGGTCAGGACACGGATGATGTATTAAAAAAGCAATTAGGCATGGATGACACCGCCATAAAGGCATTGAAAGATAAAGGCATCATAGAATGACGCAGCCGGAAATTGTTAAAGGCAAAGGGTTTGAGAAAGTCGATCGTCAGAAATTCGGTCATGATCACCTGTTAGGCACGAAAAACCTTAACAAAGACGAGATCGAGATTATTCTGGATCTGGCCAATTATTATGCCGACCGTCTGGATGACAAGGCGTTCAAGCCCGACATTCTGCGCGGCAACATCATCTTGTCATTGTTCTTCGAAGATTCAACGCGCACCCGCACATCCTTTGAAATGGCGGCGAAACGACTCGGCGCGGAATGGATCAATATCGATATCGCCCATAGCTCGGTTAAAAAAGGCGAGAGCTTGCTGGATACCGTATTAACGTTGGATGCGATGCTGCGCCCTGATGCGATTATCATGCGCCACAGCGAATTTGCCGCGCCTGATTTTATCGCAGGACACGTGAACTGTCCTGTCGTAAATGCGGGCGATAGCTGGCGCGAACACCCGACACAGGCGCTGCTGGATGCGCTGACCATTCGCCGTCACAAAGGCAAGATTGAAGGGCTGAACATCGCGATTTGCGGGGATGTCGCGCATAGCCGCGTAGCGTCATCAAACATGGATACGCTGGTTAAGCTCGGCGCGAATGTCCGCGTTATCGCGCCGCCCCTACTGATGCCAAAGAAATTACCACACGATAGCATTCAAATGTTCACCTCTATGGAGGAAGGCCTGAAGGATTGCGACATCGTGATGATGCTGCGCCTTCAAAAAGAGCGTATGCTTGATGCTGAAATTCCATCCGAAGAGAGCTTCTTTGCTGATTACGGCCTGACGCTGGAACGCCTTGATATGGCCAAGCCCGATGCGCTTGTCATGCATCCCGGCCCCATGAACCGCAATGTTGAAATCGCCGATGAAGTGGCCGATGACCCACAGCGCAGCTTGATCCTTAATCAAGTGCGTAACGGCGTCCCGACCCGCATGGCTGTCCTAGACCTATTACTGAAAAACAAATGATGTTCTTACTCGCAATACTTCTTGGTTATTTATTCGGCTCTATCCCGTTTGGTCTGGTGCTGTCCTATATGGCGGGCTATGGCGATATCCGCAAGATCGGGTCAGGCAATATCGGCGCGACCAACGTTCTGCGCACGGGTAACAAGCCGCTGGCCTTTGTGACACTGATGCTAGATAGCGGAAAAGGCGCGATTGCAGCACTCACAGCCATGTATCTGATTAACGACCAAGCGGCGATCTTTGCGGGTCTTGCCGCGATTATCGGCCATATGTTCCCTGTCTGGCTTAAATTCAAAGGCGGCAAAGGCGTTGCCACAACACTCGGAACTTTGCTGGCCGCTGTGCCGACCGTGGGCGTTTTTGCCTGTTTGACATGGCTGGTGATGGCGCTGATCTTCCGCATTTCTTCGCTATCTGCGCTCGTCGCTGTCGCGCTATCCCCGATTGCCGCCCACTTTATATATGGCGATGCGCAGGTTTCAGGCGTATGCGGCATTATCGCCCTGCTTGTCTGGGTAAAGCACCGCGCGAATATCCAGCGCCTGATTAAAGGCGAAGAGCCGAAAATCGGCAAAAAGAAAGACAAGTAGTCACAATACCCCTACCCAAAGTAGTTCTTCTGTGTTTATAAAGGCATATGCTTTTTAAATCGGCAAGACAGAGCGCCGCCCCGCTGACAGATGCGGAGAAGCTGGCTTGGATCAGGCTTTCGCGCACAGAAAATGTCGGGCCGATTACATTTTACCGTTTCATCGAACAGTTCGGCAGCGCATCCAAAGCACTGGAAGCCATTCCGACCCTAACAGCGAAATCCAAAAAACAGCTAGTCATCCCCCCGCTCGCCGCGATTGAAAAAGAATATGAGCGCGTGCGTAAGAACGGCGGCGATATGATTACGGCTGCCGATGATGTTTACCCGCTGGCGCTGGCCGCGACAGAGGATGCGCCGCCTGTGCTATCTGTGCTGGGCAATGTCGATCTTTTGAACAAAGCCACAATCGGTATTGTCGGCGCGCGTAATTCATCGATCAATGGTTTGAAGTTTGCCGAGAAGCTCGCCAAAGAGCTGGGCGAAGCGGGGCAAGTGATCGCATCAGGCCTTGCGCGCGGTATTGATACGGCGGCGCATAACGGTTCGATCGAGACAGGAACAATCGCCGTTGTGGCGGGTGGCATCGACATTATATATCCGCGCGAGAACGAGAAGTTATATGCCGAAATCCGTGAAAAAGGTGCGATACTGGCTGAAAACCCGCTAGGCGTATCCCCGCGCAGCCGCGACTTTCCGCGCCGTAACCGTATTGTGTCAGGCATTTCTCAAGGCATTGTTGTCGTTGAGGCCACTGTGCGCTCAGGATCACTGATAACCGCGCGTCTTGCAGGGGAACAGGGCCGTGATGTTTACGCCGTTCCGGGTCATCCGCTTGATCCGCGCGCTAGCGGGCCTAATGCGCTAATCCGTGACGGTGCGAGCTTGGTGCGTGATGCGGCGGACATATTAGAGAGTATCAATAGCTTTAGCGGCAATCAGCTGTCGGATGTGGCGCGCCCGACCTATTCTGTGCCGCTGGCGGCCAATGATGAAATTATCGAAGCCGTACACAGACCCGATGCTGCCGAATCCAAGACATTATTAATAAACGCGATGTCATTTACGCCGTGCGAGATTAACGAGCTGATCCGTAGCGCCGACATACCAGCATCACTTGCCCAGACAATATTATTAGAACTGGAATTATGCGGAGAAATCCAGCGTTTGCCTGGCAATCGCGTAATGCTGGTTCATGCGTAATACACGCAACAGGGTTGACGAAATCACAATTACATGTCACTTCCTAAAAAGAAGAGTAATTGATTCGGGAAGATTTTAGTCCGTGAGTGCATCCAATCTTGTTATCGTTGAGTCGCCCGCCAAGGCCAAGACGATCAATAAATATCTAGGCAGTGATTACGAGGTCATCGCCTCTTACGGCCATGTTCGTGACCTGCCGCCCAAGGACGGTTCCGTGCAGCCTGACGATGGATTTGCCATGAAGTGGCAAGCGGGTGATCGTTCCGATAAAGCGATCAGCGATATCAAAAAGCTGGCCAAGAAGTCCAAAGCCATATATCTCGCAACCGACCCGGATAGAGAGGGAGAAGCGATTTCATGGCATATCAAAGAAATTCTGGAAGATGACGGCATCTTGTCCGGGCGCGAATTACACCGCGTTACATTCAACGAGATTACCAAGAATGCCGTTAAAGAAGCGTTCGCCAATGCGCGTGATCTGGATACGCCGCTGATCGAAGCTTATCTTGCGCGCCGTGCGCTGGATTATCTGGTGGGCTTTAACCTGTCGCCTGTTCTGTGGCGCAAATTGCCAGGCTCCCGCTCGGCGGGGCGCGTGCAATCTGTGGCACTGCGTCTTATATGTGAGCGCGAATCCGAGATCGAAGCGTTTAATGCGCAAGAATATTGGAGCATCGAAGCCCGCCTGAAAAATCCTGACGGCGTGCCGTTTACAGCCAAGCTGACGCATCTGGCAGGTAATAAGCTTGATAAGCTGGATATCAATAACGAAGCCGATGCGATGCATGCGGTTGACCGCATTAGAAACAAGGCTCTGAAAGTCCAGAGCGTTGAAAAGAAACAGATGCGCCGCAGCCCTGCGCCGCCGTTCATTACATCAACACTGCAGCAGGAAGCATCCCGCAAGCTTGGATTTAGCGCCTCACAAACCATGCGCACCGCGCAGCGCCTGTATGAAGGTATAGAGATTGACGGCGAAGCCACAGGTCTGATTACCTATATGCGTACGGACGGCACGACTTTGTCACAAGATGCCGTGAACCAGTGCCGCGGCGAGATCAAAAAGAATTACGGCGATAAATATCTGCCTGATGAGCCACGCCTTTATAAGTCGAAAGCCAAGAACGCACAGGAAGCGCACGAAGCGATCCGCCCGACTGACCTGTCCCGCACACCACAGTCATTGGCCAAAGTGCTGGATGACCAGCAATTGAAGCTGTATGAGCTGATCTGGAAACGCACGATGGCAAGCCAGATGGAAAACGCCATTCTGGATCAGGTGCGCGTTGATATTTCAGACGGCACAGACGATGTTGTCTTACGTGCTAACGGCTCTATCATTGCGTTTGACGGTTTCCTGACACTTTATGTCGAAGATACCGATGACGATGATGCCAATGAAAAAGATAACGACAGAATTCTGCCGCCGCTAACCCAAGGCGATGCGACACGTCTTGTCGATGTTGATCCGAACCAGCACTTCACTCAGCCGCCGCCGCGTTATTCCGAAGCGTCGCTTGTGAAGAAGATGGAAGAGCTGGGCATTGGCCGTCCGTCAACTTATGCGTCTATACTGCAGGTACTGCGCGACCGTAATTACGTGATCATGGATAAGCGCCGCTTCATTCCAGAAGATCGCGGCCGCATTGTGACGGCGTTCCTGATCAAGTTCTTTAATAAATATGTCGATTACGACTTCACAGCCAATCTTGAAGAAGAGCTGGATGTGATTGCCGCGGGTCATTTGTACTGGAAAGAATCCCTGAAGCAGTTCTGGGAAGATTTCAGCAAAGCCGTGGAAGAAACCAAAGGCCTGACAATCACCGAGGTGATTGATCATTTGAACGAAGAGCTGGGTCACCACTTCTTCCCTGAACGCGAAGACGGCAAGCCTGCGCGCTCCTGCCCTGCCTGTGATAGCGGTCAGCTGTCCTTGAAGCTTGGTAAGTTCGGCGCGTTTATCGGCTGTTCTAACTATCCTGAGTGTAAGTTTACGCGCCCGCTGATCGTAAAAGACGAAGATGGCGGCAATGAAGGGGCGGAGCTGGCCAACGAGCCGAAAGAGCTGGGCAAGCATCCTGATAACGGCCGCACTGTGACATTACGCCGAGGCCCCTACGGCCCTTACGTGCAGATTGATGCGCCTGAGGAAACGGCCGAAGAAGAAGCCGCGCGTATGAAAGAATACGATCAGCAGATCGAAGAATGGAAAGAGGCCAAGAAAGAAGCCAAGAAAAACGGCGAGAAAAACCCGCCGAAGCCGAAAAAGCCTGCGGCACCAAAGCCAAAACGCCAAGGTCTGCCGAAAGGCACTGCACCTGCGGACGTAACGCTGGAGATGGCACTTGATCTGCTGGCGCTGCCACGTGATGTCGGACCACACCCTGAAACGGGCAAGATGATCCGCGCGGGTATCGGACGTTTCGGGCCGTTCCTGATGCATGACAACAAATTCACATCCTTGCCAAAAGGTGATGAAGTACTACATGTAGGATTGAACCGTGCGGTTGTGGTGATCGCCGAAGCTGCCGAGAAGAAGGCCGCAAAAGAAGCCGCCAAAGCCGAAAAAGAGGCAGAAAAGGCCAAAGCCAAGCCGAAGAAGAAAGCGGCGAAAAAGACTACAAAGAAGAAAAAGGCATAAATGTCGAACGTACCCTCACAAGAGGACTTACTAAAATTCATCGCCGAGAGCGATTCCCCCCTAACCAAGCGCGAGCTGGGCAAAGCTTTTGATATAAAGGGCGCGGACCGCGTGCCGTTCAAAAAACTGCTGCGCGACCTTGAAACCGAAGGCTTGGTGGTCAAACATCCGGGCGGCGGTTACAGCGCGCCCGAGGCCATGCCCGCCGTTAGCGTCATCGAAGTGATTGATATCGATATCGATGGCGAGGTTGTGGCCAAGCCGACGCAATGGAATGAAGAGCTTCAGGGCGATATGCCGAAGATACTGGTCGCGCCCGATAAGAAAGGCCACCCGTCGCTCGGCAAAGGTGACCGCGTATTGGCGCGTTTATCACGCCAGAATGACACGCTGTATCAGGCCAATATCATCCGCCGTCTGGATACGCCTAAAGGCCGCGTGATGGGGCTTGTCACCCGCCACAAAAAGGGCTGGGTGCTGATGCCGACCGACAAGAAGGCAAAGTATCATTTCGACATCCATCAGCAGGATTTGAATAACGCGCAGGAAGGCGATCTGGCGATTGGCGAGATACAGCCGACCCGCACCATGAAAAACCGTTACGTGCGCATTGTCGATGTGATCGGCAACCAAGCCGACCCGCGCGCGATCAGCATTATCAGCGCCCATGAAATGGGTCTGCGCGAAGAATTTCCAACAGCTGTGATCGGCGAAACCAGCAAGATGAAAGTGCCTGATACCAACGGGCGCGAAGATCTGCGCGATATTCCGCTTGTCACGATTGACGGTGCCGATGCCCGTGATTTTGACGATGCTGTCTTTGCCGAAAAGCTGGATAATGGCGGCTTCCATCTGGTGGTGGCGATTGCCGATGTGGCCTATTACGTGAAGCCTGACAGCCATCTTGACCGCGAAGCCTATGCGCGCGGTAACTCCACATACTTCCCTGACCGCGTTATTCCGATGCTGCCTGAAAAGCTGTCGAATGATTTGTGTTCGCTGCGCCCTAAGGAAAACCGCGCCTGTATGGCCGTTCACCTGCATGTCAGCAAGGACGGCAAGCTGGAAGGTTACAAATTCGTGCGCGGCCTTATGAAGTCTGCGGCACGCCTGACATATGAACAAGTGCAAGCCGCCTTTGACGGCCAGCCCGATGATCTGACTGATCCGCTGCTCGAACCTGTGATCAAGCCGCTCTATGAGGCTTACGAGATACTGGACGAAGCCCGTAAGAAGCGCGGCGCGCTGGATCTGGATTTGCCCGAGCGCCAGATTATTCTGGATGACGAAGGCAATATGAAGGGCGTGAAAAAGCGTATGCGCCTTGATAGCCACAAGCTGATCGAAGAATTTATGATCTTGGCGAACGTGGCGGCGGCAAGCGCTCTGGAAGATAAACGCGCGCCGTGTGTGTACCGTATTCACGATACGCCCAAGCCTGAAAAAATGGATGCCGTGCGCAGCTTTATCCAGGGCTTCGGTCTGGAGCTTGCCAAGGGGCAAGTCATTCGCTCCGCCACCGTTAACCGTTTGCTGGAGCAAGCGGCGGGTCTGCCGTACAGCCATCTGGTCAGTCAGGTTGTGCTGCGCGCGCAGTCACAGGCCGTATACAGCCCTGAAAACCTAGGCCACTTTGGTCTCGCGCTGACCAAATATGCGCATTTCACCTCCCCTATTCGCCGCTATGCGGATTTGCTGGTACATCGCAGCTTGATCAAAGCCTATCGTCTTGGCCCTGGCGAATTATCGCCGGAAGAAGAAGTGACACTGCAAGAGAAATGCGATCATATCTCGCAGACAGAGCGCCTGTCGGCAGAGGCAGAGCGTAATTCGGTTGACCGTTTCACATCGGCCTATCTATCCGAACAGGTGGGCGCGGAGTTCGCAGGTCGCATCAGCGGCGTGTCGCGCTTCGGGCTGTTTGTGGAGCTTGCCGATACAGGCGCGGATGGCTTGATCCCGATGCGTACCCTGCCAAATGATTATTACATCCATGACGAGGTGCAGCACGCGCTGATCGGCCGTAAATCAGGCCGTGTGTACCGCATGGGTGCAAATGTTACGGTGCGCCTTGTGGAGGCCGATGGCCTGACGGGCAGCACGCTTTTGGAACTGACCAATAGTGACAGTGCCGATATCCCGGGCATCAAATTGCAAAAACCAGCCGAAGCCACACGCCGCGGCGGGCCGCCGAGAGGCCGCAACAAATCAGGCGGAAAACCACGCGGCAAAAGCGGCACAACACCCAAGCATAAGCGCGGGAATAAAGGAAAAATGGGCGGCTTTAAGAAGGGTAAAGGCAAGGGCAAGAAATAGGCGTGCGATTAATTGCCTATTATTTTCTTGACTTATAGCCAGAAATCCTTAAATTGCGCGGTCTAATTCAAATTTTTTTATATTAGGAACAAGACAATGGCTAAAAAAGGTGTCGCCACAAAAGTGCGTTTGATCAGCACAGGCAAAAACGTAAAAGGTAACGCAACAGGTTACACTTACTACGTTAAAAAAGGTAAAGGCGCGACTGAGAAACTGCGTTTCCGCAAGTACGATCCACGTGCCGTTAGCGAAGAAACAGGCAAAGTGGGCTGCCACGTCTGGTTCGAAGAAAAGAAATTGCCTCCTCACAAAAAATAAGAGGACGCTGTTCTATACAGAATTCAAAAACGCTCTCACTTTGGGGGCGTTTTTTATTGGTTCATACACTGTTTTGATTCTACCGTGTGTACCCAATGACATTCTCCTTGTGCGTCTTGATCACAATTACCAAAGGTACCCAAGCAAGCATCTTCTTCTGTTGGATTATGTATGGAAATACAAGATTGATTATCAGGACACACCTCTAATCCAAATACTTCGTCACTTTCATCTCTTAAAACTTTTAGCCTAACTTTTTCTGAACTTAACTCTCCGCACATATTAATGAATTCCGCAGCCTTTAAATTAAATAACTTAGCTTGACTCCCCTTATATACGCGACAGCCATTTGCTATAGCTTGAGTTTTTAGCCTGTGGTCTATACCCAACTTGTAAAAATTTTCCTGTAAACGCTCACCAAGTATTTTATCACTGTATTCGGGTCGCTTTGCACACGCCATATAAACTCCCATGATAAAATATGGATTGTCATCTATGCTATCAATCCTATTTAAACTAGGGTGATCCAAGTTAGGATGTTTGCTTAGGAATGCTTCTAAACTGTAGTTCCAAACATCCTGTAACTCTAAAAAGTACTTTTTAGATAATCCCTTATTCTCGTTCTTTCCGTTGTCCACAGACTCATGATATGCCCAATATTCATTGCAAGTCATATCGTATAGGCGCGGCTTTGCAGCCAAGGCATTCAAACCGAATCCAGATAATAATAAAAACACCAAACATAGTAATATTTTAGAAATGTCCATGACAGAATCCTATCACGGCGTGACAGGTTCGCCTAGCCTTCGGCGGCTTGGCGCATGTCTTCTAGTTCCAGCCAGCGGGCCTCTAGGTCTTCGAGTTCGCTTTGCGCTTTGGGGAAGCGGCGGGAGTATTTTTCAAAGCTTTGCGGGTCTTCCATATATAAACGCGGGTCGGCGAGTTTGGCCTCTAACGTTGTGACCTCTTTTTCCAGCTTGGCCAGTTTTTCAGGCAGCTGTTCCAGTTCGTATTTAAGCTTATAGGTCATTTTGACAGGTTCGGCTTTGGGCGCGTCTTGCTGCACCTGCTCGGCAGGTTTCGGGGCGGCTTTGGCGGCCTTTTCTTCCTGTTTTTGTTCGTCTTCACCACGTTTCTTTTTGTAGATCAGGTAATCGCTGTAATTGCCTACGATGCCTTCGACTTCGGCGTTGCCTTCGAAGACCAGCAATTTGTTGACGGTCTTATCCAGAAAGTCACGGTCGTGCGAGACGATGAACAGCGTGCCTTCATAGGCGCAGAGCACGTCTTCCAGCATATCCAGCGTATCCATGTCCAGATCGTTGGTCGGTTCGTCCAAGATCAAAAAGCCTTTGGGGTCAGCCAGCACCTTGGCCAGCATCAAACGGTTTTGCTGCCCGCCTGAGAGTGTGCTGGCCTTGCGCCATGCGTCTTCGGGTTCGAACAAGTAATCTTTGAGGTAGCCACAAATATGGCGCATCTTCCCGCGCACATTCAAATGATCCGCCCCCGGCGGGCAGAGATTTTCCTGCAGGGTTTTATCGGGGTCAAGCTCGCTACGGTTCTGGTCGAAATAGGAAAACTCCATCTCCTGCTTGACCTTCACGCGGCCTCTATCGGGTTCGTATTGGCCTGTCAGCAGTTTCAGGAAGGTGGTTTTACCACTGCCGTTCTTGCCCATGATACCGATACGATCACCGCGGCGAATGCGCATATTAAAGCGGTCGAGAATATTGATCTCGCGCCCTGTTTTTTCATCGGTGAAGCTTTTGCCGACATTGTAAAACTCGGCGATGTTCTTCGAGGATTCTTCGGTGGTGGGCGGCGGCAGCTCGATTTTGGAGACAACGCGGCGGTATGCGGATTTGTCTTTTTCCAGCTGCTTGGCGGCTTCGCGGGCAAGCTCTACCCTGCGGACATTGCGCTTCACGCGCGCTTTGACGCCGCGATTGGCCCATTCCAGTTCTTGGTTAACCTTGGTTTCGCGGTTCTTTAACGCGCGGGCTTCCTGATCCAGCAGATCTTGTGACCATTGCTCGAAATATTTGAAGCCTTGTGGGGATACGCGCATTTTTCCGCGATCAAGCCAGAAAACACGATCGGTCAGATTGGACAGGAATGTTCTGTCGTGCGATACGCACAGGATTGCGCCCTGAAAGCCTTTTAAGAAGGTTTCCAGCCATTCGATGATTTCCAGATCAAGGTGGTTGGTGGGTTCATCCAGCAGCAGGATATCGGGGTCTTCGACCAAGGCACGGGCGAGCGCGGCACGGCGCATCTGTCCGCCTGACAAGGTTTCCATCATATCGGTGACGGCAAGCCCCAGCGGCTCGATCACCATTTCGACTTTGTATTGTTTTTCCCAGTCTTCGGTATCTTCGGGCATACCTGAAAAGACAAAATCCAGCACGGTTTCACCTTTTTTCGGTGTCACGTATTGCTGCATATAACCGATTTTCGTGCCTGCCAGTACCCAGCGTTCGCCGCCGTCGATATCCTTATCGCCCGTAATCACGTTCATAAGCGTGGTTTTACCCGCGCCATTACGCCCCACGAGGGCAATTTTGGCACCGCGGTGAATATGGAAGGTCAGGTCTTCGAAAAGGGGCTTGCCCCCCAGAATGACATCGGCTTCTTCGACGCTTAAGATCAAATCGGACATAGGGCTAGGATATAGAGGATTATCCGCGAAAAATCAAAAAAATAAGCGGCCGTTAAATTGACATAGTCGTTATTTGTCTTTAAGTGTTGTTAGGTTATCAAAAATAATAAAAAAACAGGGATAAGGGTAATGGTCGACGCATCGACATCTGCGGGTATGCCGCATCCGGAAAAAGAGAAAAATTCACTGACAATGGGCTTTAACAAGCTGGTGAGTACGCAGTACTGGCGCATGATGGCCGAGCGTATTGTGCCGCGTGCCCTGCCCGTGATCGGCGTTGCCGGTCTGTTTGCAGGTGCGACGCTGAGCGGCGCGCTGGCATCCTTGCCCCCGACAGGTAAAGCCGCGACTTTGATTTTATTTGCTGCGGCGACGGCGGTTACAGGCTTACGCCTTCTGACAACGAAACTGCCAAGCACGATGGATGCGGTGCGTCGCATTGATCACGCGTCCCCGACCAAGCACCAAGTTGCCGAAAATATGTATCGCGACATGAAGGGCCAGAATGACAGCCCCGTATGGCGTTTGCATATGCAGGACATGATGCGCGAAGTACCGCGTTTGGTGGCTGAGCCTTACCGCCAGAGCGAGACCGTGCGCAAATTTGCAGCGCCTATTTTGCTGGCTTCCGCCTTGGCCACCTCTATCGGTGCTTACACAGGATACGGACATTACGAAGAGAACTTCATGGCGAGTTTCGACATGAGTCTTAACGTACCGCCTGCGCCTGCGTCCCGCATGAATGCATGGGTGACACAGCCGGGTTACACTGGTGAATATGCGCCGATCGTTCTGCATGACAGCGAGAACGGTGCCCAGTTTGCCGCGCGTGAACCCGTGGACATCATCGAAGGCAGCACCCTTACGGTACAGCTGTTTGACGACAAAACAGAGCTGCACGCGATTTCTGAGGGCGCAGAGTCCGATATGGCGATGGAAGTCCGCAATCGTGGCAATACGCGCGAATTTACAATCACGCTGACCGAAGATACACGCATCGACATTTCCCGCGGCCGTTGGGAAGGACTGTCATGGGCGTTTAATGTTACGCAGGATATGGCACCGACTGTGGAGCTGAATACCCTGCCCGTTCGTGAAGGCGCAGCGCCGCGTTATCAGGTTTTGATTACCGATGATTTTGGCGCGGACATTACTGAAGGTAGTGCGGTGGTTGATACAGCGCCTTTGGCTGGTGCGGATGCAACGCCCCTGCCGCAGTATCGCGAGCCGCGCATTGATCTGGGTCTGCGCTAAGCTTCCATAGTTTCATAGAATACAAAAAAGGCCGCTTTGATTTCAGCGGCCTTTAATTTTTATATTCTTTAATTAGACTTATGGTCCCGGTGGCCGCGGCTGTCCCGCAGCGCCTTGCTCCAGACGCTCCAGATATTCGCGCTCCACAGGATCAAGATCAGGATCTTGCAGGCGTTCACGGATTTCGTCCTGCAATTCACGCACAACGTTACGGTCCGCTTCTGTTGGCGCCTGTCCCATATTCGGGTTATGGGCGCCGTTATCACGCTGCATTTCACCCAGCGGATCTGACTGGCCTTCCATGATGTCCTGGCTGCCTTGCGGCGAACCTTGACCCGGCATGCCGTTACCTTGTTGCTGGCCTTGCTGTTGCCCTGGTTGCTGACCTTGCTGCATTTGTTGCATCTGCTGCTGCATTTGCTGCTGAGCTTGCTCCAGCGCGCGGATAGCATCATCCATGCTCTGCATAGCGCCTTGGCCTTGGCCTTGTTGCAACTGGCCTTGTGCACCGTCCATATGGTTCTGCGCCTCGCCCATCTGGCTTGAGTCGCCGCCCATATCGTCCATTTGCTGCTGCAGTTCATCCAGTCGCTGCTGCAACTCCTGCTGGCGCTGTCTTAAGGCGTCGTTCTGCTGCTGCATTTCACCATCGAGCTGGCGCTGCAATTCATCAAGCTGCTGCTGTAGCTGCTCGCCCGGTGTTTGCTGTTGCTGCTGCTGACCACCTTGTTGACCTTGCTGGCCCTGCTGTCCTTGTTGACCGGGCTGCTGATCTTGGCCTTGTTGATCCTGACCTGGCTGCTGATCTTGGCGCTGCATTTCCTGCAAATCACGGGTCATATCCTGTAATTCACGCATACGCTCTTGCGCTTCATCGCCCGGCATGGCCTCGCCGTTTTGTTCGCGCTGGCTATCTTCCTGCTGGAATTCGTCGATGCGATCACGATGCTGCTGTAATGTATCGGCATTCTCGGCGCCCTCAGTTGTGCCTTCCTGCTCTTCGATATCCTGCTGGCGTTCCATTTCGTCTTCGAGGTTCTGCATGAACTCTTCGAACATTTCAGGGTCGATCTGCGGCTGCTGTTGCTGCTGATCAAATGTATCTTCGCGCAGCTGGCGCTGGTCTTCGATCAGCTGATCCATATCGCGCTGCATCTGCATCATCTTTTTGATGTTCTCGATGTTCTGCATCATCTGTTCCATCATCTGCATCATCTGCTGCGGCGTCATTTGCTGCTGCTGTTGCTGCATCTGTTGGGACTGGTTCAGCATTTGCTGGGCAGCGTCCTGCGCCAGTTGCTGTTGCAGTTCTTCCATCAGCTCGGCCAAACGCTCGCGCATTTCTTCAAGCTGCTGCTGCTCTTCTGGGCTCAAGCCGTTTTCCTGATCTTGTGCGTTCTGCTCGGCCATTTCCTGCATACGCTCTTCCATGGCCTGACGCAGTTCTTCCATACGCTCGCGCAGCTCTTCATCACTGGCACCATTTTGCAACGCTTCCTCAAGGGCACGCTGTGCTTCACGCAGACGGCGCTCGGCAGGGCTCGGGACTTCGCGCTCGAGCTCGATCATGGTGTACCACATCAAGCTGATGGCGCGGTTGTAATCGCCCACTGTTTCAGCGTGCAGGAAACCATCACGGATATTATGCAGCGCCACGTAAATCGGCACCGTCGGAATTTGGTCTTCGAAGTCCTGAATGATGCGGTCGATTTCGTAAGCCACACGCAGTGACTCTTGTGTATCAAACGCAACAGTCGGGCGCTGCGCAGCCATAATGCGCGCAATAGGGTTTGTAAAATTATAGGCCGGAATAGTTGTTCTAACGCTGCCTGTGCTGGCTGTACGGCCCGCGTCATCTTCTACGCCAATGATGATTTCAACATCACTGCCTGCCAGCGGGTGTTCGTGATAATCAGGAATTTCAAAATGACGCTCAGCGGTAAAGCCCGGTGCGTTTGGTGCATCCTGTGCTGCTGCCTGAAATGCCAGTGACAGACTTAATGCTGCTGCTGCCAGACCTTTTCCTATTTCACGTGCTCTCATAACCATGTTCCTGTTCTGAACGTTTTATATGCCTGCCGGTGTCGGCGCGGGCTTTTTGTTATTAGACTCTGATCCTGATCGTCTGCGACGTCCACCATTTTGGAAGGCACGCAGTCCTTGATCCACACCCAGTGCCAACAAGCCAGCCAGTAACAAATATCCTGTCAGGTTATTACTGCCTTCTGTTTGCAGAGTTTCGCGGGTCACGCCCATCGCTCCTGCTGATGGCAACGGACTAAAGGACAGTTCGGCATCAGACAAATTATACGCAAGGCGTGTTGTTTCATCGCCATAGAAACCCGGCGGTGTGCGCGGACCAATTGCGCCAGCCTCAATCTTCGCAGCATCAATAGGCTCCGCTGCGGCTGATGGTGTGCCCAGACGACCTTGACCGTCAAGGGTTTGCCAAGGCGCCAAGCTTTCAAAGCCCTCTGTAACGCCTGTTACGCCGCTGCTGTAATCCACTACACGACGCAACATGTTCACGAATGTGCCTGTAAGCGGCAAATTCGACCAATGATGTTTTGCGTTTGATGACACATGGAACAGTACAATATGGCCTTCACCACGCTGCTCCGCAGTCACCAATGGAGTACCATCGGATAGTGACGCCCATGTGCGTTCACGCAAGTTTCCGTCAGGACGAGCGACAACCTGTCTTGTAACCTCGATATCATCTGCGATATCCACGCCATAAAACGGTGATTCACGGTCAAATGTCGCAATACTTAAAGGCTCGCTCCATGACATGGAGCCACCCAGCGTGCGGTTACCATACATCAGATCAACCGGCAGCAGTTCATCCCCGCTACTTTCCGCCAGATCAGGGCCCGCAAAACGGACGAGCATACCGCCGTCTTCAACCCATTGGGCAAGACGCGCCATATCGCGCTCGGATAAATCAGTATCATCAGGCACCATGGCTACGGCTAGCGGTCTGCTGAGTAGTTCATCGATATTACCGCTATGTAATCTGGCATAAGGCGCCATCGCTGATTCCAGATAGAATGTATCGCGCAGCACGGGGCTGGTGACCAGTTCATTCGGGTTTGTGGCAATACCAACGGGGCGCTGACGCCAGTTATCATCGACAAGCAATGTCGCACCTGCGTTGCTTTCACCGGCAATATTCACACGGGTAACTTGTGCGCGAATTTCTTCGGGCAGGTCAAAGACTGCCGTTGCCACTGTATCGCCAGCGGCCATCACAATATCAACAGCGCCCAGCACGTAACCTGCATCGTCCATTGCCTGCAGCGTAACTTCTTCGGCGCGATCCGCGTAACTGCGCTCAACCTCGACTGTCATATTCAGCGCCGATTCATTGGGCTGGGACAGTACTTTTGGATTGTAATCATCGAGGCTGTCGATGTAAGTCACATCGCCAATACGATCAAGGGCACTCGCCAATTCAAGCGTGCCGTCACTTGCCAGACCGTTGCCGATCCAGTAGACCGCGGCAGCGTTATCAATGCCGGAATTTTGTAGAAGCGTTAAAGCATCTTCGTGATCTACAGGCCAAGGCTGTGCTGCCATAGAGCCGAAGATGCGCTGCGCATCAGTCGCATCAACCGGCCCGATCATTTCCAGATCCTGACCGTCCTCCGGCAGAGCCGCAGGCAAAATAATAATTTGGCGGCCTTCACGTTCGGCGCGCTCGAGCAATACAGCCACGGCTTCTTGACGTTCTTGCCAGTTCTCAGCAGACGCCCAGCCATTATCAACGACCAGCATCAGCGGTTCGTCACTGCTTCCCGGCAAAGGCTGTTCAGGGTCTAGTAAAGGACCAGCGAGACCAGCGATCACTGCCATAGCGGCAGCAGCACGCAGCACTTTGTGCCATACAGGCATAGTGTCTGGTTTTACTTCTTCGGTCTGGTGTCCCAGCAAAAGGCGCATGGACGGGAATGACTCGATACGTGGTGATGGCGGGTTATTGCGGGATAGCCACCAGATTGCGGGCACGGCGACTGCTGCACCTGCCAAAATCCATGGCGACATCAGCCCGATACCCAGAACAGATGTTGCAGCGTCTTGCGCCATCGCTTGCGTTGCCACAAGCGAAGCGCCTGTTGCTGCGGCTGCTCTTGTAAATATTGTCTTTAATCTATCGCCTATCATTGATTTAACTTCCCTGCGGTATCTTATTTTATGGGCCTTCAGGCTTTGGCGCGCCGTCTGCCGTTTTCTTATTCGCCTGACTGCGGCGTCCTTCAGCGGCATATGCGCCTGCGACAAATCCCATGGCCGCCAGTAGATAAATCCAAGGCGGGATGGATTGTCGTTCAGAGCCGCGCAGGATTGTCTCTTCATTCATGCGAATGCCGATCTCTCCCTCGCCTGCAACCTGATCACCTTCCAAAGCGACAAGACGCGGCGCGGAAGCAGCACCCACCGCATTACGATTAAAGCGCATAACAGAACCACCTGTTTCCTCAGCCAAAGGTGCCAGAGTCTCTTCTGTCGAGAGCATATTGCGGTATTCCAGCGGGTTAATCAGCCCTACGCTTGTTGCTGTTTCAAGCTCTTCGTGAGATGCGGCGTAAAGACCAGGTTCATCAGCAGCGATTTGCCCGCGCCATAGGCCAGGCATAACTTCTTCCAACTGCACTTCACGCTCGTGACCTTCGGGGTCAGTAATCACGGCAGGGGCGATGCTATCGACATCCGCCATTGTCTGACGTTCGACGACCAGCATTCCATCATCATTGCGTAGACGCAAGGCTTCTTCTTCTAGCGCCGGTTCAGCCATTGTCCAATGTGCCACATTACGCAGCAATTCAAGGTAAGGGCCGCCGCCTTCGATGCCGCGCTGCCATAGCCATGCCTGATTAGAGGCCATCAATGCCACGCGACCTTCGCCTGCGTGATCCATAATCAAAAGCGGTCTGTCGTCTGCGGCCTGCATCAGGATGTCACCTGTTACATCGCCAACATCAACAACACGGAACCAGCGTCCCCATTCTTCAGGGTCTTGTGCCTGTGCAACGCCGCGCGTCACAGGATGACGTTCACCGTAATCACTGATTTCAGGTCTGAACGCTGTACCGTTTGCCGCCAAATTTTCTGATCTGCCAGCAGGCATAATATCGGCTAGCGCCGTACCGCCTACACCGTTGAATGTCGAGTATTCCTGATCGGCAACAACCAAAAGTGCGCCGCCATTCATGACGTATTCTCTGATACGGTTAACGTAGTAAGGCGTTAGATACTCACCGACGGCGATACTATCCAGAATGATCAGATCAAAATCTTCGATTTTCTCATCGAATAGTTCTCTGGTCGGGAACGCAATCAATGACATTTCATCAACCGGGATGAAGCGCCCTTGGCCCTGACCGCGTAGAATATTGAAATGCACCAAGTCTATATTCGGATCAGATTTCAGCGCCATACGCCATGAGATACTGCCCGCATATGGCTCGCCAACAGCAAGCAACACGTTCATGTTCTCGCGCACACCTTCAATAGAAAACGCTGTTGCGTTATTGCGGGTTGTCAGCTCGTCCTGTAACTCCGCAGTTTCTATTTCGATGATGTTCTCGCCGCCATGCTCGATATCAAATGTAATGGTAGACAGCTCGTTCGGGATAACTGTCATTTGCTGATACACAGCGCCGTCAATTTTCACTGTTACTTCGACAGGTTGCAGCTGCGCTTCTGGCACACCTTCATCAACCACGCGGAAGCTAATTGTTTGTTCATCATCAACGATACCGAAGAGCGGCACGTCTTCCAAATCAATATAGCGGTCACGCTCTTCTTCGGAACCAGAGATCACACCATAGAACGGTGCCTGTGCCATAATGCCTCTGGCTTCCTCGGGAACGTCGTGGACTACACCATCGCCGATATAAATGACTGCCCCCGCCTGATGCGGTTTCATAGCTGACAGACTTGCCGGCAGGCTTGTAAAGATATTCGTGCCGCCATTTTCGATGTGTTCGTTTTCACCATCCGTCATTACCAGATGGATATTGGCATCATCAATACCCATAGCGCGCAGCTGCGCCAGAATATTCTCTGTTACAGCCCTTGTTTCTTCAGCGCGTGTTTCCAAGCTTTGGCTCGCGCTTTGGTCAACCACAACCGCAACCTCTGTCGGGCGGCGTTCCATTTCCTTGCTGACAAAACCGGGGTTCAATAGTGCGCCCGTAACAGCAACACCTGCGCCCAGCATCAAAAGGCTGCTTCCGGGTTTGCGTCGTGCTACACCTGCCAAACACAGCAATGCGAACAGACCTGCAGCGCCGCCAATAATGTAAGGATCCATTTCAGGACTAACCAACTGATGCGGATTGAGTTCGTAATTTGCAGGGTTCAAACGCTCGGTAATACTGTCATTTGTAACAATATTTGCGTCTGTATCATTGGATTGGGCAAAGACCGCACCGCTTGCGGAAAGCGTCAATGCGACAGCGCCAGCTGCGACTTTGGACATAAAGTGATCGCGGAGTTTCATCCCTGCACCTGCTTGTGTTTTTTATTTATTTTTATAGTTAGATGTTATGGCTAACAGCCTGCCTAGTAGACTGTCAACTCCTTTTGTTAGGGAAAAAAGATTTTTCAGAAAAAAAGCCCTTACTTATTGCCAAAGGATTTTTTTGCGTGCTATGTCATGTTTATACAGGACGAGGTAACTATGAAAATAAGAAGCATAATAAGTGCATTCACGACTGCTGCGCTCTTGGGTAGTGCAGCACCTGCAATCGCTCAGGACGCGCCTTCTCACCGCTTTAGTGACGAAGAGATGGTGCAACTTTCACAAGGGTATCATATCGGATACATCCAAAGCGGATCCAACAGATTAGACAGCTATACCGAAGCCGGCCTTGATGTGCTGGCTTACCGTTTGATGATGGATACGCGCGTGCCGATCTCCAGCCCGACTGTGGTGCCGCTTGATCTGGCGAGCGACGAACTCAACCTGTTCCCGTTTATATATTGGACCGTTACAAACCAGAGCGACAATCTCTCCGAAGACCAGCGCGCCAGATTGCAGCGTTACGTTGATAATGGTGGCATCCTGTTAATTGATACCAGCGACATCAGCACGCGCAATGATTGCCGCGGCCTGATGAATGAAACAATCGGCGAACTTGATACACGTCCGTTTACCGAGATGCCGTTTGATCATACAGCAACAAAGACATTCTTCTTATTGCAAGACTTCACATCTGAAATGTCACGCAACCCGTTCTGCGTTGAGCGCAACGATGAAGACAGTGTTGAGAGCTTATCGAATATTGTGATTACAGATATCGGCATTGTGCGCGAGATTAACCCGCAGCAGTCCCGTGTATCAGAGCGCGAGCGTGAAATGCTAACGCGCCAACTGATGAATTTGGTGCTGTATGCCAACACGGGTGATTACAAAACAGATATCACGCACTTACCTGCCATTCTGGAACGCATGCAAAGCGGCCCGAATTAAGGCTAACTCTAGAATTTATAAGTAAGGCTGAGGGCACCGAAGACGTGCCCTTTTTCTTGGCCGTCAAATTCCTTGGTACGGTGGGTGAGCGTGTAGCTTACGCGCGTATTCTCAAACGTGAATGAAACGCCGACATTTCCGTCCAACACAAACGGCTTCTTATCTACGCTGTGGCTATCGGTAAACGTATTACCATCAAGGAAAATGTTGCGGCCAACAACACGACCATCAACACCCGCGAATAAAGCCCAGCCCCACCCGTCTTCCGGCGTTGAGAAAAATCCGGTCCCCGGCATAGCAGGTCGCACGCGCAGCGGCGTATCTTCCCAGGCAGATTTAGACGGACGCAAGCTGAATGTCATACCTGCATTGGCGTGTGTGTAAACATTACCGAGGCTCGCGCCAATACTGGGGGACGCGGACATCATGTAGCCATGCGTTTCATATTTCGCCCAGTACGGATAACGGCGACGCCAAGACACCATCAGCGCGGGTTCGTTTTCCAGTTGGTTCGACCAGCCCTTAGGCGTGGGACTGTTTGTGATATGCTTATGTACGGCCTTTTGCGTTTGTTCACCCAGCGCATAAGGGCCGACCACACCGATAGTGGCTTCAAGCTCGTCAATACGGTTGTCGTTCAGCGTTGCCATGCCCATAGAGCCGTATAAAAACGCTGCCCATGGCCTGTCATCAGGATCTTGGGTGCGCTGGCTGATTTCCTTGGGCGTGTACATATTTTGCCCCACTGAATAAAAGACGCTGGTTGTCTGGTTAACGCGGAACGTCGGAATGATGTCAGCGATCTTCATCGCCAGCCACGGCAGATCCTGATTGATATCAAAATAAGAAAGACGGACGCCATTGGTAAAGTCACTGTCGGTGCCGGCCCCGATCAAGTCATTTTCATAGCCGAGTGTAAAGAAGTTCTTACGGCCATTTACGGCGACGACAGGCACTTGCTCTTCGAGGGTCTTGTCTTTTTCGATGACCTTTTCGCCTGACGCAGGCGCTATGGCCGCAACGTCATCTTGCGCATAAACAGGCGCTTGGAATGCCAGAACCAAACCAAAAGTCAGTAGTAATCTTTTCATTTTATAATCCGAATTTCTTTTTAATAAAGGCCGCAGCGGCACGGCGTGATTCATCGCTGGTTTTATGTGTTAAATCACTAAAGCTCTCTACCTCGAGCGCCGGCACGTATAATTTCAAGTGAGCGATGATCTCTTGATATGTATGTTGTTTAAACTCCTCGTCAGCTTCGCCGTAAATAAACAAGGTCGGCATAATGCTGTTCAGTGAATCGCCACCAAGGAAGACTGTACTGTGCGCCACCAAACTTGCTACAGGCTTATCGCGCAGCATCGCTGTGTAAGCCGCAACCGCACCACCTTGGGAAAAGCCCATAATCGCGATATCTTCATCACACAGATTATGCTCATCACGCAAACCATCAATGAAGGCATTGAGGCGCTCTGCCAGATTATAGAGCGGATCGCGATAATCCGTAAGATCGTTGCCTGTGATATCAAACCATTGTCGGCCATATTGCAGAACACTGTCTTCGCCAATTAACTGTTCCGGCACACGCAGGACATTATCATCCGCTTCTGGCATCCTGAAACGTTCGGGCGCGTGGGGCATAATGACCAGAACATCTTCGATTTCTTCGGCGAGGATATCAGCCATTTTTTGCATAGCACGCGCATCCAGCCCGTATCCGTGGAACAGGAATACAAGCTTTTTAGGCTGCCCCGAGCTTGGCGCTTTGGCGATATATTCAAATTCTTGCTTCATCATGCTTTTCGTTTATAAGTAACCTAGCACCTAACGGTCACTTATTGAATTGAAAAAACCTTATGCGCGTTATTGAAACCCTTACGAATTTACCTGCAGATGCCACGGATGCTATCGTGGTCATCGGCAATTTCGATGGCGTTCATATAGGCCACCAGGCGCTTCTATCAAGGGCGCGCAGCCTTGCCGAAACGCTTCACAAAAAACTGGCCGTTTTGACATTCGAGCCACATCCGCGCCGATTGTTCCGTCCTGATGACCCACCATTTCGCATTACTCCTGTCTCTACCAAGCACATGCGATTGCAGGCGTGCGGTGTCGATATGGTGTATTCCCTGCCCTTTGACTGGGATTTTGCCAGCCAGAGTGCCGCCGAATTCATTCAGAACGTTCTAACGGACGGTATAGTTCCCGCGCATATCATTGTTGGTGATGATTTCTGTTTCGGGCAGCTGCGTAAAGGCACTGCTGAAACCCTTAAAGACGCAGGCTTTGAGGTCACCGTCGTCACCAAGATCAAAGACACGCACGGCATTGATTTTTCATCCAGCGATATCCGTCAGGCTTTGCGGAAAGGCGAGATCGAAAAGGCCAATGATATGCTGGGCTGGGACTGGGAAATGCGCGGCGAAGTGGTCAAAGGCGACCAGCGCGGGCGCGAGCTGGGTTACCCGACAGCCAATGTCCAGCTGCAGGAAACGCTGCACCCTGCCTATGGTGTGTATGCAACACTCGTTAAGCTAGCCGAAGACGGCGATGATGCGCCGTGGATGGCCGCCGCCACAAATATCGGCATCCGTCCGATGTTCGAGCTTAAAATCGGGCAGGTCGAAGCGCATATTCTGGATTTTGATCGGGACATCTACGGCAAAACCTTGCGTATTAAACCGATCAAGAAACTGCGCGGTGAGGCCAAGTTCGAATCTTTAGAAGATCTGATCGCACAGATTGATAAAGACTGTGACGCTACGCGTGCCTTACTTTCTTAATAAGCTATTTCTAATATTTGATATTTTCGATAACACGTGGTATGGTAGAGTCGTTCAAGTCAATCCTGTTCTCAATAGAGAGTCCGAGTAACTACTTTGGGGGAATTGGAATGACGGAAGGACAAAACAAAACAATGTTAAGACTTGTATCGGACGAAATGGGAATTTTCGGACCGACTTTGAAAACAAGCATCGAAGCGCTGCCCACGAATGACGGGCGCTATCTGGTTTCTTTGGATGAATGGAATGCAACGCTAGGCCCGATCTATGACAGGTCGGTCGAGAAGATTCATTCTTCGCGCAATGATCGATCCTATATGGCCGTGGCCTTTGGCTACCAAGCGATGGATCCGTCCGAAACGCAGTCCTATCACACGTTGGTGCAGGCTTTTAACGCGGCTGATGCCTTGAAGGCTGGACGCGATGTCTTTGATAAATATCTGGATACGTTCCGCACGGGCAATCAAGGCGCGCTTAATAGCTATGGCGAGCAGCTCAAGGAATTTGCAGAAACACTGGTGAATGAAGGACAGGTCCTTATTACCCGTGAGCAGCTTCAAGGCCTCACCGATATTGCCCGCCGCGGCATGGAATATGTTGCCGAACATGATGCGGGTGCCCCAAGCGAGGATTTCTTTGATAAAAATGTCAGATACAACCCGCGGATGGATTATAGCAACGGCCTAATAAACTTGATTTTATAAGGCTTATCGGCAATAGTGCCTTTATGGCATACGCAATAGCGCACATCATTATTCGAATTATGATCCCGGCCTTGTCTTACATAAAAGTGTAATAGACAAAGTCGGGTTACACCTGTAATACATTTTCCAAACATCGTTAGAGAATAAAAGAGAGATTCGTCATGAGTAATGACAGCAATAATAACGCCGATTTTTACAAAGAAACCGTATTCCTGCCAAAGACAGACTTCCCGATGCGCGGGGAGCTGCCGAAGAAAGAACCTGCCATGGTGCAGAAGTGGCAGGACATGAAGCTGCACGATAAAATTCGAGAGCAGAGCCAAGGCAAGCCGAAATGGATTTTGCATGATGGCCCTCCCTATGCGAACGGCAATATCCATATCGGTCACGCGCTGAACAAAATCCTGAAAGACGTTATCAATCGCAGCTGGCAAATGATGGGCTATGACGCGCCATACGTGCCGGGCTGGGATTGTCACGGCCTGCCGATCGAATGGAAAGTTGAAGAGCAGTATCGCGAGAAAGGCATTGATAAGGACACGATTGACCCTGTGCAGTTCCGTTCGGAGTGCCGCGATTTTGCGCGTAAATGGATTGATATTCAGGCTGAAGAGTTCCAGCGTTTGGGTTCTGTCGGTAACTGGGATACGCCTTACCTGACAATGACGAACAAAGCCGAAGGTACAATCGTACGCGAGATCCATAAATTCATCGAAAGCGGCCTGCTATATCGCGGGGCGAAGCCTGTGATGTGGTCTGTGGTTGAGAAAACCGCGCTCGCCGAAGCTGAAGTTGAATATAAAGAACACAAATCGGTAACAATCTGGATCAAGTTCCCTGTTAAGGAAACCAATTGCGAAGCCTTGAGAGATGCGAGCATCGTGATCTGGACAACAACGCCATGGACGATGCCGTCCAACCGTGCGATTGCCTTTGGCGAAAACATGGAATATGGCGTGTTTGAAGTCACAGAACTCGGTCAGGACAGTAAAGCGCAGGTTGGTGATAAGATCGCGCTGGCGCTTGCCTTGGCCGATGATGTTAAAGACAAAGCCAAGATTGCCGCATGGGAGCAAGTTGCGACATTCAAAGGTAGTGATGTTGCCGGCACAATCTGTCAGCACCCGCTGCATGGTAAAGGATACGAGTTCGATGTTCCTGCGCTTGCGGGTGATTTCGTAACGGACGAGGCCGGTACGGGTTTCGTACACGTAGCCCCCGGCCACGGTGAGGACGACTTCTATCTTGGTGTTGCCAATGGCGTGGAAGTCACTGACAACGTATCCGATGACGGTAAATTCCGTGATCATGTGCCGCTATTTGCAGGCATGGAAGTTTACACGCAGGAGGGCGAACTGGGCGGCGGTAACTTTGCTGTCCTGAAAGAGATGGCAGAGGCTGGCGCCTTGCTGGCCAAGGGTTCACTACGTCACGAATATCCGCATAGCTGGCGTTCAAAAGCGCCGCTGATCTTCCGCACGACACCACAATGGTTCATCGCGATGGATGATGAGAACAAGCTGCGCGAGAAAGCCTTGAAAGCGATCAGCGAAACGAAATGGGTACCGCAAAAAGGTGAGGCCCGCATTCGTTCCATGATTGAAAACCGCCCTGACTGGTGTATTTCCCGTCAGCGCGCATGGGGTGTTCCGATTGCGTTATTCGTTGAAAAAGGGACTGGCAAAGTTCTGAACGATACCGAAGTGCTGAACCGCATTGGCGATATCTTTGAAGACGAAGGCAGCGATGCATGGTGGTCACGCCCTGCGTCTGATTTCCTTGGCAACGGTTACAACGCCGATGACTACGAGCAGGTTTTCGATATCGTTGACGTATGGTTTGAATCAGGTTCAACGCATTCTTTCGTGCTGGGCGATACCGATCGCTGGCCTGCGTTTGAAGGCGTGGGTAAGGCTGACCTGTACCTGGAAGGCTCTGACCAACACCGTGGCTGGTTCCATTCTTCCTTGCTGGAGTCATGTGGCACGAAGGGCGAAGCGCCTTACAAGGCTGTGCTGACGCATGGTTTCGTTCTGGATAAAGACGGTTACAAGATGTCAAAATCAGCCGGCAATGTTGTATCGCCGATGGATGTCATGCAGGAACACGGCGCCGATATTCTGCGTCTGTGGGTGATGATGTCAGATTACTCTGAAGATTTGCGCATTAGTGACGAAGCCCTGAAAGCGACAGGCGATCTATACCGCCGTATTCGTAACACGCTGCGCTTTTTGCTCGGTGCGCTGGAAGGCTTTAGCAAAGCAGAGCAAGTTGATCTATCCGGTGATTTACCAGAATTAGAGCAGCTTATGCTACATAAGTTACTCGAAACGGATCGTAAAGTTAAGAAGCATATCGAGAACTACGAGTTTTCCAAGCTTGCCAAGCTGATCCATGATTTCTGTAACGAAGAGCTGTCAGCGTTCTATTTCGACATCCGCAAAGATCGCCTTTACTGTGATCGTACGGATAGCGATGAACGCCGTGCGACCCGCAGCGTCATGGCCGTGATCTATAACAGCCTGACAGCATGGCTTGCGCCTATTCTTTGCTTCACGGCAGAGGAAGCGTGGCAGTACCGCCCCGAAGGCGTATTCGGTGATCAGGAGAGCGTGCATATGCGCGATTTCCCTGATGTCCCAGCCAGCTGGCAGAATGATGCTTTGGAAGAAAAATGGGATCTGATTGCTAAAACACGCAGCGATATTCTGGGTGCGATCGAGCCGATGCGCGCCAGCAAAGAGCTCCGCTCTTCCCTAGAGGCTGCCCCGACTCTGGCTGTTGCGGCTGATGCGGCAGCGATCTTGAAGACAGTCGACCTGGCAGAGATCTGTATCACAGCCCCTGTCACTGTGACGGAAGGCAGCGACGGCATCACGATCAAAAAAGCAGACGGCGATAAATGTGAGCGCTGCTGGAAGATCTTGCCTGAAGTCGGCAGCGAGAAAGACGGTGTCTGTAATCGCTGTGCTGATGCAGTAGATCACTTCCAGAAAACACGTAAGGCTGCTTAATGAGCATGAAGCTGCAGGCCCTGATTATCGGCCTTGTTATTTTAGTTGCCGACCAGCTGAGCAAGCTGGCGGCGCTTAAATATTTTGCGGAATCGCCTGTCGAGGTGTTGCCGTTTTTTAATTTCGTGCTGGTATGGAATCGCGGCGTAAGTTTCGGGATGTTTAGTAACGCGCATGATTACGGCCCTTATATTCTCGCAGCTTTATCAATGGCCGTTGTGGCGGGCCTTGCCTTCTGGATGCGCAGTGTAAGTTATAAACCATTATTTATCGCCCTAGCCTGTGTTATAGCGGGGGCATTCGGCAATGTCATTGACCGCCTTGTTCACGGTGCGGTTGTAGACTTTCTGGACTTTCACATTGGTGCCTGGCATTATCCTGCCTTCAACATCGCGGATTCGGCCATCGTTTTGGGCATTGCCTTCGTTATAGTCGATAGTATATTCTTGGAGCCGAAACGAAATAAAGCAGAGACTAAAGATGCGTAAATTTCCTGTTCTTCTGGTGGCCGTATTGGCGCTATCTGCCTGTGACGGGGCAAAAAAACAACTCGGGCTTGAGCGTCAGGCTCCTGATGAGTTCGCTGTTGTAAAGCGCGCGCCGCTAGAAATGCCGCCGGATTATACATTGCGTCCACCTGCACCAGGTGCGCAGAGACCACAAGAAATGACCACAGACAAAGAAGCGCAAGCAGTTGTCTTTGGCGCTGACGCACAGCAATCAGCAACAGCGGCACCGCGCGATGGTGAAGCGGCTTTGCTTATGAGCGCGGGCGCAACCAACGCGGATGACAGTATTCGCCGCGTGGTCGATCAAGAAACTGCAGCAATGGACCCCCGTGAAAAACCCGTAGCAGAAAAGCTTCTGGGTATTGCGGTTGGTGATCGCGGCAAACCTGCGGCCACTGTCGTAGATGCGGAAGCTGAAGCACAGCGCCTGCAAAAGAACATCGAAGAAGGCAAGCCTGTCACTGAAGGAGAGACGCCGACTATCGAAGAGTAAACCTTAGAAAAGGGATTTCTGGATTATGCGGATATTACTTGCACTGCTTTTTGTTGTCTTGAGTTTACCTGCTGCTGCGCAGGATACCGCAGCCCCCGCCCGAGAGAAGGTTTTCAACGCCGAATACTTTACCCTAGATAACGGTATGCAGGTTGTGCTGGTACCGAACCACCGTGCTCCTGTTATAACGCATATGGTATGGTACGGTGTTGGTGCTGCCGATGAGAAACGCGGTCAATCGGGCCTCGCCCATTTTGTTGAACACTTGATGTTCAAAGGCACCGAGAAAATACCGCCAGGCGAATTTTCTACACGTATCAAAGCCATGGGCGGCAATGACAACGCTTTTACAGCACAAGATATTACTGCCTATTTCCAGTCAATCTCCAGCGACCGTCTGGAAACTGTGATGGAAATGGAAGCTGACCGCATGACTAATCTGATCTTCCCACCCGAAGACGTTGAATCAGAAAAGCTTGTTGTTCTGGAAGAGCGCCGTCAGCGCACCGAGAATGACCCGCGCGGTTATTTCTTTGAGCAAATGAATGCCATTGTTTTTCCAAACCATCCCTACGCTAACCCTGTGATTGGCTGGCTGCACGAAACCGAGGCTCTGACTCGCGAAAATGTTATGGCGTTTTACAAAGAATGGTATGCGCCTAATAACGCTATATTGGTTGTATCTGGCGATGTGACGATGGATACACTACGCCCGTTGGCTGAACGTATTTACGGTAGCATTCCTGCCCGCGAAGTACCTGATCATAACTGGACAGCAGTGCCACCACTGAAAGCCACACAAAAGTTGATCTTTGCCGATCCTTCCATCCAGCAGCCAATGCTATCCCGCGTGTTCCGCGTCCCCAGCGAAAACCAGAACAAGGAAGAGTCTCTAGCACTTGAGGTTTTAGCGAGTGTGATGGGCGACGGTCAAAGCGCGCGCATGTATAAATCTCTAGTCGCAGAGCAGAAGCTCGCCTCTGGCATTTCTTTCCATTACAGCGGCAGCGCCCGTTCTGATGGCACGCTGCGCATAACTGCGAACCCTGCCGAGGGTACAGATATGGATATGCTGGAAACAGCCATTGATAGTCAGCTGCGTAAACTGGTGAGCGAAGGCGTTACAGAAACAGAACTTAGCGAAGCCAAAACACGCCTGATTGATGCGGCCGTTTTTGCCCGTGATAGCTTGCAAGGCCCTGCCATGGTGTTCGGCTACGGACTAACAGTTGGTAGCAGCATTGATGACATTGAATACTGGCCCCACAACATTTCACAAGTAACAGCTGAGCAAGTCCAGACTGTTGCCGCAAAATATCTGGATCCCGATAATGTCGGTGATCGCCCGTATACGACAGGCTACTTACTGCCGAAAGCACAGCCTGCCCCTGCGCCAGAACAAATTGAGGAGTCCGCAGAATGAAACAGATAGCCTCCCTTCTTCTCGGTTTTATGATTCTTATCGCGCTACCATCTTGTGGTGAAGCGCAAGACAGTTCGCCTGCCACTGCAGAAGAAACTACCGCCGATAAATTTCTGGATATTCAGGAACTGAAAACGGATAGTGGTATTACAGTATGGCTGGTCGAAGACCACACACTACCAATCATTGCCATGAGCTACGCTTTTAAAGGCGCAGGATCTGCACAGGACGCCCCCGAAGATCAAGGGCTTACGATTATGGCGTCCTCTACAATGGATGAAGGCGCGGGTGAGTACGACGCACAGTCATTCCAAAAAACGTTATCAGACAATAATATCAGCGTCTCTTTCAGGTCAGATCGCGATAATTTCACAGGCTATTTAAAGACGCTGACAAAACATAAAGATCTCGCCTTTGATCTTTTGCACATTGCCTTAACAGAGCCCCGTTTTGAAGAAGAAGCACTGGACCGTATGCGCGCATCGCACACGGCACGCATTCGCTCTTCCCTGTCCGACCCTGAATGGAAAGCAGCGCGCATTCTCAACGATGTTGCCTTTCAAGGTCATCCTTACGCGCAGAATAGCGGTGGCACAATTTCAGGTTTGGCAGGTGTGACGGCAGAGAAGCTGCGTTCAAAAGTATTGCCGCGCCTAGCTAAAGACAATCTGATGATTGCTGTTACAGGGGATATTACCGCCGAAGAATTAAAAGCAGAGATTGACGAGGCTTTTGCAGGTTTACCGGAAACAGCGCAGCTGACAGAGGTTGCTGATTTAACAATCCAGAATGCCGGCACAATCACTGTTTATGAGCAGGACATTCCGCAGACGGTGATCCGCGCGACACAGGATGCAATCGGCCGTGATGATCCGCGTTACTACCCTGCCAAAATCATGAACTACATTTTAGGCGGCGGCGGCTTCGGATCTCGCTTAATGGATGTTATTCGAGAGCAGCGCGGCCTGACTTACGGCGTTTATACAGGGATGTCCGAAATGGATCACCTGGCATCGCTCACACTTTCAACATCGACAAAGAATGAAAGTGTTGCCGAGTTACTGTCGCTAGCCGAGCAGGAATTTGCCCGTATGCGCACAGAACCTGTCAGCGAAGACGAACTAACACGTGCGCAATCATACCTAACGGGCTCGCTGCCGCTGAGCCTTTCGTCCACTGATCGTATTGCCGGTTTGATGCTGTCACTGCAGCTGGAAGACCTGCCTGCGAACTATCTGGATAGCTATGATGAAAAAATAAATGCCGTTACTGCCGAAGATATCTTGTCGGTTGCCAAAGATTTGCTTAAAGAAGATGCGCTAGCCATTATTCTGGTTGGCAAACCTGAATCAATTACCGCAGATAAAACAGTAACGGAATTACCGAATGTCGAATAACGTACCATCACTAAAATCACTCTCCGCATGGCAAAATCTTTCTGATCTGCATAGCACGATCAAAGATATGAATATGCGCGATGTTTTCGCCGCAGACCCTAAGCGCGCGGAAAGCTACAGCGTTGAACTGGACGGCATGGTGATGGATTTTTCCAAGAACCTTGTGACAGGCGATATCATGAACGCCCTGCTCGCCCTTGCCAAGGCACGCGATGTTGAAGGCTGGCGCGATCAAATGTTCAGCGGCGCAAAGATCAATAACACTGAAAACCGTGCGGTGCTGCATACCGCATTGCGCCGCCCTGCAGAGGATGTGGTCGAAGTTGATGGCGAGAACGTCATGCCGTTTATTCAATCCGTCCGCGCCAAGATGAAAGATTTTTGCGATCAGGTTCACAGCGGTAGCTGGACAGGCCACACTGGCAAGGCCGTAGAAACCGTTGTTAATATCGGCATCGGCGGCTCCGATCTTGGCCCCCGTATGGTTGTTGAAGCCTTAAAACCATACCAAAAAGAAAATATTACGGTACGATTTGTTTCTAATATTGATGCGGCCGATATCGAAGAAGTTTTAAAAGACTGCGATCCTGAAACGACGCTGTTCTTGATTGCGTCCAAAACATTCACGACGCAGGAAACAATGACCAATGCGCGCACGGCCAAAACATGGCTACTGGATGCTTTAGGTGATGAAGCTGCTGTTGCAAAACATTTTGTGGCGCTGTCGACCAATGAAGAGGCCGTTACAGGCTTCGGTATTGATGCGGCGAATATGTTCCCGTTCAAAGACTGGGTTGGCGGACGTTATTCCCTATGGTCAGCCATTGGTTTATCGATCGCGCTGGCTGTTGGTTACGATAATTTTGATAAGCTCTTAAACGGCGCGCATGCCATGGATAAACATTTCTGTGATGCGCCCGCCGAAGAGAATATGCCGATCCTATTGGGTCTGATTGGTCTTTGGTATCGCAATTTCTGTGATGCGGAGAGCTACGCCGTTCTGCCTTACTTGCAAAATCTGAAGCACTTCGCCGACTGGCTACAGCAGCTGGATATGGAATCCAACGGCAAGGGTGTTGATCGTCACGGCAACCCGATGGATGTAGTGACAGGCCCCGTGGTCTTCGGTCAGCCAGGCACAAACGGGCAGCACGCGTTTTACCAGCTGATCCACCAAGGCACAGCGCTTATCCCTTGTGATTTTATCGGCGCAATCAAAAGTGATTACAACACAGACCCGCATCATAAAATGCTGATGGCCAATATGCTGGCGCAATCACGTGCGTTGATGACAGGCCGTACCGTTGATGAAGCGGGCGGCAACACGCATCGCGTCTTTAGCGGTAATCGCCCCAGCACGACACTCCTGATGCCGCAGCTTGATCCATACTACCTTGGTATGTTACTGGCGCTGTATGAACACAAAGTATTCGTTCAGGGCATTCTTTGGGGCATCAATAGCTTTGATCAATGGGGCGTTGAGCTTGGGAAAGAGCTAGCGAATGACTTGCTGGACAACCCGAATGCCATGCGCGATCCGTCAACTGACGCATTGCAGAAAAAGATAGGGATTCTCTAGAGCTAAATTGCTGTGCTATACTGTCGGCTGTAATTTTACTCTAACCGCCAAGGCATGACCGTGCCCCCTAAAGATTCAAATTCTGGTTTAGAAAGACTCTCGCAGCAAGCGCTGGACGAAGTCATGAAGAAGCACGTTACCTTTTTGAAAGGTATACGAGGCGGTGCGCGTGCGGTTTTAAAATTCAAAGACCTTAGTAACCTTGATTTTAAAGGTAGTGATTTATCGCAGGCCGACTTTACAGGCTCTGTCTTACAGAACGCTATTTTGAGAAAAGGAACCTTCAAGGGCGTATCATTCTTTGCGTGTGATCTGCGCAATGCCAATCTGGAAGATGCTGATTTTACGCGCGCTGATTTCCGTGGCGCCTATGTTGCAGGCGCCAACCTTAAAGGTGCGGATATGGCATCTGCCGATTTGCGCGAAGGCAAGGTGATGGAAAAAGGTCACCGCGGCATTCTGGAAGATAAAAAAATGTCCGATGACCGCGTCGGCAGCGCCGCCCAGCGCACGATCTTCTCAGGTGCCAAGCTACGTGAAACAAACCTCTCAGGCTCTCGCGCCTCTGCCGCTGATTTTTCGGATGCTGACTTATCAGGCGTGGTGGTGAAAGATGCTGATTTTCGTGGCGCCAATATGGAAGGTGCCAATCTATCGGATGCCGATTTTACAGGCTCGAATTTGTCTAAAGCTAACCTCGCTTCATCCATTATGACCGGCACCATACTTGAGGCGGCGGAAACAGGCGGCTCTAACATCAAGGAAGCCTTGACCGATGAAGCGATGGGAGAAAAGGTTGAAGATATTGCCGCCACGCTGCCGGAGATGCTGGATAAACACGCCACATGGGTTAAATCTGCTGGCGGACAAGGCGAACGCCTGGACTTGAGCGGTTATGACCTTCGTAAAATCGAGAATTTGTCCGCACGCCCTTTGACAGCCCTCAAGGCTGTCGGTGCCAACTTCCTGCGTCAGGATCTGGAAGGCGCACAAATACAGAGTGCCCTGCTCGATCGTTCCGATTTTCGTGATGCCAATATGAAAGATATTGATCTACGCGGCACATCATTAAAGAACGCTATGCTATCCCGTGCCGATTTGTCAGGTGCCAATTTAACGCCTTTGCATTTTAAAAATCCTGACGGTAGCGAATGGTTGCAGCGCGTTAATCTATCTGGGGCCAATCTGCGGTATGCGGTATTAAATGGCGCGCAGCTGAATGATGCGATCCTGAATGGTGCTGATTTATCCTATGCGATCATGATTGATTGTGACTTACGACGCGCTGATTTATCCGGGGCCCTTCTGGATGGCGCAGATATGAGCGGTTCTAACACAGCAGACGCCGATATTGATGAGCGCTACCGCAAAGATGACTAAGCAAACCCTTCGCCTTTTCATAGTATTAGGCTGGGGAATACCATAGATCGCACCTTCCCTTTTATCCTTGTTCTCCGCTAGTATCAGCCTATGCGTATAAGACATTTGCCAGACACCTTGGTCAATCAGATCGCCGCCGGTGAAGTGATTGAAAGACCTGCCGCCGCCGTTAAAGAGCTGGTGGAGAACGCTATTGATGCGGGCTCCACGCGCGTTGATATCGACCTTCAGGCAGGCGGTAAAAGCCTGATCCGTGTGGCTGATAACGGGTTTGGTATGAGTACACAAGAACTGAAAGCCGCGCTTGATCGTCACGCAACCTCTAAACTGCCTGATGATGATCTGCTGCATATTGACCATCTGGGCTTCCGCGGCGAGGCTTTGCCGTCCATTGCTTCTGTTGCCCGCGTCAACATTAAGACCTGTGATGCCGAAAGTGGTGATGCATGGGAGATTACAGTTGAAGGCGGCAAAAAATCTGCCGTCAAGCCCAGCGCCCATCCAAAAGGCACAACGCTGGAAGTCCGTGACCTATTTTACGCCACCCCCGCCCGTTTGAAGTTTTTGAAAACCGAACGTGCCGAGTTCATGGCTGTGAAAGATACCATTACGCGTCTTGCAATGGCCTTCCCCCAAGTTGCGTTTACCCTGACCCATGATGGCAAGACGGCCCTTAAGCTTGCTGCCAGTGAGCCGCTGGATCGTCTATCGGCCATTCTGGGCAAGGATTTTGCAGAGAACGCAATCAAGATCGATGCCGAGCGTGAAGGCATCCGCCTGCATGGTTTTGCGGGCTTGCCAACATTGAACCGTGGCACCATGCAATACCAGTATCTGTTTGTGAACGGACGCCCTGTTCGCGATAAGCTGATGACAGGCGCTGTGCGCGGCGCCTATATGGATTTGCTTGCGCGTGATCGTCACCCGATGCTGGCGCTTTACTTGGAAGTCTCACAATCCGATGTTGATGTGAACGTCCACCCCGCTAAAGCCGAGGTACGTTTTAAAGATGCTGGATTAGTGCGCGGGTTGATTGTTAGTGCTCTGAAGCACTCTCTGCATGAACACGGGCAGCAAACATCCACCACAGTCTCACATCAGGCCTTCGGTGCGCTGCGTCCGCAAATGCATAGTCCCGCGCTGCCAATGGGCCGTCCGTCGCAATCATCATTTGGTGGCGGCAGCTTCTACAGCCCGTCTGCCAATCAGGCTATGGCGGAAAAAGTCGAGCAGCACTATCAGCCTTTTGAAGGTTTGCAGCCTCATGCCCGCGCCGAGATACAGGAAGAACAGACACCGTCCGTAGCCGAAACATATCCGCTTGGCGCTGCGCGCGCACAGGTGCATGAAAATTATATTATCGCGCAAACAAGTGAGGGCATGGTCATCGTTGACCAGCACGCCGCGCATGAACGCCTTGTCTATGAGCGTTTCAAAGCCCAAATGGCCGAGCGCGGTATTGAAAAGCAAGGTTTGCTGTCACCGGAGATTGTTGATCTGGAGGAGAGTGAAGCTCAGCGTCTTATTGATCAGGCTGATGTCTTATCCAAGCTTGGCCTTGAGGTTGAGCCCTTCGGCGCAGGCGCGATAGCTGTGCGCAGCCTGCCTGCGATTTTAGGCAGCCGCGTGAATATCGAGAAACTGATCAAGGATATCGCTGATGAGCTGACCGAGAGCGGCGAGACCACATTGCTGGAAGAAAAGCTGAACCACATTTTATCGACCATGGCCTGTCATGGTTCCGTGCGGTCGGGTCGCCGCCTGAACACAGACGAGATGAATGCCTTGCTACGCCAGATGGAAGACACGCCGCATTCAGGGCAGTGTAATCACGGGCGGCCGACATGGGTATCGCTGAGCCTTGCCGATATTGAAAAATTATTCGGGCGACGCTAAATCATTTATGGGAGATCTGAAGCTATGAAGAACGAAGAAAAGATCATCAAGAATGTATATGCGGCATTTGTTGTGTCGCTCTTTATGACGTTTCTACCCAATCTTCCTGCAGCTGTGATCGCCTTTGTTTTATTCTTCGGTGTTATGATATCCGCCTATATCCTACGCGCTAAATCAGGCGAAGAAACATTGATGAATGATCATATGACATTCATCATCCGCACGATCTGGATTGCAGGTCTGTTCGGTATCCTCACAATGACAGTGGCTTTGTCTTATCTTTTCGGCAATTTAGACCTGACGGTCTTTCATAACTGCGTCAACGAAAATGGCGGCCTTACCGCTACAGATATGCAAACGCTCAATAACATTGCACAGCTTTGTATGGATGACTACATCCTTGCCAATAAAGGCCCCCTACTTACGGCCACAGTGATCGGCGGCGCGCCGCTGATTGCCTATATGTTATATCGTATTTCAAAGGGTATTTTGCGCGCAGCCAAAGGTCACCGCATGGGTGATAACAAAAGCTGGTTCTAAGCTTTTATAAAAGAAAGGCCGCTTACGCAGCGGCCTCCCCTGATAGTTCTTTATCGGCTTCGGCGTAGTCTTCGCCCACCAAGTCCAGTGCCTGCATTTCAAACAGACGACGGTAGACAGAGCCTTCGCGTGTCACCAATTCATCGTGACGACCTTGTTCGACAATCCGACCCTGATCAAAGACCAGAATACGATCGACCGATTTAATCGTCGCCAGACGGTGGGCGATGGTGATGGTCGTGCGCCCTTCCATCAACGTATCCAGCGCCTTCTGGATGTAGTGTTCGGACACTGAATCCAGCGCCGATGTTGCTTCGTCCAGAATCAGGACAGGCGCATCGGCCAGAATGGCGCGGGCGATTGCCACACGTTGCCGTTCACCACCGGAGAGCTTGATACCACGCTCGCCCACCAAGGTTTTGTAACCTTCAGACAATGCCTCGATAAATTCGTGGGCGTATGCCTGTTTGGCGGCGGCGATGATCTCGTCCATGGATGCCTCCGGCTTGCCATAAGCAATGTTTTCAGCCAGAGAACGATGGAACAAGATCGGCTCTTGCGGTACCAGTGCCATGCCTTTACGCAGCGATGACTGCGTGACGGCGGCGACACATTGACCATCAACCCTGATCTGTCCGTCCTGAATGTCGTATAGACGTTGCAGGACTTTGACGAAGGTAGACTTACCGGAACCAGAGTGACCGACCAGCGCGACTTTTTCACCCGGCGCAATGCGGATATCAAAGTCTTTGTAGATCGGCTCTTCTTGGCCTTTATACGCAAAGGTTACCTTATCAAAGACAATCTCGCCTTCACCAGGCACGAAGTCTTTTGCGTCTTTGGCATCCTTTACGGCAATGTCTGTCTTCCAGTACCAGATGACATCTTCCATCTCAGTAATGGCGCGTTGCAGGTTAGCAACTTGCTCCCCGATATGTCGCAAATATGCAGACAATACAATGAAGCTTGTGAACACGAACACCACGTCGCCCGTATCGGCACGGCCTTGTTTCCACAGCAAGATGGCACTACCGACCATGACCCCCATCATCAGGATGGAGATGTAACGGCGGATCAAATCCGTACCGTTGGCCACCTGCCATGCATTGACGGCAGCCCCGCTCCAGTTATTGACGACACCGCCAAAGCGCAGCTCCTCGGACTTTTCGCGACCAAAGCTTTTGACCGTCGGGCAGCCCGTGATCGCGTCTGCCAATGCCGCACCGACTTTGGTGTCTTCAGCAGCAGAGCGGCGGAAGCGCGGGGCGTTGATTTTCACAACAGTGAAGATCGAACTTGCCACATAGACCACAACAACGCCTGCGGTGACCAGACCCATAATCGGCCATTTAATGGCCATGATGATAATGGTCGATAACATCACAACAGCGGTCGGGTACAGATACATGAAGATAATGTCTTCATAGGTATCGAATGACCACATACCACGTGTAATCTTGCGTACCGTACCGCCCGCGAAGCTGTTGGCGTGCCAGTCAGTTGAAAAACGCTGCACCTTGCCAAATGCTTCGGTCACGATACCGCGCAGGTTTTTCAGCGCAAAACGGTTCCATACCCAGATAGAGCCGTTACGTGTCGTGTGATAGAAGAACTCCAGCGCCAAAAAGCCCGCAAAAGTCCATAGCAGCACATCGGCACTCGCGTTGTTATCAATCGCGCTGACCAGTACGCCCGTCATCACGGGGAACAGCGTATCCAAGACCGCGGCCAGCCCCATCAGACCAAGCAGCGCAGGCCACATCTTTTTCTGCCGCCCCCAATAGGCGAATGAAAATCGGATTACATCTTTATAATTTACTTTTTCCAACATGGTTTTTCTCGTTTTCTTATCGTTGGTTTATTGCTTTGTAATAAAATTACAGCACGAAATGCCCCAATAGCAGAGGGTCTTCGAATGCGTAAAAATCTGTCGTGATACGGAAGAGTTTTAAAAACGCGTAAGAGGACCCAGCTCTTCGGCTTAACGGGTCCTTGGGGAAGACGTCAGTTGTGACGTTTTGCCATGAACCCGGAAATACCGAAAGAAGGCACAAGATATCTCGCAAATGTGTTCTTCATGGGTCTATTCCGTGTTGTTTTTATAAACTTGTGCGCACAGGCACTTTTCCAAGCTCTCATGAAACCCATGACAAGATCAAGAAAAATTTTTGTGCGATGCGAAGTTTATGATTTCAGAAAGTCGAGAAATTCACGTGCGGCCCTGAGATCACGGCGCATGGCATTTTGCTTCTGCTCCTGATGCGGCGCGGTGCCATAGAAGTCTTCGTTGTAGATTTCGGCGCGATAATTTTCTTCTACATTGGCGGCTTCATATAGGTCTTCAGGCCTAGCCTGCCCTTTGACAAAGGCCAGCGGCAATATGGCCGAGCCTGTTAACGGCACCAACATTTGATAGATGGTAAAATCGGCTTCATCCATCGCCTTTACGTCTGCGGCAAGCTTCTCATGGATTATCTGGTCTTGCTTTAGCGCGGCCAGACCTGTTGTGGTTTGCAATGTTGCGCCTGTATGCGCGTTCATCCATTCCACCCATTTATCCCAGACCGCCGCCTGCGCTTTTGCCATTGCTTGCGGTTCATCGGTTCGATAGCAGATCAAATCCGTATCCAGAAAACGCAGAACCTCGGCCGTCATATCTTCGCGCTGCTCTGATACAACATCAATCTGCGTTGTCAGGATTTGTGTCAGCGGCATAGTTTCAGGATCAATATGTTCGCCCTGATCCGCCCATTCGCGCACGATCGATAATGCCAGTGGTTCTGTCACACAGACCAGCGCTCGCTTGGCCGGCGACTTAACAGGCTTACCATCCAAATGAACTTCGTAACCACCTGCTGCGGGGGCATGACTAACGAGCTTATAAAAACGCTTCATTATTCGTTCACACCTTCATTTGCAGAGCTTGCAGGTGCTGGCTCTTCAGTTTTCTTAGCAGGCGCTTCGTCTGCTTTTTCCGCAGCTGGCGCTGCTTGCCCATCTTCATTGAAGAATTTGGCGCATGGGTGATTATTTGTCAGCCCCAGATCGGTCATACTGAATGCCAGGAAGGCAGGGTTAATAGCCCCCAGCGCCAGGCCACCGATTTTTTCCAGCAACGAGAATGTTGAGGGGCCGATATCAGGGCTCGCCAGAGGGCCTTTAACGTTGACCGCTGTCGCGATATCCAAGAAGGCCGCGCCTTTGGCTTCAGGTTCGAGAGTCAAATCAATCGTCTGGCGTGCCAAATTCACTTTGCCGTCACCAACAACTTTCAAACGCGCTGTATCCAGAAATAACGGATCAGCTTTCGCCACACCGTTCTCAACGGTGAAGTCAGCAACCATACAATTTAACGTTGTTAAATCGTTATCACCGATTCTAGGCATAATCGCATTCACCAAACCTGCGCCCCAAACGTTCAGCGCTTTGGATTCAAACTGGCCTTCACCCGCGATCATCGTGATTTTACCATTCAAGGCATTCATCATTGCGTCGAAATTATTGCCGTTCGCCGTCAGCTCCACAAAGACATCGGCATCACCTGCGAGGTTTTTGCGGCTTAGATACACTTCCTGAATTTGGCCGTAATCCCAGTCTTTCATATTGCCCTTCAACATCATAGAGGTGGGAGAAACAGACGTATCCAGTACCATTTCCAAATCGACTTTGCCGCCGCTGAATGTGCCCTTCACGCTATTAATCGTCATTTTATTGCCGTTAATGCGTACAGGTATTTCAAGCTTGCCCAGATTAACGTTCTTACCCATCAATTCATCCAGCTCGAAATCGACTTCGACGCGGCCTTCAGGAAGGCTGATATCTTTTGAACGCTCCTGAGTGTCGTCACTAAGCAAATCACTAAAGGCCGTAATCATATCGACCGTTGAATCTATATCTTCCATATGGAATTGCGGGCTATAAATATCGCCTTTGACCAGTTCAGGGGAGATCGCCACATCGCCTTGAAGCTTGTTACGATCAATCGCCAGATCAAACCCGACCTTATGTTCGCCCCAGCTCTTGTTGTAGGTAATCTCGCCCGTCGCAGTCATTTTCGAGTCGGTCAGTTTTGTAACGTCAATTTTCGTGCCGCCAATCGCGCTCGCGCCAACAGAGCCTTCAATTACCACGGCGCCAATTTTGGCGTTGAATGCTCCATTTTTAACTAGCTGAAATGATTTAATGTTCTCTCCAGCCATCTCGACTTCGCCAGCCATTGCCACAGCGAATGCATCTTTGCCCCATGTGCCGCTCGCTGACAGTCCCGGCTGCCCTTTGCCTAGGGCATTGGCATCAAGACCTGCCTGCGTGATGTTCAGGTTACGGCGCCCTGTCAGAGCTTTGCTGACAAACGCTTCTTTGATGGACAGCACACTCATGCGGTTGCGCGAGAACATCAAATCGAAAAAGCCTGACTCATATTGGAATTCGGTCGCGCTTGCTGTTACGGCTTGCGTGTCGGGATCAGTTAACTGTACATCTTCCAGATGGATGCCCACATTCGGGAATAGTTTTAGATAATGAAACTCACCGATAGCGACTTTCATGCCGGTCGAGCTTTCCATAAACTCGGTTACACCGCGCTGTAGATATTCGCTGTTTCCCGCAATGCGGCTAAGTAAGGTCAAGCCAATGAAAAGTAATACACCAAGGATCAATGTGACCTTTACAAGGCGTCTACACCATTTCCCCAGCGGTGTGCGCTTGGCAAGCTTCTCGGCTTTTTCCTGCGCCTTGATACGCTCTTCATCTTCTTTGAACATGACCATATTGTGTTTTCCTTATCCTTCGCGCCCTTAGAACAGTTCTTCAAAAGGGTCGATTTTCTCAGATGGATTAAATCCTAGCGTTTTCCAGCTTTTCACCAAATCTTTAGGCAGGTCAGCCCAAACATCGAGCGGGGAATCTGTAATCGGGTGGTTAAAGACCAGACGCCTTGCGTGCAAATGAAGCCTATTCGCCAAAGTCAGCTGCTCCATCTCGCCCCATTTTTCACCTTTGCCGTGATAACGGGAGTCGCCCACAATCGGGCACTCCAGAATTTCACTCGCGTGAACGCGGATCTGGTGTGTTCTACCTGTGCGCGGCATGAATGCTACGAAGGCTGATTGCCCCTGCACTTTATCAACCACAACGAAATCGGTAATCGCGTGCTTACCGTCTTCATCATCGATAATCATCTTATCTTTGATCGGACCTTTGGTTTTGCCGATCGGCGCACGAATCTCACCCTCGCGCTGTGCGGGCACGCCCAGTGTAACAGCCCAGTACAGCTTGCGGATATCGCGGCCTTGGAACATTTTCCCGAGCCTGCGTACCGCTTCGGGACTACGTGCCAGGACCAGAACGCCCGATGTTTCCTTATCAAGACGGTGCACCAGACGCGGGGCTATGCCTTCCTTATTTGTAAGCACGGAGACCATACCATCAATATGGCGCTTTTCATCGCCGCCGCCCTGTGTTGCCAAACCTGCAGGCTTATTCAGGATCACAAGATCGCCGTCATCAAAAATGACACAGGATTTAATCAACTTTTCATCGTCAGGGCTCACGCGGTAAGACGGCGCCTTCGGTTTATCTTCCATAGGAGGCAGACGCACGATTTCTCCGGTCGCAAGACGCGTGTCAGTCTTGGCTTTTTTACCGTTCACCTTAATCGCGCCTTTACGGATAAGCTTTTGCGCCAGAGCATAAGGAAGCTCAGGTACATTTTTCTTCAGCCAGCGATCCAGTCGCTGCCCGTCATCTGCTCCGTTTACTACAACTTCACGCACATCACTCATGCCAAAAATATCCTTGTAATAGCCATACCCAAAAACAAACCGCCGATTGCCAGCACCACTGAGCCGCCGATATAAAGACCTGCGGTTATCAACTGTCCACGCTCAATCATCAGTGCCGCGTCCAGCGAGAATGTTGAAAATGTTGTAAACGCACCCAAAAGCCCTACCGTTAAAAACGATGCTTTCATGGTTTGCGTTCCCTCGCCCGCCAGCGCAAAATAAACAATCAGAACGCCCATCAAAAAAGAGCCCAAAATATTCGCAGCAAAGATACCATAAGGGAAACCTGTTCCCAGCAGCGCGGCAGCAAAACTATTGAGATAGTGCCTCAGCACTGCCCCTACTGCGCCGCCTGCGGCTATGGCCAAAATCATCTGCATACAACACCTGTGTTTGATGTTAAGTTACATAGCATTATTATCGTTTTTATCCAATTGCTTAAATAGGATTCCTCAATGATCACCGAAATAGCGCCCGTTGCTGACCTCTCTATTGCTGAAATGCTGACTTCCCCCGCGGTATGGGCCAGCTTTCTGACGCTGACATTGCTGGAAATCATTCTAGGCATTGATAACGTTATTTTCTTGTCGATCGTCTCGGGCTATCTGCCCAAAGACCAGCAGGCCAAGGCACGGCGCATCGGACTGATCATGGCGCTGGTCATGCGGATAGGCTTGCTTGCCTCCATCGCATGGATCATGAGCTTAACCAAACCGATCTTTGCGGTGTGGGATCACGAGGTTTCATGGCGAGACATCATTCTATTGATCGGTGGCTTGTTCCTGCTGTTCAAAGGAACGGATGAAATTCACCACGAAATTGAAGGCGATGATCACGAAGATGGCGGCAAGAAGAAGGTACATACATTCTTTGGTGTCATTGCGCAAATAGCCGTTCTGGACATGGTATTTTCGCTAGACTCCGTCATTACAGCCGTTGGTATGTCCGATCATCTGCCTGTTATGATTGCCGCAGTTTGTGTCGCCATTGGCGTTATGATGGTTGCCGCAGAACCGACCGCCGCCTTTATCGAAAAGCACCCGACGATCAAGATGCTCGCGCTTAGTTTCTTGCTACTGGTTGGTGTCGCCCTGATTGCCGATGCGTTGCACTTCCATATTCCGCGCGGCTATCTATACTTTGCGATTGCGTTTTCGATCGGCGTTGAAGTTCTAAATATGCTTGTTCGCAACAGACGCCGCATTCGAAAGCCCAAGCCGATAGAGTAATCAATACAAGTCGTGTCGTATGTTTATGATTTTTGGTCGCGCAGCTTTTGCCAATAACTTAAACGCTTATTGATATCGCGCTCGAAGCCGCGGTCGGGCGGACTATAAAATTGCGGGCGCTTCATTTCATCAGGGAAGTAATTCTGACCGGAAAAGCCTTCGGGCGTATCATGATCATATTGATACCCGTCACTGTAGCCCTGATCTTTCATCATCTTGGTCGGGGCATTCAGAATATGCTTCGGCGGCATCAACGACCCAGTCTCATTGGCTGCCCGCAGAGCTGTTTTATAAGCCGTATAAACCGCATTAGACTTCGGTGCGGTTGCGACATAGACCAGAGCTTGTGCCAGAGCCAACTCACCTTCAGGACTGCCCAAGCGTTCATATGTATCCCATGCCACAAGGCAATGCTGAACAGCTTGCGGATCAGCGAGACCGATATCTTCATTGGCCATACGCGTAATGCGGCGCGCCAGAAAACGCGGGTCTTCACCGCCTGCCAGCATCCGCGCAAACCAATATAGCGCCGCATCAGGGTCACTGCCGCGCACGGATTTATGCAAGGCACTTATCAGATTATAATGACCATCATCGCTTTTATCATAGAGCGGCGCTCGCTTATTCACGAGCGCTGTTAGACCTTCTACATCCAACTCCTCATTTTGTGCAAAGACTTGCTCTGCCATCGTTAGCGCATAGCGACCGTCACCATCAGCCATAGCCTTCAGCGCTTCTCGCGCGGCGTCATCAACAGGTAATTTTGTGCCCGCTTCCTCTTCGGCGCGAGCCAGTAATTTTTCCAGTGCCTCATCATCCAGACGCTTTAGCACCATGACCTGACAGCGTGACATCAGGGCGGCGTTTAATTCAAAGGACGGGTTTTCAGTTGTGGCTCCCACCAATGTAATCGTGCCGTCTTCTACAACAGGCAGAAACGCGTCCTGCTGTGATTTATTAAAACGGTGAATCTCGTCCACAAACAGCAATGTCCCCTTGCCGTTCTGTTTACGAATGCGTGCGGATTCAAAAACTTTTTTCAAATCAGCCACGCCAGAAAAAATCGCAGATATCTGTTCAAAATGCAGGTCAGTATGCTGCGCCAGAATACGGGCCAGCGTTGTCTTGCCACATCCGGGAGGCCCCCAGAAGACCAGCGAGACCATACGTCCGCTTTTAATCAGTTTAGACAGTGTGCCATTCGCGCCAACAAGATGATCTTGTCCTACCACTTCATCGAGTGTTTTCGGACGCAGGCGATCGGCGAGCGGCCGCGTGGAATCGCCCTCTGACTGGTTTGCTGCCACCGCAGTATCTTTTTGAAATAGATCGACCATATCTATGATTTAGAGCAATCACGGGGGTAATGCAATCACAGGCATAAACAGTTTCTGGACACGGGAGCAAATATTGTTAATTATGGCTACTCATTTCCACTTACAGAAAGAGCATTACACATGGCAACTTTGAAAGACTACCAGAACGACAACTTCCAGCCGCACAAACTGGTATGCCTGACTGCCTATACAACTCCGATGGCGAAGAGCCTTGCGCCGCACGTTGATCTTTTGCTTGTTGGCGATAGTGTCGGCACGGTTCTGTATGGGATGGAGAATACCACAGGTGTAACGCTCGAGATGATGGCTGCGCACGGTAAAGCCGTTATGCGCGCTGAGCCTGAGTGCCCCGTCATTATAGATATGCCTTATGGCAGTTACGAAGATAGTGTTGAAGAGGCAGTTAAAAACGCGCAGTTCCTGATGGCGCAAACAGGCGCAGATGGTGTGAAGCTAGAAGGCGGCGTTGATATGCGCGCCCAGATCAAAGCAATTGTCGAAGCCGGCATTCCTGTAATGGGGCATATCGGTCTGCAGCCGCAATCCGTTGTTAAAGAAGGCGGATACAAGATCAAAGGCAAGGATGATATGCAAGTCACAAAGCTGATTGCCGATGCCCTTGCTGTTGAAGCTGCCGGTGCTTTTATGATGGTGATTGAGGGCACTGTTCATGAGGCCGCTGCTGTTGTAACTGATGCGATTGATATTCCGACCATCGGTATTGGCGCGTCTGCGCATTGTAATGGTCAGATTTTGGTGACAGATGATTTGCTGGGTATGCTGCATGATGTCCCTCCAAAGTTCGTAACAGAATACGCTACACTGCGTCAGGACATTGATGGCGCTATTTCCAAATGGGCTGCCGATGTTCGTGAAGGTGTATTCCCGCGCATCGAGAACCTTTACACAGTAAAGCCAGAAACCGAGATTAAAGAAGCCGCATGATCATCGCCCGCAGTCTGGAGGAGCTTCAATCCGCGGTCGATGCTATAAAGGCAGGCGGCAAAACGGTTGGCTTTGTCCCGACAATGGGCGCTTTGCATGACGGACACCTAGGTCTTATGAAACTCGCAGCCTCAAAAGCCGATGTGGTCAGCGTTAGCATCTATGTGAATCCGACCCAGTTTGCTCCGAACGAAGATTTTGACAGCTATCCGCGTGATGTGGATGGCGATCTGGCCAAGCTGCAAACGGTCGGTGTAGGCCTTGTCTATTTACCACGTACCGAAGATATGTACCCGAATGGGACAGAGATTACTGTGAAGGCAGGAAGGGCGGCGCAAGGGCTGGAGAGTGATTTCCGTCCGCATTTCTTTGACGGCGTTGCCACCGTAGTGCATCGCCTCTTTATGCAGATGCGTCCCGATGTCGCCGTATTCGGAGAAAAGGATTATCAGCAGTTACAAGTCATCAAGGAGATGACTGAGGCTGAAAACCTGACCATAGAGATTATCGGCGGCGAGACTGCACGTGACGCGGAAGGGCTTGCGCTTTCATCCCGTAACGCCTATCTATTTGGCACAGAGATCGCAAGCGCCCGCATCTTGAACCGTGTTCTACGCGATGTTGCGACAGTCAATGAAAACGAACGTGCGGCGACGATCGAGAACGGTATTCGCAAGTTAAAAGATGCTGGCTTTGATAAGATTGATTACCTCACCATCAAGCCTGAATGGGACAGAGTGTTGGTTGCAGCATGGCTTGGTAAGACGCGCCTTATTGATAATATGGCTCTCAGCGCATAATATTTCCATATTTCTTGACATCTGAGCAATTTACGCAGTAAAACCCTATTAAAGTTTAATATTTAGATATAGGGATTATGCCATGACATCAGTTGCCGAAACAGCTAGAAGACAATTAACGCTGCCAGCGCTGTTCGCGACAGCCGCCACTGCTATTGGCCTTGTCGACGGATCTTCTACAGCACAAATCGTTGCGCAGTCCCTTCTCACAGGTATGTTTACATCTGCGGCACTAAACACTAATGGCTACGTGAACGATGCTATGAGCAGCCGTTTTGGCTCCAAAGCGCCCAATACATTAAACGCTTTGATGCTTGGCCTTGCACTCTCAGTGACAGCGGCGCCTGTTGGTGGTTACCTTGCAGGTCAGCAGATTGCAGCCCCGATAAGCGCGCCCGCAGTTCAGTAATTTATCTGAGTAATATACGGCTTTCCAGCCCGCCGCTGCTGACGACAACTTCCCAGCCGCGGGAAGAGCTTGTTTTTAAAACCTCCTCAAGATCATTGACCGTTTGAATGGCTTTGCCGTTTACAGATTTGATTATATCGCCCTCACCTAAAAAGCGCATAGCCAGATTTCGGCGCACAAAACCCACAGCCACAACGCCCTTTTCTTCATCCACGTCCAGTGCATACTCCAAGGCCACAGCGGGATTTAAATTGGCGACTGTGACACCGTCAAACGGGTGACGTCCTGATAATACAGTCTCATCACGGTCTGGCTTATCAGGCGGTGCGATCGGCTTGTTCCCGGCGCGACTTTGTCAATTGTTATCCTTTTGCTTACCTTTACTGAGCACCGAGAAGACCGCGTGCTCACCCAAAGGCACTGTTGCCATACGGAATTTCATTTCCGACGGGTCACGCACATCGTTACCATTGACGGCCAGCACCACGTCACCAACATTCAGCCCTGCCTTACGTGCGGGGCTATGGCTATGTAGCGCCGCGATCAGCACACCGATCGGGCGTTTTAAATCCAGTGACTTGGCGATATCGGAAGTAACCTTTTGCGCGCTGACACCCAGCCAAGGGCGAATAACACCATGATCACCTGCCTGCCCTGCGGCCTCAGCCGCAATGACCGTGGCGACCATTTCAGACGGGATAGCAAAACCAATGCCCATACTGCCGCCGCTGCGTGAGTAGATGGCGCTATTGATACCGACGACCTTACCGTCCATTGCAATAAGCGGGCCGCCTGAGTTGCCAGGATTAATCGCGGCATCTGTTTGAATAAAGAAATTAAAATCATTGATATTCAGGCTAGAACGGGAGAGTGCAGAGACTATGCCGCTGGTCACGGTCTGCCCTACCCCGAACGGGTTACCGATCGCCAGCACCAGATCACCAACCTCGAGTGATTCACTAGGAGCCATTTCAACGAACGGAACATCTTCACCTTCGGTATCAAAGCGCAGTAGCGCGAGATCAGAGCGCTCATCAGACAGCACCTTTACGGCGTCGAATTCCCGCTCATCAGGCAGGATCACCTTGATCTCATCTGCATCCTCAACCACATGGGCGTTCGTTACCACAAGACCGTCTGCAGCGACGATGACGCCTGAACCCAGAGCGTTCTCCACGCGCTGGCGCGGCACACTACCGAAGCCGAAAGAACCACCAAAGAACTGTTCGAAGAACGGATCACTCATAAACGGGCTAACGCGCTGCGTGACCACGCGCTCTGCGTAAATGTTTACAACGGCAGGAGAGACCTGCTTAACCAGCGGGGCGAAAGACAATTTGATTTGCGTATCTTCCTGCGGCACAGCACGATCCTGCGCGCTGGCAGGCCCTATAAATAAAAAGGGCAGGATCATGGCCATTAAAAAGATAATTACACGTGTCATAGTTCTAAAATTTAGTGCGGCTTTTTTTAAAACTCAAGACTATGGATCACAAAAAAACGGCCCGCACATTCATGCAGGCCGCTTTAAAACTTTATCTTCAGGGCTGATTAGCCTTGAGCAACTTTCATGTCACCGAAATCAGGAGTTTCGAATTCCTGTACCGGACCGCTGTCTTTGCCTTTGGCTTCAGGGTCACGGTCAACCAGTTCGATCACAGCCATAGGGGCTGCGTCACCATAACGGTAACCGGCTTTCAGTACGCGGCAGTAACCACCTTGGCGGTCTTTGTAGCGCTCAGCCAGAACGTCGAATACTTTTTTAACCTGTGTTTCGTCACGCATTACTGACATTGCCTGACGGCGTTTTGCCAGCGCACAATCAGGGTTTGCCTGACCTTGCTTGCCCATTGTGATGATTTTCTCAACGAAAGGACGGAGTTCTTTCGCTTTAGGCAAAGTTGTTACGATTTGCTCGTGCTTTACCAGAGACGCAGCCATATTGGCCAGCATTGCCTTACGGTGTTGAGAGTCACGATTCAGCTTGCGCTGTTTAATACGGTGTTTCATAGCGTCATTCCTTTCACTTTCGCTGCGGCCTCACATAGTAATATCGTGTGAGAGCCATCACACCCCCCGCCAACATGTCTCCATAGAAGACGGGGTTCGGGCACCATGCCCTAGGGGTGAAGAGCCTAGTAAGGCTCTTCGAGTTTGCGTGCCAGTTCTTCAATGTTCTCTGGCGGCCAACCTTCGACCTGCATACCGAGGTGCAGACCCATTGTACCCAGAACTTCTTTGATCTCGTTCAGAGACTTACGACCGAAGTTTGGTGTACGAAGCATATCGCTTTCGCTCTTCTGTACCAGATCGCCGATGTAAACGATGTTGTCGTTTTTCAGACAGTTTGCTGAACGTACTGACAGTTCCAGTTCGTCAACTTTGCGCAGAAGATTACGGTTGAATGGCAGTTCTTCCTCTTCCTTCTCTTGAGACTGCTCTTGAGGCTCATCGAAGTTGATGAAGACTTGCAGTTGATCCTGCAGAATACGTGATGCGTAAGCAACAGCGTCTTCAGGCGTGATCACACCGTTTGTTTCAATGTTCATTGTCAGTTTGTCGTAGTCAGTGATCTGGCCAACACGAGTATCTTCAACTTCGTAAGATACTTTGCGTACTGGTGAGAATACTGAGTCTACAGGGATCAGACCAACAGGTGCTTCTTCCGGGCGGTTCTGAGCCGCAGGGCAGTAGCCTTTACCTGTGTTAACAGTCATTTCCATTGACAGTTTAGCACCTTTATCAAGTGTGCAGATGATCAGGTCAGGGTTCATGATTTCAATATCAGCACCTGCTTCGATCATGCCGGCAGTCACTTCACATGGACCTTCTGCGTTCAAACGCATTTTCTTAGGACCTTCAACGTGCATACGCACTGCGATCGCTTTGATGTTCAGAATAATGTCTGTTACGTCTTCGCGCACGCCTTCGATTGAAGAGAACTCGTGCAGCACGCCTTCGATTTGTACAGCTGTTACAGCCGCACCTTGTAGAGAAGACAGGAGAATACGACGCAGGGCGTTACCTAACGTAAGACCAAAGCCACGCTCCAGAGGATCTGCAACGATCTTGCCTGAAATCTGTGGGTTGTTACCGTGGTTAATATCAACCTTTGACGGTTTAATCAGCTCTTGCCAGTTTTTCTGTATCATTTGGTTTTCCTTTTCACTTCATCCGGCTCTTAACCGGCCTCTTGTTACTGGTTAAAAAAAGCATTCCGCCCCATGATTAAGGCGGAATACCAAACACTTATTAAACGCGGCGGCGTTTACGTGGACGACAACCGTTGTGTGGGATCGGTGTGATGTCCTGAATTGACTTGATTGTGAAGCCGATTGACTGCAGGGAACGCAGAGCGCTTTCGCGACCTGAACCTGGACCTTTTACGCGGACTTCCAATTCTTTCATGCCGTGCTCTTGAGCTTTACGGCCTGCGTCTTCAGCAGCAACACCCGCCGCAAACGGCGTAGATTTACGTGAGCCACGGAAACCCATTGTACCAGCTGATGACCATGACACAGCGTTACCTTGTGCGTCTGTGATCAGAACCAGTGTGTTGTTGAATGTAGAATTCACGTGCACGATACCGGCGGTGATATTCTTTTTGACTTTTTTCTTCGTCGCTTTTTGTGGTTTAGCCATTATCTAATCCTCCGCCTTACTTCTTCTTGCCAGCAATTGGTTTTGCCGGACCTTTACGTGTACGCGCGTTAGTCTTTGTCTTCTGACCACGCACAGGAAGATGTGCACGGTGACGTAGACCACGGTATGATTTCATGTCCATCAAACGTTTGATGTTCATTGAAACTGCGCGGCGAAGTTCACCTTCAATGGTGTAACCTTCAGATTCAATTTCTTTACGGATTTGGTTCAGTTCATCCTCTGACAGATCGTTCATACGACGTGAACGTTCGATGCTCAGCTTATCGAGGATTTGACGGGCGCTCGTGCGACCGATGCCATGAATATAAGTCAACGCAATTACTGCGCGCTTATTATCAGGTACGTTTACACCTGCAATACGTGCCATTACTTTTCTCCAGTTTCTAGCCAAACCGTATACAGGGCCGTCCGTTAAACTTTTCCTGCGCCGGTTCGTATACTGTTAAACACTATCTTTATTTGCTGTAACGCCTTAAAAACCAAGGCTTATAGCGAATAGAGACTTCTCTCCACTATTAGAGATGGGCGCATTATATGTATTATGTGTTTAAGGTCAAGAAAAATAATGATTTCAGCGCGGTTTAGGCGTCATTTTTGACTCTGGCTGTGCGTTTGACAGCCCTAACGCTATTTCAATACGACCGACACATTCATCAATCGTGCCAATGCCATTTATAGGCGTTAGGACGCCCTCTTCTTTCAGAGACTTTATGACCGGCACCGTATGGGCATTATAGTCAAAGAAACGTTTGGCGATCTGCGCGCGGCTCTTGTCGATCTCATTCCGGCCACGACCCAGAATACGTTCGGTACAAATCTTCTCCGAGACATCGATGGCAAAGGCCTGTATCAGATTCCAGCCATAGCGCGTTTGCATCTGCTTAAACGCGTTCAGATTATCCATTTTGCGCGGATAGCCATCCAGTATGACTTTGGCATCATCAGATAAGCCGACCAGATAATCTTCCAGCACAGCACTCACAATCTCGTCGGGTAGCAAGATGTTCTGCGCCATCAGCTCATTGACTTCACGGCCCAAAGCATCATCGGTCTTGCCGCGATTACGCAGTAAGTCGCCCATTGATACGTGCTCGTACCCATGACGCTGCGATAGCTTTTCCGAATATGTGCCCTTACCTGAACCAGGCGGGCCGAGAATGATGACAATATCCATAACCAAATAACCCTAAAGCAGTTTGGGTTGCCGAAGCAACCCAAAACTTAAACTCATTTATATTGCTGCATGCTTAGCCTGCGGCGCGTGCCTCGGCTTCAGGCTGCAAAATAGCCTCGATCTGGGCTGTTACTTCATTGATGGCTTTCTTACCGTCAATTTTATGAACCTCACCTTTAGCCGCATAGTATGGCAGCACCTTAGCTGAATAATCATTATACTGCTCCAGACGAACCTTAAGCGCATCGATGTTATCATCGCTACGGCCTTCTTCGGCAGCACGCTTTTCAATACGGGCAACCAGCATATCCTGATCAACTTCCAGCTCCATCACGATATCGATTTTCTTACCGCGTTCGGCCAGCATTTTCTCAAGCGCGTCAGCCTGTGGCACAGTGCGTGGGAAACCATCAAAGATGGCGCCTTTGGCACAAGCCGGTGAATCGATACGTTTGGCAATCATGCCGATCACGATTTCATCAGATACCAGTTCGCCGCGATCCATAATCTTCTTGGCGGCCAGTCCTAATTCACTGCCTACGGAGATTTCCGCACGAAGCATATCGCCTGTAGAAAGTTGCTTCAGGCCATATTTTTCTTCAATGATACGAGCCTGTGTACCTTTACCGGCAGCAGGTGGTCCAAAGAAAATGATATTCATCGACGCTTTCCTCTTAGCTTAGATTTCTTGATCAACCCTTCATATTGGTGGGCAATCAAGTGAGAGTGAATCTGACCGACTGTGTCCAGTGTCACCGTCACAACAATCAGCAAGCTGGTACCACCGAAGTAGAATGGCAAGCTGTAACGGCTGAGCATGAACTCAGGCAGCAGACAGATAAAGACCAGATACAGCGCACCAATCGTAGTGATACGAGTCAGCACGTAATCCAAATGCTCGGCAGTTGGCGTGCCCGGACGGATACCCGGAATGAAGCCGCCGTAGCGTTTTAGCATATCTGCATTCTCCTGCGGATTGAAAACAATCGCTGTGTAGAAGAACGCGAAGAACATGATCAAGGCACCATACATAAACATGTAGGCAGGCTGACCGTGTTGCAGCCAACGTGAAATCGCAGCCGTGAAATCACCACCGTCAGCACCGCTGAAGCCAACAATTGTCAAAGGCAGCAGCAGCAAAGATGATGCGAAGATTGGTGGAATAACACCTGCTGTATTCAGTTTCAGCGGCAGGAAGTTCTGCTCACCCATCATCATCTGGTTACCGACCTGACGTTTCGGGTATTGAACGATCACACGGCGCTGTGCGCGCTCCATGAATACGATGAATGTAATAACACCAACGATCAGTGCTGCAATTACCAGAAGTTCCAAGAAGTTGAATTGACCTTGGCGACCAAGTTCCAACGTACTAACAATCGCACGTGGAAGCTCTGCCACAATACCGGCGAAGATGATCAGAGAGATACCGTTACCAACGCCACGCTGCGTAATCTGCTCACCAAGCCACATCAGGAAGACCGTACCGCCAACAATTGTGATCACTGTTGAAATACGGAAGAAAAGACCGGCATCAATCACCGCGGGGCCTGTTGAGCCTTGCATTTGCTCCAGACCGACAGCCAAGCCGTAAGCCTGAATAGCCGCCAAAAGCACTGTGAAATAGCGTGTGTATTGGTTGATCTTCATGCGGCCTGTTTCGCCCTCTTTCTTCATAGCCTCAAGTTTGGGCGACATAGAAGTGGCAAGCTGCATGATAATCGAAGCCGAGATATACGGCATAATATTGAGCGCGAAAATGGTCATACGCTGCAAAGCGCCACCTGAGAACATGTTGAACATGTCCAGAATGCCGCCGCCTTTTTGGCTAAAAATCTCGTTCCAGACAACCGGATCAATGCCCGGAACCGGAATATATGTGCCAAGACGATATACAAGCAAAGCACCCAAGACGAACATGATGCGTCTTTTCAGTTCAGTCGCTTTTGACAGCGCACCGAAATTGGCGTTTTTAGCCAGTTGTTCAACAGCGGATACCATTTACTACTCCTGATAATTTTGAGACTCACAATTCATAAAGAAAACGGCAAGGGCTTACAAGCCTTCGTTTTTTGAATCGCCCTTTTTATTTGCATATATATAGAGCACATGCTAAGCCATGCAAAATTTTATGGAATTAAACAAGAATTTATAGAAGGGAAATTACCATGGGCGACGCCAATAAGATATCATCCAAACATCCAATTTTTTCAGGGCTTACTGCGGCTTTTGGCATCGCCAGTCTGGCTAGTTTTGTCAGCAGCGGTACCGTTCCTGCTATTGCTGACTACATTGCAGCCGCTGGACTTACCGCATCCCCAATACTCTGTGCAGCCACAACAGCGATTGGCGTTGCCAGCATTTTCAAGCAACGCTCTGTGCTTTCAAAAGCATTCAACCTCGCGGCTGCAGGATTTGGCGGGACCGCTCTGTATACAGCAGCAGAAAATCTTGATGGCTCTCAAGGCATTATGGGGCTTTTTGCTATTAGTGCGATCACGCTGGTTGGAATGACTGGCGCAGGTGCTCTGAACACAGCAGCTCATTATCTTCGTGACACGGGTTGGGGCGCTCCCAAGAATGACACGCCTGCCCCTTAAAATTCAAGTCGGCTGCCCTAGCGCCTGACGCATTTTAGTCATCTGGCGCAGGGCCTCATCTACCACTTTATAGTTCGGATTACCGCCTTCGAAATCATTCTGGTTTTCAGCATGATTCATCAACGCGCGTAATTCGGAATACCAAACGGCCGTTAACGGCTCACCTGTGCGGGTATCTTCAAAGATCGCCTCGACAGGAATCCCAGGCGATCCACCCATATCAATCATGCGTAAAGACGGCTTATTTTTACCGCGCGCCTTTTCGTAGACCTCGGTGAGCTTTGGCACACCTTTGAATTGCATCGCTGTCATATTTTGTTACTCCCTATGGTTTTGGCGTTCTTATTAAAGGAAGGCCATGATTCAGCATAATCCTATGGATCAGGTCAAATCCGAATGCTGCATCCCCGAAGGCCTTTAATAGCGGGTGCGCATCGTCTGATTTTTTAAGACCTTCGTAGATATGCGCTGCTGCGCCGCCTGTATCTTTTAATGGTAATAGCGTAATCGGAGCGCTATGCAAGCGGATACTATCCGCGTCTTGCACCTCACGCGATCCGCCACCAATAATGAAGGCGCTATGAATGCGGTGCGGTAGCGAGTCTAATACCTCTGACAGCGCCGTGTCTTCTTCCAGAATAACAAGAAGATCCGGCTTTTGCTCAAAATGCGCTTTGAGTATAGCAGTAACAGCAGGGTGATGGCGCACGATCAGCGTGTCATCATTTTGAAACGCATTACCAGCGATGCTATTTATAACATGCTGCATGACCAAACGATCTAGCTCGGGATATGCAGTGCCATTGCTGTCATGGTCCTCAAACCCGCATAAGAGCAAATATGTATTTGGCATTTAAACCTCCCCTGTAATTAGACGCGTTTATTATTTTTCTATTACGTCATAAAAAAAGCGCGGATTAAGCCGCGCTCTTTGAATACTTATATCAATAAGACTTACTTGTCGTCTTTTTTAGCAGCTTTTTTCGCTGGTGCTTTTTTCGCAGCTGGCTTTTTTGCTTCTTTTTTCTCAGAAGCTTCTTTAGCTACTTTTTTAGCTGGCTCAACGATTTCAACTTTACCACCGGCTTTTTCAACAGCTGCGATTGCAGATTTTGTTGCGCCGCCAGATAGCTGCAAAGTTACTTTTGTTTTCAACTCACCAGTACCCAGAAGACGGACGCCGTCTTTCTTGCGACGGATTACACGGGCTTTCACCAGTGTGTCTTCGTCGATTGTACCTTTGGCATCAATCATTTTCTTATCCAGGGCTTCCTGAATACGTGCCAGGCTTACTGTTACCAGGTCACGTGCGAAAATGTTGTTGAAACCACGCTTTGGCAAGCGTTGGTACAATGGCATTTGACCGCCTTCAAAGCCCTTGATAGACACGCCTGAACGTGCCTTCTGGCCTTTTTGACCACGGCCTGATGTTTTGCCTTTGCCGGAACCGATACCGCGACCAACACGTTTACCTGAGGTCACAGCGCCTTCATTTGGTTTCAGTTCGTTAAGTTTCATAATCTTTATCCTTTATTACAAAGATGTATTTAGCTTAGGCAGCGTCTTCAACGCGTACCAGGTGCTTTACTTTTTCAATCATGCCGCGCACAGAAGGAGTATCTTCCAGAGTGCTTGTGCGGTGCATTTTATTCAGACCCAGACCGATCAGCGTTGCACGCTGGTAAGCCTGACGACCGATCGGGCTACCGATCTGTGTTACTGTGACAGTCTTGCCTGAAGGTGCTGCTTTTTTCTTAGCAGGAGCTTTCTTGGCAGCTGTTTCCTTTTTAGGAGCAGCTTTAGTTTCTGTCTTCTTAGCAGCTGGCTTTTTTGCCGGTGCTTTTTTTGTTTCTTTTTCGTCAGCCATTATTCCTTACTCCTCGTCTTCTTCCTGAGACGCAACAATTTCAGCTTGTGAACGAGCAGCCTCACGGTTTGCTACGATCTCACTCACTTTGATGCCGCGACGGGCAGCCACCTGACGGGGGCTTTGTACTTCTTTCAAGGCCGCAAATGTTGCATTGATCATGCTGTGCGGGTTGTTTGAACCAATCGCTTTACCAACGATGTCCTGAATGCCCAGAGCTTCGAATACTGCACGAAGAGGACCACCAGCAATAATACCAGTACCTTGTGGTGCAGAGCGAAGAATCACACGGCCTGCGCCGTGGTGACCTTTAACATCGTGGTGCAGTGTACGTGCTTCGCGCAGTGGTACACGGATCATGTTGCGTTTCGCGTCGTCTGTTGCTTTGCGGATTGCTTCAGGAACCTCACGGGCCTTACCTGTACCGAAACCAACACGACCGCGACCATCACCAACAACCATCAAAGCGGCAAATGCCATACGACGGCCACCTTTAACTGTTTTGGCTACACGGTTGATGCTTACAAGGCGCTCAACCAGTTCTGGTTCTTCACGATCACGCTGTTGTTCTGCTGCTCTTGCCATTATAACTAAATCCTTCTTCTCTTAGAATTCCAAGCCGCCTTCGCGAGCACCTTCAGCCAGCGCTTTCACGCGGCCATGGTACACGAAGCTTCCACGGTCAAATTGAACTTTTTCAACACCGGCTTTTTTAGCACGTTCTGCTACCAGCTTGCCAACTTTAGACGCTGCGTCTACGTCGCTGCCTTTTTTCAACTTCAGCTCTTTATCCAGAGTAGAAGCCGCTGCAAGCGTTACGCCTTTAACATCATCGATGATTTGAGCGTAGATGTGCTGGCCTGTGCGGTGTACTGAAAGACGCGGACGAGTATCACGAGTCGCGTTTCTCAGAATGTTTACCTGACGCAATTTGTTGCGTGTACGGTAGCTGCGGCGTTGTTGGCCTGTTAGTTTAACTGTCATTGTCTTAACCCTTACTAATTGTAAGCCTAGTTATTTACCTATTACTTCTTCTTACCTTCTTTACGCAGAACGAATTCGCCTGTGTAACGAATACCTTTACCTTTGTAAGGCTCTGGTGGCTTGAATGATTTGATCTTAGCGGCAACCGCGCCAACCAGGTCCTTATCGATACCGCTGACTTTGATTGCTGTTTGCTTTTCAACTTCTACTGTTACGCCTTTAGGTACTTCATATTCCACATCGTGGCTGAAGCCCAGCTGCATTACCAGTTTACTACCCTGCATGTTGGCACGAAGACCAACACCCTGAATCTCAAGGTTTTTAGAGTAACCTTCGCTTACGCCTACTACGCGGTTGCGAATTTGTGCCCACATTGTGCCCCAAAGCGCACGTGCTGTACGGCTATTAGAGCGTGGGTTAACACGAACCTGCTTGGCACCATCATCACCGTCTTCCAGAGCGACACTTACTTCGTCGTGGATGCGGTAGGCCATTTCGCCTTTGCTGCCTTTAACCTTAACGTCTTGACCACTTACTTCGACTGTTACGCCGTTAGGAAGGGCAATCGGGTTTCTTGCTAAACGTGACATCGTTCAAATCCTTTTTTATCGTCGGCTGTTATCTGATTAGAATATCTGGCAGATAACTTCGCCACCTACATTTTGCTCACGGGCTTCGTGATCAGCCAGAACACCGCGTGGTGTTGAGACGATTGTCATGCCCAGACCGCTGTGGAAACGCGGCAAATCGTTTGAAGAGTGATAAACACGACGACCTGGCTTAGATACGCGCTTGATCTCACGGATCACAGGCATGCCTTCATCGTATTTGGCTTCAATTTCGATATCTTTTTTATTGTTGCCCAGGTCAACCATGTTGTAGCCACGGATGTACCCACCACGAACCATTGCGTCCAGCACAGAAACTTTGTGCTTAGATGCCGGTACACGGATTGTTTTCTTACCTGCACGCAAACCGTTACGGATGCGGGTCAACATATCACCAAGGGGATCACTCATTGTCATCTTGCGATATCCTCTTCTTCTTTCCTTACAAAGCCGGCTCTTTTACTAATGTTAGAAACCGGATGTTAAAACCTTAATTACCAGCTGGACTTCGTTACGCCAGGCAGTTCGCCTTTGGAAGCCAGATCACGCAATGCCACACGGCACAGATTAAACTTGCGGTAGTTAGCACGTGGACGGCCTGTCAGGGCACAACGGTTGCGGATGCGTTCTTTCGCAGAGTTCTTAGGAAGCTCAGAAAGCTCCAGAACTGCTTGGAAGCGCTCTTCCATTGATACGTCTTTGCTTTTAATGACTGCTTTTAACTTCGCACGCTTACCGGCATATTTTTTTGCCAGACGACGACGTTTCAGGTCTCTTTCTACTGCGCTAGCTTTGGCCATACTATGTGTTCCTCTTTCTTATGCGCTATTAATTCTTGAACGGCATGTCGAAACCACGCAGAAGCTCTTTTGCTTCTTCATCGGTTTTCGCCGTTGTACAAATGATGATGTCCATACCACGGATCTTATCAACTTTATCGTAGTCGATTTCAGGGAACACGATGTGTTCTGTGATACCCATGGCATAGTTACCACGACCGTCAAAGCTCTTGCCGTTGATACCGCGGAAGTCGCGGATACGTGGCATAGCAATTGTTACCAGACGGTCCAGGAATTCATACATACGCTCGCGACGCAGTGTTACCTTCACACCGACAGCCATACCGTCACGCACTTTAAATGATGCGTTAGACTTACGAGCTTTTGTTACTACTGGCTTCTGACCTGCGATCAATGTCATGTCGTTAACAGCACCGTCGATAAAACCACGGTTAGCTGTCGCTTCACCAACACCCATGTTGATCACGATCTTGTCCAGTTTAGGAACTGCAAATTGGTTTTTGTAACCGAATTTCTCGGTCATTTTACCAACGATTTCCTTTTCGTATCTTTCTTTAAAACGCGGTTGCATATCTCACCTTCACGTTATTCTACTGTTTCACCGGAGCGCTTCGCAACGCGGACTTTTTTGCCATCTTTCAGGACTTTAAACCCAACGCGTGTGGCTTTACCTTCTTTAGGATCTACCAGTGCTACGTTAGACACATCAATCGACTTTTCGATAGTCTCGATGCCGCCTTGTGGGTTCAACTGTGTTGGCTTGCGGTGTTTCTTCACTACGTTTACGCCTTGTACAATCACACGGCGCTCTTCAGGAAGAACCTTCAGCACTTCACCTTTAGAGCCTTTGTCTTTACCTGTCAGGATAACGACTTCATCGCCCTTTTTAATTTTCAACTTCGCTTTGGCCATTATAAAACCTCCGGCGCTAGAGAAATAATCTTCATAAAGTTCTTACGACGCAGTTCACGAGTAACTGGGCCAAAGATACGTGTACCAATCGGCTCTTTCTGTTTGTTCAACAGAACACAAGCGTTGCGGTCAAAACGGATGGCTGTGCCATCATCACGCATCAAAGGTTTTGCTGTGCGGACAACAACTGCCTGCATAACGTCACCTTTTTTAACGCGACCGCGTGGAATAGCTTCCTTAACAGATACAACAACAACGTCACCAATGCGGGCGTAACGACGGTGTGAACCACCGAGTACTTTAATACATTGAACTTGACGAGCGCCGCTGTTATCAGCGACTTCCATTTTTGTTTCTACCTGGATCATTTGTCTTCATCCTTCTTCTTGGATGTTGCTTTCTTAGCAGTTTCTTTTTTAGGAGCTGCTTTCTTAGCTTCTTCCTTTTTTACTTCCGCTTTAGCAGGAGCCTCTTTTTTGGCTTCTTCTTTAGCAGGAGCAGCTTTAGCAGCAGGCTTGCCTGTGCCTTCAGATACCGGAGTAATGACTGTCCATGATTTACGCTTTGAAATCGGACGGCATTCCTGAATCTGAACGCGATCGCCAGTTGCAAATGCATTGTTCTCATCGTGTGCAGCGAACTTATCAGTACGCTTAACGTATTTACCATACATGGGGTGTTTGAAGCGACGCTCAACAAGAACAGTTACTGTCTTGTCCATTTTATCGCTAACAACATTACCTTCCAGAATACGACGTGGCATGTTTTATAACTCCTATATCCTTCTGCTTACCTTAAGCGGCTTTCTTAGTTTTCTTAGCCGCTTTCGGCTTTGCACTCTTAGCTTTGTCAGCAGTTGCTGCACCAGCTTTAACTTGGCTCAAAAATGTTTGCACGCGGGCGATATCGCGACGGTTAGCACGGATAAGTGCTGTGTTCTCTGTCGACCCTTGTGACAACTGAAAACGCATGTTGAACTGCTGCTTCTTAAGATCCAAAAGCATCTTGTTCAGCTCGTCTTCTGTTTTACCTTTAAGTTCTTCTGCCTTCATGGCTCTACTCCTTAAAACTTCTTAGCTGCCAACGCGGGCAATAAATTTTGTTTGGATTGGCAACTTGGCCGCAGCCAGTGACAATGCTTCGCGTGCTACACTTTCGTTCACACCGTCGATTTCGAACAGGATGCGACCAGGTTTTACGCGTGCGGCCCAAAATTCCACAGAGCCTTTACCTTTACCTTGACGAACTTCCAGAGGCTTCTTTGTTACAGGAACATCAGGGAAGATACGAATAAATACTTTACCTTGTCTTTTCATGTGACGTGTCATCGCACGACGTGCCGCTTCGATTTGGCGCGCTGTAATACGCTCTGGCTGCAATGCTTTCAGACCAAACTGGCCAAAGTTAAGCGCTGTACCGCCTTTTGCGTTACCGTGGATGCGGCCTTTATGCTGCTTTCTAAATTTTGTTCTCTTCGGACTTAACATTCCTAATCTCCGTCAGTCTTGTTTATCGCGCCAAAACGCGCACAAAAAAAATTCGTACACATGGACTTAAAGTTCTTTAACTTCAGTCTCCATATGGTTCAAGCTTCTGCCGTCACTACTAAGGCGGCGCACTCTAACCTATTTTGCCAGACATTACCAGCTTTTTATTGCATTGAGCGGAAACCCGCTCAATGCGCCCGTTTCAGGGCCTTAAGAACGGGGCATCCCGCCTTGGTTATCTTGGATTCTCTTATCGCGAGCCATTGGATCGTGCTCCATAATGTCGCCTTTGTAGATCCAAACTTTAACACCAATGATACCGTATGTTGTCAGGGCTTCGGCAAAACCGTAGTCCAGATCAGCACGCAGTGTGTGTAGTGGCACGCGGCCTTCACGGTACCATTCAGTACGCGCGATATCAGCACCACCCAAACGACCGGATACTGCGATACGAATACCTTCAGCACCCATGCGCAGGCAAGATTGAACCGCACGCTTCATGGCACGACGGAAAGATACACGACGCTCAAGCTGTTGACATACGCCTTCAGCAACCAGCTGTGCATCCATCTCTGGCTTACGAATTTCTACGATGTTCAGAGATACGTCGTTGCCTGCTTTTTCTGAAAGCTTACGACGCAGTTTCTCAATATCAGCGCCTTTTTTACCGATGATCACACCAGGACGTGCTGTATATACAGTCACAGTTGTGTTCTGAGCAGCACGCTCGATGATCACTTTGCTTATACCAGCCATTTTCAGGCGATCTTTAACGAATTCGCGCAGTTTTAGATCCTGTACGAGCTTCTCTGCGTAATTCTTGTCGGAGAACCAGCGGGAGTCCCAAGTCCGGTTAATTCCAACGCGCATTCCAATAGGGTTTACCTTCTGTCCCATAGTCTTTCTATGCTCCTTCTTACGCTTCGCGCTCTTTGACTACTACAGTCAAACGGCTGAATTGTTTTACGATACGGCTTGCACGGCCACGAGCGCGGGCGCGGAAGCGTTTCATCTGAATGCTTTTGCCTACGTGTGCTTCTGACACATACAGGCGGTCAACATCCAGACCGTGATTATTTTCGGCGTTGGCAACAGCGGCTTGCAGAACTTTACGAACGTCCTGTGCGATGCGCTTGTTAGAAAACTCCAGATCAACCAAAGCTTTTTCAGCTTTCTGACCACGGATCATTTCCGCTACCAAGTTCAGTTTGTATGGGCTTGTGCGCAGATACTTCGCCATTGCTCTGGCTTCGTTATCTTCAACCCTTTTTTCGTTAGCTGACTGTCCCATAATTAGCCTCTTTTACCTTTCTTATCGGCACCGTGACCAGGATAGGTACGAGTTGGCGCAAATTCACCAAGCTTGTGACCGATCATTTGGTCGGAAACCAATACCGGAATAAATTTCTTACCGTTGTGAACACCAAAAGTCAGGCCAACAAACTGAGGCAGAATAGTACTGCGACGTGACCATGTTTTGATAACTTCATTTTTGCCGCCTGTGCGAACCGCTTCTACCTTCTTCAGAAGGTGGCGATCAACAAACGGGCCTTTCCATACACTACGTGCCATCGGTCATCTACTCCTTAATTACTTCTTACGGCGACGAACAATGTACTTGTCCGTAGCTTTGTTCTTACGTGTCTTATAGCCTTTAGTCGGCTTACCCCAAGGTGTAACCGGGTGACGACCACCTGAAGTCTTACCTTCACCACCACCGTGTGGGTGATCAACCGGGTTCATTACCACGCCACGAACAGTCGGGCGACGACCCAGCCAGCGGTTACGACCAGCTTTACCTTTGTTTGTGTTCATGTTGTCAGGGTTTGAAACCGCGCCAACAGTTGCCATACATTCCTGACGAACCAAACGCAGTTCACCAGAAGGCAGTTTAATCTGTGCGTAGCCTTGGTCACGACCAACAAGCTGAGCATATGTACCGGCCGAGCGGCAGATCTGCGCGCCTTTACCTGGCTTCATCTCGATGTTGTGGATGATTGTACCAACAGGCATGTTTTTCAGAACCATCGCATTACCTGGCTTAACGTCTGTTTTCTCGCCGGAGATCACTTGATCGCCAACTTGCAAACGCTGAGGTGCCAAGATGTATGCCAGTTCACCGTCTTCGTACTTAATCAGAGCGATAAACGCTGTGCGGTTAGGATCGTATTCAATACGTTCTACGGTTGCCGGGGCGTTGAATTTTGTACGCTTCCAGTCAATCATACGGTAACGGCGCTTGTGACCACCACCAATGTGACGTGTTGTAATACGACCTTTGTTGTTACGGCCACCAGTTTTATTCAGACCTTCGGTCAGAGCTTTTACAGGCTTACCTTTGTAAAGCTCGCTACGATCAGTTGTTACCAACTGGCGCGTACCGGGTGTCATTGGGTTATATTTTTTCAATGCCATTTTCTTTTACCTTTCTCCAGTATCGGTGGAGTACCTTAAATTTGTTAATCCTTAGACGCCTGTGCCAACATCAATTGTTTGGCCGTCTTCCAGTGTAACAATCGCCTTTTTAGTATCGTTACGTTTGCCGATAATACCGCGGAAACGCTTCGTTTTACCTTTAGCAACCAGTGTGTTTACGCCCTTAACTTTTACTTCGAAAAGAGTTTCAACGGCCGTTTTGATTTCCGGCTTTGTTGCTGTTTTAGGCACGTTAAACGTAACTTGGCCGTGTTGTGAACCAAGTGTCGATTTTTCTGTCACAACAGGATTACGAATAATATCGTACATCCATGCCTGAACTTCTTGTTTCTTTGCCTTAGCCATCGTTCTTAACCTTTCAGTCTGTCTGTCAGATCGTTAACAGCGTCTTTTGTCAGAACCAGCGTGTCACGACGCAGAATGTCATACACATTCGCACCCATGCTTGGCACAACGTCGATCAGCGGAATGTTTGCTGTCGCACGTGCAAAGTTCACGTCGATTTCCTGACCGCCAACAATCAGAGCGGATTTCATTTCGAATTTACCCAAAGCAGAAGCCATAGCTTTTGTTTTGTGGTCTTTCGCTTTAGCTTCGTCGATCACGATCAGCTTACCTTCTTTGGCTTTTGCTGACAGAGCCATTTTCAGAGCCAATGCACGAATTTTCTTCGGCAGGCTTGTTGCGTGGCTGCGTACTACTGGACCATGAACAACGCCACCACCGCGGTCGATGTTACGCTTTAAGTTACCTGCACGCGCGCGGCCTGTACCTTTTTGCTTCCATGGCTTCTTCTGACGACCCGCAACGTCACTACGTGTTTTCACAGCGTGTGTACCGGCACGACGTTTGTCCAGCTGGTAGTTAACCATGCGGTGCAGAATATCCTGTTTCACTTCAACGCCGAATACGGAGTCATCAAGTGTAATATCGCCTGCGGCTTTATTTTCTAATGTTTTGACTGCAAGTTTCATGGCTTACGCGTCCTTCTTTTCATCATTTGCTTCTTCTGCAGGAGCGTCTTCAGCTTTAGCTTCTTCTTTAGGAGCTTCTTCTGTTTTAGCTTCTTCTGCAGGAGCTGCGGCTTCAGTTTTTGCTTCTTCTGCTGGTGCTTCAGCTTGTGCTTCTTCAGCAGGCGCTTCGTCGTTAGCAGCTTCTTCAACTTTAATCTCGCTGCGCAGACCAGCTGGCAGAGGCAGATCGGCTGGCAGAGCTTTTTTGATCGCATCAGAGATCAGTACCCATGCGCTTGTCGCACCAGGGACAGCACCTTTAACCAGAACCAGGTTATCTTCCAGATCAACCGCAACCACTTTCAGGTTTTGCGTCGTAGTCGTCGCATCACCCATGTGACCGGCCATTTTCTTGCCTTTAAACACTTTACCAGGTTCTTGACACTGACCTGTTGAACCGTGTGCACGGTGAGAGATCGACACACCGTGTGATGCGCGCATACCACCGAAGTTGTGACGCTTCATCGCACCGGCAAACCCCTTACCTTTGGATGTAGACTGAACGTCAACAAACTGGCCAATTACAAAGTGGTTTGCACCCAGCTCTGCACCGACTTCCAAAATTTTGTCAGAATCGACACGGAATTCCGCAAGCTTCTTCTTAGGCTCAACTTTCGCTTTAGCGAAGTGGCCGCGCTGTGCTTTAGATGTGCGTTTTGTTTTCGCAGCACCGGCACCCAGCTGAACAGCAACGTATCCGTCTTTTTCTTCAGAGCGCACTGCCACAACTTGACAGTTATCGATCCGCAATACAGTGACTGGAACGTGCTTGCCGTCCTCGTCAAAGATACGGGTCATGCCCTCTTTCTTTGCAATAACACCAGTTCTCATTTTCTTTTACTTCCTTTTCTAGAGGTTGACCGCACCATTACGGCCAACATAGGAATCAGTCCTGTGCTTACGCGGCGGCCTGATCCATAATTTTAATTTCAACATCCACGCCAGCTGGCAGATCCAGTTTCATCAGCGCATCAATTGTCTGTGGTGTTGGTTGTACAACATCCAGAAGACGCTTGTGTGTACGCATCTCGAACTGCTCCATTGATTTTTTATCAATGTGTGGTGAGCGGATGACAGTAAATTTCTTGATGTTTGTCGGCAATGGGATAGGCCCACGAACAGACGCGCCAGTGCGCTTTGCTGTGCCAACAATCTCGGCTGTCGATTGATCCAGAACTCTGTGATCAAATGCTTTCAGACGAATTCTAATGCTTTGTGTATCCATTGCCTTAAACCTTTATTTTCTCGAACTTACTCAATGATCTTCGCAACAACACCGGCACCAACAGTGCGGCCACCTTCACGGATCGCGA
>DUBU01000015.1:20498-29101 GCA_012960155.1 Micavibrio sp. | reverse complement strand
GTAATTTTTAAACAGGTCTTCATTAATGCGCACACGTTCGCGCAGTACTTTTATTTGGTCTTTGGCTGTTTCCAGCTCGCCATAAGCAATACGAATATCGCGAATAATCTGGCGCTCAGTTTCTGATCGCTGCGCTTTACTTTCGTTATGACGCTGCAGATTTTTACGAACACGTGCGAACTGGCCGCCTGCTGTCGAGATATCCCAGTTCAGGCGCACAACGGCCTTAGCATCAATCACTTCGCCGCCAATTTCTTCGGCCTGGTCGCGCTTCAAATATGAAAGCTCACCATTGACATCAGGGTAGTAGAACTGCTTTTCAGCTTCTGCGTCTTCCAGAACTGCCGCTTCGGTATAGTAAGCTGCACGCAACATCGGGTGGTGCGCGCGTGCATATTCAAGTGCATCGTTCACATCTTCAGGAATTAAATCCAGACGTGGCACGGGACGGTCCATTTCCTCGGCGGGGAAACGCCCTACGAGCTCTTCGTATTTTGCGTGAGACTTACGAATTTGACCTTCCAGATTAGCCAGCGTGTTATCTAGCTGCGCTCTGATGTCTTGGGCTTGCGACAGAAGCGTCTCATCCGCAGCGCCCTCTTCAACCATCTTACTAATGCGGCCTTGGTAATCTGCGATTTTATCGCCGTGCTTGCCTAAGCGACTTAATGCTTCACGGGCACGTAACACATCCATGTATGACACGACGGTGCTCAGCGCCAATTTTTCCCGCACATCGACAATATTAAAGTTCGCGGATTCACGGCGAGACTGCGCGGCTTCGACACGGTGCTGTGTTTCATAACCATCAAAGATCGGCTGCGTTAACGTCAAAGCACCTTCCCAAAGATAGGAATAGGTGCTGTTACGGGTAACCTGCAAACCGCGACTGGTGCTGTTATCACCAAAGGCGCGGCCGCCTGTTGCGCGCACATTCAAGGTCGGAAAATAGTCAGCCCATTGCTCGCTGCGCTCTTCAATATATGCGTCCCTATTGGCAATCGCTGCTTCTACACTGGGGTGATAATTCAGGGCAGACACAACCGCCTCTTCAAGGTTTTCCGCGTAGGCAGGCACGCTAAATAGCGCCCCTGATAAAGCAAGGGCGCTGGCAAAGGCCAGACTTTTATAACGTGGTAACACCATATGAATTTCTGTACAGATTTACTTTAGATAGAGAACCTATCCCTATGAATCTACCCAATAAATCAGGAAAGCGCAAGGCGCAAAAACCTGCCGTCATTTCAAAAGACTGTGAATAGGGTCAGTTTAAAAAACACTCCCCCTTCACAAACCGCGCTGAGTGAGTCATTCTACGCTCACGTCAAACACATTAGGGATTCTGATTGTGAGCATTAAAATTGCCATACCAAAGACTACGACTGCGAATGAAAAGCGTGTAGCCGCATCACCTGAGACCGTAAAGAAACTTACGGCTATGGGCTGCGAAGTCACTATCGAAACAAAAGCCGGCGACAATGCGGCAATTACGGACGAGATGTTTAAAGCGGCTGGCGCTAAAATTGCTAAGACAGCTTCAGAAGCACTTAAGGCTGCCGATGTTGTGCTGGCTGTTCAACCGCCATCCGAGAACGAAGTTTCGCAAATGAAAAAAGGCGCATTGCTGGTAACACAGATGCACGCCTATAAGAACGAAGCTCTGGCCAAAAAACTGGCCGCCGCGGGCATCGATACATTTGCGATGGAGCTTGTGCCGCGTATTTCCCGCGCGCAGAGCATGGATGTTCTGTCTTCACAGGCCAACCTTGCAGGTTACAAAGCCGTTCTGGATGCCGCCGAACATTTCGGCCGTGCGTTCCCGATGATGATGACAGCGGCTGGCACGGTGCCTCCTGCTAAAGTCTTTGTTATGGGTGCAGGTGTTGCCGGTCTTCAGGCCATTGCAACAGCAAAACGTTTAGGTGCTGTTGTCTCTGCGACAGACGTGCGCCCTGCTGCTAAAGAACAAGTTCAATCCTTGGGCGGTACATTTGTGGCAGTTGAGGATGAAGAGTTCAAAGCCGCTGAAACGGCTGGCGGATACGCAAAAGAAATGTCTGCCGAATACAAGAAAAAGCAGGCGGCTCTGATTGAAGAGACTATCGCCAAGCAAGATATTGTTATCACAACAGCCTTGATCCCCGGTAGAGCGGCCCCTGTTCTCGTGACAGAGAAAATGGTGAAGTCGATGAAGCCTGGTTCTGTTCTAGTTGATCTTGCGGTTGAGCAAGGCGGTAACGTTGAAGGCTCAGTAGCGGGTAAAGTTGTTGAAAAAGGCGATGTCAAAATCGTTGGTCACCACAACGTGCCATCACGTTTGGCGACGAGTGCCGCGACACTCTATGCGAAAAACCTTCTGAACCTTCTGAACCTGATCATTAAAGACGGCGCGCTGTCTATTGATTGGGAAGATGACATTATTAAAGGTGTTGCCCTGACAAAAGGCGGCAAGGTTATTCACCCTGTATTTGCCAAATCCGCGGCAGCGGCTCCTGCTAAAAAAGAAACAGCAGCAAAGAAAGCTCCTGCGAAGAAGTCAGCAGACAAGAAACCTGCTGCGAAAAAAGCGACTGCTAAAAAGGCTGCGCCGAAAAAAGCAGCAGCATCTAAGACTACGGCCAAGAAAACGACAGCTAAGTCTTCGACTGCTAAAAAGACAACAACTAAGAAAACAGCCAGTAAATAGGAACTGTGACCATGGAAGACGATAAAGATCTAACCCAGAAAGCCGCTGATCTGGCGAACCAGCTCAAAGAGCTTTCAAACGAAGCGGCCACTCTAGCAGTTGAAACAGGTAACGCCATCGCTGAAAAAGCAGCCGCTGGCGGTCATGATGCTTTTTTAATTAACGGCCTGACTGTGTTCGTACTGGCCTGTTTTGTCGGCTACTACGTGGTGTGGCGCGTTACGCCTGCCCTGCACTCCCCGCTGATGGGTATTACAAACGCGATTTCATCCGTGATTATCGTGGGTGCTGTGCTGGCGGTTGGTGCTTCGGAAGTCGGCTTTTCAAAGATGATGGGCTTTCTGGCCGTTATTCTGGCGTCGATCAATATCTTCGGCGGCTTTATTGTGACGCACCGCATGCTGAGCATGTTTAAAAAGAAGGCCTAAGACAATGCGTCAGTTTTTGAAAGGCCAGTGGCCTCCGCAAAAACCCGAACCTAATAACAGTGGCAGACCCCCGAAAGGTATGCCCCCAATATATCCTAAATAGAGGACGATAAAGAATGCTTACACTTGCCCCCTTAGCTTATCTGGTTGCTGCCGTATGTTTTATTATGGCACTGCGCGGGCTATCTCATCCCGAAACGGCACGTAGCGGATTGACATTCGGTATGGTTGGTATGGCCATTGCCATTGTGGTTACATTGATGCTGCCGCAGGTGACAGGCTTTGGCATGATTGCCTTGGGCGTGGCCATTGGCGGCGGTATCGGCGCGATCATTGCCAAGAAAATTCAAATGACTTCACTGCCTCAACTTGTGGCGGCCTTCCACTCCCTTGTTGGTTTGGCGGCTGTGTTTGTGGCGGCGGCGGCGTTTTATGACCCTGCGTCATACGGCATTGGTACATTCGGTGACATTAAACTTGCCAGCCTGATTGAAATGTCTTTGGGCGCGGCGATTGGTGCGATTACCTTTACGGGTTCCATTATTGCTTGGGGCAAACTGCAAGGTACGATCTCGGGCAAGCCCGTGACATTTAACGGCCAGCATATGTTGAACGCTATTCTGGGCGGTGTCATGCTGCTGTTTATCATCCTGCTTTGCGGAACAGGTAGTGCGTTTTACTTCTGGTGCATTGTGCTGATCGCCTTGGCGCTTGGCGTATTGATGATCATTCCGATCGGCGGTGCTGATATGCCTGTGATCGTTTCCATGCTGAACAGCTATTCAGGTTGGGCGGCTGCAGGTATCGGCTTTACGCTGCACAATAACCTGCTGATCGTTACAGGTGCGCTGGTTGGCGCGTCAGGTGCGATCCTGTCTTACATCATGTGTAAGGGTATGAACCGCTCCTTCTTCAGCGTAATTCTCGGCGGTTTTGGCGGCGAGAGTGCGGGCGCGGCAGAAGATATGGGTGATCGCGTGGCTAAACGCGGCGCGGCAGAAGATGCGGCCTATCTGATGCAGAATGCCTCTTCAGTCATCATCGTTCCCGGTTACGGTATGGCGGTGGCTCAGGCGCAGCACGCTGTGCGCGAGCTGGCTGACCTTCTGAAAAAAGAAGGCGTGAATGTGAAATACGCTATTCACCCTGTGGCGGGTCGTATGCCCGGTCACATGAACGTATTGCTGGCCGAAGCCAACGTTCCTTATGACGAAGTGTTCGAGCTGGAAGACATCAACCGTGACTTTGCGCAGACAGATGTTGTCTACGTGATTGGTGCGAATGATATTACGAACCCTGCGGCAAAGCGCGATACAACATCACCGATTTACGGCATGCCTATTCTGGATGTTGAAAATGCGGGCACAGTTCTGTTCGTGAAGCGTTCAATGGGCAGTGGTTATGCAGGTATTGATAACCCGCTCTTCTATGGTGATAACACCATGATGCTGCTGGACGATGCCAAGAAGATGACCGAAGACATCATCAAGGCGATGGAATAATCCGCCACACTTTCGTGATAAGTAAAATCTTATGCGCGCAACGCATTACTGCGTTGCAGCATCAACTTTGCAGGCTTTTTTAGAATCTGATACAATCTGTACTGTAATTGGCGCAACGCTATGATTACTGCGCCGTACAGGAAGCGATTGTTTTGACGACGAAGAACTTCAAGCAGCCTGATGGCTGGGCGTATAACTCCTTTAAAACCGCAAGCGGTCACGATATCCGCTATGGTAGTGCGGAGCCTGACCCCGACAAATTCCCCGAAAGTAAAGGTACTGTGGTTGTAACCGGTGGTTACGGTCGTCACATAGAATATTATTACGAAGCCATCAATAACTGGCTAAACCGCGGATACACCGTTTACGCGATGGACTGGCACGGGCAAGGCGGTTCGGGGCGTGAAAATCCTGACAGGCCGGAACTGCCGCCGACATACGGGTTTGAAAACCATGTCGGGATGTTCCATGAATTTGTTCAAAATGTTGTTAAGCCGGATCCTATGCGTCCGGCTTTTTTGTCAACGCATTCCATGGGCGGCAACATTATCATGCGGTATCTGCAGGAGCATGAAAACGACCCTGACTTCCCGTTTGATGCGGCTGTCATGGGCGCGCCGCTGATTGACATCGGTACGACCGTAGTGCCGCGCGGTTTGTTCAGACGGCTTGTGAATTTTCTGGATGAACAAGGCGCAGATAATTTTTCAATCCCCTCACTGGGCAAGGCATTTGAAGATGCGGTTGAATTCCTGACCGACTGGAACAGGGAAAAAGAAGACAAAATCCGTGATCGCGTCCACGAAGGTTATAAGCAGAACACAGAAGACTATGCGATCGGCTTTCCGACTGTCGGCTGGCTTAAATCTGCCTTTAACTCCTCGGCTGTGGTGAATGATAAGAAGTTTCTATCCAAGATAAAAACGCCTGTCCTTATCCTGACGGCGGGCAATGATGCGCTGGTATCAAAATCAGCGCAGGAAGAGGCCGCTAAATCCCTGCCCCGCGGACAGCAGATTTTCTTTGACGATGCGAAGCATGGCATTTGGTACGATCATGATGATGTGCAATATCCCATGTGGCGCGCGATAGACCGATTTATTCATGGAATTACGCGCGCTTATGATGCTATAAGCAAATATGACCCCTTCGTCAGAAAAGTAGGATAATAAACAGGGAACAACCGTATGAGCCGCCCCAAATTAGAAGAGCGCTTTACGCAGCCGAAGAACTGGCTGTGGGGACAATTTAACAGCGTGCGTGACGGCGCATTACGGTTCGGGCAGCTGGCAGAACACGAAGCGCCACGCGCCCATGTGGTTTACATCCTCGGCCTATCCGAATTTTCCGAAAAAACTTTTGAGCTGGCGCGCGATTTCAACAACATGGCTTGTAACTTCAGTGTCTTTGATCGATATGGTCAAGGCGCATCGCCGCGTTATCTAGATGATCCGCATAAGCAGCATTCCGACGGCATTGATGCCGATGTCGAAGATCTGATCCGTTACTGCGAAACACATATTCCTGCGGGCGAGCCGATTGTATTACTTGGCCATTCTGCGGGCGGGCTATTTGGTCTGCACGCGATCAAGAAACGCCCTGATCTGTTTGCGGGTGCTATCTTCAATGCACCGCTATGGGGTTTTGAAAACCAGCCCGTGAAAAACCGTGAAAATTTCTTCGCGCATTTACCGCTGCCCAGCTTTATCAAGCAATCTTACATTCCTGATGGCGGGCCGTTTACACCGCGCCGTGAAAGCAAGATGAAGCCTGATGATTTCTCCAGCGATCCGCAGCGCAACAAGCTGGATGATTACTGGCGTGAAAACAATCCCGAACTGCAGACAGGATCACCAACGATCGGCTGGGTACAGCAGATGTGCAAAGGCATTATGCGCATCCGCAAGAGCGGTTTTGCCGAGAGTATCAAAACGCCCGTTCTGCTCTTTACAGGCGGTGCTGATAATCTGGTGAATAACGACCGTATCCGTAAGTTTGCCAAACGTCTGTCCAATGTTGAAATCCACGACTTTGAAGACGGCAAGCACGAATTGCTTGTTGAAAAAGACAGCATTCGCAAGCCTTTAATGGAAAAAATAGAGAATTTCTTAAAGAATAAGATCTAAATTTGTCCTAAGGGGATTCCTTCCCCGCCTAACTAAAGGTACTATGGACAACATGTTTTCAACTGCAGAAACAAACCCGCCAGAAATTGAAGAGCGCTTTTTGACACCAAAAGGCTGGCGCTGGCACGCGTTTAAAAACCCGCGCGGCTACAAAATCCGATTCGGTAGCGTGGCGCCAGAAAGCGGCATCCCAGATGCTGTGGTTATCGTTTTGCAAGGGCTTAGCGAATATACAGAGAAGTATTTCGAGCTTGCCAATGACCTGCTGAGTCGCAATTTAAGTTTCTGGATGATCGACTGGCAAGGACAAGGTGCGTCTGACCGTCACCTTGAGGATCGTCAAAAACGACATTCCAGCGGTTTTCAGGATGATATTAATGATCTGCACTACTTCATTATGGAGTATGTGAAGCACTCTGCCGTTCACCCCGATGTCGGGCGCATTCCGCTTGTGATGCTCGGGCATTCTATGGGCGCGAATATCGGTATGCGTTACCTGCATGATTACCCGGATATGTTTGCGTGCGCTGCGTTTACGTCACCGATGTTCGGTATCGGCGCGCTGAAGAACTTGCCGCGCTGGCTGTCCTACGGTTTGGTTGGCTGTATGCAGGAAGCGTTTGATCGCAGCTATGTCGAATTTGGCGGCAAGGAATGGAACGCCGCCATGCGCGATGCACCGAAAAAAGATATTTTCTCCAGCGATGAAGCACGCAAGAAAATTCATAATTTATGGATGGAGCATGACCCGCAATTGCAGGTCGGTAATGTAACATATGGCTGGCTGTATGAGGCTGTTGCGTCATGCAATCGTCTGCATAAAAAAGGCTATGTCGAGCGTATTGAGACGCCTACTCTGTTTGCTATCCCAGGCCATGAGAAGCTGGTTGATAACAAAGCCGCGCGCAAAGTGATTAAAAGAATGCCAAACGCTACAACGCTCGAGCTACCCGATGCCAAGCATGAAATTCTGATGGAAACTGATGAGATCCGTAATGCCTTTTTAAACGAGTTTATGGAACTGCTGGCAACGAACAACATCAAGGAAAAGTTGAAACCGTTCTAATTTCAAGGCAGTATCAAACGGGTTAAAACTTAGGGACATTCTATGACTGTAAAAGCCGAAGATTTCGAAAATAACAAATACATCCGTCTTAGTGACCGTATACTGTTCGCATTGGAAATGGCGCTAGACCAGAAGGACGTTGATATCAGCGATAACCTTGTGCGTGCGCTGGAACTGGCAATGACCCGTAACACGGGCGGCGGTGAATTTATCGAACGTCGTGATTATCCGCCTGAAATCGACGATGCCTTAAACCGTCTGCAAGCGATCAAAGACGAAAAAGCCGCGAAACAAAACGGCTAGATCAGGCGATCAACTCAAGCCACTCATCTTCACTTAGCACTTTCACTTCAAGCTCGTTCGCTTTTTTAAGCTTCGAACCTGCGTCTGCGCCTGCTACCACATAATCCGTTTTCTTGGACACCGAGCCAGAGACTTTCGCGCCCCAATACTCGGCTTTAGCTTTTGCTTCGGCACGTGTCATTTTTTCTAGCGAACCAGTAAATACGACGGTTTTACCTTTCAGCGGATTGTGAGCTATCTTCATTTCAACATATGGAGCTACTCTAATCTCCTTTAAAAGCCTATCTAGCTCTTTCCGGTTATGCTCCTCTGAGAAAAATCCAATTAAATCAGAAGCGACCGCTGGACCTATATCTTCTATACTCAACAGCTCTTCATAACATGAACTATCTTTATCCTGTGCAGTCTCCATAGCAACTCGCAGATCGTAAAAAGTAGTATAATGGGCTGCTAAGCGCTTAGCCGTTGTTTCACCGACATGACGGATTCCTA
>DUBU01000015.1:0-20452 GCA_012960155.1 Micavibrio sp. | reverse complement strand
TTCTATCATTAACAGACTTGAAAAGATTCTTTTCCGATAGATCACCCCAGCCTTCACGGGCGCGGATGGGTGTTAGACTGCCTTTGTTGCGTTCTTCTAGTGTGAAGATATCGGCAGGCGAAGTAATCAGACCATCGCGATAAAACTCTTCCACGATCTTGGCGCCCAGACCTTCGATATCAAAGGCATCGCGGCTAACGAAATGTTTTAAACGCTCCACCGCTTGCGCCGCGCAGATCAAACCACCTGTGCAGCGGCGGGCTACTTCCCCCTCTTCGCGGATGGCTTGCGAGCCGCAAACAGGGCATTCATGCGGAAACACAAAGTCTTTTTCATCGCCTGTGCGTTTACCTTCAACAACACTGACGACTTGCGGGATGACATCGCCTGCGCGCTGGATCACGACATGGTCGCCGATCTTTACGCCTTTGCGTGCGATTTCGTCTTCGTTATGCAATGTCGCGTTTGACACAACCACGCCGCCGACTGTGATCGGCTCTAACCGTGCCACAGGGGTTAACGTGCCTGTACGGCCGACCTGAATTTCAATATCACGCAGAATGGTAACGGCTTGCTCAGCAGGGAATTTATGCGCGGTTGCCCAGCGCGGCGCGCGGGATACAAAGCCCAAGCGCTGCTGATAATCCAGACGGTTGACTTTATAAACAACGCCGTCAATCTCATAAGCCAGCTCGGGGCGCTGATTATTGATGTCATTGTAATAGGCTATGATTTCGGCGGCGTTCTGACACAATGCGGCTGGTTTGGCTTCGGCAAAACCGTAAGACTGCAGGGCTTCACGAATGCCCCACTGCGTATCGGATAAAGGCGCGCTGACTTCGCCGAGCGCATAACCGAAGAAGCGCAGCGGACGTTCTGCTGTGATCTTTGAATCAAGCTGACGCACACTGCCTGCGGCGGCATTACGCGGATTGGCAAAGATTTTCTTGCCCAGTGATTCAAACCGCTCATTAAGAGCAGCGAATTCATCACGGCGCATATATATCTCACCGCGCACTTCCAGCACTTCGGGCGGATTGCCTTTTAAAGTGTGCGGAACATCAGCGATCGTGCGCACGTTCTCGGTGATGTCTTCGCCTTCTGCGCCGTCGCCACGCGTGGCCGCCATGACCAGTTCACCGTTCTCATAACGCAAAGAACAAGACAGTCCGTCAATCTTAGGTTCAGCAACAATCTCGACAACATCGTCTTCGCCAAGTCCCAGAAACTTTTTAACGCGGGTGATAAAGTCATCCAGCTCTTCTTCGCTGAAAACATTAGAGAGCGATAGCATCGGCACGTTGTGCTTGATCTTTTTAAAGCCTGATGACGGGGCCGCGCCCACTGTCTGGCTTGGGCTGTCTGCTGTCACAAACTCAGGGTGCTGTGCTTCCAGCTCATCCAGCTGTTTGCGCAGCGCATCATATTCAGCATCTGTAATTTCGGGATTATCCTGCCCGTGATACAGAGCATCGTGCCGCGCTATCTCGGCAACGAGTTTCTTGTATTTCGCACGAGCGTCTTCTTTATCGAGGTCAAATAGCGCACTCATCAGCTTCCCGTTTCCAGCAGTTTATCAGCAGCCGCGCGGGCTTCGGTTGTAATCTCGGCACCTGCCAGCATACGGGCAATCTCTTCGCGGCGATCATGAAGCTCAGAGAGAGGAATGATCGTTGTTGTGATATCCGTATCGCCTGACTTCATGACGATGAAATGGTTGTCCGCGCGGGCAGCCACTTGCGGGGCGTGCGTAACGACCAGTATCTGACGGCTGCGTGCCAGACGTGACAGCCTGTCACCGACAGCGGCGGCTGTTGAACCGCCAATACCTGTATCCACCTCATCAAAGATCATACTGCCGACAGTACCGACTTCGGCCATTACAACTTTCAGCGCTAGCGTAAAGCGCGCCAGTTCGCCGCCTGAGGCAATCTTGTTCAGCGGCCCAGGCTCTGCGCCCGGGTTAGTCGCCACTACAAACTGCACCTTATCAAAGCCATGCGCGTGCCACTGGCTTTCTTCCAGCTTTTCCACTTGCGTGACAAAACGCGCTTTTTCCAGCTTCAGCGGTGGAAGTTCTTTGCTCACCAATTCATCCAGTGTCGCTGCGGCCGTCAGGCGTTTTTCATGGACGTTTTCGGCATGTTTGATATAGGCATCACGGCATTTTTCGACAGCTTTCATAAGCCCTGCGACAACATCATCTTCGGCTTCGACCATATTAAGCTGCGCTGCGATCTCTTCTCGTTTTTGCGGCAGGTCATCCGCTTCGCAGTGATGTTTACGGGCTTGCGCGCGGATGGCGTGCAGACGATCGTCAATTTCCTCAAGCGAGTATTCGCAATGCTCCAGATCCGCGGACAAGCTTTGCAGCTGCGCGGCAGCTTCCTGCATTTCGGCGGAGGCACGGTCTAGCGCTTCGAGTATCGGTGCCACCTCATCGCCTGCACGTTCGAGCAGACGGTATGTCTGACCGATCACGGAGTCAGCTTCGGTTATTCCTTCATCGGCACCGCTCAGGCTTTCGATGATTTTCTCGCGGCTCATCAGGCGTGTGCGCAAGCTCGCCAGTTCTTCTTCTTCGCCCTGTTTCGGAGACAGCGCATCCAGATCTTCCAAAGCCTGACGCAGATATTCTTCCTCGGCGCGCATCTTGGCGATGTTGTCTTGCGCCTCTTTTAACGCCTTTTCATTCGCGCGCCATTCTTTCCAGAGTTTTGGCAGCGTATCATCAAGCCCCGCATATTCATCGAGCATGGCGCGGTGTGTTTTGCTGTCCAGCAGGCCGTGCGTTTCAAACTGGCCGTGAATTTCGACCAGCATATCCCCGACCTGTTTGAGCAAGCCGACGCTGACAGGCTGGTCATTTACAAAGGCGCGGCTGCGGCCATCACTGCCGAGCTGTCTGCGTAGCACCAAATTACGGTCGGCGGCCATGCCCTGCTCTTCCAGCAAAGCAAGCGCGGGATGGCTATCATCTATAAAGAATTCAGCCGTGACCGCAGCTTGATCAGTGCCTTTACGCACCAAGCCAGTATCGGCACGCGCGCCGAGCGCCAAGCCAAGAGAATCGAGAAGGATAGATTTACCCGCGCCCGTTTCACCTGTTAACGCGTTGAAACCCTTCTCGAACGAAATCGAAAGGGTTTCAATCAGAACAACGTTTTGGATTGTTAAGCCGCAGAGCATGGCGCCTCACGCTTAATCAGGTCTGAACAGCGACTCGACGGTCTTATCTACCCAGTCGCGATCTTCGAGCAACTGCTGACGCATTTTATCGTCCAGCAATTGATAGCTGCGTTCATACCATTTGCTGCCCGGGTAGTTGTGCCCCAAAACAGCGGCCACACGGATGGCCTCACCACGCAGACCTAATGTCATGTAGCTTTCGACAAGGCGGTGAAGCGCTTCAGGCACGTGTGTTGTTGTTTCATATTTCTTGATGACTGTTCTGAAACGGTTGATCGCTGCATTGTGCTGCTTACGGTTCAGATAGTAACGGCCGATTTCCATTTCCTTACCTGCCAAGTGATCGAGCGTCAGATCACGCTTCAAGATCGCATCGCGGGAATAGCGGCTATCAGGAAAACGGCGGATCAGCGTATTGAACGCATCCAGTGATTCTTGTGTCATCGCCTGATCACGCGCCACATCGGAAATCTGCTCATAGAAAGCCAGCGCGCGTAAGTATAGCGCGTAATCTGTGTCTTTATTGCCGGGGTGCAGTTCTACAAAACGTTCCAAGGCCAGAACCGCTTCATCATAACGGCCGTCTTTGTAAGACGCATAAGCCGCCATCAGTTCAGCGCGCACAGCCCATTGTGAATATGGGTGCTGGCGTTCGACTTCTTCAAACAAACGTGTGGCCTGTCTGTATCCACCCGCCTCCATCGCGGCGGCGGCTTCGTTGTAAAGCGGCTCAACCTCGCGCGGTTCCATGTCGTTTTCATTTACGGACTTGCCCGTGCCACAGCCTGCCAGTAAGCAAATCGCTGCAACCAGAACACCTTTTTGGACTCGTTTAAAATTCATCATTTTGCTTTCCTGTGAACTTCATTTTTAGCGTTCTGCGCGCATAAATAAAAGGGGTTTCTGTACCGAAACCCCAGTTACCCTGTAATTTTTAAGATATCGACGCTTAGTAGAAACGAGACAATGTGCGGTGTGGCTGGCTCTTGAGATAGAGCTCACCTTCGACACTGCGATGCCATAGGATATGGTCGACATCCATCGAACGCATATCAAGGTGTTTCGCCAGTAATTCAACGACTTGTCCTGCACAGGCGCGAAGCTCGATCTCTTCCTCACTGCCTGATTCGATGATATCGCCACGATCAATTCTTGCCGCCAGATCGTCGCTGTATTCCAAAATGCCATCAACACGTAGAACGTGCGGCACAGCGTTATCAGGGAACATTGTCAGCTGCTCCATATCTTCAAACAGCGTAATACCGCGGCGCGCAAATGCCAGCTGCAGGTCCGCCGCCGTGATCTGTGCACGCTTATAAAACGGCACCATCAGACCTTTATAGTCATGTATGTCGCTGAAGTGGTGCATACTCACCATCTGGCGCACCAGCTTTTCAACAGAGCCGTTGGCGCGCTCGACAAATTTCAGGAACGAACCTTCGTATTCTTCCATGATGACGTGACCAAGCTCGCGCATAGACAGCGCACACTGGCCTGCAAATTCTTTGTGGTCCTTCATCTTCACGTTCAGTCCCAGCAGCTCACAGCAATCCTCCGTGGTCATTTGCGATAACTGTGTAGCTGTCATGATACCGACATAGTCGAAATACTGTTTCAGGCGCGTTGAAAGCGTAAAGTAAAGAGACTCATCAATCAGTGTCCACCCCTGTTCCACCAACATCGGCTCGTAGCCGGAGCCAAAATTAATACTGTCCAAAATCAAGACGTAAGCCGCCAGTTTTTCAGGATCTTCTGATTCATAATGGTGCTCGGCATCGAACACATTTTCAGGTGACATTTCAGGAAATGATGCTGCGTAATCTGCAATTTTGTCTTCACAGATTTTCACGTGTTTTGCCATGGCCGCTACAGTTTCGTAACTCCAGCGCACGGCATCAAAAATATTGTCTTCGGGTTTGTCCTGAATTTGGGGCATAGCCATATCAAATCTCCTGTACAGGTGTCCTATGAACCATAGTCTGCTGTGTCAGGTCAAGTTTTCGATTTAAATTTTAAGAGGCGTAAACAGCACGTTCTGCAGATGCCGTCGGCACAGGGACGTACTCATCTTCGTAGCACCAGTTATCGCTATCACTGAACAGTTTATGCAGGATTGCATTGTTCAGAGCGTGACTTGGTTTGTAGCAGTCATATGTGCCCGCAATAGACGCGCCTGCCAGATACAGATCACCAATCGCATCCAGCAATTTGTGACGAATGAATTCATCTTCACGACGCAGACCGCCCTCGTTCAGGACTTTAGTTTCATCCAGAACAATCGCGTTATCCAGTGAACCGCCTAGTGCCAAACCAGCCTTACGCAAAGCCTCGACTTCGTGCACGAAACCAAATGTGCGGCAGTTAGCCAGATCATGGGCAAAGTTACCGTTTACCAATGTAATTTCATGGGACTGTGTGCCGATGGCGGTATGGGCGAAATCGATAGAGCCGCCGAATACGCTTAGCTCTCCCGGTGACAGGCGGACAAATTTATCGCCTTCACGAACTTCGACTTCTTTTAAAACCTTGATGCGGCGCTGTGCCTTATCTTGATCTGCTACGCCTGTCTTCTGGAAGACATCAACAAAATACTGGGAGCTGCCATCCATGACGGGGACTTCAGGGCCATCGATACGAATAACGGCGTTATCTACACCGCAGCCGCGCAGAGCGGCCATCAAATGTTCGATTGTGCCAACCGTAACGCCATCATCATTGCCGATCATTGTGCAGAGGCGTGTGTCAACGACAGAGTCCCAACGGGCAGGAATGACATTGTTTCTGCCGTTTACATCTGTACGGACGAATACGATGCCTGTATCAGGCTGACCAGGCTTGACGGTCATGCAGACTTCGGTACCGGAGTGAAGGCCGATACCGTTGATTGTTACTGACTGTGCCAATGTTTTTTGCATGTTTACCGCTCTATAGCCAAACTCATATTAATCTTTTGCGCTATCTATATGAAAACGCGTGAATTTCTATAATTGACTATATAATGCGCGGCATCAGCAAAACAAATCACAGTTTGTTGCGCTTTGTTACAGTCGCAACATTAAAGTTGCAGATGCTTATAAACCGCTGCGTAGCCAGGGACTTCTTCTGCAACCAGTGGCTGAACTTTCTTGCCGTGGAACTGGTTTGCCAAATTATATGTGCCTGGATTGCACATTGTGTTGGCATCAGCAAAAGGCTGTTCTGGCTGAACATGCGTAGCACCGCTTTCAATCCATGCAACCAGCTGGTCACGGGCTTTTTCAAGCAGAGATACTGTCGCAGAACCTGCCCAGCCTTTTTGCCAATCTTCTGTGTAAGATTCGACAACAGCTTTCTTTTCGGCCAGATCGGCAGAAACAGCAGCAAATACGTCTGTAATAGGATATTGGGCAGTGGCGCCTAGTTGGGCAATCTTAGAGTTGGACATCGTTTTACTCCTTATAGTACGAGGTGCTTTACAAGATTGCGTCCTGTTATACATAAAGCATTATGCAAATAGCAAGAAAAAACATCAATGTGGTGCAAAGAAAAATGCAGGACCCGAAGGTCCTGCAAGGAGATTAGCCGTCCGTTAGCGGCTAGTTGGCTTGGCGACGGAGAAAAGCTGGTATATCAAGTTCATCTTCAGCGGCTTCCGATTTCGGAGCATCGATGTTCAGACTACCTTGTCTTTGTTCTGCTTGTGACTTTTCAGGAGCCAGCAAATTCGGTGCGTGACCGCCTGTGCTGCCTGATGCTGAGCCATGAGCGCCACCCTTTTCTTCTTCCTCTTCCTTGTGCAGGTGAGACATCAGAGGCGTTGTGAAACGCTCGAATAAGGATGGGGCCTTTTTTCTGGAGTGTGATCCTGCACCCGGTACCGGTGGACGCAGATTCAAACCAGGTGCCGGTGTTGTTTGCACCGGTGGCTCGGCTTGTGTTTGCGGACGCTGTGCAGACAGTGAGCCCAAAGCCGGACCGTAACCAGCTTTCTGATCCATCTGTGATGGCTCGGCAGGTCTTGGCGGGATGAAGGCGTTGTTCTGTACTGAACCGCGCAGAGCTTCTTGCTGAGGCTGCTCTGTTTGAACGTGCTGCTGCGGCTGTACTTCAGCAACTGTTTCAACTTCCAGTGTTTGCTGTTCGAACAACTCTTGCTCTGGCTCTTCCTGTACGGCAACGGCTGCTGAACCTTGCGTTCTGGCTTTCATTGTCGATGCTGTCAGAGGACCTTGAGACGGGATGTTAGAGCTAACAGCTGATGTCACTGTCGATACAGCAGGAGCAGATACTGATACAGGCGTATCTTTCGGTGTAGAGGCTGTCAGGGAAGATGAAGGACCTTCTGACTTTTCAGGCTCTGAAGTCGTTACCGCTGCTTCGCCGCTATTTGGCAAAGCACGCTCCATCTTGCGTTCGCGCTGCTGCTGACCAGTCAGGCTATTCAGAATGGAGTGCTTTGATGGTTTTGGCATACGAGCGTGTTCCGCGTCGATACCTGTTGCCACAACAGAAACGCGCATAACGCCTTCCAGATTTTCATCGAATGTAGAACCGAAGATGATATTTGCATCCGGATCGACTTCGTCACGAATACGGTTACAAGCTTCGTCAACTTCGAACAGTGTCATATCCATGCCACCTGTTACGTTGATGATTACGCCGCGCGCACCCTGCATTGACACATCGTCCAGCAATGGGTTGTTGATTGCCGCTTCAGCCGCTTCGATCGCACGACGATCGCCTTCAGCCTCGCCTGTACCCATCATGGCTTTGCCCATTTCCAACATCGCGCTGCGAACATCGGCAAAATCAAGGTTAATCAGACCAGGCATTACGATCAGATCCGTTACACCGCGAACACCCGATTGCAGAACCGAGTCAGCCATTTTGAACGCTTCAGAGAATGTTGTCTTCTCATTCACTACACGGAACAGGTTCTGGTTAGGGATCACGATCAGCGTATCAACATATTCCTGCATCTCTTCGATACCGGCTTCCGCCATTTTCATGCGGTGCGAGCCTTCGAAGTGGAACGGCTTTGTTACAACGCCAACTGTCAGGATGCCTTTTTCACGACAAGCGCGAGCAATCACAGGCGCAGCACCTGTACCTGTGCCGCCGCCCATGCCGCATGTGATGAACGCCATGTTAGCGCCGTCCAAATACTGGATCACGTCATCAAGGGATTCTTCTGCTGCTGCGCGGCCAATGTCAGGCTTTGCGCCCGCACCCAGACCACCTGTTACAGTGACACCGAGCTGAACTTTGTTTTCAGCCAGCTTGCCTTCCAATGCCTGCGCATCTGTGTTGCAAACTACAAACTCACACCCCTGAAGGCCTGAGCTTATCATATTATCGACTGCGTTTCCGCCGGCACCACCGACGCCTAATACGGTTATCTTGGGAGACAATTTAGTAACTTCTTTCTGCTGCATTCTGACATTGATCATTGGTAGGATCCTCCAATAGGGCGAGATATACTTTCGATTCTAATTAAGACGTTTCCGGAAGGAAAGGGGCTACAAAGAGAGATTTGCAGCGAACCCGTTAATTTCATGCCGATTACTTCTCCATTATGGGTTTAATTTACTTGAAGACGCCAAGCTAAGTGATTCAAGCGATTCATAATTTCGAGTCTGTCAAAAGGAGAGGGATTCGTGAAGCCCCGAAACCAAAGAACCTGTGGATAACATGGTGTTTATACACAATAAATCAAGATAAAGCCCTTGGAGTCTTACAAAACAGCGACTCAAACTTTATGAATGGGACTGTGTATAAATCAGGGTAAAACGGTTGATAAGCTGTTACCAGTTCTCGCGGAGCCAAAAAGAAATGCGCTCCCACAGGTTACCGGGCTCGACATGAGCCATAATTTCTGCAGGCATTTCGTGACTACGTTCCGAGATATAGTTCAGCAGCCCCGCCGTGGTCGAGAAGGCCGGGCCGTTTACCGCATCCGCAAGATTATCAACGCGGATGGGACGTCCCAAACGTACCTGTTTATCCAATACGCTTTGCGCCAGCTCACGAATACCGGGGAGCTGACTTGCGCCGCCCGTCAGCACAACGCGGCGGCCTGCCGCCTGCCCTAACCCGCTATCCTGAATTTTGGCGCGGGTGAGTTCGAGAATCTCTTCTAAACGTGGCTGGATGATTCCCACCAGCAGAGAGCGCGGTGCGTGGTTCGGGTGCGTGCGATTATCTTCACCCAGCTGCGGCACATCGATCATTTCATTTTCGTCCGCTGCGGTTGCCATGGCACTGCCATACAGCACCTTTAAGCGCTCGGCATCACTAATAGATGTTGTCAGGCCGCGCGCGATATCACTGGTAACATGCTGACCGCCCACAGGAATAGCGTCACTATAGATCATGGAACCGCCATAGAAAATCGCAATAGATGTTACGCCGCCGCCCATATCAATGACGGTGCAACCCAAATCCATTTCATCTTCGACTAGTGACGATAGGCCCGCCGCGTATCCTGACAGACAGAGCGCGCTGACTTCCAGATGGCTGCGCTCGATACAGCTCGCCACATTGCGCAATGGTTTATGGCCGCCTGTGACCAAGTGGATATCCACTTCCAGACGGTCACCGACCATACCGCGCGGCTCTTTCACGCCTTGATTGCCGTCAATAGCGTAGCTTACGGGAATAGTATGGATCAGCTCGTGATCATCGCCGACGCTCTGGTCTTGTGCTTTCGCTAGGGCGCGCTGCACATCATTATCCGTGATTTCCTGCCCTGAGATTTCGACATCAACGCTCAAGCCCTGAGAATGCGCATGAACACCCGGCACGTTGATCACGACTTCACGTAACGGGTAGCCTTTCATAGCCTGCGCGGCCATGTTCTCGGCTGCGTGCACAGTATGACGGATAGCCGCTTCGGCTGCGTTCAGATCGGTGATCGTACCTGATTTGATGCCTTGGGCGGCCTGATGCCCCACCCCGAGAATCTCGTAACCACCATGGTCATCAACCACACGCGCGATAAAGCACGCGACTTTGGACGAGCCAATATCAAGGGCTGCGATAACAGAGCCTTTGGGACGGGGTTTGTGGGTCATGCAGAAAACTCGATTAGGAACTTATACGGATACAATAGATATCCTACAATAAAACGTGAGTTATATAAAAACAATGCCGATATAGGCGAAGACAAAACAAAAACCAGCAAATACAAGACCAAAGTCTTTCGCAAGAAGTCCAATTCACTAGCCCGACTGACAGACCACGCCTGTAAAAGCTTTATATTAATTGATGCTAAACAGAGAAATGGAATAAGCAGTAAACTACAAAAGACACCAAATAATTCAGGCAATGTTGCCAAGCCACTAAAGGAAATATGCTCAAAAGGGCTGCCTTGAATATTCGAACTAGCTTCACCCCGCCCAATAAACAGCACAGCCGCAGAGGCGAACAAACTAAGAGAACACCAAAAGTATAAAAATAGAGATTTGTGTCTATAGGCTGCAGGACTAGATAAAATACTTACATAAACAAAGCTCAGAAAGAAGAACAATGGGTAAGACAATAGAGCGCCTGTGAACACCACCAGCAATAGCTCCATTAAATATTACTCCTGCCGCCTGTGAAAGACGCCTTGTATTCTTGAACGGCACCGGGGCTGGTGCGGACTGTGATGCGACCTTGCACACGCATATCGATTTCGGTGAGGTCCTTACCGAATATATTGTCTTCTGACTGCATACGGGCAAGATTTCGTAATGCCATGGCTTCGTTTTCTTCGGGAAGCTTGATGGTTACGCCGTTTTTCAGACGCAAATCCCAGCGACGATCACCGACACGGATGACGGCCTCCAGCCTTTCGCTGATTTCGGGCTCTGCCAGTAATAAAGGACGCAGCACAGGATAAATAATAGGCGCTGTTTCACCAACAATAATTGGCAAACCTTCAAACGGTGCAATATCGGTATCGGTAATTGTCACGCCATCAATATCGACAAGGCGCACTTTCTGTTTATTCTGCCAGAGCGCAACAGGCTCGCGTTCAATCAAGCCGATATAGATGGTTTGCGGCAAGCGGCGTTCGACATGGGCTTCTTTAACCCATGAAATTCGTTCGATCAGATCTTTGGCTTCTTGCGGGTCAAAGGCAAAAATAGGATCGCCACGCTCCGTATTAAGCAACGCCAGCAAAACATCGGCGCTGGCATGCACGCGGCCCTCAACCAGAATATCCTGTACATAAAAGCCTTGAGAGGCTGCCAAATTATAGGCCTTTTCTTCCGCCCATTCTGCTGTGCGCGTTGCCGCACCCGAGATATAGAACCACGCACCGAGCCATAGCACAAATAGCGCAAGGCCGCCGATCATTCCGAAGCGGCGTGCCTTAACAACCAGTCCTTCGACTAGCCGTGCAGCTTTGTCTCCTCGGCGCTTGCCAACGGAGCGGATGTTACTTTTTGTGGTGCCTTTTCTGCGTGACATTTCGCTGTTTCCACAAGATGAGAACAAAGATCGACAAATGATTTGCCGTTGTAGATGACCTGTGACGGGCCGATAGAGGCCGCCGTCAGACCTGGTTGAGTGTTGATCTCCAAGAAGAAGAGACCGTCTGTGCCTGACTTGCTGTCATCGTAACGGAAGTCACAACGCGCAAGACCGGAACACCCAATACCATTATACACAGCTTCAGCATTTTCCAGAGCCTTTTTATAGACGTCCTCAGGAATTTTCGCAGGCATAACCAGTTCCGTGCGGGTATCGTGGTATTTTGCTTCGTAATCAAAGAAACGCGTATGCGAGACAATCTCTGTCACAGCCTGCGCTTTGCCATCCAGCACAGCGACGGTCAGCTCTTTACCTGCGATATATTGCTCGACCAGCACTTCTTCGCCGAACGCCCATGTGGCTTCATCAAGCGGCATCTGGTTTTCGTTTTCCATGATAATTCGGATACCAACGCTGGAGCCTTCGCAAGGCGGTTTCACCACGTAAGGCGCCGGCATAACCTGGCCTTTCAGCGCTTCCTTTAACGTGACCATTACACCTTTGGGGCTTTGCACGCCCAGACTTTGCGCGATCAATTTGGTGGCCGGTTTATTCATGCCGATGGCGGAGGCCGTGACGCCCGAATGCGTGTAAGGAATTTCGAGCATCTCGAGAACAGCCTGAATTGTGCCGTCCTCACCGCCCTGCCCGTGCAGATTGTTAAAGACCACATCGGGTTTTGGCGTAAGGCGCGCTTCCAGATCGGAAAGATCTTTCTTCACGTCGATGACTTCGACTTCATAGCCTGCTTCGCGCAAGGCGGCCTCAACCTCTTTACCCTTTGTGAGCGATACCTGACGCTCCGCTGACCAACCGCCAACCAGTAATGCAACTTTCTTAGTCATAGGGCAATTCCTCCAAATTCTTGTTCATGTAGTCCGGTTCAGGCATTTCGGACAAAATAATCGCCTGCACCGTTTTATGTCCGCTTATGTAAGCTTTACAGATTCTGTGCATTCCATCAATAACCCGCTTATCAGGACACAGCAAAACGGGGTATATCAAATCGGTTTCCATGATCAATTTCGCGTGATCGGCCACCGCGCGGCAGGTCGGCACATTACCGTCCATGCCCGAAAACCAGAACGTTTCATCCAGCTCTTCTATCTCGCTTAAGGCAATCTCGACCGGTGTTGCGCCCTGCACCTGCCGCACCAGCTTGTTCACATTCCAGATATGAACATCGCCGTTAATGGTGCGGTGGTGATATTGCTGTCTCATGACACGCTCAAAGCGGCTCGCCGATGCGGCGCACTTCCCAGCGCAACATGATACCGAATTTCTCATTCACGCGGCGGCGGACCTCTTCACCAAGATTTTCAAGATCGGCCGCAGTGGCGTCGCCAATATTGATCATGAAGTTACAATGCTTCTCGCTCATCTGCGCGCCGCCGATGGTCAGGCCGCGACAGCCTGCCTGATCGATGAGTTGCCAGACCTTCGTGCCTTCGGGCAGACCGGCTTTTTCGATTTCCGATGCGGGCGGGTTCGCGAAGGTAGAACCGCCTGTTTTCTCGCGTATCGGCTGCGATTCGCTACGTCTTGTTTTTATTTCTTGAATGTGATTTTTAATGTCTTCGGGATTACCTCGCTCGCCTTCGAGCATTGCACCGACAAAAATAAAGTCAGTCGGCAAGTCATTGTGACGATAGGATAAATCCATCTTCAAACTGGAATCGCGATCACTGACATAAATACGGCTGCCGCCCGGGCCGATAGACTCGGGGTTGTGAGTTTCACTTAACGGTTTGAATCGATGAAGATTTCCCTGCTTATCCAGAGCGCGCGCTTCAATCAGCACGTCTTTTGTTTCGGTGCCGTAACATCCCGCATTCATACGCAGCGCCCCGCCGATCGTACCGGGAATACCGCTATAAAATTCCAGCCCTGCAATGCCTGCTTTGGCAGCGGCCATCGCAACATTGCCATCCAACGCCAGCGCTCCAGCGGTCACCACTTCGCCATCCGCTTCAATCTCTGCAAATTCTCTGCCCAGACGAATGACCACGCCCTTCACGCCGCCATCACGAATGATGGAATTCGACATCACGCCGAAGATTTGAACAGGGACGTCAGGTGATACGTTTTGCAAAAAGAACTGCAGGTCTTCCATATCAGCAGGCTTATACAGTATCTCGGCTTTACCGCCCGCGCGAAACCATCCCATTTCCCCCAGCGGTGCATTTTCTGTGTAACGTCCGCGCACAGCGGGTAATGTGTCTGATTTCATGGCGGTCTGTGTCATTAGTTATGCTTTACGTTTATTTTCAGAAGAGAAGATACTCTCAAGCTCCGCAGGCAAGGCATTTGCCCATTTGGTGATGTCGCCTGCCCCTAAGCAGACAACGAAATCGTTCTCTTTTGCTATTTCAGCAACTAATTGTGGCAAGTTTTCGGCAGCATCAAGGATTTTTACATCGCGGTGACCACAATTCATAATGCCTTCGGCGAGCGCCTCTTTATCCGCGCCCTCGATTGGGTCCTCACCTGCAGCATAGACATCCGCAACGACCACGGTATCCGCCAGATTAAAAGATGTGCAGAAATCATCGAATAAATCACGCAGACGTGAGTAACGGTGCGGCTGCATGACAGCAATTACGCGTCCGTCCTTTTCATCGGCTGCGACGCGGGCTGTTTTCAGCACGGCCTCGATCTCGACAGGGTGGTGGCCATAATCATCAATCACGGTAATGCCGTTTACTTCACCTGTTTTCGTGAAACGGCGCTTTACGCCTGAGAAGCTCTCCAGTGCCTTTCTCATCAGCGGCACTTCGATGCCCACCTCATGGGCAATTGCCAATGCGGCCAGCGCGTTTTGCGCGTTATGCGCGCCCGGCATAGCCAGATAAATATCACGCACGGTTACAGGTTCCGCGCCTTTAAAATTGAACGTCACATCAAAAGTGCTACCCAAACCACTGCCGCGCAGATTTTCCATGCGCACATCGGCTTGCGGATTCTCGCCGTAAGAAATCACGCGGCGGTCCGTGCATTCCGCAATAAGGTTCTGCACTTCGTGGTGGTCTGCACACATCACGGCGAAGCCATAGAATGGAAGGTTTTCAAGGAAGCTGCGGTACGCGTTTTTCACATCATCAAAATCTGCGTAGTGATCCATATGCTCCGGATCGACATTGGTCACAACGGCAACTGTGGCAGGCAAGCGCGCGAAAGTACCATCGCTTTCATCCGCCTCGACAACCATCCACTTGCCTTCACCAAGACGGGTGTTTGTGCCGTAACGGTTCACGATACCACCATTGATGACAGTCGGGTCAAGCCCGCCCTCTTCCAGCATCGCGCCGACCAGTGAGGTTGTTGTCGTTTTACCATGCGTGCCTGCAATCGCGACCGCCCATTTCAGGCGCATCAACTCGGCCAACATTTCAGCACGGCGCACCACAGGAATTTTACGGGCGCGCGCTTCTTTTAATTCAGGATTATCTTTTTTGATCGCGGAGGACACAACCACAACAGCGGCGTCTTCGATATGCGCGGCTTCATGACCTTTGAAGATTTTAATGCCTTTGTCTTTCAGACGCTGGACATTCGGCCCTGCGGCGATATCAGACCCTTGAACCGTATAGCCTGTTTCATGCAGAACTTCGGCAATGCCGCTCATCCCGATGCCGCCAATACCAACAAAATGCAGCGGCCCCGTATCCAAAGGCATGGTTCTCATGTCACAAATCTCCTTAAAAACTAAGCGGTCATGCTTAGCATTCTCTGCCTTTCAGGGCAAACTAACTTTTATAGCTTATCTTTACAGCTTATCCTGACGGCCTTGCGTCAAATCATAGGCTTTGGATGCTTTCTTATCCCAGCCCGATACCAGCGCCGTCACTAGGTTACCCAAGCGGCGTGCCGCATCAGGTTTCGCACAGCTGCGTGAAGCCTCAGCCGCGCGGAACAACGTTTCAGGATTTTGCAGGAAGTTCTCGATACGCGACAGGAGCGCGTCCTCTGTAAAGCCATCTTGTGTCATGACCCACGCACCGCCTGCATCCGCCACGACATCAGCATTGATCTTTTGCTGCTGATCCTTGTGGAATGGATACGGCACGAAGATCGCAGGGCGACCTGCGACTGTAACTTCCGCCACTGTGCTTGCGCCTGAACGAGAGATCACTAGATGCGCTTCAGCCAGAAGCTCGGGTATGTTTTCAAAGAACGGTGCCAGCCGTGCCTTAATGCCTGCACGGCTATAGATCTCGCGCACTTCGTCAATGTCTTCGTCACGACATTGCTGCGTGATATCAAGGCGTGATTTGTAAGCGTTAGATAATTTGGCGAAAGCATTCGGCAGAACTTCGGAGAAGACGCTTGCGCCCAGAGATCCGCCCATCACCAGTATCTTTAGCGTGCCGTCCGTCTGCAAATTCGGATAAGGCTTGTTATACAGTGACGACACTTCCTCGCGCACAGGGTTACCTGTGAAAATCGCGCGCACGGCGTCTGTTTCATCCATGCCGTCAGTCAGTGGCATAGACAGCGCAATACGGTCAGACTTGGGCGCGAGATAAGCATTAGCCTTTCCAAGCACCGCGTTTTGCTCGTGAATAATCGTTGGTATCTTTTTACGCTGTGCGGCAAACACAGCAGGTACTGATGGGTAACCGCCGAACCCAACAACGATAGAGGGCTTCAAACGCTCGACAACCGAACGTGCCTGAACCATCCCCACGCCAAGCGCGGCCATGCCCTTAATCTTGCCGACAATGCCCTTACCGAGCGTGCCGGAGCTAATAACGTGAACAGGCAGGCCATTAAAGATATGGCTGTATTTCTTGCCGCGGTTATCCGTAACAATTTCAACGCGATATCCGCGAGAGACCAAATCCTGTGACAGCGCCGCTGCGGGGAACATATGTCCGCCTGTACCGCCTGCGCTCAGTAATATCAAATTTGCCGAATTATTCATTTATACGCTTTCCGCTTTCAAACGCTTTTTTCTAATCGTACTGCCTTTGGCAATGGTTTGTTTAGCCTGTCTACGTGTTAAAGCCAAAATCATCCCCATCGTTATTGAAACTGACAGCAATGATGAACCGCCATAGCTAATAAAAGGTAGTGTCATTCCCTTTGCCGGCAACAAGCTTACCGAAGAGCCCATATGCACTAATGCCTGTGTACCGAGCATCGTTAAAAGACCACCAGTGGCGAGAACGATAAACATCTGGTTGCTGTCCATGATTCTATTAAACCCACGCAGCAGGATAAACGCGAATATTGACACTAATGTGGCAGTCACAAGAAAACCGAGTTCCTCACCTGCGACGGCAAAAATAAAATCAGCATGGGCATCAGGAAGACTCAACTTAACGGTGCCCTGCCCTGGCCCTGTACCGAACAAGCCGCCATTCTGAAAAGCTTCCAGAGATTTTTGCACCTGATAGCTATCACCGCTGGAAGGATCCAAGAAACGGTCAATACGGCTTTGCACGTGGTGAAAGATGAAGTAACTGCCGACAAGGCCAACAGCGCCGGCCACCACCATGATACCAACAATCCAGAGCGGGAAGCCTGCCATAAAGATAATCGCGCCATAAATACAGCTTGTGACGACCGTCATCCCCAAATCGGGCTGCAGCAACAGCAGCAAGACGATCAAGCCGAACAGACCTGCGGCAATGCGGCCGCCTGCAAAACCGCTGGTTTCTTTCTGGCGTGCGATCAGCCACGCCGCACTCACGGCAAAGGCAGGTTTTACAAACTCACTCGGTTGTAGAGAGAAACCCAACACAGGGATCCAGCGCTGCGCCCCTTTGATTTCCGTACCGACAAACAATACATATACAAGCGCGAGAATACTACCGATCAGCATGAGCGAGCTAAAGCGCCAGACATTGCGCGGACTTAAAAGCGATATACCAAAAGTCAGAATAACAGACGGTACCAGCACAACCAGATGGCGTTTGATAAAGTGAAACTCATTCAGCCCGATACGCTCCGCCACGGGCGGGCTTGCTGCTGTTACCAAGACAACCCCGAAGGCCACAAGGGCGACATAGGCCGCGAGCAGCCCCCGATCTACCGTCCACCACCAATGGCCGAATACGGATTGATCAGTACGGGAGAAGAGTTTGCTCATAAAGGCACCTCTTCCAGATTTTCAACATGGGTTGTGAAATGATCACCGCGCTCTTCGAAAGAGCTATATTGATCAAAAGATGCGCAAGCAGGTGAGAGCAGCACGACACCCGTACCACCAGGTTCGCCGCGCGCTTCCTGTGCCATACGGTGCGCTTCGTGTGCGGCTTTACCAAGCGTATGCGAAAAGTTATGCGGCACACCGTGATTATCTAGCCATGTCGCAAATTCGTCCATGGCCTCACCAATCAAAAATGCGTGACGGATACGGTCCACATAAGGTTCCAAACCGTTTAACCCGCCCTCTTTCGGACGACCACCAACAATCCAGTAAATGTTCTTGTAACTGGCGAGCGCTCGGCCAGCTGCCGCGGCGTTCGTTGCTTTACTGTCATTCACGTAAGCTACGCCATTAATCGTGCGCGTCAAATATTGACGGTGCTGCAGGCCTGCAAATGTCTCCATCGCCGCCATAATGGCTTCTGGCTCAAGCCCCATCAGACGCGCAACAGCGTAAGCTGCGCAAATATTCTGCTGGTTATGAATGCCCGGCAAAGTCTTGATATCCAGCTCGGCAATTTCGACAGGCTCGCCGAACATAGCTTCGTAAAGTTTGCCACCTTCAACATAGATGCCGTCTTTTGTATCGCTATGAACTGAAATCGGATAGCAATCACGCGTATCCAGTTTTTCAATCATATCGAAAGTCTTTTTCGACCAGTCATCATCTATACTGATCACAGCAGAACCGGTGCCGCGGAATATTCTCGCTTTGGCTTCGGCGTATCCTTCCATAGAACCGTGACGATCCAAGTGATCCTGCGTCAAGTTCAGCCACACACCAATATCAGGAGCGAAGCTTGTACATAGGTCCAATTGGAAAGATGAAATCTCGAGCACGAACGCGCCGTCTTTAGGGGGCATCGTCAGATCAAGCGCAGCCTTACCTATATTGCCGCCGACTTGCGCCTTGATACCGCATTCATTTAAAATATGGCCGATCAGCGCTGTCGTTGTAGACTTGCCGTTTGTGCCTGTAATGCCGATGGTTTTACGGCCATGATCGCAGCGCCCCAGAATTTCGAGATCACACATGATCTCCAGCCCTGCTTCTTTTGCTTTTTTGACGATTGGGTGCGGCTCAGGCAATTCCAAAGGAATGGCTGGAGCCACGATCAAACACGCATATTGCGCCATGTCCTGCTCGGTCAAATCAACAAGGTGCTCACCTGCATTTTCATGATGGGCGGCACTGTCATCCCACGCAGCAACCGTTGCGCCTGCCTTAACAAGCGCTTTAATGGCAGCTGTATTGGAAATACCCAAACCCAATACGGCGACAGGCTTTCCTTCCAGCGATTCTACAAATTTTGATACATTAATCATGACTAGCTCCTGCCATTCTAACCTTTGTTGGTAAAACGAGCAAAGCCCTTTCTATCATAGAAATAATGGAATGATGATCCCTAAAAAGAAAGGGGCACCATTCAGCGCCCCTAATTTTTCTTCATTATCTAAGTTTCAGCGTAGACAGTCCGACCAGCGCCAGAATCACGGCAATAATCCAGAAGCGGATTACGATTGTAGGCTCTGACCAGCCCTTCTTTTCGAAGTGATGATGGAGCGGCGCCATAGCAAATACTCTTTTGCCTGTTAGCTTGAACGATGCGACCTGCACAATCACGGATACTGTCTCCAGTACAAAGAGGCCGCCGATAATCGCCAGCACCAATTCATGTTTTACGACCATGGCAATCGCGCCCAGACCTGCGCCCATGGACAAAGACCCCGTATCGCCCATAAACACCATGGCGGGCGGCGCGTTAAACCACAAAAAGCCCATGCCCGCGCCGATTAATGCGCCGCAGATAATCGCAAGCTCGCCGGCCCCGGGGACAAGGTGAATCCCCAGATATGGCGCGTAAACAGCGTGTCCTGCCAGATAGCAGATCGCGCCAAAGCACGCGGCAGCGATCATCACAGGTACGATCGCAAGACCATCCAGACCGTCGGTCAGGTTCACAGCGTTAGATGCGCCGACAATCACCATAATGGCAAACGGCACAAAGAAAATACCGAGCGGCAGCAAGAAGTCTTTTACAAACGGAATGGCAAGACCTGTATCAATTCCGTTATTGGTCACCGCAACATAGGTTGCCGCCGCAGCACCTGCCACGATGCCTTCCATCAGCAATCTGATTTTTCCCGGCACGCCGTGGTGGGAGCGCTTGGTCAGCTTGGCGTAGTCATCCGCCATACCGATCAGGCCAAACCCTGTAATGACGCCCAGAACAATCCAGACATACGGATTGGTCAAATCAGACCAGAGCAGCACGGAAATACCTGCGGAGATCAAAATCATCAGACCACCCATAGTCGGCGTTCCCGCTTTGCTGACGTGATCAGGGCCGATGCTGGCATCACGGATAGGCTGGCCGCCTGCCTGTTTTGATTTCAGCCAGCGGATCATACGCGGGCCGATCAAAAAGCAGATAATCAATGATGTCATCACCGAACCGCCCGTGCGGAAAGTAATGTAACGGAACAGATTGAAAAGCTGGAAATCTTCGGCCAGCGGCACAAGCAGGTTATATAGCATCTAGTTCTTCTTTACTTCTGTAGCCTTTATTTCTTCGGGCCCTTTTTAAACGGCAGCGCGCGCAGCGCTTCC
>DUBU01000014.1:51686-127267 GCA_012960155.1 Micavibrio sp. | reverse complement strand
GCTGTTGCCAGATAGGGCGTAAAGTAATTTTCAAAATATTGCTGCGCTGTTTGCGGGGTAACGTTTGGCAACGCTTCACATGCAGGGCGCCAGTCACCATAGGTTAGCTGCACAACGTCATTACCGAACTTGCTTTCAGGGCTACGCTTTAGCATGCGTTCGCATGATTTTGCGAAAGCCTCAAGGACTTGGCCGTGATTATCGGCATTCCAATTCGGCAGGTCGCTAAAGCGTGCCTCTTTAATGACCAACGGTAATTGCTCGTCTTCTGTGACAGGCTCAACGTCGGCACAGGAGGATAAAAGGAAAGGAAGAATGAAGAGTAAATGTAAATAGCGCATAACAGAAATCTAATTCAGTTACGCGCTATTGCAAATCGAAATCGAAGAAATGAAATTACTTATCTGATTTTTTCGTTGTTGTTTTCTTGGTCGTTTTTTTATCTGCGGCCTTTTTAGCGGTCGTCTTCTTCGCCGCTGCTTTCTTGGGCTTTGCGTCCTTATCTGTTTCAGGAACAGTTGAACCGCTCAGCTCGTCACCTTCTGCCTCGCGGGTTTCATACACCAGCCATGCAGGGTTTTTGGATTTAATCTCGCGACCAAATGTCCAGATATCAATTGTTTCTGTCACGCGATCAGGGTCACCGAATGTGACAACGCCGTCTTTGTCACGGACTATGCTTGTTTCATCAGCGGTAAAGCGCACTGTGATAAAGGCCATTTTGCCTTTGACTTCGGCGCTCATCACTTCGGATTTGCGAATAGCATGAATCTCAACTGACGCCTTATCGCCTTCGTCGGCGCGCTGGTTAATCACGCCTTCAAATGCTTTGTAAACGGCAGGACTCAATAATTCTGAAAGAAGCTCTTTATCCCCGTCAGCAAAACCTTCGACGATCATGACAAACGCATCCTGCGCGCCTGTCAGGAATGTCGGCAATTTAAAGAATTTATCGGCGCGGGCAATTTCCATTAGGCCAGCTTGCGCGATATCGTTTTCGATACTCATCGTGCGGTCAAGGCCTGCCGTGATATCACCTGTTTCGGCGCCATCTGTTAACGGGCTCATCGGGCCGACATCATGAGCCGATTGCTGTGCAGCTGTTTGCTCGGGAGTTCTTAAGTAAGGATTCGGACGTTCGGCATCGCCATCCTGACGTGTACCTAGAATATTACGGAGCCAAACCACCAGTCCGGCAGCGACAACAGCATAGATAATAAGTTCGGCTGACAATGGAATTCCTTTACTAACGTTACAAAACTATTATATCACAACTATATAATTATGCGTTAAGGCCTAAAGATAAAGCGCCCTGTTGAAAGGGCAAGAGAGATTTATGATATTATTTGTACTCTTCATTGTCATACCTTTAATTGAGATTTCCCTGTTTATTGCCATTGGCGATGAAATCGGGATCGGTACGACGTTGCTTCTTACATTTGTAACCGCCGTCATAGGCGCGGGATTAGTACGCGCGCAAGGCCTTGCTACACTCTTATCCGCGCAAAGCGCTATGGGGCGTAGCGAGATGCCTGTTAAAGAAATCTTTGACGGTATTTGTTTGGCGATTGCCGGTGCGATGCTGATGACGCCGGGTTTCTTTACCGACACGATCGGTTTTCTGCTGCTCGTGCCGCCCTTGCGTGAATATATCCGTCAGGAACTGCCTAAGCATATCAAATTCCAGACCATGGGCGGCGCTTATCATGACCCGCGCCAAGATCCGCGCAGACCGCAAGAGCCCGATGTTATCGAAGTCGAATATGAACGCGTAGATGATGATAAGTAAGGGCGCAGGCCTTGTATTGCGGGATAATTTTTCCGATAATGCTTCAAATATTAACTTTAGCACTCAAAATGGAACGTAATTAAAATGGCTAAAAAAGACGACACAGTGAAAAAAGACGAAGTTTTTGCAGCAAAGACTCCGCCGCCTGACATGCCTGATGATGTGGGCGCGATTGATCGTCTGCCTGTTGTTATCCACGCGCAATATATCCGCGATCTGTCTTTTGAAAATCCGAATGCGCCAATGCCATTGAAAAAGGCCGAAGGCGAGCCAAATATCAGTATCGAGTTCGGCATGGATGCCCGCAAAGTCGACGTTGATGGTTTTTCCAATTCCTACGAAGTCGTTCTGAATGTGACAGCCAAAGCGACTAAAGGCGAGATGGTGACATTCATTGTCGAGATTGAATACGGCATGATGGTGACGGTTGATGATGTTCCTGAAGAAAAAATCCATCCACTGCTGCTGATTGAAATGCCGAACTACATGTTCCCGTATGTGCGTCAGATTGTTTCCGATGTGACACAAAAAGCCGGTTATATGCCGCTGCTGCTGGCACCCGTGAACTTCAAGGCGCTATACCGCAAACGTTTTGGCGGCCCATCCGTACAACAACATGAGCGCGGCGCGAACAAAGCAAAAGAAACGGAAAACGCTTAACGCGTTTTTCGGGTATTCTCCCGCTTATACTTTAAAAACTCCTGATAAAGTTCTTCGGCATCACAGTCAAAGAAATGGGCTTCTATATATAGATCGCCAAAGCCAAACAGTTTCGAGCCGCCCATCATAAAGCGGCTGAAAAATCCGCGATGTAGTAGATACTCTTCTTTAGATGTACGGAAGTCATAAATTATATAAGGATAGCCCTTACTGTATCGTCTGCGCCATTCCAGTTTCCCCCATGCCAGAGGGCGTTTTAAATAACGTCTGTCATAAACACCCTCTTCATTAATCGTAATGATGGGACCTTTAATATTACGGGCACGCCAATCCGTTAAAATTGTACAGTGCATCATAAGGGCAATTAAAAACATTAAAGCGGCCATACCCATAGCCATCCAGAACTCTTCTTCCGGCGCGGCATAGCAAAATAAAATTGTGCCGCCAATAATCAGGATATTCGCTACGATCAACGCGATCATGCGGATATGCATCTTTGTTTTTTTGATATGAAGTTGCATTAGGCTAAATGCTTCCAGACCGGGTCTTTCAGTTCTTCTAATAATTTTTCATGAGCCGCCAGTTCATCTTCATTGGCGGCGTGAGGACGCGGTTCGCGGAACGGGCGTTCGATTTGAACAAGGGCAGATGCGCCGCTTTTATCGCTGCTATTGCCGCCATCCATATCCAGCAAGCCATGCTGGCGGCCGCCCATCAATTCCAGATAAACATCCGCCAGAAGCTGCGCATCGAGCAAGGCGCCGTGCAACTCACGACTGGACAGATCAATGCCGAAGCGGCGACAAAGCGCATCCAAAGATGCAGGTGAGCCCGGGAATTTCTGACGCGCGATAGCCAGCGTATCCACAACGCGCTTATTATCATATGGCGCGTGTCCGACTTCTTTAAGCTGATAGTTGATAAATTTCATATCAAAGGTCGCATTATGGGCGACCAGCTTGGCATCCCCGACAAACTCTACAAAATCAGCGTAAATCTGTTCAAAGACAGGTTCGTCTTTGACGCGGTCATTGGTGATCCCGTGAACGGCAATCGCGTCGGCAGGAATATCACGCTCGGGATTTATGTATTGATGGTATGTGCGGCCTGTCGGCACTTGATTGACCAGCTCAACACAGCCGATCTCGACCAGCTTATCGCCTTCGGTCGGATCCATCCCCGTTGTTTCGGTATCAAATACTATCTCGCGCATAAAAATTACATAGCAGCTTTTATTTCAGACAGCCACCCTTCAATGAATTTGCCGCTTTGTTCCATCAGCGTACCGATATGTTTATCGGTTTTATCCATCATATCAACAACGTCCAGCTTGCCATCTGCGACATCGCCCGCCGCATTCACAAGCCAGCTTTTTAAAATGCAGGGCGTAACCTCGGCATGGCATTGCAGGCCGAGCGACTTTCCAAAGGAAAATGCCTGATTGGCGTATTGATTGCTTTTGGCCAAATGCGTTGCCTGTTTAGGCATATCGAACGTATCACCATGCCATTGCAGCATTTTTGTGTGCTGACCATCCAGATGTTCCAGCGGCGAACCTTTGGCGGCATCGGTGACTTCAATTTCCAGCCAGCCTTTTTCAACGCCGTTCTTACCGATATAAACTTCTTCCCCCAGCGCCTTTGCCATCATTTGTGCGCCCAGGCACACACCCAGCACAGGCTTATTTGCGGCAAAACGTTTTTCAATAATATCGATTTCCTGTCTTATGAACGGGTAATATTCCGCCTGATACACGCCGGGCGCGCCGCCCAATACAACCAGCACATCAGGTGCCAGCGCATCAAATGTGCTGATATCCTCGCGGTATGTATCTACATAAAAATAATCTGCGCCGAAATTTTCAAAGGCCCGCGCAAAGGACCCTAAGCCATCACAAGTCGTATGGCGGAACGCCACGATTTTCATTCGATTTCGCCTTTTTCTGCACTCCCGTATCGTAGTGCTTTTCAGTTAAACGCTGGACGATATTGTGCAGCATTTTTCTGGTTTCCGCTAGTCCTACTCCTGTCTGGACAACGAAATCTGCACGGCGTTTTTTTTCATCATCAGGCATCTGACGAGATAGGCGAAATTCAAAATCTTCTTCATCCATACCACGCCCCTGCAACACACGTTGTCGCTGGATATAGTCTGGTGCCGAGACACATATTGTATAGTCAACGCGCTCCTCCGCGCCTGTTTCAAACAGTAGCGGGATATCAAGGACAACAAAGCGCGTACCTAAACGCTGCTGCTCTTGTAAAAACTGCTGCTGTGACGCTCTGACATAAGGGTGCAGGATATCTTCGATCGTATCCCATTTTTCGTGATCCGCTCCCAGCTCTTCGCGCAGCTTCAGCTTATCAATCTTACCCGTCTTGCTGTCATATGATTTGGGGAAATATTCCCGTACAAGATCAATGACTTCAGGATCATTATATAATCTGTGAACCGCAGCATCCGAGTCATGCACCACGACTCCGCGCATATCCGCCAGCATTTTAGCCGCCGTTGACTTACCCATAGCGATCGAGCCTGTTAAACCGATAACGATCATGCTGCGCTTTCCTTTTGCTCTGCCTGCTCTTTCTGCTCGTGCATTTTTTGCTGCAGTTTATGTTGCAATTCTGTGCTGTCATCTGGCATGACGTCAAACCATTTCAGGAAGGATAAGCGCGCCTGATGCACCAGCATACCAAGCCCTGTGACAGTCTGTCTGCCGCTTGCGCGGGCATCAGTGAGCAGCTGCGTATAGAGGGGTTTATAAACAATATCACACACTACACAGTGTTGCGGTAATTGCTGCACATCGAAATTCAGTTCAGGTTGCCCTTCCATACCCAGCGAAGTTGTATTGACCAGAACATCCGCTGTTTTTGCTGCAGCATAAAGCTCTTCGATCGGCAGTGCTTCAACCGCGAAATCTTCCGCCATCTCCTGCGCTGTCGTCAGAGTGCGGTTTACGATCGTGATCTTTTTAAAGCCCATTTGCTTTAAGCCATAAACAATCGCACGCGCCGCACCGCCTGCGCCCAATACCAAGGCATGAGTCTTGGCAAAGCTGGCACCTGATAGTTTCAGACTTTCACTAAACCCGAACGCATCCGTGTTCGTGCCATGTAGTCTGCCATCCTTAACGATGATGGTATTCACGGCGCCGATCATGCGCGCCGTATCATCAATGCCGCCATCACATAAATCCATGATGTCCTGCTTGAAGGGGATCGTAACGTTAAAGCCGCGATAGCCTTTATCGAGCAGCTTTGCGATGCTTGATTTTAGATTGCTCGGCGTAATTTCAATGGCTTTATATTCGCCCGCCAGATCATGCTGCTCTATCCAGTGCGAGTGAATAACAGGGGACAGGCTCTGCCCGACAGGATATCCGATTACGGCGAGTTTAATTGCTTCATCCATCTTGTTTTGCTCCGCTTGCTGCTTTGGCCTTTCGACGCTTTTGCAACATGATATGGATTTCCGCTGCCGTTTCTTCAATAGAGCGGCGCGTAACATCGATCACAGGCCAGCCGTTTTTGGCAAAAAATCTGCGGGCATCGCGGATTTCTTCTTCAATGCGATCCAGATCCAGATATTGATTGTTCTGGTGATGCTTATCCAGCTCATCTGCCTTCAGGCGCGAACGGCGCAACCCAACCAGACGGTCGGGCGATTCTGTCAGACCAACAAATAACGGGCCGTTTTCTTTATCTTTTAATTTCAACGCGCGCTCGGGGAATGGCACATGCGGGACAAGCGGGATATTAGCCGCGCGTATACCTTGGCGTGCCAGAAAAATACAGGTCGGGGTTTTGGAAGTACGGGAGACACCGACCAGAATTACATCGGCTTCTTCAATACCGTCCATATTCGCGCCGTCATCAAAAGACAGGGCGAAATCCACCGCTTCCACGCGATCGAAATAGGCTTCGTCCAAGGTATGCTGCAAACCGGGAACACCGACAGGCACGCGCCCCAAATATGATGCCATGCCTTTTATCAGATGATCCAGCACAGGCATGCACGGCACTCCCAGCGCCTTACATTTTTTTTCCAGCTTACGGCGCATATTTTTATCGACCAGTGTATACAGCACAGGGCCCGGATATTCTGTGATGTCTTCAAGCACACGATCAAGCTGTCGTTCGGTGCGCACAAGCGGCCAGAAACGCTCGACAGGGTCAACGGCTTCAAACTGTGCCACGCAGGCGCGCGCCAGACCTTGCAGGGTCGTGCCCGTCGCATCGGAAATCAGGTGGATGTAGAATTGTTTGATATCATCGCCGCTCATAAGATGCATGATAACGAATGCGGATTCGCGGGGGAATCAGAATCTGTCTATTTGCCCAGACGATAAACGCTTTTGGCCCAGTTCGCGTATACAGGCATCAGCTCATTCATATATTGATCGCTGCTTTCTTCAATTTGAACAGGCGAACGCACATAGCGGTCCTCGCCCAGCTCGGTCAATAAAGCATTCACATAGGCCGCTTCGTCTTCTGCCGTCGTGAAATCTACGCCCCAGTCTTCCATATCGGCATCAATGTTATAAATGGCAATACGATCACCCAAACCGCTTATGGCCAGAATGTCATCTTCATCGCAATCAAATGTATCGGGTAAATGCGTTTGATTAGCATGGGCAGATAGCAGCGGCACGGTCAGGCTTTGCTGTCCGTTATCATCCATGATGGCTTTTAAGCTCTGGTCTTGCGGGAATTCCATGCCGCCATGCAAATGCATAACACCTGCCATATGATAAACAATGCGCGGCTTATTACGCTGTGCGTGTGTCATCAGCATACTCACCATATGGTGATTGCGTACATGCATGGCATCGGGGCTGGTCGGGTTTAAATCTTTGATTTCGCCTGCTTGTGCTATGGCTGCTCTGGTGAAGGCATCTTTTAAGTCCAGCTCCCCTTCCAGAAAGGCCGCGTCGGCAAAGCAATTTGTCAGGCGGCCTGCTGCTGTATGTTCCAGCATAAAATTACGAATGACTTTTCCTGAATGCACACCGTAGCGTTCTGTCAGCATGGCGAATTCGGTCAAAATGGCGAACTTGCCGTCATCATCGCCTTGGTGGATGATATCGGCAATCGCTTCATCGATAGGTTTTTCGAAGGTTAGAAAGAAACTATCGGATACAACATTATACGGGCCTTCATAGCCGACCATCGTGTTCTCGCCGCTCTCATGCAGGCCTTTGATCACCAGAAAATGATGCAGCTTATGCGCGATGTTACTATGCACTTCGCCGGCAAGGACAAATAGCGGCGCGTCCGCCATGTCTTCGGCATCCATTTGGGCGCGGCGCTCTGCGATTGTGGCCAGTGTGATATCTGCGGCGGCACGAATGGCGGCAGCATCTTCGATTATTTCTTGCTGGCTAATGACTGGTGCTGAATTTGTACTCATAAAAAACCCCGTAAACTCGGTTAGGACTTTACGGGATTATGTATATTATGTCAATCAATATTGGCTAGCTCAGTTCATTTCGCCTTCCGGTTCTGTCGGGAACATCATGGCGGCCAGCTTGCGATCGCGGAATGGTACGTTACCCATAACGGTGACTTCCATATCGTACATTAGCTGGAATAAGTGGCATTGGTTGATTTCATCTTTCAAACCAGCAAAGAACGGATCTGTTTTGATCGTTTCGCCCAGACCCGCGAGGTAGCACGTACCGTCAGGCAGCAAGCCGATTGATTCAATCTTTTCTTCGCTTAGACGTGTGTTGCCGAACGGGTTGTGCTGTTCTGAACCGATCATCAGATCATCCATCGCTTCCAGTGTTTCATGGTCGCAGCCATTGACGCGTGTTTCATCGGCATACCATTGACGCAGAGCATAAGCCAGCGCCGCGCCATCCAGAAATGCGGCAGGGTCACGCTCTAAAACGCGTGTGAAGATCATCGCCATATCGCCTTCGGCGCTGCCGATCACGTGACGCCAGATTTCACCGAAGCCTGCGCCGCGCAATTCCCATGCAGACAGGATTGTTACGGCATCGCAGTCTGCCGCGCGCAGACGCTCTAACATCAGAACATCTTCAGGGCTGTATTCGTTTTCAAATGGTTCATGGCGGCGCTCGTGCCAGATATCACGTAATGCGCGGATCAATGTAACAAGCACGATGTTGCGGAAATAGGCACTACGACCCAGCGCGGATGGTGTCATTGAGAAATGATCCAGCACGATGCGCTTTTTCTTCATATCCAGATGGAAACCACCACCATTCAGTGTGCCAAAACCAACATTCCAGCCACCCTGTTCAGCTTCGCCATACATGACGCCTGCTGTCGGGCTTTCAAAAATCAGGGCTGCACACCAACGCAGAATATCTGTTTCGGAATGGAAATTATAAGGCGCTTCGTCTTCCAGCAAAGACTCACTGCCAGGCTCGTAAAGACCGGAAAGCGGGAAGAACGGGGAGTCCGTGATTTCTGTCGTCGTGAAATCGTAAAGCGTAATTTCGCCATCAGGCTTCAAAGAACTGATCTTTTTCAAGGTCGTCTTTCTTGTGAGCCTGTCTGATTTCATGATGACCGTTCCTTTCCTTGCATTATTGCTTGCCTGTGAAAGGGACGATGTTCTCGCCAGATTGTATGTCTTTACCCCCGATTTGCTTGCGCTTCTTGGAAGATGAGGTCCTATCCCCACCGAAAGGCAGGGTGATGATTTGTGTTTTTTCTGCATGGTCGCCAAACCGTTTATTAGATGTTTTTGTTTTTTGAAGATCATGACGATCGTCATTCTCGGTTTGGGAGGATTGCAATTCCTGTTCCGTTTCGCGGAAAGTCTTCTCAAACTTAATGAACCAAAGGAAATTAGCGTTTGAGCGGTCTCTGATTTCGGTAAAAATTGCATCGCTTGTAATGGTACCAATGTATGGTGCCAGGTAATTTTTGCCGAAAGGCATCGTGCCAAGAGAAGCGATTAGCTCGGCTGTTACGTTCTGGCTCGCCTCTTCACTTTCGAAGACATAGCCTTGGTAATCGGCCAGCATGCTTTGAATCAGCTTGCGGTCTTCATGGCGGCAACGCTCGGATAAGAACCATGTTTCGAACACGGCACTTTGTGCCGATCCATTATTTAATGAGCGGAAATCAATATGTGACTCGCGGGCAAAGGCACGGGCAAGATCTGCCATAGAGGAGTCCTCTAAACGTTCCCAGACTGTCTTTTCACCGGCAAGTTGCAGTTCCCAGGCAATGCGTACCATCATCACAGACAGGTCGGCAATTTGTGCGCGGTTCACCAAAACAGCTTGATCCGGCTGGAATGTCAGCGGGTTGATCAGACCGCCATTGCGGTGCTGCCATACACGGCGCAGTTCACGTGCCATCAGCAAGATTTGATCTTCGCGGCAAAGCACAGGATTGATGTAGATTGTTGCTTTCATGCGGTCATACTGCGCATCGGCAATATGAGCATTATATTCGAATTTTGTTTCATAGCTTTTGGCGAATTCGATGAACTCAGCTGCCAGACGACTTTGTGATACGGCTTTTAATAGGAAGCCCATATCAGGAGCGCTTTTGATTTCCGTGTCAGCTTTTGTCGCCATATCGGTATTCAGGCAAAATAGCTCAAGACGATCTTCTAGCGAATTTTCATCCATAGACATGACAGGCGCAGATAAATCTGTAATACGGCGCTTTAAATCTTCAACTCCGGCTTCGATGTCTGTGAAGTCAAAAACTTCCAAATCATCTTCGTCTTCGATTTCATCACCGAAATCCAGATAGAAAAGCGGTTCATCACTAATGATAGAACACATCACTGGCTGACTGTTATTTAGTGAATATGCGACGCGGCACGCTTGTCCCTTTGCGCTATCTACGTCGAAAATATGATCAATTATATTACTCATGGCCCCAAACCGTATTTTTTAGATGTTTTGCGGAGATCCGCAGGAAGTAACGCTTATACGCGTCTTATGATTTTATTATGCGGCAGGAGTGTTAACGCTTTACTACCAAAAACACAGTTTTTTGGGTTCAAAGACGCTTTTTTTGAGCTTTGTTAACAGGGGTTTAAAAGAGAATTAAGATAACCCTAATATAATGCAAAGGAATGATTAAGACGGCGGTAATTTCGTAAATTACGAACCTGATTATTGACCGAATGTGTCGTCCATAACGGGCATATCATCGACCAAAACTTCCTGATCGTCGATTTTCACAGTGCCTTCGTGATCCACATTGATGCTGGCATCAAACAAGGTATCGCGGAACATGATCTGTGCTTTTAAACGGAATTGGCGATTATCCTGTTCGATAACTTCCAGCGGTGAAATCAGTTTACCCAGCGCTTTAGTCGCAGCAGGCGGCGGTTCTTCACGCCAGCGTATATCTTCTAATGTTTCGGCCAATAGAAAACGGCCATTAGGACCGCGCACATATTTTAAGAATAGGCGAACGTAGTCTTTGACTGTGTTTTCATTCAAAGCAATCGGCGCTTTGCCGTTCACGCGGTAGATCGGCGAGCTTGTCCAATCGATCAGCTCGGCATCTTCGTTCTTTTTATAAAGGACATATTTGCGTAAGGCCGGCATTGAATCGTGGTCGGCCATATCTAGTAATTGGTAGCCTGGATAGAATGAAAGCTCATGCGCTAGCACAACAACATTGCGACTTCCCGGATTAAAGCCGCCATCAGGCAGTAGCGGATTCACCTGCTCCAGCACGGCTTCGCTTTCCAGTCGATCGAGTTTTTCAAAGGCATCAGCAAACATACGAATCACTATAATGTATATACGGGTTCACTAATAGTTTTTATCCCATGGGCGCTGTGGGAATCTATTCACTAGGTTCGTGCATAAGTCTGGGGGAAAAGTTTTCCCGATTTGGTGCGAATTTTATTCTGGGGAGTCATGCATTGTGTGAAACCCGAATTTGGGAAAACTGGGATAAGTGGATAGAGGATCGCGACTCGCTAGGAAATATAATGATTCACGTGAAACGTTGCTGTGAGCGAATCTTTGGATAAAAAGTAATCCCCAAAACTCACAGGACCTACTATCTACTAAAACCTAAAAAAGAATCTTTTATTATATTTTTAATCCGCTTACATTCTGGCTCACGAGTAAGGAACGAATGATCCGTTAGGAAAGTTCCATGAGTGAAAACTAGGTTTCCAAAGGGCCTGTGTAAGGCTATACAGAGAATTATGACCGAAAAGAAATTTATCAAGGCGTTGCAGGGAACGCGTTATGAACAGCCTCCATTCTGGCTGATGAGACAGGCTGGGCGTTATTTGCCCGAGTATCGAGAACTGCGTGCGAAGGCAGGCGGTTTTCTGGATATGGTTTATAATTCGGAATTTGCAACGGAAGTTACGATGCAGCCGCTACGTCGTTTTGGCATGGATGCAGCGATATTGTTTTCTGATATTCTCGTGATACCACACGCTTTGGGACAGAAGCTGGAGTTTGTGGCAGGCGAAGGGCCTAAACTGGATGCGATCGAGAACGCTGAAGGTCTGGTAAAGCTTTCCGAGGGGAACGTCGATAAAGTTTTGCAGCCTGTTTACGACACGGTGAAAAATCTTAGATCGCAAATGGTGCAGGAAGGCATGGCCGGCACGGCACTGATCGGTTTTGCCGGTGCACCTTGGACGGTTGCGACTTACATGGTCGAAGGTGGCGGCAGCAAGACGTTTGAGAAGGTCAAAGCCTTTGCCTATCGTGATCCTGTGGGCTTTGCGCAGCTAATTGATATCGTGACTGAAGCGACGATCCATTACCTGAAAAAGCAGATTGAAGCGGGTGCCGAAGCTATCCAAATTTTTGATAGTTGGGCAGGTGTGTTGGATCAGGACCAGTTTGCGCAGTGGGTGATGGTACCGACGATCAAGATCGTGAATGCGGTTAAGACGGCTTATCCCGATGTGCCTGTGATTGGCTTCCCGAAAGGTGCCGGGATTTTGTACGAGTCATACGCGCAGAACACAGGTGTTGATGCGATTGGTCTTGATACGCAAGTACCGACGAAATGGGCTGCTGAAGTGCTGCAGCCTGAATTACCTGTCCAAGGTAATCTTGATCCTGTGGCATTGCTGGTTGGTGGTGATGCGCTGGAAAAAGAAGCACGCCGCATACTGGAAGATCTGTCCGAAGGACCCTATGTATTCAATCTGGGGCATGGCGTTATCAAGGAAACACCGCCCGAGCATGTGGGACAACTGGCAAAAATTATTCGCGGAGAAGCGTAAGTCATGAAAACGGCGGTGGTGTTATTTAATCTGGGCGGCCCTGATTCAAAGGAATCGATTAAGCCGTTCCTGTTTAATTTCTTCATGGATAAAAATATTATCCGCGCGCCGCTGCCGGTACGATGGATGGTGGCAAATCTGATCGCGATCCGCCGTTCCAAACGCGAAGCGGGCGAAAGCTATGGTGAGTTAGGTGATAAATCACCATTGCTGGAAAATTCACAGCAGCAGGCTAAAGCCTTGGAAGAAAAGCTTGGGGCAGATCATAAAGTTTTTATCTGCATGCGTTACTGGCATCCGATGGCTGATGAGGTTGCACAGCAAGTTAAAGATTACGATCCTGATAAAATTATTTTACTGCCGCTTTACCCGCAATACTCGACCACGACCACACGCTCTTCTCTGCAAACTTGGAAAGCTGCTTGTGAGAAGGTTGATTTGTATAAGCCAGAATCAATTGTTTGCTGCTATCCGTGGGAAGACGGGTTTATTCGCGCCAGTGCTGCGAATGTAAAAACGGTTTATGATCAGGCTTTGGCAGAGTGTGGACAAGCACCGCGTGTTCTGTTTTCCGCGCATGGTTTGCCGGAAGATGTGATTACCGATGGTGACCCGTATCAATGGCAGTGCGAAATGACGGCAGAAAAAATTGCTGCGGCAACGGGTATTGATTATCTGGACTGGCAGATTTGTTATCAGTCTCGTGTCGGTCCTAAAAAATGGATCGGGCCGAGTACCGAAGAAGCGCTGGATAAAGCGATTGCTGATGGCGTCCCTGTTGTTATTTTGCCGCATGCCTTTACGCAGGAACATGTTGAAACGCTGGTCGAGATCGAAGTCGAGTATCGCGAGATTGCCGAGCATAAAGGCATTAAAGGTTTTTATCGTGTGTCGACTGTTGGCACGCATGCTGAGTTTATCAAAGGTCTATACAACATGGTTAAAAGCGCGGAACGCCGCGAAGGTATATTGCCTGACACGGGCGCACGTTTGTGCCCGCAAGAATTCTGCCGCTGCGCTATGGATGAGAAAAGAGGATTTTAGAAATGTCTGAATTTTTGATGCAGTATTATTTATGGCTGAAAGCGCTGCATATTATTGCGATTATCTCATGGATGGCGGGTATGCTCTATTTGCCGCGTTTGTTTGTGTACCACGCGGATGCTGCGAAAGGCTCTGATCTATCCGAAACATTCAAGACGATGGAATATCGTTTGCTGCGCTATATTATGAACCCGACGATGATTGCATCATGGCTGTTTGGTATTTTGATGATTACGGCCAACCCTGCTCTTTTTGAAAATGGCTGGATGCACGTTAAGATCACTATGGTCGTTTTGATGAGTGTTGTGCACATGATGTATTCGAAATGGCGCAAGGCATTTGAACGTGACGAAAATACGCGCGATGCCAAATTCTTTAAAATCTGGAATGAAGTGCCAACCGTTCTCATGATCATCATTGTGATCATGGCTGTAGCCGAGCCGTTTTAATCGGACAGCTTTTTTATCCTAGTGGTATTCGAACAAATTACCGCGGTGACGCTGCCTTACATTTGACGGGTACGGTTTGTCCATTTTGGTAAACTGCTCTTTACTGATGGCAGCTTCGACCTGCTCAAAATTATAAGCCATATTGCGGCGGATGCGATAAGCATCTTTCAGTAAGGCATCGCGAGAGCCGTAAATTTTTTCTGGTAGAACGGCCATTACCCACGCCATTTTCAGGCTTTGTTCTGCAACATCGCGCCACTCATTCTTTTCGCCATATTCTTCGGTAAACATTTCTTCGACTTCTTCGGGGTCTTCAAAAATGTCAGGATGGATTTCTACATCGGCCGCATCGCAGAACTCACGCAGCCATATTAATAGATCATCTTTGCTGGGCGCAGAGATCAGGTTTGTATCTTCATCGAATTGCGCATTGCCATTGCCATCACAGAACTCTTCAACGTCATCGAGAAAATCAGCGAATTTTTGCTGTAGCTCTTGGGAAACTTCATCACCAATACCGAGTTGCAGGCCGAAATAATTGCCGCGATCATGCATAACGATGCCGAAATTTTCTATAGGAACGTCGTAATATAATGCGATGACTTCGCTCAAGATGGAGCCCATTATCGTCATAGGTTGGGATTCTCTGAACATTTGCCAGTAATCCATATTTTCCTGAACGGTGTCTTCATCTGCTTTTAGAAGAAATAAATTATCTCCGAAACCGTCGGCTTCCATAATCAGCATTACGCATTATCCCTGTGTTAACTTGTTTTAAGATAGACTATCGGTATACAATGAACATTATGGATAATGCAAGAATGTAATAAGCATTTCTGCGAGAGGATAATTAAAGAATCATTTATTGACAGAAATTGTTGACTCTTTTCACAGGGTTAGCTATAAAACCATTGTCTTTAGAAAAAGTACTCCACAAAAATTTGAATATGACAAGGAGCCCGATGCGGCCCGCAGGCTTTGCAAGCAAGCAATTTCCCGCATCACAGAGTTTAGAACTTTTAGGACACCCAAAAGACATTCAGAATTAGTTTTATCAAGACGGATACCAGACCAGTGTCACCGCGATCACAAACCGAACCCCACAAAGATCAACAAAAGCCTACGATGACAAAAGAATCTTACTTTATGAATCTTCAGGATTTAAAAACACGCTCACCTTCAGAACTTCTGGCTTTTGCCGAAGAGTTGGAGATTGAAAACTGTAACTCCATGCGCAAACAAGACATGATGTTTGCGATTTTGAAAGAGCTCGCTGATCAAGGTGTGCCGATTTCAGGAACAGGCGTTCTGGAAGTGCTGCAAGACGGTTTTGGTTTCTTGCGCTCGCCGGAAGAAAATTACCTGCCAGGGCCTGATGATATTTACATTTCACCGTCTCAGGTTCGTCGTTTCGGTCTGCGTACAGGTGATATTGTTGAAGGCGAGATCCGCGCCCCTAAAGATTCAGAGCGTTATTTTGCTCTACTTAAAGTCGGCTCAATTAACGGTGAGTCTCCTGACAAGATCCGTCACCGCATCAACTTTGATAACCTTACGCCGCTATATCCTGAGCGTAAGATTAATCTAGAGATTGATGATCCGACGAAAAAGAATATGACCCAGCGTATTATCGAGCTGGTATCCCCTATTGGTTTCGGCCAGCGTGCTTTGATTGTGGCGCCGCCGCGTACCGGTAAAACAGTTATGCTGCAAGATATTGCCAGCTCTATTTCTGCTAATCACCCTGATGCTTATTTGATCGTTCTTTTGATTGATGAACGTCCTGAGGAAGTGACAGATATGGCGCGCAGCGTGCGCGGTGAAGTGATTTCATCTACATTTGATGAACCTGCCACACGTCACGTACAAGTTGCCGAGATGGTTATGGAGAAGGCTAAGCGTCTTGTTGAACAAAAGCGCGATGTTGTTATCTTGCTGGATTCGATTACACGTCTTGCCCGTGCTTACAACACTGTTGTTCCTAGTTCAGGTAAGGTTCTGACAGGTGGTGTGGATGCGAATGCGTTGCAACGTCCTAAGCGTTTCTTTGGTGCGGCACGTAACGTAGAACAAGGCGGCTCTCTGACAATTATCGCGACAGCGCTGATTGATACAGGTTCACGTATGGACGAAGTTATCTTTGAGGAATTCAAAGGTACGGGTAACTCCGAGATTGTTCTGGATCGTAAGATTTCCGATAAGCGCGTATTCCCGTCTATCGATATTCAGAAATCAGGTACTCGTAAAGAAGAGCTTCTGGTAGGACCGGATCTTCAGAAAATGTGGGTTCTGCGTCGTATTCTTAACCCTATGGGTACAGTCGATGCGGTTGAATTCCTGCTCGGTAAGCTGAAAGATACGAAGAACAATGATGAGTTCTTCAAGTCTATGAACCAGTAATTTCCTTTATTGTTATTTTACATTGTGCAGCGCATGACATTATGCGCTGGCTTTGTGGCATCAATTACCATACGATTTATCCCGCTATAACAAACAATTAAAAAAAATATACGGGAGGTTTATTATGGCGATTAGTAAAGGCACAAAGCTGTCTATAGCACTTCTTTTTACTTCTTTAGCGGCCGGTTGCGGTGGTGGTTTTACATCATCGGCGCCGTCTTATGGTGGTCCTGGATTGCCGCCCTCTGCGTCGCGCCCTCTTCCAGCTGATATTCCCGCTTCGGAGGCGCAGGCCTATAATGAAAGTCGTTTGCCTTCTGTGCCCGAACGTTCACACAGTATGAGTTCTTTAGAGCGTACAGGATGCACTTTAAGACGTTTGAGCGGTGATATCGAGCTTGGCTATGATATTGATGATCGCCGCAGCGTGACATTTGGTATTGATGATATCGGTAGTGATACGGAAGTCAGTTTTAACTATGAAATTACGCTAGGCCCTAATCCAACGAGAGGGTCATCGGCAGGTAAGTGCCGTTTGGATATTCGTTAGGCACGGATTTATTCAATATTTATAAGATCTTGCAGGCAGTTTTGATGACTGCCTGTATTTTTTTGCGTTTGAATGAAGCCCTATTTAAGAAAAATTTCTATCAATAAAACCTAAAATTATCGTTATATTTTAATAGCTTATCTCCTAATTTCGAAACGAAAATACTTGTCATAATATATGTTATAACGATAGACTGAAGATAGATACAGCAGCAATAAGCGCCTTCTTTTCGAAAGCTCCGGCGCTTTTTTAAACAAACTATCTACGCAGCAGTTTAAAAATCTTTTCGGTGGGAATAATTAACTATGGAATGTTCAAATTTTAGCGGGTTCGACTTCGGGCAAGGCAGCTTCAAGCGCATTGCCCTTTGTTTTGGATTAATCGCAGCAATTAGTGCTGGTATGGCGGCGCAGCCTGCCAAGGCTCTGGAATTGGAAAACCCTTCTACAGTGATGGGTGACCGAGCCGACAACGTCCAGCATCCTTTAATAACCAAGTCTCCTCCAACGGCCTCCTTTGACGATAGCAAATGTCTTGCCCTTCTGAAGAATATTCAGCACAACGGCTATTCGTCCCAATCGGTGGACCGTGACCGGCGCGCGGCCGGACAAGCCGCGGCGATCAGCCTTGTTTTTGGTGTCCGTTTTGCCCTCGGCCCAAAGGAAGTTCGTCGCTCTAAATCAGATAAGTCTCCGCAATTCGAAGTGTGGAAGGCCGAAGACCATAGTGGTGCGCAAGCCTTGGCAGTAGCGGATTACCGCCGCTGTAAGAACCGCGAAGCTTTGCAGGCAATCTCTGATTTCCGCTGGGAGCGTTAAGGACAGAGACTGTCTTCAGCGATCCGCAGCATATTCTCTCTATGCCCTTGCTAACTCTCAAAAACTGTCCGGTGCAACGCCGGGCAGTTTTATTTTGTCATGATGAATCTTATTAGGTAGGCGGCAATAAACTATGAAGCCAGAACGGCGTATTAAACCCTGCTGCCCATGCGCCGATTATTGCAATGGCATATACGGCCACGACACCCATGCTTGCCAGCATAATCGTATTACCGGCTTTGGTCGGTATTTTTGTTTTCTTATCTGTCACGCGGTGTAGTGCTTTTTTAACTGCACTTGCTGCCATAGATTTTATCATTAAAGCCGTAACACCTATGCCTGCCCCAAGGATCAGCAAATCAATGATCATGCTGATTTCTTGCTGCGGTAATGATGCGGCAATGGCATTTCTGAACGTGAAGAAATATGCAGCAAAAATAACGAGGCTGCCTCCTACTCCTGCTGCCATACCGACTTTGCGTGGCTTATCTGTTAAATGCGATAAGGATTTATGGGCGGAGCTGATCATACCCATCAGGGCTTCATCTTCGATACCGCTCGGATATTTATTACGCAGTTCCATATACGCACGTTTCGGTGGCATCCGTCCGCCAATCAAAAAGACCTCGGCAATGGTACGATATTTTGTGGCAATCTCGACTTTTTCAGCGACATCTCCTATGCCATTGCCGGCTTCTTGCAATCGTTTCAGGCCTTTACCTAAAATCTTTTGCAAGTAAGGCTCGGTATTCAAGAACAAACCCTTGAACCCGAATAGGTTACCTTTAACAGGATTACTGCCGAAATTTACTGTTAAGTCACCCCAAGGCAGTTTGACTTCGTATGGCACGGCCATCTGGTTTTCTTTGACTAGCCTATTATGTTCGTCGAGCTTATGATGCTCTTCTTCGATACGGGCTAGGATATGTTCTTCTGTTACCAGCCTCGGCCCATATTCATCGAGCAAAGCTGCGGCTTCTTCCGGGACGGCGGCTCTGTTGTAATCAAATGTGCCTTTTGCTTTGATGCGTAGCAGTGATACCAGGCTATGCCACCCTGTGGAGCCGCAATGTGTACAGCTTGCAAAGCCCTGCCCCTTGCAAATATGACATTTTACTTTGCCTGTTTGTTGGCACGTGCGGCAGCCAATGCGGCCTTTGCCGTGACATAAATTACATTGTACGCGGCCGCGGGCTGTCTCCATGAACTGACGTCCCTGGCACTGGGTGCATTGCATTTCGCGTGTACCGTGACAGTAATGACATACAATTTCTTGCCTGCCGTGACAGGAGTGACATTTGACGCGACCTTTTGTTTCGCACTGGTTACAAGGCTCGTGTACAACGTATTGCTTGCCGAATTTATCAAGGTTCAGGATAAGGCCGTCAGTTGCGTATCCTAGATCGGGTCTTTTGCGCATCATAGAAATGGCTTGGCTGCGGACATCGCGGTCGCGGGAAATACGTTCGACAGTGGCGCGAATTTTAGCCTGCATATCTTGGCGGGAACCTGCTTTTTCACCGCGCTCTTTCCCGTTCACTTGGCGTTCGCTGACTTCCGTTTCAATTTCGAGCAGCTGTATCGCCTCGAAGTTAAATATCTCGCCTTCAAAATCTTTGATGGTAATTTTGTCTACGGGATAGCCGTTACCGTGCACTGTCTTTTTGATGTTATGCAAGGCACGCTCTAGCGTCTCCTTGTCTACTGGCTCCGCTGGAGCATCTTTTTTTTCTTCAGCATCCTCTTCGAAGAAGTTGATGGGCTGTTCCTCACCTTCTTCTGATAACGGATCAATTATATTTTCATCGTCAGACAAAACGTATTCCGTGTGTCAGGGTTATGATTTTTTAAGACCTAATGCGTTAGCGAGGAATTGCAATGAGCGTTCGTTGGCTAGTTTAGCGCCCTCGGCATCATAATGCTGGCCACCTTCGCGCGAAAATGCATGATCAAGACCTGGGTAAGAGTGCATTGTCACTTGGGGTATATCTTTCAAACCCTCTTTGATCTGTGCTTGTGCTTCTTTATCAACGAAGCCATCTTCTTCTGCGATATGAAGCATCAGTGGCTTAGAAATATTTTTAGCTTCGTCCAGCAGCTCATTTAACCCGACGCCATAATAACCTACGGATGCATCAACACCAGTTCTTGTTGCCATCAAGTAAGCTAGCTTTCCTCCAAGGCAGTATCCGAGGCAGCCTACGCGTCCTGTACTATGGGCATGGCCCTTGAATGTATGCTCTGTAGCGCGCAAATCTTCAACACCGAGATCAACGTTGAATTTACCAAACAGATCAAAGGCTTGCTGCCATTCTTCTTCTGTCTTGTCTGTAAGTTCGATACCGGGTTCAATGCGCCAGAACAGATCAGGGCACACGGCAATGTATCCTTCTTCGGCGAGCCATTTGCATTTATCGCGCATCACTTGGTTGATACCGAATATTTCCTGTATTACCACGACAGTTGGTGCTGGTAGTTTTTCAGGCATGGCTACATAGGCTTTGAAACTGCCACCGCCTTTTGCTGGAATCATGATGTCTTCAGTTGTAATACCCATAGCGCGTAATCCTCTCGGCTTTATTCAAAGCCGTGTTTGTTAACATATCTACTAACAGATTACGCGGGGTTTATTTATAAGGCAAGGGCTGGGACAGCGACTTGTGTTTGTGGCTGTGAAGTGCCTTCTTTATTTGCAATGCCGTCAGCTGATACCAGACGTTTTTGCAGCTGTGTTGCGGCCTCTGCTTGCGCATCGCTCCACTGGCCTTTGCGTTGAATCAGCACGGCTGTGCTGTCGAATAGTTTTAGGCTCGGGATCAGGCCGTTGGCCTTTAGTGTGCCGCCTGTGTCGACTACATCGCAGACCATGTCTGCCACGCCAAGGCGCACGTAATCTTCGATGCCGCCATCGCGGGCAATAATTTTGACACCGTCTATGTTGTTGTCATTCAGCCATTTACGCAGCGTATTTGGGTATGATGTAGCAATGCGCTTGCCTTGTAGGTCATTAGGATTTTGAATGTTCAATGCCTTAGGTGCTGCTATGAATAGGCCACAAGCCGACGCGTTGAATGCTGTGACGATACGCGTATTTAATTCTTCACCACGTAAAGCTGCTTCGCAGCGTTTTTCTTCGTAAATATCAAGACCTACGATAGCCATATCAGCTATGCCGAGATCAAGATTATCAATGGCATCTGTGGCGCGCTGGTCCAGGAATTCTATCGGTAATACTTCGCCGCGCTCATCGTTTAATGTGCCATAATCAAGGCGGTTACCTGCTTGTTCGGCCTGCAGGTCCGCGGTATCGAGAATTTTTGCAAAATCTTGCTTCAGACGTCCTTTTTTAGGGAGTACGACGCGGATAGCCTCAGGAGCTTGGTTATTTGTTGTTACCTTTGTCATTTGTTACGCTCCTTTTACTTTTGCCAGGCAATCTGTCCAGAATGCGGCGATACCCCAAGTGAGGCTCTTGTTGCAAGAAGCGCGCGACGCGTCCCACAGTTGTTGTACTAGCGCCTGTGCTACTGCTGATATCGCGATAAGACATGCCGCCTTCGTCCAGCAAGCGCGCAATAGCCCAACGCTCGGAAAGCGCTTGCAGTTCTTGCGGCGTGCAGAGATCGGTGAGAAACGCACGGATTTCATCTTCGCCTTTGCATAGACCAAGCGCATGCCATAAGGCTTGCTTTCTGTCTTGCTGTAATATGCGGTCAATGTTTTCACCGTGTTTACTCGTCTTGTCGTTTGTTACGTTATCGTCTTTATCTAGCGGTGCCATCAGCGCCTCTTGTGTTAGTGTATTAGCTTAGTAATACAGATTGAGTCAAGATTTATTTTTCATTACTATCATAAAGCTGGTATACGGTTTTTGCATAGATATTAAAAACGGCTACTGACAGGAGGCCTTATGAAAGTCACGTTCAATATAGATTGTACCCCCGAGGAAGCGCGCCGCTTTATGGGGCTGCCTGATGTCACGCCTTTACAAGACAAGATGATGGAAGAGCTGGAGAAAAAGATGCAGGAGAATATCCGTAGCCTTGATCCGGAGACCTTTATTAAGACATGGATGCCGATGACCATGGAAAGCTGGGGTGAGATGCAGAAGATGTTTTGGGCGCAGATGGGTCTGGGCGGTATGCAGAATGATTCCACAGACTCTGAAGTGTCGAAGAAATCTAAAAAGTAATTATATCAGTAACTTAGAAGTTTTACGCTATGGTTGATACGATCTACGCACTGGCATCGCCTGCAGGTAAAGGTGGTATTGCAGTTGTCAGGGTATCGGGAAACGATTCTTTGACATCTTTGGAACTGTTAAGCGGTGAATCAGGCTCTGCGTTTGCGCCACGTCGGGTGCGTTTGGCTAGATTATGTAATCCTGTTTCACGTGAAACGATAGATGAGGGCATGGCGGTCTATTTTAAGGCGCCAGCGAGTTTTACGGGCGAAGATGTGGTGGAGTACTATCTGCATGGCGGAATGGCTGTGGTGCGCTCCTTGCTCGAAGCGTTAGAGGCGCAAAAAGGTCACCGCATGGCAGAGCCAGGGGAGTTTACGCGCCGTGCTTTTGAAAATGGCAAGATGGATTTAACCGAGGCTGAGGCTGTTGCCGATCTCATTCATGCCGAAACAAGTTTACAAAAAGATCAGGCTTTGGCGCAGCTGGGTGGCAGTTTGTCTTCTTTATATGAAGATTGGGCGCAGCGCTTAAAATCTCATCTGGCGCATTTAGAGGCTGATATTGAATTTCCTGACGAAGATATGCCTGATGGTGTCTCGCCGGATGTTATGAACGCGCTGAAAGTTCTAGAAACTGAAATCGATGCGCATTTAAATGATGGCCGCCGCGGGGAGCGTTTACGCGATGGTATCCAGATTGCAGTTATCGGCGCGCCTAATGCGGGTAAGTCTTCTTTGGTAAATACACTGGCACAGCGTGATGTCGCGATTGTTTCTGACATGGCAGGCACTACGCGCGATGTGATTGAGGTGCATCTAGATATAGCAGGGTATCCTGTCATTCTTTCCGATACTGCGGGTTTACGCCCAGAGCAGCTTGGTGATAGCGGGCATGATATCGTAGAGGGTGAGGGGATACGCCGTGCCATGGCGCGTGCGCAGGCTGCCGATTTGAAAATTCTTCTTTTTGATGGGTCTGAGTTGCCGCAAAAGGATGAGCATACCATGGCACTAGCCGATGATCGTTCACTGATCGTTTGGAATAAAGCTGACAAAATTGTTTCACGTGAATCATCTGCTGAGGAAGGAATCCATATTTCTGCGAATCTCGGAGATGGAATCACAGAGCTGCTTTCCGCGATCAAGGCCAAAATAGATGTCGTTATTGGTGATCGTAATGCGCCGTCACTCACGCGGGAACGCCACCGTACAGCGCTTCAGGAGTGTTTGTCATGCTTGCAAAGGGCAGAGAGTGCGACTTTACCTGAGCTTGTGGCTGAGGATGTTCGTCTGGCAATGCGTTGTCTAGGGCGTATTACAGGCAAAGTTCACGTCGAAGATTTGCTCGACGTGATCTTTAGTGATTTTTGTATCGGAAAGTAATTAGCGCAGTACAAATGCTTTGGCAGATGTACGGATTGTTTCTGCTACTTGATGCAAAGCTGCTGTATCTAGTCCGGCCCCAGCAGCGTAATCACGCATTTCAGCAGCGATTTCGCACACAGTTTTAGCGCTACCGTTAATTGTATCGTCATTTGCTATGGCAGCTTCAAACATACGCATTACAAATACACGCATTTCAGTCGCAGTGTTGCCGCTAGCTGCTTCTCTAAAAGTTTCTGTGGCGGCTAAGGCACTGTCTAGGCCTTTAGCAAAAGATGGATGTGCTGCTTTAAGACGATCGCGGCGAATTTTTTCCGCTGTTAGACGGCGCATGTTGCTCATATCAGGTTCTTGATAGGGGGCTGCTTCTTTATACATGATGAAGGTCCTTTATGCCTTGGTTGTAAAATTAATTTGTCATATATCCTAAAAAGCTGGATTTTTACAAGAAAAAAATATATAAACCCTGCATGAGTAATGACCCCCAAAGTTTAGAATTTGATGTGATTGTTGTTGGCGGTGGCCACGCGGGATGTGAGGCTGCGGCAGCTGCCGCGCGTATGGGCGCGAAAACGGCACTTTTTTCGCATAAGCTCTCTACGATCGGCGTGATGTCTTGTAATCCAGCCATCGGTGGTCTAGGTAAGGGGCACTTGGTGCGCGAAATTGACGCGCTGGACGGTTTGATGGGGCGTGTTATAGACCGTGCGGGTATTCAGTACCGTATGCTCAACGCTTCAAAAGGGCCTGCTGTGCGCGGGCCGCGCGCGCAGGCAGATCGTAAACTGTATCGTGACGCGATGCAGGTGATTTTGAATGATTACCCGAACCTGACTTTGGTTGAGGGGGCGGCGGATGATTTGATTCTTGATGATTCCAATAATGTGGAAGGACTCAAAACAATCGATAGCCGTGTATTTGATTGTAAGGCTGTGGTGCTGACAACAGGTACATTCCTGCGCGGACTTATTCACCGTGGGGAAGAGAAGATCCCCGCTGGTCGTGTGGGTGAAGAGCCAACGATAGGCCTCGCTGAAACCCTTGATAGGCTTGAGTTTCCGCTTGGACGCTTGAAAACAGGCACGCCTGCGCGTATTGATGGGCGTACTATTGACTGGTCTGTCACCGAAGAACAGCCAGGGGATAATCCGCCTGTACCGTTCTCGTTTATGAATGATGTGATTCACGTGCCGCAGATTAATTGCCACATCACGTATACTAATACAGAGACGCATAAAGTCATCGCGGATAACATACATCGCTCTGCCATGTACTCAGGCCAGATCAAAGGCACAGGGCCACGATACTGCCCGTCTATAGAAGACAAGATCATGCGCTTTGCCGATAAAGAGCGTCACCAGATTTTCCTAGAGCCAGAAGGACTAGATGATCATACCGTTTACCCGAACGGTATTTCGACGTCTTTGCCTGTTGAGGTTCAGGCGCAGATTTTAAAGACAATTCCAGGCCTTGAGAATGCGGAAGTGTTCGAGTGGGGCTATGCGATTGAATATGATTATGTTGATCCGCGCGACCTGACCAAGGCGCTAGAAAGCAAGCGCGTGGGTGGTTTGTACCTGGCGGGTCAGATTAATGGTACGACCGGATATGAGGAAGCAGGGGCGCAAGGCTTGATGGCCGGCCTTAATGCAGCCCTTAAAATCCGTGATGTTTCACGTGAATCAGCGCCGTTTACGCTCGATCGTACAGAGGCCTATATTGGCGTGCTGATCGATGATTTGACCAATTACGGTGCGCCAGAGCCGTACCGTATGTTTACTAGCCGCGCTGAGTACCGCCTGCGTTTGCGAGCTGATAATGCTGACCAGCGTCTTACGCCGCGCGGTCTAGAAGTTGGCTGTATCGGTCATGAGCGTAAAGTGTTCTGGGAAGAGAAGGCGGCGCTATTGTCTGAGGCGCGCCAGATGGTTCAGGATTCCATTGCTACACCTAATGAGCTTAAGGGTAAGGGCTTGAATATCAATCAGGATGGTATTCGCCGCTCGGCATTTGATCTGCTTGGTTACCCGCATGTTAATTGGGAACAGTTATGTGAGATATGGCCTGATCTGAAATCTATCCGTGCCGACATTGTTGAGCAGATTGAGTGCGATGCGCTGTATAGCGGGTATATGGAGCGCCATGAGGCGGATATAGCCGCGTTTAAAAAGGATGAGGCTTTGGTTCTGCCCGCTGATTTAGATTACGATGCTGTGGGCTCTTTGTCGTCTGAGGTGCGTCAGAAGCTGAAAGCGGCTAAGCCTGAAACTCTGGGTGCGGCGTCCCGCATTCCCGGTGTAACGCCGGCAGCTGTTGTCGCGCTGCTTCGTCATGTTAAGAAGCCTGAACATAAAGAGAAACGCGTTGCCTGAATTATCCCTTGAAGAGAAGCTGGACGGTTATGAAGCGCTGCTAAAAAAATGGCAGCGCTCTATTAATCTTGTGAGCCGCAATACAATTGATGATGCTCGATTTCGTCATATCGATGATTCCTTGCAGGTTGTTCAATATGTGCCTGACTCTGCCAAAGTGTTGGTTGATTTTGGTAGCGGGGCAGGGTTTCCTGGCTTGGTCATTGCTATGGCGCGCCCAGATGTAAAAGTTTCGTTAGTTGAATCTGATCAACGGAAATGCACATTTTTATCCACTGTTTCACGTGAAACATCCACACCGATAACAGTAGTGAATCAGCGGATCGAATCGGCTGCGCTGGATTCTATCCCCGATGTTCTATCTGCAAGGGCGCTTGCGTCTCTGGATAAGTTGTTGCGTTTTGCGCTTCCTTATGCAGATCAAAATCCTGATCTAGTGATGCTATTTATGAAGGGCGAGCGTGCCGATAACGAGATAGAAGAGGCGCAGGAAAATTACTCTTTTGAGTATGAAAAAATACAAAGCGAGACGGAGGCGAGCGCCTGTATTTTGCGCATAACGAATCTGTCCGTAAATTCAGAGTCTTGAAGGCTTTTGCTTGACCGCAGGCCGACTCTTGGGCCATGATAGGGCCAATCCGAAAATCAGAGAACAGAAGCGAGCGGCCTATGCATAAACCGTTTTCCAGCACTAGCAATAATTCGACTTCCGGTGCTTTGACAGTCAAGTCAAGGCCGCGAATCTTTGCTGTATGTAACCAAAAAGGTGGTGTAGGGAAGACGACAACGGCGATTAATCTGGCGACAGCTATGAGCGCCGTTGGTATGCGTGTTTTGCTGGTCGATCTTGATCCGCAGGGTAATGCTTCGACTGGTTTGGGCGTGCGTCGTTCCAGCCTAAGCAAGAGCATGTATAACGTGCTGTTTGGTGAAGTGAATATTATGGATGTTGTGCAGGAAACCCGTGTGCCTGGTTTATCTGTGGCGCCGTCCTCTATTCACTTGTCAGGTGCTGAAATCGAGCTGGTAACATCAGAGCGCCGTGAATATCGACTGCGCGAGGCGTTTAGCACGAACCTGCCTTATGATTATATTATAATGGACTGCCCGCCGTCATTGAACCTTTTGACGTTGAATGCGCTTGTAGCGACTGATTCGGTGGTTGTCCCGCTGCAGTGCGAGTTTTATGCGCTGGAAGGTTTGAGTCATCTGGTTAAGACAATCGAGCGCGTGCGTAAGCATTATAACCCGTCACTGGATATCCATGGCGTGCTGCTGACGATGTATGACAAGCGTAACAATCTGACGGCTATGGTCGCAGAGGATGTGCGCGAGTATTTTGGTGATAAGGTTTATAAAACAGTTATTCCGCGTAATGTGCGTGTATCCGAGGCGCCGTCCTATGGTTTGCCTGCGATTGTGTATGATATGCGCTGTCCCGGGGCGCAAGCCTATATCCATTTGGCCAGTGAAGTGCTAAAAAGAGAGCGCCGTTTGAAGGCTGAACGCCGCGCGGCCGCGTAAATTCTAATTCTTTTTGTGTGTGAGTGAACGATAGCTATGAGTGATAGTATGACCGAAGAAAAACCAGTAGATTCCAAAAAACGTGGTCTGGGCCGTGGCCTGAATGCCTTGTTCGAAGATGAAGAAGGTGTATACCCGCAGGCAGACCCTGATGGTCACACGCCTGGTGCCGAGCGCACGATGGTTGGTCTGGATCAGCTGGAGCCCGGTACATATCAGCCGCGCCGTAATTTTAATGATGAATCATTGAAAGAGCTGGCCGAATCAATCTCTGTTCATGGCGTTTTGCAGCCTTTGGTGGTTCGTAAGAAGCCCGGTTTTGACGGCACGTTCGAAATTATCGCAGGTGAACGCCGCTGGCGCGCGTCACAAATTGCGCAGCTGCACGAAGTCCCTGTAATCATTAAAGAATTGAATGATGAACAGGCGCTGGAAATAGCGCTTATCGAGAACTTGCAGCGTGAAGATCTGAACCCGATCGACGAAGCGCGTGGTTATAAGCAGCTGGTGGAAGAGTTTGGCCATACGCAAGAAAAGGCCGCGGCTATTTTGGGTAAGTCTCGTAGCCATGTGGCCAATATGATGCGCCTTTTGATGCTGCCGTCCAAAGTTCTGGAAATGTTGAAGGATGGTAAATTGACCATGGGTCATGCCAGAACGCTGATTACGGCGGATGATCCTGAGGCATTAGCAAAAATTATTGTAGAACAAGGTCTTAGTGTCCGTGCGGCCGAGCAGTTGGCAGCAGATTTCGCGGCCGGTAAGGCGGTAAAAGGCAAGAAAAAGGCCAAAATCGCCAAAGATGTCGATACAGTCGCGCTAGAGGAAGAAGTTTCGAATGCTATCGGCATGAAAGTGTCTATTGATGCCAAAGGCAGCAAAGGTGCTGGTGTGATGAAGATCAGCTATAAATCGCTTGATCAGCTGGATGAGGTTTTGCACCGTTTGAGTCATTTCCCCGGGCGCACTCAAGAAGGCTAGAACGGCCATCGTTCTGTTTAGGCGGTGTTATTTCAGGGCTTACGTACCTGTAGTACGCCGCGCCCTTCATGCCTAGCCTAAACAAAACGCTGTTTGTTCTTATTTTGGCCGTAAATCTGATTTATCAGTCGCTTATGAAGCAAATTTTTCAAAATAAATGGATATATATTGCTTTATTTATAGTGATGTTTTTCACGTGGCAGGGCATGAAAGAGGCCGGTCTCTGCTTTGATGAAAAGCGTTTCTTAAGTAAGGTTGAGCTTATTGAGCGTGCTTTGTCTAATAGCATTGAAAAATCTGATTTAAATTTCCCGCAGAACTGTACAATTATTAGTATGGAACAGATAATGGTTGCTCATACGCAGGTGCATTGTGTCTATAAAGCAAGTGCAGATGAGCATAGGCCTGAGCGCTACGTATATTCTATGTCTTCGGTCAATAGCTGTGGCAAACGACTTCGCACACAGTCAGATGAAGTTTCGCAGAGAGCGTATGAATCTAAGATAGCGGCTTGGTCTTCTAACGAGCGCTAATGCCCAATATTGCTTGGCCGCAGAGGGTTTCTACGGGGGTGCCTGTTTTCTTCGTGTCGGCTTCGATGTCGGCGAGGCGGGCGAGAATTTTTTCCAGCGTACCGAGAGGCCAGCGTTTGACTTGCGCTTTGAACGGGTCGGCGAGCTTAAAAAATAAAGGTGGGGTTAGCGTCTTGATAGCTTCGTCCACTGTATCACCTTCTGCAATACGTGCCTTGATGTAGTGTAGTTTTCTGAAATGATTTTGCAGGGCGCGCAGTATGGCGATGACGGGAATGCCTTCCTCGATCAGTTTGTGATAGGCACGCATGGCATCTCCCGGTTTATTTCCCGAGGCGACGCTGTAGACCAGATCATCAAGGCTTTGGGCGCCTGCTTCGCCACAACAAGCAATGACGTGGTCGATAGTAATTTGCTCTTCAGCGCCCATATACAGGATCAGCTTATCAATCTCGCCGCGTGCACGGGCGCGGTCACCCGCGATGTTCGAGGCGAGCCATGTAACAGCATCACCGTTAATGCGCTTGCCTGACTCGCGCACCATATCGCGGATCAAGCCAGAGACAGCGCGCTCGTCTTCCACATAGCATGGCAGGGCGGCGGCGTTATCAGCCTTTTCACACAGCGCGCGGAGCGGCGATTTAGGGCCAAGCTCGCCAGCCTCGATAATGACAAGGTTATCGGGGCTGGGGTCTTGTAGGTAGTCTTTGAGAAGCGGCGCGAGTTTATCGGCGGCATCCTCAATACGGATCAAGCGGCCACCGCCCATCATGGACATGGCGCCAGCCTCATCCGCGAGACGGGCAGGATCATCCAGAAGTTGGTCGCCAGAGAGCGTCACGGCATTGAAGGGGTCGTTAATATCACTCACCACTGTCAATGCCATGGTTTTGGCGCGCTCTTTCATCAAGCCGTTATCAGGCCCGTAGACCAATATCACACGGGCCTTCGGGTCAGGGCTTTTGACGAAAGGTTCAATCTGTTTCCATGTCAGCTTCATGCGTTCCAGATTAGAGTAATTCTAGGCAGCATTGAACTGTTTTTCTTGGCTAACCAGCTCCTCATCCCATATTTTCATCGCGCGGCGAATATGCGGGATCGTAATTGAGCCGCCGACGAGCATACCGATCTGGACTGATTCGGCGAGTTCTTCGGATGTGACGCCTGCTTTGTGGCATTCAATCAGGTGGTAGAGAATGCAGTCATCGCAGCGCAGTACCAGCGAGGCGACAAAGCCCAGAAGCTCTTTGCTTTTCTTATCCAGATGGCCTTTATCCTGATAGGTGGCGGCATCCAGACCGAAGAAGCGTTTTTGCTCCTGATTGGCGTATTTGGCCAAAATCTGGTTGTAGGCGTTGCGTTCGGTATTAAATGTTTCAACTTTGCTCATGGTTTTCTCCTTCATGGGTTGGTTACGTTGGTTGAACATTGGTTAGAAAGTTTTGCAGGGTGCGCAGGACGGCATTACGCGCGGTGGTCTGGTTATCCTTGCGGAAAGTCTCAACGCCCCAGCGCTCGCTGTTCGTGGCAGGGCCGTTAATGTAGAGGCCGCTTGTTATTTGTTCGCCTGCTAGTGCGGCTTTTGCACAGTCTGCGGGCGCGGCGAGGCCTTTTGCAAAAGCGTCGCGCAGTAGCGGGGAGAGGATTTCGCCTACGTGATCGCAAATACAGCGCGCGCAGCTGGCACCGTTAAATATGGCAGAAATTTTAGGAGCGATCGGGGCAGCTGTATCATCGTTTACGTGAAAACCGTCTGCGGCGTCAGTGATCTGCGCGGCGCTGACCCCTGTGCGGCTGTAATGCAATTGGCCGCTCGCTTGTAGTTTTTGCAATAGCGCAAAGCGCTGGGGCGGGGTTGGATTGCTGTAGAGCGCTTTGATGTGCGCGGATAGACTGCGCAGCGCGTCGATATTATCGGCTGTGAAAGCGGATTGCAGGGCTGTTTCGTTATAGGCTGTGAGGACATGGGCGATGCCGTAGCCGCTGTGCTCGGCGCCGCGAATTTCCGCGCTGAGTAATGATTTTAGCGCTGTTTCTGTTTGCGCGTTCTGCGCATAGATAGTTTCGGGGGTTAGAATCTTGAATTCATATGGCGCAATGTCTTGTCTGTAGAGGGCGGGTTCAAACTTCCAAGGGGTTACCAGATTGCGGGACACGGCGTGGATCGGCCCTTGGTAGCCAATGTGATCGAGCACGGCGAGGGCATCTATCGCGCTTTGGCCTGTGCCTATGATCAATACTCCTTGGGTATTACCTGTCAGAAGCGTACGGGCTTTTTCGATGTCATAGGGCGTATCAAAAAATCGCGGATGACGGGCGTATTCCTGTAGGAAACCAGAGGGCTGGTGACCGTCAGCAATGATAAGGGTGTTGGTGTTATATTTGGTTTTATCGGCGGTACTCACGCTGAAGCGTACGGTGTTGTGGTCGATAGAGGTGACTTCTGCTGTGATGCATTCAAAGCGGATATCGGGGTGATCAGTCACAGCCTGATTGAAGATATCACGCAGATATTGTCCGTATTGCTTACGGCTGGCAAAGTCATCTTGTGTGGCGTTACTATCCTGCGTTTGCAGCCAGCGGGTAAAATGATCGGGGTCATCTGCAAAAGGCGACATGGCGTAGGCCGGCTGGTTCAGCAGGAAAATATCACTGTCGTGGCTATAGGGCAGGCCTGTACCGAAATCACCGCTTTTGTCGATGATACGGATGGTCAAAGGCGGCAGTCTTACAGGATTCTGCTGCTGAAGGCGGTGATAGGTTCTGGCTTGCTCAATGGCAACCGAGATACCTGTAAAGCCAGCGCCGATAATGGTTGTGGTCGCGGTGTCTTGTGTACGCATGATCGCATTCCTTTTGCGCGAAACAAAACGGCATACGTAAAGGTTCTATAGGCTTTACGGGCCGTTCTAGATTTTCGGGATTATTTGGAATGCGCTGAGATTAGATACGCCACATCCGCTTTGGCGGCAGAGAGTCTTATACTCTGCCGAACAGCATCATCATGCCCATCATCATTGATGGAGCCACAGAAAATGGCAGTGCTGTTGCGTGCGTTGTGTTCATGCAGATATTAAAAACGCGAAACGTGATTGCCGTCAAGGAGAATTAGTTATCGCGTTGAAAATAAAGGGAAAGTTGCAGCTCGATTTGGCGCGCCAGATCATCCAAAGCGTTCAAACGTGTATTTTCTTCGGAAACGCGGGTCGTGTATTGGCTTTGGAGTGTGTTGTAGCTGGTGACGGCGAGCAGGTCGCGCTTTAGCACGGTTTTGCTATCAAATGTATCGCGCAGCACAATCGTCGTACGCAGTTTTAGCTGTGATCGTGTTGTGTCTGCGGTTTTGGTGACGTCGAGGTCTGTACGTGTTTCTACTACGGGGCTGACTTCGAGTGTGTAACGTGGGTTTTGCGGGTATCCGTGCTGGTAAAAACGGTCGATTAGCGCATTACGAAGATATTGACCTTCACGGTCAGGGATATTACCGATCCGCACATTTGAAAGCTCTGCAGCGGCAGATTGTTGCTGCTGCGATGGCTCGCCATATAACGGGCGGAAGCCACAAGCGGTCAAACTGAAGGCCATAACAAGCATAGTGAAGATCAGTGCATTTCTCATAGGAGTATATAAGCACGGGCTGCGACCTGCTTGAAGGGGTTTTGTCAGGTTATCAGGGGAAAATTGACAGGGTGCGTCTTTATGTATAAATCTCGTAGAAATTTTCAGGGAGTTTTTAAAAATGTTCAGACGTTATGATGCTTACGGCATGTCTGCTTTTATGGGGTTTATGGCAGCAAGTTGGGCGTTGCCGCAGACTATCGGGTTGGCCGCTGTTGTCGTTGCTTTGCTAGGTGCTAATTTGAAGGTAAAGCCGATGCTGGTCGGGGCGTTTATGGGGGCGGCTACAGTCGGTACAATTATGGCTGTTAATGAAGTGGAGCGCAGCGTACGTTTAGATCATACAGAAATGGCGCCGTCACCAGCGCCATCCCTTAAACCTTAAATTCTTTGTAAGTCTTAGCCTACAACCACGTTGACGATACGGCCCGGTACGACGATGACCTTGCGTACCTGTTTGCCGTCAATGGCTTTTTGTACGCCGTCTTGTGCCAGAGCTGTTTCCTCGAAGGTTTTGCTGTCGGCATTGGCGGGCAATGTGATTGTTGCGCGTACCTTGCCGTTAACCTGCACACCGATTGTGACGGTGTCGGCGGCCAGAAACGCATCATTTGCCACAGGCCAGTCTTCTTCACAGATCAGTGTATCGTGACCCATTTCCGCCCATAGCGTTTCAGCCAGATGCGGGATCATCGGAGCGACCATTTTCAGGAAGATTTCAATCGCCTCGTGCAGGGTAGCCTTGTCGTTATCGCTCTCTGCGTTAAAGCTGTTGATTTCATTGAACAGGCCACGCATACGCGCAACGGCCTTGTTCATATGGAAGTCCTTGAAATCACCTGTCATGCCATTGTGCGCTTCGGTGATCAGCTTTTTGGCGTTATCACTTAAGGCATCCGTGTCAGGTTTGCCTGCGCCGCTGACATCTTTCAGGCCGATGATGGTTGTGTAGACTTTGTTGATAAAGCGCCATGCGCCCTCGATACCAGCCTCTGACCATTCAAGGTCACGTTCAGGCGGGGAGTCGGACAGGATGAACAGGCGGGCCGCATCGGCGCCGTACGTGTCCAGAATGTCTTGCGGGTCGATGGTGTTACGCTTTGATTTAGACATTTTAATCACGCCGCCGACTTTGACGGGGGATTTGTCGTCCGCTTTCACGTATTTGCCGCCCTCGGCCTTTTCAATTTCGGTCGGGTACAGCCAGTTACCTTTTTCGTCCTGATAGGTTTCATGGGTGACCATGCCTTGGGTAAACAGGCCTGCAAAAGGCTCATCAAAGCTTAAGTATCCGCAATCACGCAGGGCTTTGGTAAAGAAACGCGCATATAGCAAGTGAAGCACCGCATGTTCCACACCGCCGATATATTGATCGACAGGCGCCCAGTAATTGACCACGTCCTTATCAAAGCCGATATTTTCGTTCTTCGGGTCACAGTAGCGGAACTGATACCAGCTGCTTTCGAAAAATGTATCGAATGTATCTGTCTCGCGGGTCGCGTCTTTGCCACAGCTTGGACAGGTTGTGTTCTTCCATGTCGGATGACGATCCAGCGGGTTGCCAGGGGCATCGTAGTTGATGTCCATTGGCAGTGCGACTGGCAGATCTTTTTCAGGGACAGGCAATGTGCCGCAATCATCACAATGAATGAAAGGTACAGGACAGCCCCAGTAACGTTGACGGGATACGCCCCAGTCACGCAGACGGAATTGTGTGACACCTTCGCCGATGCCCATGTCTTCGCAGCGTTTGATGATTTCGGATTTTGCGCCGCCTACGTTCAGGCCGTTCAGGAAGTCGGAGTCAATTAATGTGCCGTCTTCTGTGTAGGGCAGTGTTTCTTCTGCGCCTTCGGCAAAACCAATGACCTGTTTAATTGGCAGGTCGTATTTCGTGGCGAAGTCAAAGTCGCGCTGGTCGTGTGCCGGCACGCCATAGATTGCGCCTGTGCCGTAATCCATCAGGATGAAGTTAGCGATGTATAGCGGCAGTGTTGCGCCCTCGATAAATGGATGCTTGACCTTGTAGCCTGTGTCAAAGCCGATTTTCTCGGCTTGGGCGATGGCTTCTTCGGATGTGCCGACAGCGTTACAAGCCTTGATAAAGTCTTCGTAGCCCTCCATGCCGCCTGCCAGTTCTTTGGATAGCGGGTGGTCAGGGGCAATTGCGGCAAAGGATGCGCCAAAAATAGTATCCGGGCGCGTTGTAAAAATTGTCAGCGGTGTATCGTGGTTTTCGATTTCCAAATTCAGGCGCAAGCCTTGTGATTTGCCGATCCAGTTTTCCTGCATGATGCGGACTTTTTCAGGCCAGCGTTCCAGTTGTTTGATATCGGAGAGCAGCTCTTCTGCGTATTCCGTGATCTTCAGGAACCACTGGTTCAGCTTACGGCGCTCGACAGGTGCGCCTGAGCGCCAGCCTTTACCGTCAACAACCTGCTCGTTGGCCAGAACCGTATTTTCAACAGGGTCCCAGTTCACGACGGATTCCTTGCGGTATGCCAAACCCTTTTCGTAGAAGTCGATGAACATTTTCTGTTCATGCTTGTAGTAATCAGGATCGCAGGTTGAAACTTCGCGGCTCCAGTCAATGGCCAGACCCATGGATAGCAGCTGTTCTTTCATCTGGGCGATATTCTCGTTTGTCCAGTCTGCAGGGGCAACGCCGCGTTCCATGGCTGCGTTTTCCGCAGGCAGACCCAGAGCATCCCAGCCCATAGGGTTCAGCACGTTATAACCTTGTGCCTTGCGGAAGCGGGCAACCACATCAGATAGGGTGTAGTTGCGTACGTGTCCGACATGGATACGGCCTGACGGGTATGGGAGCATAGCGAGCACGTAGTATTTTTCTTTGCTGTCGTCTTTTTCGACTTCAAAGCATTTGCGGTCTGTCCAGACCTTGCGCCATTTTTCTTCGTTCTCGCGAATATTGTATCGTTCTGCACTCATCTTTTTACTTCATGCCCGTGTTGTAAGGTTTATTAGCGGTAATTATTTGCATATATGCCCAAAAAGAACAAGCCGCGTCTTGTTCAGCGCGGCTTGCAAAATCTTCAGGTTATTTATGTGTGTCTTAGTTATCCTGCATTTGTGCTACGCGCATTTGGCGGGCACGTGTGAGGATGGCGTCTTCCAGCTTGCGGGCTGTGTCATCGTTGACTGCCGCATCACGCCAGCTGCTGCCGCTGCGTTCCTGACGGAAGACTTTTACCTGAATACCATCGGAGCGTAATTGACGATCCAGAATGAATACGTTCAGCTTAAAGCGCTCGTTCGGGCTGGATTCTGGTGCGTACCAATCTGTCAGGATGACACCGCCAAACGGATCTGCGCTGGCTAGCGGCATAAAGGACACTGTGTCCAATGAAGCGCGCCATAAGAAGCTGTTAACGCCGATGCCTGTTTGGCCGGAGTTATCGTCTTTATCGCTCTTGCCGCCGAAGATGTTCAGGCCGTCGCCGCCAAAGATGCTGGCCGGCTCTTCATAAATATCTTCTGTGCTACCGCGGTCAGCGCCTGTGGGGTATTTTGCTTCGCGTTGTACGTGGTCACTGCTGCAGGCTGCCGTCATCAAAAGTGAGGCGCACGCAAAGTACAGACCGAAACGGCGTACTGAGTTTTTGTAATTCGTCATATCAAACTAACTCCAGTAAAAAGATCTTACATATATATGTCATTGGACTATTCGGTTTTTAACATGGTTAACTATGGTGCCACAAGAGCTATTGGGATTGATATAAACAGGTGCTTTAGATATGTGGCGTTTTTGCAATATCAGCTCTGTTTGCGGTGCTAAAAGATATAAAAATCAAAAATGTCACAGCAGGCTTTTAATCTTTAAAAAGGATATAAAACCCTAAGTTTTCTGCGAGTTTTCAATGATTACAGGGGGTTGTTGGTGTGTGACAAAAATATCACACTCCATGGAAAATTGTGACAAATTTGCACAAACCACGTTGACGAGTGACTCTGCTTCGGTATAAAACTGTCTCAATCATTATCGGTTAGGGTAATGATCGTTCTTTGTGTAGTTCGATAAACATCTAACGGATTACATGTTCAACCAAATAGTCAAACTTTGTGATTGGAGATTTTGACATGAAAAAACTACTAGTAGGTACAGCTGCTGTTGCTATGGGCTTGGCTCTTGCTGCTCCAGCGAACGCTCAAGTGTCTTTGGACCTTGGCGGTCACTTTAAAGGCTACGTTTCTTGGTTAGATCAAGATACAACAGCTGCAAACGACGAGCGCTCAATTGACATTCTGCGCGAAACAGAAATTCACTTCACTGGTGAAACAACTCTGGACAACGGTCTGACAGTTGGTTTCCACGCTGAAGCTGACGTTGACGATGGTGAATTCGCACAAGACGAATCTTACCTGTACATGTCAGGCACATGGGGCCGTGTAAACTTCGGTTCTGAAGACGGTGCTGCTTACCTGATGCAGGTTGCTGCTCCTTCTGCAGATTCAAACGTTGACGGCATCCGTCAGTACGTAAACCCAGTGAACTACGGTCTTGCTACAGCTAACACAACGCTGACAGGTTTCAACACAGGTGGTCTGGACTATGATAACGATGCGTCAACAGATGCTGACAAAATCACATACATGACTCCAGTGTTCAACGGTTTCCAAGCTGGTGTTTCTTACACTCCAGACACAAGCAACCTGGGTGGCGGTTCACGTTCAGTTAACGGTAACAACGCTGACGACCAGTTGAACCAACTGGGCGAAGCTTATGAAGCTGCTGTTCGTTACGAAGGTCAGTTTGAAGAAGTTGGCTTTGCTCTGGGTGCTGGTTACACACACGTAGAACGCGAAGACGAAACAGTTGTTACTAACGACGATCTGCAAGAGTGGAACGCTGGTCTTGACATGGACTGGGGTGCATTCGGTCTGGGTGTTGTTTACACAGAAAACAACAACGGCGTTGACAACAACGACGAGAACGAAACATGGGTAGTCGGTGCTGACTACACAACTGGCCCTTACAAGCTGGGTGTTTCTTGGTTGAACAACGAATCAGACGCTTCTGGCGTTGACGTTGAAACAGACCGTTTCTCCGGTGGTGTTGTTTACACATACGGTCCTGGTATGACATTCCGTGGCTCACTGGGCTACGTTGAGAGTGACGTACAGGGTGGTGCAGACGTAGAAGCGACTTACGCTCTGATCGGTACACAAGTAAACTTCTAATCGAAGCTTACATCTAAAGTTTTGGGAGGGCGCGTTTATCGCGCCCTTTCTTTTTGTCTGTGATTTGATTACGCTAGCAGCATGAGTATCAAAGAAAACCTTCACAGCATTCATCAAGAGATAGAAACCGTTTGTAAAGAATGGGGCCGTGATCCTGCCGGTGTCAATCTGATGGCGGTCAGCAAGATGCAAAGCGCGCAGAGTATTCATGAAGCGCTGGATGCAGGGCAGCGTTTATTTGGCGAAAACCGCGTGCAAGAAGCACAAGAGCATTGGCAAGCGATCCGTGATAGTGGTGATTATGAGGATCTGCAGCTGCATTTGATTGGGCCATTGCAGACCAATAAGGTAAAAGATGCGGTGGCATTATTTGATGTAATTCAGACAATTGATCGTGAAAAGCTGGCGGTAAAACTAGCTAATGAAATGGCCGAGCAAAACCGCGACTTGCCGTGCTTTATTCAGGTTAATACAGGGCTAGAAGATCAGAAGGCCGGTATTGCGCCGCAGGCTGTTAGCGAGTTCTATGATATGTGCAAATATGAATGCGGGCTGGATATTGCCGGTCTAATGTGCATTCCGCCGCTGGATGATCCCCCTGCCCTGCATTTCGGGCTGTTAAAGCAGCTTGCCGAAGATGTCGGGCTCTCGCAGCTAAGCATGGGGATGAGCGGTGATTATGAGCGTGCTATTCCGCTGGGTTCTACGATCATACGCGTAGGCACGGGTATTTTCGGTGCGCGCTCTTAAGTGATTTAATCATTTAGCGATGGGTAATCAAAGATCAGCTTTGTGATCGGTTCACGCTTGGCAGGTTGATAAATGATAGGCTCCTGCGCTGTGTAATAATCCACGGCTTGGGTGCCTGCCGTGCGGCCATGTGCCATGGCAACTCTTTGTGGCGGTTGAGGCTGTTTGGCTGTTTGCTGGCTGCCTAGATCTGCAAAGCTCAGTGCCGTTCCTAACTCTTCCATAGAATTTGTATTATCCTTGAAATCAGATAGGGCTTGTGCTGTTTTGGAGCTACCCGAGACATCTATGCTTTTGGCTATTTCGCTGCGGAATTGTGGTGATTTGCCATCTTTTATGAGTGCCATGGCATTGCCTGCGATATCAGCGCCTGTCTCATATTCTACAACGGTGTCAACGAGGCCGCCTGCCGCACCAATACCGCCGCCGTAAATGCCGCCGCCTATGATGCGCGATATGGGTTTTATCTCGTCGCCTGTGACTTCACGGTAGAGGTATCCTACAACAGGCAGATGCTGTAGCGGGTTTACCATGTCGATTAAGTCACCGAAGCCGAATGCTTCGTCAGGAGTAACGCCTGCACTGGCGTCTGCGTAAGCGAGTGCGGCATTGAAGCTTTCATCAGCCGGATTTGCTGCGGATGCAATTTCCATCGCGACATTGTCTTTGGCAGTTTTTGCTGTGTCCCAGACGGGAACTTTTCCGCCCATACGATCATTGGTTTCCCAGCGCAGTATTTTTTTAGCCTGCGCAGGTGCAGGCTCGCTGCTGATTTGTGGTTTTATCGCCGTTTCTAACATTTTTTATTCCTTCTGTTACCATATTTGCAATTCCTGTGCCGTTATAGCGTCTATATGAATCAATGACTTAGCTGTAGGCCGCAGAAAAAATAAGCTTAGGCGGATTTTTTTTGCCCATTAGATTCTGCCTTATGCTATGAACGAAGGCAGGACAGGTGGAACGCATGGTTTCGGTATTTTTACATTTTCAGGATAGTTTTTTGCAGCGTCCGATAGAGGACGTGTTGCTGCGCCATAAGGGCGAACGTACGCTTGAGATTATAAGCGGTGATGTGCCTGCGAGTGCGGATATCATTGTCACGGATCGTCAAGACTGTGCCGTAAAAGGTGATGTGATTAAGATCGAGCCTTCTAATCTGCGTATTGGCGGCTTAATCGATAAAATCTTGAAACACGCCGATGTGATTGCCCGCAGTGGTAAGCTGGAGAATGTAGTGCGTATTGGCCGTTTTTCGCTGCTGGTCGATGACCATATTTTGCGTGATGGCGCGGAGGAAATCCGTTTGACCGAGAAAGAGTGTTATATTCTGGAAGTGCTGGCGGAAGCAGATGGCGCGCTGGTTGATCGTCAGATTTTGCTGGATAAGGTGTGGGGGTACGGCGAGAATATCGAGACCCATACGCTGGAAACTCATATTTACCGCTTAAGACAAAAGCTCGAAAAAGACCCTGCCAAACCGCAGACATTACTGACGGCTGATCATGGCTACCGCCTAGCCTAAAGCCTTTTCGACGGCGATTTGCAGGGATTGCAGGAAGCTGTCGCTTTTTTCCAGTGTCAGGTTGTGAACGTCTCTTGCCAATAACGTATCCAAATCTGCAATTAAATCATTAATCATACGCATTTCTGTTGCTGCCAGAGAAATATCAGGAAGGTTTTCAGGTGGCGGTGTAAAGCTTGTTTCTTCGGGATGGGTTGTTTGCCACGTCCTTTTATAGGCCATAGCTGCCTTGGCGGCTTGCTCGGAGCGCGGATTGCTGTCATCAGTTTCCGGATCATTTTGCGGCGAGAAAATGGTTACATCATCTGGCTGCGTAGTTGATGCGGTATCCTGCGGCTTTGCTGAAGTAAGCTGCTTGAGGATGTTTTTAACGGAAGCCACAGAGACTGTAATGTCGTCGTGCCAGAGCTCTGATTCGTCGTAGTTAGGTTTATCATCTTCGTTTTTGCGGCGCTGATCTTGTTCGCGGCGCTGAATGGCTTGGCGTGTGTCGGTGTTCTCAGCGTGCCTGAACTGCGTTTTAAAAATTGAATCGAGGCGTGAAAGCATAACTGCGACCCGTAAATAATAATAACGTTAAGGGAATAAGCAGTATTACGCAGTTCTTAGCGACCGTAAAGGTCAAGAATTTCGTTCTGTTCCTGCGGGTAATACCAGTCTGCGTGGTGTTCGAGGACGTATTGACGCTGGTTGCCGCCTACATCGATCCATGCTTCCATACTGCCGATCTCCGCCAGCATGAGCCACATAGGTATGTCAGCCAGCATAATCGGTGCTTCGCTGTCCGCGGAAATGGGCCTTAGTCTGAATTCAATATTCAGAACATCTTGAAGAGCGTAAATGCGCTTATCGAAACCGATTTTCTTGGCGAAAACGTTATATTCGTTAGAACTCATTGTCTGGTGCAGAAGCTTTTCCAGATCTTGTGCGACGACCGCGATCCACATCTCGCCGACCTGAAATGGGAAGTAGTTCTCCGGGATGCCTTGGAGTGTGATTTTTACATCTGTTTTGATGCCTTCCATCTGGCTGCGATGGTAGTAGTTCGAGACTTCAACTTTGGCTTTGACAGTAAATTTCACCAAATCCTGATCGGGAATATAGTGATAGAAGGCGTTGCGCAAACGCACAGTTTCACGCTGCATCATTTTTTGCTTTTCGACAGGTTTTGCCTCTATATAGGCGTCAGTATTTTCTACCCAGGAGTCAAAATCAGGTTCTGAATTGATAAATTGATAGAACGCGAAGCCGACTTTCTCAGAATCGTTATATTCCAGTTGTTGGCTGTGAGCGTGCGGTGCAGCAAATATAAGGCACACTGCGAATATAGAGAGAGAAACAAATTTTACAGCGGTTGAGCCGATTTTTTGCATTTAATGTACTTTATCCGTTACCTTGGCTAACCTAATACTAGATTAGTATTACAGTATAATAAAAATCATACGTTTTAAAAAGTAACAAACCCTTAAATTACATATAAAAAAATGTCTGACGAAAATGATGAAGATCTGGATTTATGGGCCCATGTGACAAAGGGCGTTAAGCCGCTTAAGGGGCGCGAGAAGGTTAATCTGGATTTTAAACAGGATAGCAAAGCGAAAAAGCCTGCCGGCAGAGCCGAGCGGGATATACCGATGTTTATCGAGGAGCGCGATATGCCGCGTCCTGCACCGCAAGAACCTGCGCGTGATCTGGATCGCCGCACCGAAGAAAAGCTGCGCCGCGGGCAGATGAAGATCGAGGCTAGTCTTGATTTACACGGTAAAAACCGCTTACAGGCGCATGAGGCGCTGGAAAACTTCATATTGCGCTGTCATGCGCGGGGGATGCGGTCTGTGCTGGTGATTACGGGTAAGGGCATGGAGAATAAGGGTATCCTGCGTCAGGAAGTGCCACGCTGGCTTTATGAAGGGGCGATAGCGCCGCTGGTCTTGCAGCATTACTTTTCCAAGGGTAAGCATGGCGGCGATGGTGCGCTGTATGTGCTGCTGCGCCGTCAGCGTTAAAGCAGGAAGAAGTATTTATAGATATAAACGGCGCTGGCGGCTGTGATCAGCGCCACGGCCCAGTTCAGAACACCGTATTTCCAGTGTAGTGATTTATTGAGCATCAGCTCGTCTTTGGGGACGTTACGCAACATGCGTAGCAGTAAGAGTTGCCCCAAGAAGAAGCCTGCGATAAAGCCTAACGTGCCGAAGAGATAGATCATGCGTTTAAAATGCTCTAAGCTTTGGTAAGTTTCGAATCAAGGTTCTATCATAATGCCGCTTTTACACATTGTCATCCTTGCCCTTGTTCAGGGTCTTTCCGAGTTTCTGCCGATCAGTTCCAGCGGGCATTTGATTTTGGCGCATGAGGCGCTGGGGCATCGCGGCGCCGAAATGAACCTGATCTTGGATATTGCCGTTCATGTGGGGACGCTGTTTGCGGTGCTGCTGTATTTTCGTAAGGATGTCATGGCGATGCTGTGTGGCTGCGTATGTACAGCACAGGGCAAGGGCGCGGATCATAAAGGGCGAAACATGCTTGTTTATGTGATAGTGGCTTCACTGCCTGTGATTATTGTCGGGTTTATATTGCATAGTATGATGCCCGATATGTGGAGGTCTGTGACGGTGACGGCGTGGTGTACGCTTGTCTTCGGCATTGTGCTGTGGGTCGCAGATAAAAAGGGTTCACAGACGCGTACGGTTGAAGATATGGGGCTTAAAGATGCTTTGATCGTCGGTGCGGCGCAGGTCTTGGCCTTGATCCCCGGGGTTAGCCGTTCGGGTATTACAATGACAGCGGCGCGTTTTCTAGGCGTCAGCCGTACAGAGAGTGCCAGATTTTCAATGCTGCTGGCCATGGTCGCGATTAGCGGTGCGGGCGCGCTGGGCAGTTTATCGCTGCTGGAAAGCGGTAATCTTGCGCTGGGGCTGGATGTATTATTTGCTATTGTGTTTTCGTTTTTATCGGCGCTTGTGGCGCTTCATTTGATGATGCGCTGGCTGGAAAAGGCGAGTTTTACGCCGTTTGTTATTTACCGCATTGCGCTGGGCGTTTTATTGCTGGGCCTGATTTATGGCGGGGTTATTCCGTCGTAAGGATATGAATGCGACAATCACCGTATAGGCGCCTGTCTTGCAAGGTAAAGCCTGCGACTTGCGGCCAATCGAATTGTTTTTCTGTTTCAGCGATAATCACAGCATCATCAGTGAGCCAGCCGCCGTCTTTTAGCGCGGTCAGTGAAGGCACGAGCAAATCCTTATTATAGGGCGGGTCGGCAAAGACCAGATCTGCTTGCGGCATGGTTTCCGGACGCGTACCGATTTTGGTCGCGTCTTTGCGCAATATGGTTGTTTGGTCGGCAAAGCCTAAATCCTGCGCGTTGTCTTTGGCGGTGGCCGTATCGCGGTCAATCAGAATGGCGTGGGACGCGCCACGGGACAGGCCTTCCAAACCCAGCGCGCCGCTGCCGCAGAACATATCGATAATATTTGCATTAACAGGCAAATCGTAGGATAGCAGGATATTAAAGATGGCCTGACGTACTTTATCTGTGGTCGGGCGGATATCATTGCCCTTGGGGACGTTTAACTTGCGGCCTTTGGCACTGCCTGAGGTAATGCGCATGGATATCAGCCTTTGAAGTTAGGGATTTGCTCTTTGATCACCTTGGCGGGGACTTCTTTGATCGCGCCTTTTTCAAGGCTGCCAAGCTGGAAGGGGCCGTAAGACAGGCGGATCAGGCGGTTTACTTTTAAACCCAGCGCTTCACATATTTTGCGGATTTCGCGGTTTTTACCTTCGCGAATGGCCATTTCCAGCCAGATGTTATCGCCTTGTTTTTTGCCGAGTGTGGCTTCGATAGAACCGTATTTAATACCTTCATGGGTGATGCCCTTTTCCAGCTTATCCAGCTGGTCTTGCGTGATATCGCCATAGGCACGGACGCGGTAGCGGCGTTTCCAGCCTGTGGCAGGTAATTCCAGATGGCGTGATAATTCTCCGTCATTGGTCAGCAGCAGCAGGCCTTCGGTATTCATATCAAGGCGGCCGACAGACACAACGCGCGGCATTTCAGGCGGCAGCGCGTCAAAGACTGTTTTACGGCCGCGTTCGTCTTTTTGGGTTGTAACCAGACCAGCAGGTTTGTGGTACATGAATAGGCGCGTGGCTTCTTTTTTACGGACGGGTTTGTTATCGACGAGTACGCGATCAGAGTCTGACACGGTGAAGGCGGGGCTATCGAGTTTTTGGCCATTGACGGAAACACGGCCTGCCTCGATCCAGCGCTCGGCTTCGCGGCGGGAACATAGGCCTGCACGCGCCATATATTTGGCGATACGTTCTTTGCCGTCTGATTCTGTTTTGCCTTCTGTCATGTTCTGCCATACGATACGGTTATGAATGATGATCCCGACTATACCTATATGCAGGCTGCACTGGAAGAGGCAAATAAAGCTGCGGCACGTGATGAAGTGCCGATCGGTGCTGTGCTGGTGCATATTGAAAGCGGTGAGATCGTTGCGCGTAATGGCAATCGCACGCGGGAGCTAAACGACCCCAGCGCCCATGCCGAAGTCTTGGTCATCCGCGAGATGTGCGCGCAGACAGGGGCGCAGCGTATTCCTGAATATGATCTGTATGTAACGTTAGAGCCTTGCACGATGTGTGCGGCGGCGATTAGTTTTGCCCGCATCCGTAAGCTGGTTTATGGCGCAGCTGATGCCAAAGGCGGCGGCGTTGATCACGGGGCGCAGTTCTATAGCCAGCCGACCTGCCATCATAAGCCGCAAGTGGTTAGCGGTATCGCTGCCGATATTTGCGGCGATACGCTTAAAAATTTCTTTAAAGCGAAGCGTAAGGGCTGATTAGCCGTGCGAGATTTTCGGCACTTTTACAGGGGCTTTGAATTCCAGCACTGTGGCTTGCGGCATATTTTCTTTGGCTGCTGCGCCTTCTTCGTATTGACGCCAGTCAAAGACGGCTGTGCTTTGGAATAGCTGGTACAGGCGGTACATACGCGGGTCGTATTCATCCATGCCTGCATTTGATTGCGCGATGTGGCGGCAATAATCGGCCTCGGCGGATAGATCGTCGAGCAGGATTGAAATATAGTCTTTGTTATCTTCGCCGACTTCGTACAAATGGTCGCGTTTATCTTGTGCTAGCGGGTTGCTCATAAGATTTGCTGTTAGAGGCGACTTGCTGCTGACGAATTGGCGCATATACAGATTTACAAATTCTGCGGCCAGTACGGGGTCGATTTGAGAAACATGGACAACGCCGTCTTGATATTCAGGCTGCTGAATGCTGCGGGCCATATCGATGTAATCATGGGTTTTGGCAACCAGCGCGTTCAGAGACTCATTGCCAAGATCCGTATCTTTGATGTCTGCCAGTACCTCTAACGCCGCGGCGAGTGTGCCATTGACCTGAAAGCCCATCAGGCAATCGATGTTATACGGATCATCTTTCAGCGGTGCGAGGGCTTTGGCGCTGTTAATCGCGTCTTCGTGGGTTTGCGGGTCAAGATGCGGTTTGGCGGCATTAATCACTTCGGCCGCGTAAAACAGCAGCGCGCGATTATGGGCATTTACCAATTGTCCTTGCGCATGAAATAAAGCACGTAAAGTGCCGCGTCCCAGTGTGAAGCCGTGAATATCCGACATCGATCCTCCCTTTTTATATTTTCATATTGGAGGGATCGTAGCAGAGTTTATCGAAAATGGGAAGGTTAAACGCCCGTTAGGCGCGGGCGTTATCTCGCGGTGCAACAGGGAAAGCGATGACATTATCGCTGTATGTTTGCTGCGCCTGTTGTTCTGCTGCCTGTGTATTGCCGCGGATTTGCGGTTCAACGTTCAATGCGTTGAGCTGGTCTTCGGCGTTAACGACATGAACCTCGATCTGGCCGCAGAGGATATCGCAGAGAATGGCGGCGATGCAGTGATCTTCTTCAAGTGCAGTTAGCAAGTTTTCCATCAGCACGAATAGTGATTCCAGATCTTCGGGAATGTAAGACAGGATTTCGCGCACAATCACAGGGTCAAGATTTTGACCGCCATTTTCATAGGCAATCCATAGCGGGCCGTATTCTTCGACGATTTTATCGGCTTCGATAGCAAGGGCTTTGCCTTCCTGCATATCGGTGGCTGTTGCGGCAATATGGCGCGCGCATAATGCAATACAGAGCAGCGCCGTATCAGGCTGCAACTCGGAAATAATATCGTTCATGGCCTGCTCTGCAATATCATCGAGCGGCTCTTCATCACGCAGCATCTGGTCAACAACAATCGGCACAATAAACTTTGCCTGTAATTTTGCCAGATCGGCTCTGCTTAATGGATCAAACATAATTCCTACACCCTAGTCGTTATTATTTACTCTCATACGGCGGATAAGTGCCGCGACCATAGGAGTAGTTTTACAGGGATTCATTAAAGAAGCCGTTAATGTAATATGGTATTTGATCTATTACTATGTAAAGCCCAGCGCGGGTTAGCGCTCTTTGCGTTTACCGTCATCCAGACGGTAGGCGGCCTTGGGTTCGGGCAGCGTGTCCATGCCGCCAATGCGGTATGTTTCTTTGCGTAAGTGATGGCACAGCGCAGCGCGGTCTTTGATATGGGCGATGTCCTCGAATTTAATCAGATCGCCGATGACCACGCCGATCTCGCAGCCGATCTTATCGGCGACTTCCTTGAAAAATAGTGACAGGCGCAGTGTTGGGGACAGCAGGCTTGCGCATTGAAACAGGCGGGAGTTCTGGCCTTCGAAAAAGATCGGCACGACATCGGCTTTGGATTCCTGAATAAGGCGCGCGATGAAAGGCTGCCATGCGGTGTCTTGCGCGACTTTGTCTTTCCATGTCGGAATGGTGGATACGCCGCCTGCGGGGAAGACGGTGATGCAGCCATTATTTTTCAGGATTTCGCGCGCGGCTTTGCGGGTTTGCAGATTGGTGCGCAAGGCCTCTTCTGTGGTGGCGAAGTCGATGGGCAGCAGGGCGGCGCTCGCCTCGGGTGCTTGGCATAGCACGGAGTTGGTCAGGACTTTGAAATCATCACGTACGCGCATCATCATATGGGTGATGATCACGCCATCAAGTACGCCGTAAGGGTGATTGGCGACCACAACCAGCGGCCCAGTTTTCGGGATGGAGGCTAATTTATCGCGGTCGTATTTAACGGTCAGGTCGAGCTTGCGGATGGCGGCATCCCAGAAGGTTTCATCGGTGCTGAGATATTCTTTGCAGTATTCGGCGTAGAGGCGCCAGACTTTCAGGCGGCCTGTAAATACTTCGACGCAGCGAATGAAGCTCTGCTGCCACCATTTTTGCTCGTCCGAAGCGTAGGTAAATGATCGTGCCTGAAGCATGGGCGTAAAACTTATGCCGTTAATACCAAATAAAGTGTGCGATTTATGCGCCTTTCTGTCCAGCGGTGCAAGCGATTTGATGCGGGATACAGGGGGATAAGCGCTGCTGGGCTAATACTTTATAATTCGCTTAAGAAAATTTTCTTTTAGAGGGCGATAGCCAAAGTATGAATACTCTGGTTCGTCTTCCTTATTTTTGATTGGCTGCTTTCCTACCCATACTGCAAGGTAGTGATTTGGTTTTTCGGAGCACCATTCTTGCAGTTTTTGACTGTAACTTGGGTAGTTATTATTTTTAGGCATATCTAATTTTTGATGTGTTTGAAGATCATAAATTTCAACACCTTTTACAAAGTAACTGTCAATTATAGCAGCAATTTTCTTCATGGTATTAGAAGCAATCTCGTTATGCTTTTTGTATGAGCAGCTTAATGCATATTGTTCAATAGCTGAAACTTTGTAATCGAGCCTATCTTCCTTACGCTTGCGTTCATTAAAGGCTTTTCTGCCGCTAGCATCAGAATGTAAAAATTTCGACATTGAATTTAAATGCAGATAAAAGTCTACAACCTCGTGCAATTGAGCGCCTTTATTAATAGCGCTAACTACTTCGTCTAAATTGCTGTTAGTTAGAATGAAGTACACGCTGTCGTCTTGTTTCATGAAAAAATCGATTGAGCGGCAGCGATTTTCTTTAAGCGCACTGTCTTGTTCGATTTGAAGAAGCTTTATTTTTGGGATTTTCTTCATAATAAGAGAAACGAAATGCGTTATATCGTTTACCCTTGTTGCAAGATGAATGCTGTGCCAATAAACAGTGTTTCCTGAGAGGTCGTAACCACTTTGCTGTAAATCGGATTTTATTTTTTTACCTTGGACAGTAAGACCTAAAAGATCGCAAAAGACATCAGGTTTAGGCTGATCCATGTAATAAGGAAAAATATTTTGGCTAACGAGAATGTTTTCCATTTCGAAAAAGTTGTTAGTGCCTTCTGCATGACTTGATCTTACTTCTAGGTGACCGCTACTCAGTCTTATTCCGATATGTGTACCATCAATTGTTTGCCCATATAGATTACGGCTGCCCTCATCAATTGGCAGTTCTTTTAAATCTAAATCTAGAGGCTTTATATCAGGGCGCGAATAAAACATTTGATTATTATAACAGTTATGCCATAAAGAAAATATGAGAACAAAAGGGGAATATCGGCGTGGTTGCCAGAATTAACACGGTAGCGTTTCAGGGGATTGATGTGCGGCCTGTGGATGTGCAGGTGCAGATTTCTAATGGGCTGCCTGCGTTTACGATTGTGGGGTTGCCTGATAAGGCGGTGGCGGAGAGTAAGGAAAGGGTGCGGGCCGCGTTGCATGCGCTGGGGATTGCGCTGCCGCCGAAAAGACTCACGGTGAATTTGGCGCCTGCGGATCTCTCTAAAGAAGGCAGTCATTTTGATTTGCCGATTGCGCTGGGGGTGATGGCGGCGCTGGATATTATTCCCGCGAATGAGCTGGAGCGTTATGTGGTGCTGGGTGAATTATCGCTGGATGCCTCGATCCGTGCGGTGGCAGGGATATTGCCCGCCGCGCTGCATGCGGGGTCAAATGATAATCACCTGATCTGCCCGAAGGCATGTGGCGGTGAGGCCGCTTGGGCGGGTGATCTGGATATTTTGGCGCCGCAGGATTTGCTGCAGCTGATCAACCATATGAAAGGTACGCAAATTTTAGGTCGTCCCGAGGCGCAGCTATCCACGGAAGATGCGCCTATGCGTGTGCCTGATTTATCCGAAGTTAAAGGACAAGAGCTTGCTAAGCGCGCGCTGGAAATTACGGCGGCGGGTGGTCATAACTTGATGATGTGCGGCCCGCCCGGGTCAGGAAAATCTATGCTGGCATCATGCTTGCCTGGTATTTTGCCGCCATTATCGCCGAAAGAGGCGCTTGAGGTTTCGATGATCCATTCGCTGGCGGGGACGCTTCCAGAGGGCGGCCTTATAAAGACGCGCCCGTTTCGTGATCCGCATCATTCGGCGTCTCTGCCTGCGCTGGTTGGCGGCGGGCAGAAGGCCAAGCCGGGGGAGATATCGCTGGCGCATCACGGGGTTTTGTTTTTGGACGAGCTTCCTGAATTTGCGCGCGGGACACTTGAATCATTAAGGCAGCCGCTGGAGACAGGCAAGGCGCTGGTGGCACGGGTGAACCAGCACGTTACCTACCCTGCGAATTTCCAGTTAATCGCGGCGATGAACCCTTGCCGCTGCGGGTATTTGGGCGACCCTGATATGGAGTGTACGCGTGCGCCGCGCTGCGGTACGGATTATCAGGCGAAGATTTCGGGCCCGTTGATGGACCGTTTTGATTTGCGTGTTGATGTGCCTGCGGTCACGGTGGCGGATCTGGGAACGAAATCGGGTGGCGAGCGTTCGGAAACGGTGCGCGCGCGTACATTGCGAGCACTCGGTATGCAGGCTGCACGGTTTAAGGATTTTCAGGCCGAAATGGGCGGGGCGAGCATAAATGCCGATATGCCAGCGGCTATGGTGGAAAAGATTATTGCGCTGGATGATGGCAGCCGCACGATGCTGGCGGATGCAGCGGAGAAGCTGAAATTATCAGCGCGGGCCTATCATAGATTATTGCGTGTGGCGCGGACGATTGCCGATCTGGATGCGCAGGATAATGTGCAGAAACATCATGTGGCAGAGGCGCTGGGGTTCAGGCCTGTAAGGATTTAGGGTCGATTTTTGTTATAAGGGAGTCTGAATCCTTTTGTAACAAAGGCTTAGCGGGTTGTAAGAAATTTGTAAATTCGCCCGAAATGTTGTACAAATATGGCCAATTACGGTAAAATGTAGTTAGGTGGTAAAAGAATCTTAACACATTAAGTGTTATGATCTTTGTAAGTTAAAAAGCCGTTCAAAAGTTGAAAAATGAATAATATCAACTATATAACGGTATAGAGATGTTCTTTTTAAGGTGTTGTGATGTCCTTATCAGATGGGGCTTTTGGCCCTGCAGCCCAAGGCGATATGTTCGCCACTGATGCTCTGAGCTCATTAGATGAGTTCGGTGGCGCGCTGGATGTTGATTTGGGCGCGGATTATAGTGACGCCTTCATGGATGTGCTGGTCGATCGTACACAGCCGAATATTTCCAGACCAATTATTCAAGACGCGGGCTCGCAAGAGGTTGCGCAGGATCAAAAACCGAATGATCCTGTTCAGGATGCTATATCTGCGATGCAGAAAGCGCGCACGATGTCACAAGAAACAACCAAGCTAGAAGCCGGTAAAATGACGGCTGCCAGTGGCCAAGGTGCCAAGGCGGCAGGTGATTTTGCGCAGGCTAAAGGTGCTGCTGTACAAGATGCCAAACAGGCAATGGCAGCGGTTCAAAAAGAAATGAAAGGTGCTGCGGCGCCTGCGGCTCCTAGTGGCGGCGGGATGCGCGGTGTTGTTGCTTCGGCAGCATCGACTTCGATTGTTGCGGCGGCTGCTAAAGTAGCATTCCCTGCCGCGGGTGCTGCCATTGATATGGCGGGTGCTGGTAGCTTTATTACTGCTAACAGGCCATCAAGCGGCGCGTTCAAGAGTGCGGCTGCGGATGCGATGCGCGGGTCTTATGACTCAAGCGCCGGTCATCAGACTATTGACGTTATGGCAGGCACGACAACAACAGCGCCAAGCCCGATGGGCAGTGCGATGAACCGTTCTATGGCCGAAGGCCCCGGTTTCGGTAAGTTGAATATGGCTGAAATCCGTTACAGCACCGAAGCATCATTAGAAGACATGAAGCCCGGTATGTTCAGTGAAGAAGGCATGAATGCCATTATGGCCGAGCTTGATACAATGCAGGAAGATGCCGATTTGGGCTCTGCGATGTACCAGCGCTGGCGTGAGACAGGTATTTCTATCGAGGAAGCTTCTTCCGAAATGCCGATAGCCGCCCTTGATCTGGATGAAGCGCAGCAAGCGGCACTGGTTATGGACAATCCTAACCTGTCACAGGATACGTTTAATCCGCTGCGTCTGGGTTAATTAAACCATCATCATTTATGATTTGAATGTTTTAACGGCTATGGCTGTGCGCCCTGCTGTTGTAATCCAGCATAATATGCCGAAGGTGATCGCCAGTTGCGCAAAATAGGCGGGAAACAGGCAGAATAGAACAAAGAAGATAATGGTTTCGCTGCCTTCGCAGAGCCCTGCCGCGTAGTAAAAAGATTTTTTACCCTGTTTATCGTGCGTCATGCCGTGTTGTGCGGCCAGAATGCCGAAGGTCAGAAATGATGTAGCTGTCCCTATGAAGCTGAAAATCAAAAAAGCTGCGGGAATGGCGGTATCAGGTTTACCGAGCGCAAAACAGAATACGACACCGCTGTAGAATATGAAGTCTGTCAGTGTATCAAGATAGGCGCCGCAATCCGTAGCCCCCTTTCCTGCCCGCGCCACGGCGCCATCAAGACCATCAATAATACGGGAGAGCAGGATTAGGCACAGTGCTGCCGTATAGTATTGTAAGGCCAGGCACGCACAGGCGGTTAACCCGACCGTAAAGCCTGTTAGGGTAACGGTATTGGCAGAGATACTTGCCTGTACTAAAAGGCGGGCTATACGATTGAGCGGCGGGTCTATAAAGGGTCTGATATGACTATCAAGCATGGATGCTGCCTTTGTTACGGCGAAGGTTTTAGTCGTAAGGGGTCTGTTCGTGTTTGTAATAATCAGCTATAACAGTAAGTAGGACTGCTTTCTATGTTTTTTAAATCCGGAAAAATCATGCGCCAAAATCTATTCCTTGTTTGTCTTTCTCTTTTCTCCACAACGTTGCTTCTCTCGCTGGTGATGTTTAACAGCGAAGCGTACGCGCAAAGAAACGGCGTGGATCCGTGTGCCAGAGCCAAGAGCACATCCGAGGTTCATGATTGTGTGAACAAGAAGAAGGATGAGGCGCAGACCCGTATGGGCGAAACATACCGCGCGCTGATGGAAACACAGGAAGGCGATGCCCGTCAGGAGCTGGCCGAATCTCAAAAGAACTGGATTATGTATCGCGATGCTCATTGTAAGTGGGAAGCGACATTATCAGGTACGGCCTCATTGGATCGTGCGTATGAATTATCATGCGTGACGGATCTGACTGATTTGCGTAATTCCGTTTTACAGGCTGCTACCGAAGAACAAATTGCGGCAAGCCCGCGTGAGTTTGCCAATCAGCCACGTTGGATGAATGTTTTAACCGAGAGCTACCCTGATATTTTTTGGCGCTTTGGTAGTTTTGTATCGGCGGATTTGAATTGTGACGGTCAGGATGAACAAATTATGACAGGCCTGTCTATTGCCCATATTCAAGAGGCGCTGATTGTTGATCGTTCATCTGTTTCCAAGCGTGAAAAAGCGAATGAGGTGTCGTTGGTGGTTGCGATTTCGGATAACCCAAATGCCGGTATTCCGACACCATCTGTTCACAAGATTGTGGTAGATGAGCTGAACCAGACAGAAGTAAAGGGTGCTGCACATCTTTGTCGCCCGTCTGTCAGTATTGCTGTTGAAGAGATTGCCAGCACAAACGTTGAAGAAGAAACGCCGCGTTGTCAGAAAACGCTTGTGATCGATGATAAAATCTGTACACCTGTCGCTATTCATTGGGACGGTTTGAGCTACACCGTTGTTAACAAAGATACTGATGGGGAATCACAGTGAGTAATATTAAAAGCGTATGTGTTTATTGCGGATCATCCAATAACGTAGATCAGGATTTTAAAGATGCGGCAGCCACGCTGGGTAAGAGCCTAGCAGAAAAAGGTATGCGCACGGTCTATGGCGGCGGTCATGTCGGATTGATGGGCATTGTTGCCGATACAGCGATTAAAAATGGCGGCGAAGTGATCGGCATTATTCCCAAGCATATCGCTGATAAGGAAGTTGCGCATACAGGCCTGACGGAATTGCATGTTGTCGACAGCATGCATGAGCGTAAGCAGATGATGGTTGATCATGCGGATGCATTCCTGATCTTGCCGGGTGGCCTTGGCACGATGGACGAGTTTTTTGAAATTTTCACATGGTGGCAGCTAGGCCTGCATGACAAGCCGATTATTGTTGTGAACTTGAAGGGTTACTGGACGCCGCTGATCAAGCTGGTTGAAAATATTGTGACCGAAGGATTTGCCCGTCAGGCTGATCTGGACCATATGATTGTTGTAGACGATGTAGCCGATGTGCCTGAAGCGCTCGCCAATGCGAAGTCAGAAACGATCGATCCCAAAACAAAGTGGATTTAATCAGGATCTTTGTTTCTGATTTTAGGTAATTTTAAGTAGGCGTTAAGCACCTGTGCTGCATGATATAAATACCTTGTCGCGATCGTTTTCGCTTGGGGTTATCGTCTTACACTGTTAGTCTTCATGGAAGATATTAAGGGTACTTAAAGTTGGAATATTCACACGATAAAAAAGAGGCTGCCAAGCTATCCAAATCTGCTTTTGATCGTATTCAAAAGGAAGATCTGGTGTGCACGCCTGATATTTTTGAGCTGTGGTACGTTTATTATTCAGGTCAAAGCCCCGAGATTGCCCGCGCCATTGATGTTCTGGTTTCCAATCAGCAGCAGATTACAGATCGCCGCTGCATCGAATTGTATGAGCGTTACTTGAGCGAAAGTCCGCAAGAAGAAGCGGTGCGCCGTGCAGGTGACCAGATCAACAGTACTATTCAAAGTATGTCGGGCGCGGTACGTGATGTGCGTACGGCCACACATGATTACTCTGGCAAGCTCGGCGGTGTTTCCGAGCGTATGATGAACGTAAAGAATGCTGATGATCTTAAGGGTATTCTGGATGATGTAATGTCTGATACGGCCGGTATGCTGGAGCAGAACAAGCGTCTTGAAGAGCAGCTGGATCAATCTTCGCATATTATGGAAGAATTGCAGCGCGATTTGGAAAGCGTCCGTAAGGAGGCCCGTACGGATGCGCTGACAGGTCTTGCCAATCGTAAGGCCTTCGATTCTGAAATTGACCGTGTGGCGAGCGATACAAAACATCGCGGTGCTGCGTTCTCGCTGCTGATGGTGGATATCGATCACTTCAAAGGATTTAATGATAACTTTGGACATCAGATCGGGGATCAGGTGTTGCGTCTTGTTGCGCGTACTTTAACGGATGGCGTTAAGGGGCGTGATATGGCGGCGCGTTATGGCGGTGAAGAATTTGCGATTATTTTGCCAGATACACCGCTGCATGCGGCTGTCATTGTTGGCGAGTCGCTGCGTAAGGCGATTGCGGGCAAGGAAGTCGTAAACCGTAATACAGGCGAGAAGCTTAGCCGTATTACAATTTCTGTTGGTGCGGCCGAGTTTACGGTTGAAGAAGATATTACCGATTTGATCGAGCGTGCCGATGCGGCGCTGTATACAGCCAAGCACAATGGCCGTAATCAGGTCGCGGCAGCACCGACGCCCGGCAAAAAGCAGAAAAAAGACGCGCAATAGGCTTGCGTCTCTTACTTTCCTAGATTTTCCATTTTTAATATTAAGGGATATGTAGCGTCAAAAGCTTATTCAGCCTTGATTCTATGGCGGTTTGCCCTCTATTAATAGGGTATGCATACAGCCGAAAAAATACATGATCAAGCCTCTGGTACGAACGCAATGGACGCCCCTTATCTGACATCACTGAACGAGCCGCAACGCGCTGCGGTATCACAGACCGAAGGGCCTGTATTGGTGCTAGCGGGTGCGGGTACGGGTAAAACCCGCGTTCTGACAACACGCCTTGCGCATATTCTGCGCTCCAACAAAGCCTTTCCGGGTGAAGTGCTGGCGGTGACTTTTACCAATAAGGCCGCGCAAGAAATGAAGGAGCGTGTCAGTCATTTACTTGGCGGCGCGCCTGTTGACGGGATGTGGCTGGGTACGTTCCATGCGCTGGCGGCCAGAATGTTGCGCCGTCATGCCGAGCTTGTTGGTTTGAACAGCAATTTTACAATTCTTGATCCTGATGACCAGAATCGCTTGATGAAGCAGTTGATGGAAAATGAAGGTATTGATCATAAGAAATGGGCACCGAAGGCGATGATCGCCATGGTGGATCGCTGGAAAGATAAAGGACAGCGCCCGCAGGATTTATCTGCCGATGAAGGCGGCGAAGCGGCAGGCGGCCGTCTTGTTGCGCTTTATGGTCAGTATCAGCAGCGTTTGCGTGTTTTGAATGCGTGTGATTTTGGTGAGCTGCTTCTGCATATGATTACGATTTTCCGTGATCCGCAAAACGCGGATGTGCTTGGGGAATATCAGCGCCGTTTTAAATATATTCTGGTGGATGAGTATCAGGATACAAACGTGGCGCAGTATATGTGGCTGCGTTTAATGGCGAAAAGTACGGACCCTGAAAGGCCGTCCAATATTTGCTGCGTTGGTGATGATGACCAGTCTATCTATGGCTGGCGCGGTGCCGAAGTCGGCAATATTTTGAAATTCGAAAAAGACTTTCCGGGGGCAACAATTGTGCGCCTTGAGGAAAACTACCGTTCGACGGGGCATATTCTTGCTGCAGCAAATGGTGTCATTCGCAACAATGAAGGTCGTCTGGGCAAGAGCCTTTTTACCAGTGGTGATCATGGCGATAAGCTGATTGTGCGTGGCCTTTGGGACGGTGAAGCAGAGGCGCGCTGGGTCGGTGAAGAGATTGAGCAGCTGCAAAACAAAGGCTGGAGTTTGAGCCAGATGGCTGTGCTGATCCGTGCCGGTTTCCAGACCCGTGAGTTTGAAGAGCGCTTTATCAAGCTCGGGCTTTCTTACAAGGTTATTGGCGGGCCGCGTTTTTATGAACGTATGGAAATCCGTGATGCGCTGGCCTATTTCCGCGTAATTGCGCAGCCGGCAGATGATCTGGCGCTGGAGCGTATTATCAACACACCTAAGCGCGGTATCGGCGCATCGACTGTGCAAACGCTTTATGCGTATGGTCGCAGCAAAGGTATCAGCCTGCATGATGCGATTATGGACCTAACGCAGACGGACGAACTGAAGCCTAAGATGAAGGCGTCACTGATGAAGCTGCTGGATGATTTTATCCGCTGGCGCGATCAGATGGGCGTGATGAAGCACACCGATCTGGCAGCGCAGGTTCTGGATGAGTCAGGTTACATGGCGATGTGGCAATCCAGTAAAGAAGTGGATGCGCCCGGCAGGCTTGAGAACTTAAAAGAACTGATTGCCGGTATGGAAGAGTTCGAGAATATGGCCGAGTTCTTAGAGCATATTGCGCTGGTCATGGAAAATCGTGACGGTCATAAAGCGGAGTCTATCAGCATTATGACGCTGCACGCAGCCAAGGGGCTTGAGTTTGATGCGGTGTTCTTGCCCGGTTGGGAAGAGGGATTGTTCCCGTCGCAACGTAGTATGGATGAAAGCGGTTTGCGCGGTCTTGAGGAAGAGCGCCGTTTGGCCTATGTCGGGATTACCCGCGCACGTAAACGGTCGTTTATTTCTTTTGCTGCAAACCGCCGTATGTACGGGAGCTGGGTGAATGCCATTCCATCCCGTTTTGTTGACGAGTTGCCAAAGGATCATGTCGAAGTGCAGTCCGATCAGGGATTATATAATGCAGGACGCTCCACGCATTGGGATTCATCAGGGTCTTCTGTTGCATCGCGCCGTAGTGCCACGGTTACCGATCGTAAGGTAGTCAGTGAAAACGGCACGGAGTTCTCGCGCGGTGATAAGGTCTTCCACGATAAATTCGGTGATGGCGTCATCATTAATATTGACGGGCATAAGCTGGATATTGCGTTTAATCGCGGCGGTAAAAAGCGCGTCATGGATAGTTTTGTTGAAAAGATAACCGAGTAATGCGTTCTTTGTTTCTGGCTTTGCTGCTTCTGACGACGCCTGTAATGGCGCAGGACGCGTTGCCTGAATTTACCGATGGTGTGGTTTATGTGGAGCCGACCGTGGATCAGGATGATAGCAAGGTTATGGCAGCGAGGCTGTCTAAATGTGGGGCGTATATGGAATCCGTATCCGGTGATGTCGCGAATTTTCCGCAGGCGGCTTACAAGCTTTTGACTGGGTTTGCCTATATTGATGCGTTGACAGCAGATACGCTTGTAATGGAAGCATATCAGGCGCAGAAGGATGCGCTGGGGACTGCGGATGACACACAGATTGCAAGCCTGAAGCAAGAGTGCGATAATCTCGCGGATTTTAAAGATGAAATCATAGAAATGGAGCGCGAAATCTATGAATAACAAAACAGCAACCGTTTTCGGTGGTACGGGTTTTATCGGTACGCAAATCGTTCGCGAGCTGGCCAAGAAGGGCTGGACGGTGAAGGTTGCGACACGCATTCCAGAGAGCGCATATTTCCTGCGTACCTGCGGTGTTGTCGGCCAGGTTGTACCGTTTGCGTGTGATTACAGCGAGAGCAAGTCTATTGCCGCGGCTGTACATGGTGCTGATTATGTTGTGAACTGCATCGGGCTTTTATATGAAAAGCGCAAAGGCGATTTTGAGCGTGCCCATGTTGATCTTGCGAAAGATATTGCGAAGGCTTGCGCGAAAGAGAACGTAGAACGCTTTGTTCATGTCTCTTCGCTGGGCGTGAATGCGGGATCGAAATACGGCAAGACAAAGCTTGAGGGTGAGAAAGCCGTTACGAAAGCCTTCCCGCTGGCTACAATTTTAAGACCGAGTGTTGTTTTCGGTCATAATGACGAGTTCTTTAATATGTTTGCCAGCCTGTCACGTATTGCCCCTGTTCTACCGTTGATCGGTGGCGGCCATACTAAATTCCAGCCAGTTTACGTCGGTGACGTGGCGGATGCGGCGATGGCGGCGATTATATTGCCAGCCGTGGGCGAGAGTGATCCGCGCGGAAAAATATTTGATCTTGGCGGGCCTGAGGTCGTTGACTTTAAAGAGGTGTATCAAAGATTGTTCAAGTATACAGGCCGCAGTCGCAAGACGATGTCTTTGCCTTGGGGTGTTGCCAAGATGCAGGCCCGTATTCTGAGTTTGTTGCCAAAGCCGTTATTAACGGCGGATCAGGTTGAATCCCTGAAATCGGATAATGTTGTTGGCAATGATGCAAAAAAATTGCAGGATTTGGGTGTAAACCCGACCAGTATGGATTTGATTTTGCCTGAATATCTGTGCCGTTTTAAACCCGGCGGGGCGTTCGGTGATAAAAAACAAGCGTAATTGAAAGGCGTTTGAATGAATATGAATGTTGCGAAAGCTTTAGTAGTTACCTTGATTATGGCTGTCAGTTTTGCCGCATCTGCTGCGTATGCGCGTTCGGCATCGATTGCTGCTGTCGTGAACGAGGATGCCATTTCTGAGTCCGATGTTGAGGCGCGTATGCGACTGGCCATTGTGTCATCGGGTCTGCCGAATAACGCAGAAGCACGTTCAAAGCTGCGTCCGCAAGTGATTGCGGCGCTGATTGACGAAAGCCTGCGCATGCAGGAAGCCGATAAGCTGGAGATTACAGTTGATGCATCAGAAGTCGAGAATGCGTTTGCGACGATTGCGCAGCAGAATAACCTAGAAGCCGATCAATTTAAGCAGGCGCTGCGTCAAAGCGGTGTTGATTTGACAACATTGCAAGACCAGATCCGCTCACAGATTGCCTGGTCAAAGGTTATTCAGAAAAAGCTGCGTCCGCAGGTCGTGGTGTCCGAGAATGAAGCGCAGGCATTGATTGACCGTTTGCACCGCGAAGTTGGCAAGAACGAATATCTGGTCTCTGAAATTTACCTGCCTGTTGAGAACACTCAGGATGAAAGCAACATCAAGCAGCTTGCGGATAAATTGACGGAGCAATTGGTGCAGGGTAAAGCCCCCTTCCCGCGTGTTGCCAGCCAGTTCTCACAATCTGCAGGTGCCTCACGCGGCGGTGATCTGGGCTGGGTGCCTGAAGGTCAATTAGCGCCGGAACTGGAAGAGCGTCTGGCACAAATGAATGAAGGTGATTTATCAAAGCCGATCCGCACATTGTCCGGTTACCACATTATTTTGCTGCGCAAGAAACGTTCGATTAATGCAGAAACAATTCCGTCACAGGATGAAGTTATGCAGCAAATGGGTATGGAGCAGCTGGATCGTTTGCAGCGCCGTTATTTGCTGGAACTTAAGAGCACAGCGTTTATCGAATACCGTGATCAGAGTTAAGTGACGATGGATCTTGAGGCATCTCTTGGATCCCTGCCCCCGCTCCGTGAAGTGATTTCGGAGCATAATCTGCGCGCTGAAAAAAAGCTCGGCCAGAACTTCCTGTTAGATCAGAACATTACAGATAAGATTGCCCGTACGGCGGGTGATTTAACGGGCGCGACTGTCTTCGAGATAGGACCCGGACCTGGTGGTTTAACGCGTAGTTTGCTGCGTGCCGGTGCCGCCAAAGTGATTGCGATTGAATTTGATCCGCGTGCGGTTGAAGCGTTGCAGTCTTTAAAAGAGGCGAGCGGCGGAAGGCTTGAGGTTTTATTACAAGACGCATTGCAGACCAATTTGCTCGATCTTGCGGATACAGGCCCGCGCAAGATTGTGGCAAACCTTCCTTATAATATTGCGACACCTTTGTTGATTGGCTGGCTAAAACAAATCCGCGCGGATCAGCATGCGTATGATTCCATGACGCTAATGTTCCAGCGCGAGGTGGGTGATCGTATTGTCGCGCCTTGTGGCGGGAAGGCTTATGGCCGCTTAGCGGTGATGAGCCAGTGGCTATGTCAGGCGAAGATTGTTTATGATTTGCCGCCGCAAGCTTTTACCCCTCCTCCGAAAGTAAAATCAGCCGTTGTGCATTTAACGCCTAAAGTGCCTGAAGAGAATGCGCCTGCCTTTGATAAGATGGAAGCTTTGGTGGCTGCGGCTTTTGGGCAGAGACGTAAGATGATTCGTAGCAGCTTGAAGGGGTATGAGGCTGCCGTGGGTGCGGCCGGCATTGATAATACGCAGCGTGCCGAGACGCTACAAATTTCTGATTATATCGAGATTGCCCAGCAACATTCGTGAATATTTTCACAGGCGAATTAACTTTTTAAGGCGCAGCAAGCTTGACCGCGGCGAATCGCCCTCTTATAACAAAGCATGGCAGAGCATATTCCACATAGAATTACGATTACGGGTGACCCGGGCAGCGGTAAGACAACGTTTGCCCGCAATGTTTCTGCACGTACCGGATATGAGCTGGTTACAACCGGTAACGTGTTCCGTGCGATTGCCAAAGAGCGCGGTATTTCTGTTGCAGATGTTAATGCGCAAGCCGAGATTGAAAAAGAGATTGATGCCAAGGTTGATGATTACTTGATCGGTCTAAATAATGACCCGCGAAACCTAGTATTGGACTCGCGTATGGCGTGGCATTTTTTAGAGCAGTCACTGAAAGTCCGTCTGACTGTAGATCTGGATGTGGCCGCCGAGCGTATATTCGGTGATGATGAGCGCGGTGATGATGCCGCCGAGAATTTTTCGGATATGGAGATGGCGATTAAAGAAGTTGAACGTCGCCGTGCCAGCGAAATTAAGCGTTACAAAACACTGTATAGTGTGAATATAGGCGATGATTCCAATTTTGATCTGGTGATTAATACATCACAAATGACACAAGATGAAGTTATGGGCGCCTTTGACGCCGCCTTTGAAGCCTATAAAAAGCGCCTTAGTGAAGCTGCCTAAATCAATTATCATTCCTTATTATTACCAGCCAGAGAGTACAGCTTTGGCGTGTAATTCAATGGCAATCGTGTTTTCGGTAATAATTGACTAAAGTCAATGTTATAAACATGACTTTTGTGTTATTATTGTAATTGGTATTAGAGTATTTACTGCGGGGCTGGTAGGCGGTGCCTATACTGAGTAAGACTTCAAAGCATTGTGTTGGGTGTATCACATATTGTTTTAGTATTTCATTATTTTCCCTAAAATATTCTAAAACTTGCTATCTATATCGACTAAATGATGTATTGTTAGTAATATTTACTGGTTTTAGTTATTTTATCTTGACAAATAACCATATCCATTTAGATGAAATAGAATATATTTTTTAATTACCGGGTTACTATTATTACCTGCAAGTCAGGGGCATTTTTAAAATGGATGTTAAAGAGGTTGAACGGAACATCGAGGTTGCTGTAAACCTTCTTAAGGCTCTTTCAAATGAAAAGCGTTTAATGATTATTTGCGCGCTTTACAAACATGAGAGAAGCGTAGGAGAGTTAGAGGCCATCGTCGATTTAAGCCAGTCCGCGTTATCGCAGCATTTAGCAAGATTACGGAAGGACGGGCTGGTGGATACAAGACGTGATGCGCAGACGATCTATTATTCACTTAATGATTGCGCGACCAAATCAATACTTCATACGCTTTATGATATTTATGGTGACGCTTCACCACTCTCCTCAAGCTCTTCTTAATTAAAACTCTCTTTATCAATATATGAAATCGCGTCTTCTTTACTGAAGGTCGCAAGATCTCCGCCTTTTATTATGTGTACGGCTGCGCCTTTGGGAGCGTGTTTTACAGGATCGCTGGCATTGGAAAAAATGACATGGGTAGGACAGCCTGTTGGGGCAATCAGGTGCATAGGGCCCGTATCATTGCCGATAGCAGCAGAGGCCGAACGCGCCAAAAGTACCAAATCCGTAAGGCTGGTTTTGCCTGCGAGATTGGCGGCTTGCGGCAGGGTGACGCAAATTTCATGCGCTATATCTTTTTCAGCTTCGGTACCGATGATCACAGGCTGATACCCCCAGCCATGAATAGTACGTGCTAAATCGGCGTAGTTTTTTGCCGGCCAGCGCTTTTCTGGGCGGCTGGGCGCACATCCAGGTACAATCAGGACGTAGGGTTTGCTTAGGGCAAAATGGTCAATATCACCCTTAATCCAGTGCATGTCGTCAATCTGTACATCATTTATGCCAGCAAGGGATAATGTCTGTACGTGTCCGTCAAACGCGTGGCCTGCTGTTCTTTGTGGGCTGGTGTTGCGGTGAGAAGCGCCCTTGGCAACACCGACCCATTCGGGTTTTTTCTTAAACAGGCTAAAGTAAAAAGAGGTACGATCGTTATTTTGTAGATCGTAGACGCGCGTAAATTTACCAGCATTCAAGGATTTGGCGAGAGCCATCCATTTACGGGGCTGTGTCCATTTCGGACGGGTATCAACGATAATATCATCAACATAGCCGCATTCCCTGCCGAAGGTAACAAAAGGCGCCGTAGTTAGTAATGTGATATTGGCGTCGGGATGATGCTTGCGAATGGCGCCCATGGGGCCTAATGCCTGAATGAAGTCGCCTAAGGCGCCGAGCTTGATGATCAGAATGTTTTCTGCGTGCGGCAAGCTAGACCCCTTATTCAGCGGCTTTCAGATTCAAAGGTCCTGTTGTGGAATTATCCTGCAAGCCTGAGCCTGAAGTGTATTTTTCAGCCAGTAACTCACCATAGATGTTGAGCGTATCATGCGCCATTTGCTCTTTGGTGAAATGGGCAGCGATATGCGCCATGCTGCGCGTTGCCAGAATTGCACGCTGGTTTGCATCTAGGGACAATGCTTCGGTCAGAGCTCTGGATAGTGCCAGCGGGTCGCTATGGGGGATTAGCCAGCCTGTTTCGCCGCGTTTGATTGTTTCCTGCGCGCCGCCGTGGTCTGTTGCGATAATCGGACGTCCCATGGCTTGTGCTTCGACAGGAATACGGCCAAAGCCTTCGGGGTCTGTTGAGGCTGATACCACAACTGTGGCCAGCATATAGGCGGCAGGCATATCGTCACAGTGATCAACGATGCGCACTTGGCCTTCTAAGCCATGTTCACGAATGCATTCTTCAAGTTCCAGACGGTAACCGCTGCGCCCTTGATCGGAACCGATAATTACGCAGAACACGTCTTTACGATTAATCTTGGACATCGCTTCGATCAGGACATGATGACCTTTCCAGCGTGTCAAACGACCCGGCAGCATAACCAGACTCGCGCCGTCAGGCAGGCGCCATTCGCGGGATATTTTAATCATGCGCTCCGGCGTTACGGCTGTCGGGTGGAATTTTTCAAGGGATATACCGCGGTGAACAATACGAATTGTGCTATCGCCAAGGCGGTAATGGTGGCGCAAGTAATCGGCGACATAATGCGAAATTGCGATGACGCGCTCGCCACGGGCAATCGAAGAATTATAAAAGCGCTTCGCGTTACCGTTAATATTATAAGGGGCGTGACAGGTTGTCATGAATTTGGCTTGCTCGCCCTTGCATGCTTTGTAGCAGCTCCATGCAGGGGCGCGGCTACGGGCGTGGACGATGTCGACTTTGTGTTCTTTGATAATCTTTTTCAGCTTGGCCACGTTCTGCATCATGATCAGCGGGTTTTTGCTGTGAACGGGCATTTTGATGTGCAGGCCACCGACACGCTCTACTTCGTGAACGCGCGGGCCACCATTGGAGACAACGATCGCAACACCCCCTGCGCGCATGATAGCGGCAGCCATGTCGATACATCCCTGTTCCGCGCCGCCCGGGCCCAGTTCTGGAATGACCTGCATAATGACAGGGGTTTTGGAATTCATAGCAGTCTCTTTCGTGCTTGTGTTCACAAGAAATATTGCTCAAACTATGGCTCATGTCTATAGAAACTCTTCAAAGATCCGGCAAACCATCTCTTTCCTATTACCGCACAGAAGCACGCGATAGCGGTGCTAAGCTTCCGACTGTCTTGTTTTGCGGCGGGTTTCGTTCGGATATGGAAGGTACAAAGGCTACTTTTCTGGAAGATTTGTGTCAGACGCGCGGACAGGCCTATGTAAGGTTTGATTACAGCGGCCATGGTGTATCTGAAGGCGATTTTGTCGACGGTACAATCGGCGATTGGAAGAACGATACACTGGATGTGATTGATCATCTGACTTCGGGGGATTTGATTATTATCGGATCTTCTATGGGCGGCTGGATTGCTTTGCTTGCGGCGCTGGAGCGTGCGGATCGTATTAAGGGCGTGATCGGTATAGCCGCTGCGCCTGATTTTACGCGTGAGATTCGTGATGAGCAGTTAAATGATGGACAGCGCAGTTTGCTGGAAACGCAGGGCTATTTTGAAGAGCCGAATGAATATAGTGATGAGCCTTATAAATTTACCAAGAAGCTGTTTGATGATGGTGATGCGCATTGTTTGCTGGACAGAACGCTGGAGATTAATGCACCGGTAAGGCTGTTGCAGGGTATGAAGGATAATGCGGTGCCATGGCAGAAGGCGCATCGTATCAAGAATGCGATGGCTGATACTGAGCTATGTGAGGTGTTTTTGATTGAAACCGGTGATCATAGTTTGTCACGGCCTGAGGATTTAAATCTTTTAAAAGAACAACTTATAGAGCTATCTGATTCTGTTGCTGCCTCTTGAAATTGTGCGCTGCAGGATTAACTGAAAAAGACTTGTGTTTAAATAGAAGGGACTAAAATACATGAAAAAACTACTGATGATGGCAACAGCGGCGGGTTTCCTGTTTGTGGCACAGCCAGCCAAAGCTGAAGTCGAGACATATGAATTTGATAAGCCGCATACATCAATCTTGTTCTTTGCTGACCATTTGGGCTTCTCGAAATCCCAAGGTGAATTCCATGATTATGATGGTCATTTCACATTTGACCGTGAAAACCCTGCGAACTCTGCAGTTGAAGTGACGATCCAGACAGCCAGTATCGATATGGATATGGAGAAATGGGACGATCACCTGAAAAATGCTGATTTCTTCAATGTTGAAGAATTCCCGACCATGACTTTCAAAAGCTCTGCGATTGAAGTGACTGGTGAAAAAACAGGTAAAATCACAGGGGATCTGACATTGCTGGGCGTTACCAAGCCTGTCACTCTGGATGTTGTGTTTCACAAAGCTGGCGAATTCCCGATGGGTGATATGTACAAAGCCGGTTTTACTGCTACAGCTATGATCGATCGTAGCGAATGGGGCATGAATTATGGCCTGCCAGCCATGGATAAAATGGTTGAGATCCGCATCGAGGTTGAAGGCAACCGCGTTGACCCGAATGCTGCTGAAGCGCCTGCCGAAGAGGCAGCAGCAGAAGACGCAGAGGAGTAATTTCGCTTGAGTGCGGACGATTCACAAAATCGTTATAATCCCGTTTCCAAGGGGTTTCATTGGGTCTCGGCACTAATTGTGCTGGGGCTCTTGCCCCTTGGGTATTTCATGACATCGCTGGAGTTCAGTACATTCAAGCTGGATTTATACGCGTGGCATAAATCATTTGGTACGTTGCTGCTTATCCTGGTTGCATTGCGTATTTTGTGGCGCTTGCGCAAAGGCACACCGCCGCATTTAGATACGCACACGCGCTGGGAAGTGATGCTGGCCAAGATCGTACATATTCTATTGTATCTCGGATTGATCGGTATGCCTGTGACAGGCTGGCTGATGACGTCTTTTGGACAGTTCCCGCATGCGTTTTTCGGGCTCAATATTCCGCCGATTACTCCTAAAAATGAAGATCTATACCATCTTATGGGAGATTTGCATGAGATGTGCTCTTACGCCTTGATTGGCGCGATTGTTTTGCACGCGGCCGGCGCTTTTAAACATCATCTGATCGACAAAGATATCACGCTATTACGTATGTTGCCCCTTAAGGCACAAAAAATAGGTGTTTTCCTTGCCGCCTTTATATTAACGCTTAGTCTGACATTCTCCGCAGGATTTTATCTGCAAAGTGTTTTAAAGCAAGATAAATACAAAGAAGCTGGAAGTATAGAAGTGGCGTCGCAGGTTGAGGATGTGGTCTCTGAGGAAACGGATACTTCTACTGCTACGCTTGAAGTCCCCGAAGGGGCCTATGTGCATCATCATGAAGACGGGTCGGTGCATGTCCATCACCATCATGACCACAGCCATGATGCTGAAGAAGACAAGGATGTGTCTGTTCAGTCTTGGGCTATTGATACATCACAGAGCACGATAGGGTTTAGTGCCACGGCGCAAAAAGCGGCGTTTGATGGTAATTTCAATGAATTTGGCGGTGAAATTGCCTTTGATCCTGAAAATTTGAGCGGTAGCCATGTACGTATTGAGGTCAATGTGGCATCCGTATCTACGGGTAGTGATAGTCGTGATGGTTATCTTATGGATGCGGCGTGGCTGAATGAAAAAGAATATTCACAAGCTGTTTTCGAGGCTGATCAGTTTTCCAAGACCGATAATGGTTATTTAGCTGAAGGCACATTAACCATGCGTGGTGTCAGCCTGCCTGTCAGCTTCCCTTTCACGCTCGCTATTAGCGGTGAAGGTGCTGATCGCGTGGCTAAAGCGGCCGGGTCCTTTAGCATTAACCGTCTTGATTACGGTGTTGGTGAAGGTGACTGGGCGAGCGAGAAAACAGCCTCCCACCAAATAGAAATTGCCGTAAGCATTACAGCCACGGCAATTTAGAATTTCAGTTCAGATTATGATCCCCTAAGGATGAGGGCCGTTGTCGCTGGGGGCTTCTTCTTCGGGCATGGGCGGCACAGGTGGTGACAGATCAAAGTCTGCGGGAACGCCTGCGTCGCTGGTAATCGTGCCGTCAGAGGATACGCTCATTAAAGACTCGTAGAGAATGCCGCGATCTTGCAAGGCATTGCGCAGAGCTTGGATAGCGTTACCATCTTCCTGACCGCGCAGAACAAATGTTGCGTGCTCGCCCAGAGGTTGGCCTGTCACGATTTCGATGACATCGCCAGCTTGTACATCTTCGTAGTTAAAGGCAGATGTCGAGACAACATCGGTAATTGATAGTGGCAGTACCATTTCAAAGCCAGATGGCATACGCACCATCACTTCACTATGGGCACCTGCTTCTTGTGGCAGCAAGAATGTGAGTTTGCCCAGTGTTAGGTTTTCAGGGACTTCGATACGGTATGTGTAAACGGAATCACCGTTATCCAGCGTTTCGATCTCATCAGCATCACCGATATCGATAAAGTCGACGAAATTATCACCCGGGTTGGTTAGACCTGCTTTAAGCTCTACCATTTCCTTCAGTGTTTCATTCCAGATTGTCGGGTCTACATCGCCCGCGCCGCAGCGCTCGTTATAGGCCATGCCCGCACCGTTCGTGCGGTAAGTGACATCATTAAGGTTGCCGCGTCTATCTGTTTCAGGCGTTTCCTGACTGGCTGTCATCATGGCTGCCGCCATGATTTCCTCGAAGCTGAGGCGGTGGCCGTACCATTCGGACATCTGGCGGTATACGCCTGCGCCGTTTGGCGTGGCGAAGGATGTGCCTTCATTTTGTTCGCCGAGCTCACTTGGCAAACGGAAACATAGATCGGCGCCGTGAGATGAGTAAGGTGCGATGGCGAAGGCGTCGCCTCCGCGTGTCGGGTATGTACCTGTTGCGCCGACCATAACCGTACGGCCGGAGTGTAGATCATTACCGTCATAAGCCCAGCGCCCGTCGTAAGGGAATTCGTTGCCGATAGCCTGAAACAGGATCGGGCTGGCTTCTTCCATACGTTCTAAACTTGCGCGGATATTTTCAATCGGGGCGTGGTCTGCGCTGCGATCATTTCTGATGTTTTGCGCGACGGCGTCATCCAAGATGCCTCTCCCCTGTCTTGGGTCACCTACAAATACAGAGTGCATACTGGATGTGAAAACAATCTGGTCACGTAATGGATTTTCAGGGTGCTGCAAGATCTGCAAGGCACGGCTGCCTCTATCCGGGCCGAGCTGTACGTGGGCTGCCCATACGGCATCTGCCAAAACGTGGAACTGGGAGTAGTCAACGTTAGGGTTTAGTGCGTAGTTAGAGCCTGCTGCCGCACGTGTTGCCATTTTCTGGTGGTAGCCTTCCATCTCTGTCACGAATAAATGTACGCGGCGCTCAGGATCAATATCTGTTGGCGGGACAAGAGCCTCAAAATGCGCGTAAGTGTCGTTTTTATATGGTACCCAGAGCATCGGACAGCGTTCGTCTTCTGCAAGATTTTCAGGTTCACAAAGCTGGATATTATCCATGCCATTCAATTGGGCAATTTCATTAAAGATGCGATCAATGCTCGCGTTTTCTTCGTAGAAATTATGCGTGAAGCGTTCGGCAAAGCTGCGCATTACGTCTTCTTTGCTGAAGCTTACGGGCTGGTAACTCTCCCCATCGATGTCAGGTATAATAATTTCTGAATCAACGGCAAATAATTGCCCCAACTCGTTTGGTGAAGACAGTCCGTTAGCTTCCACCAAATCTGCGATAATCGTACGCGCTTTTGAATTAAATTCCATGATGTTCATACCTGCGACATCCATGATGTGTTGTGTCAGCAAGGCAGGAATTGCGTTGCTTACCACAGGGGCTGAACCCATACCGATCATGATGCGCGGATCAACTGGGATCAGAACGGTTTCTTCGGGTGTAAGGCCGACAGTTGTGGCACCGTTTTCATCAACGCGCATGACATTATTTCGAGGAAGTACTGTCATGTTGTTCAAATCGGCCATGGCCCAGAATGCATCTTCGTGGGTTTGAATGCCGTCACCCATGAAAGGGGCGAAGCGGCCGGCAATATCCCAAACAGTATCTCCTGCTTGTACAGTGTATGGCTCGGGGCCGCCCGGCGGTACGTCAGGGTAATCGACTAATGGTGCATCGATTGACTCGAGAACTTCGGTATTAATTTCCGTCATATTGCGGGCGATGTCACGGGTCTCTGTATCGCCGTAAATATGTGCACGGCGCTGCTGTGCTGTGATCAGGCCTTCTTCGTAGAAGATGTTTGCGGCGCTGCTTGTATCAACCAGATCGTTGAGTGTTGAAAAGAGTGTTTCAACTTCAACACCGCCGATTTCTAGTGCTGGTGGTAACTGCTGAATATCTTCCCATGTCGCACCATCGGATAGAATTTGCGCCATAATATTGGCAGCTGTTCTAAGGTGGTTTACTGATGAGTGTTCGCCCACCATACCGCCGTTAAGCGCTTGTGCTTCCAGTATTGCAATCGCTGCGTGATCGATAATGGTGATGTCTGTACTCGTGACACCGCGGGCAATGGAATCTTCGTCAATATTCGGACGGCCGCCGAATATCATGTTAAAGGCATTTTGCTGTGCTTGCGGGATTGGGGCTGATACAGACATACGGGCATTTGAATCTGCACCGTTTTCGATGAAAAGCTCTACGATGTCTGGTCTGTCCACTTCATAAGCTAGCCATAGGGCCCATGCGAAGGCAGATGCACCTGTCTGCGGGTCAACGTAATTTACGTCGGCGTTTTCATCTAAGTAATCTTCAATACGCTGCAGAGATTGCAATACGAACGGCGCTTCCGTGCTTTCGAAGCCTTCGGGCGCGTTTTCATATGTTTGCGGGCTGGCGTAATAAACGTCGATATTCTGAATGACTTGCAGGAAGTTTGCGTTCAGCTCGGCACGGTCGGTAATGGTAGCGGGATCAATATCAACAAGCGCTTGTAATTCGGCCATGTCATATGATGGTGCTGCTTCTTCTTGCGTCTGTGTTTGCTCGGCTTGCGGCGCGTTTGGCGCTTCTTGCGCGTAGGCATTAAAGGTCGCCGACAGGCCGATCAATGTGGCGCTAAAGGCAATAGCTGACAGTCTGGATTTGATACCCATGTTTAGAACTCCCTATTTTATTCTTACTTATTATTATTTTTATTAATTATGTAACTGATATTCGTAAAACTAAAATATGAAAACAGCAAGGCCGAAATTTAGATTCTTTCTTATGGCGCTTATGCGAATCGTTTACGGAATCATGGTCGATTTATATAAAAACGGGGGATCGTTTAACCCGTTTTGTTCAAAGGTACTGTCAAAAGACTGCAAAAATTACATTTTTTATATATGAGGTAGCTAAAATATTAAAAAATTGGGCTGCATTTTCAAAAGGTCTGGGGTAACATAGCGACATGAGAACATTGTTTCATTTATGGCTCCATCCATTTTCCCGCAAAGTACGCATTGTGCTTGCCGAAAAGGGGCTAGAGTTTGACTTAAAGATCGAGAAAATCTGGGAACGCCGTACGGAGTTTTTGGCGCTTAACCCTGCAGGTGATGTTCCTGTCTTGATCGAGCCTGACGGCACGACCCTAGCGAATAGCCAAGTCATCTGCGAATATATCGAAGAAGTTTACAACGAGGTTAGCCTGCTGGGTACAGACCCTGTGCAGCGCGCGGAAACACGCCGCCTGATTAGCTGGTTCGATGTGAAGTTTAACCGTGAAGTGACGGATAATCTGGTTGGTGAAAAGCTGATGAAGCGTTTCCTGAAACTGGGTGAGCCACATGGCCCGTCTATTCGTGCCGGTCACGCCAATATTCATTACCATCTGGATTATATCGGCTTTCTGACGGAGAAGCGTCAGTGGCTTGCCGGTAATGATTTCTCGCTAGCTGATATTGCAGCGGCGTCTCACTTATCTGCGATTGATTATATCGGTGATGTGCCATGGGAAGAGCATCAGGCTGCCCGTGAATGGTACTCCCGCGTAAAATCACGCCCAAGCTTCCAGCCATTGCTGGAAGACCGCATTCCCGGTTTTACGCCAGCGGGGCACTACGAAAACGTCGACTTTTAATTTTTAAGCGGTCGAGGTCAGGGTGTCTAAAAAGCTTTTTTGTTTCGGATACGGTTATAGCTGCGATTTCCTTGGCAATGCCCTGCGAAAGCAAAGCGACTGGACAATTGCAGGAACGACTCGTGATAGCGACAAGAAGGCCTTATTACAGCAAAGCGGTGTAAAGGCCTATATTTTTGACTACAGCAAACCACTGAGCGATGTGAAGCTGTTCTTAAAAGATACAACGCATCTGTTGATTTCTACGCCGCCTGATGATGAAGGCGACCCTACATTCTTGATGCATGGCGAGGATATTGCGGCCATGGAAGGTATTGAGTGGATCGGGTATCTGTCTACGACAGGTGTTTACGGTAACCGTAACGGCGAATGGGTTGATGAGCGCTCTGAACTACGCCCATCCAGCAAACGCGGTACGCGTCGTGCGATAGCAGAAGAGCAGTGGCTGTCATTATATGAGCGTTACGGGCTGCCTGTTCATGTGTTTCGTTTAGCGGGAATTTACGGGCCCGGGCGCAGCGCACTTGATTCTGTACGTGCGGGCGTGGCGCGCCGCATTGATAAGCCAGGGCACGTGTTTAGCCGCATTCATGTCGAAGATATTGCCAATGTGCTGATGGCCTCTATGGCAAAGCCTAATGCGGGCGGGATTTATAATCTGTGTGATGATCATGCGGCACCGAGCCATGAGGTGATTGATTATGCGTGCCAATTGCTGGGACTTAATTCACCGCCGCTGATTCCATTTGATGCGGCTGATATGGCACCGATTGCCCGTAGTTTTTATAATGATAATAAGCGCGTCCATAATGAGCGCATTAAAGAAGAGCTCGGCGTACAGCTATTATATCCTGACTATAAATCCGGACTTCTGGCCTGTATGGAATGGGAAGGCCGCGAATCTCTTGTAGCTGAGCATCAATAGCGTATTATCTTCACAGCATATAATTATAAAAAGGGGAGCGTTATGAACGAGTATTCATCACCTTATTTTTTGCATGAGCGCGTTTCGCAAGATGATCTGCGCACTGCCTATGATGCGGCTAAAGCGCGTGGTCAGGATTACCTGTTATGGGTGATGTTTACCAAGGTTGCTGAGGGGCCACGTGTTTCAGGGTATAGCAATGTATCGGTGCATGAGGCGTTGCTAGAGGCGCGTGAGGGCTGCGTGGCATCAGATATTCAGAATTTTATGGATGAACATCCTAAAGCGAATCTATTCATGGTTATGGATTTAAGCCGTGAGTTTGAGAAAGCGCAGCGCCCGAAAATCCGATTTCCTGAACTGAAGGCTGACTTTGATCGGGCGCAATCTTCAGCGCAGGAGAAGTTCCAGCAGGCGCGCATGGATGCCCGCCCTTGGTGGCGCAAGGTTTTGGGTCTGCAGCCTAAATAACTTGCCGTGATATTTGCGTTTTTAGGCGGCTTGTCATATAAATCCCTTCTAACATAAGGGAGATCACAATGGCTGGTATCGGCGAATTCTATACTTTATCTCAATCAGACCTTCAGGCTGCATTTGAAAGTGCCAAGGCGGATCAAAAAGATTATCTGGTAACAATGGGCTATAGCTCTGCGGGCACGCCTATGGGCAAGCCGGGTTTCGGTTTTCTGCTTGATATGATTGATTTTCATCAGGGTGCTTTGCCTGTTTCTGTGGAAACTATGGAAGATGATTTTCTCAATTTTATGCGTGAGCATGGCGGGAGCCGTGTTGAAGGCGTCCGTAATTTGACGCGTGACTTTGATGATGCGGTAATGCCTGAAGGTAATTACGAGCGTATTGAGGCTGCGTGCGAAAAAGCCCGCGCGCGTTATGATGAAGAAGTTCATCAGGCGCGCATGGATGCTCGTCCCTTGTGGCGCAAAGCGCTGGGTCTGCAGCCTAAATAAGCTTCTTAAAATGTATTGTTGGTTTTGGCGCGCGCCTTGTCCTTGGCGTGCTTGTACGCGTCATATGGCAGGCGTACGGTAACGCTTGTGCCGACATTGACGGTTGAGTCGATGTGCAGCGTACCGCCGTGCAGTTCTACCAGATCCTTTGTAATCGCAAGACCCAGACCTGTGCCCTCATGCTCGCGCGTGTAGTGGCTGGCGGCTTGCTCGAAAGGATGCGTGATGCATTTCAGTTTGTTGGCCGGAATACCGATGCCTGTATCGTGCACTTTGAGTGACAGGTAATCTTCGCGCTCGATACATTCGATTGAGACATCGCCGCCCGGTTCGGTGAATTTCACAGCGTTGGACAGCAAGTTCAGCAAAATTTGCATCAATGCGCGGCGGTCAGCCACAACGTGCAGATCCTCGTTTTCCAGATCGATACGGATTTTGATTTGTGCGTCCTGAGCGCGGCCTTCCATCATATGTACGGCCAAGCGAATGACCTTGGACATATTGAGCTCTTCCAAGTCGAGCTCGTATTTGCCGGCTTCGATCTTGGACATATCGAGAATGTCGCTGATCAGATCCAGCAGATGTTCACCGCTTTCACGGATACCGCCGATGTAATCGAGATATTTCTCTGTGCCGATGGGGCCTAAAAGCTGGCGCTGCATCATCTCGGAAAAGCCGATGATGGCGTTGAGCGGCGTGCGTAGTTCGTGGCTCATATTGGCCAGGAATTGTGATTTGGCAGCATAGGCGCGCTCAGCGGCGTCTTTGGCTTCGCGCAGCTGCTGCTCGTATAAGGTACGCTCGGTGATATCCTGCATAATACCGAAGAGTGCGGTGACATCGCCTTCTTCGTCCAGTTCACATTTACCTTCACACAGGATGTAGCGCGTTTCCCCGTCAGGGCGCATAACACGGAAATCCATTTCGTAATTGTTCTGCTCGATAATTGCGCGTTGGAAAGCCTGCATCATGCGGCCCAGATCGCGGCGGTGAAGCATGTTGTTTACGTTATCCAGTGTCGGTACAAATTCGTCCTTATCGACGCCGAAAATCTTATAAATCTCGTCAGAGAAAACGATGTCTTCTGCGCCCACTGTCCATTGCCAATGACCCATATGGCCGATGGCTTGTGCCTCGCCGAGCATTTGCTCTTTACGCTTCAGATCTTCTTCATGTGTTTTAACCGATGTGACATCGCGGCCGACGGTATAGATAATACCGTTGCTGCGCTTCTGGCGCCATTCCATCCAGAATGTCGCACCGTCCAGCGCTTTGACGCGGGCTTCGAAGTCAATGATCTGATCTTCGGCACTTTCGTCGTGCATCATGCTTTTCAGGCAGTTGCGGACTTGTGCGCGATCATCCGGGTGTACCAGATCAATAAAGGTCATGGCGCGCAGCTGCTCGTCCGTGTAACCAAGTGTTGCATTAAAAGTCGAATTCACGCGGGCAAATTTGCCGTCACGGCTGGCGATTGCCATGACATCGTTTGACATGTTCAAAAAGTGGCGCAATTCGCTATCTGCTGTTTTAACGCTGATTTTCTCTTCTTTTTTAGCGGCAGGTTTCTTTTCGCCGTCTTCCAGAAGATTGAGCAGGCTCTTCATGAATTTTGTGTCGAGCGTGCCTGTTTCGTCTTTTTCCGCTTGGGAGCCGATCATATAGGCTTTGCCATCACTGCCCTGAATATGATCAAAGCGCATGGAAACGCCGGACTGCTCGCCGATTGTTACATTGTGGTGGCCTTCGCGCACGCTTTGCAGGAAGTTGCTTTCGAATTTTCCGAACATTGTTTGCGGGCGCAGGGCTTCGTCAGGGTCATCAAAGGCGATGACATCCATAAGAGCGATATTCTTGATTTCGGAGAGTTCGCGTTTGACCAGTTCAGCCAGAGCTTTGGTCGCGTATATGACTGCGCCACTTTCGTCTACGACAAAGCGCGCTTCATCCTCGCGTAGTGCTTTGGTTACACCTTTGCTTGTCGTACTCTTGCGGGTACGAGTTGTTTTTGGTGCCTGTTTTTTTGTGTTTACTCTTTTTTGTGAGGCCATTGCCTTAAGCTTTTGTAAGTAACCCTGACTATATACCATAAGACAAAGTCATAGATTACGCTAACGCTGTGGCTTTCTTTTCAACAACAATCACATTTTTTATAGTGTTTTCGTTAGATGTTGCTGGCTAGTGAAAACCGTCCCTGTTCGATTATCAGCTTGCGCCTGAAAGTATTAATAAAACGTTAACATTCAAAATTTGGTCTGGAATCAGATTCAAAAGATGGCATAATAAAAGAGCGGAGACATTCCCGTCTCCGCTCTCTACTCTCGCAAGGAGTAACTCTCTACACATTTACCACGTTATGATTGCCTGCATATGTCGGGCAGAATGCCGCCATATATGCGGGCAATTGTGACCTTCTAAACAGACACGCTGCGATGGCTCGCGCTAGTCGTTTGTAAATATGTAATAATTCCGTAAACCAATTCCAGAGTTACCACGTTTTTCTTTATCAGGTCAAGTTTTTGGCAGCGGGTAGATATGCTCGTGACCCTTGGGGTCTGTAATGACGTAGCGGTCATCTATAATGCGCACGTAATCGGGGGTTACAGGGACTTTTCCGAAGCCGCCCGGGATATCGAGAACATATTGCGGAATGGCGATGCCTGACAGGCTGCGCTGTAGCTGTTTCATTAAGGCCATACCGTCTTCGAATGATACGCGGAAATGGCTTGTGCCACTGACGAGATCAGGATGGT
>DUBU01000014.1:9437-51676 GCA_012960155.1 Micavibrio sp. | reverse complement strand
GCCGGGCGGGCCGCCGCCGCCACCGGCAAGGAGGGTCTCGACGTGCCGGGCGTGGCCGAGGCTGGTCACACAGTCGGTCGAGGGCACGCAGTCCGCCGACCTCGTTAATAGGGTTTCACGCCCATTTTAATCAGCGCGGTAAACAGGTTATGGAGTGCTTCGTGCGTGTTGTTAACGCCTTTGAGTAATACGGATTGGGTTAGGATGGTAAAGCCTGCCGTCTTTAGCGCTTTGCAGGCGTTTTTCATACCGTCGGTAATCTCGTCTGCGTGATTAATATGCAAGACGATGAACAGGGCTTTGTCTTCGGGCAGGTTTAGTGCCGTAAGGTCAGGCATTTTTGACGGGGCGGCCACGGGCAGGCGCGTATGAATGCGGATGATGTCGATATGATCGATAGCGCTTAAGGTTTCAAAGAGCGCTGCCAAGCGGCGCTGAGACAGAACCAGCGGATCGCCGCCTGTTAAGATCACTTCGTTAATTTCGGTGTGCGCGCGCAGGTAATCCAGCGCGGCTTGCAGGTCTTTGCTATCAAGGCTTTCATCGGCTGTTCCTAGCATATCCTTGCGGAAGCAGAAGCGGCAATTCACGGCGCAGACATTGGTGATTTTCAGTAAGGCGCGATGGTCGTAGCGATGGACGATGCCTTTAACTGGGCTGTGCGGGTGATCGCCGATCGGATCGCTGGTCTCGGCCTCGATGATATCAAGTTCGCGGATATCAGGCAGATATTGGCGGGCAACGGGGCTGGTTTTACCTGTACGTGCGATGATAGTTTCAAGTTCTGTAGATACACGATAAGCGAAGCGGGATTCCACTTCGCTTATGCTGTGTTCATTGGTGGCAGAGGTTTTACTTGCCTTCATAATGATCGGCGATCATCTTGTCCAGCACACGTACACCGAAGCCTGTGCCGGGTTTAGGGCAGATGGCGCTGTCGGATTTTACCCAGGCTGTGCCTGCGATATCCATATGTGCCCATGGACGGTTATCTTCGATGAAATGCTCGAGGAAGCCTGCGGCTGTACAAGCGCCTGCATAGCGGCCGTTACCTAGTGATTTCACATCGGCAATGCTGCTGACCATTTCCTTTTTAAACGCGGCATCCAGCGGCATACGCCACAGTTTTTCGCCTGTTGATTTGGAGGCACTCTCCATATTTTCCCAAAGATCGTTATCATTAACGAAAGTGCCGCAATATTCATGGCCGAGGGCAATCATCATCGCGCCTGTCAGTGTGGCAAGATCGACAACTAGCGCGGGGTCGTATTTACGCTGTACGTATGTCAGACAGTCGGCCAGAACCAGACGGCCTTCAGCGTCTGTGTTCAGGACTTCGATTGTTTTGCCAGAATATGAACCAATCACATCACTGGGACGGTAGGCGCGGTCAGATGGCATATTTTCAACCAGACCGACGATACCGACAACATCGGCTTTGGCATTACGCAGGGCAAGAGACTTCATCAGTCCGACAACTGCAGCGGCGCCGCCCATGTCGAGTTTCATATCTTCCATGCCGCCGCTGGGCTTAATGTTAATGCCGCCTGTATCAAAAGTTACGCCTTTGCCGACAAAGGCCAGAGGCTGGCTCTTTTTCTTGGATGCGGCTTTGCCGTTCCAGCGCATTACAACTGTACGCGGTGTGCGGGCAGAGCCCATACCGACGGCGAGCTGTGCTTTGAAGCCGAGTTTTTCGAGTTTCTTTTCATCAAAGATTTCAACTTCCACGCCTAAAGGTTTTAGCTCGTCCTTGATCATTTTGGCGAAGCTTTCGGGGTAGAGCATATTTGGTGGCTCGTTCACAAGATCGCGCGCCCACAGCATACCTGCCGCAACATGGCCTAGTGGCTCGTATGTTTTGGCGGATTTCTTGTTATCTTTGCCCGCGATTGTGAATGTCCCAAGTTCGGGAGATTCATCTTCGGCATCCAGTGTTTTGTATTTCAGGAAGCTGTAGCCGCGTAGACGTACGCCCATAGCAATGTGCGCGCCCATATCGGCTGTGCTGATATTTTCAGGCTCTTCATCATCGCCCAGAATAAAGGCCGCGCTTTTGCTGCCGATGCTTTTTAGGGCTACATATAGTTTGCCGCCGACTGTTTCAGCCGCGCTGCCGTCGATCTTATCAGGGTCGCCCAAGCCAACCAGCAAAATACGTGTTTTGCCTTCGTCCAGTACAGGGGCAGTGATGATCTGGCCTGATTTGCCTTTGAAACTTTCCTGTTTTCCAAGGAAGGATTCAATGAGGTTGGCCGTATCAACGTTCAAGGCGTCTGATGCTGTAGAAAGGTTGTTATCGGCATATACGCCAATAATGACTGTATCTGTATCTTTTGTAGGTTTGGCGGCGAATTTAATGTTCAATGTCATAATCGTATCCTGATAGGTGTTCTGATATAAGGTTTTCCTTTATTATTCCAGAAGATAGAATATAGTCTGCCACGTTGTGTTGACCAGAAGAGAGTTTGAAATACTCCCGTGATTTTTGACCGCTATATATTGAAGAGCCTTTCTATTGCGACGATTTTCATCGCGTTGACGCTCGCGGCTGTTATTTTGTTAACGCAGTCACTGCGTTTTTTGGAGCTGGTAATTGAGTCGGGCGCGTCCAGTTCTGCGTTCTGGATTTTGACGTTGCTCGCATTACCGCGCTTTTTCGAAATTATTTTGCCGATTGCCCTGATGGCGGCGACGGTATTTTTGTATAATAAGTTGACCATGGATAGTGAACTAGTGGTCATGCGCGCCAATGGCGTCCCGCCGATGGCGCTTGCCCGTCCTGCGCTGATTATGGCGCTGATCACGACCATTATTTTATGGGTGATGACGATGTGGGTCGGGCCGGCCTCACTTGCTAGTATGCAGCAGATGCGTCAGGTGATTAAGGCGCAGTATTCGACGCTGCTGTTCCGTGAGGGTATCTTTAATGCAATTGTACCCGGCTTGACGGTGTTTATTCGCGAGAAAGAGGGTGGAGAGCTTAAAGGTATGGTTATCCATGATAGCCGTGATCCGAAAGTGGCACCGTCTACAGTCATTGCCAAGCGCGGCTTGATTACGAGCACCGATGAAGGGCAGCAGGTTTTGGTCTATGACGGATCACGTCAAAGCGTGAATGCCGATACAAATATTCTGGAGCGCCTTGATTTCGAGCGGTATTCGATTGATCTACCCGACGGTACGGGTACTGTTCGGCAGCGCTGGGCGGAGCCTGATGAGCGCACGATCTGGCAGCTTTTAAACCCTGATAAAACCGACCAGCGGGATGTGGCCAGTCAGGAAGATTTCTTTATCGAGATCCATCGCCGTATTGCTAGTCCGCTGCTGGCGCCTGCTTTTGTGGTGATCGTGTTGAATTTCTTGCTGCTGGGTCCTGTGGATCGGCGGGGGCAGTTTGCGCGGATTGCGATGGCGATTATTACGACGGTATCGATGCAAGGGCTGTATCTGGTGACGTTTAATATTGCGCTGAAAAATGCCTGGGGGCTGGTGCCTATGTATGCGCTGGTACTAGTGCCGCTTATTCTGGGACTGTTTATGCTGAGCGAGGCGGGTGAGGATTTTCGCCGCCGTATGCTGTATAGCGACCGGAGGCCTGCATGAGGATTTCGAATACGCTAAACCGTTATCTGGCTTTCCGTTATCTGGGTAATCTGTTTTTAATGCTGACCATTTTGCTGGGCATTGTGTATCTGTTTGATACGGTCGAGCTGCTGCGTCGTGCGGGTAAGCGCGATGATGTGCCGTTCTTGCTAGTTCTGCAAATGGGCTTGTTTAAATTGCCCGAGGTCGGGCAGCAGCTATTTCCGTTTGCTGTTCTGTTCAGTGCCATGTTCACGTTCTGGCAACTGAACCGCAAACAAGAGCTGGTTGTTATTCGTGCGGCGGGATTATCTGTGTGGCAGTTTATTGGTCCTGTAGTGGCTGCGGCGCTGATGATTGGCGTACTCAACACCAGTGTGATTAACCCGATTGGGGCTGCGTTACTGGGCAAGTTTGAAACGCTGGAGAACGAGTTTTTATCCGAACGTAAAAGTTATATGACTGTGCTGCGTGAGGGATTGTGGCTGCGTCAAACCGCGTCGGCGGGTAATGAACATGTGATTTTGCACGCAGGCCAGATTGAGCCTGAAACATGGTCTTTTTCCAAAGTGATGGTGCTGTTCTTTGGCGAGGACGATCAATTCGAGCGCCGTATTGATGCGCAATCTGCTCGGCTTGATGATGGTATGTGGGTGTTCGAGCAAGCTGTTAGCCATGATGGCAAGAATTCAAAAGCCCAAAATCTGCCTTTGGTGGCGCTGCCGACCGACTTAACACAGGAAGAGTTGCAGGAGAGCTTTGCCTCACCGCAGACGCTATCGTTCTGGGCGCTGCCCGGCTTTATCAAGACGATGAGTGCGACGGGGTTTGATTCAACATCCATGAAGATTCATTTCCAGTCGCTGTTGGCGCAGCCCTTTATGTTTGCGGCGATGGTGCTGCTCGCGGCCTGTGTGTCGCTGCGCCCGCCGCGTCAACGCGGTACGATGCTGCTGGTGGGGATTGGCATTACCGCAGGGTTTATTGTCTTTTTTGTCGGCAGTTTCTTGCAAGCGCTGGGGGCATCGCATCAGATCCCTGTATTTCTGGCGGCATGGGCGCCGACATTGATCACATTCCTTTTAGGGTTGAGTGTGATGTTGACTCTGGAAGACGGCTAATTTATTGAAGTTAGCGATTGACGAAGACTAGTGTTCTGGCCATTATAGGGCGCTTCCAAAAGAGTCATATTTTTCAGAATGTTGCGGCATTTTGACAAAAGTAAAAAAATTAAGGAAGTAGTAACTTTGTAATGGTTTAATCTGGATAAGGAAATTCAATCCTTGTTCTTAATGGCAGTAGTATTAAAAACCAAATCATAGTAGTAATTAAGCTAAGTTTTCTAGAAGGATCTAAATAATGTTTTTTAGCAAAAAGTTCAGCCCGCAGGTGATCAGAAAGACTGCTTTGATGGCGACCGTTGTGTGCTCTATGGCACTGACAGGTTGTGCGTCAAACAATATGCATGATACTGCGGAGATTGCAGATCCTTTTGAAGATTTCAACCGTTTGACATTTGATATGAACAACGCGCTGGACGAGGCCATTATGGAGCCGATCGCGCGCGGGTATCGCTATGTCACTCCTGAATTCGTGCGTAATAGTGTTCGTAACGCGCTTCGTAACCTGAAGAGCCCAGTTAATATTGCTAACCAGGTTCTACAAGGTGATGTTGAAGGTGCTGCCGGTGACGTTACCCGTATGATGGTGAACACAACATTCGGTATCGGTGGTTTGTTTGACGTTGCAGCTTCAGCTGGTATTCCTTACGAAAAAGAAGATTTCGGCCAGACATTGGCTGTTTGGGGTGTAGATCACGGTCCTTACGTTATGGTGCCGTTCTTCGGTCCTTCATCATTCCGTGATTCAGCCGGTATTCTGGTTGATACGTTTGCGGATCCTCTGAACCTGTACTTGAGCAATACAGATCAGGAAGAGTGGATTTATGCCCGTGCTGGTGTGACGGCTTTGGCAACGCGTGAAGAGTTTCTGGATATTGTAAAAGATCTGCGCGAAAATTCATTTGATTACTATGCGGCTGTTCGCAGTGCATATGTACAGCGCCGTGCTGCGCAGGTTAATGATCAGGATCCTGAGCTGTCTGCAGCTCCTGCTATCCCTGACTATGATGACGATTACTAATCGTTAAAAAGCTATTTTCTTGACGTTGCAGGAACAAAGGATATATAAGCCTGCAACGTATAAGAATACAGGACGATATTATGGGTGTTATGCAGAAAAAATCTTTTCGTTTCTTTCCCTTATTGAGCGCGGCTTTGCTGACAACAGGCCTTTGCGCCCCTGTTGCTTCGCATGCTTTTCCGCTGGATGTCGCGGCTTCAGGGTTTGCCATTAATACCGCATATATGACTGTTGCTGCCGATGCTACACAGCAAGGTGAAGGCGCTAGAAACTTTATCGACTCTATGGCAGGCCGCGCGATTGAGTTTCTTGGCGATGAAGCCATGTCTACGGACGCGAAGAAAAATTCGTTTAAAAAGTTGCTCAAAGACAGTTTTGATATGAACACGATCGGTCGTTTTGCGATGGGTCGTTACTGGCGCTCTGCGTCACCACAGCAGCGTGACGAGTATCAGAAGCTGTTCGAGACGATGGTTGTAGAGGTTTACTCACAACGCTTTTCAGATTATCAAGGCCAGCGCTTTGAAGCGCGCACTTATCGTGCTGATGGTGAAAAGGATACGATTGTAACGTCTTTCATTATTCCTGATCAGGGTTCAGAGATCCAGATTGATTGGCGTGTGCGTTATAAAGACGGTAAATACAAGGTGATTGATATCATTGTTGAAGGTGTCAGCATGTCTGTTACACAGCGCTCTGACTTTTCTTCTGTCATTCAACGTGGCGGCGGTAATGTTCAGGTACTTATCGATCATCTGCGTGAGAAGACCAAAGGCTAAGTAACAGCCGTTCCAGAATTACAAAAGCCGACATTTCTGTCGGCTTTTTTGTTGTCCGTAATCGGGGTTTTATTAGGTGCCGTAACTTATCTGGCGGCTCTGGTAAGTAGGGAGCTAAAGCCACCGCTAAGACCGGAGAGGGCGCCTTGTGAACCGATATAGGCGTAACGTACCATGCTGCCTGCAGGATCGTCTGCTTGCTCGGCGAAGGTTGAAACACTGGTGCCCATCCAACGTAGAATGTTGTTCGGGATCATGTCGATCAGTTTAAAGGATGCCATGGCCATCATGTAGACAATCATAGTGTAGATTACAGTGTGGAACAGACGGTCAATATCGGCGCGCATATAATCAATTGCACCAACATTCGCGCCCCAGCCATTATCTACTTCGATAGGGGGCGGCGTGAAGGCGCCCGGTGTTGTGTCATAGCCAACAAGGTTGGAGGTTACTAGCTTCCAGATTTCGTTCAAGACCTCGACTTGTGCGGCGAAAATAGATACAGCCGCAACCAGACCGAAGATAATTAAAAGCGGCCTTATGAAGATTTCAAAAATCAGGAAATATCCGTTCATGGCTGCAGGCCCCGGTAAGCCATCACCATCAATGCGAATATGCGCGAGCGCCCATAATGGCAGGCCAACCATCGCTTCGAAGATAGACTTTACCCAGCCGCCTACAGCAAAGAAGAAGTAAATAAAGGGTAGAAACGGAATGATGTAATACAGAATAAATCCAAGGCTCAGGCCGATTGTAGCGACTTTACCGGCAAAGCTACTAGCGCTTGAGGCGACGCTTTTGATGATGTCACGGCCAAGAATACCAGCAAGACCACCGGCAATACCGGCACCAAAGGAGTAACCGAGATTGGTAATTGCGCTTTCAATCAAACTGCGACCGACACCTACGAGCTGTGCCAGAGGGTGGATTTCCAGATTGTTTTGCATATCGAGCAAGCCTTCTAGACCGAAGATAGCAGTAATAGTGTCCAGGAACGTATTGCCCGTGGGCTCTGCGTAGACTGTATCTCTCCAGTATGTCGTGGCATTGTAGTAGATAACTGCTTTTTCCAACTGCCTGTCAGATGTGTATTCAATCATGTCGCCGTCGGATAGAACGGGATTGAAACGCTCTTCTGCGTTCATAACGTCGTTATGCTGGCGTCGCTGTTCTTGCACGAACTCCATCACTTCGGGGTATAGTCCCGGTGAGGGTACTGAAAATACAGATGAGAACAGACCGCCATTCATTTCAGCAATTTTATTGTACCATATGGCAGCCCCTGCCCAGCCGAGTACACGCTGGTCTTCAATCCAATCGGCACTACCGATTTGCGCTGTTACAGAATCGTCAATCAAGTCCGTAACATCATTGGTGAAATAGTTTGTTACTGCTGTCATGAAGGCGTTATCAGGCACAGGCGCAGCGTTAACGTCACCTTCAGTAGTTGAAATCAAGCGGCGCACCACGTTTTCAGCACGCTGCACGAGTGCGCCGTCATCCCAGATTGTGGCAATCAGGTCATAGTAGCCTTCTTGCATCATTAGAGCGCCGTCTTGTGCGACGTCTTTAACTGTTAACGTTAGTTCGCCACAGATTGGTTTAACGTTGCCTTTGTAAGAGGTATAGCGATCATCATCCTTAACGCCGAAGCGAATCGTAATATCCGTGTTATTTGTATCGGCCAACGCATCAAGAAAGGCTTTACCTACAAAGGCGTCAGAGCCGCCTGTGCCAGTACCATAGACGTGATAGGCTTGAATATCACGCTGTTCCATTTCATCTTCCATGAAGCGGCACGCCTGTGCGACGAAAATAAATTCGATCAGCGTGTTGATCATTGGTGTTTTCGGTGTCACTACCAGTTCGGCAGGGTCACCGGCCAGTGTTTCGCCTGCGAGGTCATCAATAAAGCCGTTCCAGCCATTCGTGGCCATGCCAGACCCTGCTTTGGCAATATAAAGAGTCAGTAGCTGCGCGCCGTTCATGCCAAATGACAAAGGCGTTAATAAAGCAATCGCAATGAATAATCTGATTGGGGCCCAAGCGCCGTTAAAGCGCTTACCAAATGGGGTGCCGCTTTGGGCTGTTTCAGCAACGATGGCCACAATGAAATATAAGAATACCGCAACACCAATGGCCAGCACGCCTAGATTATAGAACTGGAATAACAGGTGCAGGGCTTCATGGAACGGCGTGGGCACAGTTAAAACAGGACCCACCGGCGTAAATCCTCCACCCGGCGCAAAGGCTAGCTGACATTGTACGCCTTGCGCTAAGCATGAGTCGAAAATTACCAAGCTATCATTGAAGCCGAATGTGGCATCCAGCAGACGGAATGCAATATCATATGTCGGATCCGGCGTGGTGAAAAACGAGGCTAAATAGGCGGTGTCGCCAGCCCCTGATGCTGCTGTGGCTGCCGGGACAATGACGCCGAATATAATGATGGCAAATTGTGCCAGCATCAGGATCATGCCAAGGATCAGCATAAAGAACAGAATGATCTGATCTATGTTTTCCCATTTATAGACAAGATTGCGCTTTGCCTCGAAAATGACGTGTCTAACGCCAAACTTTCCGACATTTCGAATTTGTAAATACGGGTGGTCGGACGGCAATAGCCGCATCGTTCTGTAGACTTGTGCTATGTAGAAGGCCAGATAGTAGAAACCCGAGCCAAAGAAACTGAATATCCGCGGCAATATGCCAGGGAGTAACGTATATTTCAGAACTTGACCAGTCGTTACATTCATAAAGTTTTCTTTGGTTTACCTTATTACTGGGATCTTGAGAACAAGCTACCAATACCTTTGCCTGCGCTGCTGACGGCTTGACCGCCACCTTGCATAACTTGCTGAGCAGGACCAGATAGCATACTGGAGCCCATGAAGCTGTTTCTAACAAGGTTTTGAGCCGGATCACCACTTTGGTCACCGAATGTGGAGACACTAGCGCCCATCCAACGCAGGATATGGTTAGGTACCAGATCAATCATTTTGAACGAGGCCATACCGAGCATATAAACAATGATCGCGTAGATCACTGTAAAGAACAGGTTATCTACGGCACCACGCAGGTAGCGCAGACCGCCTGTTGCGTTAGGGTCGGCGGCAAGGTTGCCTTCGTCGTAGCCTACAGCGTTAGAGACGACAAGAGGCCAGATTTCATGAAGGATCTGGGCTTGTGCACCGAAGATGACGATACTGGCCAAGAAGCCGAAAATAATCAAAATCGGGCGCAGGAAGATTTCCAAGATCAGATAGTAACCGCCCATAGCGGCATCGCCTGGTAAGCCGTTACCGTCGATACGGATGTGAGCCAGTGCCCATAGCGGCACGCCAACCATGGCTTCGAAAATACCTTTAATCCAGCCACCAACCGCGAAGAAGAAGTAGATGAACGGCAGGAACGGAATAATGTAGAACAGCACGAAGCCGATTGTCAGACCGATGGTTGCGACTTGTAGCAAGAAGCTGCTTGCAGCCATAGCGACGTTACCGACCAAGTGCAGGCCGAAAATGTTCATCAAACCACCGCCCAGACCGGCGCCTGCTGAATAACCCAGGTTACGCACAGAGCTTTCGATGATAGATTTACCAATCGCTACCAGTTGTGCCAACGGATGTATGCCAGCATCGGCGTTTGCGTGAATGTTAAATAGACCGCTCGTACCGAAAACAGCATTAATCGCATCGATGAAGATGTTCGCACTCACTTCTTCATTTGAATATACGTCACTCCACAAATCCTGTGCGTGATACATTGCGTTGGCAATTTGTTGGTCCACAGGGCTGCTGAGCGCCATTGCCTCGTCAGGGCCTTGGTACATTCTAAAGCGCTCTTCCCCTGTCACATCGGCATCAGCGGCTGTACGACTATCCTGGATTGTTTCCAGCAACAGAGGGTATTTCTGCACTAAAGGAATATTGTATGCAGCCGCAGATATATTACCGTTTAGTTCGGCAACGCGGTTATACCAAATTGCGGCGCCCGCCCAGCCTAAGCTTGTTAGGTCTTCCAACCAGTGCGGCGAGCCTTGCTGATCTGTAACGCCTAAATCAATAGCGTTTGCAATTTGGGCAACATAGGAATCGACCATTGCACGAATTTCTGTCGCATCCGGCAAGGGTGCGTTTTCGTCATGGTCAATAGCCACATGTCTTTCAGTCATGTTATAGCCGATACAGCCATTGATGAAAGTTGTGCCGTAACCACAGCCTGCAAAGCCACCTGAGCTAGCGTCTTGCCACATTTGTCTTAGTGCGGCGTAATATTGTCTGTTGATTGTCCAGGAACCAGGGGAAACGGCGGCATCACCACGATCCGTCGCTGCGAAGCGAACTTCACCACAATATGGTATGACCCGCCCATCGTAATTCATATATTCATTGCCGTCTGTACCGCGGTATTCTCCAATGACGACGCGGATGTCACCAAAATTAAACATTTCTTGAGCATCCGTGTAGTTAGCTGTGCCCATTAATGTTGGCGGTGCGCCCATGGCAATGTTGCGGCTATCAACCAAATAGGCATCGATTTCAACGGCATCTCTGGTTGACCCGTCAGGCCGCTCAATTTCATGATACAGGCGCTCGTAACTTTCCTTACAAGTGGCAGCCATAGACATAAATTCAAGTAAAGTGTTCATAGGCGGTGCCAGCGGCGTTGATACCAGCGTATCAGGCTCGCCAAGGAGTGTGCTACCACCACTTACGGCTTCTGTATTGAACAAAATCCAGCCATTTGTGGCGAAGCCAGAACCCCAATATGCGGAGTACATCAAAATCCATTGTGCCGAGTTCAGACCCTGGTTTACAGGGATCAGCAGACCCATCGCGACAACCATACGCAAAGGGGCCCAGACATGGTTGAATCGCTTACCGAATGGGGTGCCGCTTTGGGCTGTTTCGGCAATCATGGCCACAATAAAGTATAGGAAGATAAAGACAGCAATAATCAGAATGCCGACACTATATAATTGCAGCATGCTGCGCAGAGCCTCGTGGAATGGCCATGGGTATGGTAGCGCTGTTGAGGCTGTACGATCGTAGTTTGTGTAAATGGTACGGTCCGGCGTTTGTGTTGTGCCAAAGCATGAAATGCCTTGAGCCACGCAGGTTTGTCCGCCACCAGAGTCTACGAAGAAATCTTGCAGACCAAAGACACGGTCCATCAGAACAAAGGCAATATCGTCTTGCGCGTTCGGCGTGATAAAGAAATCAGCATAGTTATAGGTGTCAAATGGCGCTGGCAGTGATACAGCGTGCGCTGTTGATGCAAATGTAGCAATCAAGAGCAGAAATACTTGCGCAACCAGAATGACAAAGCCGACCAAAAGCATCCCGAAGATAACGATCTGGTCGAGATTTTCTTTTTTAAATTCAAGATTTCGGGCTGCTTCCGCAATGACATGCCGTACCCCGAAACGCCCCATATTCGCACTATTCAAATAAGGGTGGTCAGATGGTAGTAGTCGCACAGAGCCGTAGATCTGCGCCATAAACATAGCCAGATACGAGAAGCCCGAATAAATCAATGCCTGTATACGCGGCATGACTTGCGGTAAAAGAACATATTTTGCGACTGCTTTTGCTGCGATCATTACCTTAGTTTCCTCCTGCCGCAGGACCACTTCGGCCCATCAAGCCAAACAAACCACGTCCAACACCGCCAACGGCCAAGCCGCCGGCGCGGGCGCCTTCAGTAAGTGCGCCTGAAACTTGTCCAGCCATATTGGCGCCACCAAAGGCTGCGTATTGAACAAGACCTTGTGTAGGATCATCGCGGTTGTCACCAAATGACTGTACGCCGGCACCTGCCCAACGCAGAATACTGTTTGGAATCTGGTCGATCAGTTTAAATGATGACGTTGCCAATAGGTATACGATAATCGTGTAAATAATTGTGAAGAAGAACTCGTCTACAACACCGCGTTTCTCGTCCAAATTAATGGCGCCCGGATCCGCACAGTCACCGAATGTCAAAGAACCGCCGCCGCCAGGAACCACACAGCCTGAACCTGACATATTCACGATCAGTAGGTCGAATACACCGTTAAGCGTCCTGGCCATGGCCGAGAAAATTGCCAGACCGGCAATTAAGCCAAAGACTGTCAAAATCGGGCGTACAAAGATTTCGAAAATCAGGAAGTAGCCGTTAGAAGCTGAATCCCCGGGGAAGCCATTACCATCAACACGCAAGTGCGCAAGTGCCCAAAGCGGTACACCGACCATGGCTTCGAAAATTGATTTTACCCAGCCGCCGACGGCAAAGAAGAAGTAAATAAACGGCAGGAATGGCAATACATAGTAAAGGATAAAGCCGATAGCCAAGCCGATTGTTGTCAAGGATACGAAAATGCCACTGATGGAGTGTAGTGCAGAACCTAAGTGCTGGTTCATGACTTCAGCCATACCGCCACCCGCCGAGAACACAAGGGCTGTCATCAGGTTACGAATGGAGCTTTCAACGATACTGCGACCAATGCCTGTGAGCTGTGCTAAGGGGTGAATATCATCGTTCTGGCGCATCTCAAAAAGGCCGCCGATACCCAGCAGGGCGTTCATTGTATCAAAGAATACGTTGCCACTGGTGGATGTATCACCGTCCGCCATAGGGCCGTCAACGGTCCAGTATTTGTAGACGTTATTTAGAACTTGTGCGATTTTTTCATCGTGCTGACGTTCAAACGTTATCGGCGTGCCTGATGCCAGCACAGGCTCGAATTGGTTTTCAGTTGTAACGCCTTCGTCATTTGTACGTTTTTCTTCCTGAATCTTTTCCATTACAAAGGGCATAAGATTAGGGCTAGGAACGTTGATAGCCGCTGAAAAGAACGAACCGTTCCATTCTGCAAGCGAGTTGTACCAAATACCGGCGCCACCCCAACCATGTTCAATAACTTCTGCAGGAACAGCGAAATCAGTGCCTGTAACCATCTGGTTGTAGACTGTAATCACGCGTGCTTCCATAGAACCTTGTAGCGCATCAATTTGTAAACGCTTCCATTCAATGCTTGGAAGCTGTGTCGGATCATCGTCACCAGCAACAAAGCCTGTAATGTCTTCAGGTCTGTCTGGGCCTATTTCTGCCATAGCTGTTGCACGTTCGCCTAAACGTAGAAGCTGAGTGTTATTCCAAAGGCTTCTTACTGCACGGAAATATTCCTGCTGTATGCGGTTAGCGCCAATTTGGGTAACATCATTAACGTGAACTCTGATCTCGCCACAGATTGGGTCAACATCACCTTTAAAACGCATAGGTGTTGATGCGCCTGAAACATCCTGGCCAAATCGGATAATAATGTCGTTATTATCATAAAATGTAAGGCCTGCCGCATAGTTTGTTAATGCTTCGTTCTGTGGTATCGGGTTGTTTTTAACTAAATACGGTTCGATATCGATAGCGCCGGAACCTGCAGGAAATTGTGTTTCATAGGCGACCGCACAGGCTCTTACAACTGACATGAATGTCAGCAGATATTTAGTGTCCGGAGCGCGCGGCCTTGCGACCAAGCTTTCCCCTGAGGTGCCCATCGGCGTTGCTGCACCTGGTAAGGCGTTGTTAAATGTAATCCAGCCGTTTGTTGCCATGCCTGAACCGTATTTAGCCGCAAAAAGTGTGATATATTGTGCGGAGTTCAGGCCGTAGTTGATTGGTACCAAGAAGCCGATTGCGATAACAAGACGCAGCGGGGCATATACATGGTTAAAGCGACGGCCAAATGGTGTACCGCTTTGTGCGGTTTCGGCAACCATAACGATTACGTAGTACAAGAAGATGATGACGCCCACCAGCAGCATGGCAAGATTGTAGTAGTTAAACAGCAATTGCAGTGCACGGTTAAACGGTGGAATGGCGCCAGCACCTGCCGGCGCAAAGCGTGAATTATATAAGTCCGGAATGGCAAAAACCTTATCCAGCAACATAAAAGCAATATCAGGACAGGCTGATCCAGACGCAACACATCCCGGTGTTTCAAAAATGCCAGCGTAGGCACCGAAACCAGGGAAGGCAGCAAAAGCCGGTGAAATCAAGAAGCCGAAGATCAGCATGGCAAACTGCACGCACAGAATGACGAAGCCCATCAGCAGGGCAAAGAATACGATAATCTGGTCAGCGTTTTCTTTTTTAATAACCAGATTGTTTGCGGCTTCGGCAATGACATGACGAATACCAAAACGCCCTTTATTGGCAGGGTCTAAATATGCATGATTTTTAGGGAGCAGTCTGACCGAGCTATAGATGACAGCCATCAAGACCGCAAGCCATTGAAATCCGTTTGAAAAGAATTCACGGAAGCGCGGAATGATGCCCGGAAGCACCATGTATTTTACAACTTTTTTTGGCTTAACGCCTTGTAATAATTCAACTTTAGACACGACACCTGCTCATCAAAGAGTATTTCGCCAATCTTAGTCTACCGCCAGATAGATAAAATTTTATTAAATTCCACTCCTTATTTTATCACAGTCAGAGCGAAAATGACGATATTTCCGTGTCGATTTTACAAGTTTCTTACAATTTGGCGTATGTTTTGTTTTAAAACAATAACTTAGCTCGCTTTTCGCAAGGGTTTGTACTTGATGCGTTTTGGTGTGTCGGCATCGTGCCCCATGCGGCGGCGATAGTCCTTTTCGTAGTCTTCGTAGTTACCTTCAAACCATACGACTTGTGAGTCACCTTCAAAGGCCAGCATATGTGTTGCCAGACGGTCAAGGAACGCACGGTCGTGGGAAATAACCACCGCACAGCCTGCAAACATCTCGAGAGCTTCTTCCAATGCGGATAGTGTTTCTGTATCCAGATCGTTGGTCGGTTCGTCGAGTAGCAGTACGTTAGAGCCGCTTTTCAGCATTTTCGCCAAGTGAACGCGGTTACGTTGACCGCCTGATAAAGTGCCGACTTTTTGCTGCTGATCACCGCTCTTGAAGTTAAAGGCGCCAACATAGGCGCGGCTCGGCATTTCGATTTTGCCTAGTTTCAGGATGTCGTTACCGTCTGAAATCTCTTCCCAGACTGTTTTGTTGTCATCGAGCGCATCACGGCTTTGGTCAACATAGCCTAGCTGTACTGTTTCACCAATGCGCAGTGTACCGCTGTCAGGTTGTTCCTGGCCAGTAATCATACGGAAGAGCGTTGATTTACCGGCACCGTTGGCACCAATTACGCCGACAATACCACCCGGCGGCAATTTGAAGTTCAGGCCATCAATCAATAGGTGATCGTCATATCCTTTAGAAAGGTTCTCGGCTTCGATAACAACATTACCCAGTCTCTCAGGCACCGGAATAACGATTTGCGCGGTGCGTACGTCTTGCTTCTGAGCTTCGTTAAGTAGTTGTTCGTACGAGTTAATTCTTGCTTGAGACTTCTTACGACGACCCTCAGGTGTACGTCCCATCCATTCTTGTTCACGTTCAATTGTTTTCTGGCGTGATTTGTCTTCACGAGCCTCTTGTTCCAGACGTTTACGCTTGGCTTCCAGATAGGCAGAGTAGTTGCCTTCGTAAGGAATGCCTGAGCCGCGGTCGATTTCAAGAATCCATCCTGTGACGTTATCAAGGAAGTAACGGTCGTGGGTGACCATCACTACAGCGCCAGGGTATTCGGATAGGTGACGTTGCAGCCATGCGACACTTTCAGCGTCCAAGTGGTTGGTCGGTTCGTCAAGGAGCAGCAGGTCAGGTTTTTCCAGCAATAGTTTTGCCAGTGCCACGCGGCGTTTTTCACCACCTGACAGGTTTTTGATGTCGGCATCACCTGGCGGACAGCGCAGGGCTTCTTTGGCCATTTGCACGGTACGGTCGATTTCCCAGCCATCGGCAGCATCGATCTGTTCCTGCAATTCGCCCATTTCCGTCATCAGCGCATCGAAATCGGCATCCGGTTCTGCCATGGCAAGGCCAATCGCATTGTAACGGTCGATCTTGTCTTTGATCTCGCCAAGGGCGTCCATGATGTTTTCGTGAACGGTTTTGCTTTCGTCCAGTTTTGGTTCCTGCGGCAAATAGCCGACTTTAGCCCCTTTGGCAGACCATGCTTCGCCTGTGAAGTCTTTATCTGTGCCGGCCATAATACGCAGTAATGTAGATTTACCGGCGCCGTTCGGACCCAGAACACCGATTTTTGCGCCGGGGAAGAAGCTGAGCGTGACGTTTTCGAGCACTTTTTTGCCGCCCGAGTACGTCTTGTTCAGGCCGTTCATCACATATACATATTCATAAGAAGCCATGGTCATTATTCCTTCGATTAAAATTCTTACCCGCTTATAGCAAAAACACTGCAATTCTGGGAAGTGTAAAATGCTGTTAGGCGCATTTGAGCCATAATTAGCGTTTTGACAGGCGCATAATCAATGTTATCTTTTAGGACTTGAAACGCAGGAGATTTCTTCATGGCACGTGACAAATCATCACAGGATTCATTAATGAACGCAACGCGCAGTCGTGCGTCATTTTCAGGGCATGGCAACGCGCTGGGTGCGAAAGGTTACGTGTCCGATACAGACGATAACAATTACCATTTCTTGGGCAGCACCGGTCAGACAGAAATTATCAATCCGCAGGATCACGGATATCAGCAAATCCGCATCGGCGCTGCGTGGCAGCCTATGGTGAAAAAGGACGAAAGCTTTCTGGGTAAATTGATGAAAAAGACCAGACAGCAAAATGTTGATCTGGATCTGGGCTGTCTTTACGAATTACAAAATGGCCAGCGCGGCGCTATTCAGGCGTTTGGTGAAATGTATGGTGATTACGACAACGCGCCGTTTATGAAATTATCAGGTGATGACCGTACCGGCGAAGATGATGACGATGATGACGGCGAAGATGAAGTCATCTTGTTAAACGGCGCAAAATGGCCTGACTTCAAACGTATTTTGGTGTATTTATACATTTATGACGGGGCGACCGATTGGGCTGAGATCAGACCGCAGGTTCAGATCCGTGTGCCCGGCGAAAGTCCCCTGATTGTCAATTTGCATACTTATAGATCCGAATTGGCTCTTTGTTCTGTTGCCGAGCTTGTAAATGTTCGTAACGGTATCAAGCTGACAAACCATACAGAGTATTACCCTGGACACGCAGAGATGGATCGTGCCTTTGGTTATGGTCTGCAATGGGATGACGGCCAGAAAACATAGGGTTAGTCTTTATATCATCCTAAAGGTGTGTAAGTTCAAATGAGCGATTTAATGAGTTTAACGGAGTTAGAGGCTCTTATTCTGGCGTTGGGTGCGCTAGGGCTTGGCATGATTATGCTCATTCGTGGCGGTAACTGGACGATTGATGCGGCGGTGTATATTGCCCGTAAGTTTGGTGTCTCGCCGCTGGTTGTCGGTTTTACTGTTGTGGCTTTCGGTACGTCGCTGCCGGAATTGATTGTTTCCATTAATGCGAATTTAAGCGGGTTGCCCGGCATTGCTATTGGTAATGTGCTGGGGTCGAATGTTGCCAATATTCTGCTGGTTCTTGGTGCAACAGCACTGGTGGCGCCGATTGTGGCTAATATCGTAGAGCTGCGCCGAGATTTGATTGTTATGATCTTAGCGACGCTTTTTTTAGCAGGCGCTATGTTACATGGCATGATCACACCGATGATCGGTTTTGGCATGATCGCGTTTCTGGCCATGTTGACGTTATGGCAGTACAAACAGGCGCTGAAAGGCGATATGGAAGTTGAGGAAGTTGAAAATCCAGAGTTTAAAAACTTTGGCAGTTCCCTATTTTTCTTAATTACAGGTCTTTGCTGTATTGCACTGGGCGCGGAGTTCTTGGTGCGTGGCGCTAAGGTTAGTGCCGAAATTATCGGGGTGCCTGATGCGGTTATCGGTTTGAGTGTGATTGCGATCGGGACTTCACTGCCTGAGCTTTCCACATGTATTATTGCGGCGATGCGTAAACAGACAGGCATTATTCTGGGCAATATTATTGGCTCGAACGTCTTTAATATTCTGATGATTATCGGTGTGGCTGCGATGGTGAAGAGCATCAATATGCAGGATACGGCGGCATCGCTTGTCGAGCTTGATATTTGGGTTACGCTGGGCGTCAGTGTATTGTTTACATTGATTCTGTTTGTGTATGGCAAGATCGGTAAAAAACTGGGTGTCGCATTCCTGGCGGGGTACTTTGCCTATATGATTGCGATCTTTATGTTGAATATGGCTTAGTGGTTTAGGGCTTAATTAAGAAGGTTTTTCGGGTTATGAGTGACATGGATGATGATGATCTGAGTCGTTTTCTGGAAGAAGATGATGATGCAATCAAGCCTATCGATATGGGTGAGAAAAAGCCTGAGCCTAAAAAAGACAGGCCTGAGTTTGCGCCTGAAGATCTAGGCTCGGAAAGCCCTCAGGCTGGAACGCCCGCCGAAAAACCGCCTGAATCAAAAGGCCGCCCGGAGTTTACCGCAGAGGATATGGCGGGCTCTGGTGATATTCCCCAGCCTGTTTTTAATGACGCTGTGTCATCTTCTGATGATTTGCGTCTTAGTGATGATCTGATGGCGGATATCGAAAAGGAAAGTGAACGCCGTGAAGAATTGCAGAATGGCGGCGCGCGTAAAGAAAAACCTAAATATGTTCCTAAATTCGATGATGCGGATGATGATTTCGATAAGCCTGAAGTGCCTGAGCACTTAATGGCTGAAAATAAAGAGATCAATTATATCAAGCGCGGCGAATATGTTGACCTTAAGGAAAAGCGTCCCGGGCTAAACGGGATTGTGATAGGTGCAGGCTGGGATCAGCGCGCTTTTGAAGAAGAACCGCTGGATCTGGATATCAGCCTGTTTTTCTTAAACCGTGACGATATGACCCGTGAGGACGGTGATTTTATTTTTTACAATAACGCCGCCGCGTTTGAAGGCGCCGTCCGTCATAATTATGACAGCCGTACGGGGGCGGGTGATGGCGATGATGAAACCATCAATGTGGAATTAAACGGTGTTCCGTTTGATTTGTTGAAGGTGGTTGTTGTGCTGTCGATATATGATCCTGATTTTGAAGGGCATCATTTCGGCAAAGTTAAAAATGTTTATATGCGCATCGTAGATAAGTCGGATGGTTTGGAGCTTTTCCGCTATAAGCTCGAAGATGATCTGATGTCCAAAGGTAATGCGCTGATTATCGGTACATTAATTCGTGAAGGTCCAAAATGGATTTTCGAGGCAAATAGCTCTGATACGATTAACGGCGGTCTGGCGAAATATGCAACAGATTACGGCATTATTGTCAAAGAGCTGCAGTCTACGGGCATCAACGAAGATGGCGCGACGCCTAAGAAGGACGACGAAGATTAAAGTCGTTTTATCCTGATTTTTGGTGGTTAGAAGCCGCCGCGCTGTTTCATGTTCAGCAATTCACCCGCTTCGATTTTCGGTGATTTACCGCCGCCGCTGCCGCTTTGGTTGCCTTTGCGCTCGCGGTTGTGCAGTTCACGTTCCAGAATGTCATCAATATCGGGAATGATATCGTCTTGTAATTCCATGGCGATGGCGCGGAAGAAGTTACAGGCTTTTTCCTGCCAGTTATAAATGTCATCGCCGAATTTTTCGCCGCGGATACGCAGAACATAGGTGTCCCAGTCCGGCAGAGGGCAGGGCTTGAATGTAATGGCGCAGATTTGTTCCATTGGTGGTTTACCTGCGGGCGGCGTGTCATACATCATCTGGATTTCAGCTTCGACTTCCGCGCCTTCAGGGCCCACGCGCACTTCGGCAGAGCATGTGATGCCCCTTGCGTCGTCATAGGCTGACCACGGGTAAGTTTCGTAAGGCCCCATTTCGTAGCCCACGCCGAGTTTATCCATCAAATCTTTATAACTAATCTTCATTACAGTCTTATTATATAGCTAAATGCTTAACAGGACATAGCTTTTAGCACTAAATCCTTATGGGATACAAGTTTGCTTTAGAACAAGCTCTGCTGGGATTTTGCAGAACCAGTACCGATCGTGGCGTCTTTTTTACCATCGCCAAGCTCAATAGTGATATTTTGGCCGTCATTTAAGTTGGCGGCTTTGGTTATGGCTTTGCCGTTTTCATCGCGAATGATGGCATAGCCGCGCTTGATGACGTTTTCGTAAGACAGGCTGTCGAGCATACGGGTTGCGGCGGATAGCTCTTTTTCCTTATCGGCGGTCAGGCGCGGGGCTAGGCGCGCTAGGGCTGCGGCGTGCATAGTCAGTTCGCGCTGTTTTTCATCCAGCAGACTTTTGGGCATACGCAGGCGGGCGGCTTGCTCGGATAGGCGGGCGTTGCGCTTTTCCAGCAGGCGGTCAAAGCCTGCGGTCAGGCTGCGGGATGCGTAATCCAGTTTTTGCGCTTTATCCTGTATCAGGGCGCGGGGGTGGCGCAGCTTTGCGCCGCTCTCGATCACACGCGTACGGCGGGACTCGATAATGCGGTCAAAGACGGTGCTTAATTTATGGCTAACATGGTCTAAAGACTGGGTTTTTACCTCCAGCAGGCGGGTCGGGTCGCCCAGACGTACACCCACGGATTGCGTGCGTTCTTTTAATGTGCGCAGCAGGCGATCGGTAGCGCCTGTTAAGCGCTGCTCGTTTTCGCGGGTTTGTGCCAGAAGGTCGATGCGGCGGGGGACGGCGATCTCGGCCGCGCCTGTCGGGGTCGGGGCGCGCATATCGGACGCGTAATCAATCAGCGTCGTGTCGGTTTCGTGACCGACGGCGGAGATGAGAGGGATTTCGCTTTCGGCGACGGCGCGGACAACGTTTTCCTCGTTAAAGGCCATAAGGTCTTCGAGTGAGCCGCCCCCGCGGGCAACGATAATCAGATCAGGACGGGGCACAGCGCCGCCCGCAGGCATCGCATTAAAACCGCGAATGGCGGCGGTGATTTGTTCGTCTGCGCCTTTACCCTGCACCAGAACAGGCCAGACCAGAACATGACGCGGGAAACGGTCGTTTAAGCGGTGCATGATATCGCGGATCACCGCGCCTGTCGGGGATGTGACAACGCCGATGGTTTGTGGCAGGAAGGGCAGCTTTTTCTTGCGTTCGGCGGCAAACAGACCTTCGCCAGCTAGCTTCTTTTTGCGCTCTTCCAGCATTTTCAGCAGCGCGCCTTCGCCTGCCAGTTCCATAGATTCAATGACAAGCTGGTAGTTAGAGCGTTGCGGGTAGCTTGTCATGCGGCCTGTGACAACCACATCCAATCCTTCTTCGGGGCGGATGGACAGCTTGCTCATCGTGCCTTTCCAGCAGACAACGTTGATCACCGCGTTTTCGTCTTTGAGATCGGAATACATATGGCCAGAGCCTGCGATATTGACGCGGCTAAGCTCCCCACGGACGCGGATACGGCCGAAGCTGTCTTCCAGAACGCGTTTTACGCCCAGTGCCAATTCAGACACGGAGAGTTCGGGGACGTTGGTTCTGGGTGTTTCGGCGGCGTCGTTCATAGTTAGCAATCTTATTGAAATAGCGCCGCTACGCAAGTGCTTATAACAGAAGAATCCCCCTAGTTTGTGCGGTGCGGCTCGTGGTATAAATACGCCAATCAATAAAACCGAAACAAGGATCAGGGATATGTCACAGAATAGTCTTGCCCATAAAATGTCTGAGTATTTATACGCCGATGAAGCGCAGTGTGTAGAGGAAATGCTGGATACGCTGGAGTGGAATGATGACATGAAAGCGCGTGTTGAAAATCGCGCGCGTGATCTGGTGACCAAGGTGCGTGACAGTAAGCGTAAGCGCGGCGAGCTTCGAGAGGAGGCGATACTGCGAGCTTGAATCTTTTCTGCTGCAATATGGTTTGAATACCGAAGAGGGGCTTGCACTGATGACGCTGGCCGAAGCTTTGCTGCGTATTCCTGATGCGCATACGGCGAATGCGCTGATCCGCGATAAGATGGCGGCGGCAGAATGGCTTGGCAAGCAGGGCGATACAAAGGATTTGCTGGTCAAGGCGGCAGGATTCGGTTTGTCGCTGACGCGCAAGACTTTGGATAGTGCGGCTTCAAGACTTGGTGAGCCGATGATCCGCAAAGCGATGGTGGAAGCTATTCGTATGCTGGGTCGTCAGTTTGTTCTGGGACGCACGATCGAAGAAGGCATCAAGAACGCTAAGGAATACCAGAAGAAGGGTTACCGCGTATCTTACGATATGCTGGGCGAAGGTGCGCGTACGGAAAAGGACGCACTGAAGTTTTTCCAGTCCTATAAGGATGCGATTTCGCATATTGCCAAGACGGGCGATGGTAAGCGTAAGCCCGGGATTTCTGTGAAATTGTCGGCGCTGTACCCGCGTTATGAATTTTTCCAGAAAGACCGTGCGATTCCTGAAATGGTCGAGATGCTGCGCGCGCTTGCGCTGCTGGCGGCGGAGAAAGATATCTCGCTGACCGTGGATGCGGAGGAAGTGGATCGTCTGGAAATATCGCTGGATATTATCGAGGCTGTGGCGGCTGACGAAGCGCTGAAAGACTGGGACGGGTTTGGTTTGGCTGTTCAGGCGTATCAAAAGCGCGCGCCGCTGCTTATTGATCGCTTGGCTGCGCTGGGTGAGCGTACGGGGCGTAAATTGCAGGTGCGTCTTGTGAAGGGCGCTTACTGGGATACGGAAGTTAAACGCGCCCAAGTTGAGGGGCTTGAGGATTACCCCGTTTATACGCGCAAGGCGAATACGGATTTGTGTTTTCTGACCTGCGCGCAAAAATTGCTGGAGCGCCGCGATGTGTTCTATCCGATGCTGGCAACCCATAACGCGCACACGGTGGCTGCGATTATGGAGATGGCGGGCAATGACCGCAGCGGGTTCGAGTTCCAGCGTTTGCATGGTATGGGTGAGACACTGCATGACACGATTATTCGTGATAGCGCGGGCGAGGTTTGTATCTATGCGCCGTGTGGCAGCCATGAAGAATTGCTGCCGTATTTGGTGCGCCGCTTGCTGGAAAACGGGGCGAGTACGTCATTTGTTCACCAAATTCTGGATGAGCGTGTGCCGATTGATCAGATTATCACCGACCCTGTGGAAGAAGCGCGGGCGAGCGAGAGCAAGCGCCATAGCAAGATTCCGATGCCTGCCGATATCTATGGCGCAAATCGTTTGAATGCGAAGGGCATGGATTTGAAGGAAGAAGAAACATTGGCGCCGTTTGTGGCGGAGATGGACGATTTCCTGAAAGGCATGCCGTTCGAGGCAGCGCCGTTAATTGGCGGCAAACGCCATGCGGGTGGGAAGAGCGAGAAGATTGTAAACCCCGCTGATATTTCTCAAGTGGTTGGCACGATGGTGAGTGCTGATGAAAAGCTTGTTGATCAGGCGTTCGAGACGGCGCGCAGCGGTTACGAAACGTGGTCGAACACGCATGCGTCAGACCGCGCGGATGTGCTGCTTAAATTAGCTGATTTGATGGAAGAGCATTATGCGCCGCTGATGGCACTATGTGTGCGCGAAGCGGGCAAGACGATTCCCGATGCGCTGGCAGAAGTGCGCGAGGCGGTTGATTTTTGCCGTTACTATGCGATGCGCGGGCGTGATGATTTTGCGCCTGAAGGTATCAAGCTGCCGGGCCCTACGGGTGAGAGCAACGTTCTGACGATGCATGGACGCGGGACGTTTGTGTGTATCAGCCCGTGGAACTTCCCGCTGGCGATTTTTACAGGCCAGATTGTGGCGGCGCTGATGGCGGGGAATGCCGTGGTGGCCAAGCCAGCCGAGCAGACACCGATTGTGGCAAGTTACATGGCGGATTTGATTTTGAAGGCGGGCGTGCCTGCGGACGCGTTTGCGCTGCTGACGGGTGACGGGTCTGTCGGTGCGGCGATTGTCGGTCATGCGGATGTGGCAGGTGTTGCCTTTACAGGCTCAACGGAAGTTGCGCGGATTATCAACCGTACATTGGCGGCAAAAGATTCAGCGATTGTGCCGCTGATTGCCGAAACGGGCGGTCAGAATGCGATGATTGTTGATTCGTCTGCGCTGCCTGAACAGGTGATTGATGATGTGCTGATCAGCGCGTGCGGCGCGGCGGGGCAGAGATGTTCAGCGATGCGCGTTCTGTATGTGCAGGATGATGTGGCTGGTCACATGATTGAGATGCTCAAGGGCGCAATGGCGCTGCGTGTTATTTCCGATCCGTTGCAGCCGTCGACAGATACAGGCCCTGTGATTGATCAGGAAGCGTTGGACGGGTTGCAGGCGCATATTGATCGTATGGATAAAGAGGCCAAATTGATCGCGCGCTGCCCGCTGGGTGAAGGCGCAGATAAGGGGACGTTCCTTGCGCCAGTAGCGTATGAAATTGGCGATATCCGTGATATTGGGCGTGAGGTGTTCGGCCCTGTGCTGCACGTTATTCGTTATAAGGCGGAGAACCTTTCGCAGGTGATTGAGGATATCAATAGCACGGGCTTTGGCCTGACGCTGGGCGTTCATAGCCGTATTACCAGCCACATGGATAAGATTACGGGGGATGTGCATGTCGGTAACGCCTATGTGAATCGCACGATGATCGGTGCTGTGGTCGGGGTTCAGCCATTTGGCGGGCATGGTTTGTCGGGTACAGGCCCGAAAGCAGGTGGCCCTAATTATCTGCCGCGCTTTGCGACCGAGAAAGTCGTGTCGATTGATACGACCCGTCAAGGCGGTAATGCGAGCCTTGTGACGCTTGAGGATTAAACGTCTTTCTTTGACATAATTTTGTGTTTTGCGTTATAACATCCTTCTGGTTTTTGAGGGATGTTTACTGTGTCTGCGTTGCATACAGAATTTGGCGATCAAGCGCCGTATCATAAGCCCGTTGTGATGGCCTTTATCGGGGATGATGATCCGCGGCGGGGGGATTCGCGCGGTGCTGTCGGTGTGGCCAAGGCGGCCGCGTCAATGTTGCAGGCCGAATACGTGTATCTGGATGCGGCGATGTTAAAGCGCGAATTCCCGTTCACGTTTTATTTTAACAGCAAATCATCGATCGGGTATGAGCAGGCTGTCAGGCGGTATCTGAAGCGTAAAGGCGTGCCTGATATTGTAATTGGTACGAACGCCAATGATGTACGATTGTTGGGGGCGCAGCAGCCGCTGCTGATCGAGCCGCGCTATAATGAGGAATATTCAAAAGCGCGCAGCAGTCTGGGTGCGTATGGTTTGAGCTGCCATGATATGGATCGTGATGCCCTGAATGTGGCGGCGGCAGAATTCAGGCAGCATTATCCCAATATCAAAACGCCGCTGATCGGGGTGCATGTGACGCTTGATGCCGCACTTAGCACGGTGAGTGATCAGCTGGCCAAGATGGTTAGCCATTATCCCGAGGCAACGGTTTTTATATGTGAGGGGCGCAATGTCCGCATGTCAGAGGATTATAAATCGCTGCTGCCTGATTGTATCCGCCAGCGCTGCGGGGCGGCTGTTGATGTTATTGAAGTATCATATGAGCAGTCCCAAGCTGGTTATAATCCTTATCCGGGTTTGATCGGGGCGGCGGATCAGCATGTCGTTCTGGGGACATCGCAATCGGTTTTAAGTGAAGTGCTGGTCGCGGGTAAAATGGTGTTTACCGATTACGGGCATTCGCCGTATATCGCGAAAAGCGGTTTAACGCGCATGTTTAAAGATATGGGCTATGGCGCACTGCCTGATATTTCAGTTGATGTGCCTGATGTCACCCGCGCCGTGGCGCGTGATATTGTGTCTGAGTATAAACGCCTTTTGATGCGCAGCCCCGCTTAAGTTCATTTGAAAAGCTTGCAAAATTGCGCTGACAGGGTCGGCGCCGTTTGATAGTCTTTGTTTCGCAAAACAACAAGCGGAATATTTCATCATGAAAGTATTATTGGTCGGAAGCGGCGGACGTGAACACGCGCTGGCATGGCAATTGGCGCAATCAGATAAATGCGAAGCGCTGTATGCCGCGCCCGGTAATGCGGGGATTCGCGAATGCGCGGCTTGTGTGCGTATTGATGCGGAGGATGTTGAAGGTCTTGTAAGTTTTGCCAAGGACAAAGAGATCGATATGGTCGTTGTTGGCCCTGAAGCGCCGCTGGTTAAAGGGCTTGCCGATCGTTTGCGTGAAGAGGATATTCTGGTCTTCGGCCCGTCTGCCAAGGCGGCGCAGCTTGAAGGCTCTAAGGGCTTCATGAAGGATATCTGCGCGAAGTATAATATTCCGACAGCGGCCTATGGCCGATTTACCGATATTGAAAAAGCCAAAGCATTTATAGCAGAGCATGGCGCGCCGATTGTTGTGAAGGCCGATGGTCTGGCCGCAGGTAAAGGCGTGATTATTGCGCAAAGTGAAGACGAGGCGATTGCGGCGGCGGCGGATATGCTGTCGGGCAATTCGTTCGGGGCGGCAGGTCATGAAGTTGTCATTGAAGAGTTTTTAGATGGTGAGGAGTTGAGCTTCTTTGCGATTTGTGATGGCAAGACGGCGCTGGCGTTCGGATCGGCGCAGGATCACAAACGCGCCTATGATAATGATCAAGGCCCGAATACGGGTGGCATGGGGGCGTATACGCCTGCGCATATGATGACGCGTGAACTGCACAGCCAGATTATGGATGAGCTGATTACCCCGACCGTCGAGGGTATGGCGGCAGAGGGTTGCCCGTTTACGGGTGTGCTGTTTGCAGGGGTGATGCTGGTGAACAGCAAGCCGTATTTGCTGGAGCATAATGTGCGGTTTGGTGACCCTGAATGTCAGGCGCTGATGAAGCGCTTTGACGGTGATTTGCTGAACACGCTGGTCGCGGCGGCGCAAGGTGATCTGGAAGCCGCGCGCAGCGAGATTGAATGGCGTAATGGCACGGCGCTTTGTGTTGTGATGGCGGCTGAGGGGTATCCCGGTTCGTATGCTAAGAACACAGTGATCAAAGGTTTGGAATCTGCCCATACCATTGCAGAGACAACGATCTTTCATGCCGGTACAGGCGTGAATGATGAGGGCGCGATTGTTAACACGGGTGGCCGCGTACTGGGTGTGACTGCGCTGGGTGAAAACGCACAAGAAGCGCAATCGCGTGCTTATGAAACGGTGGCCCTGATTGACTGGCCTGAAGGATTTTGCCGCAAGGATATTGGCTACCACGCTGTGGCTGCGGAAGAAGAGCGTAATTTGCGAAATACGCAAGCAAGCGCTTAACGTTTTCAAAATCCCGTGATAGATAAAGAGTATGAATAGTCCTTTACCAGAAAATGCCGATAAAGACGGCAAACCGATTTCCGAATCTCAGGATGCTTTGCTGGCGCGCCATAGTGCGGGCATGATCAAACGTTACCTGTTTCCGGAAGGCACGGTTCTGTTTGAAAAAGGCGAAATGCGCCAATGCGCGTATCTGATTGATGAAGGCGAAGTGCACATCATCGGCAATGACGAGGGCGGTGAAGACAAGCTGCTATGCGTGATTGGTGAGGGCGAGATTTTTGGCGAAATGGCGCTGATTGATAATGCACCGCGTACAGCACGTGCCGTGACGACTACCGAGAGCGAGATTTTTGTGTTGCCGCGTGATGCGCTGCATGAGCGCGTGAAGGGGCTTGATCCGATTGTATCGCTGCTGATTAGTTTGCTGATCGAGCGTTACCGCATTACCCGTATCCATCTGCCTGAATCGGTGAAGCAGGATACAATGGGTGACTTTATTAAGAAGGTCAGTAAATACGAAAAGATGCCTGAAGAAATGCTGCGCTTGCAGAACACAGCGCAGCAGCGCGAGACAGCTTTGCGTGAAATGAAGCTGGAGCAAGAGCTGCGTCTGGGTTTAGAGCAAAAGCAGTTCATACCTTACTTGCAGCCTATTCTGGATTTACGTACGCGCCGCGTGATTGGCTTTGAAACTTTGATCCGCTGGCAGCACCCTGATAACGGCCTTGTGTTTCCGGACGAGTTTATTCCTGTGGCAGAGCGCACCGGCGTTGTGCAGCATCTGGATAGCCTAATGCTGGAAAAGGCCTGTGATTTATTGCCCGAGTTGCTGGAGCAGATGGGCGAACACGCGGATGATTTCTTTATCAGTGTGAACATGTCGGGCATTAACTTTGAGACGCTGGATATTGTGAATTCGGTGCGCCGCACGATTATGGATTCGGGTGTTGATCCGAAACATATCAAGCTGGAAATTACGGAAAGCGCGCTGATTGGTGATCCTGATCAGGCCGAGAAAATCCTGCAAGGATTGAAAGTACTGGGCGTGAGTGTGGCGCTGGATGACTTTGGTACGGGCTACTCATCGCTGGGTTACCTGCACAAATTCTCGATTGATGATCTGAAAATTGACCGTTCGTTTGTGTCACAAATCCATGACGGCAGCCGCAGCATTGATATTGTGCGTGCGATTATTGCGCTCGCCAAAAACTTCAAGCTGCGCGTGATTGCCGAAGGGATTGAGCAGGAGAAAGATATTATCTCGCTTGATTCGCTCGATTGTGATCTGGGGCAGGGATATCTGTTCAGCAAGCCGATGCCGCTTGACGATGTGCCCGCTTTCATCGAAAAGAATTTGAAAGAGGCGCTATCATAAGCGCCTTTTTTATTTCGACACCATAGGGCCGATTTTTTTACCGCCAAGTAAGTGAACGTGGAAATGGGGGACTTCTTGTCCGCCGTTCAGACCTGTATTGGCGATAGAGCGGAAGCCTTCATTGGTCAGGCCGTTATCTTCTGCAACTTTGGATACGGCACGCCAGAATCCCGTCAATTCATCGGCAGTCGCATTGGCGCCGAAATCAGCAATATTAATGTATTTGCCTTTCGGGATGACCAGAATGTGTGTGGGCGCGTGTGGCGCGATATCATGAAAGGCCAGTGCGAAGTCGTCTTCGTAGACTGTTTTGTTCGGAATTTCGCCGCGTAAGATTTTGGCAAAGATGTTGTTATCGTCATATGTCATCTGGAGAACCTTCTGAATAAATAAAGAGCCACAACCGTTATAAAGGATCATGGCTCTTTATCAAATTGGGAAATTTAAAGAGGACTTACTTTTGAGTAAGTGCCGGGCCTTTTGGGGCTTCAACAGGCTTTGCAGTTGGTTCAACTGCTGGCTTGTCTGCGCCTTTAACCATGGCCGGATTTTCGAAACCTTTCATAAGATTTCTCTCCTTTGAGGTTGGTTTCCACAATGTACCGCCGTTGGTACAGTGAAAAGTAGATCAAAAAATAGGGGGGTGAGTCAAGTTCTGACTGATAATCGTTCTCATTTAGATACGGATTAAATGTCTTGTTCTAATGACTGCGGATCCAGAACCTTATAATAATAGCGGCCTTTGATGATTTCATCATTTACGCGCGCATAATAAGGGTGCGTGCCGAAATGGATATAGCCGACGCTCTCGTAAAAGCGAATCGCTTCTTCCTGGGTTTCGCGCACATCAAGGTTGATGACAGCAAAGCCTGCTTCGCGGGCTTTTTTCTCGACTTCTTCCATCAGCATACGGGCAAGGCCGTGCTTACGTGCCCATGGCGCCACGAAGTTGGTGGTCATGTTTACGGCAAAGCTCTGCGCTTCGTTATTCTTAGGCGGCAGGATTAGCTGCGCTGTACCGCAGATCACGCCATCAAGACGCGCTACGAACAACATACGAGCGGGCATGGTTAATACGCCCTGCCAGTAGCGCTCCAGGATATCGCGGGCGGGAAGTTTGACCCATCCGAAACCACCGCCTGCCTTAATGGCTTCGTCTGTCGCATCGCATAAATCGTTTAAATCGGCTTTGGAAAGTTCTGTGGCGAACTCTACGCTTACCACAGGTTTTAGTGGTTTGGTGACGGTTTGGTCTATCATAACTCTCTACCCTTTAAACCTATAAGATAGGTTTTGCTGCAGCATAATCAACTGTTCCATTAGAACATAAAAATATGAAGAAAGTTAGAATAACCGCCATCTTTGCTTGCCGTGCTGCACAAAAAAGGCATAATAAAATTACCATGATACGTTGCATACCCCTGATATTATTGATCGTTTTTTTGGCAGGCTGCGGCGGGCTGACTGTCGATAAAGTGCCATATCGACCGATCCTTGACGTGCCGCAAGATTCGCAGCCGTCACCGATCGGGTTTCGCGAGATTCGCTGGATGGTGCCGACGGGTACGCCCGTTTTGTCGCAAAGCCCGCAAGGCATGTTCGGGTTTATTTTGTGCGACTGGCCGTATACGCAGGTTGAAAAAGGGATTACGAGCCGCAGTTTCCCTGACGATAACTTCAGGCAGATTTTCCACGATACGATGACGGGGCAGGGATACGATGTGACAGGTGACCCCGGTCGGTTCTTTAATGAAACCGAGGATATGGAGCGCACCCTGTATGCGATTGGCGGGCGCGTAACCGATATCAAGGCCGATACCTGCAAGCGCACAAATTTATGGGGTATTGATCGCGGGGTGCGCGGGGAAGCACATATCGAAATTACTTGGACAGTGTTTGATTTGCTGACGCGCCGTACGGTTTACCGGACAACGACTAAAGGCTATGGCAAGTTGCAAAGCCCGAATCATGAGGGTGTTATCTTGCTGATGGAAGATGCTTTTGCTGCGGCGGTGCATAATCTGGGGGCGGATGAAGAGTTTCATAATATGGTGTTTTTAGGTGCCGAGCCGCAGCAAGCGCCGCTGAAACAGATACAGGATATTCATGAGCAGCCTGTGACGAAATTTGATCCGACCGAAGAGGTTGTGATCATGGGCAATGATGTGTCGCAAAAATCGGTTACTGGCCGTCTTGACAATTTGAAGAAAGCCGTCGTGATGGTTGAAGCGGGCGGCGCGCATGGGTCAGGATTTTTCATTACAACGGACGGGCATATTATTACAAACGCGCATGTCGTGGGGAATGCGGTGCGCGTGCGGGTTGTGACATCGGGCAAGCAGGAGAAGCTGATTGGTGAGGTGCTGCGCACAGACCGCGCGCGGGATGTGGCGCTGATCAGGCTGGAAGATGCTGCGGGTCTGGATATTACGACGCTGCCGCTTAAGACGGATAAGCCCGCGGTCGGGGATGACATCTATGCGATCGGCGCGCCGCGTTTGAAGCGGTTACAGGATACGGTCACCAAAGGAATTGTTAGCGCGCATCGTTATGATCGCCGCCGCAAGAAATGGTTTATTCAGGCTGATGTTGATATCTATGGCGGTAATTCAGGCGGCCCGCTGCTGGATGGGTATGGGAATGTCGTCGGTGTTGCTGCCGAAGGGTATTTCGTTGCCGATGAAACCATGGGCGGGCTGAATCATTTCATCCCGATTGAAAGCGCCTTGGATGCGCTGGATATCGGTTTGGGCGGTGCAGCGCGCAAAACTTCCGTGAGCATTCCTTCCGATAACGCGCCTATAGATATCACGCCTTAGAATATCCTAGGATGCTTTGCTTCCCATTGCTGGCCTGCGCTTTCAATATCGTGGAATAGATTGACTGCCGAGTGGATTGCGGCGCAGGTGCTGGATGTGATGCTTTCGATAAATTCGGCGGCCAGATCGCGGTAGCTGATTTTATTGTGCGGGGTATGCGCGATTTTCTCGCCTGTTTCAAAGGCGGCCACGGCAAAGGTGACTTCCGCTGCTACATCTTGTGCGATCGCTAGGCCTGTTTCGGTGGCGCAGGTGGCAAGGTCACGGTGGAAGTTTTCGCGGATTTCGTGGTCAGCATCTTTCATATGCAATACGCCGTCTTCGATCAGATGGGCTTCGGCGGCGGCGGCTGTGAAGGACGCTTTTAGTTTTGCGCGCAGGCCTAAATCGGGCATGGAAGGCAAACGCATCTCGAGTACGTTCAGGCCAGAGTCTTCGCCCGCAGCAAATCGCGATAATGTGTGAGATAGGTTTGATCTAAGGCTTTTTATTTTCATTTTTCTCTCCCTGTTCTTATACCAACCACCACATCTGTTTGCGGAAACTGTAATAAGGCAGGATTTGATTTAAGCCTTTAAATCTCTGTAAATTCATTTATAACAAAGGTTTGCGAAAAGATCAATATGTATAAGGGCGCTAAGCCTTGACAATGAAGGCTTACGGCGTATTTGATACGCAACGAAACAAGGATAGAGATGATGCAAAAATCAGATAATTTCCCCGGCTGGCACGCCACTACGATTTTGGCTGTTCGTAAGGGTGATGATGTTGTGATCGCCGGTGACGGTCAGGTATCGATGGGTGATACCGTTTTAAAATCCAATGCGCGTAAGGTGCGCCGCTTGGGTAAGGATAATAATATTGTGGCGGGTTTTGCGGGCGCGACGGCAGATGCGTTTACATTGTTTGAACGTCTGGAAGCAAAACTGGAGGCACATCCCGGGCAGCTGACTCGCGCGTGTGTGGAGCTTGCCAAAGACTGGCGTACAGATAAATATTTGCGCAAGCTGGAAGCCTTGATGGCTGTGTGTGATAAGGACACATCACTGATCCTGACAGGGACAGGCGATGTTGTTGAACCCGAAGACGGGATTATCGGTATCGGTAGCGGCGGTAATTACGCCCTGTCCGCGGCGCGCGCGCTGCATGATATCGATGGCCTTTCCGCAGAAGATGTGGCGCGTAAGGCGATGAAGATCGCAGGTGATATCTGCGTGTATACGAATGGTAATATTGTACTGGAAAAATTGTAGGACGTTATGGCTGAAGCCGCGAAAAAAGAAGAACCGATTATGAGCAGTAAGTTAGATAAATCAGAACTGGAATCTTTTATTCCATCATTCTCGCCACGCGAGATCGTAAGCGAGCTGGACCGTTATATTATCGGTCAGAAAGATGCCAAGCGTGCGGTATCCATCGCCTTGCGTAACCGCTGGCGCCGCATGCAGTTAGAGCCTGATTTACAGGAAGAAGTATACCCGAAAAACATTCTGATGATCGGCCCGACAGGTGTTGGTAAGACAGAGATTGCCCGCCGTTTGGCAAAGCTGGCGCAAGCGCCGTTTATCAAGGTTGAAGCCACGCGCTTTACCGAGGTTGGTTACGTGGGTAAGGACGTTGAGTCGATCATCCGTGAGCTTGTGGATACTGCCATTCATATGGTGCGTGAAAAGCAGCGCAAGAGCGTGATGGCGAAGGCCGAGATTTATGCCGAAGAACGCGTATTGGATGCGCTGGTCGGTGATAGTTCATCAGAAGGCACGCGCAGCAATTTCCGCGAGCGTTTGCGCAAGGGGGAGCTGAATGACCGCGAGATCGAGATCGATGTTGCGGATAAATCAGACCCGATGCAGAACTTTGAAATCCCCGGCATGCCCGGCGCGTCCATGAGCATGGTGAATATGGGTGACATATTCGGCAAGGCGTTTGGTGATAAGAAAAAGCGCAAAAAAGTCCGCGTTGAGGATTCTTATGATCTGCTAATGCAGGACGAGTCAGACAAGATGCTGGATGAAGAGCAGGTTGTGGCGGATGCGCTGGAACTGGTGCAGCAAAACGTTATTGTATTCCTTGATGAGATCGACAAGATCGCCCATCGTCAGGATGCACGCGGCGGTGATGTATCCCGCGAGGGTGTGCAGCGTGATTTGCTGCCGCTGATTGAAGGTACGACTGTGACCACCAAATACGGTCCTGTGAAGACAGACCATATTCTGTTCGTAGCGTCAGGGGCGTTCCATTACGCGAAACCGTCTGACTTGCTGGCGGAATTGCAAGGTCGTTTGCCGATTCGTGTGGAGCTTCGTGCCCTGACCGAAGAAGATTTCAAACGCATTCTGACAGAGACAGAAGCGAGCCTTCTGATCCAGTACAAGGCGCTGATGAAAACCGAAGGTTTTGATTTGGAGTTTGATGATACGGCGATTGATGAGATTGCACGTATTGCCTTCGAGGTGAACGAGACAGTTGAAAATATCGGTGCGCGTCGTTTGCTGACTGTGATGGAGCGTTTGCTGGATGATATCAGCTACACGGCTAGTGATCGTGACGGCGAGAAGTTTGTCATCACAGCAGATTACGTGCGTGAGCAGGTTAAAGATCTGGCGGAAAATGCCGATCTGTCCAAGTTCATTTTATAACTTTGACATAAGCGCAAAAGCTTTTTAATGTACCTCCCTATAAACCTTAGGGAGGTATTTTTATAATGAATATTGAAGAATTAGGTCTGCTCGGCCTAACGGATGAGCGCAGGCTGTGTGATAAGGAAATCATTACTGTCACACCTGAAAGTCTTGAAGAGCATTTCAAGAGTCCTGAATTTGCGCTGGCTAAATCATGGTCGAAAACCATGGGTTTCGAAGGTAGAAAGGGACAGGTTTTGATTGTCCCGAATGCGCGTGGCCAAATAAGCAAGGTGTTCGCGGGCGTTTCAAATCCTGATGATATGTATGAATATGCCGCGATCCGCAGCAAATTGCCGCAAGGTACTTACCGTTTTAATAAGGATATGACGCCAGAGCAGTTGACGAAAGCGGCGCTGGGCTGGGCGCTGGATGCTTATGATTATAAGCGCGGTGCGGAAATCAGTGGTTCTGATGAATATAAAGAAGCGGTTTTATCGGTTGATCCAAGCGCAGATCACGCGAAGATCGAGCGCGAAGCGATCGCTACTTGTTTTGTACGCTCGCTCGTGAATATGCCAGCTAATCAACTGAATACGGATATGCTGGCACAGACAGCACAGCATATGTTGATGAAGGCTTCGACAAGCACGGCGTTTAATGGCAGAGCCAAAATTATCAAGGGCGGTGATCTGATTACCGAGAATTACCCGCTGATCCATACAGTTGGCCGCGCGTCTGATAATAAGCCGCAGCTTGTAGATTTTGTATGGGGTGATGAACGTCATCCGAAGCTGACACTTGTCGGTAAAGGCATTGTGTTTGATACGGGCGGTTTGGGTATTAAAAACGGCACGGGTATGCGTGACATGAAAAAGGATATGGGCGGTGCGGCTCATGTGTTGGCGCTTGCCAAGATGATCATGGATGCCGATCTGCCTGTACGCTTGCGCGTAATGATTCCGATTGCCGAGAACGCGATTAGCGGTGATGCCTATCGTCCTGGTGATGTGATGTATTCACGTACCAGCAAACTGACGGGTAAGAGCGTTGCGATTGAAAATGAGCATACAGACGCCGAGGGCCGTTTGGTGATGGCGGATTGCCTGATTGATGCGGCGGACGAGAAACCTGATTTGCTGATTGATTTTGCGACACTGACAGGCGCGCAGCGCGTGGCGCATGGTCAGGAGATTGGCGGCATTATGGGCACGAATAAGCAGATGCTGCGTGATCTGGAAGATATGGGCGAAGAAAACGGTGACTGGCTGGCAAGCTTGCCGCTGCATGAACGTTACCGCTCTGCGTTGTCATCACCGTTTGCTCATTGTAAGTCAAGCGGCGGTCAGGCGGGTACGATTACGGCGGCTCTGTTTTTGAAGCAGTTCACTAAATCTGCCAAAGACTGGCTGCATTTTGATATCAGTGCATGGAACCCTGCCAGTAAACCCGGCCGTCCATATGGCGGTGAGGCGCTGGGATTGCGTACGATGTATCAATATCTAGAGAAAAAATATCGCCCTTAAGAGCTAAGGACAGATAAACGATTATAAAACGCGCTATTTACGTTTGTATTTAGCGCGTTTTTTAGGACCTGTCACATCGGTGAATGAGAAGTCTTTGGATTTCTTTTTCTTGCCTGTGCGTGCCAGCATCATTTTTAGGCCCTGACCTTCATAAGGGCCTACACCCAGAATTTTCATCGTTATGAACGAGGAAACGGCCACTAAAAATGGAAACCCCATGATCAGCAGAGCCTTTTGCTCCAAGATCGGGTCAATAAATTGAGACCAGATTTCAGGTTCGAAGGCGAATCTGGCCCATTCCATAGATTCAATATGGTATGTTTTCCAGAGCCAGCCCAGATCACTTAGATAAAAGCGCTCCGCCAGTTCGTACTGGGTATTCGTGTACGCTAAGTAGCTGTCATGGCCTAATACAGCCAAGGCAGGAAGCGCCAGAATAAATAGCAATAAGCCGTGATCTTTCATAAAGGGAACCTAGTTCAGGAACGTATTGAAAAAAATTCAGATACTATTCTAGCAAGTATGTCGCGCCGCGCCAATATCTCAATTACATCATGTGAAAAGAAGTTGCGGTGATTAATCCTTGCACTTTGGATAATGTGAGGCTAATTTGCGTATCTCTTTTTATGGGGACACGTGGCCGAGCGGTTGAAGGCGCACGCCTGGAAAGTGTGTATACGGTAACCCCGTATCGAGGGTTCGAATCCCTCCGTGTCCGCCATTTATCCCTCTTTTTTCTCGGAATAGCGATCTGTTAGGTAATCTGTGTGATCGCGTAGCAATATTGTAAAGCGCATAAGCTCCTCCATAACATCAACGATGCGGTCGTAATATGATGATGGTTTCATACGGCCATCGTCATCAAATTCCTGATAGGCTTTGGCGACGCTTGACTGGTTGGGGATAGTGAACATACGCATCCAGCGCCCCAAAAGGCGCAGCGTGTTGACGGTGTTAAAGGATTGCGAGCCGCCGCTGACTTGCATGACCGCAAGTGTGCGCCCCTGGGTCGGGCGGACGCTGCCGATGCTAAGCGGGATGTGGTCGATTTGGGCTTTCATTAGGCCTGTTATGGCGCCATGTCGTTCAGGGCTGGTCCAGACCATGCCTTCTGACCACATGGCGTGTTCGCGTAACTCTTTTACCGCAGGGTGATCGTCTTGTTCGACTTGATCGGGAAGCGGGATATCGCGCGGATCAAAGATACGTACTTCTGCCCCTAAATATGTCAGGATACGCGCAGCTTCTTCAGTGGCGAGGCGTGAGAATGAGCGCTCGCGCAATGAACCATACAACATCAAGATGCGCGGGGCGTGTGTGCCTGCGGGTATTTCTGGTTTTGTGATCAGGCTTTTATCCAGATTGGGCAGGCTGTCTGCGTCTTGCAGATCTTTTAAATATTGATATGTGTCCGGCATTACTCACGTTCCTTATGATCAGATGTTGAAGAACATAATATTTAAATTTTGTTTGTCTAGCTTTGGTGCAGGCTTAGTGAGTGATTAAATTGGCCAGTCTTTCGTTATAAGGAAATATCACTTATTCTAAGCTTATAAATTTTTTGATTGTTCATTGGTGAGGTTTTGGTTTGCGATTTGTGCCGTTTTTAAAGATTGCTGTTTGCGCTTTATATAGTGCGATTGTTCTAACAAGCGCGGCCTTTGCACAGACGTCGTTTAATGACCGTCTTATTGATGCGGCGATAGAGCGTACGGAACACAATGTTACTTATGACGGGCGTTATTTTTCGATCGGGTATCCGATGGGGGATGTGCCTAGTGAGCTGGGGGTCTGTACAGATGTCATTATTCGTAGTTACCGTGCAGTCGGCCTAGATTTACAGCAGCTGGTGCATGAAGATATGAAGACGCATTTTCATCTTTATCCTAAGACCTGGGGGCTGACACATACGGATACAAATATAGATCACAGACGCGTGCCTAATTTACAGGTGTTCTTTTCGCGTTTTGGCGAGGAATTGCCTGTTACTGATGACCCCCAATCTTATAAGCCCGGTGATCTGGTGACTTGGAATTTGCGCGATAACGGCAGCTTGCCACATATCGGGATTGTTACCGATCAATATGCTGCAAGTGGTAATCCCATGATCGTTCATAATATCGGCCGTGGCCCGCAGCTAGAAGATATGATGTTTGATTACAAGATTACGGGGCATTATCGTTATGGCGGTGCGCCAGATTAAACTTCCGCGAACGCTTGATTGCAGTAATCGTGTATGTAATCGATAAACAGACGCATACGGTTTGATAGGTAGCGGTTGGGCGGAAAAACCGCGTATAGATTTCGTTCAGGTATGGTCTCGTAATTATCGAGAACTCTGGTCAGTTGCCCGCTTTCCAGTTCACGTTTTACAAATATATCAGGCGAGATGAAGATGCCCACGCCGTGTAGCGCCGCTTCTTTCATCATTTCAACCGAGTCACAATGGAATGTACTGTTGAGTGGTACGTTACCGCTTTTGCCGTCCGGAGCCTGATAGTGCCAGATATGGCCGTCATTATTGCGTGTGTATTCGAATACATTGTGATCTCGCAGGTCCTGCGGTGTCTTAATCGGCTTGTTATCTTTGATATAAGCGGGGCTGGTATAAAGATGGATCGGAATATGCGCGAGCTTTTTGGCTACCAGTGATGAGTCTTTTAAATGGCCGATGCGCAGCGCCAGATCATATTCTTCTTCGGCCAGATTGACGTGACGGTCTTCGAATTGAACTTTTAAAGTGACCTCGGGATAGAGTGCCGCAAATTCGGCAATCGGCGTTCTTAAATATTGTAGTCCCAAGGATACGGGCAGTGTCACACGCAAGATGCCTTTGGGTGTTGTTTTCAGATCGCATAGCTCTTCGAACGCCTCGTCTAGTGTATCGATGGCATAGCGTGCGCGGCGGTAGAGCAAGCTGCCCTCCTCGGTGAGAGATACAAGGCGGGTTGTACGGTTAAACAGCTTGATTTGCAGATCATTTTCTAAATTCTGCACTTGTTTGGAAACAGCGGCTCCTGTGATTCCCAGCTGTTTACCCGCTTCTGTAAAGCTCTCATGCTTTGCGACTTCGACGAAGATCTTCATACGTTCAAGCTGTGACATGGTCCCCTCAGTATTATCAACTTATTGGAATAAGTATTGTAACAATTATATGTATTATCAACTCAATAATAAGGAATATATAATTTTCATAGTTGTTAATTTCAATGCACGGAGAAAACTATGAAAACAATTAGCAAAAAGATCGCCACATTGGCGTTGGTCGGCACAATATTATCTGCAGGCGCAGGACAAGCTTTTGCCGAAGCGCAGACTTATACTCTGGATGCCAGCCATACAGCCATTACATGGCATATCGACCATTTCGGCTTTTCTAAGCCATCAGGCAAATTCATGAATGTTGAAGGCAATGTTGTTTTGGATGAGGAAAATTCGGCCAATAGCAGCGTTGAAGTGACTATTCCAGTTGCGGAGATTAACACGGGTGTTCCGGCATTGGACGAACATTTGCTGAAGGCGGATTTCTTTGATGTTGCCACATATCCAACGGCGACATTCAAAAGCACAGCAGTGGAAATTACAGGTGAGAAGACAGCCAAGGTTGTTGGAGATCTGACAATCCATGGCGTGACACAGCCTGCAACGCTAGATGTGACTTTGAATAAACTTGCCGAGAACATGTTTGAAAAACAGACAGCAGGTTTTAGCGCGACAACAACGATCAAGCGTTCAGATTTCGGAATGACGACTTATTTGCCAGGTCTTGGTGATGAGATTGCGATTGAAATCGAAAGCGAAGCCAATCTGTAAGAATAGGAAGTGTAAGACTATGACTAAAGTAGCAATTGTTTATCACAGCGGGTATGGCCACACGGCCAAGGTTGCTGATTATGTTGCCAAAGGCGCAGCGGAAATTGACGACGTTGAAGTTATCAGTTTGCAGCTGGAAACCGGCAATGAAGGTTTTGATGTCCTGCATGATGCGGATGCGATAATTTTCGGTTCACCGACCTATATGGGATCTGCCAGTGCTGTTATGAAGCAGTTTATGGAGAAGACCTCGCCGTTATTTGCCTCTCGTAAGTGGAAGGACAAAGTCGCGGGTGCCTTTACGACGTCCCATAGTTTGAGTGGCGATAAGCTTGGTACATTGCAGCAACTTAATATATTTGCCATGCAACTCGGTATGATTTGGGTCGGTTTTGGTGCTTTGGACGGCTCGCCCGATGGCCAGCCTGGCAAGAGTGATGTGATTAACCGTGTAGGCGGATATCTTGGCCTGATGGGACAGACAGAAAATGATTCACCCGAAGTTACACCGCCTTCCGGGGATCTGGATAGTGCTGTGCAGTTTGGTAAGCGTGTGGCTGACATCGCCAAGCGCCTCCATGGATAATAATACAAGCAGAGAGTTTAACCCTATGGCACTGACAAAAAAGACTGACACATTGTTCGCCCATACGATGCCGAGTTATATCGGTTCATACACCCTCTCCGTGCGGGATATACAGAGCATGTCCGCATTTTATCAGGATGTCATGGGGTTAAAACCAATAGAGATCGCCGATGACCGTATGGTGTTGGGGGTTGATAATGTGCCGCTTCTTTATCTGGAGCTGGACGAGAGCGCTGAGCTTGCTGACCCTCGTGAGGCCGGATTATTTCATACAGCGTTTTTAGTCCCTAGCCGTGCTGATTTGGCACATTTTCTTAAGCATATCGCAGAAAGCCGTTTGGCACTGGATGGTGCGTCCGATCACTTGGTTAGTGAAGCGCTTTACCTGCACGATCCAGAAGGCAATGGCATCGAGGTCTATGTTGATCGTCCTTATGATGAGTGGATATTTGATCAGGATGGCGTGATGATGGATACAATCCGTCTGGATGTTCAGGATTTGTTGCAAGATGCTCCTGCCCAAGTCTGGCGCGGTATGCCTTCAGGTACACGTATTGGACACATTCATTTGAAAGTCGGTGACTTGAAGTCGGCTGATGATTTTTATCATGGGCTATTAATGCAGGATGTTCAGGAAGAATATCCCGGCGCCTTGTTCATGGCGTCAGGAAAATACCATCACCATATTGCCACCAATATCTGGCAGTCACGCAATAGCTCGGGCAGTCGTGAAGGTAAGACAGGCCTTAAAAGCTTTACCATTATTTTTCAGGAAGCTGCGTTTCATGACAAAGTTCTGAAACGTCTGGAAGAGGCAAATACAGAGATGGCCGCCAAGGGTGATGATCTGGACGTTAAAGATCCGTGGGGAAATATCGTCCAGCTTCGTAAAGCCGCGCCTTAGGTGGTATAAGCGTAAGACTGCTACATGAGATCAGCGCCTTTAATAAGGGGCTGATCTTTTGCTTTTAAGCGATTCCGAGATCCTCTTTCATTTTTTCCTCGATGCGGTTCTGGATTTTCTCGGTTATTTCGGCTTTGTCCTCAGGGGGTAGGGCGTCGTATTCTTCCTGTGTTAAGCCTTCTTCTTTCAGGAACATGTCGAAGTATTTTTCTTCGGGCGTCATCTCCATATATTCAAGAAATTCTGCCACGGCGAGGCTTTCATCTGTTTCAGCAGGCTGTGTGTTGTCGTTCGCCGTTGCGGGTGCTGTGGCTGTCTGGCTTTCTTCCATGCTGCGAATTAAAAAAGCCTGCATATCGGCGCGGTTTTTAAGCTGCTGCTGGTAAAGCTCTTCTGCTTTTTGAAGCTGTTTAGTGGCTTCTTTGATTGAGGACTGGTAGTTGCCGTCGACGTCATGATGCGGATACCACGTATTGGCAAATTCGCGTTTGGTCGGAATATTATGGCCTTCGTAGCTGGTAACTTGTAAATTACCGTGGCGGCGGGCAAGTTCTTCCGCCCCGTGCTTCTGGATATAGGCAATTTTTGCTTCGCCCGTTAAACCCAGATCACTGGCGCGGCGGGATATGGTTTGCAAAACGGCGCCGCCTTCATGGGTCACCAAACTACCGTCCTCTGTCAGATATCCAAGGATCTTGTCACCACTTGCGAAGACTGTATTGACGCCAGATGAGGTGTCGGGGTGGTTTTCCTGTAAATGGGAGAGCATATCCCGCGCGTTCTGTATGCTGCTGGCCGTGAAATCTGCCATGCGCGTGGAGAATTCCTGCTGCGTTTCAAGCCATTTATCAAAGTCGGGAATGGCTTTGCGGTATTGTTCGGCGGATAACTCCTTACCTGTCACCAGCTCGCCATCGGCATTTTCAAACTGAATAGTTTGCGGCTCTTGGTCAGCCATGGCATCCAGA
>DUBU01000014.1:1105-9427 GCA_012960155.1 Micavibrio sp. | reverse complement strand
CAACATCAAGAAAAACTACAAGAACAATAACAACAACGACACGAAACAACGACAACGAAAATGCCAGCTGTCGCGAACGTTTGGGGAGTTTTTCCATGTATCATAGTTTAATTTTAATCTATCTGAATACATGGTCGGATCAGAATACATAGACGCGCCGAAATTAATATTCATAAGGGTTCTCCCGATTTGTAGCGTAACAAAAGTCAGGAAAATCTATGCAATTTACGTGCCTGTTAGGTGGTGAGGTATGCTGGGGAGTTGTTTTAATTAGAAGTGCCTTATATTATTCGCAAAGTATTATGATCGCACAGGGGTACTTCATTGGAATTTACAGAGAGTTTCATCTTCGTTGCAGGCTTGTTACTGGCTTTAAGTGTTCTGGCTGGTACGATTTCTAAACGTTCCAGCGTGCCGATTCTGTTGATTTTTTTGGGTATTGGAATTTTCTTCGGTGAAGACGGCCCGGGAAATATCTCGTTTGATAATGTTAATCTGGCTTATCTAGTCTGTTCGACCGCTCTCGCCATTATTCTATTTGATGGGGGGCTGCATACGCCTATGCGCCAGTTTAAGATAGCTGTGCGGCCTGCCTTAAGCCTTGCCACTATAGGAGTTGTGATAACGGCCTTGCTGGTAGCAGGAGCGTTGCATTTATTGCTCGGGCTTAATCTTTTGGCGGCACTGCTTATAGGTGCAACGGTGGCTTCGACTGATGCGGCGGCTGTTTTTATGCTTCTGAGTCAACAAAATGTCAGATTGCGCAAACGCCTCGTTGCGACGCTCGAGACAGAATCAGGTTTGAATGACCCTATGGCGGTCTTCCTGACCATTGGTGTTGTTACATTTATGATGGCTACTGGGGATATGGCGGCAGCATGGCCATCGCTTTTGATGGTTTTTGTTACACAAATCGGTATAGGCATGGCTGTCGGCTTTGGCGGCGGTCATTTAATGAACTTTTTCTTACAACGCTTGCACTTCTTGCCGTCAGGATTATATCCGATTTTAGGGATTGCGGGTGCATTGATGGTGTTTGGTGGCGCATCATTGCTTGAAGGAAGTGGCTTTCTGGCAGCTTATATTGCAGGGCTGATCGTTGGCAGTCATCAATATAAGGCTAAACGCCTGATGGCTGATTTTATGGACGGGATGGCGTGGCTTTCGCAGATGGTGATGTTGTTGATCCTAGGTCTGCTGGTTACGCCTAGCCAAATGTTACCTGATGTAATGACGGCATTGGTTGCCGTATGTGTTCTTATATTCTTTGCGCGTCCTGTCGCCGTTTTTATATCTTTATCGGCTTCACGTTTGACGGTTAGAGAAAAAGCGTTTGTTGGCTGGGTCGGTTTGCGGGGCGCTGTGCCGATTTATCTGGCGCTTATACCGTCTCTGATGAATGTGCCTCATGGCGGCATATATTTTAATGTGGTGTTTGCGATCGTTTTATTTTCATTGATTTTGCAGGGGTGGACAATTTTGCCGGCAGCCAGATTATTGGGGCTGGAGCGACCTGAGAGTTATAAGTCTGACACCAACACGTAAAACGTTTTCATGTAACGTATTCTCGCGTACTCTAGTCACGTAAAAAATTTCCAAGGATTGTTCTGATCCGTTCGTCTTATAGATAAAAGATGTACTTGGTTTAATGACAGAAGCTGATGCCAAAGCGTTGATTGAAGCTGCTCAGAAGGGGGATAAGACCGCTTTTGAAGCCTTGGTTGTGTTGTATTACGACACGATTTTCAAATTTGCGATGAAATGGTGCGGGGATGTCAATAACGCCGAGGATATCGCGCAAAATGCCTGTATGAAGCTGGCGCGCTCGATTGACAGTTATAACTTCAAGGCGGCGTTTACGAGCTGGCTTTATCGTCTGGTGGTCAATGTGGCGATTGACTGGCAGCGATCGCAGGCACGGCATGAAGGCGCGCAGCTGTCGGATGAGTCGGGGCATGTCGGGGTTTCGGTATCCCGCGCGGAAGACGAAGTATATGCGCAGGAAGTAATGGCGGCGGTGTATGCGCTGCCTGCAAAAGAGAAAACGGCGCTGCTGCTGGTGATGGGGGAAGGTTTATCCCACCGCGAGGCGGCGCAGAGTATGGACTGCAAAGAGAGTACGGTGTCGTGGTACATCCACGAAGCCCGCAAGAAGCTCGATGCGCAATTCGGAAAGGATGAGCAATATGGATGATGCACATCTAAAGAAAATTTTACAGCAGCATGACGGAAAACCCGTAGATGAGAACGCGCGCAAACGTGCGGTAAACCTTGCTGTGTCTGAGTTTGAAGCGTATCAGCAAGAAAAACAAAAAAATTTCCAAGGAAAGGGATTCTTCGCCCGTCTTACAGGCATAACCAACAAAGACGAGAGGAAGACTCCGATGAAAAATAGAAAATACATTTATGGCGGTATGGCAACGGCAATGGCAGTGGTGCTGGCGGTTGGCTTAACGCAAACTCCTGAACTTATTAGAACGATGAGTGCTGCCGGTGGTAGTGCGGCGTCAGAGACTAATAATTTTGTGACAGACGGACAGAGAAATAGCCGCTTACGCATGAATAAAGAGCTGGTTGATAACAGTGCGGATGGCGAAGTGACGCAGGTTATGCGTCAGGCCATTGAAGAGCGTAATATGCAGCGTGAAGAAGAGGCCAGACGTACAGGGCAGAGCGCAATGCCAACACCTGTTAACACGCCTGTGAATCGTTTGGAGATGCCACCTGCTGATGCGGAAGCTGATTATGCGCCGTCGCGCGTGGCGAAGGCAGAGCTTAAGCCGCAAGGTTTGGCAGAAGGTCGTGCAGTTACCGGCAATAATTTTGCGGGTGCGCCGATTGCGTCCAGCCCTGCGCCGATCTTTATGGATCGTGATGTGATGCCTGAACCTGAATATAAAGATGTCGGGCGGGATGATTTTGAGGATTTTAAAGAGAATACGATCAAGCTGGTCAGTGCCGAGCCTGTGTCGACGTTTTCGGTGGATGTGGATACGTCGTCTTATAGCTTCATGCGTCGTCAGCTGGAAAATGGCGTGTTGCCGCAAAAAGATGCGATCCGTATTGAAGAGCTGATCAATTATTTTGATTATAATTACCAGCTGCCTGAAACGCGTGAACAGCCGTTCAAGGGTAATGTGATGGTGACGCCGTCGCCATGGGCGAAAGGCCGCAAGCTGGTTCATATCGGCGTTAAAGGCTTTGATATTGAAGCCGCCGAGAAACCGCGTAGTAATCTTGTGTTCTTGCTGGATGTATCCGGGTCGATGAATGCGCAGGATAAGCTGCCGCTGCTTAAGAACTCCATGAAGCTGCTGCTGGATACGCTGGGTGAGGATGATACGGTGGCGATTGCCGTTTATGCGGGCGCGTCGGGTACGGTGCTGGAGCCAACCAAAGTGTCTGAAAAGCGCAAGATAATTGCGGCGCTTGATAATCTGTCAGCGGGCGGCGGTACGGCTGGCGCTGCGGGCCTGAAGCTTGCGTATCAGCTGGCGGAGAGTAATTTTGACAAAGATGCTGTGAACCGCGTGATTTTGGCGACAGATGGTGATTTCAATGTCGGGATCACCGATCGTGACGAGTTGCAGGATTTTGTCGAGCGTAAGCGCGATAGCGGTATCTTCTTATCTGTTCTGGGCTTCGGTCAGGGCAATTACAATGATCATACCATGCAGACACTGGCACAGAATGGTAACGGCGTTGCGGCCTATATCGATAGTCTGAGCGAAGCACGCAAGGTGCTGGTGGAAGAGGCAAGCTCTACATTGTTCCCGATTGCCAAGGACGTGAAAATTCAGGTTGAATTTAACCCTGCCACAGTCGCGGAATACCGTTTGATCGGTTATGAAACCCGTAAACTGAACCGCGAGGACTTTAATAATGATGCGGTGGATGCTGGTGATATCGGTGCGGGTCATACTGTTACGGCGATTTATGAAATTACGCCTGTCGGTGGTAATCGTGCGGTCGATGATAGTCGATACAATACATCTACGAGCGTCGAAAAAACGACAATGAATAATGATTTCGGGCAGGAATATGCCTTCCTGAAGATGCGTTATAAATTGCCGAACGAAGATACGTCCAAGCTGATTACAACGCCGATTTCAACGGAAAATGAAGTCATTGGCATGAATGATGTCGAATGTGGCCCGACCGAGCGCTGTGCGGCATGGGCGAGTGATGATGTCCAGTTCTCCACTGCGGTGGCGGCGTTTGGTCAGTTGCTCAAAGGTGGCAAATATATCGGTGATTTTGATTACGATGATGTCATCAGCTTGGCGCAAGAAGGCAAAGGGCAGGATGAATTCGGATACCGCGCGGAGTTTATCCAGCTGGTCCGTCTGGCCAAGACTGCGGATGCTATGGAATAGGGGGGTAAATTTTATTCTCCATACTGTCTAACATTACAGCCCCCGCGGATTTGCGGGGGTTTTTCTTACGGGAAGATTACAAATGTGTAATGTCATTGCCTTTGTAATCAGGCTGCCCTAGTTGGTTTTCCGTGGTTTGAAAAAGACAATAAATCAAGGAGAACGTCTTATGAGAAAACTTATGTTAGCAGCTACATCATTAACAGTAATGGCTTTGGCCGGTGTATCACCAGCGCATGCGGGGCACCATGAAGGTGGACATGATATGGACAAGGCGAAAGCAGAATCCGTTGAAAAACTGGATATCGTAGCAACAGCATCCGCCAATGAAGATTTTTCAACATTGGTCGCGGCTATTCAGGCGGCTGATCTGGTAGAAGCGTTGCAAGGTGACGGTCCGTTTACAGTCTTCGCGCCGACGAACGAAGCTTTTGCGGCATTGCCTGAAGGCGCGTTGGAAGACTTGCTGAAAGCTGAAAACAAAGAAAAGCTGCAAGCTATTCTGCAATATCATGTGGTATCAGGCAAAATCAAAGCCGCTGATATCGCCGAGGGCAGCACGGATGTGGGTACGCTTGAAGGCGATACAGTTGCCGTTGTGAAAAGCGAAGCCGGTGTGACTGTCGACGGTGCCAATGTCACGGCGACGGATATTTACACATCTAACGGTGTGATCCACGTGATTGATAAGGTTATCATGCCTGACTAATCAAAATTCCCTCTCCTACCATAGAAAGTCCCTGCCATTTGGCGGGGGCTTTTTATTTATCAAGAGGCGCGGATTGTGTAGACTAAAGGTATAGAGAGTGTTTGGTAGAGTACCTGAAAACATATGCGAATCTTAAAAATTTTAAACCCGATTTTACTGTTTCTGACAGTGCTTTTGGCGCTGACAGCACGGCATAGCGGCGCACTGGATATGGCATATCTGGGCGATTTACTGTGGCTGTCCGTCTTGTTCGGACTTGCGCTGGGGCTCGGGGTTTATGCGGTTCTGCGCAGCTTTGCTGAGACGTACAGGGTGATGACGTATTTCTGCGGGTTTTTGATGGTGTTTGCACTTGTGGCGACGGTACCGCTATTCTCTGCGCTAGGGCTAACGCTCTCTGCCATGGTGACGCTGCTCCTGATTTTTTATCACAAGGCTTTGCCGTTTGGTGCACGTTTTCAAAAGAGCTGTTTTGCGGCGGTAGTTATTGTTTTATCAATGCTGGTACCGCATATGGCGGCGCTATCGCTATATGAGGCGAAGCCGAGATTTGATTATAGTGCGATGCTGGCGGCGATCAGCAATGAAACACCTCTACGCGTACAGCATGAGGAGACTATGGGGCAAAAGCTGAGTGGCTATATGTTAGATGATGCAGGCGCCGTTAATTGAGCGCTCTGTCAAATAAATCGCCGGGGTTCAGGCCGTCAAAGAGCGTAGAACTCGATTTACGATGCACAACACCCCCTGTCAGGATCGGCTCGTGATACAGGCGCTCATCTTTGAAGATTAAGACCAGATAGTATTCATATCCCTGTTCTTCGGTATTTATACGGATGGGGGAGCTAAACCCATGTTCACGGGCTGTGACCTTATAGTGTAAGCGATAACCTTTAAGGGTTTGCAGGAACATACTGCCTGCTTTGTGCTCGGGCGTGCCTTCTTGGAACTGTACGTAATCCGTACCATAGAGCGAGCGGACAATATCATTGCGGTTCATCTTATCCAGATCGCCTTCTTTGCGTTCCAGAACGTTAAAGACTTTGTCTCTATGCATGCCCGCATAGATATAATCCAGACGTTTTAAGAAATCTTCTTCGGATTCGTAATAGGTGCTGTTGACTTCGCTCTCGCCGCCCGGGACAGGTAAGTGTCCTGCGCAGCCGCTGATCATGATCAACGCGGCGGCCATAGCCAAATAGAATGTTTTTGATGCGTAACGCCTCAATTATTGCCCCTGTTGTTTGGTAACTGTTCAAATCATTATAGCGTAAATCGAGGGGGAAATGCTAAAGAATTCAAGGCCTTCTCGTTGGTTTTTTGAAGCGGGAATGTGCGGGGATCGGCTCACCCTTTACGACGGCTTCGAAATGCTTATGTAAGTGTGTCATATCGAACTGTATGCCTGTACGTGCGGTAAAACTACGGTCGAAAAAGTGTTGTGCTGTAAGCTTTTTACCGTGATCCTGATGTGTTTCAATGTCCCAGCCTGCTTGTTCACACAGTAGGCCATAAGCCAGAATATTTGACATTTTTGACAGGAATTCATCAGCTGCCAGTGCCGCGGCTTCGGGTTCGCGTCTTAGCTGTCCTAGCTCCATATTGATCTCATCAACCAGTTTGCCGAGTTTCATTTTCTCGGGGTTCATGCTGTAGGGCAGTTCGTGGATGATTTTTTCCAGACGGTCGATATATTCGAAGTCACCCTTGCCTTTTCCTGTCACCATGCGCATAAGCTCCAGCGCTTGAATTTGTTCAGGGCCTTCCCAGACGCGCAGTACCATGGCATCGCGGAATTGACGGGCGACGGGGTATTCTTCGGTGTAGCCGTTGCCACCGACCAGTTCCAATGATTTTTCGCAGCACCACAGGGCTTGCTCGGCTGTTTTGTATTTGGCGAGCGCCGTTAAAATGCGTGTCCATTCTTCGGAGGCGTCGGGTTTATCAGCTGCCAGATCGGAAAAAGCGCGGGCGGATTCAAAGGCCAGCGCTGATCCTGCCTGCCATTCTGTGTGAATGTCCAGAATGCGTTTTTGTACCATTGGGCGGGTGATCAGGGCATCGCCAAAGGTTTTACGGTTTGTTGCCCAGCTGACGGATTCCAGATAGGCGCGGTGCATGACGCCTGCTGCGCTCATGGCGTTGTGTACGCGGGAACAGCCTAGGGCGATCATCATGGCTTTCAGGCCGTGTGGCGGCGGGACAATCTGGAAGGCGACTGTATCTGTGAGTTCGGTTTCCCCTGTCGGTAATGCTTTGGTGCCGAGTTTGTTTTTTAGGTGGCGTACGTTGTAATCGTTCGGCACGCTCCAATCCTCGTCGATGTGACTGGGGACAAGGTAGAGGCCAAGGCCTTTGCCTGTTTTGTCTTCTTCGCGGTCAGGGCGGGCTGTGGCGACCGTCAGAAAGCGATCAAAACCGATGGCGCTGGTGAACCATTTCAGGCCTTGCAGGACGGCATTGCCGTGGCCGTCCACGAAGGCTTTGGTTTCTGTTGCGCCGACATCACTGCCGCTATGGCGTTCTGTTGCCCATGTGCCGCCAATCGGCGTGTTGCCGTCTGTGCGCAGTAATTCGGGCAGGAAGCGTTTTTTGACCGCAGGCGGGGCGAGTTTTGCGATCACCAGTGCCACGGGATGCGTCATGGCATAAGGGCAGCCTGTGGAGATATCGGATTTGCCTGTCATATACTGGGTGATAAACGGCAGCATATGAGATTCAGGCGTGTTTTTATCAAAGCAATCGGCGAGCGTTCCCCATTTATAAAGCTGCTGCTGCACGGCTTTGTAGCGGGCGTTTAGGATAACGTGACCGCGGCGCTGCTCGGGATAGACAGGGTCTGTGACTTTTTGTTCGATGGTTGCGGGGAAATGGCGGTCGCTTTCTTCGGCCTGGGCATCAAGTTCACCCAAGGCAAAGGCACCGATTTCAGAAAGAAGGTCTTTGCGGCGCTCCAGAAATTCAGGGTCTACGCGCTCCAGAAAGTTTTGCAGCGTTTTGTCGGCCTCGAAGCCGTTCATGCCTTGTACGCGTGGTGGAAAAGATACAGCTTTGCCGTCAGACTTTTTATGGTCGGCCATTGATATGCTCCCTGTAAGCGATTAGAAAAACGCCCCCTATTATTTTAATTATGTGGGGGCGGTTTTAAGAATTATAGAACTTCGCGGATTTTTTCCGGCGGGCGCGCGATAACTGCGCCTTTGAATGTGATGACAATCGGACGTTCGATCAGCACAG
>DUBU01000014.1:0-1095 GCA_012960155.1 Micavibrio sp. | reverse complement strand
TTGCAGTTGTAGTTCATTCCAATTGCAATTCATTGCAAGGCAATTCGTTGCAGTTGCAGTTCCTTGTATTTGTCTTCGTTCATACGGATCATGCCTGACGGGCGTACGTTCAGCGCCTTGGCAATGTCCAGAATTTGGGATGCTGTCGGCGGCGCTTTCATATATTCGATGACTTTTGTGTCTACGCCAGAGTCTTGCAGCATTTGCAACGCTTGTCTTGATTTCGAGCATTGCGGGTTGTGATAGATAATCGCCATTAAGTTCTCCCTTTACCTTAATATAAATATGGCTGGAAACCCGATTTATAGCGGGATTCCGTGCGGCTTGTCAAAACTATTTACTTAATTGCTTACAGGGGCAGCTTGCGCAGCAAGCTAGTGAGGAAGCGGGTTTTGTCACTAAATAGTGAGGCGGTGTAGTAAGAGCCAGCGGCGCGCTTGCTGATCTCGCCAAAAGTCGGGTAGGGCGCGATCATATTGGCAATGGCGCCGATCTTGAGTTTTTCGGATATCGCCAGGCCCCAAAGGCCGATCATCTCGCCTGCTTGCGGGGCGACGATGCTGGCACCGAGAATGCGGCCTTTTTTATCGGTGATGACTTTTATCATGCCGTCTGTGCGCTTTTCGGCGATGGCGCGGTCGTTTTCGGCCAGTTTCCAACCAATGACTTTGATGCTGTCGCCGTGCTTATCGCGCGCCATGGCTTCGGTCATACCAACTTGCGCAAGTTCGGGATCGGTTTCGAGGGCCGAGGGCCGGTCGGTGAACGAAGCTCCCTCGTCTTGGACCTGATGCAGCACAGCCCGGAAGAGGGTGGCACCTCCGAGGTCGGCTTCTGTCAGGTCGGCGTGGGAGAAATCAGCGTAGGTCAACTCGGCGCCGCTGAAGCTCGTCCCAGGACAGGAAGCCTTCTTGAAATTGGCCTGGGTCAACTCCGCTCCGGCGAGGTTGGCACCGGCGAGGTTGGCGTCCTGCAAGATAGCCTGACTGAGGGTAGCGTTGGTCAGCCGAGCCTGGGTCAGGTTCGCCCCCACGAACAGCCCTTGCTTGACCTCGGCCCCCGATAGGTCGGTCTCTGTGAGGTTGGCATCCTTGA
>DUBU01000013.1:25815-129376 GCA_012960155.1 Micavibrio sp. | reverse complement strand
TTATATATCAGGCGAAAAACTTCAAGGCTTTGGGAAATCAGATTGGCAAAGAAAATCGATAGCGACACAAGAAACAAATATAGCTTTGGTATCTCTGTATTAAACGCAAAATCCAGAACAAATGGCGCAAGCGCACCAACCAAGCCGATAACGCAAACGCCAATCCCCATGCGCAAGCCTAATATTGACGTCGTGATCTCCTCAATCTTATGCGTAGCCTTATTTTTGGCTTCCATGAAATAATAGCTTTGAGCACTATCCAGCCCCATCGTCATGATTATAGAGATAAGGCTACCAATGGTGGTAAACATTTCGATCACACCAAATTCTTCTGGTGTAAAAATGCGGGTGTAAATTGGTAGAGTAAAAAAGGCGAGCGACTTAATTAAAATCGCGCCAAGCCCATAAATAGTAGAGTCTTGAAAAAGCTTTTTATACATGACCACCCTACTGAACCAACCAAGGAATAACCCTTGGCATAAGCCATCTTAAGAACGGCTTAGGGAATAAGGCGTATATATTACGCGCGAATTGATAACTATTATTCAAATCAATATGATCAGGCTTTGTTAGCGTATAGTGTTCATAAACCAGATGATTAGTCCCGCCCCATTTCATCTTGAAATCATGAAGATCATGATCTGACAAAGCCGTCGCACCGAGATCAAAATAGGCATAACCGTTCTCGCGCGCATACTCTACTGCATGATTGATTAGCACTGTGCCCAAAGCAATATTCTGATAATTCAGGCTAGCGCCCCAATTATAATGAAGCAGCTTGTTATCTTTAATACACAAAAGCCCACCTAAGATTTCATCGTCTTTCTTAGCTATAAAGAACTCGAAAAATCCTGCTTCGAAAAGCTTCTGATAAAGTGACCATGGCTGAAAAATCATCTTATGCTTATCGACATACATAACGCTCAGCACGTTATTATAAAACTTGCGTAGATCCTCAAGACTATCGGAGCGTAAAATCTCAATGCCGTTCCGCGCACACTTATTTGTGTTGCGTTTAATGTTCTGCTTATGGTTCTTAGAATAATCAGGGGCTGCCCGCAGATCTATAATCGGATTGTTTGCACAGACTTGGTGGGCCACACCATCAAGCGCTATAAACGATTTGATCCTGATATTAGTATTATGCGTTTTTGAAAATGCATGAAGGCCGTCTGCAAAAGCCACTTCCTGACCCTGCTGTATAGTTGGTGTATAATAAAAACCGAAAGGTGTATTAAAGATATCACCTTTCTTGATACAAGACCGATAAAAGCTTGTTGCTGTATTCAATACGTCTGTATCAAAAAGCTCAACTCTCTTAATTTTATAAACCTCTTCCAAAACCTTTAGTAAGCGAGGGTCTTGATAAGCCGAAAACTCAAGCATTTGACGCTTCCAAAATTATCTCTCTTGCCATCAATCGAGATCCGAACAATCCGTTATAAGTAATCTTATCAATCTGCATGCCATGAGCAGACAGATATTTTAAAATCTCTTTTTTAGTATAGCGTCTAGCCAAAAGTGTACCGTTGACGACTTCTCCATAAGACTTACTGAACAATGCAAAAACAAGATTGCGTATATCCTTCTTCCAACCTAATAAACATAGAATAGCAAACAACTCGATCTTCGAAAATTCATGCAAAGTATTGATCAGTACTTTACCGTCACCCCTTAAGCAACGAGACATTTCACTAAATACAATATCGGTATTGCCAAGATGCTGCAAAAGCCCAATAGCTAAAATCAAGCTTACGGATTTGTCTTTAATTGGCAAATTATCAGCACGATTTTCAATTAAAAGCACATTATCTTTAGTCAGAAATTTGAGTTTTTTGAGGTCTCCAGAAACAGGAAAATCATAGTTAAGACTAGAACTGTAGGAGGCATCTTTATTGATCTTGATCGTCTCAAAAGAATAATCAACGCCAATATAAAACTGCTTCTCATCAATTAAATCTGCATGGCGAGCATCACCGCAACCGATATCAAGTATAGCTTGCGCAGGCATTTCGTTTACACGGGAGAGAATTAGATTATCATGCCAAGAGACAATATCTTTATCACTCCAATGCTGCTGCTCTAATGTATCTCCATGTTTGTTTACTGCTTTTTCAACAAATGACTGATGCCATACATCTTCTTTATTCATAATCTCACTTTTATATTTTTCGAAATTTTTCTTAGACCTAATAAAATCAGTGAAACCTGGGTAAGTATAGCACTTACTCTCAAGTCCCATGAAATTTGTGCCCACACCAAAGGGTTCCTTACCATTGATGATATTACAAATTTCTCTGGCTCCCATTTCAAAAGCATGAATATCTATATCAGCAAAAGAGTTTCTTAAAATAGTGCCGTCGTCAGGGAGTATGGAAATAACCTCTCCGGTATCTACGCCCTCATCAAGATAATGAACAGTAGTGCCTACACACTCATAATCTTTATTATAGTATGCCCAAAAGTTACCCGTCCCTCTATATTTGGGGTTAATACCATTATGCAAGTTGAATATCTTAGACTTACTGCATTTGATTGTTTCCGGCTTTAAGATTGAGCACGCATTAGTGATCAAAAAATCATAGTCGCCTTCTTCTAATAGCTGACACACTCGATTAGAATTAATGGAGTCAGTTACAAGGCTCGGTTTATAAGTTCTATTAACTTCACGATCTGATAAAAACAGCATTTTAAAAAAACGTAGAAAAATAAAGTTAAGCACATAAAACATGCCCTCTTTTTTTAGCTTCTTCTTAATGAAAGTAATTATGCTGCTAAATGGAATACGCTCTTCAACTATTACTAGATCATAAACGTTCCCTAAGCGCTCTGTATAAATATTACACGCACTTATAGCCGGCTTTCCTGCCCCCGAGAGTATCAAAATTTTGTTCATGTTAATTTAAATAAGTTAATAGATGCATTAGCCAAACTAACAGCATAAAAAGGAGTATGGAATTTTAATCTGATCAGGTTAAGTATGTTATCCTTACATATACTAAGATAATTAAAAATAACTCGCAAAATGATCCCTAGACTTTCACCAAACTACAACATTCAAGAATGCCTGAGCACAATGCTTCCGGCATCATCTAATAATGTAGTGAAGCTAGAATATGCATTTTGCTTAAGAACGCAGCACCAGAACGCTATTGCCTTCCGCTATGGCAGAAGTGGGCTTTACTATCTTCTAAAAGCGCTTGGTGACGGGACAGGAAAATATGTTGTGATACCCGCCTATAGCTGCGTGGTTGTTGCCCATGCCGTCGTAGAAGCTGGCTACACACCCATATTTTTGGATAATGAAGTAGATAAACTGCAACCTTCCAATCAAGCATACTTTGATATCCTGAAGGAACATGGCCCTCAAATCGCTATGATAGTGCCCACACATCTATTCGGTATAACTGAAGACGCACAAGAGCTATATGAATATACCAAGCAGCATTACCCGGATATTTTTGTTCTTCAAGACTGCGCTCATGGTTTTTTCTGCAAAGATGACAACGGTACAACGGCCGCCCATTACGGCGATGGCGCCTTATTTGGCATGAACATTTCTAAGCTCGCCAATAGCGTTAAAGGCGGGATGATCACGATCATTGATGATAAAATCGCCGCCAAAGTTAGAGAACTACATAACGCCGATCTACAAGGCGGCACATCAAAACCGAACATGGTCTTGCAGTCTGTAATTGCCCGCATATACACGCTAGCAGCATACTTCGCCTTTAAACCTCTATTTTACGACCTGCTACATTGGCTTCAAAAAAACACCAAACTTCTATCTTCCCAAACCGACTACTACAACGAAGATGAAATAACTCTGCCACAAGATTACAAAGGCGCTATGTGCGGCTTTGAAGCAAACATTGGATTAAAATCACTCGAAAAATATAATCAGCGTATAGCATACAGACAACATATCGCCCAACGTTACAGCGATTTATTAGAAGCCTACAGTAATTTAACGCCACCCGAATACCACCCTGGCTATAGCTGGAGCCATTACCCTGTACTATGCGCAAATATCGACTTAAAGCGACATATCATAAAAGCTCTGGCCAAAAGCGGTTTCGAGATTGGTGAGATTGTTGACTACAGCATCCCAGATATGGCCTGCTACAAAGCTCTGAAATACCCGTCATGCCCCAACGCTCTAAAGCACGCAGAGTTGGTTATCAACCTACCACTTACTCTGGCTGAAAATTTGGATCTGAATATAGTCAAAACAATGGAAGCAAGACTTTCAAAATTTGAAAAAGCATTTAGCAAAGCTATGGACGATTTTAAACAGCCCTAGCGTTTCCAATACCCTTGGCTAGCCATGTGAATAGCATAGAACTTTACATTCTCACGACACTTCAACTTTAAGGCAGTACCATCTGCAAGTTCCAGCTCATCTATAATATCTATTTTCTCATCGCCGAAGCTGATAGCACGCTTGTTGTATCCCACCGTATTTTTCCGCCCTTTAATAACATACTTAACAAGGATCTTTTTAATAAGCTCATTAAAGAACTCAAACCGCATAACGCTTACATTCATGCATCTCAGAACAATGTATTGTAGCGGAGTTGGGTGCATCTTTTTATATTCTTGCAACGGCGTCTTGATACAAAGTTGGCTATTAATCTCATCGATAGATACCAGCGCCTCACTATCATGACCCTGTGTCGTATATTGTCGACCACGTTCATCCTCATAAAGGGGACCATAGTCCTGACGCATCACATTTGATTGCTTATCAAACACAACGCCTGCCCCACCCTTTTTAGAAGAGAACACTGCATAGAAATCGGTAGTATTCATAACAATCAATCCCGCCTTATCAAAATTCTTCATGACAGTGTCGCCACGTATCGCAGGCAAAGCCTCTGCATCCTTCATCGCTTTTGCATAAACCGCTGCACGGCAATAACTATTGAACATGGGAATTAAATTAGGCGCGTCAATTGCAGACAAGGTCACGCAAGACTTGTCACGTATACTGTCACGCATAAATGAAGCGATCGCACTAGCGTCTGCGAATCTGGTTGCGTAATACTCAAACCCATCAGGGTAGTAAAACTCGGTATTCCGTTCTCCGTAAACTCCACCCAAGCTTCCATCAGGATGAACAAAGTATTTCAAAAAGCTAAGAGATCTTTCTATTTCAGAATCAAGACCATTCCCACCCACGCCCTGATCATAAGCTGCCAAATAGCTGGTCGCTAATGTCTGGTAACCGATATCCGCACCGTCATATTCAGAAAACCATCCTTCTTCGGACTGATGATCAGTAATGATCTGCAATAGCTTAGCTGCCTTACCAAACCTATGCCCTGTCAGCTTCTCCCATAGCACCAAAGCCGCTAGCGCAGACGCTAGATGGTTAGAAATAATCCCATGCTGTTCGTCACTCTCGATTGTAAACTCAATCAAAGGCCTGATCACAGAAAGGTGCGACTCGAGCAGCTCTTTAGACAATTCATCCTTTAGCTCTAGCAAAGCCGCAGCAAGGTCATAAGCGACCAACGAGGTCACACAGAATGATTTCTCATACGGATACGCTTCTTCAAGACTACCGTCTTTTCTAGTTATTGCAGCTGTACCCTTAAAAATCGCACCTATAAGCTCTAGTGTTTGCTCTCGCCCCAAAAAATCGGGAAGCAAATCATGCTTCAAGAGCAGCGCTAAGCCGTGAGCCGCCCCTTGATAAGTACCATTTATGAAATCCTTTGTTTTCCAGCCCCAATAATCCCTATCGCCAACGCCATAACACGGGCTTAAGCGATCAGGATCAAAAAGAGACAGTATACGCGGCAAGTTCGCATATATTTCCGGAGCATAAGGGTTATCTTTTTTCATCATCTGCCAGTTTAATATAATTCAATAGCTTTTCATACAGCCCGCCCCACCCTGTTTCAGGATGGAATACGCGGTGATGCCAGACTATAGCAATCTCACCACCCACAAATCGGACTTCATCCAAATAATGCTTCAATCTCGCAAACTGCGTTTGTTCATCAGCAGTAGTATAATCAAAGAAATGTGAATCCATTATGGCCGTTGGTAAAGCCTGAAAACCATCCATAACCTCTCCATCATCAAGAGGAGAGAACCACAAGGCGGTACTATTTCGAAAACCAGGACGATCATTCCACAGCAGTGTCGTATCACGCTTTAAGTCAGCGAGTCTTTGCGCCTCCCATGTGCTTTGCCACGAAAAACGTAGCCAGTGCTGCCGCACTGACTCAGTCGGCGTCTTTAAATATTTATCTAACAAGGCCTTTTGCTCGTTATATAGCTTTCCATTCTCCCAACAACCATATGTAGGGTGAAGCCCGATCTCGCATCCCTCTTCTTCTAAATAGGCAATAGCACCGGCTACATCTTCTAGTGAATAGGAAGGATCAAGAAGCCATGATTTTTTCGAAACGCTTCGACCTGGATAAAAATTAAAAACGCTTGTATAGCCTGCGCTCTTTTCTAATTCAACAATATGAGAAAACAGATTATAACGGCGCGGAGTTAACGCAAATTGTATAGCTTTAAACGCCGTTTGAAACGCTTCCCCTATTTTTAGCGATGCCAGAGATTTGAAAAACCTCATAACATCAAACACACTTTTCTTAATAATCAGTGGTAACGTCTTCTTGATATAATCCACATCGTGGGTTAGCAAAAAAGTTCCGTCTGGCTTGACGGGGAAAGCTTGCTCTTCACTGATGCCATTCTCATGCGCAGCCCATCTACGAAGAAATAACAATATCCTGTTAAACCACGCATACTCATATAAGTCAGCATGGGAATTCGGCATACGAAACGAATAAGAATGCAGAGGCTTTCCCAACGCAATCTCAGCTTGACGCTCTGCAGAGCCGTTTAAATAATGAAAAGCTGCAGCCCACCAGTTCGTCTCGCGCCAATCAGGGTTACTAGCGTTCTTACACGCAGAAATATCCACCAAGATACCTTTGCCATCCGCACTTAAGTCGACTGCCCATTCAGGTAAAGCCACATAGACCCAGTCAGCTGTATAATCATGAGAACCATTATAGACTGGAAGTGAATTTAGAAGCTCTTGCTGTGACGGCTCCGGCCAGTAAAGTCTGGCACCTACATCACGAATATAATCTTTATATTTTTCAGAAAATCCGAGCGCCGTCATAATCCGCACCCTTAGACCTTGAATGATTTATCGACAAAAATCTGGTGCCAAAGCTCAATACATAAGGCGCCCCAAAGCTCTCGGCCAAACTTGGCCTCGGCATGGATAAGCTTCTCCATCTCAATCATGTCAAACATGCCGCGTTCACGGCTTCGCTGAGACAACAGGATATCAGATACAAATTCTTTCACGACCCCTTTGCGCATCCATTCATTAAGCGGCACAGGGAAACCCATCTTATCACGGCGATCCATAACCGAAGCTGGAAGGACAGGCTGCGCAACTTTTCTAAGCGCATTCTTAGTCTTCCCCCCAGCAAACTTAATCGTGGGCGAAGTCTCTGCCATCAATTGGACAATGCGCTTATCGATAAACGGAACACGCGTTTCAATTGACGCGGACATACTGACTCTATCTTCAATCTGCAAGAGAGCTGGCAGCAGCGTGTGCAAATCAAAGTTAGTCATCTTATTGATGTATGACACAGTATCAGGCGCGTTAAAGACTGACTGGAAATCTGCAAATATTTCATCACGCGCATGATCATCGAACAACTCATACGCCATGATCTTATTGATATTTGGCGAACGATCTACAAGCTTGAAATAACGCTTATCCATGCCCTCAAACAGACCGCTACTCCAGAAGCTTTTCAGCATGGGCGTATACTGCTCCAGGATACCAAGGTTAGGCGCTATAGAGGCCAAGCTAACAATATGCTTACCTTCCTCATTCGAGTTTGTAATCGCGCCCTTTAAAGCTTGCTCCAGATAAGCAACAACATAACGCGCATAACCGCCAAAAATCTCGTCACCGCCCTGACCACCTAGAACAACCTTCACATGATCTGATGCTTTGTGAGAAACACAATATTGCGGGAACACACCCGGACCAGCAGTCGGCTCATCCATATGATAGATAATCTTCGGCAGGTAATTTACAAAGTCTTCTGCCGTCGGCACTGTCTCAATATAGTTCGCCTTATGCATTTTGCAGACATCTTTGGCGTAACGAGATTCATCGAAATCCAGCCCCTCCGCAAAACGTCCGTGGAACGTATCAACACCCTTACCAAGGTTCTCGCTGGCCATCGCAGTAATAAAACTGGAATCAATACCACCCGACAAATACGCACCAAGTGGCACATCACTGCGAAGCTGTAGCCTTAAGCTATCATGGATTAACGCATCCAGTTCTTCATGACAGCTATCCTCTGTCATAGAAAAATCAGTATTGTAATCCAGATGCCAATAAGCCTTTTGCTTTAAGGACTTTTCTAAATCTGTTGCCGCTTTTATCTCAATATAATGCGCGGGCTTCAGCGCGTAGATACCATCATAAAGTGTCAGCTCTTCCAAACAAAACTGGAACGTCATATATTGTTTTTGCGCATGGGCGTTTAACTTCACCTGAATTGCAGGGTTCTGTAACAACGCTTTTATCTCGGAAGCAAAATACAATTTACCATCACGTACGGTATAATAAAGAGGCTTAACCCCCATCTCATCGCGTGCCAGTAACGTGCGCCCAGTTTTTTTATCATGGAATGCGAAGGCATACATGCCTATAAGCTTGTCCATTGCCTTATGGCCGTAATTGATCAACGCCTGTAAAAGAACTTCGGTATCGGAATTCGTTCGAAAGCTTACGCCCTCGGCTTCTAATTCAACACGAAGCTCTTTGTAATTATAGATTTCGCCGTTATAGGTCAGCACATAACGGTCATCAGCAGACAGCATTGGCTGCGCACCCTGCTCAATGTCAATAATCGAGAGCCGTCTATGACCGAAAGCAAAACGTTCGCCATGTGCAAACCCATCACCGTCAGGGCCGCGGTGCGCAAGAACAGCCGTCATTTTTTCAACAAGCTGAGTATCTGCAGTCCCTATATGTGGACCTATAATTCCGGCAATGCCACACATAGCTTACTTATTCATTTCCTGAATTTGTTTCTTATACCCAAAATACCAACCGCCAAACGGCCAGTAATAAATGAGCGTCATGATCATATAGCCCAGCATCGTGATGCTTCCGATCATCTTGCTATCACTTTTTTTGTCATCATATCTCAATACAAACGGCACCTCAGCAAAGCGGGCTCCTAGAATATTAAGCTTCACAATAACTTCGAGCGTGCAGGTAAAACCAAGCTCCTTAAGCTGAATAAAATCATTGCCGAAAAATTTAATGGCCTTTTTAACTGTCTCGCCGCGATAGGCACGAAACCCGCACGAATATTCTTTCAGGCCTTTTATCGGGAAGAAGAAGCGCATAAACAGATTGGCGCACTTACTGATAAAAATCTTTTTATCATTCAGCCCCATTTGGCCGCCACCCTCGGCATATCTAGAACAGGCAACAACATCAAATCCCTCTTCCAGCTTATTAACCATATCGATCATATATTGAGGCTTGTGTGTATTATCCCCTTCAACACGAATAATCACATCATCATCAGCCGCAATTTCCGCCGCGCGCTCAAACAAATCACGTTCGGTCTCACCAAGGCCACGGTTAATCTTGTGATGCATAACCTCGACAGGGTAAATATCCGCCATTTCCATGGCAATAAGACCTGTCTTATCTGCAGACCCATCATTACAAATGATAATTCGATATTCCCATTTCTGCTCTTTAGCAGTAGCGGCGACAACCTCAATCAGCTCTTGCAACGAATTTGCTTCGTTGTAAGCAGGAATCAGAACGATCTTTTTATTCTTCTTTTCAGACACAGCTAGCCTCCGGATATACGCTGCAAGAATTAGAAAACATTTAGCGCTAGGATTTAAGCGTTATTTGCAATGCGCCAACAACCTTTTCCTGTTCTTCCGCAGTGATATATGGCGAAAACGGCAGGCTAATCACTGCTTGAGACAGCTCATCCCCAACAGGGAGATCACAATGACTGGCAGGAAACGCTCTTTGGTGATTAAGAGGCACAGGGTAGTACACCATAGTTGGCACACCTTGCTCTTTCAACTTTGTCTGCAAAGTATCTCTGTCAGCCACCTGAATGGTATACTGCGCCCAAGCGCTACGATTATGCTCTGCAATTACAGGCGTCGTATCTATACCAATATCTTTCAATAAAACATCATAACGATCCGCTACTTGCTGTCGCATCGCCAGCTCGTCTTCAAACACATCCATCTTGGCGAGCAAGATAGCGGCCTGCAATGTATCCAAACGACTGTTAACACCGACATGCAGATGGTGGTACTTCTTATCCTGACCATGAACAGAAATCTGGCGCAGCTTGGTTGCTAGCGCATCATCATTCGTAAACATGGCACCACCATCACCGTAACACCCCAATGGCTTGCTAGGAAAAAAGCTGGTGGTCGCAATTGTAGTAAGGTTACAAGAGCGGCGGCCTTTATAAGACGCTCCAAAACTTTGCGCCGCATCCTCAATCACGGGCAGCCCATGCTTCGCCGCTATTTCATTGATGACATCATAATCAGCGCACTGACCATAGAGAGAAACCCCGATAATAGCCTTTGTCTTGTCAGTAATCGCTGCCTCAAGAGACTTCGGATCGATGTTATAACTATCGCGCTCCACATCAACAAAAACAGGCTTACCGCCTAAGACTGCAGCTGCTTCTGCCGTGGCCACATAAGTAAAACCCGGGGTAATAACTTCATCACCTTCAGATACACCCAAGGCCATCAAGGCAATCTGGATCGCATCAGTACCATTACCGCAAGAAATGCAATGCCCAGCCCCTGTAAACGCTGCCAGCTTTGCCTCAAGCTCCTTTACTTCAGGTCCCTGAATATATAAGCCATGCTCCAATACCTTGCTGATATTGGCATCAATATGACTCTTAATACGATCTTGCTGAGATTTTAAATCAATGAACTGCATGATGATTGCTAAGCTTTCTGCATTTGTTTTTCAAAGTAACCGGCAAGCACCTCATCACCTGCCTGACGCGTATAGTCTACAACGGTTTTGCCGAAAACATCCGTATGCGTAATATCAGCACCATGAGCAACTAACATATCGAGTAGATCATACCCGCCCTGCCCCTGATTAAGAAGTTTGGTCTTGGCATACATCAGCACACTTGTGCCTTTTATATTCGTGGCATTCACATCCGCGCCAATCTGCAGAAGATACTCAGCCATCTCCCGATGCTGGTTATGAACAGCAACCGACAACGCCGTCCAGCCACTTTTATTTAAAGTGTCGTTTACAGTGTCCGCATTTACGCAAGATTGAACGGCCTCAATATCTCCTGCCTCAACTGCCGCAATAAGGCCCTGCTTACGCACTAATTTATCACGCCAAGCACCAAAGCCAGCGACAACCTGCTCTTTTTCTTCAAGCGTCATTGGCTGATTTTTAAAAGGACGGTTAATGGGAACAGATTGGAATTCCAGCCCCTTGGTCAGCAAACTCTGAAACGCAGAAATCTGAAGAGTAAAAAGGTTTTCCTCCATAATCTCAAAACTATCATGAGGCATAACGTCTAATTGAAAGAATTCAATCAGCGCCCCTTCATCTACTTTCGTGTTGATAAAATGCGCTGTAATCCCAGGATAAGAGTCATTCTTTATCGCGTAATGAAAACTATCAAGACCTGCGGTTTCAGGCAAAGGACCGGGATGAAAGTTCACAACACCTGTTGCAAATAAATCAATAACAGGCGCCTTCAAAATGCGGGCACCTGCAATGAATGCAATCTCAAGGTGATGATCTTCGACAATTTTAGCTATTTCTAGCGCATCATCATGATCAACAGCGTAATAGGAGAAACCAAACTTTTCACAGAGCTCCTTAGTATCGACGGGCTTTATATGATTGATCTTTGCAGTCTGCGGAAGATTGACCGTGCCTAAATCGAGCTTCTTAAAAGGCGCCGCCAAAACAACAACATCGTGCCCATAATCGTGAAGATATAGATGAGTGAGAAACTCTTGCGTTTTCCTATGCGGAAAATCATAGGCAAAAACGGCTATTGTTTTTCGCACGTCATTCATAAAAAAACCTTTAGCCTGCCAAACGCTTGTAAAAGCGGTGAGCCTCCTGAGCATCAGGTGTAACCACTTTCATATTGTTCAAATCATTCACAGCCTCGATACAATGTCTTGCATCTTCAATACCGAAACCTTTGCCCTTAATAATCTCTTCATAGCTAACAGTATGAAGATCTGTAAAGCCTGCAGAGAACTCTATTTCCTGTCCATCAACCGTAATAGAGCGATAGGTTGGCTGCTTCCCCTTAACACTTTCAGGAAGGTCTTCCGCGTCTACAGACAGGAACCACTTCACACGAGCATTTTCGTATTCCAGATAACCACACGCTTTATAAGCATCCTGATAATGCAATACGTTCTTTTCGAGACCACCAAAAATATAATGCAACATATCGAAGAAATGGATGCCGATATTCATAATCACACCGTAAGACTTACGTGGATCACCCTTCCAGCTCTCCTGATACCACTTACCACGAGACGTAATATAGGTCAGATCAACTTCATATTTGTCATTCTTTGAATCAGCAGCAACCTGGGCCTTCAAATCTATAATCGACTGGTGATGGCGCAATTGCAGTATGTTAAAAACACGCTTACCTGTCTCTTTTTCTACAGCCGCCAATTCATCCAGAGCTTCTGGGGTTGGCACAAGCGGCTTTTCACAAATGACATCACAGCCTAGACGCAGGCCTGCGGCAATATGCGATAAGTGAAGATAGTTGGGACTACAAACGCCGATATAATCCAGCGCTGTATCAGGTGAGCGCTGCAAATTGCTGGCGTAATACTGAAAACGCTCAAACTCGGTAAAAAACTCACTGTTCGGAGAAATAGAATCAATAATACCAACCGAGTCATTAATATCATAAGCGCATGTCAGTTCATGCCCCAGATCTTTAATTGCTCTCATATGTCTAGGCGCAATATAACCTGCCGCCCCAATCAATCCGAATTTCTTCACAGCAATCCCTTTACTACCTAGGCTTTAACAACTTTTTCGCAATGACCACGATACTTGCCACGCGCATCGATAATTAAGTTAGCGTGCTTCTTTACAAGCTCATAATCGAATTTATCGTGATCTGTTGCCAGTACAACAGCATCATAGGACGCTAAGTTTTCAGGCGTCAAAGCAACGGACGATAAATCAAATTTATACTTACGCATCTTGGGAAACTTTGGCACATGCGGATCACTATATTCAATATTAGCACCGCGATATTGCAGCATCTCCATAATCTCAACAGACGGCGACTCACGCATATCATCAACGTTCTTTTTGTAGGCTATACCGAGAACCAAGATTTTACTGTCCTTAACAGACTTGCCCTCACGATTCAGCGCATTCGTCAGCTTCTCAATCACATAAGCCGGCATCTTCGCGTTCACTTCGCCTGACAGCTCAATAAAGCGCGTATGCAAACCATACTCGCGCGCTTTCCATGTCAGATAAAAAGGATCAATAGGAATACAGTGACCGCCAAGACCAGGCCCCGGATAATATGGCGTAAAACCAAAAGGCTTCGTAGCAGCCGCATCAATCACCTCATGGATATCAATCCCCATGCGGTCAGCGACAACTTTCATTTCATTCACAAGACCAATATTAACAGCACGGTGGATATTCTCCAAAAGCTTGGTCATCTCTGCGGCTCGCGTAGAACTAACAGTCACCACTTTGTCGATCGCCTGCCCATAAAGCGCTTCACCGACCTTTAAACATGCCGCCGTGTGCCCCCCCAGCACTTTAGGAATAGTATTTGTAGTAAAATTAGGATTACCGGGATCCTCCCTCTCCGGAGAATACACCAAAAAGATATCGTCTCCGACTTTGTGACCGGTGCCTTCAATACGCGGCAATAGCTCTTCTTCGGTAGTCCCAGGATAAGTTGTGCTCTCCAGAGATACAATCTGACCCGCACGCAAATACGGCAAGGTTGATTCAAGCGTATTAATCACAAAGCTAAGATCAGGTTCACGGTATTTATTCAGCGGCGTCGGCACACACAGGATAACGGTGTCAACTTCAGCTATGCGCGAGAAATCCGTAGTCGCCTGCATACCATTATCAACGGCCTTCTTAATATTATCCGCATTAATATGCTCGATGTAACTTTGGCCGTTTTCAATCTTTTCGATCTTAGACTCATCAACATCAAAGCCGACAACTTTATAGCCTAAATCAGCATATCTAAGCATCAAAGGCAGGCCTACATAGCCCATCCCCAGAATGCCTATAACAGCCTGCTTCTCTATGATTTTACTAATTAAATTCTCTACGTGTTCCATGAGACGTTAACTATCACCAATGTAATATGATGTAAATATGAATAACTTCGAGCATTAGAGCATAGTCCCTAACGTATTAGAAGTGACTTCGATAAACTCTTGTAATAAGATCAGGAACAACGCAAATTGAAGGGCATTTAGCTTCTATAAGGGCAACTTTTGTAGTTTATGAAGATACTTATCGTCTCATTCTTATTCGCACCGGCGAACGTGATCGGCTCCGTCAGGGTCAGTAAAATGGCCAAATATCTGACGAATGAGGGTCATGATGTGCGTGTATTGGCCGCCAGCAAAAGCGGATATACAGAAACGTTAAACATTGAAATCCCCGAAGACAAAGTAACACGCACAGACTGGTTTGATCTGAATACCAATATCAGAAAAATCGTACAAAAGATGAAAGGTCAGGATACTGCGAACAGCGCCCTACCAACCCTGCGCGCAGATGGTAAACGCAGTTTCATCGCAAAACTTTACTCATCACTATTCTGCATCCCCGACAACTACTGGGGGTGGATTTCGCCCGCTGTAAAACAAGGCAAGAAGCTCATAGACGAAGACAAGCCGGATTTAATCATTACCAGCGGCGGTCCTTTCTCTGCCTTTATTGTTGCAAGCAAGCTTGCCAAATACGTAGACATCCCTTGGATCGCAGACTACCGCGACCTATGGAGCGAAAATCATGCCAAGCCTTATCTTAGGTTCCGCCGACCTATTGATAAGATCATTGAAAAGAACACCATGAAAACAGCGAAAAGCCTTATTAGCATATCGCCTCTTTTCGTGAATAAGCTCTCGGCCATGCACAACAAAACCACGCATTTAATTATGAACGGGTTTGACGGCGATGATTACAAAGCCGCGGCAAAACTGGAAGATGAATTAGATTTTCTAGATCATTCAAAGTTAAACATACTCTATACAGGTGAGATCTATCACGACTTCCAAGATGTATCACTCATACTGAACGCCTGCGCACTGCTTCCTAGGGATATGAAAGATAAAATTCGCGTCATCTTCCTTGGCCGCAACCATAAAGCGGTTCAGAACAAAGCTAAAGAAATAGGCATTGAGGACATAATTTGCACTCCTGGCGAAATGCCCTTCGCAAAATCTATAGCTGCGCAACAATCCGCCGATTTACTACTATTCCTTCTTTCAAAAGGACCGCAAGCACACGGCATTTTCACAGGAAAGCTGTTCGAATATTTTGGTGCCAAGCGACCGATCATTGCTACAGGTCATTATGACGATGGCGCTGTTTGCGAGCTCATCAAAGAAAGACAGGTCGGCAAAATATTCAGAAATTCAGACGAACTGAAAGGTGTACTGCAAGATTACATCACACAAAAAGTAGACAACAAAACACCGATCGCCTCACCGCCATCATCGGCGAACAAAGGCCTGGAAAGAAAAGAACAGTTTTCTAAGCTTCTGCATCTCATTGAAACGTTATAAGTGCGGCCCAATCTAATGCACAGCCAATCCCTGCCCCGTTAACTAATTTTCTGGCATTTGCCACAGCTTTTGCCTATAAATACCCTCGGTTTTTCTAAAAAATGACACGTTTACGCCACATTATGCGGCGATATTTACCAAGGCGAGGCAATTACACTATGTCCGGCGGAAGCAAAGCAGATATACGTGCCGAGAAAGAACGCAAGAGAGCGGAAGCTCTGCGCAATAATCTCAGGCTACGTAAAGCACAGCAGCGCGAGCGCGACACAGAAACAAGCCAAGCTGACACACATGAGGCACAACATGAACATGATGACAAAAGAGCAAATTGAGAAGGAAATCCAAGCCATTCAGGCACAGCCAGGCATTCTGGCAGACCACCAGATTCGTGATCTGGCTATGAACCACGGCATGATTGAACCATTCGTGGAAAAACAGACCCGCGAAGGCGTTATTTCCTATGGCCTGTCATCATATGGCTATGACTCACGTTGTTCTGATGAATTCATGATCTTCACGAACGTCGATAACGCTATCGTCGATCCGAAGGACTTCTCGCAACAAAGCTTCGTGGAACGCAAAACAGATGTATGCGTTATCCCGCCAAACAGCTTCGTTCTGACACGCACCGTTGAATACTTCAAAATCCCTGAAGACGTTCTGGTTGTCTGTCTGGGTAAAAGCACATATGCGCGTTGCGGCCTGATCGTAAACGTCACACCGCTGGAACCGGGCTGGGAAGGTCACGTTACACTCGAAATTTCAAACACAACACCACTGCCTGCCAAAGTATACGCCAATGAAGGCGTGGCACAGTTCCTGTTCTTCAAAGGCAGCGCGCCTTGCGAAGTCAGCTACTCCAGCCGCAGCGGTAAATACATGGGTCAAAAGGGCGTTACGCTCCCCCGCCTCTAAGGATTAAAAACATGACACAAGCAGCCATCGCACAGCCGTTATCGGCAGAAGATATCTTTGCCCCGCAAACACAGAAATCCGGTATGGACCGTCTGCGCATTGTCGGCGGCCAGCGACTGAACGGCACCATCGAAGTCAGCGGCGCAAAGAACGCAGCCCTGCCCCTGATGTGCGCCACATTGCTGTCCGAAGACGCACTGCAATTCACAAACATGCCAACTGAATTGGGCGATATCCGCACGCTGGTTGCCGTTCTGCAAAAACTCGGCACACGTGCAGCCTACCGTGAAGACGGTGTTCTGGTTCTACAAACAAAAGAAATCACATCACTGCGCGCCCCTTATGATTTGGTGCGCAAAATGCGTGCCAGCGTACTGGTGCTGGGCCCGATGCTCGCCCGTAACGGCGAAGCCGAAGTTTCACTACCGGGCGGCTGCGCCATCGGTACACGCCCGATTGACCTGCACCTTGATGGCCTGAAAGCCATGGGCGCAGAGATCAAGCTGAACGAAGGCTACGTGAAAGCAACAGCCAAAGACGGCCTGAAAGGCGCGCATATCACTTTCCCGAAAGTGTCCGTTGGCGCGACTGAAAACCTGATGATGGCGGCAACGCTGGCCAAGGGTGAAACCATACTTGAAAACGCCGCGATGGAGCCTGAGATCGTTGATCTGGGTGATTGTCTGATCGCGATGGGCGCTAAGATCGAAGGTCTAGGAACAGCGACCATCAAAATCACAGGCGTTGATAAACTGCATGGCTGCGTTCATGACGTAATTGCCGACCGTATCGAGGCAGGCACTTGGATGATCGGCGTTTGCCTGACAGGCGGCACGCTGCGCCTTGAAAAAATGCGCCTTGATCACCTGAACTCACTGATCGGCCCTCTAAAAGAAGCAGGCCTTGAAATCGAAGAAGACGGTGACGCGGTTATTTGTCATCGTAACGGCAAGCCGCTGATCGGCACGGATATCATGACAGAGCCTTTCCCGGGCTTTGCCACCGACCTGCAAGCACAGTTCATGACAATGCTAACACTCTGCCAAGGCGCAGGCATGGTAACAGAAACTATCTTCGAAAACCGCTTCATGCACGTTCCAGAACTGAACCGTATGGGCGCAGACATCCGCACACACGGCAACTCCGCCATTATCCGCGGCGTTGAAAAACTGACAGGTGCCGAAGTCATGGCCACAGATCTGCGCGCATCTGTCGCGCTGGTACTGGCCGCACTGGTCGCCGAAGGCACAACGATTGTTAACCGCATCTACCACCTTGATCGCGGCTACGAAAACATCGTTGAAAAACTGCAGGCTGTTGGCGCGAATATCGAACGCATCGGTCCTGCGGCTTAAGTCATTCTTTTTTGACAGGCTTAACCATATTTTCTATAAAACAGTATAAGTTTTTATAGGGAGCATAAGCATGTCAAATCCATTGATCGATAATCCGAACCAGACACCTGATTTTCAAGCCGTGAAGCCGGAGCATTTCCTGCCTGCGATTGACGCTGCCTATGACGAGTCCATGGCGATCGTGGATGAGATTAAAAACTGCGATGATCTTCCGACATTTGAAAACACGATCGAGCCGCTCGAAAAAACAAGCCGCGCGATGTCCCGTATTTTCAGTATCTACGGCGCGTTTTACAGCAATAAAAGCAGCAAGGCGATCGAAGAGCTTTACCAGCCGCTTAGCAGAAAAGCGCAAAAACTGACCAAAGAGATTTTTCAGGATGATGCCCTCGCCGCCCGTTTCAAATCCGTTTATGACGCGCGCGACACACTCGGCCTTGATGACGAACAAATCCGCGTCCTGCAAGAACTTTACGGCGAGTTTGAAGAAAGCGGCACATTGCTGTCCCCCGCAGACCGTGAAGAACTGAACACCGTTGACGAGGCTATGATTGATTTCTGCGCCCAGTACAAAAGCAATCTGGCCGCCTCGACAAACCAGCAGGCATTCATCGTTAGCCAGGCAGAAACAGCTGGCATTCCCGAAGATACGCTGGCCAGCATGGAAGAAAACTTCGCGCAAGCCATCGCGGGAATATCCGCAGGCGCGAAAGATGCCGACAAGGAATTTTATGAAGAACTTTCTGATGAGGTAAAACAGCACCTGCAAACTGCTGGTAACGCCAAAGGCTACCTCTTCGTGCCTGAACGTCTGGCCATCGATACGTTGCTGGGCATTGCCGAAGACCGCGGCTTCCGTGAAAAGATTTTTAACGCCCTGAACAACACAGGCACAGAAGCACCCTACACAAACGAAGCTCCAATCCGCTTGCTGCAAGAATACCGTCAAAAGCGTGTAGAAATCCTGAACCGCGGCAGACCACAAAACGAACAATATAAAGATTACACAGACTACGCTTTATCCAAAACAATGGCAGGTAGTCTGGCCGCTGTAGAAGCGCTATTCGATGAAATCGAAGCACCGCTACTGAAACGATTTGAAGAAGAAATCCAGACACTGACAGAGTTCGCCGCCGAAAACGGACAGAATGACCCGCTAGAGCCATGGGACGTACCGTTCTGGACAGAGCGCTATAAAAAAGAAACATGGGGCTACGACTCAAAAGAGCTATCCGAATATCTGGAAGTCGGAAATGTAATCGAAGGCTTTATCGATCACGCCTCCGAACTCTTCAACATCCGTTTTGAAGAAAACAAAAACTACTCCACGATCAGCGATGATGTGCGCGCTTTCGACATTTATGATGACAAAGGCGGCTATATCGGCATCCTGCACATGGATCTATTCGCACGCACAGGCAAACGCGGCGGCGCATGGGCGACGACATACCAGAGCGCCACGGACGGCAAACCCGTCATATCCGCCATGAACTGTAACCTGCCAAAACCTGCTGCCGGCAAGCCTGCACTGGTTGACCCTGTGCAGGTAACAACATTCTTCCACGAAGCAGGCCACTCCCTTAACATGCTACTCGGCACGCGCTCGCGCTATCCGATACTACACGGGACAAGCGCCCACGCATCCGACTTCACAGAACAGCAAGCCATGGTGCAAGAACGCTGGGCCTTTGAGCGCGAAGTCTTAAAAAGATACGCAAAGCATTACAAAACAGGCGCAGCTGTGCCTGACGCGCTAATTGAAGCAAAACTAGAATCAGAAAGCTTCATGGCAGACCGTCAGCCGCTGCTGATCATCCAGAACGCACGCCGTGACTTCCTGTTCCACAGCACAAACCCGTCACGTTACCGCAACACAGCGGATATTCATGAGAAAGCCAAGCTGGACAGCCCCGTGGCAGATATGATCCGCCCCTATCCGCTGACCCGCTTTGATCACCTATTCTCCTCACCGCAAAGCTCTTACGCGGCAGGATATTATAGTTATCTCTGGGCTGATACATGCGCTGCGGATCTGTTCTCGTTCTTCAAAGACTCTAGTCTGTACGACACAGCACGCGGCGTTGCATTACGTGAATTTTATGCCGACGGATGCGCCCGCACTACGCATGAAACATTCAACCGCTTTGCCGGCCGCGCACCATCAACAAGCGCCTTCCGCAAAGAATACGGCATCGACACGCCCGCCGCCCATAGCAGCGAGCCCGACAACAAGCCCAAACCATCATAAGCGGATAAATCACTTTTTGTGCGCTGCAACCCTTTTCAAATGAACCTATCTATATGATAGTAAAACCAAAGGGATGCAGCGCCGTGACGAACACCAGACAAATCGCCAGTATCGAGATTATCAAGGACAGCAAAAGCGCCCTGCCCGAATATCTGGCGCGCGAGCAAGCACAAGCCCTCCAGAACATGCAGCGCTGTGAAGAGTTCACACCCTACGAAGACACAAGCGCGCCTTATGATCTGAAACTCGGTATCGAAGATCATCGCCTTGTCATCTATATCCGTAACGCGGAAGGACAGGATTTAAATACGCTGGTGCTGGCGCTAAAACCCTATCGCCGTATTATTCAGGATTACTTCTTAATGCTGGAAAGTTACGAACAAGCCCGCCAGCACGCGACAGCCGACAAACTCGAAGCCATCGACATGGCACGCCGCGGCATCCATAACGAAGGGGCTGATCTCATTCAGGAACGCCTTGAAGGCAAAATCAAAATGGATCACGAAACCGCCCGCCGTTTTTTCACAATCATCTGCACATTGCACAAGACCCATGTTAAATTAGCCTGATGAATCATCAGACTAAACATTACGATATATGCATTATTGGCGGCGGAATTAATGGCGCAGGCATTGCACGCGATGCCGCAGGTCGTGGCCTAAGCACCTTACTAGTCGAAGCCAAAGATCTTGCCCAAGCAACATCATCAGCAAGCACAAAGCTTATTCATGGTGGTTTGCGCTACCTTGAATATTACGAATTCAAACTAGTGCGCCACGCATTACAAGAACGCGAAGTCCTGTTAAAACTCGCACCGCATATCATCTGGCCTTTGCGCTTTAAACTGCCGCATGACAGTCACCTGCGCCCGAAATGGCTAATCCGCATGGGACTTTTTTTATATGACCATATCGGCGGACGCATTACCCTGCCCAAATCAAAGCAAATCAACTTTAACGACGGTATACTGAAATCAAAATTCACCAAAGGCTTCGAATATTCAGATGGCTGGGTACAGGATTCACGGCTGGTTGTCTTGAACGCCATGAGCGCCGCCGAACATGGTGCAGATATCCTGACGCAAACAAGCTGCACGAAACTGGAAATCAAAGACGGTAAATGGCTCATCACGCTGGACGGCCACAAAACCGTTACGGCTGACAAACTGGTAAACGCGACAGGCCCATGGGTAAGAAGTCTGCTGGACGACAACAATCTATCACAATCCGAAACGCCGCGTATACGTTTAGTAAAGGGCAGCCACATTATAGTACCTAGACTATTCGAAGGAGATCACGCCTACATTCTGCAACAGCCTGATGGCCGCATCGTGTTTGCCATTCCTTACGAACATAACTTCACATTGATCGGCACAACGGACGAGAGCTTTGACGGCAATGCCTATGACGCAGCCATCAGCGAAGACGAAAAAGACTATCTGATAACCGCCATCAACTCGAACTTCGAAAAACAAATTACCCACGCCGATATCATCAAAACCTATAGCGGCGTGCGCCCTCTTCTCGATGACGGCGACGACAACGCAAGCGCCGTTACCCGTGATTACAAACTGATATTAGATAACACGCACGGCGCGCCGATACTGTCCGTCTTCGGCGGCAAAATCACTACTTACCGTAGATTGGCTGAAGACGCGCTGGACGTATTGACCGACAAACCAAGCTGGACAGCACACGAAGTCTTGCCGGGCGGTGACATCGAAAACTTCGACGTCTTCGTGCAGGACATGCAAACGCGCTACCCTGATCTCAATTCAAATCTGATCTACCGTCTTGCTCGCAATTACGGCACGCGCCTGCCCCAAGTGATCAATGATGGCGATCTGGGGACACATTACGGCGATGATATTTACGAATCCGAAATTTCCTATTTAATAGAACACGAATGGGCGTGCACCGCCGAAGACGTGCTATGGCGCCGCTCGAAACTCGATTTACACATAAGCGATAAAACAAGAAGCAATATCGAAAGACGTTTTCAAAATGGCTGATAAGACAATTCTGGCAATTGACCAAGGTACAACCAGTTCCCGCGCGATCCTGTTTTCCGAACGCGGCGACATTCTGGAAGTCGCGCAAAAAGAACTGACACTGCACTACCCTCATAAAGGCTGGGTAGAACAAAGTGCCGTTGATATCTGGAACGACACACTCGAAGTCACAAAACAGGTTCTTGAAAAAGCCAAAACAGCCCCCGAAGCCATCGGTATTACAAACCAGCGCGAAACAACCGTTGTCTGGGATAAGAACACAGGTGAGCCTGTCTATAACGCGATTGTCTGGCAAGATCGCCGCACAGCCGATCTATGCAAAGATCTAAAAGGCCAAGGTCATGAACCACTGGTCAGCAAACGCACTGGCCTTCTGCTCGATCCGTATTTCTCCGCCACTAAAATCGCGTGGATACTGGATAACGTAGACGGCGCACGTAAAAAAGCCGAAGCTGGCGATCTGCTGTTCGGCACGATAGACACATGGCTGCTTTGGAAACTCAGCGGCGGCGAGGTTCATGCCACAGATGTCACAAACGCATCCCGCACAATGCTATGCAACTTGATCACGCGTGACTGGGATGATGAGCTGTTAAAGCTCTTTAATATCCCCAAATCCATGATGCCCGAAATCAAGGAAAACGTATCAGAATTTGCCAAGGTCAAAGATGGCCTTCTGCCCTATGACCTGACTGTCGGCGGCATTGCAGGTGACCAGCAAGCCGCCTTGATCGGCCAAGCCTGCTTTGAAGAAGGCATGGTGAAATCCACCTACGGCACAGGCTGCTTTGCGCTAATGAATATCGGCCGCAACTTCAAACAGTCTCAAAACAAACTGCTAACAACGATTGCCTATACGATCAACGGCGACACACGCTACGCTATCGAAGGCTCTATCTTTGTCGCGGGCGCTGCGATCCAATGGCTGCGCGATGACCTCGGCTTTTTCAAAGATGCCGCCGAGAGCGAGAAGATGGCGACATCCGTTGATGATAATAACGGCGTGTATTTTGTCCCGGCCTTCACAGGTTTAGGAGCACCGCACTGGAAACCCGAAGCCCAAGCCATCATTAGCGGCTTAACACGCGAGAGCAACAAACAGCACATCACACGCGCCGCCCTCGAAGCGCAAGCATACCAGACCATGGATCTGATGGGCGCCATGAGTGCAGACAGCGCCCACACACCCGAAGTCATCCGCGCAGACGGCGGCCTTGTCGCTAACAACTTTGTCTGCCAGTTCATCGCCGATATGCTGGACGTGGAAGTACAAGTGCCCATAGTTGCAGAAACAACAGCCTTAGGCGCCGCCTATCTGGCAGGTCTATATGCCGGCGTGTACGAAAATCTGGATGACATCAAACGCAACTGGAAAAGCGACCGCAAGTTCAAGCCACAGATAGACAGTGATGAGCGCAAAAAATTAGCCGACGGCTGGAAAACGGCCATCGGCATGGTGTTATCGGGCGCTTAAGCCTAACTATCTTAGTTTAAGGGGCAACGCGCGGCGTAGGCATAAAGTCTTCACCTATACGGAAGCTTTCACCCTGAAACTGCGGACACGTTGTGCGATGAAAATCTTGTTCCGTAGATGATCCAAGGAAACCACCTTCATCATTGATAAATATCTTCATGATGTCGTTATCGCTATCAATGCCTTGCATTAAATAACCTGTCGCATAATTCTCTTTAATAAAGTTACGGCCAAAAGCTTCTTCCGTTCCGCAACCATTATCACCGCCCTGGCTTTGAACAGGGATTAGCTGCGCACCGCCCATATCGGCATCATAGTTAATGCGAATATTATAACGGTAATTAATAGTGCTGAAAGTTGTGCCTTCGTTCATAACACGCGCAGATGCAAAACGGCGATCAATACTCACCATCTTCCATTCATTGGCACTATTAGCAAAAACAGCGATATATCCCATAGGGCCTTGCTGCCCCATTGTAGTGCCCATACCGGCAAGTTGAAAGCCACCGTCATTCAGCATATCCACAAGCTGTTGCACAGCATCCCCTTGCTCAACCTGATCACCGAAAGTCTCAACCAGATCAGTTGGATTAGCCTGCGCCATAACAGGTGTTGCATATGCCGAAAACAACGAAAACGCTGCGGCTGTAAACAAAGCTGTCAAACCTGATTTTCTTAGTGTGCTGCCCATAACAGCCTCCCCTGTATTTTTCTTAATTATGATTTAGGCAAAACCCTAGCACAGAAAGTTTCAAATGCAAATTCTTTCTACATAATACATTAAGAGTCGGCATCGATATAATCGGTAATGGCTTCCTTGCCCCAGTCCGCGCCCTTTAGCTTACCCAGCAATTTACCTTTACGATCAACAAGAATGGTCTCGGGGTAACGTTCGACTTTAAACACACCGAATGTCGCCTCACCCGTATCATCCCAGATCATGATAACATTATCTTGCTCTAGAATAGCTTGCTCCTCCTCTGTAAGGCGCGCCACAAAACGATCAATGTCGTCTTCGCTTTTATCACTCGAAAACAATACCAACACAAAATCATCCGGGTAGTCGCTGGCAATTGATAACAGTCTTGGAAACTCTTCTACACAAGGTGGGCACCATGTCGCCCAGAAATTCAACGCCGCAAACTTGCCTTTGAAACGGTTCGGTTCAACGGCGCTCCCATCAAGCGCCACAGATAGGAAATAAGGCAACGTGCCTTGCATTGGCTCCGCAACACTAACAGGAACTTCTCTCACCGTTTCTGAAACAGGCTTTACAGGTACGGGCGGCGGCTGATCTTGAAACCAGTGCGTGCCATACGCTACAACAAGAACCAAACCAATCATTATAATGATATTAAGCTTCACGTTTCTTCCCCTGTGCTTTTAACAGCAGCAATCCAATAACAACAAATTCAGATACACAAAATGCCGTCAGGCCGGTCGCAATGCCTGATATAAAGCCATAGGAATGCAGCCCGACACTCAGCAAATTAACACCAAACCACGCCAAGGCAACAATCACGTTCAGCATGGCAAAACCCGCCGCCAGCCACAAGCGCGATAAATGATTACCCAAGCGCGCATGAACAAGCCACACAATCCACAACACGATAATCAAGGCACCGTTTTCTTTAGGGTCCCATCCCCAGAAACGCCCCCATGACTGATCCGCCCATATGCCACCGAGCATAGTGCCGAATGCCGTAAAGAACAGCGCCACCATAGCGATGATATATAACAAAGACCACAGGCCTTCAGCGCGATCTCCCTGCCCACGGCGAAACAAATATATGTGAGATAACATGGCGCTTAGAATGCAAACACCATAACCAACCGTAATGCATATAACGTGCGTCGCTAGCCAGAAATTCGTATTCAGAACCGCCACTAAAGTCTCAAGGTTATCTCCGTCAGGCGCAATATAAGGTGCTACTAACAAAATACCTAGTGCCGCACTCACACCTCCCAATAATGTGGCCACTTGCCTGCGGAAACATAGAATGATCAATGCACATAGTACGACAACAAACCCAACAAATAACAAGGATTCATAGAGCGAGCCAACAGGCGGGCGACCAAGAATGATAATGCGCGCCAAGATACCGCTAAACTGAACGAAAGAGCCAAACACAGCGCTGACACATGCCAGAGCAAATAAAGCCTTTAGCGGTTTGATGTAATACACCACACACAAGACTAACGTAACAAAGTACAAAGCACTCGCGAGTCTGAATGGCTTCACAGCCTTATACAAATTCTCAAGGTGCACAGCTGATTCAAATTTCGGCACTGACAATGAATTAGCAGCCTGTTCAAAAGCCTGCATATCACCCAGCCTGTAGGCTGATGCCAAAGCTTCCCAGCGTTGTAATACTTGACTCTCTTCAGCAGCATCAATTAATTGCCAAGGAGACACCCATTGACTATCAGAGTAAATACGAAACAAATCGTTTCTTGACAAATCACTCTCCATACTGCGTAACCTGAACATCAGGACAGCCAACAATGTCTCCTGCTCCGAGTATGCCGAAAAATCCTCTCCCTTGAGCTTAACGACTTCCTGCAGACGTTCTTCGAGTTGGGCGATATATGGTTGCAGCTCGCTATAAGTAGCACCCTCCTCAAACGCTGTTTCTATTTTCACATCATCAGGAAGCGCCATAGCCATCGGTAGCATAAAGCTGAACGTGCCAAGCAATCTGGAATATATGAGTGCCATCTCATGCACATCGACAAATGTACGTTGCGATGTCGTAAGGTCGGCTTCGTTTTCCAGCAATTCAGGAAGCTGGTCTTCAGTCTTCTGCAAACCGGGCACTAACTCAGATAGACTATATAAATGCCCCTGCCGCGCGGCAAGACCTAGCTGGCCAAGAACCTGGGCATCACGAATATAGATCACAGGCTGATCGGCGGCCGCCGTGGGGTCAAATAAGACCTGCGCCATAAATACTGCCGCGCCATGCTCACTACCCGATAAGCGTTCCTTATAAACACGCGCGACGCTATCCAAAGGCTTAACGCGCCCCTCATGTAAAACTGGTATGGCCTTAAAGGACTGATAATCAGCAGCCTGTACCCCGACGGATAGGCAGAGCACAACCATAAACAGAGCTATATTCAGAAGCCGTATCATATACTGCGCCCCCGCTTTATCATAACCAAAACTGCGTGCCACAAAAGACCAATCGCCATCAGAATGGTACCGATATAAGGCGCGAGCCATCCCTGATTTTCAACCACAGCCAAGACTGTTGCTTCTTCACCGTTCTCAGCACGAATAAATGAAGACTGAAACAGCGTGTAACCCTTGTAGCGTAAAGGCTGGTTCATTGCGATGCGAACAGGCCACTCTACCCCTTCAGGTTCAACCACCGCGATATCAGAATGAAAGGCGCGTGCCTTGCTAGTGCCTTCATAAAGATCTTCAGCAAAATCATCTAACCTGATAGCAAACGGCAAAGCACGCTGCGCCTTACCGTAAATTATCTCGACCTTATGGCCGTCAATATCCATTTCAATGGGGTTGGGCATCGCTTCAAACACGACATACATACCATCTTGCTCAGTCGTACCACCCGACAGCATTAGCGTTGCACCGTACAAGTTACGCTCTTCATCTTTTTCCAGCGGCCCATCACCCAGCGCCATAAAACGAGACATACCGCGCATATTATCAGCAACATTCTGACGCTCGCTGATTTCGCAATTACGGCAGTTATTCAAGACTTCAATACGTAACGGCAGGCCGTCAAAACTCAAAGCCTGACCGCGCTTTATCTTCTGATGTGGAACGCGGGCAAAGACATCTCCATCACGAACGATCAACAGCTCGCGCTGATGATAATCTGATACAAACAGCTTCGTCTCACCTTCAGGAATGGTGATATAGCCTTCTCGGGCTACAAGTGCTGTCATAAGGCCGCCAACCAGCAAAATGAGAACACCCAAATGCGCCAGATGGATACCAGCCTTCTCGCGCTTCCATTCGCTATGAAACAAGAAACGACAAAACACGCCAAATGTCAGCAGCGCCGTTAAGCTCAAAAATACAGGGGAAGCAAAGAACAGCTGCAACGAACGATATAGTCCCAATTCTTTTTGCGCAACCGTGCCAGCAATGATAACAGCCATATAAACGGGCATCACATAGAAGACGAGCGCGGGAGACCCGAGCCACACAATAATGCGCTTAGCCAAAGCTTGCATTTCATTCGCCTTCTTCATCACTAAATTCGATATGTAGAGATAAGCAAGAAATGCCCCAATTTCAAAACAAATCTACAGAAAACCATCTCCATACACAGGGCAATCGCCCCTAAAACCACGGATCAGTTGAAACATCATATGTGATGCGCTATCGAGGAATGAATTACACCCAAACGGATTACCACGCTTTAAATGTCAAACACCCCACTATCTATCCTGAAATCGGTCTACGGCTACGATGCCTTTCGTGGGCAGCAAGCCGAAATTATCGATCATGTGATAGATGGTAAAAACGCATTCGTATTGATGCCAACAGGGGGTGGTAAATCTTTATGCTACCAAATCCCTGCTATGCTGCGCCCAGGCACGGGCCTTATAGTTTCCCCGCTTATCGCCCTTATGGAAGATCAGGTCAGTGCGCTACGCCAAGCTGGCGTTAAGGCCGCTGCTCTTAACTCCCGCCTGACAGGCGCAGAAAAAAGCGAGATTTGGGAGGACGTCTCAAAAGGAAATATCGACCTTCTCTACATGGCACCCGAGACAATCTTGCGCCCTGAAACATTAGAACGTCTGGAACATATCAATTTATCACTGATTGCCATTGATGAAGCACACTGTATGTCACAATGGGGACACGACTTCCGCCCTGAATATCGTGAGCTGAACTGCCTGAATGATATGTTTCCTGCCGTTCCGCGCATCGCCCTCACAGCCACAGCAGATGCACCAACGCGCACAGAAATCGTCGACCATATGCGCCTTGGCAATGACAACAGCTTTATTGCCGGCTTTGACCGCCCTAATATCCGTTACAGCGTAGCGGAAAAAACAAATCCTACACAACAAATGCTAGCCTTCCTGAAGCGCGCCAGCAAAGACAAGAACGAAAGCGGCATCGTTTACTGTCTATCCCGCAAGAAAACAGAAGGCATCACAGAACGGCTTAAAGCAGAAGGCTTTAATGCCCTGCCCTACCATGCGGGAATGGACAACGAAACGCGCGAAAAAAACCAACGCCGTTTTAAAAACGAACAAGGCGTTATTATGGTCGCGACCATCGCCTTCGGTATGGGCATTGATAAGCCTGACGTGCGCTTTGTACTTCACGTAGACTTACCATCCAGTATTGAAGCCTATTATCAGGAAACAGGCCGCGCGGGACGTGACGGCTTACCTGCCGAAGCATTGATGTTATATGGCGCAGAAGATATCGCCCTTCGCCGCCGTTTTATTGATACAGGTGACGCACCAGTCGAACGCAAACGCATGGAGCATCGTAAACTGGATTCTCTCCTCGGCTTTACAGAGGCCAGTGACTGCCGACGCAAAGTGCTGCTATCTTATTTCGGTGACGAAGGCCAAGCTTGCAATAACTGTGATGCCTGTCTCGAGCCGCCCGAAACTTTCGATGGTTCCATCTCGGCCCAAAAGCTGCTGTCTGCAATTTACCGCACAGGTGAGCGCTTTGGACAAGCCTATGTCATTTCTGTGCTACTAGGCGAAGAAGATGAGCGCATACAGAATTTCGGCCACGACCAGTTACCAACCTTCGGCGTTGGCACAGAGCATAACCGCAATCAATGGCGCTCTCTCATTAGACAACTCGTGGCACGCGGCCTGATCAACGTCGACATTATGGGACATGGCGGCATGGCTATATCTACGGCAGGCAGAACGTTCTTAAAAGAAAAGCAGCCACTGCCCCTAAGGATGCCACCGAAATCAGAGAGCAAGAAGAAAGCCGCACGCGCCCAAATTCAAATTGATCTGTCTGATGCCGATCAATCACTATTCGACCTATTAAGGGAAAAGCGCCTAGAGCTAGCCAAAGAGCAGAACGTGCCGCCCTATGTGATCTTCCACGACAAGACACTCGCCGAAATGGCCGCACAACGGCCAACAACCAACGAGAGCATGGCGCAGATTTCAGGCGTGGGTAAGTCCAAGCTGACAAAATATGCTGCCGACTTCCTAGAAGTTATAAACAGTAACGAAGCACAGAGTTTGGCAAAGTCTGCCTAATTACTTAGGCTCGGGATGAAGCAAGTTGATCCGAATGTCTCTGCCCTGCTGCAAATCAGGCCTTAATTCATGTCCTGCCTTAAAAAATTCCTTTTCAATCATCATATTTAGCAGTGTCGCATCATCAACACGCATCATAATATGATCAGGAATATCCGGCGTAATCCCCGATTCATCTAAGAAATGATCATGCATCAAATGCTTTAAATGCTCCTCATGATCTTTTTTGCGTTTCTCATATTCGTTTTTGAAATTCTTCTGGCGTTCCTCAAGCTCGTTATCAGGATGCTCAATATCAGTCATAGTCATCGGTGTGATATGAACTTCTAGTGTCGCACGATAACCGCCCTTTTTGAGCTCTTTAATGCCTAAAACAGTTATCGATACATCATGTAGCTGCGAATGGTAGCAAGACGTTTTCTGCAGCGCATCGGCAAACGCATGATGGATGCTTTCAGTAGAATACCCTTCGATAATAATGCGGTGCGGGCCATGTGCGCGCTCATCCTCATCGTGGCGGCGCCACTCACTAAGCTCTTCCAAACAAGCAGCTAGCTTCTCGGCATCATCATGATCAAAACAAACAAGCCCCTCCCCCTTCGAGGCGGCCGGAGTCATCTCAATTATCTTTGCCTGTAACCGCTTTATATCATCTGCATTAACGCCCATGGTCAAACCTTCATATTTATTACTGTGGTGTCACATACGAACAACACTGAATAATAGTTTCATATGCTGGAATAGCAACTATGCCTGCGCCAATATAAAATAATGTTACTAGGGGGGAAAGTGGTGCCCTGGGGCGGATTTGAACCACCGACACAAGGATTTTCAATCCTCTGCTCTACCAACTGAGCTACCAGGGCGTACCGTGTAAATGTCTTTTTAGACTGTACGATATGCGCTTATAAAAGAAACCACGCAAGCTGTCTAGGATAAAATGCGCTTTTTTACAAAGCTACGCACGATCTATTCACCGACCATGCTCTCATAACGTTCCTGAAGCGGCGGTGTGCGGCGCCCGCGAGAAACTTCCATCATACCAAGACCTGTCCAGCCATGAATTTGCACTGTGCAAGGGTCGTTATTAAAATGCTTACTCAGAGCCTCTTTCAGCTCCTTGCGCTCTTTTTCGTTTTTCATTTTCAGAAAATCAATAATGATTGCGCCGCCTAAATTACGCACACGGATCTGTCTTGCGATCTCTTTGGCCGCATCCAGATTCACAGCGAGATGCCCGCGGCTGTCCGCGGCCGTATTCACATCAATCGCTGTAAGAGCGGAAGTTTCCTGAATAACAATCGTAGAGCCATTCGGCAGTATTGCGTAAGGATGGAACAAACCTTCGATTTGCGGAACGATGTCATAGTGATCGAACAGCGCAAAGTCCTGCGTCGCCCCTTCCATTTCGACGGGCTGAATCTTCGTGACCAGATCAGGCGCATAAATATCGCACCACTCCTCGGCCATCTGATAGTGATCAAGCGTTGTCACCTCGATGTGATCAATACGTGAAGCTGCCTGATCAGACAGTGTTCTTTGAATGGCATCAGGACCGTCCATAATCAGCTGTGGCGCATCACCGGTCAGATATTCCTGCAACTGCCCCCACATAGCCGATAAAATCTTGGATTCACGCACCAGCATATCTGTCTGTGTATTCGCACCGGAAGCACGCAGAATACAGCCATGTGTGCCCGTTAACGAATCCAGCATCTTGTGCATTTGCTCGCGCAGGGCTTTTTCTTTAATACGCTGAGAAATACGATTTTCTTTTTCCATCGGCGAGTAAATCAAATAGCGCCCTGGCAATGTAATATTCATACTCACACGCGGGGATTTACTACCAGCTTTGGCAAACGGCATATCTTCATCTGGCAGAAAACCGCTCTTGGCTTGTACAGCAATCATTTCACCGGGTTGCAGATATTTACCGATATCTTTGTCGCCGCCTTTTTTATACCCGCCGTCACCATCCTTGATACGGACGTCAGCGTTATAAAGGATGCCAATATTATCACCATCAAGATTCACGTAGACGGCATCTTGCGCCTTATCGATACGGGCAACTTTCGCCCAGTAGATAGAGCCCCAGCGCACTTCTTCGCCGGGCGGGTCAAATTCCAGCCCCTGTAGCATGCCTTTTTCCAAAGCTGCTACCCAGACGCCACCGCCCATTTCCTCTATCAGAATATCCAAAACTTACCCTTCCCCAATCGATGATCAGGATTTTTTGAACCCCAGACCGTTCAGAATTTGCATTGTATCATAAAGACATAGTCCGACCACATTGGAATATGAACCCCTAATAGATTTAATATAAGCCTCGGCACAGCCTTGTATGCCATAGCCACCAGCTTTGCCTTCCCACTCTCCACTATCAAGGTAGTCTTTAATTTCCAGATCGCTTAAACGCTTGAACTGGACGACAGTCTCAACAACACGGCTTACGGTCTGGCCTGAAGGCGCGATAACAGCAATACCGCCAATAACCGTATGGCGACGCCCTGACATCGTTTTCAAATATTGCTCGGCCTCTTGGAGATCTGCAGGTTTACCCAAAATACGGCGCCCTAAAGAGACAATCGTATCTGCTGATAGGATAAAGGCATCTTTATGATCTGCGGCAATAGCCTGCCCTTTGCTGATCGCCAGACGTTCAACCAGCTGACGCGGCAATTCAGCCTTCAGCGGCGCTTCATCAATATCAGCAGGTATAACGGAATCAGGCTTTATCCCGATCTGCGCTAGCAAATCCAGACGCCGCGGCGATGCGGAAGCAAGTATCAGCTTATTTTTCACGGTAGATAATGCGGCCCTTGGTGAGGTCGTAAGGCGTCATTTCAACAACCACAACATCGCCTGCCAATACGCGGATGCGGTTCTTACGCATTTTACCCGCTGTGTGACATAGCACTTCATGATCATTCTCGAGCTTCACACGGAACATTGCGTTCGGCAGAACCTCTGTAATAACACCCTTAAATTCTAGAAGGTCTTCTTTGGCCATACTTCTTATTTTTACACTTCGTAATTAAAACAACTATTTGTTTATATAATGAATTTATTAAAAGAATGCAAAGGCGTTTTAAGAATTGGCCTCTTCATTTGCAGCTCTCGCCAGAATAATACGCAGCTTTGCCTCCAACTCTCGATGAGAAAACGGTTTACGGATATAGCCCGTAACGCCTGCAGACTTGGCCTCTACAACTGAATCCATATCGGCGCGACCAGTCACCATCAAGAACGGCACCGAACCATCGGCCGTACGCAGCTGCCTTAGAAATTCAACACCCGTCATTGAAGGCATATTCCAGTCACAGATCACCATATCTACGAAATCAAAGGCCGAATCCATGAACCGTAGCCCTTCACGACCATCATGCGCTTCAAAAATCTGATTTATACCCAACTCGCCAAGCATATGCCGCAGCATAGATCTGGCATCCTGCTGATCTTCAACAATCAATACCTTTAACCCTGATAAGAGTTCGCCCATGATTCATCATCCCCACAGTTAGTATTAACAACCTCACCATTATCATTCAGCAAATCATGCATTAATTGCCCCAGCCTTTTGACATCAACGGGCTTAGGCAAAAGATTAGCGCCTTCAGGCACCTCAAGTTTTGATAGCGACCCATTAGCAGGAAAAGCGCTTAAGAAAATAATGCGTGTGTCCGGCCTGATCGCAGAAAACAAATCTGCCAGCTGAATACCGTTTAGCTCTGGCATAACCACATCAGTAATCAAAAACGCTATATCATCTTGAAAATCATCCTGCTGTACCAAAGCTTGATTACCATTTTCTGCAAGCAAAACCTCAAACCCCATATCCACTAGCGCCTCTTTCATCAAGGCGCGCAAATCAGGCTCATCCTCTGCCAACATTACCGTATAGCCTTCGAAACGATAAGTTTCGTTTCCATCGAGATCAGCAGTAACATCATTCTTCCTCTTATCGACGCAAACAGGTAGATAGAGGCGCATTGTCGTGCCCTGTCCCTCTTCGGTTTCAACATCGATAAAACCACTCATTTCCTTTACAAGACCATATATCATTGATAGCCCCAGCCCCGCACCCTGCCCTTGTGACTTGGTCGTAAAGAAAGGCTCGAACATACGGGGCTTTACCTGCCCACTAATCCCCGTCCCGTTATCCGAAACAGAAATACAAACATAGTTACGGCCTTTATTTGTCCCAATGAAATGTGACGGTAATGACTTTTGGTTAACTGTTTGAGTGGTTACCTTAATACGGCCGCCTTCTGGAAGTGCGTCTCGTGCATTAATGACTAGATTCATCAGGATCTGCGTCATGGCATCATGCGAGCAATTCACCCGCACACCTCTCTCAAAATCCAGAGATAAGATGGTGCTCTTATCAAGAATAGGCTCAAGTAAGTCCCCCAACTGAGACAGCACCTCAGCAAGGTCTATAGGCTTGGGTTCAACCATTTTATGCTGACCAAAAAGAAGCATCTGTTTTGTTAAACCCGCGCCTCGTTCTGCGGCTTTACGAATACGCTGCGAATACTCGACCACCTTTTCAGGGTCTTCATGCGCGCATTTATCAATCATGCGCGAATAACCATCGACGATAGAAATCAAATTATTAAAGTCATGCGCCACACCACCCGCAAGACGGCCTAAAGCTTCAAGCTTTTGTGTTTGCTGAAAGCGTAACTCGCGCATCCTGATATCTGTGACATCTGTTAAGAATACAACCAGCGCCGCCCCTTGAGAATGACTGGCCTGCATCAGATAAATGCGCTCCTCATAAGCCATAGCCTCCATGAAATCATGCGTAAAGACATGCTCTTGATACGAACTGCTTTGTAGCTCGTTTCCGAAGCGTTTGCTGTAGCGATTGGCGAACACAAAATCCAGAAAGGCATCGACTGTTTTAAGAGGACAATCACCATCTTTCAAACACGGCAACATCTGACGCGCCATTGCATTCGTCTTGCGTAGTTGATCGCGGCTATCAAAATACAAAAACCCCATTGGTGTAGATTCAATAGCATCTTCAAGATAGTTATACGTCACCATTGATGCTAACGCTTGCTTCTGGCGCCATATCATAGCTGCACAAGCGGCAAGACCACCGATCAATATCAGAATTATTATTTGTGTCAGTAAGACAGCCACCGCGAAGTTCCCCACCACCTAAAATCACCAAACTATAACTCCATTGTGACAGCAAAAACCTTACCAAAGTTTTCTGCATACAAATGCATATCCATTACAGACTGTGGGTTTGGGAAGTGTTACCATGAAAAAAGTATTCATCCGCGAGCCACACTCGTAGCTTGCATTTCATTTGTAAATCAATGCTTCGAAAACTCTGTCAGATCACACTGGCAATAGCCGCAACCTCCTATCCTGCCGACACTGCAGTCGCAGAACGCGCGCCTACAGCAGGACTTTACGGGGCATTAGGCTTAAATACCGTGCCTAACGCCCGTATGGAAAAAACGGGCACTGTAAGGTTTTCAGCCTCCACTAGCGACCCGTATATCCATGGCACTCTTGGCATACAACTGGCCGAACCTTTTTATGTTGGACTGCGCCAGACGGCACTGGTATCCGATATCTTCTCCGATCCTGACCGCTTCTTCCCGGGCGTAGACTTAAAGCTGCGCCTGCTCAAGGAAAACGCATACCGGCCAGAGATCGCCTTAGGTCTGCAATCCGCAATAGGCCACAAACGTATGGCAGGCGAAACCCTCACTTTGTCCAAAGGCTATAAAGACTTTGATTTCACAGGCGGTATTGCATGGGGGCGTCTAGGCAGTGCCGCCCATATCAGCAATCCCCTGAAATCTATCAGCAACCATTTTGGCGAAGCCCGCACGCTTGATGGCGAAACCCCGAACATGATGGATGATTGGTTTACTGGCGAAGATGTAGGTTTCTTTGCCGGCATAGAATACTTTACACCCTTAGAAGGCTTATCCCTCAAAGCCGATTGGGGCGCTGACCGCTATATCGTAGAGAGTCAAATGAATGGATTTGAAGCGCCGGATCCTTGGTCACTCGGCCTTACCTACCAACCAAAACCCTGGATAGACTTGGGGGCAGCCCTTATCGGCGGTAAAAAACTATATGCGACAATGAGCTTCCGCAGCCCTGTACAAAAATGGCCGGGCCTAAACCGTAAAAAAGATAAACCGCCGATCATGCGCCCTTATCGCACGGGTATCCCTCTAACGGGAGAGATGCGCAAATCAGCCATTCGCGACGGATTACAGCTACATAACTTCACAAAAACAGACAATGCCGTAAATGCTGTGCTACCGATTGACCCCAGCATTCAATCCCCTTTATTTATTGGCCGTGCAGCACGCCACATGGCCAACCATGCAGGCCCTGATCTTGAGGCTTTATCCGTCACCCCAAGTGTATACGGCCTAAAAAGTAGGCGCATAATCTTGAACCGCCGTGATCTGGAACGCGCAATGGCTTACCATGAAGGCAGCCCACAAGAGATCTGGCGTAACACCGAGTTCAAACCTGTCGATTTTAGCAGCGACAGCCTTGTCGGACGTTTTTTAGGATGGGATCAACACATCTTCAATGTGGCTACCGAACAAGCGCTCAGCCTTTCCGAAGACGATAACGGCATTCTATATCGCACAGGATTGCTGCTGGAACAGCGCGGCCAGCTAACCGAAAAACTATGGACGGAAAACAGTGCGCGTATAGATGTCACAGACAACGTTCATCGCATCCGCCATTTCCGCCTGCCAAGTCCTTTGCCCGTGCGCAGTAACATAGACGATTTCGCCGATCGTACTTTTAGTGTCGAACGCTCCTATATAGGCTGGCTTACCACACTAAAACCTGATTTGCACGTCAGCCTAAAAGCGGGATATCTGGAAGAAATGTATGCAGGCTTAGGCGGTGAAGTCTTATATCGCCCCTTCGGCAAAACCTTTGCCATAGGCGCAGAAGGTTGGTGGGCACTAAAGCGCGATCCATATACAGAGCTGAATTTAGGACTAAACGGCGACCGCCTGCTTACGGGGCATTTACAGGCTTGGTATGAAATTCCGGGCACTAACATGACCCTGCAGGCGCGCGTTGGTCGATATCTTGCTGAAGATCTAGGCGCAACCTTAGCCTTGAAGCATCGTTTTGATAATGGAGCGACGCTAGAAGCCTTTGCCACGGCAACGGATCAAGCGGATTTTGATGTTTTCGGCAGTCAAACACACCTATTTAGCGGCTTAAAAATGCGCCTGCCCCTTGGCAATATACCGCACCTGCCTGTTAGCAGTGATATAAGGATTAAAGTAGAGCCGTTTGGCCGCGACACAGGCCAGTCTGTAGACACGCCAATGCCTCTCTACGAGCTGACAGAACCGCTGTCATACAGACATATAGCTAATAATTGGAATAGTATTATCGAGTAAGAAGCTTAAGCTGTCGCTCTTGCCTGCTCGCTACCCATGAAAATACGCTCAGCCAATTCGTCTGCTGCACGTGCCGTTGAAATACCGCGATTTTCAGAAATCTCGAAGATACGCGCCAATGTATCGGCAATACCTCTGATATGGGATTTCATATTTTCCATGGTTAATTCGTGACCTAACGGATTTGAGCCTGACAGATGCAGATACTCGTAACATACCGCAATAACACCGCCCGCATTAATAGCGTAATCCGGCGCATACAAAATGCCTTTATCTTCCAGACCTTTTTCTTCTGCTGGTGTTGCCAACTGATTATTGGCGGCCCCTGCAATAACGCTAGCCTTTAAACGGGGCAAAGTACCGGCATTAATCGCAGCGCCCATCGCACATGGCGCAAAGATATCAGCATCGGCATCAAAAATTGCATCAGGCTCAACAACTATAACATCTTTAAACTCGGAGACCGCACGGTCAAGCGATGCCTGCTGGATATCTGTAACAATCAGCTTTGCACCTTCTGCATCCAGACGGCGGCACAAATCATATCCGACAGCGCCCAAACCCTGCACAGCAACAGTTTTGCCTGACAAATCATCAGAACCGAATTTAGCAGCGCACGTAGCCTTAAGGCCACTAAATACGCCAAAGGCTGTATAAGGTGACGGATCACCGCCCAGATCACTATTTTCGACCTTACGGCCCATAACATAATCTGTTTCCTCTGACATCAGCATCATATCTTTAACATTCGTGCCACTATCTTCAGCAGTAATGTAACTGCCGTTAAGCGTATCGACAGCGCGCCCCATCGCCTTAATCAGAGCTTCCGTTTTTTGCTGGTGAGGGTTACCAATGATCACACTCTTACCGCCCCCTAAAGGCAAACCCGCAAGCGCGTTTTTATATGTCATACCGCGTGATAAACGCAGTACATCTTTAATCGCATCATTCTCTGTTTCGTAAGGGAACATACGGCAACCGCCAAGGGCAGGACCAAGGTTCGTATTATGAACGGCGATAAAGGCAATCAGGCCTGTCTCTTTGCATTCGAAACGGCGTACTCTTTCGTGACCGTTGTTATCATCAAAATTTTTAAGAAAATCAGTTTCCAGATCTTTATAGTCCATAACTTACCCTTCTTGTAGATTTTGCCCGCTTGGAAATATGTCTATCCCGTTGCAACGCAACAATAATTTCACTCTTGGTCTAGTACCATTATATAATACCCATACTGTACAAAGGACAAATTATTTCTGCACACCACGTATTTAAGCCATTCTTACACAAGCTCGTCAGTTTACGTAATATTGTTGGATTTCCTATCCGCTTTAAGCAACAAAATTACCCGTTAAAACCTGCACAAAAAAAGAAACCGCCAACTAAGTTGAACGGTTTTAAGGAACAGATACCAGATCGGTCAAAGGGTAAAGGGAAAGGGTAAAATCAAATATCTGTAGTTAAGTCATCTCAATGTAAAAAATTGTCCTCTTGGCCTTTTTCGCTCTATTTCTTTTTTGTGCCGCCGTTTGGCAAAACTCGCTTAATTTTTTTTTTGCTGCGATTTAGGGTCCTTCCTCACAACTTGCTCTCTCAGTTCCGACCCTATAATTAAATTTTACATAAAATTTTATGTAAATTCAAGCGTTTTTATTAAGTAGTTGTTATAAAACAGAAATAATAGATTCAAAATCTTTCGGCAGATCTGTTTCGAACGTCATTTCTTCATGGGATGCAGGGTGAATAAATTGGATTTTGCGTGCATGAAGCGCCTGTCTTGGGAAACCCATCACAAGCTCCTGAACATCTTCGTCATACCCTGCTTTGCGCAGGAGAGAATACCCTGCGTTTTGTTGTATACCGTATAGCGGGTCACCTATCAAAGGGTGATTGATATGCGCCATATGCACGCGCACTTGGTGCGTGCGACCTGACTCAAGCTTACAATCCATAAGCGCCATAGCCTCGCCAAATTGACGCTCTACAGTATAAAATGTTTTGGCCGAGCGGCTGTTACGCACATTGACCGCCATTTTCAAGCGGTTTGTTGAATGACGTCCTATCGGCGCATTTACATTACCTCGGCGTACATTAGGGGCACGCCAGACAAGTGCTGAGTAATGACGTCCCAGCGTACGATCTGCCAGCTGATCAGATAGAAACTTATGCGCCCTATCGGTCTTAGCCGCCACCATAAGGCCGCTCGTATCCTTATCAAGCCTGTGAACAATACCGGGACGCGCAACGCCGCCAATCCCTGACAGGCTATCACGGCAATGATAAAGCAGCGCATTCACAAGCGTCCCGTCAAAATTCCCCGCACCGGGGTGCACCACCATGCCCGCAGCCTTATTGATCACCAGCATGTGTTCGTCTTCAAATAAGATATCAAGCGGGATATTCTCGGCCTTAGGCTCGGCGTCCACAGGTTCAGGCACTACAACCGTAATGGTTTCGCCTATCTGCACTTTCTTAGAAGGATCGCTCAACACACCCTGCCGATCACCTTTCACAGCACCTTCTAGGATCAGAGCTTTTATGCGGGAACGCGAAACATCCTCGATATGATCGGCCAGAAATTTGTCCAGCCTGATACCGCCTGTCTCTTCATTAACAGTGATTTCGAGAATATCTTGTTCCATAAGGGGTGTTTCTATAGATACACGCAGTTAAACGCTAGAAAAATCAGGATAAGTCCTAGTCACAAGGGTCCTTAAACTCATCCAGCGGTGTACCAACCATAACCCAGCCACGCTGGATTGGCGGCTCTTTAGGCTTCTGCGCTTCAATTTCTTCTTCAGTCGGTGGTTCATCCGGAACAAGACCAACTACCTTTAACGGCACGTCCTCTTCCCCTTCTGCGGCGTGAGCATCATCCTCGATAGTCGCAATCACAATACGCTCACCGTTCCATCCAGACACAAAGTCCGTGGCACGCGCGCCATGCCCAACGTAATACGCTTCATCTGACAGAAAATCACCACGTTTGGTCAAAGACAGCATACGCACGTGGTTCGCGATCCCCGGCACAGTATCCAAAGCCTCTGCGTCCAGAATAACGCTGATACGTCCATCTTCTTCGCGCCTGATCCAACGTGCATTCACCTTATAATCCGGGCGTCTGTAATAACGTGACCATTCAGGCTCACCCAGAGGGTCTAACTGCATAACCATGGCAGCATCAGGCGTACCATCCAAAGGCAAAGACTTGCCCGAAACAATAAATTTCGGATCACCCGTCACGGTCGGTGGAATAACCTGAGCATCATAAAAAGCCGACGCAGCCCCGCGCGGATAGACACGCTGCCAGTTAATAGCGCCATCATAAGCCAGACGCAGAACCCAAGCAGAATTACGACCATCATCATTTTTAATATAACCTGTCGCCAGATAACCGTAGTTACCTACGTTTTCAAGCGCCAAAATCTGGTTTGGAATACCGGGACGGTATGAGCGCTTCCACAGCAGCTCGCCAGACGCCATATATCTCAATAGAACACCATGATTGTCATTCGGATCGTTCGGGTTCACGGCATGCATAATCAAGACTGAACCATCAGATTCAGCGGCAGGCACCATGCCCACGGGAATAAAATCATATTTAGGATCGGAAATCAGGCGATCATAACGGAACACGCCCTTTTCATTAAACCATGTTACCCGTCCCTGCAGACGCTTGTTAGAGCCATTACTGCGAATGGCGGACAGCAGCACAAAGCCTTTCTGGGTCTCCAGCATCTTGATCGGCGTTTGACCAGGCGCCGGCTTATAATTCATTTCCAGCATCGTGCGACCGCGGCGGTTTAGCTCGGCCAGAAAGATCGTCTTGATATCATAATCATCTTTGTCCAAACGGCGCCCGGCGATAAACACTGTATCTTCTTCGCCAATAACGCCTGTTTGCACCTGCGTAAACTCTTCACGTTTGCCGTACTTACTGTCCCACACAGACGGATAACCGAATGTCGGCGGCTTAAGATCTGTAATTGTTGTGAAATGGGTCTGACAGCTCTGCGCATAGGCGACCACGGGAAACAATGCAACACTAAGCGCTACAATAAAAATATTAAGCTTGTTAAAGAGCACGACCAATCCTTGGAATAAACATTTATACTGCTAATATAATATACAACGAATCTTAACAATTAGAACACCCCCAATGAAAATCCTGATCATAAGCGATGCATGGAAACCGCAAATTAACGGTGTTGTCCGCACATATGAATTCATCGGCAAAGAGCTTGAAAACAAAGGCCACACTGTACAAGTCATAGGCCCCAGCGACTTCCCGAAGCGCATCCCCTGCCCCGGCTACAAAGAGATTGAGCTGGTAATCGCACCTTACAAGCGCCTCAGCGATATGATCGGCACCTTCGCACCCGACCACATCCACATCGCAACAGAAGGTCCATTAGGTAAGGCTGCGCATAAATACTGCCGACTTAACAACAGACACTTCACAACGTCTTACCACACACATTTCCCTGATTATATTGCCAAGCGCGTGGCCAAATTTCAGCCGTTTCTTTATAACCCCATCAAAAATTCCGCCATCAAGAGTTTGCGTAAATTCCACAATCAGTCGAACGCCATGATGATTGCCACGCAAAGCCTAGAAGACGAGCTGAAGTCATGGGGCTTCACCGCCCCGATGCACCGCCTGACACGTGGCGCGGATTTAGAGATCTTCCACACAGGCGAGAAAACAGAGTTCAAAGACCTGCCGCGCCCTATAGCCGTGTTCGTTGGCCGCGTTGCCATTGAAAAAAATATCGAGGCCTTTTTAGAAATGGACTGGGACGGCAGCAAAGTTGTTATTGGTGACGGCCCTGACATGGCCGAGCTGCAACAAAAATACCCGCAAGGGCACTTTATCGGCAAAAAACTTGGCAAAGATTTGGGCGAGCATATACGCTCTGCCGATGTCTTCGCCTTTCCCTCACGTACGGACACTTTCGGCATGGTACTGGTCGAAGCCATGGCTTGTGGCCTGCCGATTGCCGCCTATAACGTAACCGGCCCTAAAGACATTATCACCGAAGATTTTTTAGGCACTCTGGATGAAACCGACCTGTCCAAAGCCGCCTATGACGCGCTATCCAAAACAGGGTACGAGCAGCAGCGCCATGCCTATGTGCAGAAAAACTACACATGGGAACGCGCCGCCGATCAATTTATTGAAATCGCCCTGAATGCCGAGCAATAAGGCTTAGGCTGCTTTACGGCCTGCTGTGCTCTTAATCAAATCCGCGTGCAAGCCCACAAACGCAGGATACTCATTGGTAATCAGGTTTGTCGGCACAGCCGCCAGATAATTGGCAAAACGGCCTTTTGATAGAAACTCGTCTCTGAAACGTGACTGATCAAAGTAATCACCTAGCTTGGCAGGAATACCGCCCGCGATATAAATACCGCCAAATGCCCCCAGCGTCAGCGCCAGATTACCCGCAACATTACCAAGGAAACCGCACATCATATCCAGCGCCTCGACACAGGTTTTGCACTCACCTGACAATGCTGCCTTACTGATCTCTTCAGGTTCACGCATTGGAATAACATCTTCCAGCTTATCAAGACCACGCAAGGCACGATAAACGTTGTACAGACCCTTCCCCGAACACACACGCTCTGCTGAAATATGGTGGTATTTATCAGTGATCAGCCACTGGAAAACATCAAACTCACGCTGCGTTTTGGCAGGCATCGTCACATGGCCGCCTTCACCGGGCAGCGCACGATACTGGCAACCATCCCACGCAAGCGATGCCACGCCCAAACCCGTACCGGGACCGATAATTCCGATCGGCGCGCGCGGGGCAGCCTTGCCCTCACCAATCTGACGGTAATCATCACCTGCTTTCAAATGCGGAATAGACAGCGCCACCGCTTCGAAATCATTCATCATATGCAGGAAATCAAGATTAAGGCGGGCTTTTGTGCGGGACACAGAGAACACCCAAGGATGGTTCGTCATTTTGAACTCATCACCCTTCACAGGGCCCGCAATCGCTACAGACGCGCCTTTAATGACGTTTTTTGTGCCTGTATCATGCAGATAATGCTCCGCCGCATCCGCAATGTTTTCAAAGTCTTCGCATTTCAAAACCTGAACGTGATGAAATCCGTCATCATCAGCCAGCGCAAAGCGCGCATTCGTCGCGCCGATATCCGCGATTAAACCGTGATAGGTCATATGTACCCTAATACTTGATTACACGAAAAAACCGACAATATTGCCAAATCTGATTTTACGCAAGATTTATCAAAAATTGCCCCCATAAAGCAGTTGGGGAAAACGCGCAAATCCCATGGACAAGCAGCCTAAGCTATCGTTCAATATATGTATGGCAAAAATATTGATCGCAGAAGATGATACTTCAATGCGCGGCTTCCTAAAGCTCGCGCTGGAAAAAGCAGGTCATGAGGTCACCGTTGCAGGTGACGGGATGGAAGCCCTCGATATCCTGAAGCGCCGCACGGATTTCAACCTCCTTCTCGCCGATATCGTGATGCCCGGCATGGATGGAATAGAGCTCTCACAGCGTGCCACAGACATGGTCAAAGGCATGAAAGTCATGTTCATCACAGGCTTCGCCGCCGTCGCCATGAATAACAAAGACACAGAACCTGCAGGCGCTCGCGTCCTATCAAAGCCCTTCCATCTCAAGGAATTGGTGGATCAGGTCGATGACCTGCTGGCCGCTTAATTTTTAAGCTTGAAATCATCGCCGTTTATGCTTACAACAATGCTTCCTTTTGAATAAAGGGCGCGTAGCTCAGTGGGAGAGCACTTGCTCGACACGCAAGGGGTCGCTGGTTCAATCCCAGCCGCGCCCACCATTTTTCCTTTCACCACCATTCATTGACACCCGCACAGCACCGTGCGATTATTCTTGTACGCCATAAGCAGAGCCGAAGACAGCATGTCCACGCCCATACACGAAAAGTGATGAAGATACGTGAAACAAAAGATAAATCAGGGGCAAGCGACAGGGGCAACGACAATCGCATGGGGGCAAGATGAAACTTAATGACAAAAAAATCAGAGCAGCAAAGCCTAAAGAGAAAGCCTACAAGTTATTTGACGGCGGCGGGCTTTACATTGAAATCCTGCCCAGTGGCAGGAAACTATGGCGATTGAAATACTATTACCTTAGCAAAGAGAAACGCATCTCTTTCGGGGCATACCCTTATATTACCCTAGGGGAAGCACGCAACAAGCGAGACGATGCAAAAAAACAATTACTCAATGGCCTTAACCCATCAAAAGAAAAGAGAGAGATAAAACTACAGGCCACACGCAACGCAGAAAACACCTTCAAAGCCATTGCACTTGAATGGCACGAATTAAAAAGCGAAAGATGGAGCGAGGGCTATGCGAAAAAAGTAATGAAGGGTTTAGAGCTTAACGTCTTCCCGTATATCGGACACCGCCCTATTGCAGAGATTACACCACCTGAATTACTGACAGAATGTTTGCGCCGTATCGAAAAACGCGGCTCTTTGGACATTGCAGGACGCACTAAACAAATTTGCGGGCAGGTCTTCCGTTACGGCATCCAGACAGGCCGCTGCGAATGGAACGCAGCAGAAAACCTGCAAGGCGCATTAAAGACTAAAAAAACAGAGCATTTCCGAACAATAGACAGCAGCCAAGTACCTGACTTTATCCGCGCATTAGAGCGTAACGAAGCCCGCTTATTTGAACGCACACGCCGCGCCGTCTGGCTATCCCTATACACATTCTGCCGCCCCGTAGAGATACGCAAAGCCCGCTGGCAAGACATCGACTTTGACGCAGCACTGTGGACTGTCCCAGCGGAAATAATGAAAATGCGCCGTGAACATATAGTGCCATTAAGCAGGCAAGCTATAGCCGTCCTGAAAGCACAAAAAGAAGAAGTCGAACCATTCAACACAGAATGGGTTTTCCCGTCTCAGATTCGTCCCAGAAACCCAATGTCAGACGGCACAGTAAACAAAGCGATTAAACGCCTTGGCTATGGCAGAGACATGGTTGCACATGGTTTTCGCGCCCTTGCCCGCACAACCATCCACGAAAAGCTTAAATATAATAGCGAGGTTATCGAACGACAGCTTGCCCACAAAGCATCAGGGGCGCTGGGGGAAGCTTACGACCGAACACAGTTCCTAGATGAAAGAAAGACCATGATGCAGAACTGGGCAGACTACATAGACGCACTCGCGCAACCAAACGTGATACAGGGCAATTTTGACAAGAGAGCATCATGAGAGACATGATTGATAGCCTCATAAAAGAAGCCAAAAAGCTAGAAGGTGATAAAACCCAAGAAGAAGTTTATAAAGAACTTTCTAACGAAGAAGCATTAGCAATCGAGCTATCTAGAATAGAAGATAGTAGACGACATGCACACCGTCTAGTAGACGAACTTATAGACGAAACTATACAAATCAATGAACACGAATATAAACACGGCACATACCATGGCAAAACATTTTCCGCATTGATGATGGTTAAGCGCTTCAACTCCATAGAACATAGCTTACTATCTTGGGCATACTCACACTTATACGGATCTCTTTGCGAATACCATCTCCAAAACAAACCTGACGATTTTAATCGTGACGATTGGAAACATCAGTTTTTTGAGGCTGAATATATTTATAATCATGATGAACCAGACGCAACAGAAGACAATGCCTCAACACTAACCAGATTCATTCCTAGCCGTATGGGTTACTACCATAATAATGCCTACAACGCACCCATTCACATTGTTCGTGAATATCTAACAGAAATATTAATGATTAAGGCAGGATCTGGCTTAGACAACGGGAACTTTTATTCCGCTCTTTCTTATGCCTTACATGCCCTAAATGTAGGCGAAGTACACACTCTGCTAAAGCCCGACAAGAAAAACTTCAAAGGCAACAAACACACCCTAGACTATCTAAGATGGCTTTCGGTAATACATGTATGGTGGGAAAGAGGAAAAGAATCTAAAAATTTAAACGAAGCAAGAGAAAAGGTAGGCAACGAATTATCTGTATCAATCGACCAGTTAGTAAGTTGGGAAAAATCACTATCAAAAGAAAATGACCCAAAGAAGAAGGCTTTAAAAAGCGCCAAAATTGTAAGTGACTATTTGCACAACCATCCAGAATTTGAATACAACGAACAAAGCCGTATATACCTCGCACTAACTGACTCTGACACTGAAAACAGCAAACAGTACAAAGACTATGTATCACTTAATGCACCAGAAGCCCTGATTGAGCCTAGCACTCTATCATTTGAAAGTACTATTAATAGCCAACTCAGTATTATTTACTCATTCCCGCTAGATAAAATAAAGAAACTAATGCGCATTGCACACACAACACCTGAAAAAGTAAGCATCTCTTGGACAAAAGGCTTCATGCCAGATATAAAAGCATCCGATTAAATGGGGAATTCTTGCCACCTAATTTTTCCCACGAAATTATATCACAAAGCTACTAGTCTCTTCTTATAGCGAATGTTCACGTATTCATTAGAAGGAGAGAGAAAGCTATGCTTAACACCATATCGCAAACAAAACAGAAAATCGGTCTTGGCACTACCAAGATTTACGAACTCATTGGCACAGGTAAGCTCAAGGCTAAAAAAATAGGCCGAAGAACCTTTATCAGTGATGAAGCAATTCAAGACTTCGTAACAAACTTGGACGATTACCCAACAGCCAATCCTTAGGCAGAAAAAAGCCCTCAACGCTGGGGAGCATAAGGGCAAACACCCCTAACAATTAAGACTGAATAGAAAGGAATGTTTTATGAGCATATCCCAACACTACCCCTGTATCAATTCCAAAAATACAGAACAAACCGACACCGCATTACTGGAAAAGCAATACGGGCATTTAGTCGGAAAACACCCAGATAATGTCACGATTTCTGAAATCAAAGACGCTGGGCATACAAACACCCCACTAGTCAAAATCATGCGCAAAAAGTGCATAGAATGTTGCGGTTTTGAGATTAGCGAGGTCAGGAAATGCGTAAGCACCACCTGCCCTTTATGGCCTTACCGTATGGGCAAAAACCCGTTCCAATCCACAAAATACAAAAACACAGCAGAGGTATAATCATGTCAAACAAACGAATTAAAACAGTTAGCTTCACAGCATGGCTAGACGGCAAAGCCCGCACCTTCATCATTAAAGGTAAGCCTGCCACCACCTTATACGCGCTTGTGAAAAGTAGAAGCAAAGGCACAACAGCCTTAGAGCAATCAAACACTTGGGCATTAAGGCTAGGGGCGTATATTCATATCCTACGCCACAAATACGGGCTGGATATTATTACCCATCGCGAGGAACGCGAAGACGGCTGGCACGGGCGATACGTCCTGATAACACCCGTTGAAATTCTGGAAGCCAAATAAATTAGACGGCGGGGCGCAATGCCCCGTCCCTTTAACCATGACAGAATATATAACCGCAAAAGAAGCAGCCGCATACCTTCGCATTTCAGTTAGAACACTGGAACGATGGAGAGCGCAAAAATTAAGCCCGCCCTATCAAAAAGTAAACGGCAAAATCCTATATTCAACGCACACCCTAAAAGAATGGATAGACCGACATTAGCCGACAATCACCGACAAATGCCCGCACTTTCAACGGAAAAAACTGAACAGTCAAATTGCAGCAAAACCCTAGAGAAAGCCAATGTTACAGACCACAGAGACAAACACGCACTTATATAGTATAGGCAAAAAATACTATCGCCATTATCATAATTACCTTACCGAAAAGCAGGTTAACAACCTGATAGCAGCAGCAGAGAAAGCCTATTATGAAGGAATGCCGTTAAACAGGTTTTTCACCATTCATTATGACGACCACGCAGACCATAAAAGACCGCAGCAATTCGTAACCAGAATACTGGAACGAACAAGAAAATGGCTACAATATCGCGGCCTGCCCGTTGCCTACATCTACACCATCGAGAACGGACAAACCAAAGGCATCCACGTCCATTTATTGTTGCACATCCCAGCGCACTACCAAAGAGACTACAAAAGGGCGTTAAAGCAATGGCTACCTTTTGAATGGAATAAAGAGCGCGTAGTATTTAAAACGATTAAATACCCGCCCTTTGGCAAACTATCGCCATTATCACCTCTTAACGGCGTACTAACCTATATCTGCAAAGGAATAGACCCTAGCGCCGACCTACCGAACATAAACGCACATTATCAGGGAAAAATACGCGGCAAACGCTGGGGCATAAGCAAGAGCCTGACCACCTGAATTTTTTGACACTATAAAAAGAAGTTAGTTATTTAATACACTGAAAGAACATAAGAATTTTGAATTAAATCAACTTTTAAACCCGCGATATATCCATAGAAGCGTCCAGCCCATAGAGTAAACAAACATAACTGGAAAAAACCAGAACAAAAAGCACACCCCTAAATGCTCTAAACGGTATTTAAACAGCGCCTTTTTTTCTGCATTTAGATAGGCTTTACCAATTAACTTTAAATCATCATAAGCAGCAAGCATTTGACGCGCACGAACGTTAGCCTTAATAAGACGAAATCGCTCTTCATTAGTTAAACGCTCTGCCTCTTCCTCAGGCAAAATAAATGTAGTGACGTCAAATTCATCCTTATCAAAGTTTATTTCACCAACTGTTTCAAGTAAACCAAGGGTGTTCAAGATACTAGTATCTGTGGCATCTTCGGGAACTAAAATGGTCAGTCTTTTATCACCAAAAACTAGAATCTCATGTTCTCTAAGATTCTCATTCTTTTTGTTTTTCAGCTTATTTTCTAGTGAACGTGCTGTAATTTGAATATTATAGCCATTATCTAATTTAAAAACATAATCACTTACCCCTAAGCTATAATCAGAAGGGTCTCTAAAATACCAATAATCTGTTACCGCCGCAGCTTGTTCAGGCGGCATACTTTCTTTAACTCTTTCAGGATGGACGCTATTAGGAAAATCCGCTATAGCCAAAACAAAGACTACAATTAAATAAAGTACGGATAACGCTATCCATACTCTATGCCAACCACCTAACTTTGCATTAGCAAACGATGCAAGCCCTTTAACCATTCTTTTTCAATGCCTCTACAATGTCCATTAGCTTACTATTTATATCAATTAATGATCCCAGTACAAAAAACGTTGCCCAGCCTACTGCCGCCCCATAGTCCACCCCTACCATGTAAGCAATTGATATAACTGCAACAAACAAACCAAATTTTAATAATGCGACAATAAATTCCAAACAAACCTCTCTAGCAAGTTATCTTGAGCCATGCTTTTCTAAATTTCTTACTATCGCACCTAGCGCCTCTTTGCAAACTTCATCCCTTGCACTTTCATCTTCCCAATACATACAGTCTCGGATTCTCTTAGTTTCCCGCCTTATTAACTGCGAACAGGAAACATAGTCGATATGCCTTAGCGCATCCCGCAACTCATAAACCTTGGCTTGCCCCTGAATGAAGTAATATATGGTCTTAACGCTATCCCGCAATTCGTGATATGCCGCCATTTCTGTTTTATATGGCGTAAAAGCCATGTTTTGATATATCGATTGCCAACTCATACCTTTATGGATTCCACAACCGCAGAACCAAGTAAAGAACAAAACAAGAACATCGTACTTTTTATAAAAAGAAAACTCGCAGTCACCGCCTAAACGTAGGGGCAAAATTAGGGGCATCAATCTCTACTGTAGAATATGAATATAATTATAACAGTTACTTAGCTATAAAATTCAATCCCAGCCGCGCCACCATTTCTTCCCATAGTAATAATTAAATACTACGTCCGATCGTATAGGTACGATAAAGGACAAGACCTATCGCATTCTTCAGCTAGAAAGCTCTGCATAGCGTCTGTTTGACCTGACGCAGCCACTCCACCAAATTCAAAAATCGCTAAAGCAATCATCGAATGACATGTTTCCGCGTCATATAGAGTATGTTGAAAGTTTACATCATAATGCTTCAAATTATTAAAATGCCTTCTGTGAAATGTAATTAGTTGTTCACCTGTATAGGTCTGGTCTTCTAATTCATCACCAGCAGATTTAATTTTATTATGCATAGTTTCATTTGTACCATCTAGCACCTTACGATGTATATCATCGCATATTTGATAAGCACATGCCGCTAACGTATAGCAACATATATAATTTTTAGACCTTAAAAGATCGATAGCTGTCATTATTTGATGCTCTGCTACACCTAATGGAGTAATTTTAACAATACTTCTAAGAGTATCTGTATTTTTTTCGACACTCATTGCTCCGCATCCGCATAAGAAATATCATCAATTCCAATAGCAAGCACACGGAACAACGCGGCAATTTGCGTAGCGTAATTTGTGCGCTCACTGGCTAAATTCTGCTCGGCACTTGCTAGAACGCGCTGCGCATCCACGACATCAAGGAAGCTGATCAAACCTTGCTGATACAGCGTCTCGGCCTGCGCAAAACTGCGCTGACTGGAAGACACCGATTTTTCCAGCGAAGTCTGTCGTTTGAGTGATGATTCAATCGCGGCTAGAGAGCGCTCCACCTCTTCCGACGCTGTTCGCAAAGTCTGCTCATAGGTGGCAAGCGCTGCTTCCGCCCGTGCCTTGGTAATATCCAGATTAGCTGCCCGTGCACCACCATCAGTAAGCACCTGATCAATCAAACCGCCGATAGTGGCTACCAGAACCTCTGTAGGCGACACACTGCTGACAATTGTTGTGCCGATACTGATATTGCCCGTCAGGCGCAGGGCTGGATAATAATCCGCCTCCGCCACACCGATATTGGCAACAGCCTCTTTCAAATCAGCCTCGGCCTGACGCACATCCGGGCGCATCTTCAATACCTGCATCGGGATCAATTCAGGTATCGCACTTTTGTATACAGGGCTTGCCTTTTGTGCACTCAGCATTTGTTCATACTCACCCGGGAACTTACCTGTCAAAGTCGCCAGCCTATTACGAGAGTTTTTCAAATCCTCTTCAAGGGGCGGAATACTGGCACGTAAATTCTCCACGGACGTCTCGGCGCGGCGTAAATCCAGTTCAGGTGCCAGACCTGCCTTATAACGGCTATTCACAATCGACATTGTCTTCTCTTGCAAGGCCACTGACTCGCGCAGCAATTCAAGCTGACGTTGATTACCGCGCAATGTAAGATACTCGCTGGCGACGTCCGTACTGACATCAAGAACTACACTTTTTAGCGCAGCATTTTCAGATTCAAGCGCAGCATTGGCCGCCTCGACATCGCGGCGCGTTTGGCCAAATATATCCAGCGGCAGCCCAAAACCCAAACTACCTGACATACTACGGGTCGTCGTTTGCTCAGTATCGCCATTCAGCTCCTGACGCTCAGACACATCGGCATCTGCCCCCGCATCAATAGACAAAGCATCACCGGCATCTGCCAGACCAACACGTGCCTGCGCTTCTTTAACGCGCGCAACTGCCGCAGCAATTTCGAAGTTATGCTCTAGCCCTGCGGCAACAAGAGCATTCAGAATCTCATCCTCAAACCCTGTCCACCAGTCGATTTTCACCGCAGCATCCTGCTTACCGTCATTCAACAAAGACAACACATCCTGCGATACGAAATTCGATGGCGCATTAAGATCAGGCGCTTGGTAATCAGGCCCTACGGTACAGGATGATAACAATAATGCTGCAGCAAAAGTCAGTATAGAACGTCTCATGTTTCTGCCCCTCGCTCAGCATCACGCAGCTGTTTTTCCAGTTCCTGCCCTGCATGGGCACGCGGCTTAACCAGCGGCGCAATCAGGGAATACCCAAGCGGTGCCAAATACAGCGTAAATATGGTCGACAGCCCCAACCCGCCGAACACAACCCAGCCAATCGCATTACGCGCCTCGGCACCCGGCCCTTCACTTAGGATAAGCGGCAAGCTACCCAGAACAGTTGACAGCACAGTCATCATCACAGGACGCAAACGCACCTGCACACCTTCCATGATAGCCTCGTTCACGCTCTTACCTTCATCGCGAATCTGGTCCATAAATTCGACTAGTAAGATCGCATTCTTAGTCATCAAACCAATCAGCATCACAAGACCGATCTGGCTATAGATGTTTAAAGACTGCCCTGTTAACAGCAGTGCAAAAATAGCTGCCGCAAGACCGAACGGCACAGTAAAGATAACAATTACGGCACTGCCCAGACTTTCAAATTGTGCAGCAAGAACAAGGAATACTACCAGCAGCGCAATCATAAATGTAATCGCAACTTCGTGATTAGACTCCTGCAATGTTGCGGCCTCACCAAGAAATTCAATGTTATTACCGGCTGGCAAAACAGAGTCCGAAACATCACGAACGCGACTTATGATATCGCCGAGCGGTACACCCGTATCAACGCCAATATCCATCATAATCGCACGGCGCTGCGCGAAGCGATCAAGCTCTGCCGCCACGCCTTGTTCATCCACTGTCAGCAATGCGCTCAGCGGCACTAATTCATCATCGGTATTCGTCACAAAAATATTGATCAAATCACCCGCGTCATTAATCGTACCGTCCGCAGGCCCCATCATGACAGGCACAGATTGATCATCGACGCTCAAATCAATCACATCATATTCATCGACCATCACGCGCAATGTTTGGGAAATACGATCAAGCGGCACATTCAGATCATTGGCCTTTTCGCGATCAATATTAAACGACATTTCAGGCTGAGACGTATCGAACTGAATGCGCACATCATTTATCTCGGCAATCTGGTCTTGCAACGCCTCCGACAGCTTATCTGCTGTTACAGCTAGATCGTCATAGCTGTTGCCCAAGATGGCAAGCTCCACACCAGCACCCGCACCGCGGAAACTAAGGCTGCTGGACTGAATAACGCGCACCTGCGCTCCCGGCATATCAGCAACGACCTTATTAATTTCATCCGCAAGATCCATCTGGCTTATATTGCGCCCTTCCCAATCAGCCAAAGTCGCCGTAATGAAGGCACGGTTCTTATCCCAGCGACCAATGACGGAATATATATCTGTGATAACACCTTGCTCTTTATAAGGCTGTAATACTGCCTCAACCTTGCGCGCCTGCTCATCAGAATAAGCCAGAGATGCCCCGTCAGGGCCTGTAAGGAAAATACGCACCTCTCCGCGATCTTCACGCGGCATCAATTCTTGCTCAAGCAGCAGAAAACCACCCGCACCGCAGACAGCTATGGTGATCGCTACAAACAAGGCCAGAATTTTATGCGCCAGAAGCCCTTTTAAAGTTTTAAAGTAAAAGCCCCCCATGCGCCCGCCGACACCATTCAAGAAATCACGAACACGCACAATAGTCGGATTGCCATGCGACAAATGCGGCAGTCGAGAAGCCATCATAGGGCACAACGTAACCGCAACAAATGAGCTGATACACACGGCAATTGCCAACACCATACCGAATTCACGGAACAGCATACCCGTCTGGCCCGGCAAGAAGGCAATAGGCAAGAACACAGAGACAAGCGTGATCGTTGTTGCAATAACAGCAAAGAAAACCTGACGCGTCCCCAACACAGCGGCCGCCATTTTTTCCTGACCTTTGCTGCGCAAACGCTGAATATTTTCCAGCACAACAATCGCATCATCAACAATCAAGCCCGTCGCCAAAACAAGCGCCAGCAACGTCAAGAGGTTGATGGAAAAACCAAACACCCAAATCGCAGCAAGCGTGCCAATGATTGAGACCGGCATGGTAACAGCAGGAATTAATGTTGCACGCAGTTGCCCCAAGAACAGTGCAATAACAATCAGCACAATCAGAACGGCAAAGCACAATGTGTAGATGACCTCCAACAATGCGCCTGTAATAAATTCAGCATCATCTGACGTCACAACAATTTCGAAATCACGCGCACGGTTATTGATCTTTTCAACGCGCTCGCGCACTTCATTGGAGATATCAATCGTATTAGAACCCGCCTGACGCACAATCCCCAAGCCAATCACCATACGACCATTAAGCAGCGAATAAGACTCCGCTTCCTCTGGCGCATAATAAACTTCCGCAACATCTCCAATACGCACATCATCGGTAATATGCAGGCGTTCAATCTCTTCAGGCTCCACCACTGTGGCATAAGCTCTAACGATAAGCTCCTGACCATCAGACTTGTAACTACCTGCGGGGACATCAAAACGTGTATTTTGCAGTGCCGAAACAATATCCGGTATCGCAATACGATAAGCAGCCAAACGTGCAGGCTTAATCTGAACCCGCAATACACGGGCTTGATCACCATCGAGACGCACATCCGCCACACCGTCAACAGAGAGCAGCTCAGGCGCAACATCTTTCTCGATACGTTCAGCGAGAACCTGTTTTGATAGCGTATTACTGTAAGCAGAGAGCTGCATAATATCGCGCGCATCATCATCTGCTTTAACTACCTGAACCTCATCAACGTCCTCAGGCAACTGACGTTGCACACGGCTAACCGCTTCGCGTACATCACTCGCAGCCGTGTTCAAATCCACGCCAGGATTAAACTCAACGCGAATACGCATATTGCCTTCTTCACTGGATGACTCAATACTGCTCACGCCTGATACGCGTGCAACGGCACCTTCAACGATACTGGTAACTTCTGAGTCCATGGTCTCGGGCGAGGCACCGGCATAGTTTGCGCGAACACTGACCACAGGGCGGTCAACATTAGGCAACTCGCGCACATCCACCCCTAAAAATGCTGCAACACCAGCAAGCATAATCAAGAGGTTAACAACGGCAATCAAGATAGGGCGACTAACCCCAAGTGCTGTAAGATTATTGCCAGAAAAACTCATTAAGCACCCTCACCTAATACTTCCACGTCCTGACCTGCGCGCAAACGTTGCAAACCTTCTATAACCACGACATCATCAGCTTTGATATCGCCCTCCATCAAGACTAGCCCTGCCTTACGCGCAATTACTTTTGCTGCGACCTCATGTGCTTTGCCGTCACGGATAAGCCAAATATAAGACCCTTCACGCCCCCATTGCACGGCAATTTCGGGCACAGTGGCATAAGGCTTCCCTTTAATCGCCCAAACCGTATCAAATGACATACCTGGGCGCAGCATATCGTCTTCATTGAGAATGCTGGCACGCGCCATCAATGTTCGGCGCGCAGGGTCAACACGGCTTTCTTGTGCAGAAATATACCCTTCGAAAACTTCATCGGGGTAAGCAGGCGTTGTCGCAGTAATTTTTTGCTTTTCTAACTGCGCATTTTTAAGATCCCCTGCCAAAGCTTCTGGAACTTCAAAATCAATATGCAGAACAGCACGATCATCAAGGCCTGTGATCAAAGTATCAGGCCCCACACGGTCACCCGGATCAACTGACGGAATACCAACAACACCATCGAAAGGCGCAATAATTTGACGGTCTTCTATAGCTAGCTTTGCCTGATCTAAGGCTACCTGCGCCCCCTCATAATCAGCACGAGCCGAGTCAACTTCACTCTCGGGCACAGCACCCTCTTTAACCGCCTTTTCGTAACGATCAAGAAGGCTCTTTGCATCTTTCAGTCTTACCTCAGCCAATTTTAAAGCCAGCTGCTCTTCGCGATCATCCAGCTGCACTAGAACATCACCTGATTGTACTTCTTGCTGCGCTTCAAAAAGCACTTCTTTAACTTCTTCAGAAACTGCCGGATACAAAGCAACAGACAATCTTGCTCGGCCAGTACCGACCGCGGCAAACACGCGGTCATTATTCGTCATTTCAACGGGCTGCGTTATAACTTTCACAGCGACACTGCCGCGCCCAACTGCGCGTCCTGCCTGATTCTCAGAGCTAAAAAGAGACTTTATTGTGTCCAGCTGCCATACAGCTAACGCGATAATGATACCAAAGACAAAAAAGGGTAGAATTCTTTTCACAACCTGGACTTTCTTTATTTATCGCTGCACTGCCACATAAGATAGCATGTTCACTACAGCCCTTCACCACGATAAGGCTATTTTTAAATGGTTATTCAGATAGTTGAGTTTATACGCAAGAAAAGCTGATTCCCCACGCCTCAACCCTAAAAATAAAATCGGTGTGCCCCGTTTTAGAAAGGCACACCGCATATTATTCGTAGGAATAAATCTATTGGTTACATAGCTCGCACATTTCTCAAAAAGTCTTCAACACGCTTGCTTAAATCCTCTGAATGCTCTGAAAGCCCCTTGGCAACATCAAGCATCGTTGCAGAAGACTGACCTGTTTCGTTGGCAGCAGTTTGTACACCCGCGATATTCGATGATACTTCGCGCGTTGCCGCAGACTGCTCTTCAACAGCTCCCGAGATTGTTGTGCTGATCTCACTTACATTAGTGATCACCTTGGTAATATTCTGGATCGCATCCGCAGTTGAACGGCTGACATCTTGAATACCATTAATCTGTGACTCAATTTCCTCGGTAGCCTTAGCTGTTTCCGCCGCCAGAGACTTAACCTCAGAAGCCACAACGGCAAAGCCCTTACCGGACTCGCCTGCTCGCGCTGCTTCAATAGTCGCGTTAAGCGCCAGCAAGTTGGTCTGGTTCGCAATATCAGAGATTAGCGCCGTAACTTCACCAATTTTCGTTGCCGCCTCCAGAAGGCCTGCCACAAGCTGTTCAGATTTCTTAGCTTCCGCAACAGCATCATCAACAATTTTGACTGAGTGCGTCACCTGCCCTGAAATCTCGTTCACAGATGCGGACAGCTCTTCTGTTGCTGCGGCTACGGTATTTGACTGCGTACTGGTTTCTTCGGCCCCCGCTGCCAAGGTTTGTGCTGTGGACTGCATCTGCGTCGCAGAAGATGCGACCACCTGCACCAATGATTGCACATTAGCTTCAAAATCGTCAGCCAGTTGACGATTCTCTTCCTTTCGGGGCGTTAAGTCAGTAGCAAACTTGGTAACCTTGAAAGGTTTACCATTGAGATCAAGAATAGGATTGTAAGAGGCTTCAATCCAGATTTCCTTACCACCCTTACCTAAACGGCGATATTGCCCTGCCTGAAACTCACCGCGTCGCAACGCTTCCCAAAATGACTTATATTCATCACTTTGTGCATAGTCAGGCTCTGCGAACATACTGTGGTGCTTCCCCTTAATCTCTTCGAGCGAATAGCCCATCACAGACAGAAAATTCTCGTTGGCATCGACAATCTTGCCCGTAAGATCAAAGTGAATAACAGCCTGCGAACGGTTAATCGCAGTAACCTGCCCTAATAAATCCGCATATTCCATCTTACGGCTTGTTACATCAGTGGCATATTTAACAACTTTAAAGGGCTTGCCATGCTTATCCAGAATGGGGTTATAAGAGGCCTCAATCCAGACTTCCTTGCCTCCCTTACCAAGGCGCTTATACTCAGCCGCTTGAAAGCGCCCCTCTGCAAGAGTTTCCCAAAACTCTCGATATTCGGCGCTCGCTGCGTATGAAGGTTCGGCAAACATGCTGTGATGTTTGCCCTGCACCTCTTCAAGCGCATACCCCATCGTATCTAAAAAGTTCTGATTGGCCGTAATAATTGTGCCGTCCAACTCAAACTCGATACATGCCTGAGACTTATCCAAAGCAGACAACTTAGCTGCCATTTCATGTGAATTACCACCCGACTTTTGAGAATTACGAAAACCAATAATATTAGTTGCTGTACTACGTGCCATCTAGCCCTCCTTGCTTAAATGCTATAAGGTCAGAGTATACGCGCAAACGTTAAAACACTGAAAACATGGGGCTTTCAGCATATCCCTGTATATCAGTCGTATAAAATTATGGCTCAGAAAAATAAAAAAGCCCTTTCTGCTGAACAACTAGAAAAGGCTTATCTCATGTTTCGTGTAATCGGACTTAGTGCTTAACCTGCGAAACCCACCATCTCTTAAGCGCCATTTTTTGAGCCTTAAGCTGCTTGTATCGGTTACGAGCATCTTCATTAGTTTCGATTAACTCCCGCACTGCCTTTTCTTCCTCAGGGGCAAGCGCGCCATCCAACAAGGCTTGAATTTCATAGTCTGTAAAAACAGTCTCGGAACTCATGGTTACTCTCACACCAGCGATAGAAAAAGAGGGGCTCCTAAGCCCCTCTTCTGTATAGCTTAGATTATTTACGGAATTCAACAACAACACGACGGTTCTCTCTTAAGCGAACTTCATCACGTGTCTCTACAGCAAGATCGCTCTCGCCATATGCTTCCTCATCAATAATGCGGTTTTCAACACCGTGATCTGTTAATGCCTGAGAAACAGCATCGGCACGACGTGCTGACAAATCAGCATTATAAGCTGCTGAACCTACTGTATCTGTATGACCAGCAACTGTTACCTCACCAGGTTTGTACTCTTTGATCTCTTCAGCAATCTGATCAATTGTATAACCGGCCGCAGGCTCAATAGCTGCACTATCGAATGCGAAGTTGATTTCGTAATCACTAATTACATCACCAATTTGCATTTGTGGCTCAGGCTCTTTCATCGGAACATATTTAGTTGTTACTTTCGGCTCTTCACGCTTCAAGTGACAACCATCCATGATGAAGCCTTGTGGAATGGGCTGGTAGTTCTGACATGGTTCGCGCTGTTCATAATCCAGATATTCACGAAGCTCCAGCTTCTCATCTGACGGCAGCTGCTCTGCATATCTTTCATATGGCTTTTCATCAACCAAATGGTGTGAAGTAAAGTCATTTGCTTGTGCCGTCGTAGCGGACAGACCAAACACAGCAACGGTACCCAAAGCGAATTTATATAAATGTTTCATTGTTACAATCCTTTCAATTTTATAATTCTGTTGTGCAGAAGGAACGTTTAGCAAACGCGACAAGAAAGAATTTGTTCCCAATTATTTTTTCGGAACCACACCGTCCCTCATACGTTGGAATAACCGAGTTCGCCCGATACCAAATATTTCGGGCCAATGTTCAGAACAACGAAAGGAGCCTGTCATGTTAGGTTGGGCATTAACATTTTTAGTAGTCGCATTAATTGCAGGTGTATTAGGTTTTGGCGGGATCGCCGCTGCATCTGCAGAAATTGCTAAAATACTATTCGTAGTGTTTCTAGTATTATTCCTGATTGCCACTGTTGTACACGCACTCAGAGGCCGTACCCCACCGGCTTAAATAACGTATAATTAAAATAAAGCGCCCCAAAAGTGATTTTGGGGCGCTTTTTTGTGGTAGAATCATTGATAAGCCTATAAGAAGTAATGTATTCATAGATTCATGCCGAAAGCAAAAATGGACAAAGTGCTTGTAAGGAACTTCCTGATCTTTGTAGTGATCCTGGTCGCGTGCTCGGGCTCGCTGATGTACAGCATGATCACAGGAGATAAACAACTCGACAAGACAGACGATCTTGTCATGGAATCGCATGATATCATTGCAACTTCAGAACAGCTATCCACACTGATTGAAGGTATGTTAGCGGCGCAGCGCGGCTTCTTACTAACCGGCGAAGAGGAATTCCTTGAAGATTACGAGCTTAAAAAAGGTGATGTTTCAAATCACTTGGCTACCTTAAACGAACTTACTGACAATGATCCCTCACAACAAAGTCGTCTAGCTGAAATCAGAAGCTATTTTACCGACTTCTCCAAAGAACTTGAATTGCGTGCCCAGACATTTGCACCACAGGTTGATAAGACGTTTCTCGAAGACGTTGAAATTGTCGACTCACTCAAAAACAACATAACGCGCATTAATTCGGACATACTGGAAGAGCAGTACCAAATTTTGGACGAGCGTTTCGATTCATTGGAAAATACTAAAACACAATATTTGAACACTCTGCTAATAAGCATTTCAATTGGTACGGCCTTACTTCTGATTTTCAATAGCTTTCTGCTACGCGCTCAAAGATCTCGCAATGTAGTCGCCGCCTCCTTAAAAGATACAGAAGAGCGCTTTATGCTAGCAGTAGAGGGGACAGAAGACGGAATTTTTGATTGGGACATTAAAAACGATCAAATTTTTTATTCACGCCGCTTTTTCGAGATGCTTGGTTACGATCAAAAAGCAGGTAACGGCACTATAGAAGACGCCAAAGATCTTATCCATCCTGATGATGTAGATCAGGTCATGGCCTATGTTGAACAGTACCTAAATGCTGAGCTATCTGAATATCGCCAAGAGTTCCGCATGAAGCACAGCTCGGGCCGATGGGTATGGGTTCAATCCCGTGCAAAAGGTTTGTTTGATGAGAATGGTAACGCAACACGTTTAGTCGGCGCTCATACTGACATCACGCATATGGTCAAAACGCAAGAGAAGCTGGCGGCAGAAAAAGAACAAGCCGAAAGTGCCAACCGGGCAAAAAGTGAATTTTTGGCCCATATGAGCCATGAAATCAGAACACCGCTAACAGCCATCAGCGGTATTGCTGAAATTCTGGATAAGCGCAAAGACAATATGGATGATAAACAGCAACAGCTGATTGGCACCTTGCTATCAAGTACATCATCCCTCAAAGACCTGATTAATGACGTACTGGACTTCTCTAAAATTGAAAGCGGCGAGCTTGAGCTTGAAGTTACTGATTTCGAACCTGGCAAGCTATTTGAAGAAGTCATTAGTATGATGGCCGTAAAAGCCAATGAAAAAGGTATTAGCTTTGTATTTGAATACGAAGCACTGAAAAACAAATCATTCCATGGTGACCCTGTGCGTATGCGTCAGATCATAGTTAACCTGATCAGTAATGCCATTAAGTTTACTGATGATGGCGGCGTAAAAATAAGCACGGAAATCGAAGAACGCGACGGCAAAGATTTCTTGCGCATCAATGTATCCGATACCGGCATTGGTATTTCGCCGGAAAACTTCGACCTAGTTTTCGAAAAATTCAAACAAGGAGATTCATCCGTATCACGTAAATACGGCGGCACAGGCCTTGGCCTCCCTATTTCTCGCAACCTAGCGAAACTAATGGGCGGAGATATTTTCCTAAGCAGTGAGGCTGGAAAAGGCTCTACCTTCAGTCTGATTATTCCATACAAAACGACTGAAACCGTTATCGAACAGGACAAAGGAAAAACCAGCAAGAAACTGGACGATAAAATCAAAGCGTCCCTAAACGGCGAGAGCAAAGCGCTTCTTGTCGAAGACTACCAAGGCAATATAGTAGTTATCAGCTATATTTTAGAAGACATTGGTATCACCTTTGACGTAGCCAATACTGGCGTAGAGGCTCTAGAACTTTGGCAAAACAACCACTATGACGTCGTACTGATGGATATCCAGATGCCCGAAATGGACGGCTTCACAGCAACAAAAGAAATTCGCAGCCTGGAGAAGCGCAAAAAACTGGATCACACCCCTATTATCGGTATGACAGCCCACGCGCTGGTCGGAGACAAAGATAAATGTATCGAGGCTGGTATGGATGCCTATCTTCCTAAGCCGATCGTAGAAGCTGATCTGAAGAAAGAAATTTTGAACCAGATCCAGCGGCAGAAAAAAGCGGCTTAATACTCACCTAAATAATTAAACCAAAAGAAAAGACCCGGCGCTAACCGGGTCTAGATACAGGGGAGTTGAGTGGGAACTAGAACTCTTTATATTACGCTGCCATGCGTGCGGCCATTTCAGGAGCCGGTGTCATGAAAGCATCTACCTTAGGCTGAGTCATAGCCTGCTCCAGACTATCGCGAGCACGTGACAAACGTGAACGAACAGTACCTACAGGGATATTCAGTTTCTCAGCTACTTCGGCATATTGCATATTCTCTACACAAACCATAATAAGAATGTCTTTGTGATCTTCTGAAAGTGTTTGCATAGCCTTTTCAACATCTTGGACTTCCATTTCGATGTCCTGCTGTGCCTTAACACTTTGCTTTTCCAAATAAGGTTCTGGATCATACTGGCTTTCAAATTTTACCTTACGACGGTATTTTGAAACAAACATATTAAACATGATCTTTGAAACCCAGCTGTACAGATTTGTACCTTCTTTAAACATGTGTTTCTTTTCAATAGCGCGCAATAATGCGGACTGAACCAAGTCTTCAGCATCGTGCACGTTATTGGTCAAACGCCACGCAAATTTGTTCAGGCGTTCTGTTTCTTGAATAAGTGCTGCATTGTTAAACATGGTATCTATTCCTTTTGTTTTCGTTGCTTACAGTTTCAATATAGGACAGCCATGTAACCCCCTTTTGTCACTTTCGTTTCAATACTGAAAAACTTTGTTTCATTTTTGTAACAAGCGTGGTACCAAAAACCATGAACAAGAAAACAGTGCTTAGTATCGATGATGACGAAAACCTGCAAATCGTTATCACGCAATACTTAGAGGCAGACGGCTACAAAATCGTAACTGCCGGAGACTCTGCATCGGCACTGGAAAAAGCTGATCAGCATTTAGATGTAATTCTTCTTGATTTGGTGCTTCCGGACGGCGAAGGTCTGACTTTAATCCCCCAATTCCGCTCAAAAACAAGCGCCGGTATCATTGTCGTATCAGGCAAAAGCGATACAACTGAAAAGATTGTCTGCCTAGAAATGGGTGCAGACGACTATATTACCAAGCCATTCGAGATGCGTGAGTTGTCTGCGCGTATTAAGGCTGTACTGCGCCGCAAAGAACCGAGCAACGATTCCCCGGCAGCACCCAAAGAATCCGAGGACACAGCAGAAAAAATTGCGTTCGAAGGACAATGGATTCTCGATCGCAACCAATACCAGCTATATAATAAAGACTCTTCATCAGCAGAATTAACTACTGGCGAGTTCAAGTTATTAGAGGCTTTATTACTGTCCCCTAACAAAGCTCTAAGCCGCGAAAGACTGTTCACGCTAACTCGTGACGGCGAGTATGACGTCTATGACCGTGCCATCGATATCCAGATCGCACGCCTTCGTAAAAAGATTGGCGATGATACAAAGTCCCCTACACTTATTAAAACAGTCCGTGGTGTCGGTTATATGTTCACCGGCAAAATCGACTAATTAGACATTTTCTGAAAAATTCGGAACTTCTTCGCACCTGCATCGTTGAATTATTGCAAGGCAAATTAATTTAACGAAGGAGGCCAAGATGCCTAAGTCTAAGAAAACTACATATCCCGAAATCGACGAAATCCGCGAAGATCTTGATTCCCTACGTACAAATGTTGTGGAGCTGACTAAGCACATTCGCAAAGATGGTACGCAGCATACTCAGGAAATGAAAAAGATGCTTGCTCACCGCATTGGTGAAATGGAGCACCGCGCACAAGACACATACAAGAGTCTTGAAGCTGGCGTAAAAGCTAAACCAGGCAAATCAGTCGCCGTAGCATTTGGTGTTGGTGTACTGGCAAGCATGCTATTGGCACGGAGATAAGCCATGAGTGCGTTGTTAGAAACAGCAGAGCAAATGCTCGTTAACCGCATAATTAGCAACGCCATGCCCTTTACAGGGCGCACAAAGGCAGGGTTAGGGCTCGCTGCCCTAACCGGCCTTCTCGTCCTGACGGGTTTTGGCTTCTTGGTTTATGCAGCGTTCTTATGGATGAACGCAAATTATGAGCCACAAGTCGCTGCATTTTATGCAGGTGCCGGAGCGTTCGCTCTCGCCATTATTACAACTTTGGCAGCTTATTTAATTATGCAATATAAGCAGCGCCGTGCTGAAAAAGCACGTCAGGAACTGCTTCAAACAATTCATTTAGCAATGGATGTTGCGGATGAGGAATTAAGCAAACCTATTAATGAAAACCCTAAAACGACCCTGCTACTGGCTAGTTTGGCTGGTTACATACTGGCAGATCGTTTTCTGTAGGAACTTTTAGCAATTTCATACGTAAGTATCACTGAATGCAAAGGCAATGAAAGGATTAATACAATGATTAAACGTACAACATTACTGACTTTGATGGGCTTAGGCCTTCTATCTATGGGCATCACAGCTTGTAACACTGTTGAAGGCGCCGGCCAAGACATCGAGAATGCTGGTGAAACAGTACAAGATGCAGCTAATTAATTAGACTGAATTAAAGGAGTAATAGTCATGAACAATAAGTCCCTGTTAACTATCGTGATTGTCCTACTTCTAGGCATTTTTGCAATCGTCGCCTACGAGGAGATGGACCAGCAAAGCCCTGGCGAAGAACTCGCTGAAAGTATTGGAGAGGTCGGTGAAGAAATCGGCGATGAAATCGACGACGCAACAACAGATTAACTCTAAGAACACATAACAACTATCATTTGAATACTAAGGGCCTTCGGGCCCTTTTTATTTTTTACTAATTTTAAGGAACAAATCACACGGCATTTCGTTTGCTATCTACAAGTCATTACACAAAGGAGAACTTGTCATGAAACGTTTAGCTTTATCAGCCACTGTAGCAGCCGTAGCCCTGATGGGCGCCATTCCGGCCGCACAAGCAGAAACAGAAAAAACAACAACTGTAGTACAAACACGCACACTTCCTGAAACAAACCAGATTAAATTCTCTATGTTCGATGTGAACAATGACGGTATGTATTCACGCGAAGAAGTTGGTGAAAAACTGTTCTATGTCTTCGATAAGGACGGCAACGAAGTTATCGATAATATCGAATGGGATCAGGAAACCATGTACACCATTATTCCAATGGAAAAAGAAACATACCGCTTCGTTGATTATAACGACGATGGTTACACAGATCTGACTGAATACACTTACGAGGCTTTCTATCAGGACTCTGGCCTGATCCGCTTCGATGAAGATGAAGACGGTCTGTCTGCCAAAGAATTCATCAATGAAGGCTTCTTGGCACTGGATCTGGACGACAGCGGCACAATCGAGCTGGACGAGTGGGAAAAAGCCTACATCGCTTCTTTGGCTCCGCTGAATGCCGAACAAGACATCTATAACCAGTAACAACTAAAAATAGAGGAGTAAGTATCATGAAACCTCTGATTTTCGCTTTAGCATTAGTTGCTTGTTTGTCTCTGGCCGCTTGTGGCTCATCTAAAACAGACCGCGCCTTAAGTGGCGGTGGTATCGGCGCCGGTATCGGTGCAGTCGGTGCCGCAGTCACAGGTGGCAGTGTAGCCACAGGTGTCATAATTGGCGGTGCTGCCGGTGCTGCTACCGGTGCCATGACAGATGAAGATGATATTGATCTTGATGATTAATCACATTTACTGACACCCGCAAGAAAACGCCCTGCCCCACCGCAGGGCGTTTTTTTATGTCGCCAAGCCACATCACGGAAACTGTTACAAAACTGATACGAAGTTTTTCGCAAAAGAAACATTGGAGTCATTTTGCCGTTACACAAGCGTTCTATATTGGAATTGTCCCAACAACGAAAGGAAGAGAACAATGCATGACATCATTAGTACAAAGACAGTTAGTGGCATCACACACCCACTTGTTGCCGAGATGTATATCAAGAAAGGTTATGCCCCTTATGATATTGGAAACGAGATTCCTGCTGAAGACATTCTGGTAATCGAAACATATTTCGAACGTAGCGAAGATCAGGATTACGCTTCACATAGCGATAGCTATCTATTTGACCTGCTGGCTGATCTGGAAGACTTAAAGTCCAAAGCAGAACAGCAAGTGGGCCACTTTGATCGTATTGATATTCGTACGCACTAATCCCCTTACTACTTTACCCCGCATGGGACAGTCCCACACATAGTCCCAAACCCACTGGCCGGCGTTAACAGCGTCGGCCAAATTTTTTATAAATATTTTGGAACACTTCAAAACATTACACGTTAGAGAGGGTGTAAATCGATAATTGATTTGGTAATGAAAGGATCAGAACCATGAAAACCCTGAACACAAAATTGTTAGCAGCTGCCTCACTGGCAGTTCTTATGTCTGCAGCCACGCCAGCAATGGCTGAAGCAGAGCTTAAAGCAAAGACTTCTACAGAAGTTAAAGTTGAGCGTACTGAAGGCCAAGAAGATGCCCACAAGCTGACTGAAAAAGAAGTCGAGCAAGGTTGGGAAGACACGAAAGACGCTGTTGGTGATGCTGCCAATACGGTTGCTGAAAAAACAGAAAAAGCAGTAGAGAGCGTGCGCGCTACATTGTTTGATACAAAAGCAAACTACGACAACGATATTGAACTTGAAAAAGTCTCTATCAAAAGCCGTATGACAGCCAGCGGCATGCTGGGCGAGCCTATCTACAATGTAGACGGTGATCGTGTTGCTAAAATTCACGACATTATTCTGGACCAGAACGGTAACGCTCAAATGGTCGTACTAGCCGATGGTGATTTCACAGGTCTTGGTAAAATGGTTGCCTATGACTACAGCCTGATTACTAAGAAAAACCAGGAAGGTGATGTCATCTCTTCCCTGACAGAAGAAATGATCGAACAAGCTGCAACATTTAGCTATGAAGCAGACAGCACAGACGCAAAAGTACGCGTTATGCCACAAGGTGGCTACAGCGTAGCAGCTCTGATGGACGGACACCTGGTAACACCGGATGGCGAAAACCTGGCTGATGTTGATAACCTGTCATTCAAGGGCGGTAAAGCTGACAAAATCATCGTTGGCTATAACAAAACCCTGAACATGGGTGGCGAAAAAGCAGCCATTGCCTTTAACGACACAACTGTTGTGAAAAATGATAAAGGTGACGCTAACTTCCAACTGACAACTGCTCAGTCAGGACAGTTTCAAACTTACAAGCGCACAGCTGTAAACTAATAACTACTCTCCCGGTAGTACTCCCACAAAGTGGAAAACCAGCCTCCTGCACAGGAGGCTGGTTCTACTTTATGCGGAACTTTCAAGGGCTTAAAGCGTAGGTATATGCGAATAACAAAAAGAGAGGTTACTATGAAATTCCGTACAACAATCCTGACTGCTACAGCCCTTCTCGCCATGTCTGGCGTAAGTGTATGGGCAAGTGTTGAAAGTATTGATGAAAAGGAAGTTCTGGGAAATATGCAAGAACAAGGCCTTTACCAGCCTAACCAGCCGGTAACGCTTCCTGAATCAGATTCTCGCGCCGCTATTCCTATGGAACTGCTAGAAGAACTAGAATCAGAGCAAGAGCCTCAGGCCAAAAAGCCTAAAGCAACACAAGGCATCTAATTTAACAGTAGGATTACAGAACCATGTCACAAGCAAATGGCTTCGAGCCAGAAAATGCCCCTATTCTAGAGCAAAATACGAACATGCCTTATGCTAAACGAACAGTATCGTTTTTTATGTGGTCCGGTTTATTCGTAGTCGCCATCATCTTCTTTGCGGGATGGTACTTCAGCAAGGACGGCACACCTGAAAGCGTTAATAGCAATGCCATTACACAAAGTGAGGAGTCCGACAAGTCAATCGTAAGCGCCATTGGTGATGCAGTTGAAGATGTAGCAGATGGCGCCAATATTGCCTCCCCTGGTTTAAATGCAGGTTTACAGCTAGAAAAAGCCAAAGCCGCCTACACATCATCAACTGCGCCAGCGCCAATAATCGAACCACTGGAAAACAAAGACAATGTGAATATGCGCATGCTCAAAAATGCTCAAATTATTGATTTTGAAGGAAATATCACAGGAGAAGTCGATGCCGTTATCTACAAAGACCAAGATGTCGATCATATCTATTTCGAATTACAGCCCTCTATCGCGCCCGAAGCGCAACCGCGCGTATACAGCATTCCTTACGAGGAAGCTAATATCATGGAAACCGAAACCGGCGCTTATCAAATTCTCTTGAATAAAGAGCAAACAGCTGCCGTTGCTGCAATGTTATTACAAGAATAACGGAACAAATCTACGCGTGGTGCGTAAGTACAGTGAAATGAAAGGAGACCACTATGTCTAACGAAAACAACAATGGATTTTTATATTTTGTAGTCGGCGCCCTGTTTATTGCCGTTTTGGGTTTGGGATACGTCCTGATGACACCTAATGATGGCACGGAGCTGGCAGTCATTGAATCAGCCGCTGGTGAAGAACAGTCTAAATCAGAATTCAACTTCGAAATCGATGATGATGGATTTAGCGCATCACAAACCGAGACTGAAGAAAACTAATTTCCTCTCATGCCCCTTGCGGCATCAGAAGAACACCCGCCATTGAACTATGGCGGGTGTTTTAATATTTTTATCCCAGCTTAGGCTGGCCGTTAGAAGCGTTCACGCCACCATCTACAGGCAACACGACACCGTTTACAAAACGCGCATCATGGCCTGCCAAAAATGCAATTACATCCGCAACTTCAGCCGGCTCGGCAGGACGCTGCATGGGAATACGATCCTTGAATTTTTCCATTAAAGTTTCATCAGAGGTCAGACCTTCTGTCATATCTGTCTTAGTAAGACTTGGCGCCACAGCATTCACGCGCACGCCACGTGCGCCAAGATCCAGAGCCAATGCGCGCGTAACGTTACTGACAGCGCCTTTGGTCGCATTATAGGAAAACAGTCCCCAATCACCACCAAGACCTGACACTGACGAGACATTAACGACGTTGCCATTAGTTTTTAGAAGATGCGGCAACGCAGCCTTGATCGTCATAAACACGCCGCCTGCGTTGATATTCATCTGGTTATTCCAGTCTTCAAGACTAACATCTTCGATACCACCCATAACGGCGATGGCAGCGTTATTCACGAGAACATCAATGCGCCCGAATTTAGCAACAGTCTCATCTATCAAGCGCGTCACATCATCCTGTGACCCAACATCACCATCAATCACCAGCACATCATCAGACTGCCCTAAATCATTGGCAACGGCCTCCAGCTTGGATTTCGTACGACCGTTTAAAACAACTTTGTACCCATCCCTAATAAAACGTTTAGCCGTAGCCTCGCCAATGCCCGATCCTGCGCCGGTTACAATCGCTACCTTTTGCTCACTCATAATTATCTCCTATTGATAAATTCCACACAGCTTTCAAATAGGCTGGAAAGTTCCTGCTTCAAGATCACCTACACACATAAAAAAAAACGGGCCCCGTAAAATTACGAGGCCCGCTTAAAATTCAGATTAGGTTAATCGATTAGATATCACCTGACTGACAACCAGATGCACCTGACAGCAATGAAGCCTGAGATGTACCAAAGTTGAATGTGGCGCTACCAGATGTTTCTACACCGCCCAGAGCATCTGACCAACAAGTGCTAAACTCGCCAGCACCTTGCTGCTGGCCGCCCTGACCTTCATCACCTGTGCCACCGGCTGCAGGTTCGATATTCGCAAGCTGCTGTGGTGAATTACCACCATTGCCGCCTGCTGCTGGCTGTAGACTGTTGAAGAATGCGCCTGTATTTGCGCCCGGTACGAATGGAAGACCGTTAATAGAAACGCTTAAACCACCAACCTGCGCGGCATAACCATCAACGATACGGAAGATATCTTCCTGATCGATGCTTGGCACGATACCGAACAGAACCAGACCCAGTGTCGGATCATCACCGAAGTGGATAATCATGTCTTCCAGCGCCGCGAACTCGGCCTCTGTCAAAAGAGGAATACCAAGGCCGTTACGTGTTTTGCTATCAGGCGTAAAGCCATCAAACGTTGCATAAGACGCATCAAGCAGGATTGGTGAACCAGTACCCAGTGAGAACGCGTTGTTATCCAGAACGATATAGGCATCTTCCTGACCGACAAATGTTGTCGTACCGAATGTACCGCTTGTAGACGGAATATCAGTTGGTGAAGCCACCAGGCTCATATCCGCTGTACCTTCGAAACGATCGAAATACAGACCGATATCACCGCCAACAAATGTGTTTGTATCACCTGTCAGGTCAATTTCGCCGCTTTCGAACAAAGCACCAACTTGAGCTGTCAGAGGGTCATTTGTTGTGAATGTCACAGTGTTATCACCAAAGGCAACGTAACCGTTATCACCACCCAGCATGCTCATACCGAACAGCGCACTGTCAGTAATATCGTTGCCAAGAACATCAATACCATCAACGTTCTCCAGCTGGATACCTGTATCACGGCTGTTTGTAATCGTATTGCCTTCAATTGTTGACTCTACAACCTGATCAAACTCGATGCCGTTCTGGTTGTTATCAACGGTGTTGAAACCAACGTAGATACCGTTTGACGGACCATAAGAGTACGGACGACGAACAAGATCGACTTTAACTGACAATGCAGGACCTTCCGTAGAAAATACTTCATCGCCAAAGTAGAAATCATCGAAGTAATCAAAGTCATCAAAAACCGGCTCGCCTTCAACACGAATACCCGCATTACCGTTCTCGAATATTTCATTGTTCACGATACGGACATCGCCTGAATTTCTCAGAAGTATGCCATAACCTTCATTACCTTCGGCTGTGTTGCCACGAACACGGGCAGACTGCAGATATTCCAGTTCAAAACCGTTATCACCTGAATACAGAGCCGTGTTTTTCGCGATCAGACTGCCAAATGAATTTTCGATATCAAAACCGTCTTCACCAGAGAATAGCGCCGTATTCTTGCGAACTGTCAGGCCATAGTTATTTGCAACATCAAAGCCGTCATCGCCAGCAAACATCACCAAGTTTTGGGCAATTGTGTTCATGTCACCGAACTCCAGACGAATACCGTTAGAGCCTGTAAGTACCACAATATTCTTGGCAACGCGTGAACCTGAACTATTACTCAGATCGATACCGTCCTGACCAACATTGGCTACAATGTTCTTAACAATACGAACATTGCTAAGACCGTTCACATAGATACCGTCACGGCCGGCATCAGACACGATGTTTTCGCGAACAACTGTTCTTGAACCATCACCGTAGTAGTAGGAATACGCATCCCCTTCAATACGGATACCGTCCTGACCAACGCCCTTAACCTTGTTGTTAAGAACTTTGATACCGTCACGGACAGAGCTTACAACCGCACTAAAGATTGTCGGAACGTAAGAGCCGGAACCATCTTTCACGAAGATACCATGACGACCTGCTGCATCCCCGCCTGCGCCGAAAATAGAACCGTCACCGCTAACAACATCATTGTTAGAGATAACAACGTCATCACTGTCTTTTACGAAGATACCGTCACGCTCTGCGCCGATACCGCCCTCAGCAAAGAAGCCGCCATTGCCGCCCTTTACAGAGTTGTCGTCGATACGAACGCCGTTACTTTCAACAACATGGATACCGTCACGGCCTGCGCCAGCAGCACCTGTTGTGAACAGACCGCCATTGCCGCCAAAGATTGTGTTTTGCTGGATCAGAATATCATCACTCAGCTTCACAAACACGCCATCACGACCTGCTTCAGTAATGTCATTGCCTGTAACAGTTACGCCATTGCTACGCTTCACAGAAATGCCGTCACGACCTGTGCCGTAGACTTCGTTATTCGATACAACAGCACCCTTACTACGCAGAACGCTGATTCCGTCTACAGAAGAGTCTGTCACATAGTTGTTTGAAACAGTTGCAAAACCGCCGCCAACAACGCCTGAACCGAAGTTCTTGCCGTGGACCTTTTTAACCACGATGCCGTTCTCTGTATCATCGATCACGTTGTTATCAATCAGTGCATTCGCACTAAAGCCAACATAGATACCTTCGGAACCTGCGTCATCAATATCGTTGTCAGAAACAGTAACGTCCCCGCTCTCTTCAACAACAACACCGCCATATGCGACATCATCAATCTCATTGTCAATAACATCTACATCATCTGTATAAGCAACAAAGATGCCTTCGCCACCGGCATTTTCAACATCGTTGCCTTCAACAAGAACAGAGAAACCAGTACCTTCGTCATTATAACCATCCGCAGCAATACCATCAGATGTTGTGTATCGCACACGGTTACCGGTAATTTCGGCATTTTCGAAGGCTTCAGCGTAAATACCGAAGTTGCCTGTACCGTTCACGTAGTTATCCTCGATGAACACACCGTTTACAGTATCAAATACCTCAATACCATTTTCGCCAATGCTTGTTACATCGTTGTTACGGATCGTGTTATTCGAACCTCCCAGAACAGCGATACCAGTTTCAAGGTTGCTGACATTATTGCCGTTATAGTCCGTGGATGTTGTCGGGACAGGGAAAGAGATACATCCGACAAATGGGAAACATCCCATAAATACTGACGTCCATGTCGTCGTTGTTACATCATCATCACCAACCAGAACGTTATTGCTACCTTCAACCAGAACACCTGTCTGGCCAAAGCCGCCGCCATAAACGCTATTACCGATCACTTTTGTGCCATTACTGCCCAGTACATAAATACCGGCCGCATCGTCACCGAAGAAGCTAACGTTGTTATCAGCAATCAAGCTATTCGGGCTTGGGTTAATGGAAATACCGTTTGAACCTGTGTTCTGAACTGTGTTGCCAGTGATCTGTGTTGCAGGAGAGTTGTTCACATCAATGCCTTCGGCATCAATGCTGCCTGCGCCTGCTGTACCAATTTGGTTATCAGTGACTTTCACACCGAGGCTGCCATTCACTTCAACACCATCGCCACCGTTATTAGTGTTATCGATTGTGTTGTTGCTGACTGTCGCGCCGACTGTTGTTTCAACATGTACACCTGCGCCAGTACCGCGTGAAGCGTTCTGCCATGTACCGTCGATGACGTTGTAAGTCACAGTCACGTTATCAGCATCTTTCGCCCATACACCAGAACCACCAAGGTTAGAGAATGTATTGCCGTCAACAGTGCTGTTTGTCGTACCGTTAAGCGCGACACCTGCGGCAAAAGTACCGTTTACATCGTTGTTGTCATCAATTGTTACGTTATCAGAGTCGATCGCTGCGATACCGTTAAAGCCTGCATCATCGATGTCATTGCGCTGAACGCTTGTACCGCTCACCTCAACCAGCTTGATACCGTTATCGCCTGTACCGTTGATGACGTTGTCGCTGACGATAGCGTTTGAGCCGCCTTCAACAAGAACACCTTCACCGCTTACGCCGGTAATTGTGCTGAAGATGATTTTCGCATTATTGCTGTCTACAACAACGATACCGTCATCCGCGCCTGATACTTTGTTACCACCAGTCAGACCGCTCGCGAACGGGTTCAGGTCATCGGCACCGATTGTTACGTATGCACTGTTCTCGACGTAGATACCTGTACCGCCATTGGCTGTGATTGTGTTGTTCCACAAATCAGCATCATTCTGACCACCTGCGTAGCCTGTACCGTTTGTGTCATAAACACTAATACCACTGAATGTTGTGCCAGTAATTGTGTTGTTGAAAATCTTGATATCGCTCGCACCAGAGGCATAAACACCTTCTTCAGCACCGCTGATAGTATTTCCAGATACACTGACCTTAGCGCTTCCGTCAACACCAACACCCAGGATCATACCGTCAATAGTATTGCCTGAAATAACGTGGTTATCACCTGTCCAAGCATAAACACCTGCGCCCCAAGGAGCTGAAACAGTTGTTGTGATATCATTGTTAATGATTGTTGAGCGTTGTGCTGCATCGTAAGTGTAAACACCTGTGCCGGATTGGTCAGTAAAGGTATTCAACTGAACTGTGTTGTCCGCACCGCCACTGATTGTGACACCATTCATACCGCCGATAACAGTGTTACCAGTGATATTAGCATTCGTTGTGTCTTGCAATTTTACGTTCGTTTCTACGAAATTCTGGAACGTGTTGCCATCAACAACCAGACCATCTACACCAACAGCAGTAACGCCGAAGAGTGCTGTATTCGCACCATCAAAAGTAATCGGGTCGATATTTACGTTATCTGCAACAACGCGAATAAGCTCTGGGCCGCCATTGGAAACCAATGTCGTGCCATGACCTGTAAGCTTCAGAGCTTTATCGATCAGTAGGTCTTCTTGATATGTGCTGCCGTCAACATTGACTGTTGCGCCGGCATCCGCCTTATCAATCGCGTTCTGGATACCCAGAGTGTTTGAGGTCACGAATGAACCCAGATCGTTCCAAGAAACATGGCCAACGAATGCCGTGTCGTTGCGATCCATATCGTGTTCGATCTTGTCTTCAATCGCGAAGCTCTGTGCGATTGTCGCATCTTTACCGATAACACCTTCGAAACTCGCATTACGCGCATCAACATCTGGGGAGCCTTCTTCAACGCCCACTGCGATGTACTGACCTGCTTCGGTCGGTGTGTTGTCTGCGATAGACAGGAATGATGTGTTGCCAATATCAATCGTATCGAACAGCTCGCTCAAGTAAAGCGCACCGAATGTCACAGCACTATCCGTACCGTCAGTTGTCTGACCGCCCAGAACAACATCAGTCAACGTGATGTCAGCACCGTTATATTTCTGGATACCCAGCAAAGCTGCGCGGTAATTACCTGAAATATTTACATTTTCCAGACTGATAACGCCTGATGGGTCAGTCGCTGTACCGTAAACCTGAACACCGTAGCTCGCGCGTGGTGCAACGCCTTTCCAGCCGCCGTAATCATAGCTGTCTGTGTTGCCTTCGATTGTAACGTTCTTCATCGTCACATCGCCTTCAGGTTGTAGAAGGTTACATCAGCCAAGTACGTGTCGAAGGTGAAGCAAGCCCTTACGCAGCGGAACTGATCAATGATTACGCATCTCAAGTCCGCACAGATGGCCGTGCCCTAAGCGTTGCCGAATTAGAACGTGCCCTGCTGCTGATCAATGATTTGCCAGGCGTAAATGCTCGCGCTGTTTTAGCACCTTCTGCTGAAGTAGGTGCAGCAGACCTTCAAATCGTAATTGAACGCGACATGGTGGAAGGTATTGTATCCGTCGATAACTTCGGCAGCCGTTTCCTAGGTCCTGTTCAATTCACAGGTGCCGCATCATTGAACTCTGCTCTGGGATGGAACGAACGCTTTACATTACAAACTGTTTACGCCCCAGAAGATGCCGATCTCGGCTTTGAAATGGCTTATGTTGGTTTTGAATACGAACAGCCTATCTTCGATAAAGGCACGACAATATCTACATACTTTAATGTAGCGCACACAGATCCTGGCTACACATTGTCACAATTTGACGTTGAAGGCCGCTCTGAAAACTACGGTGTAACAGTGTCCCACCCATTTGTGCGTTCACGTATTACAAACATTACAGGTCGTGCCAATCTGGATTTCCGTGACGTAGAGAGCAGCAACAATTTCTCCTCTACAATTCAGGATCGTATCCGTGCCGCCCGTGTCGGCGCACGCTTCGATTTCCTTGACCGTATTTTTGGCGTCGCGTTTAACGCGCTGGACGTTGAATACTCGCATGGCCTGACGCACTTCGGCGCCAGAACAGACGGCGCTGCCAACACGACACGTGCTGCCGCAGAACCTGATTTCAGCAAATTCACAGCAGAGCTACAACGTTTGCAACGTATGACAAGCGAAGTAAACCTGCTAATTGGCCTGAAAGGTCAGTACTCTAACGAAGCGCTCTACAGCTCAGAAGAGTTCGGTATCGGCGGATACAACTTTGGCCGTGGCTTCGACTCATCAGAAATCATCGGTGACAGCGGCTTTGCAGGTAAGTTCGAGCTACAATGGAACGAGCCGGTTAATATCGACCTGTTCGAAGACTACCAAGTCTACAGCTTCTTTGATGCTGGCCGTATCTTCAACGAAGATCCAGTGACAAACTCTACAAAGACAGACACGCTGACATCTGCCGGTGCGGGTCTTCGTCTAGACTTCACTGCAGACACGCAAGCCGGCTTGGCTGTTGCCTTCCCGCTGAACCGCGATGTTCAGACACAAGGTGACAAAGACCCTAAAGTCTACGTCAACCTAAGCCACCGCTTCTAAAAACAGATTTTTTGAACAACAAAAAGCCCGCATAACAGCGGACTTTTTTAGTTTGGGGGAACAAACATTAAAATCTGTAGGAAACGCCCGCGCCGACTACCCATGGGTTCAAATCTACGTCATGAGCATTCAACGGGGTTGTGCCAGAGTTAACATCAACATCGACTTGCAAATCAATATACTTGGCATCAACGTTAATGCCCCAATTATCGCTCAGCCAGTAATCAAAACCTGCCTGAACCGCATAGCCAAATCCGCCTTGAACGTCCAGATCATTAAACCCTGTACCGTCATCTTCTCCATAGAAGAAAGAATAGTTCAAACCGGCACCGATATAGGGACTGAAGGCAGATTCAGGCATAAAGTGGTACTGCAGAGTTACAGTAGGCGGCAAAATCCATGTTGTGCCTAGATCATTTGTACCGGCACTAACAGAGTGCTGTGCAGTGGCTGCAATCAGTTCCGCAGCAATATTGCGCGTAAAGAAATACGTCAGATCAACTTCAGGCGTAACGGCATCGCCGACATCAGTCTGTAGCCCTGTCACAGATTCATGCCCGTCACCATCCGCGAAAATACCTATTGCACGCGCACGCACCTGAAAGCGTTCTTTAGCAAAAGCGTCCCCCATGTCATCAGCCATAGCTGTTGAAGCATGTGCGGCAGTCATCACAGCACAAGATAAAAGTAGTGTTTGAAATACTCTGGTCATATTGTCTCTCCCTAAGAGATTAAAGTCACAGGAAATGTGCCAGACAATGGTCACGGAAAAATTGATTACAATCAATTCACGACGTATTTATTGCCATCCATGTGTATGTTTTGTACCCATTTGTCTGGCAAAAACATAAAACTGGTTATTTTGTGCCACTTGGATTATATGACCTCATGGGAATAAATATCGGCCATATTCATATTGAGGACCCTGTATTTCTGGCACCAATGTCAGGAATCAGTGATCTGCCGTTTCGCCGCCTTGTTAAAAGCTATGGCGCAGGTCTCGTATTCTCTGAAATGATAGCCAGCCGCGCTGTATTACAAGAAGTGACGCAGTCCATGCGCCTAAATGCCGATAACTACGCCGAAGAATTTCCGATGGCCGTACAATTGGCCGGCTGCGACCCTGATGTTATGGCCGAAGCGGCTAAGATCAACGTTGACCGAGGTGCCGCCATCATCGATATCAACTTTGGCTGCCCTGTCAAAAAAATTGTAAAGAAATTTGCAGGCTCTGCCTTAATGCAGGACGAAGATCTGGCAACCCAAATCATGGATGCCGTCGTAAAGGCTGTGAACGTCCCCGTAACCGTAAAAATGCGTCTAGGATGGGATGAACACAACCACAACGCCCCAAGTCTTGCAAAAAAAGCAGAAGATGTCGGCATTCAAATGGTTACCGTACACGGCCGCACGCGCTGCCAGATGTATAAAGGCAGTGCCGATTGGGAAGCAGTCCGCCCAGTTAGAGAAGCCATAAAGCTCCCCCTTATCGTAAACGGAGATATACTGACGCCCGCAGACGCAATCCGTGCCAAACAAGCATCTGGCGCAGATGGTGTAATGATCGGACGCGGATGCTGCGGCAAACCATGGATGCTAAACCAAACCATGGAATATATGCGCAGCGGCAAAATCCCACCGCCGCCATCAAATGACGAGCGCCTGCGCATCATCAAAGACCATTACGATGCCATTCTGGAATATTACGGCGAGCATCAAGGCGTAGCGATCGCCCGCAAACATCTGGCATGGTACTGCACCGAAATGGACGGCGCCGCTCAGTTCCGTAACGCAATCAATAAAGAAAAAGACCCGCAGGTCGTAAGAGATATGCTGGACGAACAATTCGCCGCATAAGCTTAGCGATGGAGATACGCTAACAGCAAAGGTATCCAAATCAAAGACGTCGTCAGAGCACCTTTGACGCACTGATAACCTACCCAATACCAAAACAGCTCTTTCTTATGCTGCTTTAGGTATTCAATACCTGACTTAAATTTTTCAGCTGATGCAAACATTACAAACTCATAAAGGAATAGACTGCGGCACCATAATGCCGCAGCCCCTAACAGTAAACTTAAATCGCTTCCTGATTATCAAAACGATCCAGTGTCATCACTTTTGTCCATGCTTTCACAAAGTCATTTACGAACTTTTGCTCGTTGCCTTCGAATGCATAAACTTCCGCAACAGCACGAAGCTCTGAATTAGAACCAAAGATCAAGTCAACAGGCGTAGCTGTCCACTTTTCTTCACCGGATGCACGGTCATACCCTACATACAGTCCTTCAGTTTCAGAAGGCTTCCATGCGTTATCCATTGTCAGTAGATTCACAAAGAAATCATTGTTCAGTGTACCTGGCGCATCTGTAAACACGCCATGCTTAACACCGCCGGCATTGGCGTCCAGCGAACGCAAACCGCCCAACAGAACCGTCATCTCAGGAACGGTCAGGTTCAACAAATCAGCTTTATCCACCAGCATATCTGCAGGCGAACGGTAGCTTGCTTCGTTGTAGTAGTTTCTGAAGCCATCTGCTGTAGGCTCCATAACGGCAAATGCCTCTACATCAGTTTTTTCTTGTGTTGCATCCGTGCGGCCCGGTGTGAACGGCACTTTCACATCCTTATAACCCGCATCAGCAGCAGCCTTTTCAATCGCAGCAGCGCCTGCCAGCACAACCGTATCAGCAAAAGAAATCTTCTTGCCGCCACGGAGACCGTCATTAAAGTCCTTCTGGATACCTTCCAAAGTTGTCAGAACCTTCTTCAGCTCGTCAGGATTATTGGCTTCCCAGCTGATCTGTGGCTCAAGACGAATACGACCACCATTTGCACCGCCACGCATATCGCTAGCACGAAAACTAGAGGCTGCTGCCCAAGCCGTACGCACCAGCTCAGGAACGGTCAAATCAGATGCCAGAATTTCTTTCTTGAGCTTCTCAGCGTCTTTCGTACCAATCAGCTTGTGATCCAGTTCAGGAACAGGATCCTGCCAGATCAATTCAACATCTGGCACATCCGCACCAATGTAACGGGCACGCGGTCCCATATCGCGGTGTGTCAGCTTGAACCAGGCACGTGCAAACGCATCCTCAAACTCCTCAGGGTTCTCGTAGAAACGCTCGGAAATTTTTCTAAACTCCGGATCTCTTTTCAAAGACAAATCTGTTGTGAACATAATCGGGGCATGTGTCTTACCCTCGATATGAGCATCCGGCACCATGCCTTCTGCATCGGCATCCGTCGGGATCCACTGAACGGCACCGGCAGGGCTCTTCGTTTCCACCCATTCAAACTGCAGCAAGTTTTCCAGATACATATGAGTCCATTTTGTCGGCAGTGATGTCCACGCACCTTCCAGACCACTAGTTACTGTATCTTCTGAGTGACCTTTGCCACACTTGTTTTTCCAGCCTAAACCTTGATCTTCCATCGTGCCTGCTGCAGGCTCTGCACCAACACATTCATCAGGTTTATGTGCCCCGTGCGCTTTACCGAAAGTATGGCCGCCAGCAATCAGCGCAACAATTTCCTCATCATTCATCGCCATACGGCCAAATGATTCACGAATATCAGCCGCAGCAGAAATAGGATCATGATTACCGTTTGGTCCTTCAGGGTTCACGTAAATCAAACCCATCTGCACAGCAGCCAGAGGTTTCTCCAGCTTACCTTCACTATCACGGCGGTTATCTGATGATGCCAGCCATTTATCTTCTGCGCCCCAGTAAACCAGATCAGGTTCCCAGTCATCCGCCCGGCCCCCGGCAAAACCAAAGGATTTGAACCCCATGTCCTCCATGGCGACTGTACCTGTCAGCACCATCAAATCAGCCCATGAAATTTTGGAACCGTATTTCTGCTTGATCGGCCACAGCAAACGACGAGCTTTATCAAGGCTAGCATTATCAGGCCAGCTATTCAGCGGGTCAAAGCGTTGCTGACCACCACCGGCACCACCACGCCCGTCATGTGTACGGTATGTACCGGCACTGTGCCACGCCATACGAATAAAGAAAGGACCATAATGTCCGTAATCCGCCGGCCACCAGTCCTGAGAGTCAGTCAAAGTCGTTTTAATGTCGGCTTTCAATGCCTCCAGATCCAATGAATTGAATTCTTTGATATAGTCAAAGTCCGCACCATATGGGTTAGAAGACACATCATGGTCGCGCAACGAAGTCAGGTCCAACTGTTCTGGCCACCAGAATGAATTTGATTGCGGCACACCTTTTTCAGTCATGCCCTCTGCATTCACAGCGATCGGCAAAGAAACAGCCAAAAATCCTGCAAACATTGTTGTCATCAACAGTTTACGTTTCGTCATAGGTATATAACTCCTTTATATAAACAGGTCATTAATTGAGACTCCCTCCCCCTGCTAACGCAGAATCTTGAGTCCGAATGCACAAAAGATTACGTTTTGGTTTGAACACAAACCAATTGATTTTTTCTTTTTTCACATCGAATAAATCGATGGAAAATTAATTTTTCGATAGATTATATAGATCTAATATAAACGTGAAATGCACACTTATTGCTTATCACTATTAAGCAGTGCATCCAGAATTTTGCTCTGCTTGCTGCGATAGTATTGCGCGGCCTCATCCAGCTGCTGGTGTAGGTATTGAATTTGGTCACCCTTCTTCTTATCTAAGATTGTATCGTCTTCATCCTCTTCGGACTCACCTGTGTTGAGATCAAGCAAGGCCTGATAGATACGATTATTCTCATAGACTTTAACAGTTTCTTCCTGCTCGGCGCCACCTGCGAGCTCATCAGTACCCGCAGCGATAATGTCGCGCTCAAGGATTGCTTGCTCAACCAGTTGCTTCAGCAGCTCAGGAGTAATCTCGTATCCTGTGCGATCCCTTATATCGGAAATCAGTCTCTGGATTTTCTCAATCGCGTTAACTTTCAGAACCTGATCCAGACCTTCAAGGCCATAAAACACATCTTTCATCGGCTTATCGGATGTAGACAATGATGAGTCCATCAGCCCCTGATCACCGAAATTGAATGCAGCGCTATTGCGGATCTCGTTCATTGTATCCATGAGATACATTTCAACATAAGGACGTCCGAAGCCATCGCCATTCAGACCCTTAGAGTTCAGTATTCTGGAGTCCGGATTACCGATATCGCCAATTCCTGTACCACCACTAGCCACGTTTGGCGGTGACTCAAGCATTCTGATCGTCACGACTTCATCATAAGTCAACAGACCATCACTAGTACGCAGTGTGATCGTGTACAATTCAGGATCCACACCAAAGACTGTGTATTTAGTTACACGCAGCGTATCTCCAACAATCTGGAAGAGCATCGGATCACCAATAATCGAGTACGAGAATGTGTTGTTATCAACATCCTGCGAGGTCAGCTTGCCGATATTCCAGCCAACAGGCATTCCTTCAACAAACCACTCAGGCGTCAGCGCCAGATCATGCGGTGCATCGTTTACAGGCGTAACATCAATTGTCATTGTATGGACAGCTGATAAGTCTACGCCTCCATTGGCCGTGCCGCCGTCATCTTGAACCTGGAATGTAAAGTTACCGTAACCATTGCCATTACCGTTCAATGCAGGAACATAACGCAAGAAGTTCAAATCAGGCACGCTGATATATTGACCTGCCGTGACGATACCCGGCGCGCTCGCGCCTGCCGTCAGCTCAAGATGGCCACCTGCAGGAACATCAACGATACGCACAGCCTGCCAGTTATGCGGCACGCTTGCGCCAGACGCATCATCCGGGTCGCTGAAGGCGAAATACGTTGTGTTGAAATCAAACGGCGTATCCTCAAGCGTGACCACAGCGTTATCAGCACTATAAGGCGCATCGTTAATGAGCGTGATCGAGATGTTAAAGATACCCGGCGTGCCCGGTGCCAGAACGCCAGGAACGCCATCTTCTGTAACTTCAAAGACAAAACCGTCTGTGATTGTGTTACTGCCATCATGCGCATACTGAACGCGACCATTATCAATATCATCTTGCGTGAAGGTACCATTTACACCGATGGCCACACCATTCACCAGAATGTCACCATTCACTGGAAGAGCCGTAATCGTATAAACAAGCAGTGACGGATCATACGGCGCAACAGGATCAAAATCCGCGTCCGTATCCACATCATACGCATATAACATCGCCGAGGTGATTTCTGTTACCTGACTTTCAAATACACTCATACCCGTGTTTGTCGTCAGAACAGGCAAGTCATCAACAGGTGTCACATCGACATTCAATGTTTGAACTGCAGACAGATCGACACCACCATTTGCTGTGCCGCCATCATCCTGCACTTGGAATGTGAATGTACCGTATCCTACGCCATTACCATCTGCATTCGGGGTATAGATCAAGAATGGCAGATCCGCCACTGCAATATATTGCCCTGCGCTCACTGCACCAGGGGCAGACGAACCGGCCGCCAGCGTCAATGTACCGCGCGGTGGCAGTGTCACAATACGTACAGCCTGGAAGTTATCAAGCGTGCCTGTTGCCCCGTCAATCGGATCCGTAAATACAAATTCCGTACCGTTAAAGACGTAAGGCGTATCTTCGTTTGTTGTAATCGTATTATCAGCCGATACAGGTGCATCGTTGACCTGCACCACGTCAATCGTCATTGTATTCGGTGTCTGATCTGTGTCCTGACCACCATTCGCTGTGCCGTCATCATCCTGCACTTGGAACGTAAAGTCAGCATAACCTGCACCATGCTCGTTCGCCGTCGGTGTAAATGTCAGGAACGGAATGTCCGCAACGCTAATCACCTGACCAGCAGTCACAGGACCTGCAGCACTCGCGCCCGCAGCCAGCGTCAACGTACCACTGACAGGAAGCGTCGTAATAATCACATTCTGGAAGTTGTTATCGGGATTATCATTCGGATCGGTAAAGCCAAAGTCAGCCACACTAAAGATGTAGTCCGTGTCTTCAAGTGTAGAGACTGTATTATCCGTACCCGCAGGCGCATCATTCACAGATGTGACATTGATGGTCATCGTGTTTGCGATCTGATCGGTATCAATACCGCCATTGGCCGTACCGCCATCATCCTGTACGCGGAATGTAAAATCTGCGTAACCAGTGCCATGCTCATTGGCCGCAGGGCTGAATGTCAGGAAGGCCAAATCAGCCGCGCTGATCACTTGACCTGCCGTCACAACACCCGGCGCACTTGAACCCACATCCAGATACAGCGTGCCGTCCGTCGGAATTGTATCAATGATCACATTGGCAAGATTATTCGCAGGGTTATCATCCTGCGGATCGGTAAAGCCAAAGTCAGCTGCGCTAAAGACAAACTCTGTATCCTCAAGCGTCGTCACTGTGTTATCCGCACCCAGCGGTTCATCATTCACGCTTGTCACGTGGAATGTAAATGTATTGGCAACAGGGTCGGTATCCGCACCGCCGAACAATGTGCCGCCATCATCCTGCACACGGAATGTAAAGTCTGCGTAATTCGCGCCATGCTCGTTCGCCACAGGGCTGAATGTCAGGAACGGAATATCCGCAACACTGATCACCTGCCCTGCCGTCACAGGACCCGCAGCAGACGCGCCAGCCGCCAAGAACAGCGTGCCATCAGCAGGCAGCGTATCAATGATGACATTGACAAAGTTATTGGCGGGGCTATCACTCGGGTCGGTAAAGCCGAAATCAGCAACATTAAAGACGTAATCAAAGTCCTCAAGAATTGTTGCGCTGTTATCCGCGCCCAGCGGCGCATCATTCACAGAAATCACATCGACCGTCATCGTATTGGCAATCTGGTCAGTATCAATACCGCCATTCGCCGTACCGCCATCATCCTGAACGCGGAACGTAAAGTCTGCGTAACCCGTACCATGTTCATTGGCGACAGGTGTAAAGACCAGATAAGACAGATCAGCAGCACTAATCACCTGTCCCGCAACAACAGGACCTGGCGCAGATGCACCAGCCGCGAGCGTCAACGTACCGCTGACAGGCAACGTATCAATAATCACGTTCAGCAGGTTATTAGCTGGGTTATCATCTTGCGGATCGGTAAAGCCGAAATTCGCAGCCGTAAATGTAAACGGCGTATCTTCAAGCGTCGTCACGGTATTATCCGTACCCAGCGGCTCATCGTTCACGCTTGTTACGTGGAAACGGAAGACATTAGCCACTGGATCAGTGTCTACGCCTGTATTGGCCGTACCGCCATCATCCTGAACTTGGAAGAAGATATCCGCGTAATTCGCGCCATGTTCATTGGCCACAGAGCTGTAAGTCAGGAACGGAATATCAGCAACGCTGATTACTTGGCCTGCTGTCACAGGACCCGCAGCAGATGCGCCAGCCGCCAGTGTCAATGTGCCACGCGCTGGCAGCGCCGTAATAATCACATTGGCAAAGTTGTTCGGCGGTGTATCGCTCGGATCTGTGTAACCGAAATCAGCAACATTAAAGACGTAGTCATTATCTTCCAGAATTGTTGCACTATTATCCGCGCCGAGCGGTGCATCGTTTACAGATGTCACATCGATTGTCACTGTATTCGGCACAGGATCGGTATCAACACCGCCATTCGCCGTACCGCCATCATCAACGACTTGGAATGTGAAGTCCGCGTAACTTGCGCCATGCTCATTGGCAACAGGCGTGAATGTCAGGAACGGAATGTCCGCAGCACTAATCACCTGACCAGCTGTAACAATACCGGGGGCAGACGCGCCAGCCGCTAGCTCGAACGTACCGATCGCAGGCACAGTCGTAATAATCACAGACTGCAGATTATGCGGATCAGGATTATCGTTAGCATCGCTAAAGCCAAAATCTGCCGCCGTAAATATCAGCGGCTCGTCTTCACGTGTTGTCAGCGTGATATCCGCGCCATCAGGGGCATCGTTCACGGCAACAACATCGAATGTCACTGTATTCGGTGTCGGGTCGATATCCACGCCTGTATTGGCCGTACCGCCATCATCCTGCACTTGGAACGTAAAGTCTGTGTAACCCGCGCCATATTCATCCAGATCAGGCGTAAAGGTCAGGTTCGGAATATCACCAACCGCAATCACTTGGCCAGCTGTCACAGCCACACCTGACAACTCCAGAATACCACTCGCAGGCAATGTCGTAATAATCACATTCTGGAAGTTGTTTACAGGGTTATCATCGTTCACATCCGTGAAGCCAAAATCTGCCGCGGCAAATGTATATGGCGTATCTTCCAGCGTGCTGAGCGTAATATCCGTACCGTCAGGCGCATCGTTCACCGACGTGATATCGATCGTCATTGTATTCGGTGTCTGATCGTAATCAACACCGCCGAACAACGTGCCGCCGTCATCCTGAACACTGAATGTAAACGTATCGTATGCATTGCCATGCTCGTTAGCTGGCGGCGTGTAAGTCAGGAATGCGATATCCGCAGCACTAATGACCTGCCCTGCTGTCACAGGACCTGCCGCACTCGCGCCCGCAGCTAGCGTCAGAACGCCGCCCGCAGGGATAGTATCAATGCGGATATTCAGCAGGTTATTGGCTGGGGTATCATTCGGATCGGTAAAGCCAAAGTCTGCCACTGTGAAGACGTAGTCAGTATCCTCTAGCGTATTCACTGTGTTGTCAGCACCGAACGGTTCATCATTCACACTGATCACATCGATTGTCACCGTATTCGGCACAGGGTCGGTATCAACACCGCCATTCGCCGTGCCGCCATCATCGCGAACGGTGAAATCAAAGCTTGCGTAACCCGCGCCATTTTCGTCGGCAACAGGCGTGAAGACCAAATTGGTTAGATCACCGACGGTAATGACCTGCCCCGCCGTTACAGGCACACCTGACAGTGTAAGCGTGCCGCTGGCAGGCAATATATCAATCGTCACTTCAACAAAGTTATTGGCCGGGCTATCCGCAGCATCCGTAAAGCCAAAGATCGCCGGCGAGAATGTATAAGCCGTATCTTCCAGCGTGCTGATTGTAATATCCGTACCATCAGGCGCATCATTTACGGAGATAACATCAACCGTCATCACATTCGGGCTTTGGTCTGTATCCTGACCGCCATTGGCCGTGCCGTCATCATCCTGCACTTGGAATGTAAAGCTATCTGCCCCAGCGCCATTGGCATTCAGGGATGGCGTAAAGGTCAGGAATGCAAGGTCAGCAGCACTGATCGCCTGACCCGCAACAACAGGACCAGGGGCAGATGCGCCAGCACCCAGTGTCAACGTACCGCCGCCCGCAGGCAGGGTTGTAATAATCACATTCAGGAGATTATTGGCGGGGCTATCAAACGGATCGGTAAATCCAAACTCAGCCGCTGTGAAGACGTAATCCGTATCTTCAAGCGTTGTCACGGTATTATCCGCACCCGCAGGTTCATCGTTCACAGATGTGACATCAAATGTAATCGTGTTGGCTGTCAGGTCAGTATCCGCACCGCCATTGGCCGTGCCGTCATCATCCTGCACACGGAAATCAAAGCTGGCATATGCTGCGCCGTTTTCATTCGCTGCAGGCGTAAAGACAAGGTTCGGAATATCAGCCGCAGCAATCACTTGCCCTGCTGTTACCGCAACGCCGCTCAATTCCAGCACACCATCAACCGGCAGCGTATCAATAATCACATTCAGCAGGTTGTTGTCAGGATCATCATTCGGGTCTGTAAAGCCGAAATCTGCCGCAGCAAATGTATATGGCGTATCTTCCAACGTCGTCAGTGTCGCATCCGTACCCGCAGGGGCATCGTTCACAGATGTGACATCAATGGTCATCAGATTCGGAGTCTGGTCTGTATCCTGACCACCATTCGCTGTGCCGTCATCATCCTGAACCTGGAACGTAAAGCTATCGTAACCTGCGCCATTTTCATCAGGCAGCGGCGTAAATGTCAGGAACGCCACATCCGCTGCACTGATCGCCTGACCCGCAACAACCGCACCTGGGGCAGACGCACCGACATCAAGGAACAGCGTACCGTTCGTCGGCAAAGTCGTGATAATGACGTTCAGCAGATTATTATTCGGCGTATCATTCGGATCATCAAAACCGAAATCAGCTGTCGTAAAGACGTAGTCGGTATCTTCCAGCGTTGTAACGGTATTATCCGCACCTGTCGGCTCATCGTTCACAGACACAACATCAAACGTCACAACATTCGGAGTCTGATCTGTATCCTGACCACCATTCGCTGTGCCGTCATCATCCTGCACTTGGAATGTAAATGTATCGTAACCGACACCATGCTCATTCGCCGCAGGCGTAAAGGTCAGGTTCGGGATATCACCAACCGCAATCACTTGACCTGTTGTCACGGCAACACCGCTCAGCTCAAGAATGCCGTTCGCAGGCAGTGTCGTAATAATGACATTCGCAAAATTATTGGCGGGGCTATCATTCGGATCCGTAAAGCCGAAGTCAGCATCGCTGAATGTATATGGCGTATCTTCCAGCGTGCTGAGCGTAATATCCGTACCGTCAGGCGCATCGTTCACCGACGTGATATCGATCGTCATTGTATTGGCAATCGGATCTGTATCCGCACCGCCATTGGCAACGCCGTCATCATCCTGAACACGGAAATCAAAGTTTGCGTAAGCCGCGCCATTTTCATCGGCAACAGGCGTAAATGTCAGGAACGCAATATCAGCCGCACTAATCACCTGCCCTGCAACCACCGCACCGGGGGCAGACGCACCCGCGGCAAGCGTCAAAGTACCGCTGGCAGGAAGCGTATCAATAATAACATTCAGCAGGTTGTTATCAGGATTATCTTTCGGGTCAGTGAAACCGAAATCAGTTGTCGTAAAGACATAGTCAGTATCTTCGAGCGTCGTGACGGTGTTATCCGTACCCTCAGGTGCATCGTTCACGGATGTAATATCAACCGTCATCGTATTTGGCGTCTGGTCTGTATCCTGACCGCCATTGGCAACGCCATCATCATCCTGCACTTGGAATGTGAAGCTATCCGCTGCCAAGCCGTTCACATCAAGCGGCGGACTGTAAACAAGGAAGTCCAGATCAGCGGCACTGATCACCTGCCCCGCAACAACAGGACCGGGGGCAGACGCGCCCGCAGCCAGCGTCAATGTGCCGCCGCTTGCAGGAAGCGTTGTAATAATAACATTCAGCAGGTTGTTGTCTGGATTATCATTCGGATCGGTGAAGCCAAACTCGGCCGCTGTAAATGTGTAATCTGTATCTTCAAGCGTTGTAACGGTGTTATCCGTACCGTCAGGTTCATCGTTCACGGATGTCACATCGAAGGTCACTGTATTTGCGCTTTGATCGATATCAACACCGCCATTATCCGTGCCGCCGTCATCCTGCACCTGGAACGTAAAGCTTGTGTAACCCGCGCCGTTTTCATCCGTATCAGGCGTAAAGGTCAAGTTCGGAATATCAGCCGCCGCAATCGTCTGACCAGCCGTAACGGCCACGCCTGACAGCTCCAGAATACCGCTGGCGGGCAAGCTTGTAATAATCACAGCCTGCAGCGCATTAGACGGCGTATCGTCAGGATCGCTAAAGCCGAAATCAGCATCGCTAAATGTATAGGCTGTATCCTCAAGCGTTGTCAGCGTGATATCCGCACCATATGGCGCACTGTTAATCGGAATAACATCAATGACCATGTTATTGGCAACAGGGTCCAAATCAACGCCGCCATCGGCCGTACCGCCATCGTCACGCACTTGGAACGTAAACGCGTCATAGGCATTACCGTTACCGTTGGCAACAGGTGTAAAGGTTAGGTTCGGAATATCGGCAACCGCGATTTCCTGACCCGCGACAACCGCAACACCGCTAAGCTCGAGCGTACCGACAGATGTAATCGTTGTAATCACAACAGACTGCAGCGCGTTCGGCACTGTCGTATCATTCGGATCCGTAAAGCCAAAGTCTGCCGCAGCAAATGTATATGGGCTACCTTCAAGCGTGCTGACTGTATTATCAGTGCCGTCAGGCGCATCGTTCACAGATGTAATATCAAATGTAACTGTATTGGCAGACTGATCAGTATCTTCACCACCATCAGCTGTGCCGCCATCATCCTGTACTTGGAATGTGAAGCTATCGGCAGCCAAGCCATTTACGTCTGTCGCAGGCACGTAAACAAGGTTCGGGATATCACCGACCGCAATGACCTGCCCCGCTGTAACAGCAACACCAGACAGCTCCAGAGAACCGACAGCAGGCACAGTCGTGATAATCACGTTATCAAAGTTATTGGCGGGACTATCATTCGGGTCTGTGTAACCGAAATCTGCTGCAGAGAATGTATAATCCGTATCTTCCAGCGTGGTCAGCGTGATATCCGCACCTTCAGGCGCATCATTCACAGATGTCACATCGAACGTAATTGTATTGGCGACAGGGTCGATATCAACGCCGCCATCTGTCGTGCCGCCATCATCCTGTACGCGGAAATCAAAGCTTGCATATGCTACACCATTTTCATGCAGCGCAGGCGTAAATGTCAGGTTCGGAATATCAGCCGCAGCAATCACTTGTCCTGCTGTAACCGCTACGCCTGACAGCTCCAGCACGCCATCTACAGGCAATGTATCAATAATCACATTCAGCAAGGCATTGGCGGGGCTATCGCTGGCATCCGTCAAACCGAAATCAGCACCCGCAAATGTGTATGGCGTATCTTCCAGCGTTGTCAGCGTTGTATCCGTACCATCAGGAGCATCGTTCACAGATGTGATGTCGATCGTCATCAGATTTGCTGTCTGGTCAGTATCCTGACCGCCATTGGCAACGCCGTCATCATCCTGAACTTGGAATGTAAAGCTATCCGCAGCAAGCCCATTATCGTTAAGCGCAGGGCTGTATGTCAGGAAAGCAATATCAGCCGCACTGACAACCTGCCCGGCCACAACCGCACCCGGCGCAGATGCGCCCGCTGCAAGGCTTAGTGTACCGCTTGTCGGCAGTGTCGTAATGATCACGTTCAGCAGATTGTTATCAGGATCATCATTCGGATCCGTAAAGCCGAAATCTGCTGCTGTGAAGACAAAGTCAGTATCCTCGATAGCCGTCACAGTGTTATCCGTACCATCAGGCTCATCGTTCACAGATGTTACATCGAACGTAACTGTGTTCGGGCTTTGGTCGATATCAACACCGCCCCACAGCGTGCCGCCGTCATCCTGTACCTGGAATGTAAAGCTTGTGTAACCTGCACCATTTTCATCCGTATCAGGCATAAATGTCAGGTTCGGAATATCGCCAACAGCAATCACCTGACCCGCGGTTACATCAACACCGCTTAGCTGCAGCACGCCGCTGGCTGGCAATGTCGTAATAATGACATTCAGGAACGCATTTGACGGCGTATCATCAGGATCGGTAAAGCCGAAATCTGCCGCAGCAAATGCATATGCCGTATCTTCCAGCGTCGTCAGCGTGATATCCGCACCGATCGGTTCGTTGTTCACCGAAATAACATCGATAGTGATGGTGTTTGCAACTTGATCAGTATCCTGACCGCCATTGGCTGTGCCGTCATCATCCTGTACTTGGAAATCAAACGAAGCATAAGCAGGGCCATTTTCATTCAGCGCTGGTGTAAAGCGCAAGAACGGAATATCCGCAACTGCAATCGCCTGTCCTGCTGTTACTGCACCCGGCGCAGAGGCGCCCGCTGCAAGTGTCAATGTACCATCCACCGGCAGTGTCGTAATAATAACAGCTTGCAGATTATTATCAGGGTCATCATTCGGATCGGTAAAGCCGAAGTCCGCTGCTGTAAATGTCAGGTCAGTATTCTCGAATGTCTGCAGCGTATTATCCGCACCATCTGGCGCATCGTTCACAGACGTAATATCGAATGTCACAACATTCGCAGACTGGTCTGTGTCCTCACCGCCATTGGCCGTGCCGTCATCATCCTGTACTTGGAACGTAAAGCTATCAGCAGCCAGACCGTTTACATCTGTCGCCGGCACGTAAACAAGGTTCGGAATATCACCAACAGCAATGACCTGACCTGCCGTCACGGCAACACCGCTAAGCTCCAACGTACCAACAGACGGAATAGTCGTGATAATAACGTTCGTGAAGTTATTCGCGGGACTATCATTCGGGTCAGTAAAGCCAAAGTCCGCCGCCGAGAATGTGTAATCCGTATCCTCTAATGTGGTGAGCGTAATATCCGCACCTTCAGGCGCATCATTCACAGATGTCACATCAAATGTCACAGTGTTTGCAGCAACGTCGGTATCCACGCCGCCATCAGCCGTGCCGCCATCATCCTGCACACGGAAATCAAAGTTTGCGTATGAAGCGCCGTTTTCATTCGCCGCTGGTGTAAAGACAAGGTTCGGAATATCCGCAACCGCGATCACCTGCCCTGCCGTTACCGCAACACCAGATAATTCCAGCGTACCGCTAGCAGGCAGCGTATCTATAATCACGTTCAACAGCGCATTCGCAGGGCTATCCGCAGCATCCGTAAAGCCAAAATCTGCTGCAGCAAAAGTATATGGTGTATCTTCCAGTGTTGTCAGCGTAATATCCGCACCATCTGGCGCATCATTCACGGACGTCACATCAATTGTCATGGTATTGGCAACAGGATCAGTATCAACGCCGCCATCAGCCGTACCGCCATCATCCTGAACTTGGAAATCAAACGTATCGTATGCCGCGCCATTCGCATTCAGCGCAGGCGTAAAGACCAGAAGGTTTGAATCAATATCAGCCACAGAAACTGTCTGCCCTGCTGTCACGGCAACACCATTCAAAGTCAGTGTACCGTTCGTTGGCAGCGCAGAAATAATCACATTCGCAAAGTTATTGGCAGGACTATCCGCAGCATCCGTATATCCGAAATCGGCGGAAGTAAATGTATATGGCGTATCCTCAAGCGTAGTCACGGTATTATCCGCACCGTCTGGCGCATCATTCACAGACGTCACATCAAATGTCACCGTATTAGGTGTCTGGTCTGTATCCTGACCACCATTGGCCGTGCCGTCATCATCCTGAACACTGAATGTGAAACTTGTATATGCTGCACCATTATCATTCAGACCTGGTGTAAATGTCAGGTTCGGAATGTCCGCAACCGCAATCACCTGACCCGCTGTTACAGCTACGCCAGACAGCTCCAGCACGCCATCGGCTGGCAATGTATTAATAATCACATTCGCAAAGTTATTGGCTGGGGTATCATTAGGATCCGTAAAGCCGAAATCACCCGCAGCAAATGTGTAGGCTGTATCTTCAAGTGTTGTCAGCGTGATGTCTGCACCCGCAGGCTCATCGTTCACAGATGTGACATCAATGGTCATGGTATTGGCAACCGGATCAGTATCCGCACCGCCATTCGCCGTGCCATCATCATCCTGAACACGGAAGTCAAAGCTTGCATATGCTGCGCCGTTTTCATCCGCAACAGGCGTAAAGGTCAGGAACGCAATATCGGCAGCACTAATCACCTGCCCTGCTGTCACAGCACCGGGCGCAGATGCTCCCGCAGCAAGCGTGAGTGTGCCACTGACAGGCAGCGTATCTATAATCACGTTCAGCAAATTGTTATCAGGATCATCATTCGGATCCGTAAAGCCGAAGTCAGCCGTTGTGAAGATGTAATCGGTATCTTCCAGCGTGGTTACTGTATTATCCGTACCGTCTGGCGCATCGTTCACAGATGTCACATCAATGGTCACAACATTCGGGCTTTGATCCGTATCAACACCGCCATCAGCTGTGCCGCCATCATCGCGCACTTGGAACGTAAAGCTTGTGTAACCCGCACCATTTTCATCCGTGGCTGGGTCAAATGTCAGGTTCGGAATATCGGCAACCGCAATTTCCTGACCAGCAGTAACATTCACGCCGCTTAGCTGCAACACACCGTCCGCAGGCAATGTCGTAATGATAATAGATTGTAGATTATCAGACGGGCTATCATTCACATCTGTAAATCCGAAGTTTGCCGCCGTAAATGTCAGCGTTGTATCCTCTAGCGTCGTCAGCGTGATATCCGCACCCGCAGGTTCGTCATTCACCTCTGTCACATCAATCGTGATCGTATTCGGTGTTGGGTCAATATCAACACCGCCATTAGCAACGCCGCCATCATCCTGAACTTGGAAATCAAAGCTCGCATAACCCGCGCCATATTCATGGTTAGCAGGCGTAAAGGTCAAATTCGGAATATCGGAAACAGCAATTGTTTGCCCCGCCGTCACAGCAACACCTGATAGCTCCAGCACACCATCCGCAGGCAGTGTATTAATGATCACGCCCTGTAAGCTGTTGCTAGGAATATCATTCGGGTCAGTAAATCCGAAATCTGCCGCAGCAAATGTCAAAACACTATCTTCCAGAATTGTGATGGTGTTATCCGCACCGATCGGCGCACTGTTGATCGGATCAACATCGAACGTAATAGTATTTGCGGCAACATCCGTATCAGCGCCGCCATTGGCTGTGCCGCCATCATCGCGAACGCGGAAATCAATGCTGGCGTAACCAACGCCGTTTTCATCCGTTACAGGCGCAAAGGTCAGGTTCGGAATATCCGCAACCAGAATTTCCTGCCCTGCTGTTACCGCAACGCCGCTCAGTTCAAGCGCACCATTGGCAGGAAGCGTATCAATAATCACGCTATAAAGATTATTTGCTGCAAGCTCTGCTGCATCCGTAAAGCCAAAATCCGACGCAGCAAATGTATATGTGCTGCTCTCCAGAATAAGGATCGTATTATCCGCACCATCTGGCGCATCATTGACCGAGGTAATATCTATGGTCATCGTATTGGCAGACTGATCGGTATCCTGACCGCCATTGGCCGTACCATCATCATCCTGTACCTGGAATGTAAAGCTATCCGCCGCTAAGCCGTTATCATTCAGTGCAGGACTATATGTCAGGAAGGCAATATCAGCCGCGCTAACAACCTGTCCTGCCGTTACCGCGCCAGGGGCAGATGCGCCTGCAGCAAGGCTCAAGCTACCGCTCGCAGGCACTGTTGTAATCACAAGCCCTGCAAGACTGTTCGCAGGCAGATCATTCGGATCGGTAAAGCCGAATTCAGCCGCCGTAAAGGTATAATCCGTATCCTCGAGTGTCGTAACGGTATTATCCGCACCAGCAGGTTCATCGTTCACAGATGTCACGTCAATCGTGACCGTATTGGCAACAGGGTCAAGGTTTACACCGCCATCAGATGTACCACCGTCATCACGCACCTGGAATGTAAAGCTTGTATATGCTGCACCATTTTCATCGGCAACAGGGTCATATGTCAGGTTCGGAATATCAGCAACCGCAATTTCTTGACCTGCCGTAACCGCAACACCAGACAGCTGCAAGCTGCCAGTCGCAGGCACTGTCGTAAAGACAATAGATTGCAGCGCATTAGCAGGACTATCATTTACATCACTAAAGCCAAAATCTGCCGCCGTAAATGTTAGCGTCGTGTCTTCTAACGTTGTCAGCGTGATATCCGCACCATCTGGCGCATCATTCACGGACGTGACATCAATGGTCATCGTATTGGCCGATTGATCGGTATCAACACCTGTATTCGCCGTACCGCCATCATCCTGCACTTGGAACGTGAAGCTATCGTAACCCGCACCATTTGCATTCGCGACAGGCGTAAACACCAGCAGGTTAGAGGCAATATCAGCCGCAGACACTGCCTGCCCCGCCGTCACGGCAACACCATTCAAGGTAAGTGTGCCATTGCTTGGGATCGTTGTGATAATAACATTCTGCAGGTTATTTGACGGCGTATCATTCGGGTCCGTAAAGCCGAAATCTGCCGTTGAGAATGTATAGGATGCATCCTCAAGCGTCGTGACTGTATTATCCGCACCAATAGGTTCATCATTGACGGGTGTGATACTGATATTAAACGTCGCGCTGCCGATATTTGTTGTGGCATCGCTGATCTCGAAATCAAAACTATCTGTGGTTGTTTCGCTGCTGTTATGAACGTAAACAACGCGGTTATTATCCAGATCATCCTGGGTAAAGCTGGTAATCGCAACGCCCGCATTTGTTGTCAGCTCTAGCTGGCCATTCGCAACATTGGATGTCACCGTATAAACAATATCCGATGCCGCCGTATCAACATCACTGCTGGACAGCATCGCCGTTGTCAGCGTTTCTGTGAAGCCTTCAAACGTATTCATGCCAGCATTAGTATTCAACACCGGCGGATCATCAATCGCTGTCACATCGATGGTCATAGTATTGGCGGACTGATCGGTATCCTCACCGCCATTGGCTGTGCCATCATCATCCTGCACTTGGAACGTAAAGCTATCGTAACCCGCACCATTATCATTTAACGCTGGCGTAAAGACCAAGAGGTTGCTGTTGATATCCGCGACAGACACGACTTGCCCAGCTGTTACAGCAACACCGTTCAAGGTCAATGTACCATTCGTCGGAATGGTCGTAATAATCACATTCAGAAGGTTATTGTCAGGATTATCATTCGGGTCGGTAAACCCGAAATCACCCGCAGCAAATGTATAAGGCGTATCTTCGTTTGTTGTGACCGTATTATCCGTACCGTCAGGCGCATCGTTCACAGATGTCACATCAAAGGTAATGGTATTCGCGCTCTGGTCTGTATCCTGACCGCCGAAATTCGTGCCGTCATCATCCTGCACTTGGAATGTAAAGCTTGAGTAGCCTGCACCATTCGCGTCGGCATCAGGCGTAAAGACAAGGTTCGGAATATCGCCAACCGCAATCACCTGCCCTGCCGTCACGGCCACACCAGACAGCTCCAGCGTGCCTGCAGTCGGCAGTGTCGTAATAATAACATTCAGAAAGTTATTAGCAGGCGTATCATTCGGGTCGGTAAAGCCGAAATCAGCATCACTAAAGGTATATGGCGTGTCTTCCAGCGTCGTCAGTGTCGCATCCGTACCTTCAGGCGCGTTGTTTACGGATCGCACATCAATCGTCATGGTATTGGCAACGGGATCTGTATCCACACCGCCATTGGCTGTACCGTCATCATCCTGCACCTGGAACGTGAAGCTGGCATAAGCAGGGCCATTTTCGTTCAATGCTGGTGTAAAGGTCAAATTCGGAATATCTGCAACTGCAATTGCCTGCCCTGCTGTCACAGCAACGCCGCTAAGCTCCAGCACGCCATCTGCTGGCAGCGTTGTAATGATCACAGCTTGCAAATTATTATCAGGATTATCATTCGGGTCTGTGAAACCGAAATCTGCCGCAGCAAATGTCAGCGGCACGTTCTCGTCAGTCAGAACAGTATTATCCGTGCCATCAGGCGCATCATTCACAGATGTCACATCAATGGTCATGGTATTGGCAGACTGATCAGTATCCTGACCCCCGTCCGCCGTGCCGTCATCATCCTGCACTTGGAACGTAAAGTTATCGTAACCAGCGCCGTTATCATCCGCAGCAGGCGTAAACACCAGCAGGTTAGAATTGATATCAGCGACCGAAACTGTCTGCCCAGCCGTTACCGCCACACCGTTTAATGTCAGTGTGCCGTTGCTTGGCAGTGTAGAAATCACAACATTTGTAAAGTTATTGGCAGGACTATCATCCGCATCCGTAAAGCCAAAATCACCCGCAGCAAATGTGTATGGTGTGTCCTCAAGCGTCGTAACCGTATTGTCCGCACCGGACGGCGCATCATTCACGGATGTGACATCGAATGTAACCGTATTCTGTGTCGGGTCCAGATCAACACCGCCATCCGCTGTGCCGCCATCATCGCGCACTTGGAAGTTAAAGCTGGCATAGCTGGCACCGTTTTCATTCGCAACAGGCGTAAAGGTCAAATTCGGAATATCAGCCGCAGCAATTTCCTGCCCTGCTGTCACCGCAACACCGGATAGTTCAAGCACACCGCTGGCGGGCAATGTATTGATAATCACAGATTGCAGGCTGTCCGTACCATCAATCGGGTCAGTAAACCCGAAATCTGCGGCAGCAAATGTATATGCCGTATCTTCTAGCGTCGTCAGCGTAATATCCGCACCATCAGGCGCATCATTGACTGGTGTGACATCAATCGTCATCGTATTCGGTGTCTGGTCGGTATTCACGCCGCCATTGGCTGTCGTACCATCATCCTGCACCTGGAATGTAAAGGCATCATAACCTGCACCATTCGCATCAGCAGCTGGCGTAAAGACCAGCAGGTTAGACGCAATATCTGCCGCAGAAACACTCTGCCCTGCCGTCACAGCCACACCGTTTAATGTCAGTGTGCCATTACTTGGAATTGTTGTAATGATCACATTATCCAGCGCATTGGCGGGGCTATCAGCGGTATCGGTAAAGCCGAAATCAGATGTCGCAAATGTGTATGCGGTATCTTCCAGCGTCGTAACCGTATTATCAGCACCCGCTGGCTCGTCATCAACAGACGTCACATCAAATGAAACCGTATTATCGGACTGGTCTGTATCCACGCCGCCATCTGTCGTGCCGCCATCATCCTGCACACGGAAAGTAAAGCTATCGTAGCCCGCACCATTTTCATTTGCTGCAGGCGTAAAGGCCAGCAAACCACCGTTAATATCAGCCACCGAAACAACCTGATTCAGCGTCACAGCAGCGCCGTTCAAGGTCAGCGCGCCATTGGCTGGCAGCGCCGTAATAATTACATTGGCAAAGTTATTGGCGGGGCTGTCATCAGCATCTGTAAATCCGAAATCGCCCGCAGCAAAAACATAAGCCGTATCTTCTAAAGTCGTCAGCGTAATATCAGCACCTGACGGTGCGTCATTCACACTTGTGACATCGATTGTCATGGTATTGGCGACAGGATCAAGATCAATACCGCCATTCGCAGTACCGCCATCATCGCGCACTTGGAACGTGAAGCTGGTGTAACCTGCGCCATTTTCATTGCTGGCAGGCGTAAATGTCAGATTAGAGATTTGTGCAGCTGTAATCTCCTGCCCTGCCGTCACCGCGACACCTGACAGCTCCAACACACCATCAGCAGGCAATGTTGTTATCACAACAGATTGCAGGCTATCCGTTCCATCAATCGGATCCGTAAATCCAAAATCTGCCGCAGCAAATGTGTATGCCGTATCTTCTAACGTTGTAACGGTATTATCCGTTCCGTCAGGCGCGTCGTTTACAGGGGTAACATCAAACGTAATCGTGTTCGGGCTTTGATCAATATCCTGACCGCCATTTGGTGTACCGCCATCATCACGCACCTGGAACGTGAAGTCGGCATAACCATTACCATTCGCATCAGCCGCAGGCTCGAATGTCAGGTTCGGAATATCGGCAACCAGAATTTCCTGCCCCGCTGTGACAGCAACACCAGAAAGTTCCAGCACACCATTTGCAGGCAGCGTGGTTATAATCAAAGAGTAAAGCGCATCACCTTCAACAGCATCGGTAAAGCCAAAATCTGCTGCAGCAAAAGTATGCGTACCATCTTCCAAAATAGACAGCGTATTATCAGCACCCGACGGCTCGTCATTCACAGGCGTGACATCAATTGTCATTGTGTTTGGCGTAGCGTCCAGATCAACGCCGCCATCCGCTGTACCGCCATCATCACGTACCTGGAACGTAAAGTCAGCATAACCTGCGCCATTATCATTCAGATCAGGTGTAAAGGTCAGATTACCGATTTGAGCTGCAGCAATTTCTTGTCCTGCTGTGACAGCAACACCGGATAACAGCAGCGTGCCATTGGCTGGCAATGTGGTAATAATGACAGATTGCAGACTATGGGCGCCGCCATCGACAGGGTCTGTAAAGCCGAAGTCACCAGCCGCAAAGGTATAAGCCGTATCTTCATCTGTTGTTACAGTGTTATCGGCACCAACAGGCGCGTCATTCACAGGTGTAACATCGATAGTTATCGTGTTTGCGGCAACATCGGTATCAGCACCACCATTGGCCGTACCATCATCATCTTGAACACGGAAATCAAAGTCTGCATATGATGCACCATTCGCATCCGCAGCAGGCGTGAACACCAGAAGATTTGATGCAATATCAGCAGCCGATACAACCTGCCCAGCCGTCACAGCCACACCATTCAACGTCAACGTACCCGCGGCAGGCAAAGTATCAATAATAACGTTCAGCAGGTTATTATCAGGGTTATCATTCGGATCGCTGAACCCGAAATCACCCGATACGAATGTATATGGCGTATCCTCAAGCGTGGTCACAGTGTTATCCGCACCGTCAGGCGCATCGTTAACAGATGTCACATCAATCGTCATGACATTAGCGACAGGGTCTGTGTCAGCACCACTATTCGCTGTGCCGCCATCATCCTTCACCTGGAATGTAAATGTCGTATACCCTGCGCCATTATCATCGGTATCAGGCATAAACGTCAGAAGGTTGCTGTTAATATCAGCGACCGCAACTTCCTGACCTGCCGTAACATTCACGCCGTTAAGCTGCAGCGTACCATCGGCTGGCAATGTTGTAATGATTACAGACGCCAGACTATCAGGCGCGGCACTATCATCAGGGTCAGTGAAACCAAAATCACCTGCCGCAAATGTATAGACTGTATCTTCCAGCGTGGTCACCGTGTTGTCAGCACCATCAGGTGCATCGTTCACGGCTGTAACATCAATGGTCATCGTATTCGGTGTAGAGTCAGTGTCAGCACCGCTATTGGCCGTACCGCCATCATCCTTCACCTGGAACGTAAAGCTTGTGTAACTTGCGCCATACTCGTTGCTCGCGCCTGTAAAGGTCAGGTTCGGAATATCTGCAGCCAGAATTTCCTGCCCCGCCGTTACCGCAACGCCTGACAATTCCAGAACACCATCAGCAGGCAGTGTCGTAATAATAACCGAGTACAGATCATTGGACGGCGTATCATTCGGGTCACTAAATCCGAAATCGGCCGCCGAGAAGCTAAACGCCGTATCCTCGAACGCTGTAACGGTATTATCAGCACCAAGCGGTTCACTGTTAATCGGATCAACGTTAAACGTAATCGTATTGGCCACAGGATCGGTATCAACACCGCCATTCGCCGTGCCGCCATCATCGCGCACTTGGAAATCAAAGCTAGTATAGCCGTTACCGTTCTCGTTCGCTGTCGGGGTGTAAGTCAAATTACCGATCTGCCCGACAGCAATCTCCTGCCCCGCTGTTACAGCAACACCTGATAACTCAAGCACACCGTCCGCGGGCAGAGTGGAAATAATGACGGAGAAAAGCGCATCACCTTCGATAGCATCCGTAAATCCGAAGTCACCGGACGCAAAGGTGTATACGTTATTTTCAAGAACGGTCAGCGTATTATCCGCACCATCCGGCGCGTCATTTACAGGCGTGACATCAATAGTCATCGTGTTCGGTATTTGATCCGTGTCTACACCGCCGTCACTCGTGCCACCATCATCACGGACTTGGAATGTAAAGTTCGTGTAGCCTGCACCATTATCATTCAAATCAGGCGTAAAGGTCAGCAAGTTACCATTAATATCAGCAACAGATATCTCCTGCCCTGCCGTGACATTCGCACCATTTAACTGCAGCGTACCATTAGCAGGCAGTGTCGAGATAATAACAGACAGCAGCGCATCACCTTCGACAGCATCGGTAAAACCGAAATCAGCCGCAGCAAAGGTATAAGCCGTGTCCTCAAGTGTCGTAACGGTATTATCAGCACCCGCTGGCTCATCATTCACTGGTGTGACATCAATCGTCATTGTGTTCGGCGTTTGGTCGGTATCAACGCCACCATCAGCGGTACCGTCATCATCCTGAACTTGGAAGGTGAACGTATCGTATCCCGCGCCATTGTCGTTCAGCGCAGGCGTAAACGCAAGTAAACCGCCATTAATATCGGCGACTGATACGACCTGATTAAGAGTAACGGCAACACCGTTTAATGTCAGAGAACCATTGCTTGGTAATGCTGAGATAATGACATTAGCAAGAGCATTTGCAGGGCTATCACTTGCATCTGTAAAGCCAAAGTCTGCTGCAGCAAACACATAGGCCGTATCTTCAAGCGTTGTAACCGTATTATCAGCACCAGCGGGCTCATCATTGACCGATGTCACATCAAAAGTGATTGTATTCGGGGTTGTATCCGTATCAACACCGCCGTCACTTGTTCCGCCATCATCACGAACGCGGAATGTAAAATTATCATAACCAGCGCCATTGGCATTAGCAGCTGGCGTGAAGGTCAGATTACCGATCTGCCCGGCTGCAATTTCCTGCCCGACTGTGACGGCAACACCTGAAAGCTCAAGAACGCCATTAGTTGGTAACGTGGAAACAATGACAGAGAGTAAGGCATCGCCTTCAACCGCGTCTGTGAAGCCGAAATCACCTGACGCAAAGGTATAAACGCCGTCCTCAAGCATCGTGATTGTATTATCAGCACCATCTGGCGCATCATTGACAGGCGTGACGTCGATCGTCATCGTGTTCGGCGTAGCATCCAGATCAATGCCGCCATCATCAGTACCACCATCATCACGAACCTGGAATGTGAAGCTATCGTAACCTGCACCATTGTCATTCAGTGCGGGTGTAAATGTGAGGTTTGCAATCTGCGCCGCAGTAATCTCCTGCCCTGCCGTAACGGCCACACCAGACAGCTCAAGCGAACCATTCGTCGGAATTGTTGTAATCACAACAGATTGCAGACTATCTGTACCATCGATAGGATCTGTAAATCCGAAATCAGCCGTAGAGAATGTGAAGGCCGTATCTTCCAGCGTTGTAACTGTATTATCTGTGCCTGCAGGAGCGTCGTTCACAGGTGTGACATCTATTGTCAGCGTATTGGCCGTAGCATCCACATTAGCACCGCCATTTGCCGTACCGCCATCATCGCGAACCTGGAATGTGAAGCTGTCATAGCCGGCACCATTCGCATCCGCCGCAGGTGTAAATGTAAGGTTCGGTATTTGCCCGACCACGATAGCCTGCCCGACAGTAACCGCAACACCAGACAACTCCAGAACACCATTTGCGGGAAGTGTCGCTATAATCACGGATTGCAGGTTATCAGGATCAGCAGCATCATTCGGATCTGTAAACCCGAAGTCAGTTGCAGCAAATGTGTAAGCCGTATCCTCTAGTGTCGTGACAGTATTATCTGTACCCTCAGGCGCATCATTAACGCTCGTCACATCAAATGTAATCGTGTTGGCAACAGGGTCTGTATCCACACCACCGTCACTTGTGCCGCCATTATCCTTAACTTGGAAATCAAAGCTGGCGTAGCCTGTACCATAGGCATCAGCTGCAGGCGTAAAGGTTAAGTTGCCAATCTGCCCTACTGGAATCTCCTGCCCTACTGTCACAGCAACACCTGAGAGTTCTAATACGCCATCAGCGGGCAGCGTAGAAACAATTACAGAGAAGAACGCGTCACCCTCAATAGCATCCGTAAATCCGAAGTCGCCTGACGCAAAGGTATAAACGCCATCTTCCAACATCGTGATCGTGTTATCAGCACCATCCGGTGCGTCATTCACAGGCGTGACATCAATTGTCATCGTGTTCGGTGTCTGGTCAGTATCTTCACCGCCATTCGCCGTACCGCCATCATCCTGAACCTGGAACGTAAAGCTGTCATAGCTCGCGCCGTTATCATTCAGCGCAGGCGTAAAGACAAGCAAGCCACCATTAATATCAGCGACAGACACAGCCTGACCAGCCGTCACAGCAACGCCATTCAATGTCAGAGAACCATTACTCGGCAATGCTGAAATAATAACATTATCGAGTACATTAGACGGTGTATCGCCAGTATCAGCAAAGCCAAAGTCTGCGGCAGCGAAGGTGTAACCCGTATCCTCAAGTGTTGTGACGGTATTATCAGCACCAGTCGGTTCACTATTAATCGGATCTACATCGAACGTAATTGTATTCGGTGTTTGATCTGTATCTATGCCACCATTCGCCGTGCCGCCATCATCCTTCACCTGGAAGGTAAAGCTTGCATAACCTGTACCGTTCTCATTTGTCGTCGGCGTATAAGTAAGATTGCCAATCTGACCAGCGGCAATTTCCTGCCCCAGCGTAACCGCAACACCCGAGAGCTCAAGCGTGCCATCGGCTGGAAGCGTCGAAATAATAACAGATAAGAAACCATCGCCTTCGACAGCATCCGTAAAGCCAAAGTCACCGGAGGCAAACGTGTAAACATTGTTTTCCAGCATCGTCAGAGTATTATCAGCGCCCGCTGGCTCATCATTTACCGGCGTAACGTCAATCGTCATTGTATTAGGCGTTTGGTCTGTATCAACGCCGCCATTGGCCGTGCCGCCATCGTCCTGAACTTGGAAGGTGAACGTATCGTATCCCGCACCATTGGCATTTGCGGCAGGCGTAAACACTAACAGGCCACTCGTGATATCA
>DUBU01000013.1:15218-25764 GCA_012960155.1 Micavibrio sp. | reverse complement strand
TGCCGCACCATTCAGCGTCAATGTGCCGTTTGTCGGAAGCGCTGTAATAACAACAGCTTGTAAGCTGTCCCCCTCAACGGCATCTGTAAATCCAAAGTCAGTCGTGGCAAAGGTGAAACCCGTATCTTCAAGCGTTGTGACTGTATTATCAGCACCTGCTGGCTCATCATTTACAGGATTAACATCAATGGTAATCGTGTTTGGAGTCTGATCAGTGTCCTGACCGCCATTAGCAGTACCATCATCATCTTGAACTTGGAATGTAAAGGCATCATACCCTGCACCATTTGCGTTAGCAGCAGGCGTAAACACAAGCAAGCCGCCATTAATATCTGCAACCGAAATACTTTGCGATGCTGTAACAGCAACACCGTTCAATGTCAGACTGCCATTCGTTGGAATTGTAGAGATAATAACATTCGTCAGGTTATTGGCAGGACTATCATTTGCGTCACTAAAGCCAAAGTCTGCCGCAGCAAATGTATAGGCCGTATCTTCATTTGTTGTGACCGTATTATCAGCACCAGTTGGTTCATCATTCACTGATGTCACGTCAAACGTGATCGTATTGGCTACAGGGTCAGTATCAACGCCGCCATTCGCCGTACCACCATCATCCTTAACCTGGAAGTCAAAGCTGGCGTAGCTTGTGCCATTTGCGTTAGCAACGGGTGTAAAGGTCAAATTGCCGATCTGACCTGCAGGGATCTCCTGCCCCAGCGTAACAGCAACACCTGACAGCTCCAGCACCCCATTGGCAGGCAGTGTTGAGATAATCACAGAGAACAGCGCATCACCTTCAACCGCATCCGTAAAGCCGAAGTCACCTGAAGCAAATGTGTAGACAGCATCTTCCAACATCGTGATCGTGTTATCAGCACCGTCTGGTGCATCATTCACCGCATTCACATCGATGGTCATAGTATTCGGTGTTTGATCAGTGTCTACGCCACCATTGGCTGTGCCGCCATCATCTTGCACTTGGAATGTAAAAGCATCATACCCTGCACCATTCGCATTCGCGGCAGGTGTAAAGACAAGAAGGTTACTATTGATATCTGCTACAGAAACGGCCTGCCCTGCTGTGACAGCAACGCCATTCAGCGTCAACGTGCCATTCGTCGGCACTGTTGTAATAATGACATTATCAAGAACGTTTGGCGGTGTATCGCCTGCATCCGCAAATCCAAAGTCAGTCGCTGCAAAAGTATAAGCAGCATCTTCATTTGTTGTGACCGTATTATCAGCACCTGTGGGTTCACTATTAATCGGATCCACATCGAAGGTAATCGTATTTGCAACAGGATCCGTATCAACGCCGCCATTCGCCGTACCGCCATTATCCTTCACTTGGAAGGTAAAGGCATCATAACTTGCACCATTCGCATTCGCGGCAGGTGTAAATGTCAAATTACCAATCTGGCCGACTGCAATTTCCTGTCCCAGCGTAACCGCCACACCAGACAGCTCAAGCGCCCCATTAGCAGGCAACGTAGAAATAATAACTGATAAGAACGCGTCACCTTCAACGGCATCCGTAAAGCCAAAATCACCGGATGCAAATGTGTAAACATTATTCTCAAGCATCGTAATAGTGTTATCGGCACCATCCGGAGCATCGTTCACAGGCGTGACGTCAATCGTCATTGTATTAGGCGTTTGGTCTGTATCAACGCCGCCATTGGCCGTGCCGCCATCATCCTGAACTTGGAAGGTGAACGTATCGTATCCCGCACCATTGGCATTTGCGGCAGGCGTAAACACTAGCAGGCCACTCGTGATGTCAGCCGAAGCAATCGCTTGCCCTGCCGTCACCGCCGCACCATTCAGCGTCAATGTGCCGTTTGTCGGAAGCGCTGTAATAACAACAGCTTGCAAGCTGTCACCCTCAACAGCATCAGTAAATCCAAAGTCAGCCGTGGCAAAGGTGAAACCCGTATCTTCAAGCGTTGTGACTGTATTATCAGCACCCGCAGGCTCGTCATTGACTGCATTCACATCAATGGTAATTGTATTAGCGCTCAGGTCTGTATTAACACCGCCATCCGCTGTGCCACCATCATCCCGCACCTGGAACGTAAAGCTGTCATAACCAGCACCATTCGCGTTGGCAGCGGGCGTAAATACAAGAAGATTGCTATTAATATCAGCTGCCGCAATTTCCTGACCATTCGTAACAGCCACACCGTTCAGCGTTAGCGTGCCATTAGTTGGAATTGCGGTAATGATAACACTCATCAGCGCATTCGCAGGGCTATCATTAACATCACTAAAGCCAAAGTCTGCCGCAGCAAATGTATAGGCCGTATCTTCATTTGTTGTGACCGTATTATCAGCACCAGCTGGTTCATCATTCACTGATGTCACATCGAATGTAATCGTATTGGCAACTGGGTCTGTATCAACGCCGCCATTGGCTGTACCACCATCATCCTTCACTTGGAAGTCAAAGCTGGCGTAGCTTGCACCGTTTGCGTTAGCAACGGGTGTAAAGGTCAAATTGCCGATCTGGCCTGCAGGAATTTCCTGACCCAGCGCAACAGCAACACCTGACAACTCCAGAGCACCATTAGCAGGCAATGTTGAAATAATCACAGAGAACAGCGCGTCACCCTCGACCGCATCGGTAAACCCGAAGTCCGCCGCGGCAAAAGTATGCGTCGCATCCTCGAGGATCGTAATGGTATTATCCGCGCCATCAGGTGCATCATTGACGGCATTCACATCAACCGTAATCGTATTCGGTGTCTGGTCAGTATCAACGCCGCCACCTGCTGTACCACCATCATCTTGTACTTGGAATGTAAACGCATCATAGCTCGCACCATTCGCATTTGCTGCGGGTGTAAAGACAAGAAGGTTACTATTGATATCTGCTGCAGAAACAGCCTGCCCTGCTGTGACAGCGACACCGTTTAATGTCAGAGTGCCGTTGGTCGGGACGGTTGTGATAATTACATTCAGCAAATCATTGGAAGGGCTGTCCGCAGCATCGGCAAAACCAAAGTCAGCCGCAGCAAATGTATAAGCCGTATCTTCGTTGGTTGTAACTGTATTATCCGCACCTGTCGGCTCACTATTCAGCGGATCGACATCAAAAGTAATCGTATTTGCAACAGGATCCGTATCAACGCCGCCATTCGCCGTACCGCCATCATCCTTCACTTGGAAGGTAAAGGCATCATAAGACGCACCATTCGCATTCGCAGCAGGCGTAAATGTTAAATTACCAATCTGACCAACTGGAATTTCCTGACCCAGCGTAACAGCCACTCCTGAGAGCTCTAAGGAACCATTTGCAGGCAGTGTAGAGATAATGACTGAGAAAAACGCATCGCCTTCAACAGCATCCGTAAAGCCAAAATCACCGGAGGCAAACGTGTAAACGTTATTCTCAAACATTGTGATGGTGTTGTCCGCACCATCAGGCGCATCATTCACCGCATTCACATCAATGGTAATGGTATTCGGTGTCTGGTCCGTATCAACGCCGCCATTGGCTGTACCGCCATCATCCTGCACTTGGAACGTGAAGCTATCGTAACTTGCACCATTCGCATTTGCTGCAGGCGTGAACACCAACAAACCACTGGTTATATCAGCGGCAGCAACACTCTGCCCCGCTGTAACAGCCACACCATTCAGAGTGAGTGAGCCGTTCGTCGGTATTGTCGTAATCGTTACAGCCTGAAGCGTATCGCCTTCGACAGGGTCGCTAAAGCCAAAATCGGCTACAGTGAATGTGTAACCTGTGTCTTCATTTGTTGTGACTGTATTATCAGCACCGGCAGGTTCATCATTAACCGCATTTACATCAAAAGTAATGGTGTTCGGGGTGCCATCAAGATCCACACCACCATTGGCCGTACCGCCATTATCGCGAACTTGGAACGTGAAATCAGCATAACCGGTGCCATTCGCATTCAAAGCCGGCGTAAAGGTCAAATTACCGATTTGTGCGGCTGTAATTTCTTGTCCTGCCGTAACAGCAACGCCTGATAGCTCAAGCGTACCCGCAGCCGGCAATGTTGCGATGACAACAGACTGCAAGCTGTCACCATCAATCGCATCAGTAAATCCGAAGTCACCTGACGCAAAGGTGTAGACAGCATCTTCATTGATAGTAATTGTGTTATCTGCACCATCAGGCGCATCATTTACAGGCGTGACATCAATTGTCATCGTGTTGGCAGATTGATCGGTATCAACACCGCCATCCGTCGTGCCGCCATCATCTTGCACTTGGAACGTGAAGCTATCGTAGCTCGCACCATTAGCGTTTGCTGCAGGCGTAAATACCAAAAGATTGGCAGTAATATCGGCTGCAGTAATACTTTGGCCTGCTGTCACAGCCACGCCATTTAAAGTCAAAGTACCGTTCGTCGGCAGCGTCGTAATAATCACAGCCTGTAAGCTGTCACCATCAATCGCGTCAGTAAATCCGAAGTCAGTCGTAGCAAATGTATAACCGTTATCCTCAAGCGTTGTAACAGTGTTATCAGCGCCAGCCGGTTCATCATTCACAGATGTGACATCAATCGTCATTGTGTTGGCAGATTGATCAGTATCAACACCGCCGTCTGTCGTGCCACCATCATCTTGTACTTGGAACGTAAAGCTGTCATAGCCCGCACCATTGGCGTTGGCCGCAGGTGTAAACACCAAAAGGTTGCTGTTAATATCAGCAACAGACACTGTCTGCCCAGCTGTGACGGCAACACCATTTAATGTCAGCGTGCCATTGCCAGGCACCGTCGTAACAATCACATTCAGGAAGTTATTAGCAGGCGTATCCGCAGCATCAGCAAATCCAAAATCAGCCGCGGCAAATGTATAAGCTGCATCTTCCAGCGTCGTGACTGTATTATCGGCACCTGTCGGCGCATCATTTACACTAACGACATCAAAGGTAATCGTGTTCGCACTTTGATCTGTATCAACGCCGCCATTGGCCGTGCCGCCATTATCCTTCACTTGGAAATCAAAGCTGGCATACCCCGTACCGTTAGCGTTAATCGGAGGCGTATAAACAAGATTACCCAGCTGTCCGACAGCAATCTCCTGACCAATCGTCACAGCCACGCCTGAAAGCTCTAGACTACCATTAGCAGGCAGTGTTGAGACAATTACAGAGAAGAATGTATCAGCAGGCGTATCGTTCGGATCCGTAAACCCGAAATCTGCAGCAGAGAATGTATGACTATTATTTTCAACAACGCTTAAGGTATTATCCGCGCCTTCTGGCGCATCATTTACGGACGTAACATCGATTGTCATCGTGTTTGGCGTTTGATCAAGATCTACACCGCCATTCGCCGTACCGCCATCATCCTGAACCTGGAACGTAAAGGCATCATAGCTCGCGCCATTTTCATTTGCTACGGGCGTAAAGACCAGCAGGTTAGATGCAATATCCGCTGCGGAAACACTCTGCCCTGCCGTAACGGCCACACCATTCAAAGTCAATGTGCCCGTCGTTGGAATTGTTGTGATCACTACAGCCTGTAAGCTGTCACCTTCAACAGTATCGCTAAATCCGAAGTCTGCTGTAGAGAATGTATAGGCCGCGTCTTCGTTGGTCGTAACAGTGTTATCAGCACCCGCAGGCTCGTCATTAACAGCGTTTACATCAATCGTGATTGTATTGGGTGTCTGATCTGTATCAACACCGCCATTCGCCGTGCCACCATCATCCTGTACTTGGAACGTAAAGCTATCGTAACTTGCACCATTCGCGTTAGCTGCGGGCGTAAAGACCAGAAGGTTACTATTGATATCCGCAACCGCAATGCTCTGCCCCGCTGTCACCGCGACACCATTCAATGTCAACGTGCCATTTGTCGGGATTGTCGTGATAGTCACAGCCTGCAAGCTGTCACCCTCTACAGCATCACTAAACCCGAAATCTGCTACAGCAAATGTGTAGCCTGTATCTTCGTTGGTCGTAACAGTATTATCCGCACCCGCAGGCTCATCATTAACAGCGTTTACATCAATCGTGATTGTGTTGGGTGTCTGATCTGTATCAACACCGCCATTGGCCGTGCCACCATCATCCTGCACCTGGAATGTGAAGTTATCGTAGCCCGCACCGTTTGCATCGGCTGCCGGCGTAAAGACCAGAAGGTTACTGTTGATATCCGCAACCGCAATGCTCTGTCCTGCTGTTACAGCCACACCATTCAATGTCAGCGTGCCATTTGTCGGGATTGTCGTGATAGTCACAGCCTGCAAGCTGTCACCTTCTACAACATCACTAAACCCGAAATCTGCCGCAGCAAATGTATAGGCCGTATCTTCATTCGTAGTAACGGTGTTATCTGCACCATCAGGGGCATCATTCACCGCATTCACATCAATCGTAATGGTATTGGCGGATTGATCGGTATCAACACCACCCCCTACTGTGCCGCCATCATCCTGCACTTGGAACGTAAAGCTGTCATAGCTCGCACCATTCGCATTTGCGGCAGGTGTGAAGACAAGCAGATTAGATGTAATATCAGCGGCAGACACAGCCTGCCCTGCGGTCACAGCAACACCGTTAAGAGTCAGCGTGCCATTTGATGGCAGCGTTGTAATGATGACATTGGCCAGCGTATTCGCAGGCGTATCATCAGGGTCACTAAAACCAAAGTCTGCCGTAGAGAAGATGTAGCCTGTATCTTCATTTGTTGTAACCGTATTATCCGCACCAACCGGTTCACTGTTTACGGGCGTGACATCAAAAGTAATGGTATTGGCCGACTGATCTGTATCAACACCACCATTGGCCGTACCGCCATCATCCTTTACTTGGAACGTGAAGCTTGTGTAGCTGTTACCGTTTTCATTAGCGGTCGGCGTAAATGTCAGGTTACCGATCTGACCGGCAGCAATCTCCTGCCCCAGCGTGACAGCAACGCCTGACAATTCCAACACACCATCAGCCGGCAAAGTGGTAATAATGACTGAGAACAGATTGTTGGCAGGCGTATCGTTAGGGTCAGTAAAGCCAAAATCAGTCGATGTAAATGTAAAGCTACTATTCTCTGTAACGCTCAGCGTATTATCGGCACCTTCAGGCGCATCATTAATAGGCGTAACATCAATCGTCATTGTATTGGCAGACTGGTCTGTATCAACGCCGCCATCTGCCGTACCGCCATCATCTTGCACTTGGAACGTGAAGCTATCATGCCCAGCGCCAGACGCATTGGACGCAGGCGTAAAGACAAGAAGGTTAGATGTGATATCAGCAACCGCAATCGTCTGCCCTGCGGTCACGGCAACGCCGTTCAATGTCAGCGTACCATTCGTCGGGATTGTAGTAATCACAACAGCTTGCAAACTGTCGCCATCAATGGCATCCGTAAAGCCGAAGTCTGTTGTCGAGAACGTATAGCCTACATCCTCAAGTGTGGTTACTGTATTATCCGCACCCGTAGGCTCGTCATTCACAGGCGTAACATCGATCGTCATCGTGTTAGCGGACTGATCCAGATCAACACCGCCATTGGCCGTACCGCCATCATCCTGTACTTGGAATGTAAAGCTATCATAGCTTGCACCATTCGCATTAGCGGCAGGTGTAAAGACAAGAAGGTTACTATTGATATCCGCAACTGCAATGCTCTGCCCCGCCGTCACAGCAACGCCATTCAATGTAAGGCTACCGTTTGAAGGAAGGGTCGTAATGGTAACGGCCAAAAGACTATCGCCCTCAACAGCATCACTGAACCCAAAATCTGCCGCAGCAAACGTATAGCCCGCATCTTCCAATGTCGTAACAGTATTATCCGCGCCCGCAGGCTCGTCATTTACAGGCGTAACATCAATCGTAACTGTATTCGGCGTCTGATCTTCATTAACACCGCCATTGGCTGTACCGCCGTCATCAATCAACTGATAGGTAAAGCTGGTATATCCGGCGCCATTGTCATTGCTGTCAGCCAGAAATGTCAGGAAAACAGCATCCGCAGCAGATATAACCTGCCCCGCGCTCACCGCCCCTGGCGCCGACGCACCTGCAGCCAGATACAAAGATCCCTGCGCGGGCAATGTCGTAATTCTAACACCCTGTATACCATCAGCAGGGCTATCATTCGGGTCAGAGTAAACAGCACCGACAGACGCAGCCAAATTCAGCGGCGTATCTTCAACAGCGGTTACGGTTACATCAGACCCCTCAGGCGCATCATTGACTGACGTAACATCAATGGTCATCGTATTCGGCGTTTGATCTAAATCTACGCCGCCATTCGCCGTACCGCCATCATCCTGCACTTGGAACGTAAAGCTATCGTAACCCGCACCATTTGCATTGGCCACGGGCGTAAACACCAGAAGATTAGCAACAATATCCGCCACCGCGATACTCTGCCCCGCCGTGACCGCAACACCATTCAATGTCAGACTGCCGTTCGTAGGGATAGTCGTAATCGTTACGGCCAGCAAACTGTCGCCTTCGACCGCATCCGTAAATCCGAAATCAGTCGTTGAAAAAGTATAGGCAGCGTCCTCAAGTGTCGTAACAGTATTATCCGCGCCTGCTGGTTCATCATTTACAGGCGTAACATCAAACGTAATCGTATTTGGTGTCTGGTCGGTATCTACGCCGCCATTGGCTGTCCCGCCATCATCCTGCACCTGGAATGTAAAGCTGGTGTAACCTGTACCGTTACCATTCGTCGCAGGCGTAAAAACAAGAAGATTGCTGTTAATATCCGCGACCGCAATGCTTTGCCCTGCTGTAACAGCAACGCCGTTCAACGTCAGCGCGCCCAGCGCAGGCAAAGTTGTAATCACGACACTTTGCAGATTATGGCCCTCAACCGCGTCAGTAAACCCGAAGTCCGCCGCAGCGAATGTGTAACCTGTATCTTCTAACGTTGTCAGCGTATTATCAGCGCCTGCTGGTTCATCATTCACATCTGTTACATCAATGGTCATGGTATTGGCAGCCTGATCAGTATCTACGCCGCCATTCGCCGTACCGCCATCATCTTGCACTTGAAATGTAAAGCTGTCGTAACTCGCGCCGCTAACATTCGCGGCAGGCGTAAACACAAGCAGGTTGCTGTTAATATCAGCCACGGAAATACTCTGACCCGCTGTCACAGCAACGCCGTTTAATGTCAGAGAACCATTGGTAGGAATGGTCGTTATAATAACATTAGCCAGAGCATTTGCAGGGCTATCCGCAGCATCTGTAAACCCGAAATCCGCAGCCGCAAATGTATAGGCCACATCCTCAAGCGTTGTAACTGTATTATCAGCACCGTCAGGCGCATCATTTACAGACGTCACATCAAACGTAATGGTATTGGCCGACTGATCTGTATCTACGCCCCCATTAGCCGTGCCGCCATTATCTTTAACTTGGAACGTAAAGTTCGTATAACCGACCCCATTACCATGCAGCGCAGGGGTAAAGGTCAGATTTGTAATACTGGCCAGCGCAATTTCTTGGCCTGCTGTAACCGCCACACCAGATAATTCCAGCACACCGCTAGCAGGCAAAGTCGTAATAATAACAGACAGTTGTCCATCCGCAGGCGTATCATTCGGATCGCTGTAACCAAAATCGGCAACCGCGAATGTATATGTTGCATCCTCCAGCATGGAAATCGTGTTATCCGTGCCCTCCGGTGCATCATTCACTTCGGTAATATCAAAGGTAATGGTGTTGGCTGACTGATCGGTATTCACGCCGCCATTCGCCGTACCGTCATCATCCTGCACCTGGAACGTAAAGCTATCTGCTCCCGTTCCGAATTCATGTGCAGCAGGAACGAATACAAGATTACCCGCCGTAATATTTGCAACCGAAACAACCTGCCCGTTTGTAACAGCCACACCCGACAGTTCAAGTGTACCATTAGCAGGCACAGAGGTAATGACAACATTCTGGAAGTTATTGGCAGGACTATCATCAGGATCAGTAAATCCGAAATCCGCCACAGTCATGGTGTACGGTACATCTTCATTAATGCCGATTGTGTTGTCCGCACCCGCAGGCTCATCATTCACAGATGTGACATCAATCGTCATCGTATTGGCTGACTGGGACGTATCCACATCCTTAAAACGATTTTGCGCATTAGCATACAAATCTGATGCAGCAGAAGCGTCAACACTATCTGTATGAATGGAAAATTCGGCTATACCGCCATCAAGCGTTGAATCCCCACCCCAGTTGGAATCGCCGATATAGTTATTAGCGCGGGCGACCGTGTTCAAAGTCGCACCTGTTGTAGAACCGACCAAAACGCCATCTTTGTATACCGACATCGTGCCATCAAGGGCAACGCTGGTCGTCCAATAAGCCCACTCGCCTTCTACAATGACATTCGCAATATCCAGAGTAGTTTGCGTGCCGCCATTCCAAACCTCAAAACGGACGTCGTCTGTATTGGCCATTTGACCAAATAAAATGACGTTATTAGCAGCACCATTACCGAAATCATAAACCCGCTGCCAATTGCCGCCCGACAAATCATCAAAACGTGCCCAAGCAGAGATTGTAACAGCGCCACCGAACGTTATCGTATCCATAGTGGCGCCG
>DUBU01000013.1:0-15195 GCA_012960155.1 Micavibrio sp. | reverse complement strand
CCCTGTTACAGATCCCCATGAACCATTATTAATATCAAAATCCTCGGAACCGCCATTCGCGTCCCCAGCTGTCGTACCCGAGCCCTCATCTAAGTGGAAATACTTCCAGATATCAGCAGCTTTTAGGGATTGCCCACCGTCATCTTTGACCCGGAACGTAAAATCAGCATATGAAGCGCCATTTTCGTTCGCAGCAGGCTCAAAGGTCAGGTTAGGGATATCGCCAACCAGAATTTCCTGACCAGCCGTGACGGCCACGCCCGACAATTCAAGCACCCCGTCAGTCGGCAAAGTTTCAATAATTACAGAGTAGAAATTATCGTCCGGGTTATCCGTATCCGAAAAGCCAAAATCACTAGCCGAGAATGTATATGTACCATCCTCAAGTACTGTTACCGTGTTATCCGCACCAGAGGGCGCTTCACTGACGTTGTCGACATTAATTGTAATTGTGTATTCATCGTAAGGTGTACCAATGCCGTCATCTGTAGCACGGATAACAAGCGTAAATTGGGTATTAGCCTCATAATTGAGCGCAGTATTATCTGCGATTGTCAGCTGACCGTTAATCGGGTTGATCTGGAAGACACCAAGGCCATTACCCGACTCAATCGAATATGTTATGGCGTCACCATCAACATCGAAAGCGGAAGCCGTCATAACCAAAGTGCCGTTAGCTGAATTTTCTGCAACACTAAATGGCGCTGGCGTTGCGCCCAAATCAGGCGCCGTGTTAATTACGATACCGAAATTATAGCTGTTGCCGGTAACATTCGTATTACCATCCGTGACATTGAAACCAAAATTGGCCGTTGTTGTTGCAGAACCATCATGAGTAAAACTGATAATACCGTAGTTAATCTCGGCCTGTGTAAAGGTGCTGCCCACTGTTAAATTAGCACCACTTTTTCGCACAACACCATTCGTCATAGACGTAATCGTGTATGTAATCTCGTTGATATTATTGTCAGGATCGACGGTCTTCAAATTGGTATTAGATAGTGTCTGCGTACCGCCTGTATTCAGCTCCCCTCCGGTATTTACTGTAATAACAGGCGGGTCGTTAGCACCCGTATCCGAAAACGTCACGCCAATATTCATTGTGTCACTGATTGTCGTAGAGCCATCAGTGACATCGAAATCAAAACCAGCAAAACCGTTCACTGCATTATTGTGAACAAAATAAATATAGCCGTTATTAATATCAGCCTGTGTAAATGTTGTGACATAAGCACCGACATTAGTGTCGTAGATCGCACCATTCAGAGAAGACGTCACGGTATAGTTCAGACTACCCGCCCCGGTATCAACATCCGTCACCAAAAGATCAGAGTTTGTAATATTTACAAAATTACCCTGCGCAACAGTTAGATCGTTAAGCGTTTGAATGCCCGGAGGATCGTTACCACCGTCATTAACCGGCGTAATATTCAACAAGAATGTATCGCCATCCTGAGAGCCGCCATCCGTTACGCGAAAGCCAAAGGATGCTGTAAGTGTATCCGTGCCATCATGGACAAAAGTAATATCGCCATCATCAATGTCTTGCTGTGTAAAGGTTTGACCAATGTTAACAGTCACACCGTTATTCTGCACAACACCGTTTGTTAGGCTCGTCACCTGATATGTCAAATTTGCGGGCGATGTATTACTATCCACTGTATACAGCATCGAGGAATCAATGTTGGATGTACCGCCCTCGGCAATAGTGTCACCTGTATTGAATTGGACTGAAGGCTTACGGGTCCACTTATAATCAAGATACGCTTGAACGGCATCAATCTCATTATCAGTTAAGGCGTGGTTCCAGGATATAATCTGACCTAATGCGCCTTTGAAGAAGTTAGTGTCAGTGTTGTTTGTAAGATTAAGGGTACTAGGCTGCACAGTACCGCCAATTTCCGCACCAATACCGATCGCACCTATGTGGTTCGGCTGATCGCCGACCTCATCAAGCTGCAAAAACTCACCGCCATTTAAGTTAGCCTTGATGTAGCCATTGCCCACAGTAGCATCAAACACCATGATTACGGTGTAAGTCGTGTTAGCCTGAACCGCCCCTAGGTTCATAATTTTGAAGCGGTCTTGCCCCCATTCACTACCGGTATTGTTATACCCCGCAGCATAAATATTGCCGTTATCAATTGAAACCTGATAACCGCGAATACTACCGCCCTGTTCATAAACAACCTGAAAACCTGAGGTGTCCGAACCCGTTCGGAATGTGACCGCGAAAGACTTCTCCGGCCATGGTCCACCATTGTTAATGCCGGTTTGCGTGCCGATATCCAATGTTTCAGTACCATCAAATATCAAACCACCTATGCCGGTTCCAAAGGCATTGGCATCATAACTCGGACGGCGCGAGCCTGTCCCCTGCGTTGCGTCATTGTTACCGCCGGCCTTGTCTTCGACGAAATCAATATCCGTGCCGGTGGCTGGCTGATCAGTATAATCACCATCTCCATCCAAATCTTGCGCGTCTAAATGCAAGACAGCATTAGGGATCGCATTGACTGTGGCTTCCAGAGTCGAGGCATCAAGAAGCAAGCGCTTTTCAAGCGCGTGCATGTGGGTACGGACGGATTTTTTATTTCCGCCTTTCTTCTTACCCTTCTTTGGATCCTTCGATTTAGAAGACAATATCCTGCTGCCCTATTTAACTAACTGTTTAAAAAAACAAAAAATTACCCTTATTACCATTTTACGGTTACCGCATTTAAGAACCTGTTAAGAAATCATAACCCTCGTTAAGTATTTGTTATGCATTTTCCGTGCCTACTTCCCTTTAAAACCCTACATCTGTAATAAAATATGAAATCCCCTTATTAATCAGACCCTTAAAGGCATTTTCGCGAACGGCATCCATTTCAATCGTGCCGCGGGCAATAAACTCAGGGAGTGCATTTTTTTCCGCATCTTCAGCCAAGGCAAACTCTGCCGCATAAAATGTGTATCTCGGCAGCGGCCTTACGCCACCATTCGCGTCTTTTTCCGACGGTATAGGCCCATTCTGCAATGATGACAGTTCAGCCCAAAAAATCTCTTGAGTACTGGTCTCATCCACGGATTCAAATGTCACATCAAAAACCGCAGACGGCGAGTAATCTGCGTAAAATCTGGCTTTAGCGGCATCTTTTAGGCGCTCGATATCCTGCTCTCGCACATAACCACTAAACCGAATATTAGAGCTATCAACGAGTTGGGCGAGCAATACACTCCTGTTAATCCACTGCCCCTTATGCAGTGCAGGGTCCAAATGCTTGATCTCTCCAGCAAACGGGGCTTTGACATCCAGCTGGTCTTTAACTTCCATGTAACCTGCCAGTTCTTTACGCGTTTTTTCTATTTCACTATCAATAGTTATACGTTTTTTAGCTAGCTCTGGATCAGCCTGACTGCTCAATCTGATCTCCTGCAAACTCTCAAGGCGCTGTGAAGTAAGGGTTATATTATACTCTAGGTCCGGTGAGCTCAGCGTAAACAAAGATGCACCCGCCTCAACGGCATCCCCTTGCTTAACATGAATATCCTCTATACGGGCAGCTATCGGTGCATATAAACGCGTGTACTGCTCTGCGTGCATTACAGCGGGAATTTCAACCTTACTGTTTAAAGGCAACAAGAAAACAAAAAGAAGTGCAACGATTGCACCAAGTACAAAACGGCCGCGCCAATGAGCCAGAATATCATCTAAACGCCCTGCCCAAACTTTAACTTCACGCAGGATCGGTAAGCCGATAAAAAACGCTAGTTCAATAATCATCAAAATCAGCCCCAAAGGCTGAAAAAAGAGATGGTGAACCATCAAAGCAATACCAAGGTAAAGGAAGAAACGGTAAATACACATCGCAAAGCCGAAACCAGTAAACAGCTTCTGCCGATCTGCAGTTACCATTTCAGGTACGTCATCGTCCCAGCTCCACAAGGTGCGGCGTAAACGCCATTTTAAAAAAGCAAAAGAGCGATCTTGCAAATTATCTATCCCGACAATGTCAGAGAACAGATAATAACCATCAAATTTCATCAGTGGGTTAAGGTTAATAGCAATCGAGGCGATTAGAGAAACCACAGCCACCATAAAACAGAGACTTTGCAATATACCCGGTGCCATGAAATGCCACGCGACAAGCGCCACCGACGCTAGCGCCAACTCCGTCATTAGCCCCGCAGCCGCTATATACAACCTGTCACGACGGCTATCTAGCCTCCACGCATTCGTAGTCTCAGTATACAAAATCGGATACATCACGATAAACGCAATACCAATCGTCGTCACAGGAACGCCGTATTTAGTCGCCATATAGGCATGACCCAATTCATGCACAATCTTGATCAGGATTGTGGAAACTAAAAACAGCACCACACCTTCAAAGCTAAAGTAGCTCATAAAGGTTGAGAACATCTCGTCAGTACGCTGCACACTCAGGAATATACCAAATGCTAATAATAGCAAAACCGCCGTCATGAAATAACGCGTGAATAGAAAACTTATAAACGGATAGGTCTTAGAGAGAAACTTATGTGGCTTGAATAACGGCAAGGTAAAGAATAGATATCCATGCACAGCACGCTGCCATAAAGGCTTATCAGCTTTGCCGCGATAGCTCTCGAAATACTCGGCAACGCCCTCACCGGAGCTTCGCACTAAATTATTCAATATCAAGAAGTTAACCAGCGCAGCTACACTCTCATAGTCGACATCCAGTGTAGTTTCTTTTCTTAGTAACGATACGAGCTGTTTGCCTGTTTCGGCTTTTCCGAAACGTGCTAAGCATTCAAACTCTAGCCAGCCAATTTTATAGTATTTATTTGCGGCAGGGTCATAGAGCGTCCACGTTGGCATGCCTTCCGGTTCGGGCGATGATTCATTTAGCTGTATATCGCTCCGCAGCGCAGGAAGTGTGACGTCATCCTGTTCTTGCCCTATCATCATATTACAGCCCCAGCTTTCTACGCAGGGTCACAATAGGACGTCGCAAAATATTAAAGGCTAGAATTGTATGATCGCCATAAACTTTAGCAGTTCCCGTCCAGCCAATACGTGGTAGCTCTTCACCATCTTTAAACGTCGCGCGCAACTTGTATGTCATCAAACCATCAGGGTCAGGCGTCGCTTGGTAACCAATACTGGTGTAAGTCGCCTCACGAGAGCCAAGTGGCGTTACATTCAGATAAAACTTGGCGGGCACATCTTTATTAATCTCAATGATGGAACTTACAGGAATACGGATCAGCAATTCACTTTCGCGAGGATCAGCCAGCATCATAATCTGCTCACCGGTCTGCACAGGTCTGCCGCGCAATGCATTGGGGGCAGAGAAAATCGCCACACCACTACGATCAGCGGTGATTTCGGCGCGACTGAGAAGTTCGGACGCAAAATCTTTTTCGGCACTTTTCTGTTCCAACTGCGCCTTTAGTAAAGCCAGCTCCGCTAGCTTCGTGCGGTCTGAAAACGCCTCACGCTCTGTCTTACGCAGTGCAATTTCAGCTGTCAGCAAATCACTTACAGCAACTTCTGCCTTATTGCGCAGCATCGTACTATCCATACGAACAAGCACGTCGCCCTGCTCTACAGCATCCCCCGGCATTACCTCCACAGTCTCAATGATGCCATCATAGGGCACACTGACAACTAGCGGAGATTGTGCCACAACTTCAGCAGGCCCAGTCACACTTGTTCTAACAGGCAGCAGCATCACTAACAGCAACACCAGCAGAGCCTTGCGCATATTTGAACCCGATAGGGTAAAAACAGACTTCAGCAAACCGGATTTCTTGTAATTCGGATCATCCACGAAACGCTGCAGTGTATGCGCGTAACCATCTCCTAAATCCTCAAGCATCGCTACTTCAAGCGAAGTAAATGCAACTTCTCGGTCCAGCCATAGACCGGCAATCACATCGCCATGGCGATCTTTCATAATCATGAGAAGACCATGCTCGGACGCCCATTCCTGCCAGTCCTCTGCTACGCTGTCACTGCACTGATCTTTACTAACGGGGTACAAAGCACAAAAGCTAGTATCCGTAACTTCCTCATCATCCTCAAGCTGCTTCTTGTAATCGGCAACCTGCCCTTTAATCATTTTTTTGAGCCACTGGATATAAGGGCCATCAGGGTCTACATGCACAAGACCTGAAACCGACTTTACCTGCACCTCACCCTTGTCACGTTCCCAATAAGCACAATGTCTGTATTGCACCATATTGAAGGTCTGATTGACCATCATGAATTCAAGTTCTGTTTTTTTCGGTTTGTGGCGTGCGGTCTTGAGGAGCGCTATCAGAGTTAGCAATAGCTGGAATCGGCCATCTACATCAGATGGCTTCTCTGAAGTTTTTTTTGTCGGTTTGTCAGCCATTTATTGTCCATCTGTAAAAGGCATCAGCATCAAACCAAGGAAACCGCCTCTATAATTCGCCTTACGCGCTGAATTCGGGTCAAACGTTGCTCTACCGCTCATACCGGGCAACAACTCTTCATGGTACTCTTCCATTTCGGCTACGACCTGAACAGACTGACTGACAGGATCAACTTCACCATGAATAGAAACAATGCGCGCTTCGTAATTACGCTCGGTCTCCTCAATGTAAATCACCAGCGCTGTATCAATGTTGAGCCAGCGCAGCCATTTCGAAGGAATTAGAAACTCGGCTTGCAGAGGCTCACTAGATGCAAGCTCCATAAGCACACGACCTGGCTGTACATATTCATAAGCACTCGCCATCTTATTTGTTACACGACCATCATAGGGCGCAATATGAGAACAAGAACGTAGACGCGCCTGAATTTGAGCAACAATAGCTTTGTTCTGCTCGTTATTTTCCTTAGCAACGAGCACTTCCATATCCGAAGCAGATTTCAAATCAACCAGCTTTTTATAGGCGTCCAACTGCTTCTCTGTGACGCGCACACGCGACTGCGCCTCTTTCAGGCGCGCGGTATCAAGACTGCAATCATATTCGATCAACACATCGCCTTCTTTGAAACGATCACCATTTTTAAAGTTGAAGAATTTAATGCGAGCATCAATGCCGCTGGCAATAACCGTTTGGCTCTTAGGGCTCAGCACGGCCTGAACCACGAAATCACCAGTCGGCGTTTCTTCGATATTCATATATTCTTCGGTCATTGGCGGCGGTTCTGAAGTCTCACGCTCAACCTTTACCGTAGCGGCATTACGTATTGAGGAGTCTGCAATTTGTATAATTTCCGATTTATACGAAGAACTATCCATCAAAATAGGCGTATCTTTTTCTTTGCTGTTGCCATCAGGCAAAAACACAAATACCGAAGCCGCCAAAATCAACAGCACAACCAATACGGAACGCGCCGAATTACTATGAAGAACCTTAACAGAACTCAACACACGTGACTTAAAGCTGTCACTTGACGCAAAGACACCAGAAAACTTAGGCATACCGAACTTAAGCGCCGGCGCTTTAAAAGAAGGCGTTTTAAAGGTAGGCATCTTCATCAGCTCGCCTCCCCTTCGTTTAATGCCGTCATAACGAACAGATTATCATCATCAAGGTTCTTACGGATTTGCTTGGCGTAGTCAGGCACTGACAGACCCGCATCATCCGCATCCCAAAGATCAACACCCATGGTCGTCACAAAACGGCCATAAGCATCCTGCACTTCAGAGAACGCAAACGCACGGTTAATAAGCGTGATCGTCGAGTCAATCTTCACATTCAGAAGCTCGGCATCGGACATAAGCCCAACACCCTTGTAATTATAAGCACGCTCTAGAATTTCCTTGGCATCTTCGGCGCTCTTCTCATTTTCATCGTAAATTTCGGACAGAGCATCATAACGAGCCTTCGCAACATGAATCTGTGTAATCACAGCCGCAATCAACGCCTGACGACGCTTATCAGCTAGCAAGTCAACATTTTCAGCACGATCATAACGCGCCGGAGCTGTAATAATCTTGTTGATTGACTGGGTCAGGCCGACGATACCGTCGATCCAGTTATTATAAGCCAGATACTTGTTGGAGTCGTAATTATAGGTAAACAGAAGCTCGATACCAGGCAGGCTCTCCCAAATCACCATCTTCATATCCCTGGTCGAGATACGCTTATTCAGAAGCTCCTCACGAATCTCCGGACGATTTAAGAACGCTGTTTCTTCAAACTTGGCGATATCACCCTTAATCTTTGGCAAATTCTCACCACTCAGCAGGTTTTTACCACCTGTAGCCAGAACAATCGGCTCATCCAGCGGGTAATCAATAAGTGTCTTTAGCTCGATTTCGGCTAAATCCAGCCCCTGCTTCATATTGATCAGTTGCTCACGCTGCGCCCTGATTGTCGATCTAGCGCCCTGAGCCTCACCAAGCGGCACCAAATTCTGCTCTATCTGCTGCTCAATACGTGCCAGCTGCTCATTTGTCTCCATCAAAAGCCCATCAAGAATAGGCAGTGATTGCTGAGCGATCGCCACACGCCAAAATGCAGAATAAGCATCTTGCACAACACCGTGATAAACCTTGCGGCGTCTTTCCTGAGCAATCAGCACCCGATCGCTAGCAGACTTAGCACGCCATAGATTGATCCCTGCATCCAGCAAGTTCCACTCCATGGTCAACTGACCGACATTACGGTACTGCTCCGTAGAAACAGATTCCTGCAATGACTGCGTCCCTGTCAGCAAAGAAAAACTGGATGAGCCGCCTGTATTACTGCGCCCCACACGCTGTATCTTTCCTGTCACAGAAGGCAGGCTTCTCAATTGCTCCAGACTGACATCATCAGCGGCAATCAGCTCATCCATTTCGGCTACCTTAGTATCCAGATTATATACCAACGCGCGCGCTAAAACGTCTTCCAGCCTTAGCGGCGCTTCAATCGCACCATGTTGATATACTTTACTGAGATCTTCGTTCACCAATGCACGCACTTCAGCAACGTCGACGCCTTTTTGCTGGGGCGCGCAACTTGCTAAGATGCAGAGGCCTGAAACGGCCATTAGAAATACCTTTGTATTAACATTCATTTGGTGCGTATCACTCTTAGGGACTAAGAATGCCTGGATAGGGACATCCGAATTTTTATTATATCTAATACTTACCCACAGGTAAACACTGGAGAAACAAAGATTTTTGGCACTTTACCCACAGAACATGAAGGAGATCAAACCGTTGCCAGCAAAGACTTTCAGGGAACACAGGAGAACTCTCACAGACCGCTAGCACACAAATACACGTGCAATTCATTACTTAAAATTGCAAATAGAATTGACCAAAACAGTCATTTTTGAATCAATGATTCGCTACAGAATACGCGTTATTCCAAAGAATTTAGGAAGCGCTTGCTATCATCGATTATGGCCTGCCGCTTCTCGTCAGTCATCTTCGAGAGTGTATGATAGGAATGGTTCAGACGCGGGTTTCCTTTTAGCTTATCTTCATTGCGAATAAAGAAATCCCAATATAGATAGTTGAATGGGCAAGCGTCAGGTCCGTTTTTCTTTGTAACCTTAAACGAGCACCCCTTACAGTAATCCGACATGCGGTTAATATACGCGCCGCTTGCTGCATAAGGTTTACTGGCAAGCAGACCGCCATCGCCGAACAAAATCATCCCCGTTACATTGGGCATCTCAACCCACTCAAAGGCATCGGCATAAACGACAAGATACCACTCATTAACTTCATCAGGATCAATACCCGCTATAAGCGCAAAATTACCCAGAACCATCAAACGCTGAATATGGTGCGCATAAGCATTCTCTTTGGTTTCTAGAACACATTGACGCAAACAATTCATCTTGGTCTGGCCATCCCAATACAGCCATGGCAACTTACGCTTGGCATTAAAGTAGTTCTCGTCCGCATAGCCTGGCATTTTCAGCCAGTAAATACCGCGCACATATTCGCGCCAGCCTAATACCTGCCTGATAAATCCCTCAACTGAATTAAGCGGGGCATCGCCCGCCCGATAGACAAGCTCGGCTTTTTCAATAACTTCAAGAGGGTTTAATAAGCCACAGTTAAGATAAAAACTGATATGGGAGTGATACATCCAAGGCTCTCCCTGCACCATCGCGTCCTGATAGGAGCCGAACTTCTGCAAACGCTCCTCAAAAAATTTATCAAGCGCATAGAGCGCCTGATCGCGGGTGACGGCGAAGTAAAACGGCTCAATATCCCCGAAATGATCGCTAAAACGCTCCGCCACCAGATCAATACAATCCTGGGTAATATCGTCGATCTGGGCATTATAAGGCTTAGGAACATCCAGATTTTCATTAGGCGGCTGACGGTTTTGCTCGTCATAATTCCACTCACCGCCAACAGGCTTATCGCCCTCCATCAAGATGTTGTATTTTTTGCGCATCTCACGATAGAAGAACTCCATCCGAAAAGTTTTGCGCCCCTCCGCCCAGTCTTTAAACTCATCAATAGAACACAGAAAACGATCATCGCGTCTAATCTCGACAGACACGTTAAAGCGCTCTTCCCAGCTCTTCATGTCATGCAGAACACGATATTCGCCTGGCTCCGTAACGATGATTTTTTCAGGATTAAAATCTTTAACCGCGCGCTCTATCTCACCAGAAAAAGATCCTGCATTATCTTTATCGTCCAATTTGGTGTAACGAATATTGAAACCTTTATTATCCAGCTCTTTGGCAAAATGACGCATCGCAGAGAATAAAAAGGCAATCTTCTTCTTATGATGTTTGACGTAAGTAGCCTCCTCAAACACCTCGCACATCAAAATGTGATCCCGATTAGGATCAAAACCCTTAAGGCTTGCAAGATCCGGTGACAGCTGGTCACCAAGGATCAGCACAAGATTTCTAACACCTTTAGCGCTCATTGTTCACAACCTTGCGTACCTCGGCCGCAAAGTAATCAATCAATTTTTCATAAATTACATCGCCTTCAGCAGCGTCATCTTTGCCGGCCTCAATATTAGGATTGTCATTGATCTCAATAACATAGCTCTTACCGCCCGTATATTTCATATCAACACCGTAAAGACCTTTACCGATCAGCTTAGCCGCCTTACACGCTGTTTTCACAATGTCTTTAGGCGCATCAGCAATCGCGATAGCCTCCGTACGGCCTTCTTCATATTTCTCGGATGAAACGTGCTGTATAATCTGCCAATGACCTTTGACCATATGATAACGACAAACAAATAAAGGCTGCCCGTTTAGCACAACAACACGCCAGTCATAATCAGTCGGAATAAATTGTTGGATCAGCAGAATATCACTCTTCTTGAACATAGTCGCCGTTATCTCGCGGAACTCTTCAGCAGACTCCGCCTTTTTTACGCCGCGCGAGAATGACCCATCAGGAATTTTAACAATCTTGGTTTCAGAGAAATCTTTCTCAAGCTCCGCTGCCGTCCGCTTATCAACAATCATTGTTTCAGGCACGGGAATGCCATGGTTAGATAACAACTCGTTCAAGAATACTTTGTTAGAGCATTGAATAATGGATTGCGGGTCATCCAGAACAGGAATCCCCTCCTTCTGCGCTTTACGCGCGAAACGATAGGTATGATGATTGATATTCGTCGTCTCGCGAATAAACAAGGCATCATATTCAATCAAGGATGGCAAATCCGCCTTGTGAATAATCTCGACCGCAATATTCTTTTTCTTGGCAATCTGCGTTAGCTTTTCAAGTGCTCCTGCATTTGAAGGCGGTAACTTCTCACTCGGATTTGTCAATACTGCCAGCCAGAATTTATAAGGCTTGTCCTTCGTAGTACGCCAGCCGATTCCAACATAGTTCTTTAGCGCCTCGTTGAACTTCAGCAACTGATTTTCAGATAGCTGGGAAATCGACATATTCTCGGCAGCGCTGAACACCCATTTCGTACCGTTAAACTTAATATCAATCTTCACAAGCGGGGAACGGAACACATCGAAAATCTGACGGGTCAGCGGCTCAATCGCTTTGTTATCGCTGCGTCCGAAGTAACTCAAATATGTTTTGCCGATCTCGCTGTCTTCATCCTTGATTTTCAGCTTTTCTAGCGTGCGATTAAAATCCTGAATAGACTTGGTTGAAAGACGCTTCCAGTTCAGATCCAGCATCTGATCAACATACGGCATACATTTCTGTCTACGTGCCTGCGCAATCAACGACACGTAATATCCTTTGCTCATGTAGGAATAGTCATTGCTTAGATTCAAAATACGGATATTTTTTTCTTTACGCAGATCGATGGCATCAATGCTATTTTTAATGAATTGATCGGGCGTGCAATGTACAATCTGGTCATCGTCGAAATCGAGCCAGTAGTTTTTATTTGAAACGATAAGATATTTCGGCTGTTTCATGTATGGGATAGCCCTCGCAACAAAGGTTTTTTAAAAAGTGATCGTATCTGCCGAAGATTATATTACCGCTATGGAGAAAGAAAATCTTTTTTCACCAAGCCACGACATTCCGGAATGTAACAGCCAGACTTGGCGCACATATTACGACCTGCTGCGCAACATCACAGGATTTGACCGCACAGAAGAAATCCACCTGACAAAGGGCGGATTAGGGTTTGCTGTCGGCACACTGGATACAGAAAGCACGGCTAAACGATGGGCACTATTGGAGCCTATCTCCCATCCCTTTATCCCGTTTACAGCAGAGCGTCTAATCCAGACGATAGAAACCGACAAAGACGAGCTAAGCGATATTCTCGGCAATGATGCTGTCATCCAAACAGAAACGTTCCGCCTGCCGCAAGCAGGAAGTGCCCTGCCCAATAACTTCATTTACCTGAACAGCCCCGTAGCCATGTTCCGTGAAAACTTTCAATCTTACATCGAAGGACTGGAATCAGGGCGTCGCAAACAAGCCCGTCGTTTGCTTCGTGATTTCGATGACAACCCGGCCTTCCGCTTCGAGCTTGGCAGCGCCTCACTATCGAGCGCAGAGCTGGATTTCCTTGTAAAAATGACACACAAACGCTGGGGCGAGGACGGCTGGCAATATGCCTGCGCGCAGACACTCTGGGTACAAGCAGCCATCACTGTTAATTCCAACGCCGCCCGCTTCATGCGCGTATACGAAGGCGACGAGCTAATACTGATCGCAGGCTATATCGTGCGCGAAAATACGATCACGTCTCAATCTACTTGCCGCAACGAAGACCGCCTACACAGTGGCCTAGGCACCATGGTTGACTTTAAAACCATCCAGATCATGCACGGACAATCCGAGATCAAAATGCTCGACCCTACTTGTCGCACGGGGCTAGACGATCCTGAGAATATTGGCGTCGCCAAGCGTGAAGTCGTCAACACCGATGTTCTGCGCCCCCTTCTTCGCATCACAAGCAACAAAGACGATCAATACCCATCCTTTGCCTGCGACAGCGGCTGGAACCCACTAACAGAAAAAATCATTCTAGGACGTGCAGCGTAAATGAGCGGTGAATGCAAACGCATTACTGGCAGCGACATCGCCACAGCAGCGCAAAATACAACGCTGCCTAATCCTTTACGCCTAAGCGCCATTACCATAGATGATATCAGCGCGATCTGCACACTCAGCAAAACAGTATTCCCTGACAACCCGACAGAAGGCTCCTACTTGAAAGCCATTCTTACCGAAGGACATGGCGGCGGGCTTGTTGTTTATGACGGCGCACAGGCGCAGGCTTTCATATTTTGCGAGTTCAACCTAAAAACCAAACGCGGCTATATTTCTGAAATAACCGTGCTACCTGATCTACGCGGCAAGGGCGTAGCCCGTACCCTAATGAATATTATGATAGACCTTAGTACCGCGCACGGCTTTAAAACCATGACCAGCAATATAGAAATCAACAACACCGCATCCATAGAACTTCACAAACGCTGCGGCTTTGAAATCGTAAAACAGCTCGACGAATATTTTGACGACGGCGCGCCCGCGTATTACTTAAAACGTTCTCTTTAGCCCAAAGCTAAATGAATGTTAGAGTTTTCAGGTTATGACACAAAATAAATCATACAATATTGCAATTATCGGCGGCGGGCCCGCAGGACTTATCGCGGCAGAACACCTTTCAAACTTAGGCTATACCCCGACAATATACGATCGCAAAGCATCCGTTGGACGCAAATTCCTGATGGCTGGCCGCGGCGGTCTGAACCTGACCCACTCCGAAGATATCGAAACCTTCATCACCCGCTATGATCACCGCGCGAAACGGCTCGCCCCCTTGATAAAAGAATTTACGCCCGAGGACTTACGCAACTGGTGCGAAGGGCTCGGACAGAAAACCTTTATCGGCTCCAGCGGTCGCGTCTTCCCCGAAGCCTTCAAAGCTTCTCCCCTCATGCGTGCATGGATCACCCGCCTTGAAGCCCAAGGTGTAACATTCAAGCTTAATCATGACTGGCAAGGCTGGAATAAAGACGGTGCATTACTATTTGGCGCGCAGGGTGAACAAATTACCGTTACACCCGAGGTAACACTGCTCGCACTCGGTGGCGCATCCTGGCCGCGCTTGGGGAGCGACGGATCATGGGTCGCGCATCTTGAAAAACGCGGTGTCAAAGTGAGACCTCTGCAAGCTGCAAATTGCGGCTTTACTGTAAACTGGACAGACATCTTCCGTAAAAACTTTGCAGGCCAGCCATTAAAAGCCGTCACAAGCGCCTGTCAGGATATGCAAAGCACAGCCGAAATCATGATCACCGATAACGGGATCGAAGGCGGCGCCATCTACGCCCTATCTAACCGCATCCGCGAAAGCATAAACAACAGCGGCACAGCAACATTATCCTTAGATCTTAAGCCAGACCTAACTATCACCGAAATTGAAACACGGCTAAACAAACCGCGCCGTAATAACTCGCTATCTAACCATGTCCGCAAGCACCTGAACCTATCGGCGCTGGCCTTTAACTTGCTAATGGAAAGCGCAGGCGTTGAAGCCATTCGCGATATGTCATCCACACAACTCGCGAAGCTAATCAAGGAATGCACACTGACACTCAACAGCACCTTCCCCATCGACCGCGCCATATCCAGCGCTGGGGGCATCGACTTCGCAGAGTTAGATGAAAATTATATGCTCAGTGCCTTAAACGGGGTCTTCGTTGCAGGCGAGATGCTGGACTGGGAAGCACCAACAGGCGGCTATCTATTGCAGGCCTGCTTCGCCACAGGAAAGCAGGCCGCTAAAGGTATGGTTAACTATCTTGTGCGATAGCAATTAATTCAGAGG
>DUBU01000012.1 GCA_012960155.1 Micavibrio sp. | reverse complement strand
TAGCGGTATGAACTTTACCATTAAAGCCAAAGCGGACCGTATTGACCAGATGCATGACGGCAGCGCTGCGATTATTGACTATAAATCAGGCACCGTGCCCTCACAAAAAAACATTGAAAAGGGCATATCCCCGCAAATGCCCCTTGAAGGCGTCATTCTAGAACAAGGCGGATTTGCAGGCATAAACGCTAATACCGTTGGATATATCGGCCACTGGAAACTGTCTGGTGGCGCTGAACCTGGCGAAGAAAAGCCCGTAAAAGGCGACTATGAAACACTGCTGACCAATACAGAGCAAGGCCTAGCCAAACTCATACGTGTCTTTGCCAATGAAAACACTCCTTATTACAGCCTGCCGCGTCCAGACCGCGCGCCGCCTAAAGAATTTCAGGATTACGCCCATCTGGCCCGCGTGCAAGAGTGGATGACACAAGACGATACGGAGGACAGCTATGACTAACGCCGCCTCCGTACAAAGCTCTGTCCGTGGAACCGACCCAAACGTTGTACAAAGCCGTGCATCTAACCCCGATGATTCCGTGTGGGTGGGCGCATCGGCAGGCACAGGTAAAACCAAGGTGCTGACAGACCGTGTACTGCGTCTTCTTCTGCCGCGCGCAGATGGTCAGCTAGGCACAGAACCGCACCGTATTCTCGGCCTGACCTATACCAAAGCAGCCGCAGGCGAAATGCTACTACGCATCAATAAAGTGCTTTCGGAATGGGCCATTATTGATGACCACGAGCTTGAAGAAAATTTGCAAAAATTGACGGGACGTACACCTGACAATGCACTAAAAACAGCGGCACGCAGCTTGTTTGCCAAAGTCGTCGACACACCGGGCGGTCTCAAAATTATGACCATCCACTCCTTCTGCCAGTCCATCCTGGGGCGCTTCCCGCTAGAGGCTGGCATTTCACCGCATTTCAAAGTTCTGGAAGAGAGCGAAGCCCGCGAAATGCTCAGCCGCGCGCGCCAGATCATCTTGGGTCAGAACGCAGACAATCAGGACCTGCAAGCCGCTATGACACGTATCGCGGCCTATCAAAACGAACAGCAATTTGAATCAACGCTTGGTAACCTACTGAACGAACGCCGCCTGCTTCTGCGCTTTGGCATGGATATGGCCAAACTAAAAACTGATCTCTTTGCCCTATATGGCCTTGATGAATCTTATTCAGCAGACGATTTCAAAGCGGTTTTCATCGATAACGAAAGCTTCAATTTTGGTAATGTCTACGCGGCGTGCAAGGCACTGGCTGCTTCTGATAACGCCAACGACAGACAACGCGGCATCGATATACAGCTATGGCTTGACGCTGACGCTACTAAACGCGCAGCTAAACTGGACGAGTACAAATCCATCTATCTGACGGGCACCGGCACAATTCGTAAGACCCTGATCACCAAGAACTGCGCAAAAGAATACCCAGAAGCCGCCGAATATTTGGAGACCGAAGCGCTGCGCGTACACGATTATGCGCAAACCATCACCATTCTGGAATCTATACAAGCCTTACTTGATATATTTGGCATATGCCACAGCATCATTGAGAGCTATCAGCGACAAAAAGAGCGTCAGGGTCTGCTCGATTTTGACGATATGATTTATAAAACCCATCACTTGTTGCAAGACAAACAATCAGGCGCTTGGGTCATGTATAAGCTCGATGGCGGTCTTGATCATCTATTGATCGACGAGGCACAGGATACCAGCCCTGAGCAATGGGAAATCATACAAAATCTATGCGCCGAATTCTTTACGGGCGAAGGCACTCGTGAAGAAATCGTGCGCACTATTTTTGCCGTCGGCGATAAAAAACAATCTATTTACAGCTTCCAACGCGCCGCCCCCGAAGGCTTTGAAGAAATGCAGGCACATTTCGAGCACAAAGCTTCGGCCAAGCCGCTTAAAATGGATGTCTCCTTCCGCTCGACAGCCACAATACTGGATATTGTAGATCGCACCTTTGCGCCGGCCGAAATCCGTCAGGGTCTGGAAAATGATATCATCAAACACGAAAGCTTCCGCAAAGGCCAAGCCGGTATCACCGAATTATGGCCGCTGGAAAAGCCGGACACTTCCGATGAAGAAGAACCTTGGGATGCCCCCATCACCATCACAGAGCAGCAATCGGGCGAAGTTAAGCTTGCCAATAAAATTGCCGACCAGATTAAAAACTGGTTGGATAATGACGAAACTCTAGAGTCCTTTGACCGCCCTATAAAACCGGGCGATATTATGATTCTGGTACAGACGCGTACAGCCTTTCAAGCGCGCCTTGTCAGGGCCTTAAAGAGCCGTAATATTCCTGTTAGTGGTATCGACAGAATGGTGCTAGGCGACCAGATCGCTGTCATGGATCTGCTTGCCTTAGCGCGGTTTGCCTTGCTACCGGAAGATGATCTAAGTCTTGCTTGTATTCTCAAATCTCCTCTAATTGGCTGGGATGACGATACACTATTTACCTACGCCTATGACCGTGAGAAAAAGCAGAGCCTGTGGGCACGTCTACAAAACTGTGAAGACAAAGCCGTATTAAGCTATTTACAGCGTGCCATCACGGACGCCGCAACCATGCATCCCTTTGATTTCTTCGGTAATATTCTACAAACACCCTGCCCCGCCAGCGATGTCAGCGGCCTGCACGCTATTCATGCACGGTTGGGCGTTGAAGCCTTCGATCCCCTTGACGAATTTATGAATGCTTGCCAGAACTTCGAACAAAATCATGTGGCATCCCTACAAGGCTTTCTCGTCTGGCAGCAAAAAGACGATATTGTCATCAAGCGCGAACTTGAAGAGGCTGGCGGCGCCGTACGCATCATGACAGTCCACGGTTCAAAGGGATTACAGGCACCTATTGTCTTCCTGCCCGACACAACACGTACACCTGATCCTCGCAAAAAACCTGCTTTCTTATGGCCTGACAAGACGGGGCTAAACGTCCCTTTATGGTCGCCCAAGAAAAGTATGAACACACCGCTGGTAGATCGCGCACAAGAACTTCTGTTTGATAAGGAATATGAAGAATATCGCCGCCTTCTGTACGTGGCCATGACCCGCGCCGAAGAACGCCTATATGTCTGCGGATATAAAAAGAAAAGCGATCCGTCTGCCGGTAACTGGCACGAGCTAATTACAAACGCCTTCCATAGCCACCCAGAATGCAAAACCATCGAATGCGATGATGGCGATATTCTGCGCATCACCGATCCGCGTACAAAGGATCAGGACCGCAAAAAAGAGGATAATGGCACCACAGCAGAACGTAACATCGTTACCCTGCCGCAATGGGCGCACGAGAAGCCCAAAGCCGAGCCTTTCCCGTCGAGACCCATGGCACCGTCACGCCCTTCAGGCCAGCAACCTGCTGCGCGTTCACCGCTACATGAGGCCGCAGAGCAGAAGTTTCTGCGCGGAAACATCACCCATAAACTGCTTCAGCTATTGCCTGACTTGCCGTCAGAGCGCCGCGCTGAGGCTGCTCGTCATTATCTGGGATTGCCGGCACATGACCTGTCACAAACTCTGCAAGACAGCATCTTCGAAGAAACAATGGCTATTCTCACATCACCGGAATATGCATTCTTTTTCGGTGCAAACTCACTCGCAGAAGTGCCTGTCACAGGTTTCGTCAATAATATGCTGGTCAGTGGTCAAATCGACCGCTTATATGTCAGTGACACTGAAATCCATATACTGGATTTCAAAACCAACCGCCCGCCGCCAAAAGATCCTGCCAATATTCCTGATATATATCGCCAGCAAATGAAGGCTTATCGCGACATTGTCTCTAATATTTACCCTGATCGTAAAGTCTATTGCTACCTATTATGGACCGATGGCGCGAATCTCGTAAAATTACCAGATTTATAGGTATTCTGCCCGTTTTCGTGGAAGAGTGCAGACCATCACTTGACGCACCGCCATAAAATTCCATTATAATTAGTGCAGTAGGAACGCGATTCTTGGAATATGAGTATTCTAGCGGGTTCGCGGGGTTAGCGATAGAAAGGATACCCTCAATGACAAGTGTAAATGTAAAAGATTCAGATTTTGAAGGCGAAGTATTGAACGCTGAAGGCCCTGTGATGGTTGATTTCTGGGCAGAATGGTGTGGTCCTTGTAAAGCCATGTCACCATTGGTTGACGAAATCGCCGGCGAAATGGGCGAAAAACTCAAAGTCGTAAAAGTGAATATCGACGAAAGCCCTGAAGCACCGACAAAATTCGGCGTCCGCGGCATTCCGACATTCATGATTTTCAAAGGCGGTCAGGTTGTCGACACGCGTGTAGGCGGTATGTCTAAATCACAATTGACTGAGTGGGTCGAAGCAACTGTCTAAGACACATACATCAGATAAATAAAATAAAAGCCGCTAAATCAGCGGCTTTTTTGTAACTTGTGATCATAATAATTTATGATTTCGTAGAGTCGGGTCCCAGAACCATAATCATCTGACGACCTTCAAGCTTTGGTTCCAGCTCAGGTTTACTGACATCCGCCAGCTCTTCCTTCATCTTTCGCAGAACGCCTAAACCGATATCTTGGTGCGCCATTTCACGTCCACGGAAACGCATAGTCACTTTAACTTTATCGCCTGCCTCAAGGAAACGGCGGGCATTGCGCATTTTGACTTCGTAATCGTGCTTTTCGATACCCGGACGGATTTTAACTTCTTTAACGTCTACTGTTTTCTGCTTCTTACGAGCTTCAGCGGCTTTCTTTTGCTGCTCGTACTTATACTTGCCGTAATCCAGAATCTTACAAACAGGAGGATCTGCATTCGGAGAGACTTCAACCAGATCAAGGCCGGCTTCCTCTGCCATTCTTAGCGCTTCAGGTACACTTACAACGCCGGCCATTTCACCGTCGGCGTCTACAAGGCGGACTTTTTCCGCTCTGATATTTTGGTTCACTCTTGGCCCGTCATCATTACGGTCGCCGCGACGTGGTGGCATAGGTGGTCTTGCGATGGTCTTATCTCCTTATACTGTTAGTCCAAATTGCAATCGATTCATTAATATGGTGCTTCGCATTCTTTTGCAAGGGCTTTGATCGCCTCTTCCGCGCTCACCACATTCGTTTGCTGAGATCCCAAACGTCTGATAGCAACAGTTTGTTCCTCGGCTTCACGCTTCCCGACAACGAACATTACAGGCACTTTGGCATCCGCCGAATGCTCGCGTACCTTGTAATTGATTTTCTCGTTACGAATATCCGCTTCAACACGCAGCCCCATGGCACGCATTTTTTCTGTAAGCTCCAGCGCGTAATCATCAACTTCGCCTGAAATCGTCGCTACAACGCATTGCGTAGGCGCCAGCCACAACGGAAGCTTCCCTCCATAACTTTCCACCATAATACCAATAAAGCGCTCCAGCGTGCCTAAAATCGCACGGTGAAGCATCACAGGGCGGTGCTTGTTACCATCATCCCCGATATAAGACGCATCCAGACGCTCAGGCAGTACAAAATCAAGCTGCAGCGTACCGCACTGCCATGTACGGCCGATCGCATCGGTCAGGTGAAATTCAAGCTTAGGGCCGTAGAACGCCCCTTCATTCGGCAGTTCTTCGAAGGCAAGACCCGCTTTATCGAGCGCTTGACGCAAACCGTCTTCCGCGCGATCCCAAACCGCATCATCACCCGCGCGTACATCAGGACGCAGCGCTAGCTTAACTTCAACTTCGTTAAAGCCAAGATCCGCATAAACCTTCTGCAATAAATCACAGAACGCCACGCTTTCTTCCATGATCTGGTCTTCACGGCAGAAAATATGCGCATCATCCTGTGTCATTTGGCGCACACGCATCAAACCGTGCAACGCGCCATGGGCTTCGTTACGGTGACAGCAGCCAAATTCGGCAAAGCGGATCGGCAAATCACGATAGGATTTAACGCCCTGATTAAACACCTGTACGTGCGCAGGACAGTTCATAGGCTTCAGCGCCATCAACTTTTCAAACGCCTTGTCACTAACAACAGGGCCGTCTTCTTCCGTGCTTGGAATCTCATCAGGTACCACGAACATATTCTCGCGGAATTTGCCCCAGTGGCCTGATTTCTCCCACAGCTTATTATCAATCAGCTGCGGCGTCTTAATCTCAAGATAACCCGCATCATTCAGACGGCGGCGAATATAGCTTTCCAGCTGGTTATAAATCGTAAAGCCTTTAGGGTGCCAGAACACGCTACCCATCGCTTCTTCCTGGAAGTGATACAAATCCATCTGCGCGCCTAGTTTACGGTGGTCACGCTTCTCTGCTTCTTCCAGCTGTGTCAGATAGGCTTTCAGCTCTTTGTCATCACGCCACGCTGTACCATAAATACGGGTCAGCATCTGGTTATTCTGATCACCGCGCCAATACGCACCCGCCACCTTCATCAACTTGAACGCACCGATAAATTTCAAATTCGGCAAATGCGGGCCGCGACATAGATCGATAAAACCCGTATCTCCTTGCGCATAAAGCTGGAAATTATCATCCTGATCCGCGCCTTCAACAATCTCGACCTTATACGGCTCGCTACGCTCTTTAAACGCAGCCACAGCATCGGCTTTGCTATTCAGGCTCTTAACGATAGGCGCATTACTTTCTTTAATGCGGCGCATTTCCTTTTCGATCTTTTCCAGATCATCGGTCGATAACGGCTCTTTAAATTCGATATCGTAATAAAAGCCGTTCTTGATTGTAGGACCGATCGCCAATTTTGCGTCAGGATAAAGGTTTTTCACAGCACGCGCCAAAACCTGCGCCGCCACTGTGTGGCGCATGATCTCAAGACCCTCTTCGCTATCCAGCTTGATAATTTCAAAGGCTGAATCTTCCGTGATCGCATCACTCAGATCGCGCTGCTCACCGTTAACTTTGACAGCAACAGACGCCTTCGCCAAAGACTTGGCAATAGACTCGGCAATTTCCATACCCGTGACACCCGTCTCATACGTGCGCGTGGCACCATCTGGAAGGGTAATAGTAATCATTTTTGCGTCACTGGCTTTGGAAACTTCTGCCATGGTTACTCCTATAGGTTTTTCAAACCCGTATATTTGCAAAGATATGAAAACAAAGCAATAAACGTTTTGCACTGCATATAGCTTTTATCGAAGGATCATATACAAAAGATAATTTGAACTATTGGGAACTAAATCTATTTTATATTTATTGGTTTATTTATTAATTTTAAAAATTTTCAGAAAGACTTTAAAATGCCTGACAATACAGACAAGTATAACGAGATAAAGACTGACGGGGATATCCTGATCATGGTGATTACTAAACCGATCACCCAAGAAGGATACAATGACAATTTCTTACCTGCCTTTAAATCTATAATTGAAAAATATGGCGCGGTAAAAACCCTGGTACATTACAAGGACTTCCAAGGCTGGGAACAGGAAGCGAGTTTTGACGACCTTAAATCGATCGCCGAGTATGGCAAATACCTGACAAAATACGCATTCATCAATCCACCATCAAAAGAAGTATTCAAAGCACAGCTCAGCAAAGATATGCTACCGGGCGAAATGCGCATCTTTACCGAAGATCAATATGACGAGGCCATGGCTTGGCTGAAAGAATAACGCTTACCGTTCATTCATCGCATTATCCAAGGTCTTAACAAGCGGCTTCAGAATATACTGCATAACAGTTTTCTCGCCTGTCAGAATATCAACGGACGCCACCATACCCGGAATGATGTTTAGAACTTCATCCTTGCGTGTAAGGCTGGTTTCATTTGTGCGTACGCGGACGCGGTAGAAAGTCTCACCTTCTTCATTGGTCAGCGTATCGGCAGAAATATCAATTACTTCACCTTTCAAGCCGCCATAAATCGAGAAATCATAAGCCGTAATCTTCACCACAGCAGGTTGATTAGGGTGCAAGAACGCAATATCCGAAGGACGTACACGCGCTTCAATAATCAGCTGGTCATCCTTAGGAACGATCTCGATTAAATCAGCACCAGGCTGCACAACACCGCCAACCGTATTCACCAAGATATCCTTTATAGTACCGTCAACTGGCGCTTTAATCTCTGTACGTACCTTACGATCTTCTAGACCCGACAGAGTTTCACCAATAGAGCTCATCTCAATCGTTGTGGCGGCAAGCTCGGTTTGTGCCTGCGCTTTAGCCGCATCAGTCAGCTCTGCAATACGCGCCTGCGCCTCATCCACGGCAGACTGCGCCTGCGTTAACGAAGCCATCACGGTATTCAATTCTGTCTGGCGCTCTTTGATACCACGCTCTAACTGCAGCAGCTCGACCTTAGGCGCTGATCCGCGTTCAACCAAGGGTGCGATCATATCACGTTCTTCATTCGATAAACGCAGAACCTCACGCAAATCAGATACACGCGTACGTAACCCCGTAACCTCCTGCTCACGCTGGTTCAGCTGCTGCTGTAAGACCTGCGTCTGACTGGAAAGATTCTGTACATTAGCACGGAAAGACTCGAGCTCTTCCTGCACGCTCTGCGGCACTTCTTTCATCACTTCTTCGGTAAAGTTCGGTGTCGGCAGACCCTCGGCTTCCGCTTTCAAACGCTGTGTTTTTGCAAGCAAACCCAAGTAACGTGCACGGTTAGACCCCAAATCGGAAGACGCCTGAACGTCGCGCAGACGCATCAGAACCTGCCCCGCCTTCACCTCGTCACCCTCACGCACTAAAAACTCTTCGACAATGCCGCCTTCAAGGCTCTGGAGCTTCTGAATTTCAGTCGATGGTATAACCTTGCCATCACCGCGCGTTACCTCATCCAGCGCCGCAAAATTCGCCCAAATCACGAAAATCACGAAAAACGCCGCAATAAACATCAAAATCAAATGCTGCGATAACGGCAAATCATCATCCGTATTAAAGAAACGATCCGCTTTCGCTTCGGCCACCGCCAGCTTCTCTTTCGCCCAGTCGCCACGCACTTTGGCCCAGCCAGCGGCATCATTGATGCTCTGATCCTCTTTTACCTGTGCCTCTTTGCCTTGTGCGCCTTGCGCTTTTTTGTTCTCAGCTGCGCTCATGATTAAACTTCCGTATTTTCTGCCTGCGTGCCGTATTGGCGTGCCTGCAATTTAGAAATCACTTCGTCTTTAGGTCCAAATGCCACAATACGGCCGCGATCAACAAGGATAAGCTTATCAACCAATCCCAGCATCGCACCTTTATGCGTAATCAGGATTGTCGTCTTACCCTCACACAACGTGTGCAGACGCTTCTTCAGTCTGTTTTCAGACGCAGGGTCCATAGACGCGGTCGGCTCATCCAAAATCATAATCGGCGGATCGTACAGTAGCGCCCGTGCAATCGCGACAGACTGACGCTGACCACCCGATAACGCTTCACCGCGCTCACCGACAGGTGTGTCCAGACCATGCTGTGTCTCTTTCAGGAATTCCATCACGCCCGCCATTTCAGCAGCGCGCAATACAGCCCGTTCAGGCGCAGTTTCATGCCCCATAGTAATGTTCTCACGCACAGAGCCGTAGAATAGCTGCGGGTCCTGCTGTACCGCGCCAATAGAGCGGCGCAAATCGCCCGGATCAATCTGGCGTACGTCTGTGCCATCAATCTGTACGCTTCCGCTCTCAGGCTGATATAGGTTCAGCAGCAAACGCTCAATCGTTGTCTTACCCGAACCCACAGCGCCAATCACGCCCACGCGCTCTCCCGGCTCAATCACAAAGCTGACACCCTTAAGGGCTGGTACGGATTGTGAAGGGTACTTAAACAATACTTCCTTAAACTCAACACGGCCTTTCATATCGGCCTTGGAAATAAAATGCTTACCCGCAGGGCGCTCGACATCCTTTTTCATCAAGGCATCCAGCTGTTCCAACGCTTCACGTGATTGATGGTAACGGATCAAAAGTCCGGCCACCTGCGCTAACGGCGCCATAGCACGGCCTGACAAAATCACACAGGCAATCAACGCGCCCATGGAAATCATGCCTTCAGTAATCAGGTATACACCTGTAATCACCAATGCCACATTGGTCACTAGCTGTATAAACATTGCATAGTTAAGGGCAAAAGCAGAGATGCGACGTGACTTAACAGCTGTACTAGAGGCCTTAACAGTCAGCTCTTCCCAGCGGCGCTGGATATGACCTTCACTGGCCTGCATCTTGATCGTTTCAAGACCGCTAATCGTTTCAAACAGCAGCGCATTTTTCAGCGCGCTTTCATTCATCGACTGACGAATGATCTTGCGCATCGGCTTTTGCAATATCCAGCCCATCACCAAGACAAGCGGCACAGCCACCGCCGGCACGACCGCCAGCCAGCCACCAATGACCATAATCATCAGTATGAACATCAGAACAAACGGAAGATCAATCATTGTGACCATCGTGGCCGAGGTAAAGAAGTCGCGCAGTCCTTCAAATTCGCGCATATTACTGGCCAAAACGCCTGCACTGGCTGGACGCGATGCCATCGTCATCCCCATAATCTGCTCGAATAACTGCGCCGAAATCTTGATATCAGCCTTACGACCCGCAATATCCAAAAAGTGAGCGCGCAGATTTTTCAATATAAAATCAAAGACATAGACAATAAGCACACCCGCAGCCAGCACCCACAGCGTATCAAACGCCGCATTCGGCACTACGCGGTCATACACATTCATAATAAACAGCGGACTTGCCAGCGCAAATATATTGATCATAACCGCGGCCAGAACAACTTCCTGATAAATGCGCTTATTCTTTTTCAGAACGCCCCAGAACCAGTCACGGGCCGTGTTAATTTCCGAAGGGCCTGCACGATCATCAGAACGCGCCACAGGACGTACAAAGAATGCATAATCGGTATAGAGCGCCTTAAGCTGCTCCAACCCCATAATCTGCTTTTCTTCTTCCGTCTCGGGGAATTGCACCAAAAAGCGCGTTTCAGGATGAATTTGTGCTTCTTGACCAGGCTCCTGCAATGGTGGTGTTTTATCAGGATATTCAATATCCCATAAAATACAGGCCTGTTTGTTTTTCAGCACCAGAATACAAGGCAAAGTCGGCGCAACGGCCAAGGCCTCTAACGGACGTTCCACCAGCTTGGCATTCATATCTGCGCGCTCGGCAGCACGCATGAAAATCTCAGGGCTCATCCCTTCTTTCGGGATCGGCAAACCGGCTGTAAGAGAAGAAAAACTGGTACGGCGACCATAATGCCCTGCAACAAGGCGCAAACACTCGGCCAGTGGGCTGTGCAATGCTAAACGGTCAGCCTCTAACGGCCACTTATCGGGAACATGATCAGACGGTATCTGCTCTGCAGAAGCGCTAACTTCTGCAGTTTGAGGAGTATCTTCATTTGATGAAGGAGTCTTCTTTGCCTGATCCTTAGGCTCTTTGGTAGACTTTGCCAACTGACTGATCCTGTTGATGTTTTTCCTATATAAGAAACCTAGTATAGGAAAGAAAAGTTAAGAACTTTTTACATCTTAGCAGGATCTGACTCACGTTGATAGGCCACACCGAGAGTTGGCAGCAATTCGCCTTTCAGCGCAATCAAGCTATATACAGCAAACATTTCCAGAAACTCAGAGTTCACAGCGTTTGAGCGTGAAACGAACAATTCGTTTTGTGAGTCCAGAACGTCCAGCAATGTACGACGGTTCAGGTCAAACTGGTCCATATATGCCTTAACAACTTCTGTGTTGGCATCAGCCTGTGCTGAGAATTCACGAGCCTGTTCACCGGCAGCAACCATCTGCGCCCATGTCTGACGTACGTTGTTTTCCAGCGCACGCGCAGCTTCAGCACGGGCCTCTTTAGCTTGTGCTTCACGGCTGATATGCTCACGAACACGAGCAGTATCACCACCACCGCGGTAAAGGTTCCAGTCCATAACAACCAACGCAGATGCGCTTGTGTCACGGCCACGAACACCATTCAAATTGTGACCTGTACGAGCATTGAGCTGCAGATCAACCTGAGGGTGGAACACGCTTTTCGTGCCTTCATATTCGGCATTTGCCACTTCGATATCAGCTTCGAAAATGTCCAGAGTCGGGCTCTGAGCCAATGCAAGCTTAACTTCACGCTCGATATCTGATGACAAGGCGTCAACAGGAACCAATGGCATAATCAGATCACCGGCAGGATCACCAACTTCTTCAATGTAGCTAGCTTCGGCAAAACGTAGAGCCTGACGCACAGACGCTTCGTTCGCACGCGCAGATGCCAAACGGGCACGCGCTTGCTCAAGGTCAGCGTTTGTTGAACGGCCCGCAGTCGCGCTATCGTCAATTTGCTCCAGAATTGAGATGTGCTGTGCCACGTTCTGACGGGCAATTTTCAGCAATTCGCGCTGACGCATCACGTCCAGATAGGCTTCAACAATCGCCAGACCAACCAGTTCGTTAGCTTCACGCACACGGTGTGAGGCTGACAGAACGCGCTTTGTCTGGCGCAGATTTTCGTATTTTGTTTCCATGCCGTCCCACAGCAGCTGTGTGAGAGTAAGACCGGCTTCATAACGCCACAGCTGTTCTGTGTCATCGCCGGCACCGGCACGTGTCGCAGGATCATCACTATGTTCGTAACCAGTGTCACCGCGGAAATCCAAAGATGGCAGGTAAAGAGCTTTAGCTTGGCGCAGCTCTTCGTCAGTCGCACGGCGGTTTGTTTGAACAACGCCGTTTTCCGGATTTGTGTTAATACCAATAGCAACAGCGTCACGCAGGCTCAAAGCCTGACCGATATTTTGTGTTGGTGTTGTGTCTTCGATACCCAATGGCATGTCGTTCATCACCGCAGCAGGTCTTGAATCGAGCAATAATGGCTCTGCATCCTGCGCTTGTGTGTGTGTCGCTGAAACCAATACCGCCAGCGAAGCTCCGAGTGCCAGTTTACGAATAGTCATGCGCTTCATAATCTCGTTCCTTGCAAGAATTTTTTGTTTTTATAAAAAGCTTTTCTCAGTGTTATGTTATGGCTTTTTTCGCCTACGGATGCAAGTAATTTCATAAATAAAAACAATTATATCGGGTCTGTATTTAAAACTACTTATATAAAAAATCAGGCGGATCCGAAGACCCGCCTGACAATCATCTAGTCACTCCCGTTAGGAATTTGGAGAGCTAGTGAAACCGTATTATGCAATCAGGTTGCCGCTGTTCAGATCATCAATTGAAAGACCTGTAACACCTTCCAGATTTACAGCCGCAATAGCGTCTGCTGCGTTACCTGAACCGCTGACATCAACAGAAATGGTTGTGCTGCCGTTGCTTTCAGTCGCAAACAAGAAGTCGTTGATGCTGTCTTGCAATGGATCGTAATCAGTGATCAGAGCAGACAGATCCAGCTGGTCGCCTTCTGCTGTGTTGAAGTCCAGGATTGTGTCTTGTGCACCCAGATTTTCAAAGACAAAAGTATCAGCACCGTTATCACCGAATAAGATGTCAGAGCCTGCTGTATCGAACAGAACGTCATCACCTGTCGTACCTTCGATTACAGGAGCAAACGTGCCCTGCAGCTTCAGGTAAGCTGTGCTTGTATCGCCATCGCCGTCTCTTAATGTGTATTCAAACACATCCTGAGGACAATCAACTGTGGCTGGCTCTTTTGTCATTTCAACATTGTTCAGCAGGAATGACGCGCCTTTGTATAGGCCTGCATTCGTTGAGTTCAGCTCAATGCTTGCAATCTTCTGACCGTAATCAGCCGCATCCAGTGTGAATGTGAAGTGACCGTCAACAATCTCGCTTGGAACAAACTGCTGCTCGCCAGTCACTGTCGTGCCATCAGCCAGCGTCAGAATGTAATCCGCGCCATGCAGACCATCATCATTGTTGTTGCCTAGCTCAGCGATAGTAATGCTGACTGTTTGTGCATCTTTGATGAAGTCGATATTGAATGTTTCACCGCTTGGCCAAACTTTCGCACCGTCACCTGTGTTGAGGTTATCAATACCCAAACCGCTACCGTCGGCTGTATTAACCCATGTCAGATCAAAATCACCGGCATTGGCAACAGACACTGTAATACCGTCTTTGCTCAGGCTCTCTTGGATACCTGAAACATCAGATGCTTCCGGAGACAGAGAGTAAGTTTCAACAGTACCACCGGAAACCGCAGATGCATTCAGCTTATAAGAGTAGCTACCGTCTGCGTTAATTTGCAGAGTACCGAAGTCACCGTTTACGCTGACGCCTGTAGCAGGATCAACATCATATTCAACACCGCCGAATGATACTTTAACAACCGCGTTGTCCAGATCGTTGCTCAGGTCATCTTTGGCACCGAAGCCGCCATTTTCACCTGTGATCACGTTACCGTATGCCGTACCGAAGAAGCCTGTGCTCTTCAGCGCCGCATCCAGATCGCTAGCATCTTTAACATCCAGAGCATTACCGTCTGAGTCGATCAGGTCCAGAACAGCCAATGTCGTAGAGTTAACACCGATACCAACACCGATCACTTCTGTGCTCAGAGATTTCAGTGTGCCGATCTCGTCCGTAGAGTCTGTAATACCCTGGATTTGTTTCAGTACATCGCTACGGCTACCTGACGTTACAACACCGCTGTCATTCAGGTAACGGTTTGGCTCACCATCACTGATGAAGTAGCTGTATGTCTCGGCACCTGTAATCGGTGAACCGCTTTGCAGCCAGTTAATAGCAGATTCCAAAGGCGCTTCGTAGTTTGTGAAGCCATTGGCACTCATACCGTTAATCATGTTCAGAGCTTGCTGGTATTCAGCATCATTCGTCACTGTGAATGTGTAGCCACTCTGCGTATCTGTTGAGAATGGAGAGATAAACACTTTGATCTCGCCGCACTGATAAGCATTGTAATCAGCCAGCAGGTTCTTAACAGCAGCTTTCAGCAGATCCAGCTTCGCACCGCCCATAGAACCGGATACATCCAGCATCAGCGCAACGTTGTAGTCTTGCTCGACAGAAACAACATCAAAGACATTGCAATCTGTGTTCGCTGTAAGACCATCGTCAAACACGTTGATTGTAACCATACCATCAACATAGTCGTCATCAGAGTCATTGGCACGAACACCGAACTGGAATGACAGAACATCATTGTGGTCCGCTGTATCAGGGTGATCAATCGTATCCAGCAATGTGAATGTATAGCTGCCATCAGCCTTGATTTCCATTGTGAACACGTCACCGGCTGTTGTCGAACCTGTGTAAGTGTTACCAACCAGACTGATTGTAACCGCTTCGCCATTGCTTGTCAGACCTGAAGGCTGTGTGACTGAACCGGACGCTGTGAAGTCGCCAGGCGCATCAGAACCGAAGTCTGCCGTAACAGTACCGCTAACAGCTGTTGTTGGACCCATATTCGTCTCATCAACAGATTTGTGCTCGATGCTCGTGATAATCGGCGTATCATCTTCAAGACACTCAAGTGTCAGAGCCGCCGTGCTTGTATCGCCATCAGCATCTGTCAGTGTGTAGTTAAAGACATCCGTACCACAGTCACAGCCACAATCTTCAGGAGATGTGATAGATACATCGAAGTAAACATCGTTGTAGTCTTTATCACCCAGCTTCGGCAGGTCTTCAAAACCGATACGCAGAACTGTGTTATCAGCTTCGTTTGCCAGATCAGAAACAACGTGAACTTTACCGTCTGGGTTCAGACCACCATTAGTATCTGTTGTGCTGTAGTATACAGGACCGTTCAGAACTGTTTCGTTACCGGCACCGTCATTGTAAACCAATGTGATGTCAGAACCGCTATCGCTGATCTTCGCCGCACGCTCGCTGCCTGTACCGTAACCGTAGATAAACTCGACAGAACCTGTAGAGAAATCGATACCGGCGTAGTTACCGTTGATATCGGCACCATCAGCAATGATAAAGAACCCTGCAGACGCTGCACCGGCACCGGCTGTGTAACCGAATTCTGTACCGGACGCTGTGCCTGTCACGTTAGGCATCAATACTGAACCTGTCAGGATTGTACCGTCAGCAGCAACTGTGAACGCACCCAATGTGTTGTTATAACCGGCACCTTCACCAATGTAAGTCATTGTGATTTCGGAGCCTTCGATAACATTCAGGTCACCTTGAGTGATACCCACAGCTTGCTGTTCGCTAGGATCAAGCGCTTCACGCTCGTTCATATCAGGGAACACGCCAGGGTTACCGGCAAATGTGTGCTGAACTATGTCTGCACTGCCACCCGCAGCTGAGAACAATGTGTATGTGTAAGAACCGTCAGCTGAAATTTCCAGCGTACCGAACTGACCATCAACACTGACTGTGCCTGTTGCAGGAACATCATATTCAACGCCATCAAACTCGACCTTAGTCACTGAGTTTGGTTGATCGTTGGACAGATCATCAGCCGCGCCTGCGCCGCCGTTTTCACCTGTCACAACATTACCTGTTGTGAAGCCAATATTTTCATCAACTGTGTTGAAGTCATCATTGGCTTCCAGACCATCGTCAAACACGTTCACTGTGATTGTGCCGGCACCGATATCACTATCGCTGTCAGTCGCATTCACACCGAATTCCAGTGCAAATTCATCATTGTGGTCCGCTGTATCTGGGTGATCCAGAGTGCCTGACAATGTGAATGTGTAATCACCGTTAGACTGGACAACCAATGTAAAGATTGTCTCTCCGCCCGCCGTCGCACCTGTGTAGGTGTTACCCGCAAGCGTAACATTCACAGCCGCGCCGTTACTTGTCAGGGCTACGCCGCTGAAGAAACCGCCATTGGCCGCAAATGAACCGGGAGCGTCATCACCGAAGTTGGCTGTAATTTTACCGCTAACAGATGTTGTCGGAGACAGATCAGTTTCATCGATGTTTACTTCATCGTTTTTAACTTGTGGCTGATCATCATCTTCCCAAGTCACTTTCAGTTTGTCAGAGGCTTGGTTGTTGTTATCAGTGTAATCAAACTCACCGTCAGATACTGGGTTCTCAGTAGTGAACACAGTCGCTGTCAGGTTCAGTGAACCCGCATATGTTGGATCTGTAGAAATGATCTGCAGACCAGTCGCTTCCGCTACTGTGAAACTCCAAACACCGCCACCTTGGTTTGTACCTTGGTTGAATGTGAAGCCCGCAGGAACGCCAGAAATCTGGTAACCTGTGATCATCTCTGAACCGTCAGTATCGCTACCCAGTGAACCGTTCAGTGTAATATCGATTGGGTTACCTTCTTCTTTGGAACCGCCTGTCGCGTTCAGTGAAGGATCATCGGCAACCGCATCAACAATCACATCAAAGCTGTCAGTCGCATCTGCGCTCAGACCTGCTGATGGATCTGTTGCTGTCGCTGTGACAACCAGACCTGTCAGATCAATATCGCTTTCAGCAGCTGGTGAGAACGAGAATACTGTATCCAGATCCGCACCCGCTGGCAGAGTGATTGTCCATGTTGTCCCATCTGGTGAGAATGTACCTTCACCGTTTGTTACAACACCCCATGCAGGGTCAAAGCCTGTGATTTCAACTGTCAGGAACTCATCTGTATCTGCAGATGGTGCCAGATCAACTTCAACACGAACATCAACGCTGCCGTCTTCTTTGACCTGAACATCAGGAACGCCGCCATTCACTTTGATTGAAGGAGGATCAATTTCAGGCGTCCATTTCAGCTTGAAGCTGTCAGACGCAGAATTGTTGTTGTCTGTTGTATCGAATTCACCGTCAGATACTGGGTTCTCTGTTGTAAACACTGTCGCTGTCAGGTTGATTGAACCATTAAAGTTGCTATTGCTGTGCGTTGCTGTCAGACCAACAATTTCAGCTGGTGTGAAGCTCCAAACACCGCCACCGGTATTCGTACCGGCAGAGAATGTAACACCCGCTGGCACACCAGAAATCTGGTAACCGGTGATTTGCTCTGAACCGTCTGTATCGCTGCCCAGCATACCCTGGATATCAACATCCAGTGTCGCGCCTTCAACGTCCGTATCACCGTTGGCATCAATGCTTGGGTCATCCGCAACCGCATCAACAATCACGTTAAAGCTGTCAGTCGCATCTGCGCTCAGACCTTCAACAGGGTCAATCGCTGTCGCTGTGATCTGCAGATTTGTCAGATCGATATCGCTTTCAGCAACTGGCGTGAATGTGAACACTGTAGACAGATCAGTGCCTGCTGGCATTGTAACTGTCCAAGTTGTGCCATCTGGTGAGAATGTACCGATTGGCGCTGTCACTGTACCCCATGCAGGGTCAAAGCCTGTGATTTCAACTGTCAGATATTCAGCAGGCTCCGCATCCGCATCCAGATTAACTTCCAGAGTAACGTCAACTGTACCGTCTTCTTTGACCTGAACATCAGGAACACCGCCATTCACTTTAATTGTTGGCGGGTCGATATCTGGCGTCCATGTCAGTGTCAGACCGTCAGATGCTTGGTTGTTGTTGTCTGTTGTATCGAACTCACCGTCAGATACTGGGTTCTCTGTTGTGAACACAGTCGCTGTCAAATTGATGCTGCCATCAAAATCGCCATCAGCGTGTGTTGCTTGCAGGCCAGCGATTTCCGCTGGTGTAAAGCTCCAGACACCGCCACCAAGATCTGTACCGGCAGAGAATGTAACTTCAGCAGGAACGCCGCTGATTTCATAACCAGTGATCTGTTCTGAACCATCTGTATCTGTGCCCAGCATACCTTGAACATCAACATCCAGGATGCTGCCTTCAACATCTGTATCACCGTTGGCATCAATGCTTGGTGCATCCGCAACCGCATCAACAATCACGTTAAAGCTGTCAGTCGCATCTGCGCTGATACCTTCAACAGGGTCTGTCGCTGTCGCTGTAATCTGCAGATTTGTCAGATCGATATCGCTTTCAGCAACTGGCGTGAATGTGAATACTGTAGACAGATCAGTACCGGCTGGCATTGTAACTGTCCAAGTTGTGCCATCCGGAGAGAACGTGCCGATTGGCGCTGTCACTGTACCCCATGCAGGGTCAAAGCCTGTGATTTCAACTGTCAGATATTCAGCTGGCTCAGCGTCCGCATCCAGATCAACTTCCAGAGTAACGTCAACTGTACCGTCTTCTTTAACCTGAACATCAGGAACGCCGCCGTTAACTTTGATTGTTGGCGGCTCAATTTCAGGCGTCCATGTCAGTGTCAGACCGTCAGATGCTTGGTTGTTATTATCTGTTGTATCGAACTCACCGTCAGATACTGGGTTCTCTGTTGTGAACACAGTGGCTGTCAGGTTGATGCTGCCATCAAAATCGCCATCAGCGTGTGTTGCTTGCAGGCCAGCGATTTCTGCTGGTGTAAAGCTCCAAACACCGCCGCCCAAATCTGTACCGGCAGAGAATGTAACTTCAGCAGGAACGCCGCTGATTTGGTAACCCGTGATTTGCTCGGAACCGTCTGTATCTGTGCCCAGCATACCCTGAACGTCAACATCCAGAACGCTACCTTCAACGTCTGTGTCGCCATTGGCTGTAATGCTTGGATCATCAGCAACCGCATCAACTGTGATGTAGAAATCATCGCTCGCAGACGCTGTCGTACCTGTTGCTGGCTCAGTCGCGACAACTGTCGCGCTCAAACCTGTCAGGTCGATATCGCTTTCGGCAGCTGGCGTGAATGTGAATACTGTAGACAAATCAGTGCCTGCTGGCATTGTGATTGTCCACTCTGTGCCAGCCGCGTTAAATGTACCGACAGGTGCTGTCACTGTACCCCATGCAGGGTCAAAGCCTGTTACTGCCACTGTGATGAAAGCATCAGCAGAGTCAGCTGGGTTAAGTGCAGCTTCCAACGTCACATCAACTGTGCCGTCTTCTTTAACTTGAACTTCGTCAACGCCGCCATTCACTTCAATGCTTGGCGGATCGATCACTGGCTGCCATGTCACATCGAACTGCGTGCTGTTTGTCGCTGTATCGTTTGTGAAGTCAAAATCTGTATCTGACTTGTTTACTTCTTCAGCTGTAGTTGTCACATCCAGTGTGATTGTGCCGAAGTAATCAGCAGGTGCTGTAATTTGCAGACCGGCCAGTTCAGCTTGTGTCAGAACCCATGTACCCGGTGTTGTTTCCGTACCGGCGCTCAGCGCGAAACCTGCAGGAACATTTGAAATCACAACAGATGTAATCTCTTCTGAACCGTCTGTATCCGTTACCGCTGTCGTGATGTTCAGATCAGCTGGTGTATCTTCGTTTGCAACGCTGTCTGTCGCGGCAATATCAGGCGTATCGGCAACCGCATCAGTTGTTACGTCCAGCGTGCCGGATGATGTAGAAGACAGACCTGTAGAAGAATCTGTGTTTGTCGCAGACACAACCAGATTTGGCAGATCCGCATCACTATCTGCTGGCGGTGACAGGATTGGGCCACCTGCAAATGTTGAACCTGTAACGTTACCTGTCCATGTACCAGTCGCAGCATTGTATGTACCGCCATTTGGATCAACGCCCCATGTTGATGGAATGCCGCTGATTGTTACAGTCATCGTAACGGAAGGATCTGTTGTGTTGCTTTGTGCAAACACGTCAATCAGGACGCTGCCGTCCTCATATACAACCTGATCAGCAAACTCAACGCCTGGCGCACCCGGAGGAGTTGGACCTGGCTCTTCAACGTAGAAAAGTCTGTCTTCGAATTCTGGCAGATCAAATTGCAGCGCTGTCGGGCCGATCGGGCCGATTGCGTCAGGCGCATTCAATGGCGCAGAACGTACTTGGCTCTGGAAACCGAAACCACCACGGTTACCACCGCCCGCGCCTTCACCGGCCGCAGGCTCAATGTCTGACAATTCTTGTGCCAGCTGTGCCAATTGGTCATCACCAGTGCGCACATCAGCTTCAGATTGAACGACTTCAACTTCTTGTTCCATTGTGCCGTCGATCAGCTCTGCCAATTGCAGGCCGTCCGCAAATTCGCGCAATGTCATGAACTCACCGTCAACGCTGACTTCAGTTTGATCATCAGCAGCCATCGCATCTTGGAAGTTACGAAGAACCAGCTGACCACCGTCATTGAAAGTAACAAGGAGAGCATCATCTTGCTGGGCAACTTCAGCCACAGGCTCGTTGATGTTGATTTCGTATTTACGGCCTGCTTCTACATTGTAAGCAACTGTTTCACCGGCTTCTGGCAAGTCTAATTTTACCGGTGCTAAGTCTGCTGCAAGAGTATCGAACAGGGCTTTTGAATTGATTGTATCGCCGTCTTCCAGAGCAATTTGTACATCGCTTTCCGCCAATTCGCGGAAATTGTTGATGGTCAGCGAGCCACCGTCACGGAAGCTGATTGTCAGCTCACCGCTATCGCTCAGCTTCATACCGGCAACTTCGGATGTGTTAAATGAAAGCTCTGTTGCTTCACCTTGTGGAAGAGATACAGAATTATTTTCACCTGTATCTACTACGAATGCTTGACTTGCCATTTTAGTCTCTCCTCATATAAACCGCTGTTATTGCAGCAATTTTTTTAATTTATTAACGTTTTCCTAACGGGATTGTGTAGTTTTTTAACATTTTTTTAAGAGTCTTGTCAAATATTATGAAAACTTTCTCGAAGGCGGGAATCTCGTACTCAGAGATCAGGAAAATGCGCCTTCTCTTATACCTCAACGGGTACACACTTATAAGTGACTACGGGGGGTTATATACAAGAATTATCCCTATTGCAAAAGAGGAATAATATGCCTAGCTAAACAGCCAGCCATAACAAGTCATGCAAATGCACTGAAGCGCGCTTTTAGACGCCGCCGAGAAGGATATATTTCATTTCGGTAAAATCATCGATTCCGTATTTGGAACCTTCACGGCCAATACCTGACTCTTTCACGCCGCCAAACGGCACGGCCTCGCCTGAAACCACAGGTTCATTTACGCCAACCATGCCATATTCCAGCGCCTCGGAAACGCGGAAACACTGCCCCAGATCATTACTGTAGAAATAAGATGCCAGCCCGTACGGCGTATCATTAGCCTTGGCGATGACCTCATCTTCACTAGAAAACTTGAATAAGCCCGCTACAGGTCCGAAGGTTTCCTCACACGCAACCTTCATATCATCGCTCATATCCGTGATCAGGGTTGGCGTGTAGAACAGCTGACCAGCCTCATGCGCTTCACCGCCTAGCACCACCTTGCCACCTTTTGCCTTGGCATCAGATACATGCTCTTCAACCTTTTTGACAGCCGCCTCGTTAATCAGCGGACCAATCACAACACCGTCTTGCGTGCCATCACCTACCTTCATGGCCTTGATCTTATCTGCCAGCTTATCGGCGAACTCCTCATAAACGCTGTCCTGCACGTAAATACGGTTGGCGCAGACACATGTCTTCCCTGCGTTACGGAACTTACAGGCAATAGCACCCTCAACCGCCTTATCCAGATCAGCGCTTTCAAACACGATAAACGGCGCATTACCACCCAGTTCCAGCGAGACTTTCTTAACCGTATCCGCCGATTGCTTCATCAAAATCTTGCCGACTTGCGTTGACCCCGTAAACGATATCTTGCGCACGTCCTGATGCCCTGTCAGCGTCTCACCGACAACTTTGGCCTCAGATGTCGTCACAAGGTTAAATATCCCCGCAGGAATGCCGGCCTGTTCTGCCAATACAGCAAGTGCCAGCGCTGATAACGGCGTATCCTCAGCAGGCTTTAAGACAGACGGGCAACCCGCCGCCATAGCTGGTGCAACCTTGCGCGTAATCATCGCATTCGGGAAGTTCCAGGGCGTAACAGCCCCAACCACACCAATAGGCTGGCGGATCACCAGAACGCGCGCATCATTCTTGTGCGTGGGAATAATATCACCGTAAACGCGCTTGGCTTCTTCGGCATACCACTCGATGAACGACGCCCCGTAAGCGACCTCACCGCGTGCCTCAGCCAGCGGCTTGCCTTGCTCGGCTGTCAGGATTTGCGCAAGGTCTTCCTGATTTTGCATGATCAGGCGATACCATTCTTTCATGATGTTACAGCGCTCTTTGGCTGTCTTAGCCGCCCAAGCCTTCATGGCCTTCTTACCTGCAGCAATAGCGCGCTCTGTTTCCGCAGCGCCCATATCAGGCACAGCGCCAAGCGTCTCACCCGTGGCAGGATTAACCACATCAAATGATTTACCCGAATCCGCGCCAACCCACTGCCCGTCTATATAGGCTTTATCTTTCATCAAATCTTTATTCTTGATCTTTAAGGTCGTGCTCATTATGAACTCCTCGGGTCTTGGTTGTACGTATCTGCGGATAAAACAGTTTTAAGAACGACTAATCATCGAAAATCGATTTTAGTTCCCCTATAAGAACAGAAGAATCGACTCGAATCTTCCCGAATCTGATTCTTTTTTGACCAAATGTGAGTCGTTTCAAAGGCCAAAAAACACAATTACGTCAAGTAGTTCTGTCAAAAAACCATAATCTCCGAAAATTTTTGAAAATTATTATCCTTGAGGACAAGCTGTGGATAAACTTGTGCGAAATCCGAAAAACGGAATTAAAAACGGCATTTTGAGTGCGGTAATATTATTTCAACAGGTTGACGTAATGCGCAAAAATCTTACAAAAATTTTCAAAAAGGACTCGACTCAACCCCGCATCGGAGTCATCCTCAAATTGTCAGCAAGGCACGGCCCAAGGGGGTGACCCCGAACGGTAACCAGATCAGGTTCATTGGACTTCTTCTTGGTTTCTTGTTGCACAGAGCATCTGGTTAGATGTTCGGGTTCTTCGGAAGAAGGGCTTTTGCAAAACGGATTATTTGCGGTTTTGGTCTTCGGACGCTCTTCAGCAAATTTTTACGAGGCATTGGTTCCCGAAGGGCTTAAGGGATTTCCGGCAAATACCGGCCCTGATCGTCCAGACCCGTGTTCGCACACGTTAAAATGCCCGCGTGTTTATCCATGCGGTAGATAAGTGGTTGCGCACTTGAAAAAACGTATCGGCTAAAGCCGATTGGGCGACAGGATTAACGGTTTTGTACCTTAACGGGTAACGGTAAATTCTGAACTGGCTGTCACCGTCTGCAGCGGTAGGTCGCGTGGTTTTGATCGGCCACGATAAATAATAGCGAGCGGGGGTTCGTTCGCAGCCTGAGCTTCGAAGGAGGGTCGCACCCTTCCTTCAGGCCCTAGCTAAGATCCAAGCATTTAACCTGCGGGTTTTACCGGCACGTTATTTAACCTTTATCTTCGGATATTGTGTTTTATTTCGAAAAACTGACTTACAGCCTTAAAGCTGTACCTCTTGTCCGTAAAATATTAACTGCAGGCTAGCTTCCCAAAAACAGGTTCCGGTGGCGATCTTCGTTGATCTTTATGACGGTACTGACAGGATTTAATCTTCGAAGTATAGTTATTTAGTGGGAGGTGAGTTACCGGAACTTTTTTTGTGGTTCTTCACATTTCACTAAACCTTTAGGTTATATGATTTATACTAGTTCGGGCTTGAAACATTCCCCCCCGCGTTATACTTTTCAATTTGACGAATTTTTTTATTACTATCCAGTGGCATAATGGTATTTGATTTTAGAAAACTTAGCATCCTGATCGTGGAGGATACCGCCCCCATGAGGAAGCTGATCGCATCCGTTTTGGAAACAATGGATGTCGGCAAAATCTATACAGCTGAAAACGGCGAAGACGGCTACGAACAAGTAAAACGCTTTAATCCGGACATTGTAATCGCAGACTGGCACATGATGCCCGTAAACGGAATACAACTTACCCACGAAATCAGAACCAACACCCTCTCCCCGAACCGCATGGTGCCGGTCATTCTGGTTACAGGCTACAGCGCCCTACAACGCGTGGCCGAAGCACGTGATGTCGGTGTAACCGAATTTCTGGTGAAACCTTTCTCTGCCAACGATCTGGCAAAGCGTATTGCCTATGTCATCAATAAGCCACGCGATTACATAGACAGCGACGACTATTTCGGCCCAGACCGCCGCCGCCGCATTGCCCCTAACTTCACAGGCCCGTTCAGACGCGCAGATGACGAAGTTGATTTACAGTAAGTAATTAATAAGATTTTCTATTTATATTTAATTTAGAAAGTAATACGCGGAATTATATAATGGAAAGTAATAAAGCCAGAATTATCAAAGCCAACCATCTTCTTCAAAACAAGGTTGGATTAGGTCCTGTGGACCCCCAAAAAGTCGAAAAATCCCAAAAACTGATCGATGATAACACCGTCGACTTTAAACCTATGGCACAGATTTATCTCGACGAGCTGGATGCCGCTATTACACTAGCCAAATCCAGTCGCGGCAAAGACGAAGACGTTATTCAAAGTCTGATCGAACCTGTTATGCAGTTAAAAGCAAACGGACAAATGTTTGATTACGGTCTGGTTAGCAAACTAGCCAAAATCATGCTCGATTTCCTGGAAGCCATTCGTAAACTGGATAAAGATGTTATTGATATTATCGAAGCCCATCACACAACCATCAAAGCCATCGTCAATAATGAAATGAGCGGCGACGGCGGTGAGTTCGGGCGCGAAGTCACCAATGAGATTGCAGAAGCTTGCAAACGCTACTTCACCAAGCGCGGACAAAAAAGCACCGCAACTGACAGTGGCGATGCTTATTTTGTAGGGTAAGAACAGCATACAAACGCATGCTGTCCGTTATTTAGAAGCGCAGCTGTTTAATACGCTCGATCTGCGGCAAAGCTTTCAGCTTTTCAAACACATCTTCAGGAAGCTCGGCATCCAGTGATACCAGTGCGACCGCTGTACCTGCTGCTGTCTGACGACCCAAACGGAAATCGGCAATATTCTGGCCTGATTCAGCCAAAATCGTGCCCATACCACCAATCATGCCTGGCTTATCGATATTGCGGATATACAGCATATGCGGTGCCAGAGCAGCTTCGATCGGCACGCCTTCGATATTCACGATGCGTGGCTCTTTACCTGTAAACAGAGTACCTGCAACAACTTGCTCACGGCTTTCTTTGATCACTTTGACTGTAATCAGACTACGGAAGTCCTTTGAAGATCCTGATGTTGTCACAGACACATCAACACCTCGTGATTCCGCCACAGACAGAGCATTCACCATGTTAACGCTATCCAGCTGAGATTTCAGCAAATGCGCCATGATGATAGATGTCAGCGGCTTCACATTCAGCTCGGCTACAGACCCTTCATACTCGATCTCGATCGCTTTAATCGCTTGAGAGTTAATCTGACCGGCAAGACTACCAAGCTGTTCAGCCAATTTCATATAAGGTTTCAGCTTAGGCGCGTCTTCCTTGGAGATTGAAGGCATATTCAGCGCGTTTGTTACTGCGCCGTTCACCAGATAATCAGACATTTGCTCCGCTACCTGAATGGCCACATTCACTTGCGCTTCCATAGTAGATGCGCCCAGATGCGGCGTACAAATCACGTTTTCATGACCGAAAAGCGGATTTTCTTTGGCCGGTTCTGTTTCAAACACATCCAAAGCCGCGCCTGCTACTTTACCGCTATTCAGCGCATCCAGAAGGTCAGCCTCGTTAATGATACCGCCGCGCGCACAGTTGATAATGCGCACACCGTCTTTCATTTTCGCAATTGTGTTTTTGTTGATCAGGTTCTTTGTATGCTCGTTTTTCGGCACGTGGATTGTAATGAAATCAGCGCGGGCGAACAAATCATCCAGCTCGACCTTCTCAACGCCCAGCTCCGCGGCACGGTCTTCTGTAAGGAACGGATCATAGGCAATGACGTCCATCTGCAAACCAACACCGCGTGTCGCTGCAATACCTCCAATGTTACCACAACCGATAACACCCAGCGTCTTGGCATATAGCTCAACACCCATAAATTTGGATTTTTCCCACTTGCCTGCGTGTGTAGACGCATTAGCCTGCGGAATTTGACGTGCCAGCGCAAACATCATCGCAATCGCATGCTCTGCTGTTGTGATTGAATTCCCGAACGGCGTGTTCATCACAATCACACCTTTTTCAGTCGCGGCTTTCAGGTCGATATTATCAATACCGATACCTGCGCGGCCAATCACTTTCAGGTTCGCGGCCTTGCCCAACATATCGAGCGTAGCTTGCGTGGACGAGCGGACAGCCAGACCATCGTAATCACCAATAATTTCCATCAATTCCTCGGGTGTCATCCCGGGTTTGACGTCAACTTCGATGCCGTTTTTTTGGAAGATTTCCGCTGCGAGCGGATTCATTTTATCGCTAATTAAGACTTTTGCCATTTTAAACTCCTAGTTTTGTCTTGTTTAGGAAAACAGGCCTTCTTTATATCAGGAGTCGTTATGGAATAGATAGATATATTTTGCAGCGCGACAAAAAAAGCGGTGCGACAAATCACCGCCCCTATGCAGGCATAAATTCGGGAGTCTCTGCTTTAACAGGCGGCACATAGACAGGCGCGGCATATTCCGTACGTTCAACAGGCGCAAAGCTGACACAAGCCCCCGTAAGACCGTTTTGACCAAGCCAATACATAACGCTGTCACGAAAATCCTCCAGCACGCAGCGGCGGATATTCAAAAGGGTACTATCTTCAATAGCTGTACGGTCAGATTCGTTCTTGAAGCTGTAATTTATGGTGTGCGCTCTGTAGGCGCCGTTATGCTGCTCAAAAACAACTCTTATACACGTAAAGCCCTCCACTGGATGAAAAGCCATACATAAACTCCCTAGTTCAGGGAGAGTGTATAATGATTCTACTCAGCGATGCAATTTACGCATCGCTGTCATGAAGTTATTTTATGCCGCTTTTGCCAGTGCTTCTTCTTTGGTCGCTGTAAAAGCCCAGTCCAGCCACGCTGTCAAAGCTTTCACATCATCCGCTTCGATCGTCGCGCCACACCAGATACGCAAGCCCGCAGGCGCTGCCTTGTAGCTCTTGATGTCATACGCCACTTTTTCAGCTGCCAGCAGCTTGGTAAACGTGCCGATAAAGGCTTGCTTATCATCCTCACCCAGCGCCGCGAAATCCTCATCAACGATGCTAATGCACACGGATGTAGTAGAACGGGATGATGCCTGCTCGGCCAAAAATTCGGCCCAGCTCGTACGGTTAACCCACTCTTCAAGAGCCGATAAATTAGCTTGAGAACGCTTGATTGTCGCCTTAACACCGCCAAGGCTTTCCACCCAGTTCAGCGCATCAATACAGTCCTCCACCGCCATCATCGATGGTGTGTTAATTGTCAGGCCTTCGAAAATACCCGCGTTAAACTTACCCTTATTGGTCATGCGGAAAATCTTCGGCAGCGGACGATCAGGCGTATAGCTCTCCAGACGCTTCACCGCGCGCGGAGACAGCACCAGCATACCGTGCGCCGCTTCGCCGCCCAAAACCTTCTGCCAGCTCCATGTCACTACATCCAGTTTCTTCCAAGGCATGTCATAGGCAAACACGGCAGAGGTCGCATCACAGAATGTCAGACCTTTGCGGTCAGAGGCAATCCAGTCACCATCAGGAACACGTACACCTGATGTTGTACCGTTCCAGACAAACACAACGTCATTATCCGCGTTCACTTGTGACAGATCAGGTAACTGCCCGTAATCAGCCTCGTAAACATTGGCGTCCAGCTTCAAATGGTTACAAACGTCCTTCATCCAGTCGCTTGAAAATGACTCCCACACCAGCACATCAACAGGACGCTCGCCCAGCATGGACCACATCGCCATCTCAATCGCACCTGTATCGGATGCAGGCACAATGCCGATATAGTAATCATCAGGAATACCCAGCAAGCTGCGCTGCTTATCAATCGCTTCTTTCAGCTTTTTCTTACCCTCGCCGGAGCGGTGCGAACGGCCGAGCAAAGCACCACTCAGAGCATCAAAGCTCCAACCTGGTCTTTTTGAGCATGGTCCGGAAGAAAAATTAGGGTTATTCGGCTTGGTTACTGGCTTATCCATGATGCGCTCCATCGTCTAAAATTAAGCTGTTTAAGCGATATGCAATTTCATGCTGCAACGCAAGAGTTAATTAGCGGATAAATAGGCCTTCATCCTTCACGCGTAATGAAAAATAAGCTAGTTTTGTGATATAATGGAGACATAGAAGTTGTAATGAAATAATGCCGCAATAATCAACTACCAGAACTTGCATAATGCCCTATATCATTAAATGTAAGTATATAACGATACATTGTGAGCATCACGCAGTCATTTATGAGTAATAAAGATAAAGCAGAGACAGCCCCCCAAAATAAAAAGGGCAAATTCAACAAGGCAGTCATACGACTTTCTGCTTTGACCGTAATGAGTTTAGCATCTCCTGCCATGGCACAATCCATCGCGTGTCCCCAGCCCCTAAATTTTGGTGATGTCATTACCTGTGGCTCGGCAGGCACAATCACCATTACACCCAACGGCGGCAGAAGCACAACAGGCTGCCTATCTACAGCAAGCGCGCCCTTCTCAAACGGTCGCTGCATTATCACGCAGAGCTTTCCCTTAAGACCGATACAAATCACCGTTTCCAGCCCTGCTGCCATGACCAACGGCACAAGCTCGATGTCAGTCAATAATTTCAACATTATTACGGCAGCCGGCGGCACATCAACAACAGTGACAGCCCCATTCGTAGACGTACCAATTGGCGCATCACTCAATGTCGGAAACCCCCAGGCAAGCGGCCTTTACAACGGTACCTTTACGATCAATGCGGTTCTCCAATAAATGAGAAATCCGTTACAATATGTGTTCTTGGCGATCATCGTATTCGCGTTTTGCAGCCAGTTCGGAAAATCCATTAAAGATTACCTGAATTTCTTTGACCCTGATTTAGCCACCACACCTCTTGCAATAATAGATGAGCCGTTAAGGTTTCAATATTTCATGTATATGGCTGTCACCATGACGTTAGCCGCCATCGCCTATGTCTTATTCAAAAAGTTTTCACACAACACTAGAGCGGTTCTTATCGGCGTCGTTTTTGTAGCCAGTATTATCGTCGCCATGCTCTCCATGACCTCATCCCGCAATATCGCTGACAAAGTCATGTCATCCCAAAATGCAGGCAACTATCAATACTGTCTGTTCATGACAACAAAAAGCACAGCTATGCGTGCCACTAGCACGCCATCTTATTACGTGTACGCACGTACACCAGCGGCATGTACGGAGCTTTTAGCTTTAGAACCAGCACAAGGGTACGAAACCCACAGAGCACTTAAACAAGCTGTAGAAAGCATAAATGAAAGATATAACTAAGAAATTTATTTAGACGATCAGGTTATCCGCAGACACCATTTGATGCAGATCCAGCCCTGTGACGCCATTCAGCGTAGCCACATCAACATAATTAGATCCCCCTGCCGTACCGTTCACATCAACGGAAATTGTTGTGTTACCGCCTGACTCAGTCAGCTGGATGAAGTCCGTGATCGTGTCACTCAAATAATCATAACCGCTCAACAGATCACTGATATCAATCGCATCACGGCCTGTTGTACTGAAATATTCAATCGTATCGACATCACCGGAACCACTCCATGTCGCGCTGTCATACAGGAAGATATCTATACCGTCATTGCCATACAGGACATCATCGCCCGCACCGCCATCAATCGTCGTATAATCAACCGTGTTAATGAGCGCCGAAGCTTCCCACTCGATGACATATTGCGGCACAGTCACATAACCCGTGCTACCATCGCCTTCGACAACCAGATCAGCCCAGTTCTGGCCGTTCAGCATGTATAGATAATCCTGCGTGCCATCACCGTCATTAGGCTGGCCGCCTTCCCAAGACGTATACCATCCGTTCACGGCACCGCCGCCACTATTTGCAAACTGCGCACCGGCCTCAGGACCTGTTGTCCAGCGCCAGATACCTTCGGAACCAAAGTCACCACCACCAAGCCATGAGCTTGTACCGCCGACTTGTCCTTCAAGGAAATCCTGCTCGGCTTGAGATGTAATCGTCGCCAGGTGTCCGCTTACACCTGACAAACCTGTCAATGTTGCGGCATTTGCCGCCGCATTCGCCGCTGTCCATGATGTGGTCGTGGCAACGACCTGATAAAAACTATTTGTTTCTTCGCTGTAAACCACGCCCGCGTTGCTTGATAGGATGCTCGCAATAGCCGCATCCCAAGCTTCATCTGCTGACGCAGAGTAAATCGTGTCAACGCCGTCATCGCCGTTCAGCGTATCGGTACCGGCACTGCCATAAATCGTATCATCACCATTGCCGCCATTAACGACGTTGCTCTCACCCAAGTCCTGCGTATTCGCGGTAGAAGAAGCGGTAGAGCCATCACCTGTTAGCACAATATCATCAAAGCGCGCATAGGCATCTTCGTTATTACGGTTAGAACCGAAATGTATGACCCCGAACCATAGATCATAACTATTACCTGCCGTCATATCTGGAAGATCAATCGTGACGGTTACCCAGCCTGTATCATCATCCGCGCCACCGCCGCCGGCACCCACATGTGTGTTGAGCCAATTACCCGAACCGGCTGCACTATAAATCGTGCCGTCCAAGGCAAAGAAAGCAGAAGAGTCCTCGCCACCATCATTCGCGCTATCCTGCACATGACGATAGGCAAACGTGACTTGTACATTTGTTAGATCTTGCGCAGCTGTGTATGTCTGCCCATAATATCCATAAGCGTTTGTAAATGCATTATTATTCTGTCCATCGACATAGACTTCGACAGATCCGTTGGTTGTATTACCGTCGCCACCATTATAAGTACCGTAAACATCTACGTTCCCCGGATCATTACCATCACTATAGGTAAAACTGCCCGCACTGCCCGTAAAGGTTTCATCTATAAGCGTTAATGTCGTGACAACCGCCGCAGCAGACGTCTGCACGGTCTCATCATAAGTGTAGATGACATCACCGCCATTACCGCCATCGATCGTGTCGCTGCCGGCACCGCCATACAGATAATCACCAACATTACCGCCATCAATATTATCATCGCCTGCGCCGCCATAAATTATATCAGTACCGCCGCCGCCGTTTAACGCGTCATTACCGGCGTGGCCGAACAGCACATCATTACCGTTACCGCCGTCCAGAGCGTCATCGCCGCCATAACCATAAAGATAATCGTCACCATCACCGCCATCTATCGTATCAATGGCATTATCATCGCCCATCAGGCCACTATCCCACTCAATAACGTAACGAAGTGTCTGTGTCCCTGCGGGCGGGCCAAAATCATTCCAAGTGCCGCCGCTTTGCATCTGGGTGTAATCCTCGCCCGAATTGTAATCATTCGGCTCACCGCCCGCCCAGTTCGTATAGAAGCCGCCAAGCGTTGTACCGCCGAGATTACCCAAATAGAACGTTGCGCCGTCTTCTGCACCGCCGCGCCACTGCCAGACACCTTCGGTTGTCTCGTCATTCGCGCTGATCCATATGGCAGTGCTGCCTGTTAAAGTATTCACAAATGTATTTTCGGCCGCAGATGTAATATTCACGACATGGCCTGTAATGCCATTCAACGTCGCACTTTCTGCTGCCGCATAAGCCGAAGCAATATCTACTGCACCACTGATATACTGATAAAAGCTACCCGTCTGCTCGCTGTAGACGACGTTCGGGTTATTAAACAGAATGCTTGAGATTGTAGCGGAGTCCAGACCATGACCATGCAGGATATCATTAT
>DUBU01000011.1:4124-33494 GCA_012960155.1 Micavibrio sp. | reverse complement strand
AGCTTAACCTCGGCTTCAGTTACGCCCAAGGCGCGGGCGTTCCTGAGGATTACGTCAAGGCCCACATGTGGCTGTCATTTGCTAAAGCGCGGGGCAATAAGTTTGGGGCGGAGTTACTGGATATAATTAAACCAGCCATGCCCCCCGCTCAGATCGCCAAAGCCCAAGCCCTCGCGGCCGAGTGGTATCGCAAGGCCGCCGAGCAGGGTGTTGCATAAGCCCAGTACAGCCTCGGCGGCATGTACTTTAGAGGCGAGGGCGTTTCACAAAACTCTATCGGAGCGGTGAGTTGGTATCGCAGGGCCGCCGAGCAGGGTTATGTAGAGGCCCAGTTCAGCCTCGGCGTCATGTACGGCATGGGCTTCGGCGTTTCACGGAACCCCAACGAATCACTCAAGTGGTATCGCAAGGCCGCTGAGCAGGGTCACGAAGACGTCAAGTTATAGTTAAAAGACCTAGAAGCTAAATAACCCCATAAATTCGTGAAGACCTTTCGCGACGGCAGCGGAAGCTCAACTAACGCCGCGCCGTTCGCACCGCCGCCCAACAAAACGCCCTAGCGACTAGGTTGCGCGTTCAGGCTTGTTCGGCTTTTTCTTCTTCGAGCCGTTGCTTGGCTTCTGCATTCAGCTTCTTAATTTCTTCAGCCCGTTGACGGGCATCCGCTTCACCCAAAGTGCCAAGGCGCGCGGCCACAACACCGATGAAAACATCCAGACTTTAAAAGAATGGCTGGATACAGCCCATGCAGTTTTAAAATCAGGCGGTACACTCACCCTCATCCACCGTGCTGATATGCTGGACCAGATTATCCAGCGCCTCGGCAAACGGTTTGGCGCGGTCGAGATCATCCCGATCTATACAAAACCGCACCGCGATGCCAAACGCGTAATCGTGCGTGCCATCAAGGATCGCAAAACCCCCGCCCGCCTGCGCGAATCCCTCTTGCTGCAAAATGCTGATGACACATACACGCAGGCCGCCGATAATATCTTGCGTGGCGGCGCCCCTATATTATAGTAGGACGCATGAAAGACCACATCCGCAAAGCCGCAAAGCTCCTGAAATCAGCCCCGATCATCGGTAGCCTGTTCGAAAAACACCCCAAAATCATTACCATCAGATTTTCAGGTGTGATTGCAGATAGCTCCATGAAGCGCGGCGGCATCAGCTACGCCAAATATGCGTCCCTGCTAGACAAAGCCTTTGATAAGCACGAAATCAGCGCCGTTGCCCTGATCATCAATTCACCGGGCGGCGCGCCGGCGCAAACCTCATTAATCGCCAACCACATTCGCCGCCTTTCCGAAGAAAAAGACTTACCCGTCTACGCCTTTGTAGAGGACGTGGCGGCCTCTGGCGGGTACTGGCTGGCTTGTGCCGCGGATGAAATTTACGCGCAGTCCACATCCATTGTCGGATCAATCGGCGTAATTTCCGCAAGTTTTGGATTTGAAGACTTCATTGCAAAACACGACATCCATCGCCGCGTTCACACGTCAGGCAAAGAAAAATCCTTCATGGATCCGTTTACCCCTGTAAGCAAAGCCGATCTGGATCGTCTAAAATCAATCCAAAAAGACATTCATGAGCGTTTCATCGACTGGGTGTCAGAACGCCGTAGCGATAAATTAAACGCTAAAAACAAAGACTTGTTCGAAGGTGGATTCTGGGCAGCAGAAACCGCGCAGGAATTAGGCCTGATTGACGGCATAAACGATGTTTACAGCTTCGCCAAAACCAAATGGGGCAATGATGTAAAACTGATTGATATGTCACCTGAAAAGAAATCAATCATGTCCCTCATACCCTTCGGCGGAAAACTCGAAGCCACACGCATGAATATCGCAGAAGATATTCTAGACGTTGTCGAGACCCGCAGTGAATGGTCACGCTACGGCTTATAATCCAGCGCAGGAGCAATCAGCACAGCATCTTCGGCCTTTGCCATTTCCGCAGCACGGCGTTCGGCACGTAATCTTTTAATGATATCCGGCGTATCTTCCTCGCGAATATATTCCACGGCAGGCTTGAACGCATCTTGCAGCGCCTGCGCATTATCTGCCACGCGCTGCCCCACATTTTCCAGTGGCTCCAGCAAACCGTATTTATCCAGCCCGTCCTGTACGCGGGGCCAGAACATGGATAACTGCCAATCAATCTCGCTTTTAATATCTGTCCAATGAAACATGATGTCCTCCCTTATTTATTATTTTGACGGTCTTATGTTTTTTTGATGATGCCTATTTCGGCTTCAGTGCAGGCAAATCCATAAACGCCCGCCGCGCCTCCAATTCATCATAAATGCGGTAAACTGTTTTTTCGCTCGGCGCCCATAACACCGCATGTAATTCATAATCTACATACGGATGACCCGCTGCGACCTTCTCGTTAAAATAACGGCGCAGTGACGGCGGATAGGTACTCTGTGATTCAGGGGCATAAAATTCCTGACGGATATAATCCTGTAATTCATCGATCAGCGGATAATTAATCGTCTTATCAATCCAAGCCTGCAAATCATCAGGATTAAAACCCGACACCACGCCATGCAGAAATCCGCGCAACTCATACCAATGCGCACGATCAAAACTAACATCGCGTAATTCAGGATTAAGCAGGATAAACGTATCAGCCAGGTTTTCAGCCAAGGCGAAACGTTCCGCAATTCTCGGTTTCTGCTCTGCCAGATCACTGGTCAGACGCGTTTCTAAAAGACAATCATCCCAAAGCTCCAGCAAACCGCTCTTCCACATGGCTTGCTCGACGGCCACCATGCTCATACCATTCGGCATACGCCACGAACGGCCGATATTTCTGTCCTCCATCTGGAACAGACGCTGAAATTTCAATGCAGGATAAGTGTCATCTTCCGCAGGCGGAAAAATCTTTGCTTCTCTCATATACGTAAAACTCCCTATAACCTTGATAGGCGATAGGGAGCATTACGTCAAACGGTTTCAAAAATTAAAACGCAATAGGGTATTGCTGATACACAGCCTTAATATCATTCAGCACCGCTTCGGACAGCTTCACATCCCATGCGCCGATATTGGTTTTCAGCTGCTCCATGGATGTCGCACCGATAATTGTCGCCGTCGTAAACGGCTTGGACAGCGTAAAGGCCAGCGCCATCTGGTTTACATCCAGACCATGCTTTTCCGCAACCTGCATATAGCCTTCTGTAGCCGCCTGCGCTTGATCCGTCAGACGGGAAAAGCCGGCACCCAAGATAGCACCGCGTGTCCCCTCAGGCATTTTACCGCCTTGGTACTTACCGCTCAGAATACCTGTCGCCAGTGGTGACCACGCCAGCAGGCCGACCTGCTCGTAATAATTCATCTCGGCATGATCGGTATCATACTGACGGCGCAGCAGGCTGTATTCATTCTGTGCCGTCACAACTTCAGGCAGACCATGTTCACGTGCCAGTTCCAGATACTGCATCGTACCCCAGACACTTTCATTGGACAGGCCGATGTGACGAATTTTACCCGCCTTCACCTGCTCGCCCAGCGCTTGCAGCACTTCCAGCATATTATCGCGAACCTTCTCACGGCAGTCTTTGTCATACGGATTAAAGCCCCAGAAATTCTGGAAGTGATAACTGCCGCGGTTCGGCCAGTGCAGCTGGTACAAATCAATATAATCGGTTTGCAGGCGCTTCAGGCTACCCTCAACCGCTTGCTCAACGCTCTGGCGATCAATCTGGCGACCATCACGAATCCATTTCACGCCATTACCGGCGATCTTGGTCGCCAGCACGACCTGATCACGCTTGCCCGTCTTGGCAAACCATGTACCGATGATCTCTTCGGTCTTGCCTTGTGTTTCAGGTGTCGGTGGCACGGCGTACATTTCTGCCGTATCCCAGAAATTCACGCCCTCACCCAGCGCATAATCCATCTGTTCATGACCTTCGGCTTCGGTATTCTGGCGCCCCCAAGTCATTGTCCCAAGACAAATACGGCTGACTTTTACATCGGTTTTCGGCAGTGTTGTATATTGCATTTCAAGTTCCTTGTTACTGAGTTCCGATCCAAACTTAGTGTGCACGGCACAAATGTCAATTAGTGTAAAAAATTGACACCAAATCATCGCGATCCTATAGTGCGCGAAACATTATGAATAATACAAGACCATACGAACGGGGATGATCATGGCTGACGACAAATCTCAAAAAGATTCTTTAAAATACGTTGTGACGACTGCAGCATTAAAGGCGACAGCCACATATCTCTGGCCTTTTACAAATGGGCGTTGGTCAAGACCAAGAATACCAACCCTACGCGAAGCGTTCCATGCCGCCGTCAAAGGCACATTGAACACATTCCGTTTCGCAGGGATATTGACAGGCGTATATATCGCCAATCAAATCATCCAGCCGGCTACAGCAACGTTCTTTGACTCTGCCGAAGACTTTCTCACAGCACAAAATATCGATCCTGATATTGCCGCAGAATTATCGGATAATCAGATCTACATCCGCCCACATACATTCTGGGGACGCGCCCATGAACTTGGTGATTTTCCAACCATCGCAGGCGCTATAGGAAGATATTTCATGCCAATTGACGAAACAAACGCTATGGACTTCCGCCGCGGTATGATGAACCCTTTAAACGGGCGCTTTTTCAACCAATGCCACGTCACCCTTCAAGGTGAGAGCGTAACAGCAGCCGACACCCTGAACATGCTCGCAGGGAGAGGCACGTTAACAGCTAAACGTACACCGCTGGAAAACGTCCCGCTAACAGACGAACAGTCGCGTGTTGCTGTCGCCATGCATGAATTTGCCCATTGCCACACGGATAACATTGCCGATATCACTCTGGCCGAAGCCGATGCCGATTTGCGCGGCCTGAGCATGGCATCTGAGGTCTATGATAATCCGGAGATTTTTACCGCGATCATGTATGCCCGTGCACTTAATACAAGCAACAGCCTGCACAACACATCACTATATCTTGATGAAAACCGTGGCACAGATACACGACCAGACACCGCTGATAACGACGACCTGTCCTTATCCATAATTTTCGGATCGGGTGCCAGCGGCCCCACAGAAGATGTCTTCGATCTAGCCCGTATATATAGCAACGGTACATTCCCATCATTCAACAAAGTCTTACAAGCGCGCATCTTAAATTCAATGTTAGAAGAACACGGACAGCTTTTATCTGAAGATGCTCGTAGACGGGGAGAGTTATTCGTAGAAGCCGCAGAATACTTCTTCCCGAGCAAAGCCGATTTTATTGATCAGCCTTGGCAGGATTTTGTCATTACGCCCGCTGCCCCATAATCGGGCTTTCGAATAATCTATTCTGTGTTATCCTTGTATTCGCAAAAAATTCAGGGATAACGACCATGAACTCTTCCGATAAATATGTCCTGTTGGGCGCACTGAGTTTCTTCTTCATCTGTATGGCATTGGCATTAGTCTGGCTAAAAGGTCAGGCAAGCGAAACCAATAGCTATATGCCATCAATTGACAGACAGCAGACACAGCCGCTTCAAAATGCCCAGCGCAGACAAAGCGCTATGCCTGAAAGCGTATTACATTACTCCAGCGATGAGATGGTTAATCGCAACACTGTGGAATGTATGCTGGAGCCTGAATACAAAAATTTGGTGAATGCCAGTATCGTCGAGCAAGGCTATAAACTGGCTATTGTCGGTAATCTTAAAGGCGACCACATGGAAATCTACACCCATGACGACGGCAAGTTTTTCGTCGTTGCCAAAGGCCCGGATGCGATCGGCAATTCCGAAGCCTGTATCGTCGCTGAAGGTGAAGGCTGGCTGCCTATGAACCAGTAGGATTTATAGCTGGTTTTTCTTTCTCAATCTTTCAAGAAAGCGTGCAGGGTTTACGGACGCTGCGCTATCCTTGCCAATAGATAACGGTGCGCCGCTCAGTATATCGGCAATGACAAACCCGCCCATCAATGATGACAATATCCCGTGCGAGCCATGCCCTGCACTGATATATAAGCCCTCATGATCTTTATCATCGCCGCTCTGCCATGAGGCATAATCAGGCACACTACCAATCAAAGGCCAGTGATCTTGTGTGGCAACACGCAGTCCCGCGCGGTGGTCGACCACCTCCAGACTATCCTTAAAAGACGGCACCACAGCGCAAATTTTCTCAATATTATCCTGATCATCTTCGGGCGCAATATCCGTATCATCCCGCCACTTCTGGAATGTCGAGCCGCATATCATCTCGCCATCCCCCAGCGGCGCGGCATACCCGCCATAACATAAAGCCGTATTAAACCCCGCGCCCGTCAATGTGCATTTGGTAATCTGCCCGCGCACCGTATGAACAGGCAGCCATTCAAGCCCGTCCATATTCACAACACCCGCCCCGCACGTCAACACAGCCGCATCGAAATCGCGACCATGAACGCGCCAGCCATCACCATGACGTTCAGGAATGACAGACGCATTCAAAACAACCTCGATATTCTGCGCGTACGCCTCGCATAATTTGGCAGGACTTACAGCACCCGAGTCAGGTAAAAACAGGGCTGAATACTCAAGCGGCACACCTGCAATATCGGACGCCTCATCTACATTTACAATACGCAGATGATCTTCATGCCAGCCCCAATTTTCCCATAACGCACTGTATCGTTTTTCCTTCTCAGGGCTATTCACCAAATGCATAGCGCCAATCGGCGCAAACCCAATATCCTGACTCGCTTGCAGCAAAGTCATCTGACGATAGGCCATCGCGAAAGCCGACGCATAGTAATCAGACTCGCTTTGACGCTGCGCTGTGAAGCGCGGATTATAAAGTCCCGCCATATTTCCCGACGCGCCTGATGCTAGCGTTGCGCCCGCCTCGAAAATCACAGGCTCAATCCCGTATTGTTTCAACGCATAAGCACAAGACGTTCCAGCGAGACCGCCGCCTATAATAGCAACAGACTTAACCTGCGACACTTTCACAGCATCAAACGCCTGTTCACGGCGGGCTGTGATCATTTCGCGCTTACGCCCGAATCCGCGCACTTTGGTCACCTCGAAACCGATATCGGCAATCGCACGCTTCACAAACCCTGCGGCCGTAAATGTCGCAATCGAACTATGTGGCCCGCTTAAGCGATCGATGCCGCTAAACAATGCCTCCGACCACATATCCGGATTTTTAGACGGGGCAAAACCATCCAGAAACCACGCATCAACACCGCGCGGAATTGATAAGCGCGGCATCGCCTCGTTCACATCATCAAAGATCAGAGTCAAACGGATCTGCGCAGAATATATGATACGGTGAAATCCCGCGACTCGCAGCGGATACTGTGCGAGCATGCGCTCTAGCGGCTCACCGATATCATCATGCCATGACTGCAAGCCCTCGCGTATCGTATCCTTATCCAGCGGGTATTTTTCAAATGAAATGAAATCCAGAGTCTGACCATCTGTTGCCGTTGCTTCGAACGCCTTAACGGCCGCCAGAAAATTCAGTCCCGTACCGAAACCTGTTTCAACAATCGTAAAGTGATCTTTACCCCGCCAAGCTTGCGGCAAGTCGTTACCGTCCAAAAACACGTGCCGCGTTTCTGCCAGACCGTCTTCGGGCGAAAAATAGATATCGTCGAAGCGTTGATTATATAACGGTTCTCTCATAGTATTATACCTGCACGGTTTCACCGCATCCCTTACAGGAGTTCTTTTAGCATGCGCATTCTGTTTCTGACACTTTTTCTTGCAATCACCACGCTCAGCCTGCCTGCCGCAGCGCAAATGAGCAACGGCACAGATACGGATTTCAAGATCACCGTCAAATCCCGCGATGCTAAATTTATCGGCACTTCAATGGGCGGCGCGCGCGTCATGATCGTTGACAAACGTACCGGTGACACCATCGTTGAAGGCGTAACAACAGGCGGTACTGGTGACACGGCGACTATCATGAAAGACACCTATGAACGTAACCAAGTTTACTTCACAGACGGTGCGGCAAAATTCGAATTCTCTTTGGAAATTCTTGAACCTATGCCCGTCACAGTCACCGCAACAGCCCCGCTGGCACAGGGACAAAGTCTTGCCACCGTCAGCGAAGATATGATCCTGATCCCGCTGAAAGACTATACTTCAGGCAACGGCATCATGCTGGAACTGCCGGGCTTTGCCGTTGATGTGCTATCGCCGCCCGCACACCGCAAACTGCCGCATTCCCCGGATCGCCCGATTACAGTAACGGCCAATGTCATCAAAATGTGCGGCTGCCATATCGCCGAAGATTCACCATGGCCACCTGAAAATTATGAGGTTGAAGCTCATGTATACGTGAACTCGCTTTACATCACATCAACGCCTCTGGAATTCACAGGCGAGCCTGGAATCTACGAAACAAACTTGAAGATTCCACAGCCAGGTACATTTAGAATTGTCGTGACTGCCTTTGACCCCGTCACAAAAGAAGGCGGCATGGACACAACCACAATCGTTTTGGAAAAACAGAAAGAACCCGCATCTAATGAGCAACAGTAATCCCCTGCTGACAATATCCGAGCAGCCAAACCACGCCCCTGACTTTAGTGTTATCAAAGAAGAGCATTATATGCCTGCCATCCAGCAAGGCATCGAAATGGCACGCGAAAATATTGAAAAGATCAAAGCCAATCCTGATAAACCTGACTTTGAAAACACGATTGTGGCGCTGGAATCATCATCAGAGATGCTCGATAACGCAAGCTCTGTATTCTACAACATGCTGTCTACCAAAGGCACGGATGAGATGCATAATCTGGCTGAACAAATCGGTCCGATTGCCTCTAACTTCTCTAATGACATCATGCATGACGCAGCCCTGTTTGCCCGCGTCAAAGCCGTCTATGATGAAAAAGACAGCCTGCCCCTGACACCTGAACAGCAAATGCTGCTGGATGACACCTATATCGGATTTATCCGCGGCGGTGCAGATTTGAACGCAGAACAAAAACAGCGCCTGCGCGAAATCAGCGAGCGTATGTCCGTTCTGACACCGACCTATATGAACAACTCCAAAAAATCACAAGAAGCCTTCGAGCTTTTTGTCGATAGCGAAGACGAACTGGCAGGCCTGCCCGAAAGCGCCTTAAACGCTGCCAAACACGCCGCCGAAGAAAAAGGCGAAAAAGGCAAGTTTCTGTTCACGCTGGACATGCCTTCATACATGCCTGTCGTGCAATATGCCGATAACCGTGATCTGCGCGAAAAACTATGGCGCGCTTATAACTCCCAAGCCTTCGGCGATGAGTATGATAACTGCGACACCGTACTGGAAATCGTAAAACTGCGCCATGAACGCGCGCAGCTGCTGGGTTACAAAGACCATGCGCATTACGTGCTGGAACGCCGCATGGCCGAAACGCCTGATACTGTGCAGGACTTCCTCGAAACTTTGAAAAAAGCATACAAACCTGCAGCTGAAAAAGATTTTGCGCAGCTCAAAGACTTCGCCGCGAAAAACGGCGGGCCTGAAGAACTGCGTCCATGGGATGTCGGGTATTACAGCGAAAAACTACGCCAGAGCCTGTTTGATTTCTCCGAAGAAGACTTCCGCCCTTACTTCCAGCTCGACAAAGTGATCGACGGCATCTTCGCGCATTTCAGCAAGCTGTTTAACCTGAGCTTCAAAGCCAGCGAAAAATACAGCATCTGGCACGAAGACGTACAGGCCTTCGATGTATACGATAAAACGGATAACAGCTTCCTCGGCACGCTCTATGCCGACTTCTTCCCGCGCCAAGGCAAACGCAGCGGCGCGTGGAAATCAAGCTTCCGTGACCAAGGTATCTTTGGCGGTGAATTACAGCGCCCTGTTATCACCATCGTCTGTAACTTCACCAAACCTGCAGGTGACCAGCCGGCCCTGCTGACCCATTACGAAGTGCAGACCTTCCTGCATGAAATGGGGCATGCCATCCACGCGATGCTATCCAAAGTCACGCACCGCTCCCTCGCGGGTACAAACGTAATGTGGGACTTCGTAGAGCTGCCATCTCAAATTCAGGAAAACTGGGGCTACCAGAAAGAAATGCTCGACGGTTTTGCCGCCCATTACAAAACAGGCGAGAAAATTCCCGAGGAACTGATCCAGAAACTCAACGACGCCAAGAACTTCATGGTGGGATGGGGCGGCTTGCGTCAGGTTAGCCTTGGTTTATTGGATATGGGCTGGCACACAACTGACCCAGCCACAATTAAGGATGTCGCCGCATTTGAAGACAGCATTATGAAGGATGTCACATTCTTCCCGCGCATGGCAGGCCCGATGTCGACCCATTTCGGGCATATCTTCGCAGGCGGTTACGCGGCAGGATATTACAGCTACAAATGGGCAGAAGTGCTGGATGCCGATGCGTTCGAACTGTTTCTCGAGCGCGGCCTATATGATCGCCCGACAGCTGAAGCCTATAAGAACGAAGTCCTGTCCAAAGGTGGCAGCGAACACCCTGTCGTTCTATACCGCCGCTTCCGTGGCCGCGATGCCGATCCTGAGGCGTTACTGCGCCGCGAGGGCCTGAAAGACGCCGCGTAAATATCTAAATAATACGGTCTTGGGGACAAGATAGGCCCCAAGACTTGTGCGCTGCACACAATCAAGCGAGAATTAAGTTACATTATCAAGGAGATTTCTAATGTCTGAACCACAAAAATTCGATGGCCGTGCCATCATCCAGCAACTCTGGCTTGGTCAAGTGCCACTGTTCCAGACATTCTGGATCTACTACTTTGCCGTCATCGCTGTCCTGCATATTCTGGCAGGTGTTTTGGGCTTTATGGGCCCCATTCTGGTGCTGATGAAAATCATCTGGGCGGGCTTCATGGTCAAGCCAATCTGGCTGGCAGCGGATAAATACGCAGGCGAAAAGCTATGGGCTACGCTCGCTAAAATCGCCGCTATTGTTATCGGCCTCAGCGTGCTGGCCGACCTTCTATACGGAATGGCTTACGCCGTTTAAAGCACTGACATAATCCAGCGATGGGCAAAGTATCCGCAAACCAGCAATACTAGGCCCGTCGCGTATATTCCCCAAAATCCCATCGGAATACGATCTGCCAATAAGAACGGCACAAAGAAAAGCAATGTCAGCGGAATAGCTGCAAAAATACTTTTTGCAAACACAACAGCGTTTTCTGTGTCGCGATACTCCAGATGCGAAAAGGCCAGCGTAATCAACGTTACAAGCGGCAGTGCCACTATAAACCCCGCCAGCTCAGGCTTCTTACCCGACAACCACGACGCAAAAGCGATGATGAGCGCGGATGCCGCCAATTTAAAAGCTGTAAAAAGCATTTCGCAGATGTCCTTCCTGTGCTAAGAAAATTTTAGATATCTGATCATAGCCGCATTTTTGGCACAAGGGGATTGTTAGAGGATACACGGCATGAAAACATTTTTGTCATGGACGGCTTGGCCATTTCTGTTCATCAGCTGCATGCTGATCACTTATTACGGGTTCACAATCGGCCACCCCGTTATTTACTTTAACATTGCCTATGCTTTTCTGATCGTATCCCTGCTGTTCTTGGAACAATACATGCCGCACGAACGCGAATGGAACCTTGATGACGGTCAGCTCTTCGCTAATATCGGTCACACGTTGCTAAGCAAAGGCACAGTGCAAACACTTGTTATCTTTAGCTCTGTCATCGGTCTGGCTACGTTAGTAAAACCAGCTGCCGAAGCTAGCTATGGCATATGGCCGCGTGACTGGCCGATCTGGATTCAGGTCTGTCTCGGTGTTATTGCAGCCGAATTCGGCTTGTACTGGGCACACCGTATCGGACACGAAGTTAAATATTTCTGGCGCTTCCATGCCGTACATCACAGCGTCACGCGCCTATGGATCATCAATACAGGCCGCTTCCACTTTGTTGACAGCCTGTTCAGCATTGTTCTCAGCATGGCAATCCTGCTGACGCTCGGCGCGCCGATGGAAGCGTTAATCTGGCTGTCTGCCATCACAGCTTTTATCGGTATGCTAACCCATTGCAACGTTGAAATGCGTTTCGGCCCTATATCATGGATTTTCAATACACCAGGCCTGCATCGCTGGCACCACAGCCGTAATATGAAGGAAAGCAATAAGAATTACGGCGAGAACATCATGCTCTGGGATCAGATTTTTGGCACATATTTTAATCCTGATCGCCGCCCACCCGTCGATATCGGCACCTTTGTATATATCCCACCAGGCTTTCTAGCGCAGGTTGCCTACCCATTCAGCAAATCTAACCCACTGAATAAAAAGAGAAAAAACGCTAGATAAAATTTAGATAAAATCTAGTTATAAATTGTTTCAAATTTTATATATTTTTCATAACTATTTAATATCATCCCTCTATAATCTAAGATAGAAAAACTGTGGGGACTTAATAAAGTGTTTGAACGTTGCGATTTCTTAATGGGAGCAGGCCACTCAGTGGTCATCGTCATTCCGGCGACCCTTCCCGATGCAGAGACCTATACCGTTTCCGTTAATAACGAATATATTCGTTTTAAGGCGGGTTACGAGGATATTGCCGAAATGGCGTATCCCGGCGGCGAAATTTTCGAGCGCATCGCCAATAACACACAAATCGGACTGGTTGAATATGAGGGCGGCGATTTGCCACCCCATATCACCAATGTCGCCTATGTAGAAGTACGGAGGTCATTGTCATGAGTGGACCTCTAATGATCGGACAGCTTCTTCAGGAAGCTTTAGATAGCAACTCTATGCAACTGATGTCATCAGACGGCAATGAAGGCTCACTGGAGTCAAACCAGCTCGTTGCAGAGCTTCAGGAACAAGGCTTGCAAGTAAAAGTTAGTACGCCTGATACTGTCTGTGCCGCTTTTAACGCAGGGGTCTGCGACATTAAAACGCCGGATCTTGCAACAGGCCCTGAAGCGCCGAAACCAGCCTACGATAACAACGCTGAATTTGGTTTCGCTTAAAAAATCTTGCCATTAATTTACATTTAAGGTTAACTGCCTTCATTCATACAATCGAAGGTAGGCAATATGCGTGAATTCGCTACTAGAAAAGCCTTTATAACAGGGATCACAGGGCAAGACGGCGCTATTTTAGCGCGCTTCTTATTGGACAAAGGCTACACCGTTCATGGTCTGCAGCTGTACAGCGCAACCAACGACACAGAACGCCTTACACAAATTCGAAACAATCCGCGATTTCATTTACACCATGGCGACTTAACAGATGGCGGCAACCTGCATCGCCTTATCAGCACAATACAGCCCCATGAAATCTACAATCTAGGCGCACAAAGCCACGTAAAAGTCAGCTTTGACGTACCCGAGGCCACAGCAAACATTAATGCATTAGGGACTTTACGACTTCTTGAAGCCATCCGCGGAACAGATATCAAGTTCTATCAGGCCAGCAGCTCTGAAATGTTCGGCAGCACAGCAGCGCCCCAGAACGAGAACACAGTCTTTGCCCCTTGCAGCCCCTACGCATCAGCCAAACTTTACGCTTACTGGCTCGTGCACAACTACCGCGACTCATATGGTGTCCATGCCAGCAACGGCATATTGTTTAACCACGAAAGCCCGCTACGCGGCGAGGAATTTGTTACGCGCAAAATTACGCGCAGTGTCGCCGCCATCATTCACGGTACACAGACAGAACTGACAATCGGCAATCTGGATGCCAAGCGCGACTGGGGCCACGCTGCCGATTATATCGAAGGTATGTGGCTGATGTTACAGCAAGACAAACCCGATGATTACGTGCTGGCCAGCGGCCAATCCAAAACCGTGAGCCAATTTATCACTGCCGCTTTTGCGTGTGCAGGCATCCATCTGGAATGGCACGGCGAAGGCACGTAAAACACTTGGCTGGAAACCAAAATTCAGTTTTACGGATCTAGTTGAAGATATGGTGCGCGCCGATCTGGATGCCATCTCAAACACACAGCCACAAGATTATGCCTTACACGCTGCAGAATAAAAAAATCTGGGTCGCAGGACATAACGGCATGGTCGGCAGCGCCATCTGTCGCGCCTTGCAAAACCATAACTGCGAGATCATAACTGCTAATAAAGCCGATCTCGATTTACGCGATCAGCATGCTGTAAATACTTTCATGGCAGACCAGAAACCCGATGCCATTATTCTAGCCGCAGCAAAAGTCGGCGGAATTAAAGCCAACAACGATGAGCCGGCAGACTTTCTCTATGATAATTTGATGATCGAGAGCAATGTCATCCACGCCGCATATAAAAACCAAATTCAAAAGCTGCTATTCTTAGGCTCCAGCTGTATCTACCCGCGCGACGCTACCCAGCCCATCACCGAAGACACGCTACTCACAGCCCCGCTTGAGCCGACTAACGAAGCCTATGCTATCGCAAAAATTGCTGGCATCAAGCTATGCCAGTCCTACCGTGCGCAATATGACTGCGACTTTATCAGTGCTATGCCCTGCAACCTTTACGGCCAAAATGACTATTACGATGCCCAGCGCTCTCACGTCATTCCGGCGCTTATCATGAAAATCCATAACGCCAAACACAATGGCGATAAAAATATAGAACTATGGGGCACAGGTACGCCGCTGCGCGAATTCCTATATGTCGATGATCTGGCTGGCGGGTTATTGCACCTGCTACAAAATTACAGTGAAGCCGCCCCCGTCAATATCGGCAGCAGCACCGAGATTTCTATAGCCGATCTAGCAACCACAATCGCGACTGTAATCGGTTACAACGGCACAATTTCATTCAACCCTGAAATGCCGGATGGTACACCACGTAAACTTATGGACAGCAGCAAAATGCGCGCCATGGGCTGGCAACCGCAAACAACACTTGAAGACGGTCTGCGCAAGACCTATGAATATTATTGTGAACAGGAATCCAGAAAATACGCCGCTTGATCTGGCAGATATAACACCCGTCATACTGGCAGGCGGTATTGGCACGCGCCTATGGCCCATTTCTACAAAACGAAAACCCAAACCCTTCATCAAGCTCTGGCGTAAACGCACATTCCTGCAAGAAACTGCTGACCGCGTCAAAGACTGCGCCGCCCCTTATATAATATGCAGCGCCGACCATAGAGAGCTCGTGACAAGGCAAATTCCGCATGCAGACCAAATCCTTCTGGAACCAGAAGGACGCAACACAGCACCTGCTATCGCCGCCGCAGCGCATTTTTTGGCCCATAAGAGCGACAAAATCATGCTGGTCTTGCCATCCGACCATATTATCAAAGATGTACCGGCATTTTTAACCGCCGTCAGCGGTGCAATACCCGCCGCGCGCAGCGGCAAGTTAGTCACCTTCGGTATTACCCCGAACACGCCATCTTCCCGCTTTGGCTATATCCAAACAGAAGAAAGCGCAAATGATAACAAATTACGAGCTATCGCCCGCTTTGTAGAAAAACCGGACAAAACAGCCGCCAAGGTTCTTTTGAACTACGGTAATTGTTATTGGAACAGCGGTATATTCATGTTCTCCGCACAAACATTTTTAAATGCGCTTTATGAATTACAACCCGACATCCACGCCCATAGCTACCAAGCTGTTGCCAGCGCTTCGCGCATTCAAAACGCAATCATGCTGGAACAAAACGCCTTCGCCGAATGCCGCAGCATATCGGTTGATTATGCGGTGATGGAGCACGCCCCAAACAAAGTTGTAATGCCTGTCGACATGAAATGGTGCGATATGGGTACCTGGCCCTCACTCCTTTCCGCCCTGTTGAAAGCTTGATAACACCTATTGTCTAAGACTGCTATTGGCGCTAACCTTCTACACATGCAGGGATTAAAAGTCATACCTTATGTCTGTAGCGCGGGCGGTAAAAAGCTCGGATCAGAAACAGGGGCAAGCGATATCAAAAAATCTGGTTTAATTGACAAACTCGCCGCAGAAGGTGCGCCGATCGCGTGGTATGTCGACCCCAACGAAATCTACGACTCGCCATGGGGACGCCGTGCCCACGAGAACTTGCCACCACGCGGCACACCAGAACGCAATGACATTGTATTCTGGCACTGCGCCCAGCTTAAAAATCATGTACGCGACGTTATTCGTAGCGGTGATCGCGCCATCACAGTCGGCGGCGATCATGCCATGGCACTCGGCTCCATCGCAGGTCTTGCCGAAGCGAAAAAAGCCCAAGGCCGTGTCGGCGTTCTCTGGGTTGATGCCCACGCTGACTTCAATACGCCTGAAACGTCCCCCTCACAAGCCTTGCATGGCATGCCGCTCGCAGCATTATCAGGGCTAGGCGATAAAGGTTTTGTAGCTATCGGCGGTGAGCCGCCTGCCATCCGTCCGCAGAACATCGCCTATATCGGCCTGCGTGATGTCGACCCGGGCGAACTGGACTTCATTCAGCATTACGGTATCGCCGCATTCACCATGAAGGATATCGAGCGCGAAGGTCTGGAAACAATCTTTGCCAAAGCAAAACAGGCAATCAGCACAAACACAGATACAATTGCGTTTTCAATTGATCTGGATGCCTTCGACCCTTCCGAGGCTCCCAGCGTCGGTACACCCGTGGAAAACGGCCTGCACAAAGCACAGACATTACCACTGCTACGCGCACTAGCAGACGAGCTAAAACCTGATCTCATGGAGATCACCGAGTACAACCCGACCCTTGAAGGGCGGGATACTACATTTACTCTGGTGGAAGATTTGCTAAACGCTTTACTGCCAGCGCTTGAGACAGCGTAACTTACTCGTCTTCGATCACACTGCGCATAGTCAAAAAGATAATCTCGGCACCCACCTCGATTTGTCCTGACATACGAATATCTGCGCCCTTACGCGCCATACGAAGCGTAGAAACATATGTTTGCGGACGGCGTGTTAAGGTACCTTGCGGTGTCGTCAGACCAAAATCACTTACAGCGTCTGAAGGGTCAGCCACAGAAGTCATACGGACTTCAGTTTCACTAACAACCTCAAATGTGCTCGTCCATTTAACCTTGTTATCGTCGATACGCTCTGTCTTACCATCAACAATCTCTGTCTCACCGTCACTGCGGCGCTCTACAGGGCCGTGATAATTGCTAACTGTGCTGACGCGATATTTGCCATCTAATTCTGTTTTGCTCATCTTATCCTCTTAAACGAATATGACGGCAAACAGTATAGCGGAAACCAATGATTTTACGAAGCCTTACGTTTAAGGGCTTCAGCAGGAATATCTTTGGCACGCAAAGAAATACGTGACGGTGATACGCGCTTAAACGCGCTATTTTCAAGGCCGCGCAAAATATCGGGCACAGCATCCTTATGTTGCACCAAATGCCCGTAACAGCCATGGCGATGCCCGGGATATAAATGCGCAACGCCTGTCTCGCGACCCAGAATAATATCGGCAGCCGTCTCTTCCAGCAGATATGACAGTGACGCCTTACGGACAACACCTTCGGGCAAATCCTGACGACGCGTCACAAACGTTTCAACATCCGCATCAACCACAGCTTTAAATGAACGATCACCGTAATAGTAATCCCATAGCGCATCATGCGTTGCCTCAAATTCGGAATGGGCAAGCCAATAATCACTGCGCAATAATTCATGCGGTATACGCATATAGCCAAGTTGCTCTTTATGATCGGCTATCCATTGCTGCCCCAGCGCATTGGCCGCATCATGTGCCAGCTGCATATCAGAAAATTCATGCGCCATATTATGACGATGAAGACCATCACCAAGATTGATAATGCAGCGATCAAAACGCGCACTTACCCAATGATACAGACTCGCCAAATACAAGCCTTCCTGATAACGGTTAAACAAACTAATATCCAAACAGCAGACCTCAAAGCTCTGCCAATCCGTACGGTATGGATATTGGTTGTTATCATTAAACATCAGTCTTACGCCTTCGGCTGTTCCGAAAAATCCCAAATAATATCGAACTCTTTACGCTTCATTTCCGCGATAGAGTAATTATTGATGATGATAATTTTTTCGACTTCATTGGAATGCGGCTTGTTCACCACTGTCGCAAATTTATCACCATAAACCGCCGTCAGATTGGCCAGAAACTGCCCTTCAGGTAGCCAGCGATACTCCGCCGCTTCATGCTGAAAATCAGTATCCCCATAACGGATAAGCGAACGGTAGCGGATACCGTTATCACGGATCATTTTTTCGCGGTCGATCACAGGCTGCGGTGATGTGGACTCATCCGCAAAGCTCCAAAGCACTTCCCCGCCCGTATCTTTCATCGTGTAAAAAATATCGTCAAGCAAGCGCAGGAACGTATTTTCATCCGTACGTCCTTCCAAAACCGTAACAAGATCATCACGGAACCGAACACCCTTTTGCGGTAAAAATTCCAAGCCTGCATCCTCAAAAGTGCTTTGCAAAGCACCCAGCGTTTCCGGCGTTGAATTAATTTTGCCTGTTTCGATCAGCTTGATCGTTGGCTCTGATACGGCTTCACATTGCTGAGCCAATACTTTTTGGCTCCAATCCAGCATGGCTCTTGCAGCCTTGATTTGCTCTCTTGTGATCATAACCCTACAATTTATATTTCATAATACCGAGATGTTATAGCGGCTCTTATACTTTTAGGTCAATAAATATATCCTAAAGATGAGCATTTTCTAGCATAACAGCGTGCCGAATATTCTCCTATGTAACCGGCAAACCGTTTATGCGAATATGTTTCATCTGCAAAAATGCAGATCACACTTAACGCATCACAGGAGAACTTCGATGACTATTAAGAAAACAATCGCCTCTGGCGTAATTGCAGGTGCCGTTGCGCTGGCTATGAGCGGCGCAGCACACAACGCGGAAGCAGCAGATAAAGAAAAATGCTACGGCGTTGTCAAAGCAGGCCAGAACGACTGCGGTAACGCCTCTAAAACACATAGCTGTATGGGCCATGCCGAAATTGACGGCGACGGTGGCGAGTGGATCAGCCTGCCGGAAGGTTTGTGTGAGAAGCTTGTCGGCGGTTCACTAGAGCCATACGAAGGAACAGAAGCTCCAGCGTCAGAAGAAGACAAAGGCTAAGTCATGGATTTCTGCACGCAGCAGATAAATTCCAAGCACCCGATACCGCAAAATCCGATTAAGGAAAGCGGTATCGGACTGCGCAGCGCGCATTACAAAGATATTATTGAACAAAAACCGAATACGGGCTGGATCGAAGTGCACCCCGAGAACTATTTCGGCGGCGGCGCCCATAGACATTACTTAGGCAAAGCACGCGAACTCTACCCGCTGAGCTTCCACGCCGTCGGCCTATCTATGGGCAGTGACCAGACAGTATCACAGGGCCATATAAACAAGATCAAAGAGCTGATCGATATATACGAGCCCTTGCAAATTTCCGATCATGCATCGTGGAGTGCGAGCGGCAACGCGCATCTTAACGACTTGCTACCTCTGCCATATACAACCGAAGCCTTACAGCGACTATGCGATAATGTGTCACGCGTACAGGACAGTATCGGCCGCAAGATGCTTGTTGAAAACCCCTCCAGCTACGTCGCCTATCAAATCGATGACATGACCGAATATGAGTTTATGAACGCACTCGCCCAAAAGACGGGCTGCGGTCTACTATTGGATATTAACAACATATACGTACAGTCTAAAAACCACGGTTTTGATGCCTATCACTATATCGACAACATCAATGCCGAGCCCGTGGCAGAAATGCATTTAGCAGGACACATACAGCGTACATTTGGCGATGAATCTATTCTGGTCGACAGCCATAACCAGCACGTTTGTGATGATGTCTGGCAGCTATATAAACACGCGATCAATCGTTTCGGCAGCGTGCCGACGCTCATTGAATGGGACGCCGATTTACCGTCTCTCAAAACTCTGGTCGCCGAATCAGACAAAGCCCAAGCGATTATTGATGCCCATAAAGAGCAGCGTCATGAAGCTGCATAATATTCAGGATAATTTCGCAGATCATGTAGGCCAAGATGAAACATCAATGGACGATGGTTTCCGCTCGTTGTTCAAAACCGGCAGCATCACACTCGAGAACAGAATGAGCGTCTACCGCAACAACGTCATCAAATCACTGCGCGATGCAATCATCGCCACATACCCGATAACGGGCAAAATGCTAGGCGCTGATTACATGAAAAAGCTCGCTAGACTGTATGCGCTTGACCACAAACCATCGCAAGCCAACCTCAACTTGTATGGCGAGAATTTCGCAGACTTTATCGCTGATTTTAAACCACTATCGAAATATCCGTATTTACCTGATCTGGCAAAGCTGGAATGGGCGATGAATGAATGCTATTTCGCAAGCGACGACAGTGCACTCGATCCTGTGGCAATAGCGCAGCTATCAGCGAACGACCAAGCCAATCTGACCTTGGTTTTAAGAAACGCCGTACGTCTCTGCCACGCCCCCTATAGACTCGACCAGATTCAAAGCCTCTGCGCAGGCGACAGCGCCGTAACAGCATTAGAAAATGGTAGCTGCACGATCCTCATTTACAGACCTGATCTGGACGTGATGACAATACCCCTGCAGCCCTATGAGTACGATTTCCTAAAGTCGTTTCAGCAGCCTCGCAACCTCTCCGAGGCCTTGGAAGATTTCACAGCACAGCACAACGGCATTGATATATTGCCGATGCTGGAGAAGTTCTTCTCCTGCGGCATTTTCAAAATTCATCAGTAAATATTATTGTTTGGCAATATCGAACACAATGCGCGGCGGGTTACCGTCGACCGCATCTATCGCATAAGCATCAACAATCGTCATCAGATTACGGGCACGCAAAATCAAACGCGTACCGCCGCTAGGCAGCATTTCCGTCTCATAACCTTGCAGTATCGCGTTATTCGGATAGCTAGCACGGGCAGCCGCCTCAAAAGTCGTATCAGGCATATCCACCAGAACGATATAGCCTTCCTCACCCGCTTCGATTTTGTAATCCGCCATCACGGAGAGATCCAGAACAAGTCGTATCTTGTCTGAATGCTCTCCGATCCGAACGGCCTTCACAACGGAGGAGCTACCCCCATCCGAAGGAGTTTGAGCCTGCTGCACCGTCCCGTCAGCAGCTGGAGCGAGGTTGGTTTGGGCTATTCCAACACTTTCTCCGTCAGTTTCTTCAACTGCCGTCTCTTCGGCAGCAGGCTCAATGAGGAACATATCTATGCCAAAGACATAGGGTTCCTCTGAAGAGACCGTGACGGTCTCGTTCGGGACGTTAACTTGATATTCGGGGTCGGCGCGCACGATGTAATCACCAGGCAGCACAAATTCAAACGCGTAATAACCGTCATAGGCTGTCTCGGTTTCCATGGCGACAGCACCTTCGGCATCTACCAATTGCAAGCGCATGCCCTGTACGGGCGCATCATTGGACGTACGATACACTGTACCGTCAATCGAACCCGTTTCCACGATAGGGAAGCTAAAGCGCGGCATAGAGCCTTTACGGCCCATTGTGCGGAAGCCTTTATTGGAAGGTTTCAGATAAGGATCAATAAGTGATGCTTCATCAACACGAATAGCAACCTCGTTATTATTCGGAATAGTCGCAATGATCACGCCATCTTCATTGGTTTTATCGGTAGAGCGGCCATTATCAATACGCAGACGTACATCCTGCATCGGTTCATCATCGCCATTATAAATACCGTCATTATTGCGATCGATAAATGCCTCGGCCAAGACTTGTGCCGTATTACGACGGGACCTACCTGACATAGTGTAATGCTCATCCTCTGTATAAGGGTGCAGAGAACTTGTTGCCCGCAACATAAACATCCAGCCTTCATGCTGCCTGTACTGTGTATCAAAACTAGCGACCAGATTATCAAAGTCATAACCGATCTGCGTTCCTACTGTTGAAGTCGAATTCGTGAAATCATGTGCAAAGCTCAGCGCCGACTGGAAGCCATTTTTCTTGGTGTAACGCAGCTCGGTGCTACCCGTACTCAGCTCCCATTCAGGATGCATACGATACCCTAAATTACCGCGCAGCTGCCATTCACCCTGACGCCATGTGGCGGCCACCGCACCATTAGAATTTTCATGTATCTCGTCAACAAAACGGCTCGTTGTCTGATTGGATATACGCAAACCGCGACCTGAGTAAGACACGTTAGTTTGCAAATCACTCGTCACCGTACCGTTAAAGAATTCAGTATGCAGAAGATTTGTTTTCAAACTTAGCGGTACAAACAGATTAACGTTGGTGTTCGCCTGAATTTCTGTTTCAAGAGCCTTACCTGAATCATCATAACCAGCATCATCACTCTCAAAAGCGCGATCAAACATAGCTGCGCGCAAATTCAAACGCACACCAAACAACTCTGTGATAAAGCGGGTATCGACAGCATTGCCGCCATTAATCTGCTTATATCCTTCAACCGAGCCTAAGCCGATCGGCGTCGAAAAGGATGTGCCGATTGTGTAGTATTGCTGTAAATCGTCACGCGTTGGTGTTTCGGTAAAGCTTCCAAAGAATGTAAATGTATTGTTCAGGCCATAAAAAAACTCAGCATTCTTAGTTACACCACGCGGCTGTAAACGCGGCTCGTTCTCCAGCAGAATGAGACTACGCCCTGTATCCGTCAGACCCACGCTATAATCAAACTCACCGGGCTTCATCATCGAATTGCCAATACTGTACTCTTCGACCTCTTCACGAATTTGCCCCTGCGGCCCATATAGCACTGTACGAATATTATTTTTGCCGTAATTCAGAACGATGTCTTCAAAACGGTATTCGCCGACACCATCAACGATGCCGACCTCAATAAGCTGATCATTATTATAAACTTCGACTTCCCAGCCCGGCGGCCCGGTGCCTTCTACTGTTACACGGTCAAACTCACGATCACGCTCGGAAGTTTTATCTGAAATAATAAAACCACGCCCGCCCGTCGTATTGCCGATAAGATCACGACGCGGCAGCGTCACATCACCGAGCTCCAAGCGCTTGACATAGGGCGAAACAATATAATCCTCGCCAATCGCCTGTTTCTCCATACGTAAGCGGATACTCTCAGGACGCCTAAACTTGCCCTCAATAAAGGCGTAATTTGCAGAGTAATCAGCAACAAACCCCGCAACCTGCTGCGTACCTGTTATGTTATTGGAACCACGCAATGTATTGTCCGCATCATCATACGTATAGGTTGCCTGAATATCATAGGCAGGTTTGCCCAGCATCTTTACCGGATTATCAACAAATGGAAGGGACGAAAAATCAGTCTTACCTGCGCCGCGCTGCGCGAAAATTCTTTCTTGCGCTTCAGAACGGCGGAGACGCTCCATAAACGCGAGATCCTGCTCGGCCTCAATAATAATCTGCAAGTTAGAAAGCAGTAACTCCATCTCGATCGGCCAGATTCTATTCAGCACGTCGATGCGAACAAAGACATCTTCATCAAAAACCATGTCCTGCGACAACACAGCATCATCAGGCAGAGACTCAATCTCGCCTTCTAATATCAACTCACCTTTTTCGGAATCAATTGTGAACGTATTACCTTCGTCACCGGCAAAACCGCTAACGTAACCACGATCAACTTCGGCCTCGATATAAAAATCAAGCGCCTCGCCCAGCTCCACGGCCGGCAAGTAATAGCTGCCCTCATATTGATAGGCAATCATAGCGTCCGCGATCGTCCACGCTGGTGGCAAAATCACGTTAAATATCCACTCTTCGGCGACTGACTCATCAGCTCCGCGAGCAAGAGGCGTGGACACGATTCCGCACACCGCAATAAACAGTGTGACGAACAGCGTTCGCCTTAAATATTCCGTCCAATGATATACGCTCATAGAATCCGAGCAGAGAAAGTTAATTTAGAATAGCCCAATACAATGGTAGCACAAAAGCTGTGAATAACAATCTTTTTTCTATATTTTAAAAGATGTTAGCTTTCCACACTAGTAATCAAGCTCAACAGCCATGTATTCAGGCAATAAAAAAGGCCTCCAACAGGAAGCCTTCAATACTATATATCGCCAAAAGATATTACATAGACGCATTAGCCTGTGCCATTAACGCGCCATTATACTGCGCATCATCTTTATCCGCTAAATACTCGATACGCACGCTACGGCACGCTGCCGCTTGATCAGCGGGCACATCATACTCGTAGCTAAATTCACGCTTTGTCAGCTCTGTATAGACAGCGATGCCACGCTTGTTACTAGCTACATATTCGCCACTACCTGTACAAATCACACGCAGATCACCATACAGACTTCTATTGCCTTCACGGTTTACGGTAAAACTCACCTTATGCTTACCACCACCAACATCGGTAACTTTAGCATTTGTAATGCTGCTCTTGATGTTCATCTGGCCGCTTCTGACCAAAATCGGCAGCGTAATCGCAGGCGTCATCGCCAAACGGAAAGATTGCGCCCCTGCATTAGCAGGCTTGTTAGCCTCAAATGCTTCGGCATCAGTTTCAGTAATAATCCAGAGGTGGGAGCGGTATTCACCATCAGCCAAATCACGCGGCCTGCGCAACAGCAAACGGATTTGCTGCGAACCACCAGGTGGCACAGTCACACGACGCGGCGCATAGCGGATCATTTCATCCGCCCATCTAATATCAGCACCGGCAGGATCATCAGGACCCTCCAACTTTACCAGGCTGCGCTCGGCATCCATACGGTAATGCTTCAAGCCTAGACGGTATGTCTGCTCTTGCGCAGTGTTGTTAATAATAGAGATAATGTCAGAACGCTTAGGACCTTCAAAAATAATGCGCTTCATACTGATACGCAGCGCTTGCGCCTCACTCACAATAAAGAATGAAGACAACACAATGCCCAAAGACAAAACAATTGCCCCTGCTGCGATAAATATATCACGTTCATTCGAACGCAGTTGTCGTAAAAGGTTAACCATATGATCTGTTATTTGATTTTCCTAGCTAGAAACGCCCATGAAGGACATCTCCAGTTTGCAATAGTTCATTATAACATGCAAGCCCGTAATTTACTCTCACAAAACAGCTTTTTTTACTTTGTTAAGGCAAACTTCACTATTACTCGTTCCTGCTCCTAACGGCCTGCTTACCACATAATATACGTATAAACAAAAACAACCCTTCGAAAGGGCTGACATAAGATCAATCTAGGAAGAAAATTATTGATAATTCGCGTAAATCTGCGTCGAGCCGACATATTCGCCAGTCAATTGCTGTGATCGTGTATTGATTGTCGCGCCGACAGGCACACTAAAGCTGAATGTTCCGGGCGATGGTGTCACCGTAAAGCGCGTACCACCATTGGCCGTCACCAGATTAAAATTACTGACCAGCACAGTATCCGTACCATTTGTCATGCGTACTTGCGTATCAGCAAGGCTTACAGCAACAGGGAAGTTGGAGCCTTTCACCTGAATACGCCCTGCACGCGGCTCACCACCTGCCAGTGACAAGCTGCTGCTACCGTCGATAAATAGCTGATTAGCCGCAGGGTCAATACGCGCCTGCCCTTCACGATCCACTGTCATCGCCAGCGTACCGAAGTTCAAAGTCGTATTTACGGTAATTTCAATAGCGCGGACCAAACGGGCTATCATAGGAAGCGTCGCCGTTGCAGCAATCGCATTAAATCCCTGATATGCCGCTAAAGAAGACAAAGCCACCGCCGTCGCCGTCCCGAGACGGACCTTTTTACCAGACGGTACAGCTTTCTGCTGCTGTGGCTTGTGTTCCTTGCTCATAATCTCATTGTACCATACTTGGCTGTTGAAAGAATCTAATTTAATCCAGAAATACGCGATTTAAAGTCTGTTAAAAAGAATTTCGGCTAATCGAGAAAGCACAAGACCGCGCCGGAGACATTCTGCCACCGACACGACCTTATAAAAGCCATGAATAGAATTCTTTTAAGAGATAGACCTTACTGGTATACCGCCGTAACTGCGATATTGCCCGTATAGTTGCCAGTTGCCTGACCAGCTCCAACGTTCAACGTTCCGCCCATCTTATAAGTAGCCGTCGCTGCTGTATTCGTATAAGGGTTAGCGATCGCACCACCATCAAGCGTAAAACCAGTTACGTTCATAGTGTCACCCAAACCATTTGTGACCGTCGCCGAAGCTGCTGTAAAGGCAAGGTCGTAATTAACACCAGTGGCTGCCTTGACCGTAAAACCTCCTGACGTAGCACCTGTGCCACCTATAAGCGACACACCGCCAGTAGCAGATCGAGTATCAATGTTACTCAAAACCACCTTACCGCCAGCACCACTCTCAGTAATACTTCCAAAAAGCATACTTGCTGTCTTTGTAATTTGTATGGCCGCGAGAACTTTCGCTGTCATAGGAATGGTCGCTGTTGCAGCTTGCGCAGCGGGCACACCATGCGCCACAGCTGCTGCGAGCGTCGCAGCACCTAACAATACTTTTGATTTACTATTTTTCATGGCTTTCTCCTTGCTTTTACCAATCTTAGCGGCACTGACATTCTAACGCGTCTAGCCACTCTGTTCAGAAATCAGAGCATTCTGCTCCACTTCTTCTACCCTTCCAAAGTATCACACAAGTGAATGCATGATAAGCCGGAAATTTTTGCCCACCAATATTGTGAGCGTATACTTAACTATACTAACAACTTTATTAACAAACCCTGAATTTTCGACCTATCCTTAAGGGTTACTACTTTCGTATCCCATTGTTTTAGCTATAAAAAGTTATTTTTCGCTCAACAGGTCGCTGACATTAATAGTCTCAATAAATGGATATTTGCGAATATTGTCAATCTGACAATCAATCATCTGACAAATGCGATCATATAAAACCTCACATCCTGCCACACGCCGATGATTATGAAGCTTTTCGCGCAAATCATTATAGAAAATGATATTGTGTCGAATGACCTCTTTTTCAAGTGCTGTTACATAATCCAATACTTGGTCTTGTGACGCAGTAGGCGCAATCATGGTCAGACCTGCTGCCAAAATACGCCGCATGGATTTAGGGGCACCAGCCTGCGGGATCATCAGAAAACTTAACTCAAAGCTTTTCGTCACATTATTCGCCATCATTTGTGGCAGGTATATTCCAAGCCCTTTAAGGTGATCTGGCAAGATCGCCAGGTTATGCTTAACATGACTCAAACGCGCTTTGATTTCACAAGTGCCGACTCCTTCCAATTCAATTTTCATCGGCACAGACCTTACAAACTTTGCATGATCATCAGCGAAATCATAATTCAGCAGGCTATCCAGTGCATCCATATTGCTATAGCGCACATAGCATTCATTAGAACCATCAACCGGCGTACTCTTTAGAATAGTTAGCTCACCGTCTATATGATCAGGCAAGTTAAATATATTAGCTTGAAAATGGTGATTAATGAAATCCACTAAAGGCATTAAACACTGTTCTCTATCATTCGAGCTTTTATTATGAACGCCTATCACTCTGGTTTTAAAAAAGCTTTTCTTCAAAGCCTCTTGCAAGTCATCATTCGCCATATCATCAATAAGCTGTCTACTCGTAGGATCACGCGCCCCTAATATCCACTTGATAACGTCTGGATCTTTGTGAATTAGCTGCAAGACACTAATCTCGCGATGCTCGGCAAACTTATCGGTGAGATTATAAAGGGCAAGCATATGCTCCATGAGCTCACGCTGCAGGGGCATTATACTCTCATCACAATCATTCAGAATATATTTGTCATCCTGAATATAGATATTGAACTTTTTATAAGGCAGCAGCAAAGGACGTGACAGCTTGATGATAATCGCATTATCTTCGACGCTGGACGGTACGCGCACTGTAACGCTACGCCCCTTCTGATCAACAATCAATTCTTCATGAATAAACCCGCCATTATCAGTAATTAACTGACAAAGCGTTCTAAACGTTTCTTCAACTTGAGTATCTGAGCATAAATATTGAACCATAACGCCAACAGTTTATGGACTTAATGCTATTCGCACCAGTAAGGAAAATCATTCCTCACAACTAATTACTTAGAACGTCCATCTATACCAGCGAATACTGCCCGTTGACGTTGTCTGGAAATGATCACTTTCATCCGCTGGCGCCGCTACAGGAATCAGCACCCCGCCATTACCTTCAAAAATGATATGGGATGGGCGCCAGCCATAAGCGATACTCGCACACAGCTCTACCTTACCCAACGTAATCGGCGCTGATGGCTTGATAAAAATGATAAGCGGTGTTGCCCCTGTATCAGACCACTGTGCCGTGCCGGAACCCGCGCCCGAAACGGCAGGGTCCGGCACACCATCAGTTAACGCAGCATCCGTCGTACCAGCACCATACGTACTATTCGATGTGTATTCACCTGGGCTAAGCCCTTCCATCGTCAAAACAGTTTCGCCAACAGCGGTAAGCCCCGATGCAAATTCATTGCCTTCGGCATCATATAAAAGCATCTCAGACAGTGCCTGCCAGTTACCCGTACTCGTCCCCATATTGATCTCGAACGAGCTATAACTTGCGGGCGCGTCGCCACCGTCCATTTCAGAAACCAATTGCTTACCGCATCCGAAGCCGCGGCCTAATTTGATCAACATTTTCGTACTCCGTTTTCAATTCACTTATCCGGAACATAGCAGGAACATATTCCTAAGTAAAGGAATTTTTTCCTAATGAATAAAGCACGTATTTACTAAAAGCCTTAGGAACATTATATTTGATAGTCATTTCAGCGCGCCGCGCATCTACATTTTCAACATCGAAAGATTTTACCCTATGAGCTCAAAAGACACGCAAGAAGTTAGCTTGGAAGACGCCTACAACATGGCCATACACAGCATGCAAATTGGCAATTATCGTGTGGCCGAAATGACATTCAGAGACATACTCGCTTCGGTCCCCGATCACGACGAGAGCCTGTATTATATGGGTCTTGCTCTTTATCACATGGGCGATTTGAATGCAGCGATCGACTCAATCCAGAAAGCCGTTAAACTCGATGGCAGCAGCGCTGAAAGATGGACAAACCTTGCCGTAATGCTCAACGAAGTAGGTAGACAGACCGAAGCGATTAAAGCATTCGACAAATCCTCAAAGATTGACCCTAAAAATCCCATGACATTCTGGAACAAAAGCTACGCCCTATGGCTTATGGGTGATTATAAACAAGCCGAAAAGGATGGCCGAAAAGCCGTGAAATTGGCACCAGAAAGTTTCGAAGCATGGCTAAACCTTGGAGCCGCCGTTGCAAAATTAGATGATCTGGACGAAGCTATAAAATGCTGGGAAAAGGCACTGGAGATAAATCCTGACAACCCGCTTCCTATGAATAATATTGGCAATGCTCTCCGCGACAAAGGGGAAAGTAAAGCATCCGAAGAAATGTGCCTTAAAGCATTGGCGCTAGCGCCCGAATATCCCGAAGCTCTCAACAATCTTGGCAATGCGTTGCTT
>DUBU01000011.1:0-4114 GCA_012960155.1 Micavibrio sp. | reverse complement strand
AGGACAACACGAACAAGCAGAAGAACAGTATCGCAAAGCAATTATGGCACGGCCAGACTACGCAGAAGCGCACAACAACTTATGTGTAAGCCTTATGCAGCAAAGTAAGTTCCCTGAGGCTCACACTCATGGACGATACGCTATTTCATTTCGCAAAGACTACTTCGAAGCGTACTTAAACCTCGCTGAAACATTAAGGCATCTAGGCCAATTTGACGAAGCCATCAAGACTATCCAGAAAGCCATGATCCTGCGCCCTGATTCCGCCGAAGTCCATATGGATATGGCGGATACATTGTTAATGCTGGACAAACACGCCGAAGCCGAAGCAGAATTGCGCAAAGTAGACAAATTAAAACCGGACAATCCGCGCGTTTACCTGAAACTTGCAAACGTACAGGACCGCGCAGGCAAAACCGAAGAAGCTCTGGAAACGATCAACAAAGCGCTGCAGCAGAACCCGGAAATGGCTGATGCTTACGTCAAGCGTGCGCAAATACACCACATCAATAACCGCATCGAAGAAGCTAAAGAAGACTACCTGAAAGCCTTAGAAATCGCGCCCAAAAGCGCAGGTATTCTGGTCGGTCTGGCAGATCTGCACCAAACAATCGGTGAGCTGGATAAATCCCGCGACTACCTCAAAAAAGCCAAGAAAATAAACGACAACCTTCCCGGCCTGTACTTCACCATGTCAAACGTCAAAAAATTCACAAAAGACGATAAAGACTTCAAGAAAATGGTAAGCCTCGAAAAGAAAATCGAAGGCCACGGTCTGGAGCTGGAATCCACGCTAAATTTCGCGCTATTCTCTGCATACGAAGATATCGGCGATTACAAGAAAGCCTTCATTCACTTGAAAAAAGGCAATGACGCCAAACGCAAATTCATCCCGTTCCAAAGCGAACGCCAGCAAGACCATTTCGAAGCCATCAAGAAACATTACTCCCCTGCCAATCTTAAAAAATTCAAGGGCAAAGGCTATGGTTCGAAAACACCGATCTTCATTGTAGGCATGCCACGTTCAGGCACGACACTAACTGAACAGATCATATCTTCCCACCCTGACGTCTTCGGTGCGGGCGAGCTGCCGCATATCAGCGAGCTAGACAGCAAATTCGGTCTGGTCACTGCCAAAAATGCCCGCGAGATGGGTGAATACTACGTGAAGCAAATCAAGAAGCGCGACACGACCAAGAAGGCAAAGTACATCACCGATAAAATGCCAGGTAACTTTGCCCGTATCGGCGAAATTGTCAGCATTCTGCCAAACGCGAAAATCATTCATACGCGCCGCAATCCTATCGATAACTGCCTTTCATGTTACAAGCAGAACTTCGCCCGCGGCCAGTATTGGTCTTACAACCTCGAAGAACTCGCCGAATACTATAAATTATACGAAGACCTGATGGCCTATTGGCGCGAAGTATTGCCAGGTCAATTCCTCGAAATTGACTACGAGGACACCGTTAGTGATCTGGAAACACAAGCACGCAAATTGATTGATTACGTCGGTCTGGAATGGAACGACGCGTGCTTGCAGCCGCACAAGCAAAAACGTGCCGTTCTGACAGCAAGTAAAATGCAGGTCATCAAGCCGGTCTACAAGACATCGGTCAAAGCTTGGGAACGCTACGGCAAAAACCTCGAGCCATTGATTGTTGGCCTCGGTATGGAAGACGAGCTTAAAGAGCTTAAGAAAACCAAAAAGCCTGCCACCAAAGCGAAAACAGCACCTAAAACCAAAGTCAAGACGGCGACCAAATCAGCTGCTAAGAAAGCGCCTAAAAAGACACCCAAAAAGAAATAGATTTCTATGGACATCAGAGACGCGAATCACTATCTGTAAGCGCAATATTTCAACCCTGCTAACTACGCGTAACTGACGACAAGGAGTGCCTACCATGAACAAAGTAATCAAAGACTCATGGCCGTTATTTTTCGGTATCTTCATGATCATGGTCGGCAATGGTTTGCAGGGCACATTACTGGGTGTACGTGCCGAAATCGAAGACTTCAGCACAGCAACAACTGGTCTTGTCATGTCCATGTATTACGGTGGTTTTCTGGCAGGATCCGTTCTTGCTCCAATACTGGTGAGCAATGTAGGGCATATCCGCGTATTCACCGCCATGGCATCCATGGCCTCTGCCACCACCCTGTTGCACGGCATTTTTGTTGACCCTGTATGGTGGTGTGTTGCCCGTATGATCTCAGGCTTTAGCTTCGCCGCCCTGTATATCGTTATCGAAAGCTGGATGAACGATGTCTCGACAAACGAAAACCGCGGTAAAGTTCTGGGCACTTATCTTGGAACGTTCTACGGCTCAATGGTTGTCGGCCAGTACTTGCTAAACATCGCCCCGCCGGAGCAAATTGAGCTCTTCGTATTGATCTCCGTGCTGATCTCCGTAGCCTTGCTGCCGATCTCGCTCAGTAAACGTCCAGCCCCGAATTTCGAAGCGCCGCATCCGATCGGCATTAAAGAGGTGTATAAAGCATCCCCTCTAGGTGTTGTCGGCGTGATTATTTCAGGTGCCGGCGCCAGTATTCTATTTGGTATCGGACCCGTATTTGCCGCACAAACAGGTATGGAAATTCGCGAAATTGCCAACTTCATGGCCTTCTTTATTCTCGGCGCAGTAAGTGCCCAGCTACCAATCGGCTACTTATCTGACAGAATTGAACGTCGTAAAATAATTACGATGATCGCTTTCCTTGCCAGCATATCAGCAGGCCTGTGCCTATTCTCACAAGGCAATATGGAACTGTTATATCTGAATATGTTTTTTGTCGGCGCCATGGCGCTCAGTATCTACGGCGTCTGCGTTGCCTATACGAATGACCATCTATCGCGTGAACAATATGTCGGCGCTAGCTCTATGTTGATCCTACTAAACGGCGTTGGGTCATTCTTCGGTCCGTTCATCGCTACCCTATTCATGAGCTTTTACGGCCCCTCGGCGTTCTTCGGAAGTGTCGGTGCCATTTACATTGGCATCTGTCTGTTCGCGCTCTATCGCGCCGCTGTAAATCCGAAGGTCGTATCCGTGGAAGATCAGGGCGACTACTTGTCTGTGCACCCACGCGCAACACCCGTTGTCGCGCAGATTGCAGAAGAAGTTATCGAAGAGTAGACGTTTCACGCTTTTTTCCCGTTTCAGCGGTTTACATTCATTATGTAACCCCTTAGGCTTTGCCGAGTAGACACATACCGCAAACCCAAAGGAGCTATATATATGCCTACACACGCACAAATCGCAGGCCGCCTGCTACGTGACGCTGCAAAATTTTTCCGCACCGTCGGTGACCAGAACGCACCACTGAAACCACAAATGGATGACAACGCCAATGTGTTCGAACAAGTCGCAACATTGGTAGAACAAGACCCTATGGGCTTTGTAGAGGATGAGACAGCTGAACAAGGCGGCGAAGAGACTGCATCCCAGCAGACTCGTTCGCCAGCGCACGCTCAGAGAGGCAACTCGTAGACCACGAAGTCGCCGACGTCGCTGGGTGAGCAGTTCCTGGCGGCAGCAGGTGGGAAATCGCACCGGGGGAATCACTTCCCGAAGTCGCGGTTACGAAAGCCTCCTTCGCCGCCCCACTCCCCGTACCACCTCCATACCCATCCACTTCCAAGCTAGCTTTGGCGAAACCCTCGTCCGAAGCAGCAGTGGCAGGCAGGGGCGTCCTGAAATTCCCGTTCAGGCAACGCTCATCCCACGTGTGTGGCTTGTGATGGCCACGGCACGCGGGGCAGCTCCCAGCTAGGTTACCCGCGCCGCTCCGGTCAAAAGGCTGACTGGCGAGAGCGGGCAGCAGGTCCTCTGGGGCTGGGGCACTCTTCTCGCCGTGGCGGCGGCGGGGTGCCTGAGGAGCAGCATCCGCGGACACTGTTGAGACTCCTCCTGTTCCAGATGCCTCTCGCTCGGCCGCGTACGGCATCGGAGCAGGCACTTCAATAAACGAGTTCGACGTATCCAACCACCACCCCTGGTCCGAAGGAAGTCGCCGTTCTCCATCTAATATCCGCCGTCCCAAAATACAGCCGCCCCCCCCGTCGTCCACACCCAAAAATAGGCACTCCAGGGCCTTGTCGTAGAAGAAGGGG
>DUBU01000010.1:26481-34510 GCA_012960155.1 Micavibrio sp. | reverse complement strand
TTAAAAGATAAAAATGATCAGGAATATTGTCAAGCGTTTAGAGGTTTTTCTCAAGCACTAACAACGGCAACACAATTAGCCGACTGGCTGGTGCAACATCTGGGCTTACCCTTCAGACAAGCCCATCACGTCACAGGCCAGATCGTAAAATATGCCGAAGCACACCAAAAACCATTAAAAGGCCTGTCTTTGGAAGAGCTGCAAGACTTTCATAACGGCATCAATGACGATATCTATAAGATATTGTAATAAAACGAATATGATACTTACGGCATCGTTTTTTAACGAAATATAAGCTAAAATATGCTCCAATTATAAAAGGAGCATATTTTATGATTGGATTTGAGTTTCCATTTATTGAGACATTTATTTCAGCGCTACTGGCATTTTTGCTTGGCCTGCTTTGGTATCACCCAAAAACATTAGGCACAAAATGGCTTGAAGCCCGCGGCAAAGATGAAGAGCAAATGGACGCGACTACCTTCCCGTTTGTCGTCACCTTTATGCTCTGGATATTAGCCGCCGTCTTCTATTCCTTCCTAGCAGGCTTCCACGGCGTCGATAATCCGCGCGATTTTATCGCCCTGTCCAGCCTACTATGGGTAGCCTTTTCTATGCCGCCTACGCTAATGGGATCGTTCTATACGGGCTACCCCTTCCAAGCTGTCGCAATTGACTCAGCATATCAGCTTGCCGGCTACTATATGTTTGCCATGACCCATACAGCAGCCCTGCTACTCAACTAACGCAGCCCCATGAAACCAAGATACGCAGCATTAACAGGCGGTATATGCGGACTACTTATCGGCGTCCTTTTTATGTCGGATATAGACGGAGCACCCATATTTGCATGCTTTGTGCTCGGCTTTTTAAGCTATGAATGCGCTTGGGCAATTCAAATGATTGGGAATACAAATTCAGTCCCTACACGTAATAAGATAGACGATGAAAAGGCGCGTCAGGAACTAGAGGCCATGAAAAAGGCCGCTGATGAAGCGGCCCTAAACAAGAATAAATCGTCCGAATTAGACGGCGGCAATTAATAGCCCCATCGCGATACAGATAGCGGCCTGTAAAGCACCAACAGCAATATTACGCTGCTCCATCACTTCATCACGAATATCGACTTTCAACAAAATGATGTTCTCTGCAACAATGCACAGCACCTTCCAGATAATCACGGTAACGACAGACGCCACAAACCACGCAAACAGGATCGTACCAAGCTCATATTGCTCGTACACTACGATATGAGCCGCCGCTGCAATAGAGAACGCTACACCGATTTTCTGACCAGCAAAACGCAAGGCCAGCGCACGGTTACCGTTCATCAGCTCCATGCTCAAATTACGGCCCTTATTCAACGAATGGAAAACCTTGGTCTTCACAATCGTTGTGACTGTTAGAATAATCTGTGACACCACATAACCACCCAGAATCGCATAGATGCTATCCAGCGTGTAACCCGTGACCCAAATTAACACCGTGCGGATAATAATGGCGGCTGCCAGCACATTCGCCGTATCGGCAATCGCAACGGCAAGGTTACCGCGCACAATTTCATCTCGCAGGGAAATTGTGGGCAATGTAATCTTATCAAAGATAATGCGCGTAATCGCCATTAGGGCAATACCGATCAGGCCAAAAACACCAACAGACAGCACCGCGTGCTCTGCCTCAATGCCCGGACTACCATAAACAGTACCGCTCAGCATAATCGCAACCGCCAGCGTCGTACCCGCAAGCGAGACACCAAAGGCTGGATTATCTTTAGTCAGCAATTCTTTCGAAGCATTAACATGCGCCAAAGCACCAGAAAATAGACGCAGGCCTGTAAACAATCCAATGACGATTAGTAAATTCAGAATAATGATGTTGTTGTAGTAATGATCCCAGTATATCGCGTCCATGCGACCTCCTAGCTAGAATTATAGGTTAGCAAGTAGTCTTAGTGAAAATAGGCCCATATTAGCGGCGCCCATATAAGAGAAGTCGTGAGAGAGCCCTTCACACATTGATACGCAATCCAAGTCCAGAAAACCTTTTTTCCGGAGCCTTTAAACCGCTTAAACTTGCTTTCGCGTGAGGAAGTTACAGTACTCATACTTATCTCTTACTGCATATGCTTCTCACGAAAATTGACAAGTGTCAAACGCGACACGTTTATTATCGTTCCTAGCATTGTGGACGTTATTAACATACGCGCTGTTAACGATTTTCTGCTATGATTTATTAAGTGGCTCCGCCCACAGCAAATACTCAATTCTTTTCAGACAATACCTCATGGATCTATCGTTTCTGACAGACACTGCGATATTTAAAATTCTTGTCGATATTATGCCGACGGGAATACGGTTTCATCCCTACTACATACTGCCCTTCATCGGTATGGGCTTTCTGATCTACATGCTAAAACGTAAAAGCGGAAAGGCTGAGGGATCATTCTGGGGCTGGCTTTTTCCTAAAGAATATTACAAGCATCGCTCCACGTTATTGGACACGCAGCTCTTCCTGTTCGGGCGCGCACTGGTGTTATTCAAGGTCATTAATAGATTGGCAATCGCCACCTTCATGGCAGCGATTATCATGATGATCTTTAAAGACAGCCCTGCTGAAAAGCCCGAACAATTAACGCCCATAAACATCGCCCTTATGACTTTGATGTTGACCCTGATTTCTGACTTCTGCGTTTACTGGGTACACCGCATCCATCATGAAAAGAACTTCCTGTGGCCATTTCACGCTGTCCACCACAGCGCCGAAATCATGACGCCGATGACGGTATATCGTAAACACCCCTTATACGATTTATTCTCCAGCATATTCTCTGGAATACTTATAGGCGTTGCTCAAGGTTTGTTTATTGCCGTCTTTTTCGGTACCGTTAGTATCGCAGCTATAGCAGGCGTGAATGGCTTTTACTTCCTGTTTAATTTCTTAGGCTCTAACTTCAGGCATAGCCATATCTGGATCAGCTACGGCAAGACTATTGAACATATTCTAATCTCCCCTGCACAGCATCAAATTCACCACAGCCTGAAACCAGAACATCACAATAAAAATTTCGGCGAAATATTCGCTTTCTGGGACTGGATGTTCGGTACGCTATTTATCCCTGATAAAGAAGAAATCATCGAATATGGTATAGCCCGTCCCGATGGCTCCGGCCAACGTATCAAGCAGCCGCATAACAATTTCAAAGAAGCCCTCATCGTGCCCTTCAAAGAGAGCGCCCGTGCTTTAAAGAGATCTAAAAACAAAAGGTCGAAACCATGACGCCCAGATTTTCAATCTATCTGGACGCCCTTAGATTTATGGCAGCAATGATTGTTGTGTTATCGCATTTCGCCTATCCGCGCTTTACAGACGGCACCTATATCTGGATCCGCGATTTAAATCTGGGCAGTGATGCCGTCATCATATTCTTTGTCCTCTCAGGATTTCTGATTGCCTATACCGCTGATAAAAAAGACACAACATGGCAAGGCTACGTTTTCAGTCGCGCCACCAGATTATACCCGGTTGTCGTCCCTGCCATATTACTGACAATCACCCTTGATTATTTTGGCAGCCGTATCGCCCCATCTGTGTATGACGGATGGTGGTTCAATGATATTTCTCCCCTGACACAAATTTTTTACGCCCTGACATTTTCAAATGAATGGTTGGGCCAAGGAGTTCGTTTAGGTACAAATGGCCCCTATTGGTCACTCAGTTATGAGGCGGCCTACTACATTTTATTCGGCGTTTTTACCTTCATATCGGGGCACAAAAAATGGCTGGCCTTACTGCCCCTTGGCATAGCATTCGGACCTGCCGTTTTACTGCTTTTACCCAGCTGGTTAGCCGGAGTATACCTATACAAAAACGTGCTTCTCAAAACGTATAGCAAGGCCATTTCATGGACATTAGCCCTTCTGCCCGTCGCCGTTTACGCAGCGTGCCTAACGATCAATTTACCGCACAGCTTACTCGTGATAACGCATGCCATATTTGAAACAGAGAAAATTAACGAAACGTTCCGATTTTCAAATGAATTTGTCTGGAATACGCTATTATCACTGCTGGTCGCCGCCCATCTAACAGGTGTCAGCAACCTGTGCCAAAACAACAGTAAAGACGGTCAAAAAACAACCTTTGCGCGACTCATCACTTTGTTAGCGGGGGCAAGTTTTACACTCTATGTCGTACACTATCCCGCCCTGCAATTTTTCGATTCCGTGCTGCCTGAAACGCTACCAAAACACCTCCATGATTTTGCATTATTATCTGCAACCATCATCCTATGTTTTGCATTTGCAGAAGTATCCGAACGCCGCTTGAAATGGCTGCGCAAAAAAATCAAACGCCAGCCCATAAGAACTTGCATTCGGACATCCTAATCTCTATATAAGTGTCGGGAGGCTGGCGCGGGCGGTGTCTTCGCCAACCCGGTCAGGACCGAAAGGTAGCAGCCGTAACGAAATTCCCCGGGTCGTGTCCAGTCTCTCACTTAACTTTCTAACACGACCCAATTTTCTTCTTTTACTGGAAATCTACACCGGCATAGCCGTCTGAAGGCTCTTCGTCATAGGAACGGGGCTGGTCGTAAAGATAACGTCTTCCGCCATTACCGGGAATAAACACCTGGCCGTTAGCCTCAGGCAATGACTGGTCATAGCGATAAAGATCAAGACGCTTGCCGTTATATTGCTGTGGCTGGCCGTTATTATCATACACGGTCAACGCACCGCTCTGCTGCATAGCTGGCGCCGAATAGTAACCATTATCAATTGTCAGCGCAGGTATCTCATCAGAACCGCCAAAAACAGGGCGATCATAAGGGTTGTAAATCTTCTGCGTCTCCGGCTTCTTAACAGCATTCAAACAGTTACGAATAGGAATGTCGAAATATTTGGACATCATCAGGGCAACAGATGTTTCGATCAGCAAACGCTGCGCGGCGTGGAAGCCTTCTTGCGCAGTAAAGCCAGCAGCACCGATTGCGGCAAACTCGTCACCATCATCATAGGTCAGCGTAACATCACCTGAGTTACCATGAACCTGCACGGCCACGCTGGTTGATGTACCAGGAACAATACGGTTTTCTTCACTCATCGCCAGATCAAGCGCGATATGATTAAAGTTTTTATCGGCACCAAACTCAAGCTCGAAACCACCAGGGAAGAGGGATTCACTACTCATCGCACTGGAACTGGTGGTGCGATTAAGCTCGGTAAAGGAGCCTAAAATCTGGATCTGACGGCGACGCGGATCACCACCATTCTTACCGACAACGGCAACCTTATTCGTATTAAAACGATCAAGTGCAGTTGTGACCATCATCACAGAGTTCTTTGTTAGAAAACCGCTTTCGATAGAAGGGATAGTATGATCGGGAATATTAGATACATAAACGTCGATCGACGGCACATTCGAATAGTTGATATTCTTGCCAACACAATCAAGAAGATTGGAGCTTTGGGTGTAATTATATACAGGCTCGCCTCTGGGCTTAACATCAACTTCAAGCGGGTTAAAACCACAGCCCGACAGTAAAGAAACCCCTAAACCCAGCAGCGTACACGCTGCAACTTTTGACAGTCTTTCAGCAACCATAACTTAAAAAATTCCCCTAACCCGTACTCTAAAATCTGGAACAGTCAATGAACACATCACCACCGACAATAACTTCAATATCAATATCACCGAAAATATCTGAATCTTCAGGAATAGAACCGATATTAATTTCATCAGGACAACCATTGGAGCCAAAAGATGCCGATGTATTTTCATCAAAACGCTTATCCTGATCAAGACGCGGCGGCAGCTTTGTTACCAGATCACTTGACTTCACTGGACGAAAAAAAGCATCAGGGTTCTGCCCTTGTGAGTAAGCAGAACCCGCTGTCAATAAATACGTTACTGTTATTGCCGTTAAGGCAAAACCTTTAAAAGTCATTTCTTGGTAACACTCCCGATGTTGACTGCTATCTTATCATGACCGCCATAAATGACTACATCTCCGCCAACATAACCAACAACTTTTGCATCTTTAAGTTTATCCGCGGCAATACTACCGACATTTAGTATAACTTCTCCACCTCGCTCAACCGTCTGGATTACATCCCCCTTAACATATCCATAGGCAGAGTTATCAATCAGGCTATTAGCACTAGCAACAGACCAGTCGCAAATCACCATGGTAAAGACACCCAGCACAATTTTTGAAACAAACTTAAACATCACACACTCACTATTATTTTAGGGGAAAGAAAACAGGGTGCCGCCCCGCGCGGCCCCCTGCTACTCGTTCAACTTTTTAGTTTTTAGGTCCGATTGAACCTACACGCGCTGACAGTTTTGAGCGTGAGCCAGCTTCCTGATAAATCGAGCCGTAAACCGCACCGAATGCGTTGTTATTAAAGGCAACACCTTGACCGGCATCAATTGAACCTACACGAGCATCCAGCGTAACTTCGTCACCAAATGCACCTTGGATAATATCACCATCAACCCAACCTTCAGCTTGGTTCATATACGCTTCTTTGGCACGGATTGTACCGACTTGTGCTACCAATTTTGAGTCACGACCACGGAAGTTATCCTGCATAATATCACCAGAAACATGGCCAAAAGCACGGTTATCACGTGCTTCGTTAGCAATCACTGAGCCAACTTCGGCACGCAGAACAGTATCTTCACCGCCCATTTGATAGATGCTACCTTCAACAACACCTGACGCTTGATTATCAATCATGTCATTCGCCATTGCTGATGTAGACAGCGCTACAACTGAAGTTGCGACCAGAGCCAAAGTTTTAAATGTTTTAAATACACACATAGTTAGTTTCTCCTCTATTACTTGTTAAGCACATCGCTTATATTTTCATATTACCAAGCTTTAAAACGGGAGTTGTTAGATTGCTGTAAGTTAGGTGTAAGAAGTTTGTAAGAAGTGATTTTGGGTGTTTATTAAGACATACGGGGCTATATTAAGTGTATGGAACTATTGACTTCTTTCATTGCTGATTACGGTATGAACGTCGCGCTTTTGCCGCTGATAATCATCACTGTTTTCTTTGTTCACGAATTCGGACACTTCTTTGCCGCCTTTCTATTAGGCATGAAAGTTGAATATGTGTCCGTTGGTACAGGCAAGACAATTTGGTCACGCACAGATAGCCGCGGCATTAAATGGAACATTCACCTAATCCCCATTTCCGCCCATGTACATATAAGTGATTACGATGATCATGAGCGCAATACGTATTGGAAGCGCATGCTGGTGGTGCTGGCCGGCCCATTAACAAATATGCTGCTGCCCTTTGCGCTGCTCTTTATTTTCTATGCCAGTTTCGGCAAACCGTCCGTACCCACAATCATTACAGGTGTACAAACCGATCTTCCGGCTTACGCAGCAGGAATTCTACCCGGTGACGAAATCATCGCCATAAATGACGAGCCCATTCAAAACTCCGAAGATGTAAAGAAATACACGCATCTAAAAACAGACCAACCGCTGCGCTTTGATATCAAGCGTGGTGACACTGTTTTGAAAATGGACATTACGCCCGCATGGTACGAATACAAAAATCTGGACGGCGTAGAGCGCGAACACGGGCGCATAGGCGTATTCTTCTCCCAGCGCCCTTACGGTTATGAACTAATCGAGAAGATTGACGGTTACACTCCCACAGACGAAGACGATCTGACACAGGCGCTCATTCCGCATATCGGACAGAATGTCATTATAGATATGGAAGCCAACGACGGCCTAGTGCACAGCTATCTCGTAAAAATATATGAGCAGCCTAACACGCACCTAACCGACCCCGAGGAAGGTGAAGAAGACTTGCACCAAGTCAGCTTTGGCGATCTGGGCGATAATTTTATGATGACCAGCAGTATTGGCGAAAGCTGGCATCTGGCACGATCTGAAAGCATCGAGATGATCGGTAATATCGCCAAAATCCCGTTCAACCTGTTCCCGATCGATAAAGACTGGCTCAACTCCGACGCCAATTTGTCACGGGAAGATCACTTCGTG
>DUBU01000010.1:8416-26361 GCA_012960155.1 Micavibrio sp. | reverse complement strand
TAAGCAGCGCAGACTAACTGGCAAACAGAAAGCTATGTTAATCGGCGGCAGTCTAGCCATTCTTTACGCGTCGGTCTTTGCCGCCAATGCCCCTGATATGCATGGCTATTTCGATTTCAAAATGGAGCGCTTCTCGGATTATCTCTCTGATCAGTAAATCATTCTTCTAAAAGCAAAAACGATTGCCACACTCTACTTAGTGATTTAGAGTACCCGCATTAATTGCACATTATGAATAATTTCACGCGGCCTTTTCATTAGGAGAGAATGATGGACCCTATACTATTTATCAGCTTTGCATTTATCGCAGTCGTTATACTTACACTTGTCGCAGCCCTAATCTTCCGCCGCGTTGTAGAAACTAACGAAGTACACATCGTACAGTCTGCCAAATCCACGACCTCATACGGTAAAGATACACCGAACGGAAACACATATTATGAATGGCCGCACTGGTTCCCTATTCTGGGTGTAACCAAAATCGTTCTGCCTGTATCTGTGTTCGATCTGGAACTACAAGCTTACGAAGCCTATGACGTTGGCCGTGTGCCCTTCGTTGTCGATATCGTTGCTTTCTTCCGTATCAACGACAGCAACCTTGCCGCCCAGCGTGTGGAAAGCTTCAGCGAACTGAAAATGCAACTGCTATCAATTATTCAGGGTGCCGTCCGTACAATTCTGGCATCACACGATATTGACCGTATCATGCTGGAACGTAGCATTTACGGCGAGCAGTTTACCGAAGCCGTTCAAGACCAGCTCGGCAGTTGGGGTGTTGTGCCGGTTAAAAACATCGAGCTGATGGATATCCGTGACGCGCAAGATAACCGCGTAGTTCACAACATCATGGAGAAAAAGAAATCCCTGATCGAAATGGAATCCCGCACCGAAGTTGCTGAAAACATGAAGCGCGCGGAGATCGCCGAAATCGAAGCACGTCGTGAACGTGACGTTCAAGATCAGCGCGCGCAGCAAGTTGTTGGTGAAACAACTGCCCAAAAAGTTCAGGCTGTTGGTATCGCAAACGAGCGCGCCGAGCAGGAAATCAAAGAGCAGAAAAAGATCACCAAAGAAAAAGAAATGGCTGTTATTCAGGTTGAGCAAGTACGCCAAGCCGACATCACCCGTGAGGCCAATGTTGTTAAAGCGGACGAAGATCGCCAGACTACAGTTATTATTGCCGAAGGTAAGCTGGAAGAAACCAAGAAGGAATCCGAAGGTATCAAGATCGAAGGTGAAGCAAGAGCCGAAGCAGAAAAGCTTATGCAGCTTGCCCCTGTCGAAGCACAGATCGCCCTTGCCCGCGAAATCGGTCAGAACGAGGGATACCAGAATTATCTGGTGGCTATCGAAGCCGTTGAAGCAAACCAGATCGTTGGCGTAGAACAAGCCAAAGCCCTGACATCTGCCAACGTGAAAGTTATTGCGAACACAGGCAACCCTGTCGAAGGAATGTCCAATGTTATGGACCTATTCTCATCACGCGGCGGCACGCATGTCAGCGCGATGCTAGAAGGTCTGGCGCAATCCGACGAAGGCAAGAAGCTTCTGGACAAGCTTGGCATTCATCAGAGCAAAGGTCCTGAAGCCAACACAGACTTCCCTGAAATAGAAGTCAAAAAACAGGCGCCTAAAAAGACGACTGACAAACAGTAATCATGAGTGATTTTGCGCTCTATATATTTACAGGCATAGCAATGGCCATCGTCATCGAAGGTCTTTGCTATGCGATCTTCCCCGAAGGTATGCGCCGTATGATGGCCTGCGCCTTAACAATCACCCCTGCACAGTTCAGACAAATGGGCATGATCATGGCTGCATTCGGTGTCATGATTGTCTGGGGTTTACGTATGATCAGCCAATAAATTTTACCGTCGCTGATTAGACTCTGAGCGGTTGACCCCGCACCGATAACATCCTAATTTGATTACGATACTTCATTCCAACCAACATCGAAAATGGTGACTAAGATGCGTAATCTGCTGATTATCCTATCCTTGACTTTGTTTACGCTGGCGACGCCCATCGGCATCAGCACAGCAAACGCCCAAAAAGAAGCTGTCGTCGGTACTGACGGCTTTGCGGATCTGGCAGAAAGACTTCTGCCGTCTGTGGTCAACATCTCCTCAACACATAAGCCTGTTGAAGTCGAAGATTTCCCTGACATGCCGCATTTCCCGCCGGGCTCACCATTCGAAGATTTCTTTGAAGAATTCATGGATCGTCGTGGCATGGGCATGCCCGCCGTACCACCTGCTTCTCTAGGTTCCGGTTTTGTGATTGATGCTGAAAACGGTTACATCGTCACAAACAACCACGTTGTAAAAGACGCTGATGAAGTACGCGTCACATTCCATGACGATGTTACAGTCGAAGCCGAAGTTATCGGCCGCGACGAAAAAATCGATCTGGCTGTTCTGAAAATCCAGACTGACCACGCAATGGTTGCCGTGCCGTTCGGTAATAGTGACGAGCTACGCATCGGTAACTGGATCATCGCCATCGGTAACCCGTTCGGTCTGGGCGGCTCTGTGACAGCTGGTATCGTATCTGCCCAGCAGCGCGATATCCAATCCGGCCCCTATGATGACTTCATCCAGACAGATGCCTCGATTAACCGTGGTAACTCCGGCGGCCCGATGTTCAACCTGAAAGGCGAAGTAATCGGTATTAACACAGCGATCTTCTCTCCATCAGGCGGCTCAGTCGGTATCGGCTTTGCCATTCCGTCAAACCTGGCCAAACCCGTTATCCGCCAGCTGATCGAATTCGGCCGCACACGACGCGGCTGGCTTGGCGTCCGTATCCAAAGCGTTACTGACGAAATCGCAGATAGTTTGGGTCTATCAGGCTCCAAAGGCGCACTAGTTGCCAGCACGACTAAAGACGGCCCTGCCGAAGCTGCAGGTCTTGAAGCAGGCGATATCATCCTTGATTTCAATGGTAAGAAAATCAACGAAATGCGTGACTTGCCCCGCGTTGTTGCAGAGACACCAATCGGTGAGGAAGCCAGCGTAACATACTGGCGCGACGGTAAAGAGCACAAAGCCAAAGTCAAAATCGGTGAACTTGAAAAAGCCGAAGAAGAAGGCCTGGTTACAGAAAAGCCACGTGAAGAGCCTAAATCAGATGGCCTTACAGTAGACAGTGTAGGCCTTGTCATGCGCGATATTCTGCCAATGGATCGTGAACAATATAATATTGATGACGAAACAAACGGCGTATTGGTCAGCGACGTAACACCGATGTCAGAAGCCGCTGAAAAAGGCTTGTCTGCCGGTGACGTGATTGTAGAGATCAATCAAAAGACCGTCGAAGACGCCGTCAAAGCCAAAGACATTATCGAGAAAGCCGAGAAAGGTGGCCGTTCATCCGTGCTACTGCTGGTGAACCGCGATAATGACGTACGCTTTGTGGCGCTACGCTTGAAATAATCACAAATACGATAGCCATATAAGTGAATTGTAATGACGACAGATGCCCAAGATAAAAAGCCTGTCGTCATTATTTATGCCCCGACGGCCAGCGGTAAATCCGCCCTCGCCCTGAAAATCGCAAAAGAAAAATACGGCGTCATTATAAATGCTGACTCAATGCAGCTTTATGATGTCATGCATATGCTAACCGCGCACCCTTCGGCAGAAGAGCAAGCACAAGCGCCGCATAGGCTCTATGGCGTTCTCAAACCGCAAGAAGAATGCTCCGCGCAGATGTGGCGCGAAATGGCGACAGAAGAAATCAACAAGGCACACGCAAACGGGCAGCTGCCCATCGTCATTGGCGGCACGGGGTTTTACCTTAAGGCACTGACCGAAGGCCTATCGCCCGTTCCCGAGGTGCCGCCCGAAATCCGCGCCAAGATCATTGCCCTCCAAAAAGAACTCGGCAACCCTGCCTTCCACGCGGACTTTGCCACCAAAGACAAGGTCATGACAGACCGCCTGCACCCGAACGACACCCAGCGTTTGATCCGCGCTTATGAAGTCTTCGAGGCTACAGGAAAATCCCTCGCCGAATGGCAAAAACTCCCGACCAGCGGCCCGCCTGATGATAGCTGGGAATTCGAATACCATTTCATCGACATGCCCCGCGACGAACTATACGCAAGATGCGAAGCGCGCTTTGACATCATGATCGAAAACGGCGCGCTGGATGAAGTGCGCCATTTAACCGCGCTGATCGATGACGGCATTGTACCTGAAACCGCCCTTGTCACCCACGCCTTGGGCTTCCACCCGCTACGCGCCTATCTACGCGATGAAATGTCATGGGAAGACGCCGTCGACAAATCCAAACAAGAAACCCGCAACTACGCCAAACGCCAGCTAACATGGCTGCGCAATCAGATAAGAGCTAAAAGCCAAGCCTAGCCATGCCCCAAATGCATGGCACCCATACAAAATTATCATTAATTATAATAATATTTCAATTTTTGTAATTTAATTGCTTTTCCCTTGACGCAGCGCCGCAATTTTTGGCTTAATGAAGCCATATCACAAAGACGGAAGCCCCAAGCCGGGTGAACGGCGAAAAGAGAGTGTGTTAAAGCTTTCGCCTTTAGGGTATTTTAATAAGCGCCGCTTAGAACATTTAAGCGGGCTTATTTTTTGAAAAGTGCGCAGCCGATCAACAACACAGGTTTAGACCCGAAACCATGACCCAGACCAAAACAAAAGCAAAAAGCAAAGACGCCAAAGACACAAAGACAAAAACTGAAAAAGCGCCCGAAGCCATGACAGGTGCGGGCATCGTAATTCAAGCGCTGATTGATCAGGGCGTGGACACGATCTTCGGTTATCCGGGCGGTGCTGTGCTGCCGATCTATGACGAGCTATTCAAGCAAAAGAAAATCCGTCATATTCTGGTGCGTCACGAACAGGCCGCGGCGCACGCTGCTGAGGGTTACGCCCGCTCAACAGGTAAGGTCGGCGCGTTTCTGGTGACCTCTGGCCCGGGGGCAACAAACGCTGTCACAGGGTTAACCGATGCCCTGCTCGACTCCATTCCTGTGGTGTGCATTTCAGGGCAAGTACCGACATTCCTGATAGGTAACGATGCCTTCCAAGAGGCCGACACGACAGGCATTACCCGCCCCTGCACAAAACACAATTATCTGGTCAGCGATGTAAACAAACTCGCCGACATCATGCATGAGTCTTTCCACGTTGCGCGTACAGGCAGACCCGGCCCTGTGCTGGTTGATATTCCGAAGGACGTACAATTCGCGCAAGGTACATATAAGAAGCCGGAGACCAAAAAATACCGCGTTTATCAGCCAAAGATTAACCCGCAGCAAAAGAATATCGAACGTGCCGTAGCGATGATGGCCAAGGCCAAAAAGCCAGTCTTCTATACAGGCGGCGGCGTGATCAATGCGGGCGAGGATGCGTGTAAGGCACTAACCAAATTCGTCAAGACAACAGGCTTCCCAATCACCAGCACCCTGATGGGTCTGGGCGCATTCCCTGCCAAGGAAAAGCAGTGGCTGGGTATGCTGGGCATGCATGGCACATTCGAAGCCAACCACGCCATGCATCAATCCGATCTGGTGATTAATATCGGCGCGCGTTTTGATGACCGCGTAACAGGGCGCACCGATGCGTTCTGCCCGAATGCCAAGAAAATCCACGTTGATATCGACCCTAGTTCGATCAACAAAAACATCGCGGTTGATCTGGCGATTACGGCAGATGCGGGTATAGCACTCGAAGCCATGATGAAGGAATGGAAAGCCAAAGAGTACAAATCCAAAGGCGCTGATCTGAAACGCTGGTGGGAACGCATCGATAAATGGCGCGCCGAAGACTGTCTGGCTTACAAGCAAACAGGCGATATCATCAAGCCGCAATACGCCCTGCAGCGCCTGCAAGCCCATTTGCATGGCCGCGAAGATGTTTTCATCAGCACAGAGGTTGGCCAGCACCAGATGTGGGCGGCACAATATCTGCACTTCAACAAGCCAAATCGCTGGATGACCAGTGGTGGTCTTGGCACGATGGGCTACGGCCTGCCTGCGGCCATCGGCACGCAAGTCGCGCATCCTGATGCGCTGGTGATTGACGTGGCAGGCGAAGCCAGTATCCAGATGAATATTCAGGAACTCTCGACAGCCGTGCAACATAAGCTGCCCGTAAAAATCTTTATCCTGAACAACCAGTGGATGGGCATGGTGCGTCAATGGCAAGAACTGCTGCATGGCGAGCGTTACTCGCACTCCTACTCCGAAGCCCTGCCTGACTTTGTAAAGCTGGCCGAAGCCTTCGGCGGTATCGGCCTACGCGCGACAAAAGCAAGCGAGCTGGATGACGTGATCAAGGAAATGCTCAGCACTGACCGCGTCACTGTGGTCGACGTCAATGTTGATCCGAAGGAAAACTGTTTCCCGATGATCCCGTCAGGTGCTGCCCATAACGAAATGATCTTGGCAGCGGACGCAGAGAAATTCGCGCAGGGTCTCGTTTAGGTCGGTAATAGCATATAGACACTACGTCGTGTTCACGCTAAAACTATGAAATAATTATTTAAACCACGGTATATCACACCATGAGCAATCAGAGCGTATACGGCATCGGCCCGGTAGAACAAAGCGCATCCTGCCACACTTTATCGGTCGTCGTTGATAACGAACCGGGCGTATTGGCGCGCGTTATCGGCCTGTTCTCTGGCCGCGGCTATAACATCGACAGCCTAACCGTGGCCGAAGTAAATCACAAAAAGCACCTGTCACGCATTACGATCGTTTGTTCAGGCACGCCGATGGTGATCGAACAGATCAAAAATCACCTTGGACGACTTGTGCCCGTGCGCAAAGTCGCCGACCTCACCCTTGAAGGCCCTCATGTAGAGCGTGAATTAGCGCTCATCAAGGTTAGCGGCAAAGGCGACAAACGTATCGAAGCGCTGCGTATCGCGGATATCTTCCGTGCCCGCGTCGTTGACAGCACCCTTGAGTCCTTTGTATTCGAAGTAACTGGTACGTCAGAGAAAATTAATGCTTTCGTTGATTTGATGATGCCGCTAGGATTGATAGACATCAGTCGTACAGGAGTCGCGGCAATTTCTCGCGGCGAAACCACAGTGACCGAATAAAATATCAGATTTCAAAATGGCCAAAATATTATCAGGAGTCCCGCTGCCATGAAAAAGAACCTTGTCCTAGTCGCCATGCTTTCATTGGCCTTAACAGGATGTGTCAACAGAGAACAAGCCGACGTTAAGCTCGGCAATGCTTGTAAAGCAGCTGTAAATGAGTTCTTAGGCGACGGTATGCAGATCGACCGCATTGAAAGCATCGACTCCTCTCCGTCACCTGTCGGCAACGGCTACCGCCACGTAACACTTCACACCATTACAGTTGATGGCTGGCTGGAAGAGAAAAACCAATATGAATGTACATTCGAAGAAAGCTTTGGATTCATGAAAATGGGCTACACGGCATCCTTCTACCAACTGCGTATTGGCGAGCAAATGATCGGCAAGTCAGGTAATGATATTGTCGGTAGCGCACAAGACTTCATGAAGATCACAGACGCGGTGCGTGAAGCGCTCTATGAGTAAGTAATAATCTTGCTTTTATCCTATAATTCTTGGGCAGGTTTACCATTATGTGGTAAACCTGTTCTACTAGATAGGCTAGGAAATCCAACGCTTAAAAGAAAATAGAAGGTGTTATTATGAGCAAAGCAAAAACAGCGGAAATACATGCCATGCCAAATCAGAATTCTACTATGAAAGTATACTACGATAAGGACGCGCAAGCGGACCTGATCCTTAACAAAAAAGTGGCGATTATCGGTTACGGCTCACAAGGCCACGCCCACGCCCTGAACCTCAAAGACAGCGGCGCCAAAGAACTCGTGGTCGCGCTGCGTGACGGTTCGGCATCAGCTCAGAAAGCCAAAGACGCTGGCCTTAAAATCATGGATGTTGCCGAAGCGGCTAAATGGGCAGACGTCATGATGATGCTCACCCCTGACGAATTGCAGGCACAGATTTATAAAGATCACCTACACGACAACATGAAAAAAGGCGCAGCCCTATGTTTTGCGCACGGCTTTAACATCCATTTCAGCCTGATCGAACCTCGCGAAGATCTCGATGTCTTCATGATCGCACCTAAAGGCCCTGGCCACACAGTACGTGCCGAATATTCAAAAGGCGGCGGCGTACCATGCCTAATTGCTATTCATCAAGACAGCTCCGGTAAAGCATTTGATATTGCACTGTCATACGCCAGCGCCATCGGCGGCGGCCGTTCCGGTGTAATCGAAACATCATTCCGTGAAGAATGTGAAACAGATTTGTTCGGTGAACAGGTTGTTCTATGTGGCGGTCTGTCGCACTTGATTCAAGCAGGCTTTGAAACGCTGGTTGAGGCAGGCTACTCCCCTGAAATGGCTTACTTCGAATGTTTGCACGAAACAAAACTGATCGTTGATTTGCTGTATGAAGGTGGCCTTGCCAATATGCGTTACTCTGTATCCAACACAGCCGAATACGGCGATTACGTTACAGGTCCACGCATCGTAACAGAAGAAACCAAAGCCGAAATGAAACGTGTTCTGGAAGACATCCAGTCAGGCAAGTTTGCCCGCGACTTCATGATGGAAAACCAGATCGGTCAGCCAAGCTTTAAAACAATCCGCCGCCGTCACGCAGAACACCCGATCGAAAAAGTCGGCGAACGCCTGCGCGCCATGATGCCATGGATTGCCAAAAACAGACTGGTTGATAAGACAAAGAACTAGTTTGAAAAACAGATTTGAAAAAGGGCGCTTAAATCTAGCGCCCTTTTTTATTTATTGTGTCGTCACGGCATTGTGGCTGTCATACGCTTCTTCAGCACGGGACATCAAACGCTTACCGTCTTTAATCAGGCTCTCGCCCTTACTGACTTTCTTTCCACCTTTACTGATGATTTTCTCGCCGCGTTTAATCTCTTCCTTACCGTCCTTTACAAGCTTCTGCCCCTCCAGAACCATATCTTCGCCCTTTGACCAGTCCTTGCCGATCTTTTCGACTTCAGTACCCTGACCTTGCAGCTTCTCGCCAAAAGTCGGCTCCTGCGATGTTGCCGCGCAGGCACTCATTGTAAGCGCCAATGTCGCCATCAAAAAATATCGTGAAATCTGTTTCATAGTCTTTCCTAGTTTAAAGTTTTTACACACACGCAGTTAAATAGAGTGCACTCACAAAAGTCAAACATCAGCCTTTTTCCTTCCCCTTCCAGAAGCAAAGGTGTTTAATGCCGCCATGCGTTATTCTCAAAATACAATGAAAGGCGCAGCATTCTACGCTGGCGCCACATTTATGGTCATCGTAATGAACAGCTTCGCAAAACTGCTAAGCGAAGTACATGACCCGATCGAAATCGTCTTCTACCGAAACATAGTGGCACTCGTGTTCATCTGCGCTTTTCTAACAATCAAGCGTGACTGGCATCGCGTCAAAACGGAACGCCCGATATCTCATGTTTACAGATCTGTCCTAGGCACGCTGAGCGTTGTGCTAGTCTTCCATACCTATAAATATCTGCCCATCGCTGACGCCACCACCATTCTATATGCAGCCCCTCTGATTGTAACAGCACTCTCCGTACCAATGCTCGGCGAACGTGTCGGCCTGCCGCGTTGGTGCGCCGTACTGGTCGGCTTTATTGGGGTAATGGTGATATCATCGCCCGAAGGCAGTGAAACACTCACAGGCTATTTCTTCGGTATCGGCGCTGCCACCACCATCGCACTGGTATCGGTCTATCTACGCGAACTCGGCAAAACAGAAGATTCAATGACAACTGTCTTCTGGTTCATGGTCATCGGCACAGTCCTGACTGGATTATATATGCCCTTTGGCGGACACCTGCCAAGCCTAACAGCCTGTGGCATTATCTTCATAGTCGGCACAGCAGGCCTAGCTCAGCAATTCCTGAAAACACATGGCCTTGCCATGGCACAGGCGGCCATCTTAACACCAATACAATTTACGGGTCTGATCTGGGCCGCATTCTTTGGTGTTGTACTCTATGGCGATTGGCCCGAGGCCAATATTTGGATTGGGGCTACAATCGTGATTGGCGCAAACCTATTTATCTTGTGGCGTGAACAGCGCAAAAAAGCTATGCAGGTTAAAGGGGAGGAACCGCTATAAAAAAAGACCTCGATAAAGTTTGCAAAGACAAACCAATGGCCTACGAAACACTCGCGCAGCTCCGCGATGCCGAAGGCCACAGCATCATCAATTTGAATTTTGAATATACAGGCAAAGGCCTGCAAACCGTAATCCTGCGTGATAGTGAAACACATTACTATTCAGGCGCTTTCTTTGTATATGACGAAGACGCGCTCACCACGTTGCTCGAAGCGCGCAAGGATATTCTGGAGGCCGCAGGCTGGCCAACGGACGCATATGATTTCGTACTGAAAGTCGCCAATGACTGGGCAGAAGAAAAGACCCCGTTATTTGATCTTGTATGCGATGCTTTCGGTGATAAAGAGCATATCGGCCGCACAGATATAAAAGTGCCTGATAACGACAGCCGCTATCAGGCACAATATTTAGAAATGCTCAGAAGCAAAGAGCGTAAATTAAAACTCTGACCTACTGGATTTGCAGGCCGTATTTTGTGTATGAGCCAATGGCCTTCTCAGTTTCCCAGTCATACAACATAAACATGCCGTTTTTGCGCGTGTCCGTAATGTGGTAAACGCTGTCCACCATTTCGGCTACACGGCGCTTATCATGACCGCCCAGTAAATAGAATGACGGACCGACCACAAGTACAGGAATTTCGTCATCGACATATTGCTCGCGGATAATGTCCGCGCGATAAAAACCTTCAATCACGTGCTTGCCGCTCTCGCGCTGCTGCGCCCAGTCAGCAGGTTCCCACTTCACACTATCCCACTGGCTGTTATGAGGATGCTTACCATTTTCAAGATAAGGCTCGAAATCAAGATTTTCCCAGTGCGATGGATACCAGCTCCAGATCCAAGGTTTTGGCTCTGCATAAGCATTTGCAGCCATTGAAGAAACCATCAGAAATGTGGCTAGAAACCCGAAATTACGTAACAAAGACATTAATGAACCCTATTGTTTGAGAACCAAAAGAATGTAGGTGTTTTTGACCCAATATTAACTAAACCATGATACAGTAAACAAATGATAAACGCTATACACATTGCTTTATCCGGTCTGGCTGCCAGCACAAAACGTGTGGCGACCAGTGCCTCCAATATTGCCAATTTAACAACAACAGGCTCTATCGAAGCCGGCGGAAAGGCGCCGTACAGTACGCTTACAACAACACAAGAGAGCATAAATATCAACGGCGAAGGTGCGGGCGTCAAAGCCAACACAATCCCGAAAAGCACGCCTTTTGTACCGTCATTTGATCCTGACTCACCCTTTGCCAACAGCGAAGGCATCATCGGAGTTCCCAATACAAATCTTGCAGAAGAGGCCGTGAACATTTCCCTGGCGGAAACAACGTTCAAAGCCAATCTGAAAATCATTGAAATAGCGTCCGAACTTCAGGAAGAAGTCGTTAATCTCGGCAGAGATCGCTAACCCAAGCTCTTATTTCATAAACGGACGCGCAGCACGCATCGCTGTATCAATCTGCTTTTGTGTCAGATTGCGCTCGCGATCTTCACGTTCAACACGGGCATCGTCAATACGCTCATCAGTCTCCATAAACAGGCGACCAGTCAGAGTATTCACGTCGCGAAAAGCATCTTTTTGATCAGTCATTACACACCTCACTATAAAAAATATGATTTTACATATATCAAATATAGTGGTGCAATGCAAGAAATTACAAACGAGGCGATGCTGGCGTGTCATCCACTGCCGCAGCAACAATAGTCTCCTGAATATCTGCGGCCATATCTTTAGGGGCAGATACTTCCTCTGCTATAGTTTCAGACTGATCCGCAGGACAAACATTCGCAAGACGGTTAAAATTGCGCGATAAAACAATACGGCTCATACTGTATATATCTTTACTTACCCCGCGCACGGTCGATAGTTTCACTCGCTTTGAAACCGCCTCGAACGATTTGGTCAAACTATGCGGAATTTCTATTTTCAGGGCTTTGGCCGTCAAGGTCGTCAACGTATCCTGGTTGCTATTAAAGAACCCTTTGATACCGTTTTTAAAACGTGTTTTGACAGGTACCTTATCGGCACCTTCCTCGGCTGCTTTAGACGGACGATTGATAATTTTATGCGTAATATCCAGCGTCGTGTTAAACACCTTATCAGCAAAAAATACACCGAACCCCATAAGAGCCTTCGGCAATTTAGCGTAGACAGGCGTTAATCCGACAGCCAGAACATTCCCGCCTGCAGCACGCAATGCCTTAAGGGCTTTTGTACCCTCTTCACGCGCGACCTGCTTATCACCGAACAACATCTCCTTTGAACCCATCGCAGCATGATAAACCGACTTACGCGCGGCAAACGCCCCAAGCCCCAGCGCAAGCGCCCAGCGGTAATTCCATGTAACAAGCGGTAAAGCATGGATAGCAATATTAGCCATCGTATCCGGCTTTAAAAATGTACGTGCCAAGCTAACAGCATCGTCAGCCATCCGTGAAATAGAGCCCTTCTGGTTAAGCTGTTTCTGCGCTTCCTCGACGGTCTCCTTGATCTCATCCTTTTCCTGATGCGTTAGCTCTTCCGCGAGCTTCTCAACACTTGCCAATACGGCCGGGTCTTGCAACTCCTTTTCAATGATCTTTTCTACCTGATCATGGATCGCTAGTGCCTCTTCTTTACTGGGCGGTAGCTTCTTCTCCCCGTGTAGCGCCACTATATAAGTATCCATCAATACGCGGAACAGCTTGATCCCGACGCGGCTGCGGTAATCAAAAAACAAGCGGTTATCTTCCAGACGCTTGATCGCATCACGCAATTCCTTGGGGTCCGTTAATTCCAGCGCTTCTTTAATAGCTTTCTTCTGTGCACGCTGCAGAACGTAAGAAGCCCCTTCACCGTCTTCTAATTCAAGACGAGTGCGAATATCGGATTTCAGAAAATCATATATGCTTGTATGCGGATCTTCGACCGCAGCTTTAAAACGCTGCCACCATCCGGGTGTCTGCTTATCTGGAGAGTCTGGTGTCTTGTTCCCTTTACGCTCTGTCATACGCTATATCTCTTTAAAAGAAAGAACCTATGACAGCCTGTGCGGAACTTATTCCATACATTATTAATACAATTATTTGACTATTTTTTCAATTCATTTCGCTTTGTTAATGCTTTTGAGATACCATGAGTAAGGTCAAAGTAATTGATAATAAAGAAGAGAGCGATGGAAAGCCGCCGAGATAATCACCCCGAAAGCGGGAACATCCTATTCCTGATTCTGATCGCCGTTGCCTTATTCGCAGCGCTTACCTATGCCACAACATGGACTGGCCGTAACGGCAACGACACAAACGATACAGTTGATACTGTCGACGCATCCGAAATCAACCAATTCCCGACAGGTGTGCACTTTGCCGTTATGCGCATGAAGGTTGGCGGTCTTGATGAAACCCGCATGGAATTCAATGCCCCTGAGGATTTTGACGATCTGAGCAGCCCCGAAGTCGGTGTGTTCCACCCTGATGGCGGCGGCGTTACCTATGTAACCGCACCAGCCTCTCTAATGGCCGATGGGACACAATCAAACTGGATCTTTAACGGTGAGTTTGAAGTCGAAGATATTGGTATTAACGTGCTCAACAGCTTTGACGGTAATGACATGATTGCCTTCTTGCCCAATATTAAACGCAGCGCCTGTACTCGCATCAATAGCTTTGCCGAAATCGCCGAACCAATCCCCAATTCCACATCCGACCTTTCTGGCAGCTACACCATAAATATGGACAACACATATTCCGTGCCTGTGACCGAGGTCATTCTTGGCCCTGCAGGCAGTAACGGCACAGACGGACTGCTTGCTAAACCGTTCGGCTGCTTCCAGAATAACAGCCTGGAATACGTGTATTATCAGGTCATCAAAAACCGTTAACCAAAAAAGTTAAAAACTTAACGATTTAAACTTGCAATCAAGCTATGCATTTGCTACATTGCTGCCATGCATCATTCGTATCTCGCACAACTGGACAAAAACTGGCTGAAAGAATCTATTTCCGCCAAACAGGATAGCTTGAACGATGTTAACGGGGCGCTTACCAGTGAAGTCATCTCCGATCTATTCGTTCTGGGCAGCGGCAGTTTGACAGCGGCCTTTGCTGTGGCCTCACGCTCTCTGGTGCCCTTGGCACTCAATCCGCTTCCTGTCATTCAATTAGGGCTTGCCTATAAAACAATCAAGTCCTTAATGAACCAGCGCAGCAAAATTCAGAACGATTTGCACGTTCTGAACGCCATCCTGCATATGGATGAAGAAACGCCGGAGAACATTACCTCCATGGTGCGCGGCTATTTGGAAATTCACGGCGACCCTGAAACCGAAGGCCGCCCGACGCACATGGAAGTAAAAGAGCTCTCACCCGCAGCGCTGAGCACAATCCAGAAGAACTTCCGCCAGAAGAAAAACAAAACAACACCCGGCGAAAAAGTCGCACATGCCGCGGGCTTTTTGAAATCAGAATTTACTCACGCGGTCTCTATGGTCGGCAAAACATTGGCCAGCCCCGTCGAGCTCGGTAAATCCATTGGCACATCCTATAAAAACATCAAGCGCATCTACGATCGTTGGGAACTGATCGAAGAAAGCATGAACAGCAAAACGCTGCGCGAGACATATAATATGATGATCCGCCGTGCCCGCCGTGAAGAAGAAATGAAGTCCACTCTCCCCAAAGAGCTGGATGCCTATTTCAATGACGAGCGTAAAAAGCAACTCTACTACCTGCACCAGCAGCAGGCGGCGCTACGCACCGTATCGCGCAGCCGTGTAGATACAGACATAGGTTATGGCGCCTGTACCGGTATTATTACAATCGCGCTCTGGACAGCCGTCAGCTCCAACAGCTTGGTTGGTCTAGCGGGCAGCCTTTACACAATCGCGGCCTCCCTGCCATCCCTAAAAGTCCTAGGCAAGGAACTCGACAACCTGACCAAGACCGTAGAAAAATACTCCCCCCGCGTAGACCGCGCCGCCGCCGAATTCCTAATGGGAATGCCGGGACATCATAAATAAAAATACGCCTCATAATTGGACATTGATTGAAAAAGCTTTTATGGTGCGGGCATTCATCCACCATAAAGACTTGATTAGATATGCGTATATTCACGAAGATTTGCCCCCTCGCCCTGTTGCTTGCCACTGCCGCCACGCCCTCATGGGCTGATACAGTGCATCTGAAAAATGGTAGCGTTTTGGAAGGTACGATTGTAGAGATGACAGCCGACCAGCTGGTTCTCGACACTGACTTTGCAGGCCGCATCAATATTAATCAGGACACCATCACAGGCCTGGAGAGCGTAAAGGACTGGAGCGGACGTCAGGCCGAAATCGAGCGTTTGAAAATCCAGCGTGAGCAAGCTGCTATTATCGCCGCACAGCAAGAACAGTTAAAACAGCAGGCCGCGCAGCACCAAGCAGAACTAGCCGCTGTTCAAGAACAAGCAGCCGCACAGGCACAAGAAGATGAAAACGTCTGGTCAGGCAGCATTAAAGCCACATTCTCTGGCTCCGACGGCAACACGGACCAGATGGATTTTGGTGGCAAAGCCGCAGCCAAGCGCGAAACCGAATTTGATCGGCTTTATTTGTCAGTAGAAGGCCATTTCGAAAATGACGATGGCGAAGAAACAGAAAACGAAATCACCGCCAAAGCCCGACTGGAAAGAGACATTAATGATCGCCTCTACGCCTACGGCGAAACACAGTTCGAGCGAGACAAACCCGAAGAGGTAGATCTACGCTCCAACATCACAGGCGGTCTGGGTTACTACGTGATCAAAGAAGAAGGCCACGAGTTCAAGCCGCATATCGGTGCAGGCTATGAAGTCACCGCCTACACGAATGACCCGACAGAAAAAGAAATCATCTGGTCAGCAGGCTATGATTACCGCGTCGATATGTTTGACAAGCTGCGCTTTACGCATGAATTCGATTACTTGCCGACCTTTGATGCACCAACAGACGACTACCGTCTGGAAAGTGATGCTATTCTCGCGTACCCCATCAACGAAGAGAAAAGCTGGAACATCGAATTGGGCCTGCAGCATGAATATGACTCCATGCCCGCAGCCGATGTTAAAAAGCTCGACACGTATTACTCAGTCGGCATTTCACGTAGCTTCGATTAAAAATACTCCATAAAAAATTACTGCAAATTTGCAAAAATAATTTAATTATGTAAATATAATGCGAATAGCCGATCACATACGGTTTATTTCTTAGGCTCTTAGCGACAAGCGCTTTAGCAATAAACAAAAACGGTATGAGGTGTGTGATGGTACATAACGTTAATGACGCAGTACGCGTAATTCAGGCGTACACAGGTGCTGATGTAGATGGCTTTTGGGGCAATCAAACCAGCGAATATTTCACAGAGACATTAAGAGTTCTGCAAGCAGAGCTTGGCCTAACGGCAGATGGCTGGATGGGCCCGCAAACAGCCGAGGCTATTCGCGAAGCCATCGAAAACGGCACGATAGATGCCGAATTCGGCAACGCTATGCTGGCACTATACGAAGGCGAAACTGTCGACCATAACGGTAATCCCGTTTCCCTCTCCCAATTACATTCAGGCCGTGCTGATGAAATGCATGAGGCCAACATGGTGCAAAACCCTGTCACAGGTAAATGGTCTATCGAAGGCGGCCATAATGCCATGGATATGAGCATAATTATGCCCGCGCACGAAGAAGCTGCTGAAGAAGCCCCTGATGCGATGGTCACAGCCCCCGAACAAATGGAAACACCAGATGATGACGGCCTGTCTGCAGAATTCGGCGAGGCTGCTGAAGATGATAATTATGAACCGGCTCCCCTACCAGAGATGCCCGAAGCTGAACTTCCGGAACCCACTCCTCAAGAGGAAGAAGACGCTTCGGGCGACGCTGACGCGGAGCTGATTGACGAACCTGCCGCCACCGAAGAAGTCACAGAGCCTACCCCGATGCCTGAAAATGGGCCGTTCGGCTTTACGCGTCATAGCCATGGTTCATACATGTCAGACTCATACGCCCTTACTGACGAACGTTACGAAGGTCTGGATCCGACTAAACTGCATACATTATATATGGCGGATGTCCTTTACGATGCCGCTGATCGTGACGGAAACATTACGCTCGCAGAAGCCGTCGAAGAATATTACGGACAAACACAGTTCGAACAGTCATACGACGAACTTATGGCACGTGCTGCAGAGCTTGGCATTGATGCCGCAGCAGAATACGATGTAAACGACCCTGCCCAAATGCGTGAATTGCTAACGGTTCTATCAGCAGTCGCCACAGGAACAACAGACCCTGAAAACCCGCCTACAGAATTCAGAGAAGCATTGGATTGGCTGGAAAATGGTTATGACGGCCTCATTGTAAACCCGAGCAATTTCGTGGCCATTCCTGATACCTTTAATGAAATTCAGAACATCGGAGATACTCTGATTAACTTATCAGCATTCACTATCATCCCGATGGACCCTGTGGATCTGTTAACAGGTGTTGCTGACATCCTCGCATCATACAGCGATGGCAATCAGAGTGAAGCTGTCATACGGGCCTACGAACTTGTAAACGAGGGTGTAGAGGCCATTGAAACTTTGCCTGAATCCGAAAGAGCTCCCGTCATTCGCGAATTAAAAGAAATGCTGGAAGATCATAAAGAAAATCTGGAACGCATCGCAGAGCGCGACGGCATAGATCTAGGTTCCGAAGAACCTGCTGCGGTAGCGGCCGCAACAGGCCACACAGGTCAAACTCATGACCCGATGGCCTTAGCGATGTAAACGAAAGTTGTGGCGGTTACCAGCCGCCAC
>DUBU01000010.1:2263-8333 GCA_012960155.1 Micavibrio sp. | reverse complement strand
TGCTGGCAAAATCACCAAAAAAGTGACCCGCACTGAAATCGCTCGTCATAGATTTTGAACTGGATGATGACGAATACCAGCGGGGCGCAGCATGGATATGATCCGCACTCGCTACAACACCGGCCACAGTGGCCGCCGCCATACCTGCCACGAACTTATCGCCCCATTTAGATTCAACACCCAGCGCGACAGCATACGGGAATAACTCCTCGTAAAGCTCACGTGACATTTGCGGCGGATCAAATTTCTCAAGAATTTTGCCTTCGACCGCAGACATATACAACTCAAGGCCGTTCAGGTGATCAATAACGTCGCGTCCCTTAGGCGTTAATGCCTCCATCAAAGGCTGGGCGTAGGCACTCACAAATAATATCAGAAGACCTAAGAATATCACCAGATATGACGTCGCAATATTCACCCAGATATCGCCGATCAATGCGGCTAGCAACGCCAGCACCACAATAGCCGCAAACCCCGAGAGTACCTTGAAGAACACATACCAAGTCCCCGTAAAGATCTTGAACATCATCTTTGCCAAAGGCAGCATACAAACAAACGCTGCCAAGAAAATCTGGAAGAACAGCAAAGAAAACTTACTCGGAATAACATTGGTCACAAAGGGCAGCGCCGCCATAATCAGAAGCATCGGCACCAAAGACAAAGCCCACTGCTTATAATTGAATTTGAAATACCGCCCCTTACAAGCCTTCTCCACATTTCTATAAATCAAACTGGAGAGCCTGATCATTTCATAATCATGCGCCTTAACTTTATAGCCGCCTTTGACAAAGTTATAGGCGCGCTGCTCCTCAAAAGATAATTCGGAAAACGCTTTTCCTTCTCCTGTATCTTCTAAGTAGAACCCGCCCTTTGCTTCTTGCTTAATATGAAGGAAGCCTTTCGATGCCAGCGCGATCAATGTAATGGGCAATAATTGCGAACCATAGGTGCGGCCTTTGGCTTTGATATACGCCGCTTCTGCAGCAGAAATACTTTCAGGAGGCGTATAGAAAGGCGCATTACCACGACTAACAGGATCAACTCCATATCTCTCCCAGACATGGCGCACCCAGTAAACAGTTGCAATCAAACCTAACAGAATAAAAAAGAAACCGGGATGCGCCCTGTTAAAGCGACCAAGAAATCCGATTTTCGGTTGCTGAATAATCCCTTTAGGAATAGCCGCAGCAAAGGTCAAACCATTATAAGGTGACATAGCGCGCTTAGTTTGAATGCTGAGCAAACCACCATCTACATCAGCCACAAAGTTTTGGCCTCGCGCACCTTTGGGACCCGTATAAACGCTGTACTGGGTAATACCGACATTCCCTGGGAACCTGACCGTAACCTGAGCTTGCTGTATTGGGAAAATCCATTCCGTACCGATCGCATTCCAGTAAAGCTCGTCAAATTCATCGTAATAGGAAATCTGATCAGGAACATAATATTTGATGTCATAGGTATAAGACGCTGGCGTCAGGTATGTGTTAGCACTACCGATGTATAATCGAAACGTATTCCCCATATTCTGAGTGTGATGCGCCTCGTCCCTGCCATCGCGCTTAACCTCTAGAATTTGGTAATCGGTAAATTGCTGCGTGCCCAAAAAACCGCGCCCTCTAGCAGGCCAGTCACGATAAATACCGCGCTGTATTTGATGACCCATGGCATAAACACGAATTTGTTCATGCACCAATATGCCGCCATCACTATCAACCGCAATATCAACGTTATAGTTCTCTATAACTTCCTGCGCGTGGGCTGCGTTATACCCCGCCACAACAACTACGCTAAAAAGGAAAACAAAAAGAAATCTGAAAATACTGCGCATATCAACGCCCTGTCATGTAGTTTTAAAACCCCATTTATGATGACAGAAAATTAATATTTCGCAAATTAGCAGGTACTAACCCATAAATAAAAAACGACATCGCCATACCGCATTTATTTTGCTAAACAAAAAAGCTTCGAATAAAACGCCAGATGGACACATGGACAAGACGACTTATCGCGCTGACATTGATGGTTTACGGGCCATTGCCGTTCTAAGCGTCATTATCTTTCATTTTATAGGCTCCGCCTTGCCAAACGGCTATCTAGGCGTAGATATTTTCTTTGTCATCTCCGGCTTTTTGATCACGGGCATCATCCATAAATCATGCCTGACAAACAGCTTCTCACTTAAAGAATTCTATATACGCAGGGTACGTCGTCTCTTTCCCGCCTTTATCAGCGTCGTATTTGTAAGTTGCGCCGTAGCATATTTATTATTCATACCAAGCGAGTTACTGCCCTTCGCTAAATCAGCTCTAGCGTCTCTAGGCTTCTCTTCGAATATCTTATTTTATAGTGAGGTGGGATATTTTGATGCTCATAGCCAGCTAAAGCCTTTATTGCATACATGGTCACTGGCCGTAGAAGAGCAGTTTTATATTATCTTCCCACTACTTCTTATAGCGCTGCATAAATGGCTAAAAAAATACGTAGCATGTGCCATTGCACTATTATTATTAGCTTCACTTACAGCGTACTTAGTCACTGCATTTCAGGCGCATGATCTAGACCTCGCCTTCTATATGTTGCCTATGCGTGCCTGGGAATTATTAATCGGCGCTTACTTAGCTATTAAAGCAAAGCAGCCGAGTACCACCACGCCCTCAGCAAATAAAATCCAGGCAACCTCTATTTTGGGCCTTAGCCTCATATTAATGAGTCTGATCTTACCCGAAGAAATTACAAAACAGCCCCTCAACATAATGGGGATCCAAACCAACCCCAACGAACCAAAAGTTTTACTAAACACTATAGTCACAATAGGTACAGCCTTACTTCTTTACGCAGGATCGAGCCCCTGCCCAAAGACACTGGTGTATCGCGCCCTGAGCTTGCCGCCATCTATATTTATCGGCAAAATTTCCTATTCATTATATTTATGGCATTGGCCATTATATGTTTTTGCAAGCTACTACTTCCTCGACGATCTGCCCAAAATCGCCAAAGCGCTTCTAATTTTACTATCTATTCTCTTCGCTTATTTATCCTGGCGTTTTATCGAACAGCCGGTACGACAAAGCCACAAGAAACTTCGTGATATGCCGACGATCAAGCTCGGCGTTATTACGGCGACGATCATTACACTGGGCAGTATCGTAGTCATCAAAAACGAAGGCTTCACCCGCTATCACCAAGCTATGGGATTAAACAACAAGCCACTCACAATCGGTATACAATCCCCTCAAAAAGCGCTGAACCAAGGCGGTCACTCGTTAGGAACAGTTCTTGGCACAAACGGTGACATCCACAATACTAGCTTCATATTATTGGGAGACTCTCATGCAGATGCCATATCTCCCGCTCTGGACGCAGCGGCCAAAGATGCAGATAAATCAGGTATCTTTATGCTCAACACGTGCCTGATGACCAGCGAATCCGCGCAACAATTCGCTGCACCCAAAGTTAAAAATTGCGGCGAGAGCACAGATAACTTCCTAAGATTTCTTGATGATCACAAAAATATAAAAACAGTATTCATAGCGCAGCGCTGGCGAGAACGCACAATTGAATGGCAAGAAGCCTACAGCATCCAAAATCCTTTCGCACTGCGTCAAACATCACTGCTACAATTGATCCAAGAGATTGAAGACAAAGCAGTAAAAGTTATTGTATTGGAACAAATCCCGGCCCTGAAAATCGAGAGAAATGACGCCATTTCGATATACTGGCGCCTCAAACTGAGAAACCGGAACACGGAACAAGCGATCAACCCGACAAGAGATATCTACACCACAAAACTAGAACCAATAAAAACTATATTCAGAGAAATACAGCATAACACCAACGCAGAATTCATTTCTGCATTAGGCACCCTATGTCCGGAAGATAAAAACACCTGCAAAATCAGCGACAAAAACGGACTATGGTATTACGACGACGACCACCTATCAACCTACGGCGCACTAAAACTCGCCCCATTATTCTCCCAAACGCTCTCTATAGAACAATGAGCAAGTAGCCCATAAGAGCATATATATTTTATTTTTTGAATGTAGGGAGAAAATTGGCTGAGTATAATTGATGTAATTCGAACTTATCATTCCAAAGAAGTGATTACAATTTATAATCACCTACCTGATGATTTGCGCTCAGCGATAGAGTCAGATTGACTTATAGCTATCTGTCATAGAATAAACAGAAACTTCTCATTCGCTCTCTTCTATGTAGCGCTCTAATTTGACAAAACCATCGTGAAAATAGAGAGCTCCTTGTTTCAAAAAAGAATGCGCCTGTCTCGCAATTTCTTTTTTGTCATCTTTTATAAACAATCGAAACGCTGTGGGATGTGCAAATTTTGAAAGAAATTTATAGTGCAAGTTAAAGCAAGCCCCATATCCGCATGCTTCTGCTGCTTTTGAAATTCGTATGTATTTACCGTCTAAGTCATCATGCCCATGCATACTTGCTTCTTCTATCACTTTTTCCTTAGACCGTTTTCTATCTTCAAACCAATCTTGTGGCTGATCAGTCTTTGTCCCCCATGCTTCTAAGCTTTCGACAAGGTTTAACGCATCTTTAGAGCCTTCTTTGAAGAAGATTTCTGCATTTGCTTTATCTTCACAACAGAACCGACACCATAGATTTAATTCAAGAACATTGCGAGTTCTCCAAGCTAGTAAAGAAAGTGATGTATGTTCGTTTCTTTTGTAGTCATATATTAAACCATCGTACTCATACCAAAGAGCTCTCAAAAGAGACAAAAAAACAGTTCTTGCATGAGGCGATGATAAGACAGAAACATCTGAGGCATCTATTTTTTCTAGCAAAGCTTTCATACGATTTGATGAAAAAATTGATTCAGCCCATTCTATATAGTTGTCTTCCATTTTTGATTGTCCAAACCCTTGTTGAACAAAGATTAAAACAAACAATAATGAATGGCAATTATCAGGAAAATAGCTGGCTCAGCCGAAGCTGTTCAAGTTTGGTTGCGGGAGTAGTAAACTAAAAGACTCTGTAAGTGACTCTGAGTAATGATTTAAGGATTTTTTGTTTGCGCTTTTGTCCCTGTGGCGTCCCTGGCTTTTTTGCCCACAGGAAATTGTTCTTAGTTCAATTTCGAATTAAGCGGCAAATACACTTAAGAATTTTAGCGGCTTTGAATTTTATAGATTTCTTCTAAAACTTTATCCCAACCTAGTGCTTTAAGCGCTTCCTCTAACTTATTTGACTCTGCTCTTCCATAAATTGCCTTAGCCACTTCTCTAGGATTATCAATTTTCTTACCACTTGCACCCAAAGCTCCATAGCTACAATCAAAATCACCATCATCTCTGACTTTCCAAGTCACTGCACCAGGATTATTTTTAACAGTTAAGCTCTTAGACGCTAAATCAATCTTCATTTTTAAATAATGCCCTCTTTATCTAAGTAATCTGAAAAGTGATTTTCTTTCTCTTTGTTATAAAAAGGAAGTCCATATAAAACATATTTTGAATTCGAGTTTACGTGTTTTACATCTGCCTTATCTTTTATTGTTAACAAGAAATCCTCTTTCCACTTATCTTTTTCTTCTAAATGGCCGCCTTTGGGTTCAATAAATAATTGATAGCGCTCATTCTTACCCTTTTTATTCTTCAGGAATAAAATAAAATCCGGCTCAAATGCTTGTCCATCTTCAAAATTGTAAATTTGAAAATGTTTTTCATTTCTCAATAAATAAACTTCTGCATATTCTTGTTTTAATTTATCGACTGTTTTCTCAATAAATTTAATCAGCCATTTTTCTTCTGATGTTCCAAAGCAGTCATTAAATGCATACCAATCTTTTTCGGATAAATTCATATATAAATTTTGATTGCTAGGACTGAGCATACTTTTTCCCGTTTCAGCATCGCCATCACTACTAATAGAAAAAGTCATTTCTTTGTCTTTAAAAATTTCAGAAATTGCTTTTGGATTAAATTCAACAGTTCCCTTTTTATCAATATTACCTTTTTCAATTAATTCTTGATAGCTATAGACATAATCTAAATCTTTTTTAATTTCGTATCCATCTACAAGCACTATCGCTTCT
>DUBU01000010.1:0-2253 GCA_012960155.1 Micavibrio sp. | reverse complement strand
CCTTTTTCAATTAATTCTGAAATTTCGCGTAGTACCGAAACACATGCTTTTAAAATTTCTTTTCTAGGCATCTGATTTAAATCATTTTTTTGTCCTGTAATAATAATTTTTATATTATTCAAATAATTAGAATTCGTAATAAAATCATTTATGCTTTTTAAATTCGGGAAATATTTTTTTAAATTAGAAAATTTCATAAATGGAATTAATCGCAAAGCTTTTCTAATTAAAAAATCATCTAACTCAGAAAATTTAATTTCTTTTTCTGTTATTTCCTGTTGAGGTGTGCCTTGAGCAGCATCTAAAATCTCGGTTTGCGAAATAGCACCACTAGATATTGAATAAGAGTAATTTTTCTCTCTAATACTTTTTGCAATCGCCTCAACTTCACGATTTTCATTTTTTATTTGTTCATTTACAAAAACATAATCAGCTTTATAAAAATCGGTCTTTTTAAAACCATCTTTTAAAAGCAATTTTTGTTTAACAACATCCTTGGGCTTAATACCCACCATATCCAGTGCAGTATGTAACTCTTGAATATATCTTGAGTTTTGGGCGCTATGATAATAGAGCTCTTCACAGATACGCATTTCATGCGTTAAGTCTTCATCAAATTTTCTTTGATCTAATGGCTGGGTATCTTTAACCCTAAACGGACAATATCTTGCACCACGCCCTATAAGCTGTGCCTCTGATATTGTAGTTTTTCCCGGCGCCCCCCCTCTAGCATCGCGTTTGTTATATAATCGAACAATATCAAATAAGTTAAGCACATCCCAACCTTCATTAAGTGCTTCAACCGCAAAAACAGCTCTAATCTTATTATCCTTATCTTCTAGGCTATTAATGAGAATCTGATTTTTTTCATTATCCTGAGAGCTATCAATAGAAATGCCTTTTTCATGGGAGAAGGCTTCTTTAATCTGTAACACAAGGTTATCAATAGTTAGCCCGTTTTCTGCAAAATAAATAAATGCATTTTCTAAAACTGTTCCCTTAATATTTACATCGCTTTTAATCTCACTTATTTTTTGAGCAGATAGAGAAGAAATCATTTTATCGAAATCTTCTCTAAATTCACTTGAAACCACTTTTTCAGGATCAGGGTTTTTAGGTGGGTTTACTGCATTCGCTTTAAACATCACAACAGGTTTAATAAGAAGCCCCTTATCAGCAAAAACTTTTTGCCTGTACTGGCTCAAAATAACTGCCTGCAAAGCTCGATCTAACAAGTCTTTATCAGATTCTAAGACCTTTACATCCTTAGAGAATTTATCTACATAAAATTGCTTTAATGAATAATCATAAATAAGCTTATCTTTATATTTATCAGCGATTGCAGGATGTGAAAAATCAGGAGTAGCAGTAAATTCCAACATAATATTACTTTGATTAGAGCCATGGATTTTCTTAACAGTCTCCTCCCAACTTAAAAGTGCTTCTTGCTCTCCAACATTTAGATTTCTTCCTTCAGCCTGTCTTGTATCCACATTCATGTGATGTGCTTCATCTGATAAAAGAACGACTTTTAAATCTTTAAAATCTTCGAATGTAATTGCATTCTCTTTAGGGTAATTCATTCTTGAATGAAGTCCCTGAATAGTTGTGAAATGAATATTTATGTCGTTCTCGTTTGCGCCCTCAAAATTATCAACTGCTTTAATTCTAACGTTTTCATTATCTATCGTTACAACGTCACTAAATAAAAATTTTGAAGATGCAGTATTTAAGAAATTTTCTTTTGTTTTCTCAATGATATTGGTGCTGTTCACGAAAAAAATAAAATTTCTATACCCCTGTTTATATAGATGCAGAATACTCGCCGCCATTATAAGGGTTTTTCCGCTTCCCGTAGCCATTGCGAAAAGCAAATGAGCGGGTTTCACCATTTTATCAGGATGTGCAAGATAATATTCCAAACGGGTAATTGCTTCACACTGATAATCACGCAAAACCATATTAGGATTAAGGTTTTCGACGATATGCGGACTTACCTCTTTAGCGAGAATGTCCATTTCGTCCAATACGTTATACTGATTGAGAAGCTGCATATCTGCCATGCCAATTACTCCTCAAAAGCGCTTTGTTGTTTTTCTAGGCTATAAAAATATCGATTAACTTTGATTTCGTCTTCGGAAAGTCCATGGTCTTCGTCTTCAATTTCAGACAAATTTGACCTTGCCCCCTAAAATCGGTCCATTTTTTGAGTTAGGAATTGGTTTATAAAAGTCTTTATGAAAGGAGACAGAT
>DUBU01000009.1:32696-34541 GCA_012960155.1 Micavibrio sp. | reverse complement strand
TCTGCATAGGCAGCCATGCGCTGCTCGTCTTCTGCAAAGGCGGCGCGGCATTTATCAAATGTCTGCTCTAGAGTTTCAGGATCAAAGAAGTCTTCGCCCGGTCTTGTATTTAGCAAGACGAGCTTCAATTCTTCAAAAAGAAGATCAATATTCTGATCTGTCGATCCTTTAATTGCTGGCTCCTGAGACAATATTAAAATTCCTGAAAAAATAGATAGATAAGATATGTTCCCTTATTTATACCCTAAGCCCCTAAATCGTAAAACAGTTTATTGAATAAACCCTTAACGCACGCAGGTGCACAAAAATATAGATTCCTGCGTCAAATGTAGGCATTATGCCCAAACACTTTGATATTGATTACGGATAATTACAGATGAAAAATAACTGGTCCCCTGATAGCTGGAGAAATAAACCCGCACAGCAGCTCCCTGACTATCCTGACATGGATGCGCTGAAAGCCGCTGAACAGCGCGTTACAGGCTTGCCCCCACTGGTGTTTGCCGGTGAAGCGCGCAACCTGAAACGCAAGCTTGCCGATGTTGCAATGGGGAAGTCATTCCTGTTGCAAGGTGGCGACTGTGCTGAAAGTTTTGCAGAATTTGGTGCCGACAAAATCCGCGATACATTCCGTGTTTTATTGCAAATGTCAGTTGTCATGACATTTGGCGGGTCTATTCCTGTTGTCAAAATGGGTCGTATGGCGGGTCAATTTGCCAAACCACGTTCCAGCGATACAGAAACACAAGGTGATGTCACACTGCCAAGTTACCGTGGTGATAACGTCAATGGTTTCGACTTCACAGCGGAAGCGCGCATTCCTGATCCTGAGCGTATGATTCAGGGTTACTACCAGTCTGCGGCAACGCTGAACCTGCTGCGCGCCTTCGCACATGGCGGCTATGCCGACTTGAACCGCGTACATGGCTGGAACCTTGATTTTGTGAATGACAGCCCGCTGACAGAGCGTTATGAGCAACTAGCTGCCGAGATTGATAAATCACTAGCATTCATGTCTGCCTGCGGTATCAGCGGCGATAAAACGCCTGAACTAGTGCGCCAGACAGATTTCTACACCTGTCACGAAGCGTTGCTGCTGCCTTATGAAGAAGCTATGACACGTATCGACAGTACTACAGGTGGCTGGTACGACACATCTGCGCACTTCCTTTGGATTGGTGCCCGCACGCACCAGCTGGACGGTGCACAGATAGAGTTTGTTCGTGGCATCGAAAACCCGATCGGGCTGAAGTGCTCCCCTGCTCTGGAGCCTGATACGCTGATTCGTTTGATTGATATTCTTAACCCAGCCAACGAACCGGGTCGTCTGACACTGATTTCCCGCATGGGTCATGAGAATGTTGAAGAGAAATTCGCGCCACTGGTACGCAAGGTCAAAGAAGAAGGCCGCCATGTGGTCTGGTCTTGTGATCCGATGCACGGTAATACGATCAAATCCAGCTCAGGCTACAAAACGCGTCAATTTGACGATGTTATGGGCGAAATTAAAGGCTTCTTTGCAGTTCACCGTGCAGAAGGTACGCATCCGGGTGGTATTCACCTTGAGCTGACAGGCCAGAACGTGACAGAATGCACAGGTGGTGCAGAGAAACTGTCAGACGACGATCTGTCTGCCCGTTACCACACTGTTTGTGACCCACGCCTGAACGCCAACCAAGCGTTGGAACTTGCGTTTCTGGTCGCAGATGAACTGAAAGTCATGGATATCGGTAACCCGCTGAAAGCTCTGCAAGCGGCGGCTGCCGAATAAGGAAGCGCGGGACGGAATGTCCGATAAACTTGATATCGTACTGGCACAGATCAATCCGATTGTCGGCGACATTG
>DUBU01000009.1:0-32686 GCA_012960155.1 Micavibrio sp. | reverse complement strand
CCGAAATCTGGGAAAAACACAGCGATACGATTCTGATCGTTTTTCCCGAGATGGCGGTCTGCGGCTACCCGCCCGAAGACCTTGTCTTAAAACCGTTCTTTATCGAGACGGTTAAATCAGCGGTCAAAGATATGGCAGCCCGATGTAAAGATTACAAAGCTGCCGCATTAATCCCGACCCCTTGGGAAGAAGATGGCAAACTGTATAACGCCGTGCATCTGGTTCAAGGCGGTAAGATAATCGAAACCCGTTACAAATACGATTTGCCGAATACAGGCGTATTCGATGAAAAGCGCATTTTTACCGCTGGCAAGCTGCCTGCCCCGATGACTCTACACGGTCACAAGATCGGCGTTTTGATTTGCGAGGATATGTGGACATCCAAAGTTTCCACGCATTTACAAGATCAAGGTGCCGAGCTGCTGATCAGCGTTAACGCCAGCCCTTACGAGACAACCAAGCACAACCAGCGCCTTGAGCTTGCCAAAGCGCGTACGGGCGAGACAGGCTTGCCGCTGATCTACGTTAATCAGTGCGGCGGTCAGGACGAGCTTGTGTTTGACGGTGCGTCATTTGTGATGAATGAGGGCGGCACGGTTATTCTGCAAGCCGATGAGTTTGCCGAAGATATTCAGCATACGGTTTGGGAGAAAACCAATAACGGGCATTTCCTGTGCGCTACAAACGCCCTTACCCCCACGCATGAGGGGAACGAAGCGATCTATCAGGCGCTGGTGACAGGATTACGCGATTACGTGACCAAAAACGGGTTTTCAGGCGTTATAATCGGCATGTCAGGTGGCATTGATAGTGCTTTGTCGGCAGCGATTGCGGTTGACGCGCTCGGCGCGGATGCGGTGCATTGTGTGATGATGCCATCACAATATACCTCGCAAGAGAGCCTAACAGATGCCGAAGAGTGCGCCAAAGCGCTCGGCGTGCATTACGAGAACATTTCAATCAAAGAGCCTGTGGCGGCGTTTCATAAGGTTTTAGGGCATCATTTGAATGACAAGACCCCTGCGACGACATTCGAGAATATCCAGCCCCGTGCGCGTGGCTTGATTTTGATGGCGATCTCCAACGGTACGGGCAAAATGGTACTGTCGACGGGTAACAAGTCAGAGATGGCTGTCGGGTACGCGACGCTATATGGCGATATGTGCGGCGGGTTTAACGCCCTGAAAGACGTTTATAAAACGCAGGTTTATGCGCTGTCATCATATCGTAACAGCCACAAACCCGATCACTGCTTTGGCCCGCAAGGTGTTGTTATTCCAGAGAATATCATCACCAAGGCACCGACAGCGGAGCTGAAGGACAACCAAAAAGATCAGGACAGCCTGCCCCCGTATGAGGAGCTGGATGATATTCTACATTGCCTCATTGAGCTGGATTTAAGCGTTGAGGACATTATGCAGCGCGGCCATGATAAGGATACGATTATCCGCACGTGGCGGATGCTGGATATCGCAGAATATAAGCGCCGCCAAGCCCCGCCCGGGGTGAAGATTACGGCGTGCGCGTTTGGCCGTGACCGCCGTTATCCCATTACGAACCATTTCAAGAAAAATATTGCAGAATAACGCGCTGCTTGCTACATAGCTGCATAGAAGTTTTATGTCTATTTAGCAAAAGGATACACAATGATGTACGGACGCGGATTAGGACTTGCACACCAATATGCAGCAGCCAGCACTTACACAGCAAAAACAGCTTATTACAGCGATGTTGTCAGATACACCGAGAACGGCCGCAAAAGAATTGAACAGTTTGTCGCAACACCAGACGCGATTGGCTACACAGTATCCCGCCGCACATCCAGAGATCGTTTCCTGTTGCGTGAATTCGCATCAACGCAGGACGTTGGTCATGTTGATAATCTGGCCGACGCCCTCGGCCTTGTGAAAGCAACAATGTTTGCCACAATGGAAGAGAAAAAAGGCCGTATCGAAGTCGGTAGCGCGCCAATGATGGCCACATTCACGCTGGCACACACATCAGAAGGTGAAAAAACACTGCAAGACGACGCAGAGAAAAAGGCAGCGCAAGACGTTTCCGCACCTGCACCTCGCACTTGATATACGCCTTATAATCCGTATATAGTGCGGGATTAAACCTAATTCGAAAGGCCGTATCAGTGAGTACAGTGAAAGTCAGATTTGCCCCTTCCCCTACGGGATATCTTCATGCCGGTAACGTCCGCACGGCAGTGGTTACATGGCTGTTTGCGCGTAGTCAGGGCGGTCACTTCCTGCTGCGTATCGATGATACGGATACCGAACGTTCCAAGGCCGAATACGAAGAAGATATCGAAAGCGCCATGGTATGGCTCGGCCTTGATTGGGATGAAAAAGCCCGCCAGCGCGACCGTTTTGACCGTTACGAAGAAGTAATCGAACAGCTGAAGGCCGATGGCCGCCTGTATGCGTGTTACGAAACACCTGATGAACTGGCGCTGAAACGCAAGGCATTGCTGAGCCGTGGCCTGCCCCCGATTTATGATCGTGCGGCGCTGGAGCTGACCGATGCGCAAATCGCAAAACACGAAGCCGAAGGTCGCAAACCGCACTGGCGTTTCAAGCTGAACCATGACCCGATTGAATGGGATGATATGGTGCGCGGCGCGGTCAAGTTCGAAGGCTCTGACCTGTCTGACCCTGTGCTGATCCGTGAAAACGGCGTGCCGCTGTATCACTTATGTTCTGTGATTGATGATATGGATTACGACATCACGCATGTTATGCGCGGGGAAGATCATGTATCCAACACAGCCGCACATATCCAGATGTTCGAAGCGATGGGTCACAAGCCCCCTGTATTCGCCCACCTGCCGATGATTTCCGATAAGGAAGGCGGCAAGCTTTCCAAGCGTTTGGGATCAATGAGCGCGCGTGATTTCCGCGATAACGAGAAACTCGAGCCGATGGCGATTGTCAGCTTGCTGGCACGTCTGGGTAGTGCTGATCCGATCGTACCGTTTTCAAGCCTTGAGCCACTGATCAAGGAATTCGATCTGACCAAGTTTTCTAAAGGTGCGCCAAAGTTCGATATGGACGAGCTGCTGCGTTTGAACCAGAAAATCATCCAGGACACCCCGTTTGAAGACGTGAATGTGCGTCTTGCCAATATGGGTATGGAAGATCTGGATGAAGGTTTCTGGAACGCGGTGCGTCCGAACCTGCACAAGCTGGAGGATATCAAAGATTGGTGGCAAGTTGCCAAAGGTCCTGTCGAGCCGATTATCGAAGATGAAGCTTATGTCACGCTAGCGCTTGAAATGCTGCCCGCCGAGCCATGGACAGAAGAGACCTGGTCCGAGTGGACTGGTAAGCTGAAAGAAGCCACAGGCCGCAAGGGTAAGGAGCTGTTCATGCCGCTGCGTCAGGCGCTTACAGGCATGTCACACGGCCCTGAAATGCCGCTGATGATGACATTGATCGGCCCTGAAAAGGTGAAAAACCGCCTGTCGAAATCTCGCAAGGCGGCTTAGTTACCCTAGGCTTCGTCATTACCCGCTATATGCGGGTAATCTATTTTATGCATACAAAGAAATATACTTCATATGGATTACACGGACAGGCCGTGTAATGACGGTGAATGACGGCGGTATATCTAGTTTTTGATATGGAGCTTCGCCAATGCATAGGCGATGTCTTCGAACACATCTTCAAGCTCGGCCTGCGTCGGCGCGTCGTAGTAATGGTTCAGATCCGTCGCACATTCGCGGTAATAATCCTTGGTGGATTCGCTAATACCGCTGGTGAAGGTGATTGTATAGATAATGATGCCATCCGCTTTTGCGTTTTCACAGACATCCTCAAAACGATCATTGAGATCACCATTGTTCAGTCCATGATCGTCGTAATATCCATATGCTGTATAAGTACCCATCTGGTTATCACCATCAGTCATCATAATAATGGCCTTATTCCATTCTGGATCATCATAATCCGCCGCTTCTTCAAACGGATAATCAGGCGAAATAACGCGGTAACCCCATACCATGCCATAGTTACCAAGCGTATTACCGCTCGCATCCATATCATCAATAGCGTCTATAAGGGTTTGCTGATTACTTGTGATCGGCGTAATGGGCTCAGGGCAAGCAGACCAGTAGTAATATGTGTCACAAGACCTTCTGCGACCACGACCACTACATGATTCAACACCATAGTAAGGCGCATACATATCCCAAGGCCCTTCATTGTCTGTCACATCGTCATCATAATCGTTAGCTAGCACGCAGCCATTCCACTCGCTGGTATTTCTTTGCTCATAGTCTTTATTACCCGGGTTATTTACAAAGGCGGTGCCATATGCATTCCCATCCATGTCCTCACCGATGCCGTATGGTCCCACATTAACTGAGGCGCTATATGGAACCAGCCCGATACGAACATCTTCCGGGTCACTCACTGTATCGAACAAAATATTTACAAGATTGGTCGCGGATGTTTTCAGGGACGTAATATTGCTACCCGCCATAGAGCCCGTATTATCAAGCACCATAACAACTTCCAGACCTTTTACATTACGCTGCACGGTCGTAGAGCAGCCGATTGTGATCGTCTCACGCCCTAGAATGCGCATAAATCGTGTCTCGTAGTCTGCTGTCACAGAGGCTGTAACCTCGTTATCGGTAACATCTACATCCAAGTCAGATGCAACACCGATCGCATCCTCAGGATAATTGCCGTCAAAGAATTCATTAATCGTGTCTTCGATTTCGTCGTCATCCATGGAAGAGCTCGCGCCCGCCAGAACGGAAGCATCAAGCGCGCTACAAAGGCGCTGTCTGACGTGTGTTGATTCACCAACGTCAAGCGCCAGTCCCGTACCGCCAATCAAAATCGGCAAAAGTATTGCAAAAGATGCCGCAATACCACCTGCCACACATTGACGGTAATGCTTTGCAAATAACCGTAATCCTGATTGTACGCTCATGATTTCTCTCCCAAGAGTATAGTTTAAATTCTATTGACGACGTCGACTTGACGCCCCTTCACATAGACTGTCTCCTGCATATTGATGACAGGAATAAGAAAAGCCGAGAATGCTGGATCATATTGATAGTTCACGCGGACAATAAGCGAACCATCAGTCCCCAAATCCTCGACTTCGTCTGCAAAATTTTCATTCGGCGAAGTGTTGTAACCTTCATCCCATACCAATGAAGCATTACCATCTTCATCAAACGAGAAACTGTAAACTTCGATAGTCAGAGTGGTATCTGAAAATGGTTGCAGCGCCAGACGCCCTGCTTCAAAAGCCTGCGCGAGCTCCGCATCGGTCACTTCTGCCTCACGGGCTAGCAAATCTGCCACCATATTTGAGGTCTTTATAAGTTTTTGTCCGATCCAAAGCCCGTTTCCTAAATCCCAGATTCCCAGAATCATAAAAAACATGACAGGAAAGATGATTACAAATTCGGCGGCTGCAGTCCCTTTTTCATCCTTAAAATAGCGTTTTACACTCTGCAATTCTCGCCCTCCTCATAATCATATGGCTCTGTACGAAATACAGTGGTCGCCAGTAACAAGCGAGACGTGCCTTCACTTCCAAACAAATTGCCGAATAACGGTGTGATAAAATTATAGCGATAAGCCACACGGATCAGGCCGACACACCCAGCTGTAATGTTTTCAGCTTCAAATGGCGGCTCTTGTAGATCGCCGTCTTCATTATAAGATGGCTCCATATCATCAGAGAAACTATCGAGCTTGCGGACTTCGTATTGCAGATTGTCGCAATTCATTATAATTCCTGCTACAGCACACATCGCATCGGCAAACATGGCCTCCTGATCGCCCGAGGCCGATTGTTGCACTTGCCCTGTTTTAACCAAACGCGATGCATCGACAACGGCAGACTCCATTAAAAAAGCCGTACCAAAGTACAGCCCTAACTCGATGATACATACGCAAGTAAAGACGAAGGGCAGCGCCAGCAGGCTGAACTCAATCGCCGCCGCGCCTGACTGATCGTCATCGTATTTTTTGAACCCACCAGTAATCATAATTATTAAACCGTAACCCAAAACTATTACATTCAGACAAGTATAACTCACAGAACACTAACAAGGCATTGATTTTTCAACTAAATTTAAGTGCATTTCTACAAATAGCCATTTAAATGATACTAAAATCTAGAACAAAATTATATCAAATGCTTTGGTTGTTAATGGGCAAACAAAGCACTCACTTAATCGAAGTATATTAGGGTCAGATATTAATAAATAATGCGTTTTTTGATCAATTTTCCTGAGATCAACAGCTGGCGGCAATTCCCAGTCTAGACAGACATCAACACACAAAACACGCCAAACACATACCAGATGGTCGTTACGCGCCTGCCCCGCCCTTAAAACACAGCCTATTTTAACCAAAATTAAATACATAAAATTGTATGTAAAATTAGGTGGGACTTAAATCTTTGCTGCCATACTAAAATTATAAGAAGGGGCGAAGATTTATGAGAAGCGCATTTAAATTAGCAAACAGACTGGACAGCTTTTACAGCATGCTGCTGACGTTGCCGGTCGTTTTCGTTATTGCTAACTCAGCCATCCAGTTCCAGAACGGTGAACTTTCCAAAGCCGATTTCAGTGCACAGACACTGCAAAACGCATCACAAGCTATTCAGCGCGCTACAAGCAATTACACGCCTGTTGTTGAGACAACAGGTAAAACAATGGCTTCAGGCATCACAAAGCTGACAAATGCCGCTACGGGCTGCCTGTCAGGTAGCCGCGTTATTCATTTGTCAGGCACATCTGCAGGCGGCTGTGGCACATCAAAACTGCCAAGCATTGGCGGTTCATTTAACCGCGGCAGCAAGCCAATCTATCTGCGTTAAGCCGCAACAATCCTATTATTTATCGAAGTAGAACATACGGTCAAACGTAGCTTTGTCGGCAAGTTTGCACGTCACGCCTGATGATTCAACAAGCTTGATGAAGCCTTTCTGATCGGCTTTGTCGGCGAATTCAAAGGCCATCAGCGCACGGCCGATTTCTTCCCCAGAATAGACGTAGTTGAAGTAACAGATATTGGCTTTGCCAGATATCGTCTTTAAAAGGCCGCGTAACGCACCCTTACGTTCAGGGAAATTCACGTATAGCAGCATCGGGTTATGGCAGATGGACGGGTCATAATTAATGACGCGGTAGCTCATATCCTGTGCGCCCGTGATATCTTCATAGGCGACTTTGGCCTTTTTCAGGCGCTTTGCCATATCTTTAAGCTTATCAGGGTCTCCTTCAAAGGCGATGACAGGCCATGCTTTATCTTCAGCCACCTTGCCGTAATGGAAGGCTGTGACGTTTACGTCCGAGAAGTGGTCCTGCAGAAGCGCCAGCAAGCTGCCTTTTTGCTCCCCTATTGGAAAGCGCAGATATTTACGGCGATGCGCACCGATGGCGGAATTCGCCGAAATCATGCGTAATTTGGAGAAATCCATATTTGTGCCTGAAATCAGGGTCACTATCTTTTTGCCTTTGATCGCTTTTTCATTCTCGCGCGCATATTTCATGATACCCGCCAGCCCCAGCGCCCCTGACGGTTCAGGCACAAAGCGTCCTACAGCCCAAGACGTTTCAATAGCAGCACAGACTTCGTCATTAGAGACGGTTATAATCTCGTCCAGTGTTTCGCGGCAGATCTGGAATGTCATCTTACCCGGCGTTTTTACGGCGGTACCGTCACAGAAAGTATCAACCTCGTCTAATGTTACCAGCTTACCTTTTTCGATTGAGGCTTTCATGGCGGCCTGCCCTTCACCCTCTACACCGATAATCTTGATATTCGGGTAATGAATGCGCAGCCAGCTGGATACGCCTGCGGCCATACCGCCGCCACCAATCTGGACGAAGGCATAATCAAAAGGCCCCTGCCCTGACAGCACAATTTCATCGGCAATCGTGGCCTGACCCGCAATCGTATAGATATTATCAAACGGGTGAACGAAGGCAGCTTTCTGCTTTTTAGCTTCTTTGAGTGCTGCCACGCCCGTATCGCTGTAGCTATCACCCTCTAGAATAATTTCGACTGCATCGCCGCCATGTTTACGCACGGCATCCTGCTTCATTTTAGGGGCAGAAAGCGGCATATAGATTTTAGCCTTCAAACCCTGCATCCGCACCGCCAAGGCCACCCCTTGGGCGTGATTTCCCGCAGAAGCGGCGATTATAGGCTTTTGCTTTTCTTTATCGGTCAGCATCGAGATCGCGTTATACGCGCCGCGCCATTTATAGGCGTTAATCGAGGACAAATCTTCGCGCTTCAAGAAAATCTCGGCATCAATACCGTCAACAGACACTTTTTCAAATGGTGTCGGTTTGTTGATGTGATAGATACGCTCCCGCGCGCGCAGGACTTCGTGAGTTAATTCTGTCTGCAATTTCTTGTTCATAACGCGCTCATTGAATCACAAATCGCGTTATGACGCCAGAATTATGCTGGTGCAGCGCAAAATTTTTGGCAGGCTGTTACAACAGCGTCACGCACAGCAAGGTTTTGAGCATCTTTGCGGCTTGTTGCCACGCCCATACCCAAGATTTGTTCATCTTTAGGATCGATGACGGCGGCTACATCCAGTGCGATTTTCGTCGCCCCATGATATACAGTCGCGCTAATGATCTCGGGGGCCTGTGCAGAGTGTTTTGCAAACAGATCTGTAAGACGCTTATGGTTGCTTACAGCAGGCTTCAGCTTTTCTGTATCGCCTCTACGCACAATACGAGGTACGTCCGGAGAATAGTCTTCCTGATTGAAAGCCAAGCATAGCTTTCTGTCCGAAGCACGACTGGCATAGCGGCTGAAATCACGTAGCTCTTTCAGTGCTGCTGCGTCATAAGGTAATGGTTTACCTTCAATGATCGCCGCCAAATTACGCTGCATCATCAAATCATCGTAACGACGGATCGGAGATGACGCGTCCACGTTGTAATCTTCGTGATTATACGCCGCTTCTGTGACTGCCTTCAGGCTACGGAACACATTCGTTCGCAATTCGTGCACACCGCCGCGAATATCAACAGCTGGCGTATGCTTAACGTAGAAGGCAGGATGACCTGCGTGCAGGAATAACGAGCCTGTTACGCGGCGCGCCAGATACTGCATTTGCTCTACGATGCCGGAACGGCCATTAAATTTACCTTCCAGATCGATGCTTGTGCTCGCGCCTGCTCTTTCAAAGGCTTCACGCAGTGTTGATACACGCTTATCAAAGCGCTTTCTTTCAATACCTGTCGCAAGCTCTTTCCAAAGATCTGTGTGTTCATGCACACCTTTAGAATATTGCTTATAGGTAATTGCCTGAATGGGCTCGAACGCTGTACGCGCCACACTGTAATCTGTAATTTCGAAATTTGAATCGAGTCGCACCGTATAGGTGATGGCGGGCGTTTGTCTGCCTTTATCAAGACTGATAGCTTTCGTTACCAGATTAAATGGCAAGTAGTTATCATTGCCGTTCAAGGCTTGCTTCATGGCCGTATTATTAACAGAGCAGTTTATAGGCACAAACGCCGCTACATCAGCGATGCTGATCTTCACTGTCCAGCTGCCATCTTTATGCTTTTCGACGGCAAAGCCATCATCGCGGCGCTTACAGTTACCTGAATCCATTGTGTAGCCGCGCTCGACCTTGCGGCCTTGCAAGAGCTTCATACGTAAACCATTGAGGGTTTTGTTCCCAGCCATACTCATTTTCCCAGTTCGATTATTGGCAATACCATACTATGGAAACTACGTTTTTTCAATATAAAACTTGGGAATTCCCAAGGATATCGTTTATAACCGCGACATGGATAACAAACCTGCTGTCATATTAGTCAATTCACAGATGGGCGAGAATATCGGTGCTTGCGCGCGCGCCATGCTGAATTGCGGCTTAACGGATATGCGCCTTGTTAATCCGCGCGATGGCTGGCCGAGTGCCGTGGCCACAGCGAATGCGTCAGGTGCGTTTGATATCATGCCCCCTGTCCAAGTGTTCGAGAACACAGAGGATGCGCTGAAAGACTGCCATTACGTTTATGCGACAACCGCCCGCCCCCGCGATATGATCAAGCCTGTCCTGACCGCCAAAAGCGCCGCTCAGGATATGGTCAAGCGCGCACAAGACGGCCAGAAGATCGGCCTGATGTTCGGCGCAGAACGTACAGGCCTGGAAAACGAGGATGTTGCCCTCGCCCATGCGATTGTCACAATACCGCTAAACCCCGAGTTTTCGTCCCTGAACCTTGCGCAAGGTGTGTTATTGCTCGCTTATGAATGGTCTCAGATGCAATATGAAGCGCCAGAGCGCGCCCTACCCACAGGCAAAACGGATATTGCCGCCCATGGAGAGGTCGATAACTTTCTTGAAAGATTAATGAGCGAGCTGGACAACCACCGCTTTTTCCGCGATGAAGCTATGAAGCCATCCATGGTGCGCAATTTGAAAAATATGTTCATTCGCAGTGAAATGACCGAACAGGAAGTCCGCACATTTCACGGTATCATCAGCGCTCTGACTGGTAAGAAGGAACGCTCGTAGACGCCTTAGCAGGCTTTTCTTTCGCGCCTGTAATATAATCCTCAATGCTATCCCTGCTCTGATTACTCAGAATACGGTAATATTCCTTCGCTTCGTTAGCTTCGGGACTACTGCATGCCGATGAGGCGTAATGCGCTTTCAGCTGATTCTGCAGATTCTTACGACGTTCTTTAATCTGTGACTGCGCATAAGCAGGATCCCAGCGTAAAGACTTGATAAACTCATCAAACAGCAAGTTTACAGTAATTTTGAAGTTATCTTCGAAGCGCGGATCTATCGGCGTGCCGTCTGTTACACAAAATTCGTGGTAAGCATAAACGCGTTCACTGTAATCCGTTAGCTCTATCAGCCTTTCCAGACGTAACGAATGATCAACGTGCTCGGGCTGTGCCTTCGATTTCGGTGGTGTTGTCGTCGCACAAGCGGTCATCGTTAATGCCAGTGCCATCATAAAGATTTTGGATTTGAAAGGATTTATAGCGGCCTCCGCGTAAAAGCAAACTCAGCCACTATCATCGCCGTAAGCCTGCGAAACGTCAATAAAGATCGGAGGCTTACGGGATATAACTTAGATTTAAAGCTTATGCAGCTGAGCGCTTATGGCCTTTGCCTGCAAATTGCTTTTTGCCGGCACCTTTACCCATAGCAGGTTTTCCGCCTTTAGCGCCGAACTTCTTGGCGCCACCTTTTGGCGCACCGCCTTTAGATGGTCTGGTTCTAAAGCCTTCACCACCTTTAGGATTGCCGCCCTTACCGCCTTCGGACTTGTATCTGTCGTTCTTTGGCTTATCACCTTTGGCGAATGGCTTCTTAGGACCGCTGCTATGCTTGCGGCTTGGCGCCTGAGCGTTCTCATCTCTGGATGGACGCCCTTTAAAGCCTTCACTTCTGCGCTTATCGCCTCTTTCGTTCTTACGGTTATCGCTTTGACGGTTATCATTGTAACGACCTTCGCTATGGCGTTTTTCGTTGTTACGACGATCACTCTTGCGACCCTCACCTTGTGCGGCTTCGTCTCTTGCCGGACGTGCTTTTACAAGGCCTTTTTTGCGATTGTTACTGTATGGGTTTTCGCCCTTGGCTACGCGCGCCTTAAAGCCTTCGCCGCCTCTGCCACCGCGGCCTTTAAAGCCTGCACCGCCACGTGAGTTTGACTTACGGCCTTTACCACCTAACGGACGGACACTTGCAGATGACTTCTTGCTTGGGTCAATCAGCTGTTCAATCGCATGCCATTTGCGACCATCCTGTGGAGAAATCAGGCATAGCGCCTCCCCTTCAGCACCGGCACGGGCTGTACGGCCAATACGGTGGATATAGTCTTCGGCAACCTGAGGCAGGTCATAGTTAATTACGTGCTCGATATGTGGAATATCGATACCGCGTGCAGCCACATCAGTTGCCACAAGAATGCGGTATTTTTGACTTCTAAAATCACGGATCACGCGATCACGACGGCTTTGACGCAATTCGCCATGGATAGCTTCGGCATCATAGCCTTCTTGGCTCAGACGCTTGGCCAGCTTTTCAGTGTTGTGGCGTGTTTTCACGAATACAATTACTGAGCCACTACGCTTATCCAACTGGTTCACCAATTCGTCGTATTTGGAGTTTTCGTCCAGACGAATGATTTCCTGTTTGATGTTCTTTGACGGGTCAGTTGTAGATCCGACGGCTACACGCTCAGGATTATTCATATATTGTTCTGAAAGCTTCAAAATGTTCTTAGGCAGTGTTGCCGAGAACATCAATGTCTGACGCTCATTTGGCAGATATTTGAAAATACGATCCAGCTGAACACTGAAGCCCATATCAAGCATACGGTCAGTTTCGTCCAGTACCAGCAGCGTTGTTTCTTCCAGATACAGATTGCCGCGCTCCAGATGGTCATTGATACGCCCAGGCGTACCGACAACAAGACGTGGACGACGGCTCAATGCATTAATCTGTTTACCCATCGGCTCACCACCGATCAGAAACGCTGTTTTAACGCCTGATTTAGGACCTAAGAGCTGGTGCATGATATCCATGACCTGCTTACCCAGTTCGCGTGTTGGTGTCAGGATCAGCGCACAATCGACATCTGTAGTCATCAGCATTTCAACGACAGGAATAGCAAAAGCAGCTGTCTTACCCGTACCTGTTTGTGCTGACCCCATAATGTCGCGGCCTTCCAGCGCTAACGGGATCGCCTGTGCCTGAATAGGTGTCGGTTGCGTATAGTTCATACGCTCCAGAGATGCGCTAAGCGCAGGATTTAGGCCGAAGCCTTGAAAATTTTTCATGATTCTTCTTTCGTGTAGAATACGTTATTACATAAGCGTTATCGTTGTGCGCCCAAGGAGCCCACAACGTTAGCGATAAGCAGTGCAATAATTATGCAGCGTCTTGAAGATTTACAGCGTTCGTTTTGCCGCGCTTAGGATCTTTTTCGATCTCGTAGCTTACTTTTTGGTTTTCACGCAGAGTCTGCATGCCTGATTTGTTAACAGCACTGATATGTACAAACACATCGTCGCCGCCTTCGCTAGGAGCGATAAATCCAAAACCTTTTTGGTCGTTAAACCATTTTACTGTACCTGTAGCCATGACTTTTTCCTTTGTAAATGCATGTTCAAATTTTCACCCCACACTGTGTAAGGGCGTTTCGAGCCTGATAGGCGATGACTATAAATGTGAACTTTGCGGAAAAAAGTGAGGGTTTTATCTTCACGCACCCAATAGAAAGGTGCTTTTCTGTAAGCTCTGTCTCATAGAGAGCATAGTCAAACTCGAGCGGACAATGACAGATCTAGAGTCCCGAGTCAAAGAAATTCGAATAAATTATTGATTTCAAATAGAAAGAGGCTTCTGCTGCAGAGCTTCTGAAACAGAACGTTGCACTAACGGAAAGGCACAAGCTCTGTAAGCGCCGTTCCCAACAGGCTCCCACTCCAGACCTGACTTCTCAAGCGTTTCGCCGATATTCTTACCGGCATTGCCCCAACCCGTAATAAGGACAGAGTCACCGTTATCGCGTGCGAGCTCCAGACCTGACGCTTGCACGCGCGCTCTGAACTCTTTTCTGGCCGCAGCACTTACTTGCTTGATCAGATCGATGGTTTCCATGGCTCTATCCTTCATTACGTGTTTAGTGTTTGTCGGCGCTCCCGTTCAGTTGCCTGATACCGACAAATATCTGTTCCCTGTTTAGTTCAACTCGCCACTAATTTGTTTTTATATCGTGTTAGTGTATTAGTTTGATAATACAGATTTATGCTATTTGCAAGACCTTTTTTCAAGGCATAAAAAAAGCGCCCCGAAAGGCGCTTTTGAATTCTGTATAAAACCAGCGATTAACGTGAGTAGTATTCCACGATCAGCTGTGGTTCCATCTGTGTTGCGAAAGGAACATCTTCCAGCTTTGGAGTGCGCAGGAATGTTGCTTTACGTGCTTTCGCATCAACTTCGATGTACTCAGGAGTATCACGTGATGGATCTTCTTCAGCTTGCTGAACCAGAGCCAATTGACGTGAAGCTTCTTTAATCTCGATAACATCACCAGGCTTAACTTGGTAAGACGGGATGTTTACGCATTTGCCGTTAACCAGAATATGCTTGTGGCTTACAAACTGACGTGCAGCAAAGATTGTTGGTACGAATTTACAACGGTAGATAACGGCATCCAGGCGACGCTCCAGCAGGCCGATCAGGTTTTGACCTGTATCGCCGCGCAGACGGCTGGCTTCCGCGAAGTAACGACGGAACTGTTTTTCACCGATGTTAGCGTAGTGGCCTTTCAGCTTTTGCTTGGCCATCAACTGCAGACCGTAGTCGGACATTTTGCCACGACGCTGACCGTGCTGGCCAGGTGCAGTTTGACGCTTGTTATAAGGGGATTTTGGACGGCCCCACAGGTTACAACCCAGGCGGCGGTCAATTTTGTACTTAGCGCTAGGACGCTTCTTCTCACTCATAGTGTTTTTTCCTTCTTTTCGTTTTTGTCCCGATATCCAACCATGTATTGATGTTTCTCAATCAACGGAAACGCGCTTTTTACAAAGCATATGCGCCCCTCTTTTCGGGAATAGCGCGTAATATATGGATTTCTGGGGGAATGTCAAACTTTTTATGCCCACCCTCTGTTTTCATAAAAACTTGCGCCCCGCTCATTTATTATGGTAATTATCTGCATTCAAAAATTCAGGGACGGAACCATGGATACAACCCAAAACAAAACCGCTCAAACTATTCTGGATATGTCAGAAGAAGAGTTTACCGCCATACAAGGCGCCTTCTTGAAATCCATGACGCTTAGCGAGCTTTGGTCATATATGGCTTATCGCTCTGCCGGTGAAGATAGATTGGATGATGCGATTACCGCCGGCAAACTAGCCGTCGAGCACAGTCATGAAAATCCCGATACTGTATTCTCTCTCGCGAATATATATTTCCGTGCCGAGATCTACACCGAAGCTGCCCCGCTCTATGAACGTTTACGCGAGGATCCTGAGCTAGGAAAAGAATCATGTGAAATGCTATATGACTGCTATGGCTTTATGCATAGGCTGGAGGCCGCACGCAGCGCGATTGAACAAGCACTAGAATACGACCCTGAGGATATTAAAAATAAAGAGCGCCTGTTGGGGCTCATGCTGCAAGAGGGTGATATTAAGGGTGTTCTGGAATTTGACGTTGCAGAGCTGGCCGAATATCCGCAAGACGAGGACATCACAAACAGGATTTGGTCTAATATTATTTATGGGCTGCGTCATGATGTAAATGTTTACGATATTCGTGAAGCCACAATCAACGCACCACAATATGTGCGCGACTTTGTTGAAATCCTTTATGAACATGAAATTGGCGTGCGCGGTATAGCAGGCACCCATGCAAAGCATCTGCTGGAGGAGCACGGCGATAAACTAACAGATAGAATCAAACCGCAATTGCTGGGTATGGTTATTCATCATGAGTATGATCAGAGCCAATACGAGGCCTGCCGTGATCACATTGCCCAAGCACTGACGCTTATCAGCAAGCAATCAGAAAGGGCGCATTTCTTAAATTTACGAGGCATATGCCTATCACGCCTCGGTGATAAGGAAGGTGCGCTGGAGCATTACAGACAGGCCATTAAAGCCGATCCGGAAACTGGCGTGTTCTACCAAAATTTCATGCATGGCAGCCGTGAGCTTGGCAATGTTGATGATGTGCTGGAATATGGTCTTAAATATGCGCGCCTACAAACCAGACGCGCTGAAGAACAGACGAATCCACAGCTTCAATTTACCAGCGCGGACAAAGGGACAATTAATACGAAGCTGGGTATCAACGATTTATATCCCAGAGACCCTGATGCACCTTTGAAACCTGCATTTGGTGATGAGCGTCCGCGGCTCCCCATTCTGATCGAGTCCTCCATTGATCTGAAGCTCACAGAAGACGGCAAAGTTAAAATCATCGAAACCAATGATATGTACTCGTCAGGTTTTGACGGGTTCAAACGCGCATATAACAAAAACATGCGCGAAGATCTGGTATTCCCGTATCACCGCAAGTTGGAAGAGAGACTGGCAGAAAAATACGGTCATGAGGTTAAGGTTGTTACCCCCTACAGCGTTCATGACAGCCTGCCCTATCTGGTGCAGGCCATCGTTTGCGCCCAACAGGCCGTCTATACTTCCGCTACATTAGGCTGGCGCGCGGTAAACGAGCGTAAAGATTATCTACATGTGACCACGCCTGATGAATGGGCAGCGCTGTACCCTAAAACTATTGTAGTACCCCGCTCTTCTAAAATGACGGAACGCGAATTGCAGAACCGCTTACAAAGCCTTGTAAACGATGGTCAGACCGTTACGGACGCACAGTTCATTATGAAACCATGCGATGACAGCATCGGACGCGGCGTCGAGCTGGTCAGTGGACAAGATATCGTTGCGGAACTTCATCAGGCCACATCATGGTCATCCCCTGAAGGGTCATATTGGGCCGATCATGTGGACCCTAATATCGTGGTTCAGGAATGTATTCGATCAAAGCCGGTCATGGCCGATAACGGCAAGTTTTACGATGGTACAATGCGCATAGCATTTACAGCTGTGCTATCGCCTGACGGTCAACAGGTTGAGGATATTCAATTCTATCGCCCCTACTGGAAACTACCGGCGAATTCAGTCGATGACACCAGTGACGCACGCAATAGCGTTGTTTCATTCCCGCCTAGTTCTTTGAAACTTGATCAATATAAAGACCGCGCCGATGAAATCCCGGTCTCGGCACGTGTTGATTTCAACGACCAATGGGTTGTTGAAGGACAATTGCGTCCATATCTGGAATCTGTATTGCCTCAGTACGCTCAATCCGCCCCGGATTTTGCCGCGCAAATGAATAAATTTGCACGATCAAGAGATGATGCCAAACGCAGTATCGCACTTGACCTTGCAACAGCCTTCACGCATGCGGCGGCCATAAAAATCATTGGCGGCAATGCGGCAAGCAGTGCCCTGCAAAAAGCTGTCGAAGCTGCGCGCTGGGGCAAAGACACAGCGGCAAAGCGCTACCGTGACTATCTATTCCACAAGCCTATTGAAACGGCAGACCATGCAGCCGCCATCGCGGACCGCACACCGGAAATGCTTGAGCAACGTCTAGGGCTGGAACGAAACGAAGTCAGACTGGAAACCGAAGAATGGTTCTCGGATCCAGCTGATATCTTACCTTTAGTAGCAAAAATTATATAAGGAGACTGTTATGAGTGAATACATCATGGGAATGGCTATTGGCATAAGTTTAGGGATTGTTATCGGCCTGCCAACTTCGGACGAAGATCGTGCGATCGATGCGTTTAACAGTAACGCGGTATATTACAACACAGAAACAAGCCAGCTATGCCTGCGCGAGACCCCCGCAGCGAATGCCCCGACAGCAGCTTGTATCGATTACACGCCTTAAAATTTATTTTAGGGGCTCGCTTTAGAATCACGAGCGTTTTGCTGTTCTACGTGTCTAACGTAGCCCTCTTTGATATATCCGCGCGCCATCCAGTCTTTAAAAATCGGATGCGCTATCATATCGTCTCTTGTATAGGCTTTTGTCACACTACCGACCATGCCCTCGGACGCTATGTTCACTGTGGGCGTGTATCCATCAAGCAGCAGCGTTGAAACGGGTGTTACGCCACACGTGATACAAGGCACCCACACCAGATAGCCATCTTCTGTTACGAAGTAGTTATAGCCAATGGTCGTTTTCGAAGGCACGTTCTGAATATCGTATTTCTCTTCAATTTCTCGTCCCAGACCTTTTTCCAGCTCTGCCACAAAATCCACTATTGAGAATTGCTGAAAAGATCCGCGCGCATTGTTATCAATTTTGGAGATATATTTATCCGATTGAGGGTCAAAATATTCTTGCTGTGCTTTGGTTACAATTCTTACAAAACCCGGCTTACTAGACGTCAGAGAGTTCTGAAACGGGAAACTTCCTGTTTTCTGCTGATATTCTTCAATCAAGTCTGTCCAGTAGAGAATATGCTCCAAACGCGCAAGATCCGCATCTTTTTGGTAATCCATGAGCTGTTTCTGCGTTACTTGTGCGATCACGTTTTCAGCGAAACCAAACGTCGCAAAAGTAAATATAGTAAGACCTAGAAGGATGACTTTGATATTCATTGTAATTCCATTGTTTATAAAAAAATGATCATAACACATTAGAATTAAATGAAAAACGCTCTGAATATGAGCGGTTTATATGGTGGGCCTGGCCGGACTTGAACCAGCGACCAATCCGTTATGAGCGGACCGCTCTAACCAACTGAGCTACAGGCCCTCACCATATTCTTGGTTTATAGCTAAAAGCACCGCGCGGATAAAGCTAAAATCCGCGGCCCGTTAGAATTTATTTAAGAAAACCCCTGTAGAATGGATTTAAAGAATAAATTGGGAAAATATTGGCGGTGACGGAATATACTTTAAAATTCAATAAACCCATTGCGGTAGAGGCGGTTGTCAGGGATCGCAAATGCGAGATTACGTCTACTTGCGTGCACATGGTTGACGACAAGCCTTATATGGCCGGCACGATCAGATTTGCCGGTGTGTCAGGCGCACACGCATACTTCACACCTTTGCGTCAGGCAGAGTTTCTCGAGATCAAAAAATTATCGCCAAAAGAACAGCAAAGCCTGTTTGATAAAGAATTTGTGCAAATCCGCATTGATGCGCGTTTGAATGATTTAACCATCAGTGCACATGATAAATTCAAAGATATTTTTGGCGCCATCCGTAAGGTGCGCGCGGCCATGGATCGCGCCATTATGGAGGCAATAAAGCCAACAGAACCTAAAGGGCCAGCAGTTAAACACACACCCAACGAACAAGCTTCACAGCCTTTACCAACTCACTAAAATTATATGCGGGGAGAGTACAGTGCCTATCTTACGTAACAAGATTTACACTGCGTACCTATTTTTAATTTTCTTCATGAACAGCGCGACAATTGCCCAAGCGCAAGATCCGCGACTGAATATCAGTATTGATCCGGCGATATCCGCCAAAGACAAGCAATACAAGGACGCTTATGCCAGCTTAACGGCGGAGCAGCAGGCCCAACTTGACGAGCTGGAAAAGTTAGTTGTGCCCACAATCGAGCCGAAAGCATCGATTAAGTCCGCCAAGAAAGCCATAGAAGTCTGTCAGTACCCTGATCTTAGTGACGATTACAAACAGGCGCTGTTTAATAACCTACGCATCAAAAGGACGAAAGATCGATTTCAGGCTACGAACGCCTTAAAAAAGCGTATTCATGCCGTGGATTTCATTGATAAAGGTGTTTTGATCGATCATGTCATTTATCAGACAGCCTTAAGCGACGCTATGTTTATGGGACTGCTAGACATTGTACATAACGATGGCATGACTGCCGAAATGTGTGCGGACAGCATGGCCGAGATGATGGATGCGATGGCCGCCCCGAATATTTCAGTGCCTATGATGGCACGTGTAGACAGTATGGGGCAGAAGCTGAAAATGATGAACGGCAGCCACTGCACGTCAAATTACTCTGTTCAGGTTGATGACAAGCACACGATAAGCCTTGTTATATCCTATATGCAGAATAGCACAGGCCAGAACACTGTGGAATTCAGTGCCAAGGTTCGCAAAGGCAACACCAATAACTTTGATACGATCGAGCACATGAGCATTAATTTTGACGGGCTTGATGCCAGAGACAAGGCCAAGATCGGCAAATCACCAAATGGCAGGCTTGTGATTGGCATGATGAAACCTGAATACACCCTGCCCGTCTTTAATGCCCTGCGCAGCGGTAATTCTGTTTTTACTGTGACGACTGACTATTGGGACAAGCCCTACAGCGCCTACATTCCCCGCCCGAGCGGCAATCAACTGGACGAGTTTGCAAGCTGTATCGCGACTATCTCTCCTGAAATGAAGTCTGAATTCCGTGAGAATGATTACAGCACTGTGTTAGCCGTCAATACTAAGCATATCGGGCAAAGACTATAGCCTTAAAAGCTATTTAACACTTTGTCTTTAGACTGCCTATAGACGAGGGATTTTAGTATTCAGGGGTCAATGTGAGCGATTATTCGTATAGTATTAACAATCCGGCTTTTGCCGAAATGAGCTTCAACGGTGTTGATGCGGAAATCGTCACGCAAGAAATCCATTTCATTGACGATAAGCCTTTCTTATCAGGCACAATCAGTACAAATTTCGGCGATAATGTCAGAGAATTTGTCGCGCCGATCGAGGCCGATGACCTGCCCAGCCTTACAGGATTAAAACAGCGTGAATTACAGGCCGTATTTTCTGAAGACAGGCTCAATGGCCTGCTGGAGACGTATAGCGACCGTATCGTGGCCAGTAATGGTGAGGCTTTTGACAATATGTCCGAAGCCATGCGGCAGGCGCGGGCAGATTTAGTACCCACAGCGACAGCCGATATAGAAGTCGAGACACCAGTAGCAGCAGACACACCTGCCACATCCGAAACGCCAAACGGACGATTAAGCAACCCAGTTCTGGGTGAATTCGAGATCAACGGCCAGCAAGGCGATCTGGTCATCCATGAAGTGACGCCGCGAAACGGCATGAGTTTTGTTTCGGGAACATGGAGTGTAGAAACAGCCACAGGGTATGAAACACGTGAGTTTGCCGTGGCGGTTGACCCTGATTCAATCCCGTCCGATATTACGCCGGAAAATATGGGCGATATCCTGCAAACAGCCAAGCATGACGTTGTGCTAAGCCGCGGCGAAGGCTTTGCCGACCATGGCCGCCTGATGCGCGATATCGAGACATTACTGCCGCTGAGCGATGACCCGGGCCATGTGCCGCTTTTGGCGCAGATGGGTCAGGAATATGAAGGGTTCGTGCCTGGTGTGCGCAATTACGTTATGGATCACGACCCTAACCAAGCGATTAAAATGGCGCTGCTGGATGAAGTCGGCATTGATGTGCGCGGCGATCTGGATTTGCGCGAACGCTTACTGCATGGCACGGGCGATCTGGAAGAGTTTCAAAGCAAGCTAAACAACCATCTTGATCTGGATCAGCGCCAAGTGCGCGGCATTCTGGGCGAGATTGCAGATCGCGCGAGCGCCTTATCACGCAAAACAGGGCCGCTGGTCGGTGCAGGTATTGCCGCTGTAGCAGCGACGGCAGCAGGGGCATCAGAATATCAGGACGGCGCAACATTAGGCGAAGCGGCGTTAGTCGGCGGTGAAGTATTTCATGAGAGCGCCAACCCCTATGCCGAGACGACGACCCTACTGTTACAGGCCGAGTTTACATCGGCGGCGGGTGCGGCTGAACACGAATCCTATATTCTTGGCGCAGAACTAGCAGGCGCGGCTGTCGGTATCAAAGTCGGCGCGACATTAGGTTCAGCATTTGGTCCATGGGGCACGGCCGCAGGTGGTTTTGTCGGCGGTGTGGGCGGCGCAATAGTCGGGGCGGAAGCGATGGAGCGGATGCTTGAGTCCGAGCCCAATCCGCCGCAAGTCATGTTTGCGACATACTTTGATGTCATGCTGCCCGTTGATGAAATGCCCGAAGGCATGCCGCCTGAAATGGCCGAGCTAGCATCTTTGAAAGAACAAATTCTGCAAGCCGAGCAGAACCTTCTGGATGCCCAGCGCGAGTTTCCGCCTGACCCGCTCAAGGTTATGGAAGCAGAGCGTGCGCTGGACGGCACGGACGCGCAGGCAGGCCTGTACGAGCAGTACGAGAATATTTTTATGAATATGGATATTGGTGAAGTGCAAGCGCATATCACTTTCCTGGAAGAACAAAGCGCGACAGAGCTTGCCGATAGCGGCCTTGATGGTAACTTCACCGTCGGGAACGTTGTTATGGGCATTGAAGGCGTTCTTAACAGGCCAGCGGCGCTACAGGCGCTGCGGGATACGTTAGAAGCCGCACATAATGATGACGCGCTAGCGGCGCTTGACCGCGCCGTTCAGATCGAGCGTCTGGATGATGCATGGAGTGAAGTTAAAGCTGCACAGCCCGATGCCGCCCCTGCCCCTGATCAACCAGCTGTGACGGCAGCGGCAGGTCAGCAAACTATCGTCCAGAAAGACACTAACCCGACAGAGTTAACGCCGGGCTAGTCATAAATTTCAATCTAAACGCTAGATTTAAGTATCCAGGAAGCTACGCAGTTTGCGGCTGCGGCTTGGGTGCTTAAGTTTGCGCAGGGCTTTGGCTTCGATCTGACGGATACGTTCGCGGGTCACGTTGAACTGCTGACCGACCTCTTCCAGAGTGTGGTCTGTGTTCATACCGATACCGAAACGCATACGCAACACACGCTCTTCACGCGGTGTCAGGGATGCCAGAACGCGTGTTGTTGTTTCGCGCAGGTTAGAGTGGATCGCACTTTCAACCGGCAGGATAGCGTTCTTATCTTCGATGAAATCGCCCAGAGATGAATCTTCCTCATCACCGATCGGTGTTTCCAGAGATACAGGCTCTTTTGCGATTTTTAGCACTTTGCGGACTTTTTCCAGAGGCATGTGCAGACGCTCTGACAGTTCCTCTGGTGTTGGCTCGCGGCCGATTTCGTGCATCATCTGGCGGCTTGTGCGCACCAGTTTGTTGATCGTTTCGATCATGTGCACAGGAATACGGATTGTACGCGCCTGGTCGGCAATAGAACGTGTAATCGCCTGACGGATCCACCATGTCGCATAAGTCGAGAATTTGTAGCCGCGGCGATATTCGAATTTATCAACGGCCTTCATCAGACCAATGTTACCTTCCTGAATCAGATCCAGGAATTGCAGACCACGGTTTGTATATTTTTTGGCAATAGAAATCACAAGACGCAAGTTGGCCTCGACCATTTCTTTTTTCGCACGGGCGGCTTCACGCTCGCCTTTCTGCACCGTACCGACGATACGGCGGAATTCTTTGAGCGGCAGCGCAGAGTCATCAGCGATTACAGCAATCTGGTCGCGAATGTCTTTGATTTCGTCTGCTTTAGTATCAGCAAACTTTTCCCATTTTTTGTCGATCTTCTTAACGCGGGAAAGCCATTTCGGGTCGAGTTCTGAACCGAAATACTCTTCTATGAACGCTTCGCGCTTAACACCGCAGTCAACAGCCATACGCATCAGTTTACCTTCAAGGCTCACTAGCTCGCGGTTGATTTTATATAGACGTTCAATCAGCTGGTCGATACGGGCATTATTCAGCTGCACCGCATTCATCAAGACGACCATTTCTTCTTTCAGGCCAACATATTTCTTGTTTGTTGCCTCTGCCGGCTCTTTACCGCTAGACAGCGCGTCCAAGCGAGTCTGCTGGACTTTCTGCATCTTTTTGTAGGTTTTCTGGATGTTCGCGAAGTTTTCGAAAACCTGCGGCATCAGCTCTTCTTCCATAGCTGACAAGGACATATTGTTTTCGTCCTCTTCACCGTCGTCGCCTTCGCCCTCTTCGCCTTCGGCTTTTTCTTCGTCATCATCATCTGATTCATCATCAGAAGATTCAGCGCTGTCATCGCCGTCGCTGTATGTTGCGTCCAGATCGATAACTTCGCGCAGAAGAATGTCACCCTTTTGCAGGGCTTCGTACCATGCAATCAGAGATTCAATCGCCAGCGGTGATTCACAAATACCGCCGATCATCATTTCCTTGCCAGCCTCGATACGCTTGGCGATGGCGATCTCGCCTTCACGGGACAGCAGTTCAACCGTACCCATTTCGCGCAGGTACATACGTACCGGATCATCCGTACGACCTGAGTCATCAGATGAAATGTTACCACCTGATTCGTAATCGCCTTCTTCTTTCTCTTCTTCCTCATCGAGATCGTCTTCGCTTTCGACAAGCTGAATACCGACATCGGTAATCGTGCTCATCGCATCTTCGATTTCTTCTGAAGAGAATTCTTCGGTAGGAATGGCTTTGTTGATTTCGTCATAGGTGACGAAGCCCTTTTCCTTGCCGGTTTTGACCAATTTCTTGACGATCTGTGCCAAAGTACCCTTGACTTTGACTTCGCCTTTTTCTTCTGTTGTTTCTTTTTTACTCACGTCTGACTCTTGTCCGATACTGCTTCTGGGTGCCATATTAAGCGCGACTCACTAAACTAACTTGCTATTAAACCTTATCAATTTCCAAATTTCAAACCCTATCATCCACCAAAGGCTTGATTACTATCTATTCTGTTCGTTTCGTACAAAGCCTTGAGCTTTTCCCAAGTCTCTGTCGTGAAGTTGCCTGACAACTCCTGACCTGTTTTCTTAAAATCCTCTTTCCAGGCCATGCGGCTGATATCCGCCATCATTTCTTGCCATTTCGCCCGTACTGTCTCCAGTTCCACATTCGGACGGAAATATCCCGCATGGGTATAAATCGATTCCGACAGTACTGACCGCAGCTCCGTTTCAAAGCCTCGATCTTTCAAATGGTCTCGCACGGCAGCAGAGTCAACACCCTCCTCTTCCGTGCATAGCAGGTTTAATACAGCTTGGCGCATAAAATCAAGCCTTTCATTGCGCATTTCGATATGGCCGAGAATGTCTTCTGCCTCATCGAATAGCGCGGGATGGTTGATAATCGCCGCCAGAATGATCTGCGCCATCAAATTATGCCGTGAAAACGAGGGCTTACGCAGGACAAAGCCTTGTGCCGCATTCGTTGCGCCGCCCCGCTTATTGGCTGCGTTCTTGCGGTTGCCGCCGAATCGAAACGTTTCATAAAGTTTGTTGCGAAAGGCTTGCTGGTAATAGCGCTGCACCTGCGCATCGGCGATTTGTGCGGACTCTTCTTCCAGAATTTGTGACAAGCCTGCTTTGGCCTCGGGTGTTGAAAAGGCTCTGCCTGCCGTATGGTGGCTCCAGATAAAGTCGAAAAGCGGCATTGCGCCGTCGATAATGCGCTCGAATGCTTTCTTGCCTTGAGCACGGATCAAGCTATCAGGGTCTTGTCCTTCGGGCAGGAAGGCAAACAAGGCGCTCTGGTTAGGCTTGATATGCGGTAGTAATCGCTCGCAAGCGCGGGCGGCAGCGCGGCGGCCTGCTTCATCGCCGTCAAAACAGAGCACGGGCATCTTCTCGGTTTGCGGGATCATCTTCCACAAAATCTGGATTTGTTCCTCGGTCAGCGCTGTCCCCAGCGGCGCAACAGCCCCTTCATAGCCTGCAGAAGCACAGGCAATCACATCCAGATAGCCTTCGACCACGATGACAGGCTTGCCATCTGCGGCGGCCTGACGCGCTCGTGACTCGCCATAGAGCATCCGTCCTTTATGAAAGAGCGGCGTGTCAGAGGAGTTCATATATTTGGCAGGCTTGTAATCACCGCGGTCAGGGGCGCGCAAATGATCCGGCAAAATACGTCCGCCGAACGCCACAACGCGGCCGCGCCTGTCCGTTACTGGAAACATGACTCGCTCACGGAAGAACGCATACGGGTCAGTGCCGCGCTTTGACTTGCGGAACACATCCGCGTCAATCATCTGCTGGTCGGTGAATCCCTTGGCTTTCAGATGCGCCCGCAGTGACTCGCCGTTGGCAGGCGCGTAACCGATCTTGAAACGCTCGATTTGTTCATCGTTAATGCCGCGGTCACGCAAATAGCCCATGGCTTCGCTGTTTCTGCTATCGCGCAGGGCGTCCATAAAGAAACGAGTCGTTTCCTCCAGTAATTCGTGCAGCCCCTTTTGTTTCTGGGCGCGTTCGATTTCCTGCGGTGTTTGCTTCGGCACTTGCATGCCTGCTTCGGCGGCAAGGCTTTCGATCGCGTCAATAAAGGATAGATTGCTGGCCTGCATGACAAAGCCGATCGCATCGCCATGCGCACCACAGCCAAAGCAGTGATAGAACTGTTTTTCATCATTGACGTAGAATGACGGCGTCTTTTCGTTGTGAAACGGACAGCAGCCTTTGAATTCCCTGCCCGCGCGCGTAAGCTTCACCTTCTTGCCGACAACATCGGACAAGGTCAGGCGGTCGCGTAGGTCATTCATAAAACGCGGCGAGATAGACGACATGGGTAAGGTTTAGCAGATTTTTCAAGCGTTCGTATAGATTTTATTAGGCTAAATTAAGGCAGGCGGTCATTAGCCTGATCTAAACTTTGCAACTTTTGGAAAAAATACGTATAAATATATCCTTATGTAAAAGGCGGCATTGTGAAGCATTTTTTAAAAAACCTTTTGATTTCAACATCCCCACTGACAACAATCGTTGCCGTGTACGGAATTGCGTTCTTTGGAGTAGGACTTACCGCCAGACCTGACGAGTACGAAGACCTTCAAATAGCCAACGACTTACATAGCTATTTTAATTATATCGCCAATGAAGACATCGCCTCGGGTGCCGCTATACATAAAGTTATTCCCTATCAAGTCGCTTTAGAAGCACTTGATTACCCTATAGGCAAGTGCGGCGCTGATGGCCTACCTGGATATGATACGCGTCAGGCGACATTACACTTTCAAAACGACCACGGTTTACCACAAACCGGCCAAGCCGATATACGTACCCAACGCGCTGTCTATGCAAGCGTACTCGGCTCTGAAGAGACGAGCGAAATAGTATATGGAAGATTACTGGCCCCTTACCAAGCTACGGATATACAAGACTATATGGCAGGCCTTGATCATAAATTTGCCTGGTATGCCCCAATCAAAGCCTTTCTGCGCCCAGATGTTATGGCACATTCGCTTGTACGCGGCGTATATTTGTACGAATTTATGGATGACCCTGCGAGCGAAGTCTTTGCCGACTGTGCACGCACTAACCAAAAAGATGCTTTCCGACATGCGCGTATGAGTTACGAATTTGCGCTTACCGGAGGCTACGGTGCATCTGAAGCAATCGCGAATAATCGCGAATTTGTAAATTTGAACCCTGCCCCTGAAATGCTGATGGATATGTACAACCATCACGTTGCCATAGGCATCGCACGCGAAAGCGGCTTAATTGAACGTTTTCAGCAGAGCTCGCAAGATATTCTAGTACAAAAAATAGAAGAAGGGGCATTTGCGCTATACCCCTTCCCTTTAATTCCTAAAGATTATGTTGTGCCTGAAGACATCAACCTTGCACTAAAGTAAGCGCTTAGCTTGCCAGACGCTCTTTCACCAGACCACTGGCGCGGCCCATATCCATTTGGCCTGCGTAGCGTGATTTCAGCTCTGCCATCACCTTACCCATTTCTTTGATGTCGGTGACGTTCAGTTCGATGATCAGCTCATCCACTTTGGAGCGGACTTCGTCTTCGCCCAGCTGTTGTGGCAGGAAGCGTTTGATGACCTCGATCTCCACAGCTTCGCGCTCGGCCAATTCAGGACGGCCAGCATCTTCGTAAGTCTTTTGTGACTCCTGACGCTGTTTGATCATGGATTGCAGCATGGACAAAATTTCGGAATCAGTAATGCCGTCAGCGTTTCCTTTGCCGCGGGCTTCGATGTCACGATCTTTTAGCGCGGCGATCATCAGGCGAATTGTGCCGATAGCCACAGTGTCTTTACTCTTCAACGCTTCTTTCAGTGCGTTATTAAACTCAGTTCTTTTGTCCACTTGTTACTTTCCTTACTTTTTGCTTTTCATTTTGGGCAAAACAGCTTATTACAATGGCTTCTAGCGAGTAATATTTAGAAAGCTAGAAAGGCCCTCATCAAAATGTCCGACTTATCTACTATAAAACAGCCTGAAAATGCAACAGCCGTTATTGTTTTAGAGGATGGCACCGTTATTTGGGGCAAAGGCATCGGCGCGGAGAAAAGCTCCGTCGGTGAAATCTGTTTCAATACATCCATGACAGGTTATCAGGAAATTCTGACTGACCCGAGCTACGCGGGGCAGATCATCACCTTCACCTTCCCGCATATCGGTAATACAGGCGCAAATGACGAGGACATCGAAACCATCAACCCTGCCGCACGCGGTCTGGTGGTTCACGAAGACATCACAACAGAATCAAACTGGCGCGCCAGCAAGCATTTCGATGAATGGCTGAAGCGTTATGACTTGCCCGGGATTTGCGGTGTTGATACACGCGCCCTGACCCGCCGCATCCGCGACAAAGGCGCGCCGAAAGGCGTTATTGCGCACAACCCCGAAGGTAAATTCGATTTTGAAGCCCTACAAAAGCAGGCACAGGACTGGTCAGGCCTGAACGGTCTGGATCTGGCCAAGGACGTATCCTGTACGCAAATGTATGACTGGACCGAGACCACATGGGAACTCGGCGAAGGTTACGGCAAGCAAGACAAGCCTGATTTCCACGTTGTGGCGATTGATTTCGGTGCCAAGCGCAATATCCTGCGCTGCCTTGCGGCGGCGGGCTGTAAAGTGACAGTCGTGCCTGCCAATGCGTCCCCTGAAGAAGTGCTGCGCCACAATCCTGACGGTATATTCCTGTCTAACGGCCCCGGAGACCCTGCCGCCACTGGCGCGTATGCCGTGCCGACCATCCAGAAATTGATGGAAACAGGCAAGCCGATGTTCGGTATTTGTCTGGGTCACCAATTGCTGGCGCTGTCATTGGGTGCAAAAACACAGAAGATGCATCTGGGTCACCGCGGCGGCAACCAGCCCGTTAAAGACCTGACAACAGGCAAAGTCGAGATCACCAGCCAGAACCACGGTTTTGAAGTGATCGAGGACAGCTTGCCCGCAGGCGTAAAGCAGACGCATGTGAGCCTGTTTGACGGATCAAACGAAGGCATCGCCGTTGACGGCAAACCCGTCTTTTCCGTGCAGTACCACCCCGAAGCATCACCGGGCCCGCATGACAGCCATTACCTGTTCGAGCGGTTCGTGGATTTGATGCGCGCGGCGTAGCCATACAAACTTGACTACGTTTTCATAGGCAAGTAGTAGTGTCCCATTCTGAATTAGGGAGACACAGGGCTATGGCGAAAAACAGCGATAAAATCAAACTTACCGAAATCCATAAACACGCGGTATTACCACCGCAGAAAAGCTTTGGTGAAAATCTGATGGATGCATCAGGTTCGCTTGCCCGCGCAACGGGGCGTGCCGCGTACACAGTCGGCAAATACGCCCTGCTGGCCACGGGGATTATTCTGTATCTGGGCTTGATCATAGCGAGCGGCGGAGGCGCTGCCGGCTCTTTCGGTGACTTCCAAGAAGATCGCAAAGAGAAGAAAGCCGTTAAAAAGGCAGAAAAGCGCGGCGAAGATATTGTTTATAATTACGACAGCCGCACGATCGAACTGAACAAAGACGATATTGTCATGGCCGAAGAGGTTACAATATCAAGCGACTTCACCCGCGCGGGCGCTAAAACAAAAGTCTACACAGCGAACGCAGAAGAAATCTATATCACGCAGCCAAAAGAGTTTCTTCAAAAGCTCGGCTGTAACGTTTAAGGGCGCGGCATAATGACATCATATACAGGACTGCCGAAACGACATGTTGCGTTGGTTGTGGAATTCAGGGATGCCCTGCTCCGCAAGATGGAAGATAAGGGCGCTGTGCCTTATTTCGAGGTAGAGTTCGCCCAGATTGACTTGCATGCCAAAGACCAAGCGAAACGTTTAGGCGAAACCGCAGGCAGTCCGAAGCGCGCCAAAAACTGGAAAAAGGTTCAGCGCGGCTGGGCGGAAGCCGAGAAATTATCGCTGGTTTTTGAGGCCGCACAAAAAGAGCTTACTGCCGAAGAGATCGCATCCTGTGTGCCTTACGACATTCAGGAAGCACGCGCGCATTTCAGCCGTTACGAGATGGAGAAAAACCGTCTGACGCATATGGAAGACTATCTGGTTCCGAAAATAATCAGGGATACAGGGCTGTACTAACGCATTAAGGGTCTTGAACATGGCGATAAATTTACCCTAAAATAACGCCATGACAAAAGACCTGATCGATGGCTTGAACGCCTTTAAACATTATCATTACGAAAGCAGCAGCGAGCTTATGTCTTCGCTGGTTGAGGACGGGCAAGACCCGCGATATTTCATCGTGAGTTGTATTGATTCGCGCTGTAACCCCGGGACGATTTTCCGTGCCAAGCCCGGCAGTTTCTTTGCGCATAAGGCCATGGGGGCGATTGTGCGTCCGTACCAGCAAGGCACAGCACTGGCGGCGGCGTTGCAGTTCGCAATCAATTACAACAACGTCAAGAAAGTTATCGTGCTAGGCCATACGCAGTGCGGCGCAGTGAAGGCGCTGGCCGAAAACTTGGAAGACCCCGAGATTACAAGTTTCGTGAATGTTGCCAAGCATGGCCTTGCCCGCGCGCAGGCTTGCTGTTCTGATCACGAAGAAGTGCTTGCACGTACGGAAAAAGAAGTCATTCTGGAAAGCACAAAAAACCTGAAAGAATACCCGTCTGTTAAAGCAGCACTGGCCGAAGGCAAGATCGAGGTTCTGCCGTGGCTGTTCGATATCAAGACAGGTGATTTATTCCAATATGACGAAGACAAAGAAGACTTCGTTATGATCAGCACCCCTACCCCTAAAGAAGACAGCCGCCAGTCGGAATGACAAGCGGCTGCTTACGCAGTATAGTCTTACTCTAAATTCTTTTTTAGCTGGGCTTGCGACGCAGCGCGCCATAACCTACACCGGCAGCAACTACGCTACCTAACAGAACGATACCAGCAGGAATAGGAACAGGTGACGTGTCAGGTGTTGTTGTGACCGTCGTCGTAGTCGTTGTAATGCCTGTCGTTGTTGTCAGACCTGTAAACAATCCTGTCAACGTCGTCGCTGTGCGAACATTGGATTCAATTCGGTCCCACATATTTGTTGTTTGACCAAACAGGCCTGCCGTAACTGTAGACATGCTGGCAGGCGTGCGATCGATTGTTGTATCGCCTGCACATGATGTTGCACTGTCATCCAGCCAGCTTTTGGAAATGCGCTCTTCGACAACATTACCATCAGCGTCCTGAATCAGGGCGTATTGGTCGCCCATGGCCGTGATCACGTTGCCTGTTTCTTCATCAACAAAGCGGAATGCGTGAGGCATCAGGAATTTTGCGCCTGTAGCACTGTCAACTTCCAGAACTTCGCCGTCAGCGGCTGTTACACCTTCGAATTCGCGTGCCAGACACTGGTTACCAAAGATTTGTTCGATTGTTTCGGCTGGCACTTCTGTTTCCAGAGCAGACAGCTGAACATTAATCTCGCGGCTTGCTGCGCGATCGTATTCATTCAGTGTATCCATACAATCTGTCATTGCACCTGTAACATCTTCGTTACCTTGGAACACAAAGTGGCCGAATTTAGGCTCTTGTGAGTTGCTGGAGCGTGCGTAAACGTCCAGCGCATTGCCTTCCATGATCCAAGCGGCAACCGCTTCGCGGTCTGCTTCATTGGCAAATGTGAGTTTGTAGCCGTTTTCAGGATTAATTTGCGCCTGAATTTGTTGGTCGCCCATCACTACGAAGGCTTCAACTTGATCCATATCTACGCCGTAACCCATCCAGAGGTTGATATCAGACGATTGATCTTCGAAACGGTTATATTCAAACAGAGGCACGTTAAAGCGGCCTTCTACGCCCGCTGTGTCAGCATTGGCAAAGGCAGCAACGACATCAGCTGCTGTTGTTACGCTTGGGTCTGCGTCAATAAATTCGTGGCTTACTTTCAAGGCACCTGAAGCGCGGCAAGATAATGTGCCCTCTTCGCTTGTCTGTGCGACATATACTGTAGATGCTTCTGTCGCAAAGTTAGGACCTTGTGAACGAGCAACTTCAGAGCGCGTTACTGTGCTTGGCTCGAGGAATGTTTGCGAACCCATCCAGCCATATGTTGTTTGCGAGATACCAAAGTCACGTGAGTAATTTGACTCAAATACTGATGAGTACTCTAAATACCCGTCCAGCAGGCTAATCATGTTGTTTTCTGAAGTTGTCGTCGTTGTTGTGATAGTTGCAGCATCTGCGCCTGTGACAACGCTAGCGAGCAAGAGAGTTGTTAAACCGGTTTGAACTTTATTCATGACACATCCTTAATTGTCTAAAGTAACTATTTAATGCCCATACGGACGTTATTCTTTAAGGTGCCCCGTCATTACATATTTTCCATATGCTTATAATTATGTTGCAGTGTTATATAATATTCTTACCCTGCAATGCAATCTTTTTATGGTAAATAAAGGTGAAAAAATATAAAAAACTGAATTACTGCAAGATAGTGGTCAAAAAAGCTTGTTTAACTGCGCCTTATGCTCTATCAAATTGTTTTCGGTACTACATTAGAAAGAGACCGAAAAATGCCAAAGCGTACAGACCTCCAAACCATTGCTATTATCGGTGCTGGCCCTATTGATATCGGGCAAGCGTGTGAATTTGATTATTCCGGCGCACAAGCGTGTAAAGCGCTGCGGGAAGAAGGATACAGAATTGTCCTGATCAACTCCAACCCTGCCACCATCATGACAGACCCTGAAATGGCCGATGCTACATATATCGAGCCGATTACCCCCGAGGTCGTTGCCAAAATCCTTGAAAAAGAAAAGCCTGATGCGTTGCTGCCGACTATGGGCGGCCAGACTGCGCTGAATACTGCCTTGGCATTAGCAGATGACGGTACGCTGGATCGCTTGGGCATTGAGCTGATCGGCGCGAACCAGGAAGCGATTGAAAAAGCGGAAGACCGCCAGAAATTCAAAGCCTGTATGGATGAGATTGGCCTCGAGAGCGC
>DUBU01000008.1 GCA_012960155.1 Micavibrio sp. | reverse complement strand
CGCGACTATTTCCTAAAAAGAACAGGTTTACCTATGGCATATATTATATCGCTCTGAATTTATCGGATCTTGATAACGCCCCCATTCCCCGCAACCGTTTTTCCCCGCTAAGTTTTTACGATAAAGATCATGGTGCTTGTGACGGGTCTGAGTTGAATAAATGGGCGCGTGATTTACTCGAGAGTTATGGCGTCACGAAGGCGGATGGTGATATTACGCTTGTCTGTATGCCGCGTGTGCTTGGTTATGTTTTTAATCCTGTTAGCTTCTGGTTATGTCGCGATCAGCAGGGTGATATACGCGCAGTGATATGTGAGGTACATAATACTTTCGGGGAGCGCCATAGTTATTTATGTGTCACCGAAGACCAGTCTGTGATTGATAATGAAACCTTCATTAAGACAGAGAAGCTGTTTCATGTGTCGCCGTTTGTAGAACGTGCAGGGCAGTATGGATTTCGTTTCCATGTGACCAGAGATCACTTCGCCGCAATGATTGATTATTATGATGCTTCAGGCAAGAAGCAGCTTGTAACGTCTTTAATTGGTAATCTTGTGCCTATGAATGAAGAGAGTTTACGTAGTGCTTTCTGGAAATATCCGTTAGTGACATTTAAAGCGATTGCGCTTATCCACTGGCAAGCCGCAAAAATTATCTCCAAGGGCATTAAATACATACCTAAGCCTTTGCAGAATAAAGATAAAAAGAGCGCTTCGGCAAACCTTAAAAAAGTTTAATTATTCAGCAAGAGTGCTGTCATATTGGGCGTGATAATCTGTAATTATGTTAGCAAGAATCGCATCAGATCAGTTGTTTCGTAGTCTCGATAATATTGAATTCGGGGCTTTGAAGCTTACGACACCGGACGGCCAGACCCGTATGTTTAGCGGCCGCATGGCCGGTGAAATGGCAGAGATCCGACTTCGTGATTGGAATGTTGTTACAAATCTGTTTTGTAAAGGTGATGTGGGCTTCGCCGAAGATTATCGTGAAGGCCTTTGGGATAGCAGTGACTTAACTGCTTTAACAACTTTGGGCCTGAAGAACAGACGCGCGCTAGATCATGTCGTCACCGGGAATAGTTTTTTCAGTACGATTGCAAACTTAGGGTATTTGCTTCGTATTAACTCGATTAGCGGTAGTAAGAAAAACATTCACGCTCATTATGATCTTGGGAATGATTTTTACAGCCTCTGGCTTGACCCGACCATGACGTATTCATCCGCCTTATATAAGGGCGATGATGATTTAATGCAGGCGCAGCACCGCAAATATGACCGCATAATTGATCGTTTAAATACATCCTCGGGACGTGTTCTTGAAGTCGGTTGTGGGTGGGGTGGTTTTGCCGAGCGTGCGCTTGAGAAGGGCGATTATGATCTGAAGGGTATTACCTTGTCAGAAGAACAACATGAATTTGCTAAGCAAAGACTTGGCAATAATGCACGTATCGTACTGGAAGATTATCGCCACCAAGAAGGTAAGTTTAACTCAATTGTTTCGATCGAAATGTTTGAAGCCGTTGGCGAGCGTTACTGGCCGACATATTTTGGCAAGCTGAAAGAGATGATGGATCAAAATGGCCGTGCCGTTATCCAGACAATTACGATGAATGAGTTTGATTTTCCGCGCTACCGTCGTAGCAGTGATTTTATCAGAAGCTTTATTTTTCCGGGTGGTATGCTGCCTAGCCAGTCTCGTTTTGCGCAAGAGGCAGAGCGTGCAGGGCTAAAGGTAACAGATAAGTTTACCTTCGGTCTGGATTATGCGCGTACCTTGGAAAGCTGGCTTGCGACATTTGATGCCAAGCGCGATGACGTGAAAGCGCTGGGTTATGATGATGGTTTCATTCGTATGTGGCGTTTCTATTTGGCGGCTTGTGCCGCAGGGTTTAAAACGGGTCGTACAGATGTCATGCAGGTGGAGCTGTGCCATGCCTAAAAAAACGGCAATATGCATGATTGCGCTAATGGCGATGATCGGTGTTAGGCCAGCGTTGGCTACAGACTACATTCATGAGCTTGTTCCTGAGGCGCAAAAGGTAGGAGAAGGGCGCATGGATTTCATGGTGTGGGATATTTATGACGCTGCTTTATTTGCGCCGCAAGGCCAGTGGCAAGATGACCAGCCTTATGCATTACAGCTTACCTATCTGCGCAATTTGTCAGGTTTAAAAATCGCTGATCGTTCCGTGCAGGAGATGCGCGGTATCGGTTACAGTGATGAGGTGCAATTATCAGACTGGCATACGCAAATGCGCGGCATTTTTCCAGATGTGAATGATGGTGATGTGATTACGGGTGTTCACACGCAGGATAGCCACACCGTTTTTTATCGTGATGATTCAGAGATTGGCCGCATTAAAGATCCGCAATTCGGCCGTGCTTTTTTTTCAATCTGGCTTGATCCTAAGACAAGCGCCCCGGATTTGCGCGAGCGTTTGTTAGGTCTTGCCAAAAACACAAACAGGAAGAACAATGAGAATACTGAAAGGCTTAGTTCTTATGGCACTCATGACAATTTTTAGCGGCTGTTCTGCTGGCGGATCTATTGATCATTACGCCAATTATAAACCGGAAATGAAGCTGGAAGAGTTTTTCAACGGCCCTATCAAAGCCTGGGGGATCGTGCAGGATCGTAGTGGTAAAATTACGCGTAGTTTTTCAATCGATATGGTCGGGTCATGGGAAAATGGCATTGGTACTCTCAAGGAAGATTTTGATTATTATGATGGCGAGACGCAGCAGCGCGTCTGGACGATCAAAAAAATTGCAGACGGTAAGTATCAGGGCGAGGCTGATGATATCATCGGTACAGCTGAGGGTCGCGTTGTAGGCAATACGGCTAAATGGGCGTATCAAATGAATATAGATGTAGGTGATAATACCTACAAAATTTCTTTTGATGATTGGATGTTCCAGATGCGTGACGGGGTTGTCATTAACCGTGCGTATTTGAAGAAGTTCGGCATTAAGGTCGCTGAGCTTTCACTCTTCATGCAAAAACAAGATCAGAAATAATATGTTTTCTTACCTGCGCAGCGGGCTGCTTTTGGCGGCTGTTATGCTATCTACGGCGTGCACCAAAGTAGGGTTGTTCGTTGCCAATGTTCCTGCGAGCTTCGGTAGTGCCAAAGTGTATGAAGATGTTGTTTTCGATGAAAAACATGATCTGAAGCTCGATATATTTATTCCTGATGGATTAACAGACCCTGCGCCCGTGATCGTTTTTTATTATGGCGGGCGCTGGACGGATGGTGATAAGGCGCAATACCATTTCGTTGCTGATAGCTTTGTTAATGAAGGTTACATCGTTGTTATCCCTGATTATCGTAAATATCCCAATGTGAAGTTTCCTGCTTTTGCAGATGATACGGCAAAGGCTCTAGCGTGGGTTTATGAGAACGCGCAGGTCTATAATGCTGATCAGGATAATATTTTTGTCGCGGGGCATTCGTCGGGCGCGCATTTGGCTGCGCTAATTGCGACTGACCCGGATTATTTAAAGACCTATGATCTGGATCGCAGCATCATTCGCGGTTTTGCGGGCCTATCTGGCCCTTATGCTTTTGAGCCTGAGGCCGAAGATTTAAAAGATATGTTCGGGCCGCCGGACCGCTACCCGTTAATGCGTGCGCCCAATTTTGTTGATGGTCAGCAGCCGCCGATGCTTTTGATTCATGGTTTGGATGATAAGACCGTGGTGCTTGAAAATGCTGAAGAGCTTCGTGATGCTATAGACGAAAAGGGCGGCGAGGTAACGCTTGTGACCTATAAAGACATTGACCATGTTGAAACGGTCGGCTCTTTCATGTGGTTCTGGCGCTATAAGTCCGATATACGCGATAAGGTGCTGGATTTCTTTAAGGAGAAGAAAGCTGAGGCTGCCAATGAGTAGCAGTAAGTCAACTCTTGATAGTTTTGGTGATGGCCTTCGTGTGGTTGTTATAGGTGCTAGCGGGGGCATTGGCGAAGCGCTTTTAAGGGCGCTATCCAAGGCAGATAATGTGGAGACAGTCTTTGCCTATGCTCGGTCTGAGATTAATTTCTATCATGAGAAAATTAAAGCATCGCCCATTGATATCATCAATGAGGATACCGTCAGGAACGCAGCGCAGCATTGTGGTGAAGAGCTTGACCTTGTGATTGTAGCAACAGGCATGCTCCAAGATGAAAATTTACCCGAAAAGTCGTTCAAGGATTTTGATCTGGGAGCTATGCAGAAATGTTTTGCTGTTAATACATTCGGTCCAGCGCTGGTTGCCAAATATTTCTTGCCGTTATTGAGGACAGATCGAAAGTCTGTTTTCTCGGTTTTGTCTGCACGTGTGAGCAGCATTTCCGACAATGAGTTAGGGGGCTGGCACTCCTATCGCGCATCTAAGGTGGCATTGAATATGATGATCAAAAATTTTGCGATAGAAATTGGCAGACGTCACAAGCAGGCGGTTATTCTCGCCTTACACCCCGGTACTGTTGATACACGCCTGTCCAAGCCGTTTCAGGGTAATGTAAAGCATGACATATTCAGCCCTGCTCAAGCCGCTGAATATCTTTTGAAAGTGACAGACCAGTGCGCGGCCACGGATAGCGGTAAATGCTTTGATTGGAATGGTGACCTAATACTGCCTTAGTGGATATTTATTCGATAATTCTTAAATGGGAAACTATCTGCGCAAGTTGCGCTGAAGGTAAACAGTAAATTTATATCTGTGACTACTAAAAAAATTATAGAGGCAGGCTACGGTGTAGTCGATATCCACGAACTGCTATCGCAGAATTGTAATAGCGGAGTACCGCCTGAGCCGCCCGTACTGTTATATCTTAGTGCACCTTCAAGGCTAGGAATACAATTGCGATTATCCCACCCCACAGTTATAGCACCGCCGAGAAAAGCGCCCGATGTGTTATTCGGCCCACTGCCTGTTCCGGCGCTAGCGCCGGATGTCATACTAACCCATTCGGTGCCATTACACACATGCAAATCAGGACCGCCAGCGCCGGCATTCGCATACCGGACTGCCCCTGCGATACCTGTATCGCACAATCCCCCGTCATAGCCGATAATGATACTTCCACCTTGAGAAAACTCCGCTGAATTCTCTTGCGCTTTCACATTTGCAAGGGACACAATAAACCCGATTGCGATAAAGAATGTCAGTATTATAAATGCTTTCATGTGTACGCCTTTTCTCAGCTTAATCGCCCCATGTAATCGTTACGCGGCCATCTGCTCCTGCGTTACCTGCACCGCTCGTACTTCCGCCACCTCCACCACCAGGGCCTACGCCTGCATTGCCGCTGTTACCACCATTGCCGCCACCAGAGGCACCACCATTGCCGCCTGTATTGCCGGTACCGTTGCTGCCATTCGCTGCAGTACCAGCGGCGCCACCACCGCCCCCAGCATTTGTTAAGAACGGGAAGGAAGATCCGCCCGCGCCGTTACCGCCTATGTATTTCGTTGAGCCGACGCTAGCAGTAGCGGTGCCACCACTACCCGCGCTTGCATCGTTGGCAGCGCCACCGCCCTTTGCCATGACAGTTGAGGCGTTAACGACAAAGCTATCGTCGCCAACGGTTTCACTGTCGCCACCGGCGCCAACGGTGTAATTTAGAGTGTTGCCCGGCGTGAGGCCTGTAATTGCACCAAGCGCGTAGGCACCGCCGCCACCGCCACCGCCATAATGTCCAAAGCCACCCGTACCATCAGCGCCGCCGCCGCCCGCACCCCAAACTTCGGCAATCGCGGACGTACAACCGGCCGGTATCGTTGTTTGTGCGGCGCCCGCCGTCGTGTATGTTTCGGCCGGTGCAACGCATGTACCGCCGCCGCTTGGAGCTGCTCTTTCAATTTCTGCGATAATTTGCGATCCATTTCCTAAGATGGAAAGGCTCCAGCCCATCGTGATTAGGCCCGCAGTTGATGTAAAATTGTAGCTTGTGCCCCCTGAGCTTAAAAGGCCCCACGTAAATCTCTCAAGTTCGGTTTGACCGGAGCCACCCTGGGTAATACCCAGTGAAAGACCTGTCTGGCTGGT
>DUBU01000007.1:15392-35696 GCA_012960155.1 Micavibrio sp. | reverse complement strand
GTTCCGTTGGCACATCACCGGCCAGGATAGTCACCGCCGGCAGAAGCAGCAGAAGAAAGGCGACAGATCGCATGTTCACGATGGATTCTCCTTAACGACAGCAGTCGAACGCAATGAGCATGAGCGTTCATCGACAGAATAGACATTCCACGACAGGCCGGCAACGCATGGCAGAGAACAGGGTCGGGAGTCTTTCTCGGATCAACAGTAATTGCCCCGGATTCACCGTCAGCCGAAAAAGACTCCCGACCCTCTCGCCAATACGAAACGACGACCAACTATTCGAAGCAGTTTTGAGCGCCTGATCAAACAAGCCATCCAGCAGGACGAAGACGGCATCAGCATCGACCCTGACCGTATTCTGCCTGAGCACATTTTAACCCCTCAAGTATCTTACGGCAGCTTGCCGAAGAAAATCACACCGGGTACATATAAGCGTATCTCAATGACTCCACCGGGTCAGAGATTCTAGACATTCTTTTAAGAGGACAAATCAATGACAGCTGTACAAGTAGAAACATGGGATGACTGCGAAGGCGAAATGAGCATGGAAGAAGGCCACGGCCCGTCATGGGAAGCCTTCATCAACCATCTCGCAGAAGACAGCTTCGAAGGCAAAAGCCTGCTTGATTTCGGATGCAACCGCGGCGGGTTCCTGCGCGCACTTTATAAGCGCAAACCATTTGCCAAAGCCCTTGGCGTTGATATTGCACTGGATTCCGTACAAGACGCAGAAGCGCGCAAAGGCAATATTCCTGCCGAATACAAACACAATGATGCGTTAGCTGATTACAAAGGCGCATTTGATTTCGCATTTTCACACGAGGTCGTATATCTGATCCCTGACCTGAAAGCGCATGCGCAAGAAATCTATGATGCCCTGAAACCCGGCGGCGTTTATTACGTTGCCATCGGTGAATATACAGACAACCCATTGTGGGAACGCTGGTACAAGACTGTATCCGAATTTTCTCCTGTAGCACCGCAAAACTATAGCTTACAAGACATGGCTGAAGCATTCGGTGAAAGTGGTTTTGATGTCTCCGTGCGCCGCTTGGTATGCGATGGCTTCCTGCCATATGATTACACAGATAAGAAGTACCTTCTGTCCCCGATGGAGCTGGTCCAATTCATGACAGAATATATGATGCTGTTCCGTCTGGAAAAACGCGCCTAATAATTGCGATTAGGCAGCTTCCGTTGCGGCGGCTGCCTCTAACTCTTCTACAGCCACTGGCGCCAACGCTTCTATCGTGGCGGCATGCTCATCATCCATCCAATCCTGAATACGTTCTTCAGAAATGCCGAAATCATTAAGAAGCGCTACGGCAATCTCAAGCCCGCGCGGCACACCATTCGCTGTGTAGGTAAGAACGCCAAGCTCGGCATATTGCTTGGCCTCCGCCGTATCCTGTACAGCAGCGTAGCGCGGCATATCAGGATAAAGTTTATTCACAATCGGATTTAACTGCACAGAGATCTCGTAACGTGGCGTTGCCAAAACCATGGCTTGCGCCATATCAACACCCAGCGCCTTCCAGAACCGCAAATCAGAAGCCTCACCGTAAGCAACGGTGTAACCTGCAGCCGTAGCATCAAGGAAACGCTCACGATCACGTTCAACAGCAATATAAGGAATGTCATGCGTACGCAATGCGCGGGCAATCGTGCGACCTACATCGTTCATCCCGACAATAAACACAGGTTTAAACTTTGCCCCAACAAGCGTCTGACGCTCAGAGTTACAAACCGTATCCTCAAGCTTGCGGCACAAATCAACGCTCCAACGGCGCGCCATAATCATCAGGAACGGTGTAGCAAGCATACTCAGCGCAATCGCGGCAATCAGTTGTGACAATAGCTCCGCCTGCACAGCTTGCGTAATTACAGGCATACCCAGCACAACAAACGCAAACTCACTCCCCTGCGCCAACAAGAATGTCAGCTCAACGATCTGGTGCGGCGCGCGGCCATAAAGTTTGAGCACCAGCGCAAATACGGCAACCTTAACCGTAATCAAAACAACCATCATTAATAAGATGGTGCCCGCTTCACCTGCCAGTGCCACGGGGTTCAGCATCGCCCCCACCGTTACAAAGAACAGCGCGAGCAAAAGACTACGGAACGGACGCAGCTCTGTTTGAAGCAGCACACGGTAAGGCGTCTCACCCATCACCATACCTGCCAAAAACGCACCCAGCGTAAGCGACAAACCCGCCTGCTCCGTCGCTACTGCCGTAACCAACACAATCAGCAAACCAAATAACGTGAAAAGCTCCGGGTCATTAAAGCGCGCCATGCTCTTCATTAAAGGCGCCAATAAGAAGTGACCAATCACCATGACAGCTGCCACAGCAAAGAAGGTCTTCATAACAGCGTCATATAGCTCTGCTCCCAGATTTCCGCCTTCATTAATGGTTGCCGCAAAGATCAGCAAGAACACGGCGGCAATATCCTGAAACACCAAAACAGCTTTGGCCGTATTACCGAGCGGCGAACCTGATTGGCGCAAGTCAGCAAGGATCTGCACAACAACAGCCGTTGAAGATAGAGCCAATGATACGCCGATAATCAAAGCCACATTGGCATTGGCACCAAACATGAAATAGGCAATCGCGGAGAAGATCAGGCTACATAAAAGCACCTGCATCGGCGCAAGACCGAATAAGTCACGCCGCAACGTCCATGCGGATTTGAACGAAAAGTGTAACCCGATATCAAACAGAAGAAACACAACGCCTAGTTTAGCCAAAAGCTTGATCGTGTCGCTATCTTGCAGGAGCGCCAATCCATAAGGACCAATAACAACACCTGCAATTAAAAATCCTACAATAGGACTGATACGAATATACCGGCATGCCAGCATCACAACGAAGCCGGTCGCCAAAAGGTAGATCGCGTGGACAAGAGGTTCAATTCCGTACATGACTACTATCATACATCAGAAGATTCATGCCGTCATAAAAGACTTAACATCATCAGTCAAAAACGTTACAAACAAGGCATATTTCTTAAATTTTAAAAGGACGTAGTCATGGAAAACCTGAATCAAACAGAGCTGACCACCACAATCATGGAATATATCAGCCTTTACGGTCTGAAAGTTCTGGCCGCCCTCGCCATCTTCTTCATTGGTAAATGGGTTGCCCGCCGTGTTGTAAACATCACAAAGAAACTGATGGAAAAAGCAAAAGTCGACGCGACGTTGATCTCTTTCGCTGGCAACGTAATGTACGGCCTGGCGCTGGCATTTGTTGTTATCGCAGCATTGAGCCAACTAGGTGTTGAAACAACATCATTGGCCGCTGTTATTGCCGCTGCCGGTTTGGCTATTGGCCTAGCACTGCAAGGTTCATTATCTAACCTTGCAGCAGGCGTAATGATCATTCTGTTCCGTCCTTTCAAAATCGGCGACTACATCGAAGCCGCAGGTACAGCTGGTACAGTTGAAGACATTTCAATCTTCACAACAAAATTCAAAACACCTGATAACCGCGAAATCATCATCCCGAATAACAACATCACATCAGACAACATCGTAAATGTATCAGCCAAACTGACACGTCGTATCGATATGGTTGTCGGTGTAGGCTATGGCGATGATCTTTCAAAAGTGAAAAAGGTACTTGCCAAAATTCTGGAAGACGAGCCACGCATTCTACCAGAACCTGCACCTCAGATTGCCGTTTCAGAACTGGCTGACAGCTCCGTTAATCTGGTAGTGCGCCCATGGGTTAACTCTAGCGAGTACTGGCCGACACGTTTTGACCTGACTGAAAAAATCAAAACAACATTTGATAAAGAAGGCATTTCAATTCCGTTCCCACAGCGCGATCTGCATATTGTAGAAAACGTTCCTGTGGCTATCGAGACCGACAAGCCGAAAAAGAAAGCGGCCTAATCAGACCGCCACAAAACTTAAGAATAAAAAAGGCCGACATAGTGATATGCCGGCCTTTCTTTTACACACCCAAAGCGTCCACACCACCCAGAGGAAAGAACTTGAGATTATCAGTACTTAACACATCAGTCGCCTTGGCCAGTATTTCGCAATCGTAATACTGAGACAAAATGAACGCCCCTAATTTACAATTGCAAGTCACATAAAATCGATAAGCGCATTGAATGGATCTCAAGGAAATTTTACTACCCACCACATCCATCAATACATTCAACACACCTAACGATTTCTCTCTATCTTTGGCATCCGAAAAAACAGTATTTAAAAAGACTGCGTCACAGATTGCCCCCGCAATATCAAAATCCTGAATGCCACGTATGACATTCAAAATTGTGACAACCTCGAAATAGTCCTGCTTCTCAGACGCCAAAAGTAGATTTTTTTCTATGCTGTTTTCATCCATAACAGCCTCCCGCACACACACTTATTAATTCACTCTATAATCCCATTAGATCATAGTTATGACAAATATGTGTTGGAACTCTGTTAGGAAAATGTAAGATGTTTGTAAAATAATTATGCTTCGTATGTTTCTAAGAACAGCTCTACCTGCTCCTTCTCATCGGCGTAGATATCCATCACCAACTCATACATACTCTCCAGCGGACCACTTTTGCGTAGCGCCACCTCTTCCATCTCGCGCAGGAAACGGTAGGTTTTATCAAGTCCGACATTACCGGCCATCCCCGTCAGATCATGTATAACCTGAAACGAAACAGCATAATCTTCCTGCTGCACAGCAGGCTTTAGCTTCACAAATGACTCATCGATTGCCACCAAGAACTTCTCAACCATGCTAATCGCATAATCAGGGCCAAGCTGGTCAATCAGATCCGTCAGGCGTTCATGCCCACCCTTAATCTGCGATGCATCATCTTGTGTACTCGGTTTGACAGGATCAGGAATTTTGTCTGAAGGCGGCTTCGCCGTGCCGTATTTCGCTAGCACCTTGAACAGCGCACTTTTATCGATCGGCTTTAGAACATGACCATCCATACCTGCCTGCTCGCACTTATCCAATATGGTTTTCTGCGTAGTAGCTGTTAACGCGACAACAGGCGTGCTTGCAAACCCCGAGCTTGGCTTCTTAATCTCCAGCGTGGCTTCAATACCATCCATGACAGGCATATTCACATCCATAAGAACAAGCTCATAACGCTTAACCTTCATAGCATTCAACGCATCCTCACCGTTAACCGCCGTATCAATCAAGTGACCTTTATCACCGAGCAAACGTTTCATGATTACGCGGTTAAGCTCGTTATCATCAACAACAAGAATATTCATCGGCTCAATTTCAGCCGCAACGTCTATGGCATTAGATGACAGGCTCGCCAGATCTTCTTCACTCGGAAGGTTACAAGGAATTTCAAACCAGAACGTACTACCTTGCCCTTCCTTACTGCGCACTCCGATTGTGCCTTCCATCAGGCCAACAAGCTGCTTCACAATAGAAAGTCCCAAGCCAGTTCCGCCATATTCACGCGACACAGATTGCTCGACCTGTGAGAATTTCTTGAATAGCTTCTTCTGGTTATCGTCACTAATGCCAATACCTGTATCTATCACTTCAAAACGCAGGACATCATTACCCTTCACATCCGAATAGCGCACATTCAAAGTAATAGAGCCTGCCGAAGTAAACTTCAGAGCGTTATTCAAAAGGTTCGTCAGGATTTGCTGTAAACGCGCAGGATCACCCAAAATCATCTTAGGCATCGTCTCGACGGCTTTAATCTCGAACTTAATGCCTTTTGCCTCCGCATTAATCGCAAACATCTTGCCCGTCGTATTCACCAGATCATTTAAGTTCAGAGGAATACGATCAACCGAGAACTTACCCGCCTCGATTTTCGAAATATCAAGAATATCATTAAGCGTACTGAGCAAGGTATCTGAACAGCCCAAAATGGTATCAACCGCCTCGCGCTGCTCTTTAGAAAGATTAGTATCATTCAGAATGTCAACCATACCCAGAATACCGTTCATAGGTGTTCTGATTTCATGCGACATAATTGCCAGAAAATCTGATTTAGCTTGATTGGCTTTATTCGCCATCATCACAGCACGGCGCAGCTGACCTGTTTTACTCATAAGCTCGCGCGCCGAGCGATTCAATCGCTGCCCCACGGCAAAGGTAAAGATTAATAACGTTCCAAGCAGCGCACCTACATAGGGTGTTTCCTGAATGCCCAAATTACTCAGAATGACCAAGAAAGCAAACAAGCCATGCACAGAGACATCAAAAACAAAAAGCGGCCAATATACAGAACTCGCCGATGTAAAAATCGCGAGCGCAATAGCCACATACAAATAGCCAAGAACACTGAAATAGATATAATCCTGATGCAGCCCGCCAAACATGACGTACAGAAGCGGCACAGCATAAACAAGCTTGCGAGCCCCAATCTGCATCGCATCCTTATTCTTCAATACTTTTTGCTTTAATAAATTCTTGTAAAATGACTGCTGACTAACAAACAGGACAGCCGAGCCTAAGAACAAAAAGAAATCTAGAAGACGCGAGGACTCATCACCCCAGCCATAAAGATAATATTTCGCCGTCCCGCATATCAGCAGGTAGAACATAAAGAAAATCGGGCTAATCAGATGATTGCGTATGTATAATTTTATCAGCTCTGACTGCATACGGTTGCCTTAAAGCCCTTTCTAGGCCGCATCTTCTTCATACTTATAACCCACGCCATGAACCGTTTTGATCAAGAGCGGGTTTTTAGGATCATCTTCAATGCTCTTGCGTAACTGGGAAATGTGCCAGTCAACTGTACGGCTTTCCGCCATAATATGAGCGCCCCAGCAGTAATCGAGCAGGTCGTCACGCGAAACCACATTATTCTTCTTGTCATACAAGATAGTCAGGATTTTAACTTCACGTAAGCTCAGATCAATCACTTGCTCGCCCTTATACGCGCGCAACTGGTTAGGAAACACTTCAATCGGCCCCATCTTGAAACTCTCATTCACCGTTTCAGGCTTTTTGCGAGAAATACAGCGCCTTGCCACAGCACGAATGCGCGCCATTACCTCACCAATATCAAACGGCTTGGTGATATAATCATCCGCACCCAGCTCCAGCCCCAGTATTTTATCAACGGGCTCAGACTTAGAACTGATAAAGATAATCGGAATTTCTGTATTGCTACGGCGAATTTCGCGGCACACATCATAACCATTCTGATCCGGCATCATAATATCCAGACAGATGAAATCAGGGCTTTCCGCTTCATACACCGCCAGAGCTTCAGAACCGCTCTCAGCTGTAAGTATTGTGAATCCTTCCTTACGAAGAATTTCACCTAAGAAATCCAGTGTTTCGGGATTATTATCCGCTGTAAGTACTTTCATTGTGACCGATCAGTTAAAAAGTATAGGAATTACATACTCTTAATGTATACAGGATAATCGTAATCACATTATTAACGAAACAGAATTTAGAAGTTTTCTATTTCATCTATAAAAGAAATGTCTTCCTGCGTGGTCGGATGACGTAAAAACAGCTCTAAAGCATGAAGCATTAAACGGGGTGCCGCTGCAAAAGCTTCGGGTGAAGCGTAAAAAGCATCGCCCAAAATAGGATGGCCTATTTCACGCATATGAACCCGCAGCTGATGCGATCTACCGGTTAGCGGAAATAAACGCATAAGGGTTGAGTTAGACTCCTCATTTCGTTCCATCACTTGCCAATCGGTCTGCGCAGACCTGCCCTGCTCGAAACAGACCTTCTGCAACGGACGGTTCGGCCAGTCACAAATAATCGGCAAATCAACGTGTCCACTATCGTCTTTGACGATGCCATCAACGCGCGCAATATATGTTTTCTTAATGTGACGACGCTCGAATTGCTGCCCTAAAAGCTTCTGCGCCCGCGGGTTCATCCCCATAACCAGAAGTCCGGACGTGTCCCTATCCAGACGATGTACCAGAAGCGCCTGCGGAAATAAGGCCTGCGCCCGCGCAACAAGACAATCACTTAAATGTTCGCCTCGTCCAGGCACACTCAACAGTCCAGAAGGCTTGGACATCACAAGTAAATCATCATCCTGATGGATAATGCGCAAAGGGTCCGTTGGTGGATTGTACTCAGTTAGTTCGGGCATATATTCAATGTAATCGGTAATATTTCTGTATCAGTTTTATAAAACGCGCGGCTGGCAGGATCATAGGCACGGTGCTCAATCTCAAACGTATTCTTATCCGTCACACGGATCACATGGTAATGCGCGGGCCGCGTCCCATCAAAACCTGAGGCCGAAGCCGATCCAGCACCCCGGATCGCCGCTAGCCCGCCATTGGCAGGAATAGATGTACGCAAAGGCTTATGCAGATGGCCATACAAAATCAGCTCCGCTCCTGCCTTATCTATAACAGCGCGAAACTCTCTACTATTCGTCAGTTTTTTGCGCACTTTTGTCGCACCTGAGTGCACAGGATGATGGATCATAACAACTCTGGGCAGGCCTTTATCAGCAGCGTCTGTAAGCATTGCCTCAAGCTTTGCAAGCTGCTCATCACTCACCACACCATTGGCCATGAAGGGCTGTGTTTTGACGCCGCTCGAAACACCGATCAGCGCAAAGTCATCAAACTCGCGCATAAACGGAAAACCATCACCTGTTGTAAAACGCGACCAATGTTTCTCAATCGCCTCTTTATAATCAGATCGATACGCATCATGATTGCCGGGAACAACGCTGATTTTACTGTCATCACCAAACTGCTCAAGCCAGCGCGTAGCGTTTTCAAATTCACGGTCAAGCGCCATATTCGTAAGATCACCGCTCACCGCAATATGATCAGGCGCTACCGTTTTAATATCGGCTGCAATCGCTGCAATAACATCAGGGTGATGAATACGATGACGGTTTTTCGTCCAGGAGATATACGCCAGACGACGTTTGAAGGACATTTCATCCGCTGTCGGAATAGGCAGCGGCGCCAAGTGCAGGTCGGTAATATGAACAAGCGTAAACAAAGGCTCTTAATCCTGATTAACGATAGATGCGCCGTTTATAACGGTTTCAGACAGACCTTTGCAAACAGGAAATACATGCAGCATGTAAAAATCAAACAGCTTGGCAAATTGCGCGGTCATCACAGTATCCTCAGTTTGTGCATGAGCAGCCTGCCCCAACAATACAGCACCTGCAATCGTGCCGAAATATTGCAGATAAGGAACGCTCACCGCCGCCCCTTCGGCAGGTGCATAAGACAGCATCGCCTGCATCAAATTATCAAGCGTATCCAGACCATCGGAAAGCGTTGCTTTATGCGCATTACTTTGCAGGACATCCAGCTGTTTACGCGCTTCGGCAAGCCATGCCTGCGTCGCTGCGCCTTTATCACGAACGGTTTTCTGGCCGTATAAATCCTGCGCCTGAATACCGTTTGTGCCTTCGTAAATCGTGAGAATGCGGGCATCGCGAACAAATTGAGCAGCACCCGTTTCTTCGATAAAGCCCATACCGCCATGTACCTGAACCCCTGTTCCGGCGACATCATTGGCCATATCCGTACACCACGCCTTCACAATCGGCGTCAGCAAATTCACCTTGGCGAGCGCCGCCGCATCACCTTCTTTGGCTTTATCAAGAGCGATGCCGGCATCAAGTGCAAGCAATCGACCTGCGCAAACTTTGGCCTGCATAGACAGCAGCATACGGCGCACATCAGGATGCTTTTCAATAGCCACAGCGCCGCCGTCACGATCAGCAATATGCGCACTTTGAATACGGTCTGCCGCGTAAGCTTTAGCATGCTGATACGCGCGTTCACCCAGCGCCACACCCTGCAACCCGACAGCCAGGCGCGCATTATTCATCATAACGAACATATTCTTCAGGCCTTCATTTTCTGCGCCGATCAGATAACCGACCGCCCCGCCATTATCGCCATATTGCATCGTACAAGTCGGAGACGCATGGATGCCGAGCTTATGTTCCAGCCCGACCGCATAGGCATCATTGCGCGTGCCGTCTTCTAAAAACTTCGGCACAAGGAACATAGAAATGCCGCGCGATCCTTCGGGCGCATCAGGCAATTTTGCCAGCACCATATGAATGATATTTTCAGTCCAGTCATGCTCCCCATATGTAATGTATATTTTCTGACCGAAGATCTTGTATGTTCCATCGCCTTGCGGTTCGGCCTTCGTACGCAGCGCACCCAAATCCGTACCCGCCTGCGGTTCTGTCAGCTGCATCGTGCCTGTCCACTCACCGCTGACAAGCTTCTCAAGATATGTTGTTTTCTGGTGGTCTGTTCCGTAAACCTGCAGTGCTTCAACACCTGCCTGCGTTAACATCGGACATAAACAAAATGCCATATTGCCCGCCTGCCACATATCATACAGCGCAAAAGTCAGCGCCCACGGCAAACCCTGCCCGCCATATTCAGGTTCGAACGGCACGCCATTCCAGCCATTTTCAATGAAGGTATTATAAGCCTCTTTAAAACCTTTAGGTGTTGTCACCTCACCATTAGACAGCGTACACCCTTGCTGATCACCACTATGGTTAAGCGGTGCAAGAACATCTGCTGCCAGCTTACCGCCCTCTTCCAGAATAGCCGCTGTCATCTCCATATCCAGCGTATCATCCTTAAAACTCGCGAGCTGTCCTATATCCAGAACATCGCGCAAAATAAACATCATCTCATCTGTAGGCGGTGTAAATGTCATGGTGATCTCCTTATTTGCGCAAAAGTATAGACCATCAGGCCTTTTTGGCACAGGGCTTGCGATACATATACCGAAAGAAACTTTTGCCTTCATTGTGGGAATGAGACAAATAAATGGAAAATATTATAAATAACAACGTGTTAGCAGCACTCACACAACGCGCCGGTAGCCAAATCACAAGCGCGGTAAAAAATGCCAGTCGTAAAACAGGGGTCGATTTTGCCTACCTGATGCAGCAAGCCAGCGCCGAGAGCAGCTTCCGCGCCGATGCCAAAGCCAAGACCAGTAGCGCATCAGGCCTATACCAATTCATCGAAAGCACATGGATGAATATGGTCGAAAAGCATGGTGACAAATACGGTATCGACAAGACAGCAAGCCGCGCGGAAATACTGGCGCAGCGTAACGATCCTGAAAAAGCAGCCTTCATGGCCGCCGAGCTAGCTGCGGAGAACCAGTCATATCTGGAGCGCCGTGTCGGCGGTGATATCGGCGCCACTGAACTTTACTTCGCGCATTTCATGGGCGCATCAGGCGCTGCAGGTTTCCTGAACGCCATGAAAGAAAACCCTATGCAGACCGCCGCAGACATCTTCCCCAAAGCGGCACGCGCCAATTACAATGTATTTTACGATAGCAAAACAGGCGAAGCCCGCACATTGGCGGGCGTATACGAGTTCTTTGACAAAAAATTCGGAGCGGGCAGCGATAACGCCACGGATAAAGCCCCGATGCGCGTATCTCCTAATCGGGGCGGCGTATCTTACGAACAGCTATTGGCGCAAAACCCAGAACTCGGCATAAAAACAATGCCACGCAGCCTGAATGAAGGATTGTGGCAACGCCTGACATCGAACGAATCTGACAAAGCGGATACGTTCTTTATGCGCAAAAAATCGAATCTGTTTCATAAACTGGCCGAAGCATCAGGCATCAACAACCAGATAGAAGCCTCCGCCGATCATATGCAATTACTTCTGATGGCACAGTTAAGCCGATAATACTGACAAGAACCAAATCCAGAACTAACGCAAAAATAAAACTAATTGGTAAAATAATAACAGTAATTAAAACACCAATTACTTTAACAACGACAGTAAAAATACAAGCTTTTCAAAGGCTTGTTATTACGGTTTTTTCCGATTTTAGTTGACAATTACATCCCCGATCTGTAGGTTGGAATTAACGATATCTCTTTTCTTATTCGTAAATAGGTAAGGAGATAAAAAATGAAAAAACATACAGATACCACTACTGAATCCGCTTTTGACCTGGCTAAACGAGGTGTACTCGTTGTTAACGCCACAGCGCGAGATAAAGTCCTCACAAGATTGATTGGCGTATTACCTCCTGCGTTTATGCACGCAGCTGAAGGCTATATTTTCAATGCGCAACAAACACCGTTCCTGAAGCCCGAATCCAGATTATCTTCCCGCAAATCGGAAGCTGATATGGGGCTACTATATTTCGGTGTTCATGTTTCAGAACGCCTAACACACCTTATACCGGACTGCCACCCTGAGCCACACCCTCACTAAGCACACACACCTCTACAGGGTGCAGCCCTTACCAGCAGCGGCCGTCTTTACCGGGACGGCCGTACGCTTTTTAAAGGATTGTCATGTATCTTTTTGAGCCCAGTATGTTTAAAGTTATCTTTGAAATTCAGACCGCCCACGTAACAAGGATCACATCATGAGCACCCTAGAAAAATTATTGGAAGACTTCGTCAAAGAAGGCACAAGCGGAGAACAATTTTACGCTGTACTTTTATCATCAGAAGTCTTTGCCCTGTCAGGTGACGAACCCATCGACGGCGGACAACGCAAAATTCTGGATGCCGAAACGGAAATACAGCTGGTGAATGGCGAAATGGATGACGGCACAAACTTCGTCCCTATCTTTACCTCGCTCGAAGAATTACAAAAATCTATCAATGAAGAAATGAACTATATCGGCATGGAAGGCTGGAATATGCTTCATATGGTCAAGGACACGAATGTCGTCATCAATCCGAACAGTGAATACGGCATTCACCTAACCCCGGAAAATATCGCTGAAATCATACAGTTTTTCGGTGCCAGCCAATTCACAGTAGAAGAAGAAACACCCGTATTAATCGGCCGTATGGCCGAAGACCCTACGGAGCTTAAGAATGTTGTTAAAGAGGTTTTTGCACGTGATCCTCGCGTTAAAACAGCGCACTTAGCTCTACTGGTAAACGAAAAGACACAGGAAAAAAGCATCGTCATCGCTGTTGATTTTGCCGAAGGTCAGGAATATCCGGAAATATTCAAAATCGCCGGCAGTGCCGCACAGCCACATATCCCGCAAGGCCATTATCTGGACTTCGTAGTCGTTAATGATGATGACGGCGTATCGGCAACAATCGTATCTGATGGTGACCGCTTCTATACCGCCTAATGATAATTACTTATGAGCAGCCGCTGCCCGTTTCAGGCGGTCGTTAATGGCAATGCCCAGCCCTTGATCAGGAATATTCATCACCGCAATCGCCTTATGTTCAGGGCGATCAAGGTCATGCATCATACGGAACAAATTTGCCGCCGCCTCGTGCAAATCGGCGCTTTCACTTAAATTGCGCAGCGCCGTTTCAGGCATATCAGATGCCGCCCCGCCGCTCTTGCGCCCCATAAATTTGATCGAGCCAAAGGCGAGCAGCGCTTCACCGTCCAGCACTTCCACAGCATTCAAACGCACAGGCACGCGCGGCGCATAATGGCGCAGCAACTGTCCCGGTGATTTCGGTGTCTCGCTGGCTTCAAGCTCATAAGCCACATCAACACCCAGCACATCTGAAATCTCCTCTGCGCTGACATGACCTGCCCGCAGGACAACAGGCACATAGCCCGATAAATCGAGAACCGTTGACTCAAGTCCGTTCTGGCACGCCCCTGCCGCCAAAATCATATCAACGTTATCACCTAAACTGTCATGCACGTGCTGCGGCGTGGTCGGCGATATATGCCCGCTGCGATTTGCACTCGGCGCAGCCACAGGCACGCCCGCCTCTTTCAAAAGCGTTTGTGCGACTTTATGCGCAGGCACACGCACCGCCAATGTCGGCAGCCCCGCAGAACACAGCTCCGATACAGGGCAATCCTCGCGGCGTGGCAAAATCATCGTTAAAGGTCCGGGCCAGAATTGCGAGGCCACGGCTTTGGCATGATCATTGAGAACCACAAGCTTCTCCGCCGCCGCCACATCAGGCACATGAACAATCAGCGGGTTAAACTGCGGGCGCCCTTTGGCCGCAAAGATGCGCGCCACCGCTTCGCCGTCCAGCGCATTCGCGCCAAGGCCGTAAACAGTCTCGGTCGGAATGGCGACCAGCTTGCCATCTTTCAAATACGCAGCGGCCTGTTTTATGGAATCTTCGGAGGCACTCACCATCCGCATGACACTAAATCCTTGTAATTAGTCCTGCACGGCAGAATAAAACCGCCCGCCTGTTACATCCTGCGGCACGCCCGTCGTTGTCGGCACGCTTAAGGGCAATCCCAAACGGCTGCGCACTGCCAGATAGGCAAAGCCTTCTGCCTCCAGCGCATCACCATCCCAGCCCAGCGCATCAACAGAACGAACACCGCCCGTCAGCCCCAGCTGATCATTCAGCCATGCCATCATCACGGCATTCTTGCGGCCGCCGCCCGTGACATAGCACGCTTGCGGTTTTTGCGGCAAGCTTTCAAACGCACGCACAACAGACTGCACGGTAAACTGCGTTAAGGTCGCCGCGCCGTCTTGGGCGCTCATGCCTTTAATCTCATCAACTTTCCAGTGATCACGATCAAGCGATTTCGGCGGCTTCACATCAAAATACGCATTGCCCATCCAGCCTTTGACCACATCGTCATGCACCTGACCGTTCTGCGCGAGCAGCCCGCCCTCATCATAATCGCGGCCAAGGGATTGCTTGACCCAGTCATCAATCAGCGCGTTCGCCGGCCCCGTATCAAACGCCAGAATTTCGCCTTGCGCGCCAAGATACGTCACATTACCAACGCCGCCTAAATTCAAAATCGCCAGCGGCTTATCAAGCTCCGCCGCCTTGGCCTGATGATAAAGCGGTAGGAACGGAGCGCCCTGCCCGCCCGCTTCAACATCGGCGCTGCGGAAATCATTCACGACATCAATGCCCGTCAAACGCGCCAGCATCGGCCCGTTACCGATCTGCCATGTAAATTTATGGTCAGGATCATGGAAAATTGTCTGACCGTGAAAACCGATCAAATCGATATCGACAGGGTCTTTGCCTGCCTTACCCAAAAGCCAGTCAACCGCCGCCGCATGCGCAACCGTCATTTCATTCTCGGTAATTCTTACGCGTCCGTCTATATCATCAGACAGCCCTAAACAGCTGCGCAAAGCATCCCGCATCTCAGGCTCATAAGGCACAGAGATAAACTCCAGCGGTTCGGAAAATTCACGGCCATCCGTTCTGATAAGCGCGGCATCAATCCCGTCCAGCGACGTGCCAGACATAAGGCCAATAACGGTGTAGACTTTCTCGCTATTCATGCTAATAAATATCCTATGACAAAATACAAATCTGATTTTCTGAATATACTGCAAGAACGCGGCTTTATCCACCAGTGTAGTGATCTGGAGGCGTTAGACGCTAAACTTTGTGAAGGACCGCAGTCAGCCTATATCGGCTTTGACGCGACAGCCAAAAGCCTGCATGTCGGCAATTTGACAGGCATCATGATGCTGTACTGGTTCCAGCAGACAGGTCACAAGCCGATCACATTGATGGGCGGCGGCACTTCGAAAATCGGTGATCCGTCTTTTAAAGACGAGCAGCGCCAATTGATGGACGATGACACAATCAACGATAACATCGAAAACATCAAAGCCACATGTTTCAAACAGTTCCTGAAATATGGTGACGGCGAAACAGATGCGTTGATGGTCAATAACAATGACTGGCTGGATGGTCTAAAGTACCTTGAATTCCTGCGCGATTATGGCCGCTACTTCACGGTCAACCGTATGCTATCCTTTGATAGCGTCAAGCAGCGCCTTGAGCGCGAAAGCCCGCTCTCATTGCTGGAATTCAACTACATGGTCATGCAGGGCTACGACTTCCTTGAGCTTAACCGCCGTTACGGCACGCTTATTCAAATGGGCGGCTCTGATCAATGGGGTAACATCATTAATGGTGTCGACCTTGGCCACAAAGCAGACCGTGTACAGCTCTTTGCGCTAACAGCGCCGCTGCTGACAACACCTGACGGCAAGAAGATGGGCAAGACCCTGAACGGCGCGGTATGGCTAAACGCCAATATGCTCAGCCCTTACGATTACTACCAGTACTGGCGTAACGTGGATGATGTGATGGTCGGCACGTTGCTGCGCCGTTTCACAATCCTGCCGATCAGCGAGATTGAAAAACTGGAAGCCCTGGAAGGCCAAGACATCAACGAGGCGAAAAAGATCCTCGCGTTCGAAGCGACAAAAATCTGTCACGGCGAACAAGCCGCCAAAGATGCAGAAGAAACCGCCCTCAAAGTCTTTGAACAAGGCGGCGTCGGCGATGACCTGCCTGTCATTGAGATTGAGCAAGCGCGTCTGGCCGCAGGTATAGAGCTGCTGGAATTGCTGGTCGAAGCAGGCCTTGCTAAGTCCAAGGGCGAAGCGCGCAGATTAGTGCAAGGCGGCGGCATCAAGCGCAACGACGAAGCCGTGAGCGATGTTGCCTGCAACGTAGCCGCCAATGACATGACAGCAGACGGGCATATCAAACTGTCCGCAGGCAAGAAACGTCATGTTTTGGTAAAAGCGAAATAGAACCGCGGCTTTAATTCTCAAACAGAATTTTCCGAAGAATACCGGGTGTTAACGCGGCAAGCGGGTTAACACTCACCTCCGGCTTTTTCACAGGACCTTCAATAGAGTAAGTCGCCGCAATCAACGCGCCGCTGCCGCCTGTCAAAATATCGCCAATAATCGGAATATTCCCGACCATATTATTAATTCCGGAAACCGGTACAATAGTACCGGACACATCAATGATGCCTTGCGCCTTATCGATCTTACCGTCAAAAGTCAGACCAATCGAGGCGCCTGACGTACGGCCATCCTTCATCAAATACAAATCACCGCCACGTCTGATTTGCCACGTAAACTTAGACTCCAGCTTGGAAAAGGTAATACCCTCATCATTAAAGAGCTGCAGAATACCCGACAAACTCATCGCGTTAATCAGGCGCGCCAGAACAGGCGCATCAACAACTTTGAAGTTATTAAGCTGTGCCGTACCGATAATGATACGATTGCTATTCGGATTTTCAGCAGCCCCATAAAGCGCCAGCGTACCACCGCGCACGTTTTCATACATATCAAACGCCTGCAACGTCGCACCTGCATCATCAGCCTCTAAACGCATAGTCTGAACACCACGATCATCCGGCTTCATACGCAGATATATAGCCCCCTTACCTGCAACCGCATCCATCTCCAGCTGATCCAGAAATCCTTCACGATTTAAATCAACATAGAGCTTTGCATTACGGATTGTGTGCGTGTCACGCGTGCGCAATTGGCTAACATTTACAGATGCCATCACAGGCGGACCATCATAGGGCTGGCTCTTATCTTCACCTTCATCATCACCAAGGAACGGGCGACCATCCAGAAAGGCACCATCAATGGAGAGCTTGACCAAGTCGCTCGCACCAATCTCGAACTCAATCGAAAATTTATTTTCACCCAGCGCAAAAGACGGAATGTTGCCTCGATGCAAATCACTCTCTCCGTTCTGCACACGGAACACGAACTTGCCGTTACTGACTTTTACATCACTATCAATCTGAAGCTTGCTGACTTCTTCCACATAACCGTTACGGAAGACAGCCTGCAAAGACACTGATCCCGGAGTATTCACAGGATCCACATAATTCAGCGGCTCGATCTTAAGACGCGCATTTTTCAAGTCGCCTTTGATATCAGCCACAGAGCGCCCATCCTGATATTCAGTATAAGTAAGGTCCGTAGCAATCGCACCATCAACCCAGTCATCCAGATTAACGCCCAAGCGTGCACGCAGAGCATTATCCATGGTTGCCTTTGCAGTCACCTGCGAAGCAAATGGCCCATCTTCAGGATTAAAATATTGTGACCATTTGAAATTAACATCACGACCTTCTAACTTGCCATTACCATCAATTGTAACTTTGCCGCTGCGAATATCGACATTAAACGGCCCACCCGCCAGATCGAGGTCTTTAACAACATCAGGCAGCGACACTTCGGAAAGCTTACCCTCTACCACAACTTTCAACTGATCTTCAGGAAAGTCTTTAACCGTCGGGAAAGAGATATTAATGCCTAGATCAGCACGACCTTTGACTGCTTTAGTATCAAGGCCGATTTTCTCTTCATCAAGCGCCAACGGCTCGGAAGCAATATACTTGAATACAGTTGGCAGAGACCCACCAACCTCAAGCGCAATATTGGCATGACCATCGCCCTCGATAATTTTATCGAGCGAGACCAAACCATTCTTCACGTCCAAATCAAGAAGGTTGGCTTCCTTAATAGCAATCTCCAGTACATCTTTTTCAAAGTGACCGGTACCCGAAGCTTTCGTGACAGGCGCAAGCGGCGAACGGTAATCGATATCCATGCTATGGATATCAAAATCCGCCATGATATTACGCACATCAACGCTCCACTCCTGCTCATACGCGAAATCATCTTCCGCATTTTCAGGCGGCGGCACAGCAGAGGCCAGCAAATCAAAACTCAGATAAAGGTCTTCAAAGCTACCTTTTGAAAGGCGCTGAACGAGCCACTCTTCGGCCCCCTCACCGCGTAGAGCGTCAGGCCAGATTGGTCCGATATCCTCTTGCGCAAGTTTAGGGATTTCAATAACAAAAGGAGCATCAATCACATCATCTGTAATCGTAGCAAGGCTGGTAACATTGATCTGCACTTCACCTGTATCAATAGAGGCTTCGCGCAAATTCAGGATCTTGTTCGCACGGTCATAAAACGCATGGATGCGCATCGACTCATACGGAAGCGGACGATCATAAACACCATCAAGCTGCAGCGATCCTGCGTGGGCCTTCAAGTCCATCTGCGCTTCGCGAATATCCAGCTTATCAGAAAAACTAAGCTCTATTTCGCCATCAAGGATAAGATCCTGACTATCCAAAAAGGCCAGCTCCTCCACTTTGCCGGATATAATATGCGGATCCAGATCAGTGAAAATCACGTTCGCCAAAAGATCTTCTTCGGCGCGGCGATACACAACATTCAAATGTAAATCAGCTGGCTTATCAGAGCTTGTGCCAGGCATTTGCAACGCTGAAGCAATCACCAGCCCCTCATCATCACGAACAAATGACACGTCCAGAGGCGCCAGTAGCCAAGTCACACCAATCGCATGATCTTCCATTACAAGACGCGCTTCTTTAATCTCGATAATTTCGAGCTTCCCAAGAGGAGAAGAATTATCAATCTCATCCTGAGGGGCCGCCAAAGTTTGCAGCACCATCATGATCGGGCTGGCTTCTTCCTTGTCTTCAGGACGTTTTGGTAACGGCTTTTCTTCCTGCACCCAGTCATCAAAACTAAGCAGCACCTCATTATCGACAGTGCGCACCAAATTAAGTGACGGGCTGGTCAGAACGATGCTGACAGGCTCGACCTTACCCACAAGCAGCGAACTGGAAGCAAGCCCCAGCGCCACCTTATCAATGTCGACAACGTCCTTGCCGTCTTTGATCAAGGTGATGTTTTCAACACTCAGATATAAAGGCTGATTAAAGTCTGGCCAGTGCATAACTGACTTTTCCAGCGACACGCTATAGCCGCTTACTGGGTCATGCAAAGCCTGCTCGATATATTTATTGGCAAAGCTGACATCCAACGGGCCGCTGCTGAGACGCCATAGCAAAACACCCACCACAAGCAGGATAAGCCCCGCAAGAATTGCGAGTGCTTCCAAACCCCACAAAGTCGTGCGCGATCCGAATTTAAAAAGCTGTTTCTTCATACTCTAAATAATATAGGACTATTGACATCAAAGTCCTGCAAGCCAATTACTATTATTACTTATTAGGTTTCAGAATACGCACAGGAAAGGAATTTTAAAATGCCTGATTTACAAATCGGTGATAATGCCCCCGACTTTAAATTGTCCGCGAACGGCGATAAGGAAATTGCCTTATCCGATTACAAAGGTCAAAAACTGGTCCTGTATTTCTATCCCAAAGACGACACGCCCGGCTGCACGACGGAAGCCTGTAACTTTCGCGACAACCTACCCGATCTAGCCAAGCTGAACGTAGCAGTGCTGGGCGCATCAAAAGACAGCGTCGCCAAGCATGAAAAATTCGCAGCTAAATACGAGCTGCCATTCCCCCTGCTATCTGATGAAGACGGCACACTATGCGAAGATTACGGTGTCTGGGTCGAAAAAAATATGTATGGCAGAAAATATATGGGCATTGAACGCACAACATTTCTGATCGATGAAAACGGTAAAATCGAACAGATTTGGCGCAAGGTTAAAGTCAAAGATCATATAAAAGATATCAACGAGGCCTTGAATAATAAAAAAGCGGCCTAATTTAACTTTCCCTCTCAGCCAAAAAGCCGATCGTTACTCGCG
>DUBU01000007.1:14946-15358 GCA_012960155.1 Micavibrio sp. | reverse complement strand
ATGTCGCTTTCAAGATTTGACAGCGCGCCGCCCGCTCGCTATTTGTTCTTTAGATAATATGAGGGAGACGAACATGGTCAAAATTTTCAATAAAATGGCACGCCACATCAGAAAGTCATTCGAAGGCCTTTCCGAAGATATGCCACGCATTGAATGGGCTAAAATGCTAACAAATTACTCAACAGTCGCCTATGCCGCACAATATAATGCTAGAGCTGCTGCTAAAATTTCGGGCGAAGACATTGTCTTAAAAGCCGAAGACGGCCGTATCTTTACACATAAGCGTTGGGACAAGAAATCTATTTGGCACGGCGAAGTTGAAGGCGAATACAAAACATTCAGATCACCTTATTTGGATTCCGTGGTCGCCCTGGCACTTGAAAAAGGCTTAACCCCTCAACCATCCGCATAC
>DUBU01000007.1:0-14926 GCA_012960155.1 Micavibrio sp. | reverse complement strand
GCCAGACAATTGGACCGGGAAGTCAACGTTATTGGCTTCTCTGGAACGGCACGGACAAACAAGTTTCTGACCTTAATGTTACCCACCCGACTGCCCCAGCAGGCTTTAAAGACCATCACACGCCGGAAGACTTTGATGAAAGCCACCCACACTTCGCCGCATATTTGCGCAAGCGCGGTTATGTACCATTCAGACTAAACGGACCGCAGTCTAACCCCAGCCTTCAACCAAAATAAAAAATAGCCGATCAAACGATCGGCTATTTTTTACTATGTGTATCGGCTTATGCCGCCGCAATAAGGCCCGCGGGCATTTCACGACCACCACCAGCACGGTTAAGGTGATCATGCATATGCGCACATAAATCATCTATATTCTCTTGGAAGAAGTGATTAGCACCTTCAAGCACACGGTAATCAATCTCGATACCACGCTGAACTTGCAGCTTACCGACCAGATCAACAACAGATGCTTCAGGCACTACCTCATCCTTATCGCCTTGCAGGATTAAACCTGAAGTCGGACAAGGGGCAAGGAAAGTGAAATCATAAGCATTAGCCGGTGGTGCCACAGATACAAAACCGCGGATTTCAGGACGGCGCATCAATAGTTGCATACCGATCCATGCCCCGAAAGAAAAACCGCCAACCCATGTATATGGCGCGTTCGGGTTAATATCCTGCAACCAGTCCAAAGCAGCCGCAGCATCACTCAGTTCACCTTCACCACGGTCAAACATACCTTGGCTTTTGCCTACGCCGCGGAAGTTAAAGCGGAGTACAGAAAAACCACGATCTTCAAAAACTTTGAACATATGGTATGTGACTTTATTATTCATCGTACCGCCATGTTCAGGACTTGGGTGCAAAACAATAGCGAGCGGTGCGTTTGGTGTCTTAGAGTGTGAATAGCGCCCTTCAAGGCGACCGGCAGGGCCGTTAAAAATAATTTCTGGCATCTGTTCCCTTTACAATAATATGGTTAAAGCCTTGTGCAGCTTGGCTTGCACACGAATTTACCCCTAAATTCAGCTTCCTTAGCTGTATAGCAAATATTTCAGACGAAATACAAATATTTATCATAACCACTTGATTTCATTGTGGATAATGCGCGGCATTCACCGAATCACCCACAGGCCACGCCGACACCCCGTCACGGCAACATGACATATTGTTGATATATTCTTTCGTATAACTTGAAATTTAGAGAAACATGATATATCAATCTGCGTCTCCTGCACGAGTAATTCTAGAAGTAGCGACTAAGTAACACTAAAGAGAGTACGGTTAACAATGACTAAGACTAAGATTAAGAGCCTGAAACTGACATCACGCGGGAGATACGCAGTTATGGCGCTGGTAGAGCTGGCGCATAAAATGCCCGAAGAAAGATGGGTACCTCTGTCAGAAATTGCGCATTCAGGCAATATCTCACTATCTTATCTGGAGCAACTTTTTGCAGGTCTGCGCAAAAACGGTCTGGTACGCAGCTATCGTGGCCCGGGCGGCGGTTACCTGCTGGCAAAAGACCCATCTGAAATCAAGCTGTCAGAAATTCTGATGCACGCTGAAGATTGCGTTCCTGCAAAACGCAGCCGCAAAACGGATAAGGCTGATGCTTACGGTAACAAGCAAACCCATGCCCTTTGGGGTCACATCGGTGAAATGCTTTATGTATGCACACAGCACATCACGCTGAAAGACATCATGGGCCAGAATGTTCATGAAAACGAAAACTTCAACAAACTGATTGAAAATTTCGGCTAAAAACAGCTACAATCGCCTATCACATTCAATGATCCCGCTGCATTGCGGGATTTTTACTTGAGGCGAAAAACAAAATGAATAAAGACGCCGTCTATCTGGACTACAACGCAACAACCCCGATCAGACCCGAAGTCATCACTCTAATGACAGAGATCATGGGCACAGTGGGAAACGCATCTTCCGTTCATGGCTTCGGTCGTATCGCGCGCCGTAATGTTGAAAACGCGCGAGCCCAGATCGGCGCCCTCGCCCGCTGTAACCCGGCGCAAATTATTTTTACTAGCGGTGCTACAGAATCCAACAACGCTGTTGTGAAGGCTTTCACTGGCCAGCGCGTATTAATATCCTCGATTGAGCACGCCGCCGTTTGCGAAGCCATCCCCGAGGCAGAATGCATCCCCGTTCATGAAAACGGTCTAATCAACATGGAAAAGCTGGAGCAGATGCTGACAACCGACCCTGCGCCAGCTCTGCTGTCCATTATCATGGTCAATAACGAAACAGGTGTTATACAGCCCGTCGGCGAAATCGCGCGTATGGCACGCCGCATCAGACCGCAAATTTTCGTGCATACCGATGCCGTTCAAGCCGCAGGACGCGTACCACTCGACTTCCCGGCATTGAACGTTGATTACATGAGCCTATCAGCCCACAAAATGGGCGGCCCGCAAGGTGTCGGCGCGCTCATCGCTGCCCCCGGCGCCAAGCCCGCCAAACTATTGCATGGCGGCGGACAGGAAAAGCGCCAGCGCGCAGGCACAGAGAATGTCGCTGGTATTGCTGGGTTCGGCCTTGCCGCTGAGCTTGCCATGAACGGCATGAAAAACTACGAAAAACTCCGCGCTTGGCGTGATGCCGCCGAAGATAAATTACTGGCGCACGCGCCTGAGCTGAAAATATTCGGGCGCACCGCACCGCGCGTTGCCAACACCATCTCCATGGCCATGGCAGGCATGCCCGCAGAAACGCAACTTATGAATCTGGATTTGGCAGGCTTCGCAGTCTCCAGCGGCTCGGCCTGTTCCAGCGGCACATTTAACCCCAGCCGCATTCTAAAGGCCATGGGCGCAACAGACCTAGAGGCCGTATCGGCCTTGCGCGTATCCATGGGCTGGAACAGTAAAAAGGAAGACATCGACAGCTTCGTTGACAGCTGGATCAAGATTTACGACCGCATGAAAGACAAGATCAAAGAGGCCGCACTAGCCCAGAGCGCATAAACTCTGGACTTTTGCGTCTTACTTCGCTACCAGTATTCCCGATTAATTTATTTGTTACGGAGCTATCCAGATGCCAACAATCACTTTTATTTACCCAGACGGTTCACGCAAGGACGTTGACGCACCGATCGGCTTGTCCCTCATGGAAATCGCGCAAAAGCACGATATCGAAGAAATCGAAGGTGCCTGCGGCGGCGCGATGGCGTGCGCGACATGCCATATGTACATTCACCCTGAATGGGAAGAAAAATGCCTGCAAGGCGAAGATGCCCGCAGCGAAGAAGAGGAAGATATGCTGGATCTAGCCTTTGACGTGCGTGATAATTCCCGCCTTGGTTGCCAGATCATGATGACCGAAGACCTCGACGGTCTGGTCGTCGCACTGCCAGGCGCAGAAGTTGCCGAATGGGAAAAAGCCGCTTAACTGCTATAAGCGCAGCGTCTTTACGACCCGGCGCATAACATCATCAATATAAACAGCACGCGAGCGTCCGCTCAGATCCATATGAGGATCATCGTGCTGTTTTATTATGCCGGCTTCCTGCATCACTTTACCGACCGTCCACTGATCAAAACCACGGCTTTGCGCTTCCAACACACACTCTGTCGGAAACGCAACACCCTCACCCCACATGGTAAGGCCCTGACCGCGCTCATTCTCGATCATCACAACAGGACGATCGATATATTTACCGCCTTCTTGGAACAGGCCGTTTTCAATACTGACGAAAACATTGGCATCCTGAACCTTACCGCGCAGCGCGCAGATGCGATTAAAAGCACCCTGAATAGTTTCACCATTCAGCGGCTGCTCATTCACACCGGAATTCACCGCAACGGCGACAAACTCCGCATCCGCCACATGGGCAAATGCACGGCGGCAAGCCCGCAACTTCAATTCACTTTTCGATGCCAATGCTATCTTCATTCTTCTACATCCATCTGATCTTGGGGTACATAATCCACTGTCGCACGTTCTTCATGCGGTGAACGCTCCAAACCAGGACACTGCGCCGAATATCCGGCAGCACTAAACATATCAACTTCACGGACAAAATTTTCAAACGAGGCAACAACACGATCATCGACAGCCTGCTGAACACAAGACGCAGGCTCCCCCTCGGCAACACAGTTAGCAAACTTGCTTCCGTCCTCGAGACCTCTCACACCACGATAAAAACTTGAGACAAAATCAGCCATATCCTCGGGTTCGTCAGCAGCATAATCTCCCAGAGAGTGAGCCGCCAGCGTGATCACACTGCGCTGAAACGTGAGCATATCCAAAGATGCATTAGGCAATGTAAGATAAGGACCATGCAACGCAGTCATAACCACCAGAAGAGAACGGCGCGCCGCCATATTACCTTGCTTTGACCAGTGCCACAGCACGTCAAACACGCGCTCACAATGCCCCTCATCCCAACTATCCACGCTTTCCAAGTGGGCTTTATCCTGCTCCCAGGAGCTAAAAAGCTCTTGGCCTTGAGCACGCGGCGCAATAAAAAACACCATTATGGCCATAGCCATAAAGCACATTTTGAAAACTTTAAAATGCCCGAAAGCTCCCATGAAAAAATCTTTCATATCCGTAATTTGGAGCGGGTTTTATACGCGCATTAAAAAATTATGTCAAACTTGATTTTCTGCGGGGTTTGGCATATATTACCCGCCATGAATTCATTAGGTTTTGATAAAGATCCGAAAGACACGCGCGTCGTGGTTGCCATGTCCGGCGGGGTTGACTCTTCAGTCGCCGCCGCGCTGCTGCATGAGCAAGGCTACGATGTGGTCGGCGTCACCCTGCAGCTTTATGATCACGGCGAAGCTATTGCCAAAAAAGGCGCTTGCTGTGCAGGTCAGGACATATACGACGCGAAGCGTGTCGCCGAAGAAAAAGGCTTCCCGCACTACGTTCTGAATTACGAGAGCAATTTCCGCGAGTCTGTGATTGATGAATTTGCTGATAGCTATCTGCGCGGCGAGACACCCATTCCATGCGTACGCTGTAACCAGACCGTCAAATTCCGCGACCTTCTGGCCATGGCGCAAGACCTGCAGGCTGACTGCATGGCGACAGGTCACTACATCCAGCGCCAAGTCGATGAGAACGGCACCTCATACCTGCAGCGCGCCGTCGACCATACAAAGGATCAAAGCTACTTCCTATTCGCGACCACGCAAGACCAGCTGGACTTCTTGCGCTTCCCGCTCGGCGGCTGGACAAAGGACGTAACCCGCGAACATGCAGAACGCCTTGGCTTGCTGACGGCGGATAAACCTGACTCTCAGGATATCTGCTTCGTGCCGCAAGGTGATTACACCAAAGTCGTAAAGAAAATCCGCCCCGAAGCCGAAAAGCCGGGCGAGATCGTACATATCGACGGCCGCGTAATGGGCAGCCATAACGGTATCATTCATTATACCGTCGGGCAGCGCCGCGGCCTTGGCATTGGCGGTGGTCACGAAGATAACAACGAGCCGTTTTACGTGATCAGGCTGGACGCCGCAAATAATCAGGTGCTGGTCGGCCCGAAAGAAGCGCTCGCCCGCGATACCATCTACTTAAAAGACGGCAACTGGCTGATCGCAGAGCGCAGCCCGCGTTCCGTGCTGCTGAAATTCCGCAGCATGATGCAGCCTGTGCAGGCGCATTTATCATTTGACGGTGATAATGGTGATGCCATTTTGACCCTGCCGCAGGCACAATACGGCATTTCCCCCGGACAAGCGGCTGTCTGTTACGACGGTGACCGTGTCATCGGCGGCGGGTGGATATCAGGCACGTCCAACAGCGCCCTGAAAATGGCTGCCTAAATAGGCATAACGCGACGTCTCACGCGTTATAAGCGCCAGCGCAAATTTCTGATACACAGGCTCAATCTCTTTCAAGCGTTTCTGCTCGACCGAGTTCAGCCTGTCCCAGTTCTCATAGAGATCATTTATGATTTGCACTGCGGCGAAAACATCACCGACAGCCATGCGTCTTTCTAACTGTTCAATAGTCATACACTTAATTCCCCACACAACTTAGAGAGACTGCAGTCTACGAGAAAAACTTTAACAAAACTTAAAGAATGATTTTTTAGTGATCAGAACACTTGACAACCCCCACTAAAAAAAGCGATAACATCGCTCTATTCGATCAAGGTATGGCGGAGTAGCTCAGCTGGTTAGAGCAGAGGAATCATAATCCTTGTGTCGGGGGTTCAAGTCCCTCCTCCGCTACCACACCTCTACACATTCGTTCCGAGGCGTTACTCCTTCTAGCTTTCAGCCAATCATAAGACGCTCGATTTTAACTTATTGTTACAGCGAGTGTTACAGCAATGAAAGCCGTAGACCACCATCTCTATTTACGGGGAAGGTATTACTATTACCGTCACGCCCTGCCTAGAGACTTACAGGAATATCTCAAAACAAAAGAAGTCGTTATAGCCCTTGGAACACAGGATAAAGCAAAGGCTCGTTTATATGTTGCCAAGCTCGATATTGAAATCCAAGACCTTATAAACCTAGCATATGAAGCGACTGATACCTTTACCCTTAACAAGTTGATAGAGGAAGGCATACAGGGGGCGAAAGACAACGCAGAGCTACCCAAGCGAAAGACACTAAACCTACTATCATCTTCTTCCCCCAAGCTCTTTTCCAAGATTGCAGAAGACTACCTCAAAGACTGCGTTACCAATGACGCTAAGACAATCGCCAGCAAGCGCCTTACCTATGAAATGTTTGAGGGCATAGTGGGTAATCTTGTTTTCAATGAGGTTACAAAAACAGAAGCTCGTAAATTCAAAGCCATAATGCTTAAAACCCCTATAATGCTCCATAAACGCAAGGGCTTTACCTCATACAAGGAACTGGACTGGAACAATCTGCCAGAGGGCAAAACGCAAAGCCTAGTAACAGTGAATAATCGTCTAACTTCTATGGTGTCCTTATTTAATTGGGCAGAAGAAAATGATCTCTACACGGGAAGAAACCCCTTTTCAGGTTTAATGGTAAAGAACGCTAAGCAACAAGCAACGAAACGTCACCCGTTCTCTAATCAGGAATTACAAACCCTATTCTCTTGCCCTATATACACGGGGTGCAAAGGTGAAAGCAGAAATGAAAGATTAGAAACAGGCCATATCGTTATAAAAGACTATTGGTACTGGATACCCTTAATAGGTCTTTACACGGGCATGAGGCTTAACGAGATATGTCAGTTATTAGTTAGCGACATTCAATGCGAAGACGGTATCTGGATAATCAACATTGACGATAGTGAAGATAAGAAAGTCAAAACAATCTCAAGCCGCCGTAAAATCCCTATACATGACTCCCTGATGGTTTCAGGCTTTCTTGAGTACGTTAGAGGCCAGAAACATAAAAGACTCTTCCCTGAGCTTCCTAAGCGTAAGAATTGTGGCTACTCACATGAGTTTACAAAACGATTTAGTAGCACCCTCACAAAGCTAAACCTGAAACGAACTGGATTATGCTTCCACTCATTCAGACACACCTTCATAGACGGAATGAGAAATGCTGGAGTAGAAAAAGCCATTACCATGAAACTTGTAGGCCACCACAGCTCTAATGACATTCATAGCGGGTATGGTTATGGTTATAACTTGGAAACATTAAAAGAAAACATAAACAAACTGACATTTTCTTTATAGAATAATTTGTATAAAAAATAAGCGAGTGCACCATGCGATTAATTTTTACACTTATAGCTCTTCTGTCATTTTCATTATCGGAAAGTGCATACGCATTAAGCTGCATATCCTTAAGCACACAAGAACTGCTTCAGAAGTCGGACATAATTTTTTTAGGTGTTGCTCAAAAAAGCGAAGCAGCAAAACCCACAGATAAAAACTTTATGCCTAATAGCTACACACGGTTTAAGATTGATAAGATTTACAAAGGGGATTTAAACGACACCGTGGATATACACCACCACAGAAAGAGCTCTTGGCCTCTAAAGTACGAAAAGGGTACAGAATATATTATTTTCGCAAATCGCAGTCCTGAAACAGACCTCTACGTAACTAGCCGATGCACTCCCCGACTTACTGCCGACAGCCTTTCCCCCGCCGACCCTGAGAGCAGACTGCTAGAAGGATATGCAAAAAGATGGGCGGCTCTCGAAACCCATAAAGGAAAACTGGATGCGCTAGACGCCCTAATTAAAAAGTTCCCCAATAACGCTTGGCTATACGTTCAAAAAGGTGAAATCCTAGAGGAGTTCGGAGATTATCGCAGAGCTGTATCTGCATATAAAACAGCCCTCGATAAAGAACCTAACTGGCATGACGTCACATCACGAACAAACTTCCAAAAAGCATATTTAGGATATGGGAAGGCTTTATTTTACTCAGAGCAGTATCAAGAGGCCTTACCCTATTTGAAAAAAACAGCAGAGCAAGAACTGAAAATAATAAATTATCAAACTAAGATGCGAGAGGCTAAAGGCGCTGATTACGAAGAGCCTAATTACGATTATGTACGCGGAGCGACAAAATTATACGCCGCCAGCTTAATCTATCTAAATGACAACGAAGCACTAAATGAACTCAAAGTAGATGTTTCTGGAATGACTTTTAAAAACACGACATTTTCAAACTTAAGCTTCGTAGACGCTAATTTTTCGAACACCCATTTAAAACTTGTAACTTTTGAAAACACTAATTTTCAAGGCGCTAACTTTAGTAACGCATCGATTAACGGAAGGTTTGAAAACACTGACTTTGTGGGCGCCAACTTTACGAACGCAAATCTAAATGGCCATTCATTCAAAAATGTTAATTTTAGCAACGCTCACTTTGATAACTCTAAAATCGGAGCCAGCCACATGAAAGTACCAGTAGAAAATGTAAATTTCACAAATGCTAAACTCATAAACTCAGAGATAATGTTTTTAGAGAATGAGACTGTAAATTATGAGAGTGCTATATACGACTGCAACACTAGGTTTCCAGATGATTTTTCACCTGTAGAGAATGGTATGCTCAATCCGCAAGAAGAATGTCCAACAGTCCAGTAAAGCTAATAGTTCTAACAATGTTCTACGTCTACGTATTAAGAAGTAAAAATAAGCCTGATGAAACCTACACGGGCATGACAGGGCGTTTAAAAGAACGGGTGAAAGAACACAATACCCATGACGATAAGAACGCTCACACCTATAAATTCAGGCCGTGGAAACTGGATGCCTGTGTAGAGTGCGATACAGAAGAAACCGCAAAAATTGTCGAGAGCTATTTCAAAAATGCCTCAGGCAAAGAGAAACTCAAAAACTTTGAGAAGGCAAACCCATTACACCCTCACCCAATACAAGGCTTTTTCGACACATTAGAAGAAGGGCGCGCGTTTGGTAGTGGGCAAAATAGATTCTGTACACAGAAGGCCAAAGCCAACTCAACTATCTTCGTACTCAGGAACAAAGCTTAAGCTTTTTATTATCTCAATAACTCATCAGGGTTAATACTAAGGGCAGCAGCAATTTTCAAAAGCACAGGAATAGAGAAAGCTACCCTTCCATTCTCAATCCTAGAAATATAACCACGGTTAACCTCTGCTACACCCGCAAGGTCTTCTTGAGACATACCTCTAAGGCTTCTCGTAGCAGCAATCTTTCTGCCTATGGTTTCCAAAGTTGCCATAGCAGCATTGTTCATGATAGTAAACATTATTACCGTACACGATCGTGAACAAAATCAAGATAGAGAGAGAGACGGAAATGGGCAAAGAGAAACCATGCTACACATATTCTTATGCGCTTTTGTACGGTGCGCGAAGCAGCGCATGGGACATTAATTGGGACTTTTTAGAGTGTCCCAGTCACCAGTTTATTTATAAAAAAGGCTTTCCTGCCAAAAAAAGAGTCTCAGAACAAGCCACTATAAGGATACATGAAAACTTTATACTTATTGAAACAGCTAAGGGAGAAATAGCTCTACCCAATGATCCTGTAGTGCTGGAAGTACTTGAAGACATTATAAAACACGCAAAGCAAATTCAGACCCCCTTCGAAGAAGAAGAGCGTTTAGAGAATATCAAACTATGGCAACGAGAGGGTTACTTGCACTCGCGCATTCTATTAGGCAGTCCTATAGACGAATACTTTGATAAAAACTCAATGAGGATGGAGCTTCGAAGAGAACACGAAGAAAGACGTAGAAAAAAGGGCAAGTAAAATGAAGAAACTACTCATCCTAGGCACATTGCTTGTTCCTACATATACTCAAGCGCAGGAAATCACTTACGATGAAGAAGCTGACATTGCCTGTTTTGTAATGAGTCAGTATGTCGATAGCCCAAGCCAAATGAACACAATGATTGATATATGCAGACAAGCTGCAAACTCAGGGGCACAAGGGGCGCAGTACCTTCTATCACAGGTGTTTTTGAATTCAGGCAATGAAGATGAGGGCAGGTATTGGCTAGAAGAAGCGGCTAAAAACGGGCACCAAGAAGCAATCAAAGAGCTGAATATAGCCACAGGAAAATAAACTTTACAGCACCAAATAAAGCATTATGAAAACAAGCCGCAGTATACATAATGCTTGACAAAACTTACTAATTATGGTATAATTAAAGCTTAAAAATATCCCACTAAAAATGGTAAGAATGCCTGTATAAATAAAAGTGGATGGGATTTAGAGACTGCAATAGTCCATGACCGTCAACTTACCACTGGGAAAGATCACAGGAAAGAAAAGGATCAAGGCTCTGTTATCAGGTATGTAACACCCTTGAGCATCTAGCGGTTGTTTCTATTAGCTTCTAGATGTGCTTGGTCTCTTTCTCACCCATTGAGACCATAACCGTGTCAGCGTGACTGAATCAATGGACAGGGAAAATAGGGACACCGCCCTCCGCCGCTCGAGATTCAAATAGAAAATAATGTGCAATGCCTCAGGTGAAGTATCATTATTCTCCCATGAGAGGGGGCTTATTGTGCCTGCTTTCAGGGGGGATTAAATTATTCCCTTCCTAGGTGAAAAAGTAGCCTCCTTAATCACTAACAAATAACTCAAAACCCTTTCTTATAAATAAGATTAACTAACAAAAAACTGACTTGAAGGTAGCAAACTCCCTAGTATAGGAACAATCTTCGTTTCAGGTATCTTTCGGAATCTCTAGAAGAAAATACATGACGTCTTTCTGATGAAGACACTGATAATAGGATGAAAAACACCCTAAATGATTCAGTTCCACTATTTTATAGACTTATAAAAATTAGCCTTTATATACCACTGATGTATAAAATATGTATTTAGCTATGAATTTATACATTTAATAAGTTTGCACTCTCAATAGCCTTTACTAACTCACTGATTTTCTTTTTAAGATCAAGAACATCTAAGTCTGCTCCTATCTCACTAACCTGATGTGCTAATCTGATCTTATCTATCTTCTTTTCTTCTTTATTTACTACAAATTTTGTCATGCATTCGTATTTATCTTGTGTAGGTAATTTTACTTTAGTCCCATATATTTCTTTCATTGCAGCATCATATACGTCCTGAGATATGTAATTTTCTATTTCTCTTCCTTCAGTGACCCAACATAATTGTTCTCTATCTTCAAACTCACTTTGAACTCTTTTCTTGGTATTGTTTATATGTTGCTTTGGTTTTTTACGGTCACTATCAATAAGTATAGCGGTATTCTGATTTAATTTTTGAAGCTGGATAAACTCTTCAACCGTTTCACTATCACTTGTTGTCAAATGGCTTAAAAGCCTTCCACCATAAAACATAATTGAATAATGCAGTCCCTCTACTAGCTCAGGATTTACAGATTTTATCCAATGGTTCAAATATATTCTGTCTGATGGCCCTTCTACCCATATAATGAAATTAGATTGCAACAGATCACTTGCTTTATACCCTAAGTCGGAACAAGCTTGAAACTTACCTAGATCATTAACTGCACAGACGACCTTTGAATACCCATCGACCAACTGAACATGGTAGATTGAGCATTCAGTAGCATCTAACAAATGTGCTGAGTGTGTCGCTATGAAATACTGATTATCAGTCTTTTCATGTAAATAACGAATAAGCTTACGTTGCAGTGTAGGATGGAGGTGAAGCTCAGGCTCCTCTATACAAACTATTTGTTTTGAAAACATAGTAGATTTTGCCGCAATAATTAAAACTTCTTCTATCCCTGAGCCGAGCGACTCTATAGGAAGTCTTTTATCATCCATTTCCACTATAACTGTTTTTTTGTCGTAAGGTATTACGAGCTGCAAGGTCTCATTGCTAACAATTTCTTTCATAAAATTATTAATTTTATCGAACCGGTCTCTGTCGCGCTCTTTTCCATTAGGAGGATTTTGAAGCTTAAATAGCTCTTCAATTAAATGAATACCGCTATGCTCCCCTATTCCGTCCTTGAAGACACGCCCATCACTTTGAAGACTGAGGTTATTATCCTGAAATGGCTTTAGTGACCTGATCGCTGGTATGATGTCTACTTTAGTCTTCAAACGGCTTGCTACGTTTAACCTCTGAATAGACTCTGGCCTCCAATTTTTTATACTGCCTCCAGTCATATTAGAAATTCGTGTCCACAAACTATACCATTCACGATCTTCTATAGGTTTCATTCCTTCAGTAGTGCGCTCTATGTCTACAGACGACTGTTCCAAAGAATTGCCAGCACGAGAAAAATAAAACCAAACACACTCATTGGTTCGAAATATGGTATTATTTAGAGTCTCATAGTGTGTTTCAGCCACCAATTCACGAGACAAGTCTGTATTTTTTTCTACCTTGACCCCTAACTCCAAGCGCACATTGTCTTTATGCTTAGGCACATCATCCAGATCACTAAAGGGCACTCCTTTAGAGCTATTTAAACTTAGATAATGACGCGAAAGAAATCTTAAAAGATTAGATTTACCGCTATTATTCTGCCCAATAATAAGATTGATCTTACTTAGATTATCAAAAGTTACCTCTTCTTTAAAACTTCTATAGCCTTTTATTTTTATGCCATCTAAAAGAATATCATTCATCGCTCTAGGCAGCCCCTCAACAGTTAAAAAAATTAGAAAATGGGAAAATACACTAAAAATTTGGGAATAGCTAATTTAGACAATCAGAGCCCCCCTAGCTTTTTCTCCCCCCCCTTGGCCTATTAAAACGCCCTGAAATCTGGCAATAAATGACTTCAAAAGTGTTACAGCAAGTGTTACATTCAAGAGATAAATGGCGTCTTTTTAGGCGAGAGCCAGAACTGTCGTAAGTGGCTCGGAACAAGGTTTTTCGAAGAAAAGCCGTAGAGTAGAGTTACGGGGCAGGTCAAGTCCCTCCTCCGCTACCATAATCTAGATTTCCCTTTTATTTCAGGTCACTTAGCAGTTGGATTACACGGTGCAACCGTAAGGTGCGACCTAAAATGTATAATCCTAGCTACCTTATTCAATCACGGCACAATGTATATTACTTCCGCTGTCCCTTACCTGTAAAGCCACAGCGCCGAACTTTATACCGGCAGGTTATTTATACATTACTTAAAATTAAAAACCCAACTCGCATGTATTGCCGCTACTTAAAACTTTATACTTTACCCAAAAGCCTTAATTAAATAATATAAATAAACTAATAAATAGGCATGAGCCTCTAATGTACAAAATGTTAAAAAATTTATCTTGTTCTGCATTGCTATTATTAGTCGGTATTTTAATTAGCCCCCAGATTACAAATGCACAAGAAACATCTGCTGTTTTTCAAGGATCAGTCATTATTGGCGTGGATACGCGTACGGCTAACACGCTTCGTGCGGGCACTTTACGCTTCTCTAGTAGCACCGGTTCATGCAACACAACGCCCACCACATATAATACGAGCGGCGCGAATACCTACAACGCGCCTTCTGGCTGCACCAGTGTGCTAGCACAAGTGTGGGGTGGTGGCGCCGGCGGCGCTGCAGGCTTTGCAAGTGTAGGGGGTGCGGGCGGCGGTGGTGGCGGCTTTTCACAATCTATAGTCGCTGTTGTAGGAGGAAATACTTACAACCTTTTCGTTGGTGCGGGCGGGTCTTCTGGCGCCGGTGCTGGACAAGACAGTTGGTTTGTTGATGCAAGCACCGTCATGGCAAAAGGTGGAAGCGGCACCACAGGCGGCGCGGCCGCTTCTGGCATAGGCGATGTAAAATATTCCGGTGGTAACGCCGGCGGTGGCGGATTTGCACAATGGGGCGGCGGCGGCGGCGGTGCTGGTTCAACGGCTAATGGTGGCAACGGTGCCAATGGCTCACCCGGTACGGGAGGTGCTAACAATGGCGGTAATGGTGGCGGCATGGACGGTGCCGGTACGCCAGCCGGCGGCGGCGGTGGCGGCGGTAATCCGGCTGTTGGGCCGGGCGGTGCCGGTGGCCGTGGTCTTGTTATTCTTACCCCGCAGGCTGGCGGCGGCGGTCCGGGCGCCGGTATACAATTAAATGATGGTTTAGGATGGGTTCCTGTTTCTGATCCGGCGACCACAACATGCGATGTAGAAGCGCATAATACACAAAGCACAGCAATCAATGCCAGTCAGACAACATATACTTTATCTTCTTACGATTCCTCACAAGGCTCAAGCAACGACATGCTTGTCGTTACAACGCATCATGTTAGCAACGCTGTCGCACCCACGAGCGTGACTTATGGCGGAGATCCTTTAACAATGGTTGAATCGACGCATAATCTTACAGGCAATGCAACATCGATGTGGGTATTGCTCGACGCCAGTAGAAATACATACGCAGGGGATATCGTTGTTACCTACCCTTCTGCGCCGACTCGAGCAGCAATTACGGCAGTAACACTAAGCTGCGCCAAGCAAGAGATCCCTCAAAATTTTCAGGAGTTTAGCTGGGGTTCGTTAAGCTTGATAAACAACGATCTCACAACCGCAGAAGACGGCTCTATTGTTATTGACACAATGACAAGCC
>DUBU01000006.1:1673-7564 GCA_012960155.1 Micavibrio sp. | reverse complement strand
CCTTGCCGATAGACCACAGCATCGCCAGCGGGTCTATGCGGTTAAAAGCCTCACGGATGATGTAGATGGAGCGTTGTTCCAGATCGTCTAGATAAGAGTACATGCGAAAAATCCTATATTTTTACCAATATAGTGTAATTACGCGGCTAGTCTTTATCCAGCAGAAACTTCCTTTAAAACTGCCTTTTGTCCTTTTACTTCGGGACGTCCGATAGAGACATAGTGAAAGCCCAGAGCTTCCATCTCGGACGGCTTGTAGATGTTGCGCAGGTCAATCAGGCGCTTTTCCTTTAGGATCTCACTAATTTTACGCAAATCAAGGGCGCGGAACTCGTTCCATTCTGTGATGATGACAAGCGCGTCAGCTTTATCAGCCACTGCGTAGGGGTCTTTTTTCCAGTCTACAGCGGTAATATATCTCTTAGTTTGCTCGATGGCGGCAGGGTCATAGGCAGAAATGTCCGCGCCGGCTTCTTGCAAGATTGGAATTATCACAAGGGAAGGAGACTCGCGCACGTCATCCGTGTTCGGCTTAAAGGCTGTCCCTAGAATGCCGATGCGTTTACCGTTCACATCGCCGCCAAAGGCATCGATGATTTTTTGCGCCATAGCGCGTTGGCGGTTCGCGTTAGATTCAACCACGGCCTCAACCAGTGTCTGGCGTGCATCTAGCAGCTGCCCCGTTTGTGCCAGCGCTAGAGTGTCTTTAGGGAAGCATGATCCGCCGTAACCGGGACCTGCGTGCAGGAATTTGGGACTGATACGGCCATCAAGACCAAGCGCGCGGGCCACAGTCTGTACATCGCCATTGGCTTTTTCGCACAGATTGGCGATTTCGTTGATAAAGGTAATCTTGGTTGCCAGAAACGCGTTGGCCGCGTATTTGATAATCTCTGCGCTTTCACGCGTGGTGAACACGATCGGCGTTTCATTCAAGAAAAGCGGACGATAGACTTCCTGCAACACTTTTTGGGCTCGCTCCGAGCTGGTGCCGACAATGACTCGATCGGGGCGCATGAAGTCATTTACAGCAGCGCCTTCGCGCAAAAATTCTGGATTAGAGGCTACATCAAAATCACCGTTGGGATTGGCTTCGCGAATGGTTTTCTCTACTTCGCGTGCTGTACCCACCGGAACCGTCGATTTGGTCACGATGACTGTGTAACCTGTCATCGCTTGCGCAACTTGACGCGCCGCTTCGTGGACATAGGTCAGATCTGCATGCCCATCTTCTACGCGCGGCGGTGTGCCAACTGCAATAAAGACCGCATCGGCATCAGCAACGGCTGATTTCAAGTCTGTTGTGAAGTTTATGCGGCCACTTTTGATCTGGCGCTCGAGCAGGTCTTCAAGCCCGGGTTCGTAGATCGGAACCTCGCCTTTTTTCAAGCGCTTGATCTTGTCCTTATCAATATCCACGCAAGTGACATTGATACCGAATTCTGCAAAACACGTGCCTGAAACCAATCCGACATAACCTGTGCCGATCATCGCGATTTTCATAGGCGGTCTCCTTGAAAAAATATAGATACAGTGCGAAATCTAGCGTATTTACTAGCCACGGGAAAGCTTTGATTTCATAAGTTTCTTGCGCTTATAGAGCCGAAAATGATAAAAACTTAGCCGTAATATTTTACGAAATTATAAACAGGGCATAGATAGAGGGTTTTATCAAATGGTGCAGCGTGTGAATTCATTTCAGCCAAACGGACTTTTAAGCTTGCTGGACGATGCAAAGGCCATCGCGCGAGAAGCAGGGGCGATCCTGATGCAGCATTATGACGCGCACCGCGCCAATGCCGATTATCTGGAAATCATCTCTAAGGCAGATAGCTCGCCAGTGACAGCGGCAGATCATGCCTCGCACAACCATATTGTAGGGGCGCTTGCTACATTAACACCCCATATCCCTATTATCTCGGAAGAAAACAAAGAGCATCCAGATGTCTCTCAGGGGCTGTTCTGGACTGTAGATCCGCTGGACGGCACCAAAGGCTTTATTAATAAAAACGATCATTTTTATGTCAAAATTGCTTTGATAGAAGACGCGCAGCCAATTTTGGGCGTGATTTACGAGCCGGTACATGATCGTTTTCACTTCTCGGCAGCCAATTACTTTTCTTATATGCAGTATGGCACTGATAAGCCGCAGATGATTACTACGAAATCCGCCCCGCAGAAGGGACAGCTTTCGACACTGTTTAATGGTTTGCATTACGATAAGGCTGCTTACTTTGCAGCCCGTCAGGCGCTATCGGGTATGGGCATCGATACTCAGGATCTGGCGCACGCCAATGGTCAGTGTGCAAAAGCATTCTATATGGCTGTTGCTTCAGGCGAAGCAGATATTTATCTGGATTGCGGTCGCGAAACATCTTTGCGTGGCGGTAACGGCTATAGCTGGGATTATGCCCCTGACGCCCTGATTGTACCGAACGCAGGCGGTGCGATGCTGGAAATTACAACAGGACAGCCGCCACGCTTTGATAAGCCGACACAGCGTATGAACGCTATGGTAGCGCTGGGTGATCGTGACTTGGGGAAAAGACTGCTCCCTGCTATGAAAAATGATTGCCTTTAAGTCCTTGCCAACCTTATGTTGACGTTCATAATACTTTGGTTATTATCAGTCGGGTTAGTTAAATAATTTAAAGGGAATTGGTCATGGCGAAAAATGAAGCCACAGCAGAAGCAGGTAAACCGGAAGGCGCAGGCAATATGCCTCTTTTCTACAAAAACCCTGTACCACTGGACACGAAGAAACACGTAGAACTCGGTCTGGTTAAGGATTTTGGCCTTGGCTTTACAAAGCAGGTTAATGCTGTGCCGATTAACATGATCGAAATGCCGCAAATTTGCCACTTCTACCCTATTGCTTTTAGCCCTGATGAAAACGCGACACCTGTGGCACTGCTCGGTCTGCGTGATAATGAAAACCTGTTCTTGAACGACAAGAACCAGTGGGCTGCCAACTCATATATTCCAGCTTATATTCGCCGTTACCCGTTCATCTTCTCTGAGGTGCCTGGTAATGATCAATTGACACTATGCGTGGATATGGATGACAAGCTGGTAAACGATAAAAGCGAACAGAAATTCTTTGACGGCGAAGGTAAGCCGACGCAGCTCGCGCAAAACGCGCTTGAGTTCTGTAAGTCTTACCATGCAGCAGCACAGCAAACAGCAGAGTTCTCTAAAGCTCTGGCACAAAGTGGTTTGCTGGTTGAGCGTCAGGCAGAAATTAGTGTTGGTGAAGGCCAGAAGATCAACTTCTCTGGCTTCCGCATCATTGATGAACAGAAGCTGGCTGAACTGGATGATGCCGACTTTATCGAATGGCGCAAAAAAGGCTGGTTGCCTTTCCTTTATGCCCACCTGTTCTCAGGTGCGCAGTGGCAGCGCCTGACAAGTCTTCTGAATGAAAGACTTGCAGCAGAAAAAGGCAAGAAGTAATAAAAGCGGGTCATCTGACCCCTTTTTGCATTGACCTTTATACAAAATACCAGTGGGTATGATACGGCGTGTGTGTGCCAAGCAGTATTGAGTGCGGGTTAGAGAACTTTCGCATAAAAATACTGGCGATTTTTTTAGAAACGTTTTAAACCATAGGTCTTATTAGATTAGAGGAGGAGCCAACATCATGGCAAAAGTAGGAGCGCAACGCGCAGCTGAACTGACAGGTAAATCGAAATCAACTATCCAGCGTGCTATGAAAAGCGGCAAGCTGTCATATGAGGTCGATGCTAATGACCGCCGCGTCATCGACGTGTCAGAACTAGAGCGTGCTTTTGGCTTGGTTCCACAAGAATCCGATAAACAGGATCAACAAGCTGTTGAAGCTGAAATCGAAAAAGCAACACGTATGCTGGAGATGGAACGCCTGAAAATGCGTATCAAGCTTCTGGAAGAGCAACTGGAAGTGGCGCGTGAAGCTGTTGAAGACTTGAAGGAGCAGCGTGACCAGTGGCAGAAACAAGCTCAGCAAACACTGATCACAAGCCAGTTCAGCCAGAAGCAAGCTGAAGAATTGAAAGAAGAAATCAAAAACCGTGACGAGCGCGCGCGCATGCGTCGCCAGCAAATGATGCAGCAACAGCAAAAAGGCAAAGCCGCTCAGCCGGGTATGAAAAAGATCAGCCCTGATAATGAAAATGCACGCCCTGAAGAAGCCAAAGCAGAAGGCCGTGTTTTTGATATCCAGAATTTGTGGCAGAAATTCCGCACACAAGATGAAGGCAAGAAGCAGGCTACAAACTAATTTTAGCCCAATTTAGTGATATGTTTTGTAAAAGCCGGCTTGTCCGGCTTTTTTCATGCTGATATTTTAGCAAAGGATTCCAAGGCCTTCTGTGGTATAATCCCTATGATTAGAGGTGTGATAATGAATTTTAGAATTATACTGTTTTCCCTGTTTTTGATGATGTTTGCGGCGCCGTCCTTCGCGCAGGATGAAGTCGAACGACTAGAAATTCCGGGCGTCGAAGAACAGGAAGAAGGCTCGGTTGCTATTATCCCTGAAGAAGAGGATTTTGAAGAGCAGCTCGACCTAACGCATGACGATTCTATTCCGACTGATATCGCCGAGGAGCCTGAAGAGGCTGCAGAAGATGCTGCGATGTCAGCGATCGGCAATCCGATCTTTGATCAGCTGCCGCCAGAGATTCAGCAGGAAATATTGGAAGAAGCCGAAATGGTGCATGGCTTGTGCTCCGGTCGTTACACCTATTCCAGATTTTACGATTGTGATTGTGTCGCTGCAAAATTTGTTGATGCCCGTATCGAGCGCGGTCCCGGCAAAGGTCCGACATATTTGGCCGAAGAAGTCGCGATTGAATGCCCCAATCAGCCCGGTATTGCAGGCTTTGCTTGGGATCAGTGCCAGAGCATTGCAGAAAATATGCCATATGGTCGTAACGAATATTGCACATGCTTTGCCAAGCAATATGTAACGGAATATATGGAGCGCCCTGTGCTTAAGACGCCATGGCTTAAATCTGTGATGTCAAAAAGCTTGTATAAATGTGACACAGGCAACGGGCCGATCAAAGGCGGCTGGCACTAATCTAATATATTGTATCTAAGGGGAAATGGTGGACCCGATCGGGATCGAACCGACGACCTCCACACTGCCAGTGTGGCGCTCTCCCAGCTGAGCTACGGGCCCCCGTAGTAAACATAATTTTAGCGCACCACACCTACTTGATCGAGTCAGAGCTAAAACTAAAACTCTCCACTGTTGATATCGAAAATAGTCAATAGTCGGTTAGACTCATTCTCAGGCCAACAAATAGATATAATAAAAACAAAAGGGGAAAATATGAGGCCACTTGAAGGAATTAAAGTAGTCGATCTCTCGCGACTCGCACCTGGGCCATACGCGTCCATGTTACTGGCTGATCTCGGTGCGGATGTTCTTTTGGTTGAAGCCCCTCCGGGGACCGTGCAAGGTTCGGCCGGAAGCCCAGGCTCGAAGGACGCACAAGAGAGAAGGCGTGCGTACAACCCTTTATCCCGAAACAAAAGATCAATAACCGTCAATCTAAAGGCCGATGCAGGTCGGCAAATAGTCCATGAATTAGCAAAAAATGCTGACGTCTTCCTTGAGGGCTTCAGGCCCGGTGTCACAGATCGTCTAGGTGTAGGCTATGACGCCATCTCCCGAGTAAATCCTAGAATCGTATATGCTTCGCTCTCAGGTTTTGGGCAGACTGGCCCTTACTCTGACATGGTTGGCCATGACATCAATTATATATCAGTCGGAGGTGCTCTCGCGATGATTGGGCGAGAAGGACAACCTCTGTCGATTCCCCAAAACGTAATTGCTGATTTCGCTGGTGGGGGACTAATGACCGCCTTCGCAATCACAAGTGCCCTTCTAGCTCGACAAAACA
>DUBU01000006.1:1091-1496 GCA_012960155.1 Micavibrio sp. | reverse complement strand
AAATATATATCTCTTGGTTCCCTTGAGCCGAGATTTTGGGAAAATCTTTGCAAAATATCAGGGCGTGAGGATTTGATTGAATCAGAAGCTGACACGAGTAAACATGAAGAATTCGCAGCACACTTGAAAGATATGTTCGTTAAGAAAGATCGAGACACTTGGTTTGCTGAGCTAAAAGATATCGAACTTTGTGTAGCCCCTGTTCTAAATATTGATGAGGCTCTACACGATCCCCATCAGCAGCACAGGCAGATGATGGTCGAAGTTGAAGATGACGTGATCGGAACTGTCGAACAGGTTGGCATAGGACCGAAGTTCTCTGACACTCCAGGAGAGGTCAGAACAACGGCTCCAAGTCCTGGTAAACATACCGATCAAGTGCTAGAGGATTTGGGATATGATTCC
>DUBU01000006.1:0-1046 GCA_012960155.1 Micavibrio sp. | reverse complement strand
TACGAGACCAAGGAATTGTTGCTTAACTGATATAAAAGATTGAAAGAGTGGGAGGACATGTCCTCCCACTCTTTCAATCATCTCTGATTATTTAGCTAAAGCGCCATCAATCTAAGTGCAATTTAACCATTCAAAGATGCGTCGGATGCATTGAATTCATCCACAGTCTGACGGCCATTCCACATTGGGGTAGCTCCTTCGAGACTAATGATTTGTCCCCAATTCTCTTCAACCCACTCAGCACTCGGCAACGAATCAGTGCCGTGTTGGATACCTGGGGCCTTTACCATTACCGCACGATTAAAGTTACCAGCTCCAGCTTCAATCATCATACCGCTATCTTTATTTTCTTCCGAACACATGTAAACAACAGCTGGAGTAACAAATTCTGGCTTCATCTGCTCCAGTCGCTCTTCGTCCATAACTGTCGCAGTTAACCGTGTTCCAGCACCAGGCATAAGGCTGTTAACCGTAACGTTGTACTTCAAGCCTTCCTGCTTCAAGACGTTCATCAAACCGAGGTTAGCGGACTTTGCAGCTCCATAATTTGCCTGACCAAAGTTACCCCAAATACCGCTCGAAGATGATGTCAAAACTACACGCCCATAACCCTGTTGCCTGAACACAGGCCATACATGGTGAAGGACCGCATAAGTACCCTTCATATGGACATCCATGATGATGTCCCAGTCCTGTTCAGTTATATTATGCATGGCCTTATCGCGCAGAATTCCCGCGTTCGTAATAACAATATCAACTCGTCCCCATGCTTCCATACATTGACGAACCATTTCAAGTCCATTCTCATAGTCAGAAACTGATCCTAAGTTCGCGATTGCTTCACCGCCCGCAGACTTAATCTCGTCAACGACTATTTGTGCGGCCGCAGCATCGTCACCGCTCCCAAAAATATCTCCACCTAAATCATTAACAAGGACTTTCGCTCCCCTGCTGGCAAGCTCAAGGGCATATGAACGCCCCAAACCATTACCCGCACCAGTAACAATGGCAACTCGTCCCGTGAAATCTAAAGTCTTAATTCCCTC
>DUBU01000005.1 GCA_012960155.1 Micavibrio sp. | reverse complement strand
ACTTGGCCCAAGACGACCCATAGAAGACTACCTAAACAACGTATGTGGTATTAGTTCATATGATTTAAAGAAACGACTTTTAAGCGAATCTATTTTTGAGTATAAATGCTCAAAATGCCGAAGAATCGAATGGAATAATCAACCAATACCTATCGAATTAGATCATATCAATGGAAATCACAAAGACAATACATTATCCAACTTGAGATTACTATGTCCCAACTGTCATGCTCAAACCGACACGTACAGAGGCAAAAATATCAAAAAAGCTCTCAGGTAATTCATGTGAGGCGGCACGCAGGTAATCAATTGTTTTACCAACAGTCCAGAATTCGGGAATAGCCACGAATTCACGCTGCATCAAACGACCAGCACTTTCCTCTGGGAAGCTTAGACCTTCTTCCAATGTCAGGCGCAGTTTGGCGGATAGCTTTTTGATGATCTGCTGCTGGAATTCATCGCTTAGCGGTTCGATCAGCTCCAGCGCGTCATCACTGTCCAGTTCGGAGATAATGGCAGCAACCTGCGTGGGCTCCATATTCTCCAGCGCGATACGACGCATTTCAGGATCAAGTTCAACGAAGGTATAAGGCTCAAACGCGGCGCCGTGGTCTTTTAGCAGCAGCTCACGCTCTTCGTCTTTAATCTTGGAGATAAGTTCCGCAGCGTCAGCAGGGCCAAGCTCGGCAAGGCTTTCGACAACCGCATCTTCGTAACCGCTTTGCAGCGCATCCTGAATTTCGACAATGTCATTGTCACTCAGACCCACAGGGTCGAGTTCTTCCTGGAAAGCTTTTTGGGCTTCCTCCAGCAAAGTTTCAGGTGTTTTCTCAGATGCGTTACTCATGCGCATCTGTATAGCACAATTTCAAAGAAAGATTAGGCGACTTTTTTCTTTTTGCTAGTTTTCTTCGGAGCGGCTTTTTGTGCGGCACATTCTTTTTCCACCTGCGCAGCCACGCTTGCTAGTGCGGACATATTTACAATGCCGCGCGCTGTTGCTGATGGTGTGAGGATGTGTGCCGGACGTGATACGCCGAGCAAAAGAGGGCCGATTGAAATGCCGCCGCCGAGTACTTTTACCATGTTGAAAGAAATATTGGCGGAATCAATGCCAGGGAACACAAACAGGTTTGCTTCGCCTGTCAGTTTAGAGTTCGGCATGATGTCCTTGCGGATTTTCTCGGATAGTGCGGCATCTGCGTGCATCTCACCTTCGATTTCCAGTGAAGGTGCGCGTTGACGCAAATCTTCAATGGCCGCACGCATTTTGAACGCTGTTTGGTTTTCGTGCGTGCCGAAGTTTGAGTGAGATAACAGGGCGATCTTAGGTTTGATACCGAAACGCTCGATCTCTTCAGCAGCCAGCAAAGTCATCTCACTGATCTGTGCGATTGACGGATCCGGGTTTACCTGTGTGTCTGTAAAGAAATACGTGCCACGATCCAGCATCAGTGCGTTCATCGCAGCCGCTGTTTCAACACCAGGTTTTAGGCCAAGAATGTTTACAACATCCGTCATATGCTTTTTGAAGTGGCCTTCTGTACCGCAGATCACAGCATCGGCATCGCCTTTGTGAACCATCAGTGCACCGATGATTGTCGTGTTCGTGCGTACGGCCGTGCGTGCCATGGCTGGCGTAATGCCGCGACGCTCCATGATTTCATGGTAAGACGTCCAGTAATCACGGTAACGATTGTCGGATTCAGGATCGACCAGTTCAAAGTCTTTGTCGATTTCCATACGCAGGCGCAGTTGCTTGATACGCATTTCGACAACGTTGCGGCGACCAATCAGGATTGGTTTAGCCAAGCGTTCATCGATAACTGTTTGAACAGCTTGCAGGATGCGCTCTTCTTCACCTTCACAGTAGCAAACGCGCTGCGGGTTCAGATGTGCACGGTCAAGAATAGGGCGCATGACCATGCTTGTACGGTAAGTGTAGCTTTGAAGCGTGTTTTTATAAGCATCCCAATCTGTGATCGGGCGCGTTGCTACACCGCTGTCCATCGCTGCTTTAGCGACAGCCAGAGGCAGTTCAATGATCAAACGTGGGTCGAAGGCTTTCGGGATCAGGTATTCAGGGCCGAATTCTAGATGCTCGTCACTGTAGACAGCCGCAACTTCGGCTGATGCTTCTTTACGGGCGAGTTCGGCAATAGCTTTAACACATGCGATTTTCATGTCTTCGTTAATCGCTGTTGCACCAACGTCCAATGCACCGCGGAACAGGAATGGGAAACACAATACGTTGTTAACCTGGTTCGGATAGTCCGAACGGCCTGTGCAGATAATCGCATCAGGCTTAGCTTCGCGTGCTTCTTCAGGCATGATTTCAGGTGTCGGGTTAGCTAGTGCCATGATCAGCGGTGCTGCCGCCATAGTTTTGATCTCTTTACCAGTGATCGCATTCGGACCTGATAGGCCCAAGAATACGTCGGCACCTTTGATGGCTTCTGTGAGTGTGCGCAGCTTTGTTTTACGGGCATATTGCTCTTTGATAGGATCCATGCCTTCGTTGCGGCCTTCGTAGATAACGCCGTTACGGTCACAAACTGTGATGTTTTCTTTTCTTACGCCAATACCAACCAGAATGTTGAGGCAAGCAATCGCAGAAGCGCCTGCGCCATTACAGACTAGTTTAATGTCTTCCACTTTACGACCGGAGTGGTGTAGCCAGTTTGTCATAGCGGCGCCCACGATAATGGCAGTTCCATGCTGGTCGTCGTGGAAAACAGGAATGTTCATGCGCTCTTTTAGGCGCTGTTCGATCTCGAAACACTCAGGGGCTTTGATATCTTCAAGGTTGATGCCGCCGAAGCTTGGCTCAAGGCGGGCAATCGTTTCGACCAATGCGTCTGGGTCTTTTTCGTCGATTTCGATATCAATGGAGTCGATATTCGCGAATTTCTTAAATAGAACCGCTTTCCCTTCCATAACAGGCTTGGAAGCAAGAGCGCCGATATCACCAAGGCCGAGAACAGCTGTACCGTTCGAGATAACAGCAACAACGTTGCCACGTGATGTGTAATCCAGTGCCTTTAGAGGATCTGCTGCAATTTCTTCACAAGGTACCGCAACGCCTGGGGAGTAGGCGAGAGCAAGGTCTCTCTGCGTGTCCATGGCTTTTGTGGCTTTAATGGCGATTTTGCCAGGCTTTGGTAAACGGTGGTAGTCCAGCGCGTCCTTGCGAAAGCTTTCTTTCATTAGTACATCCTCTATATACGCTTGGTTTAAGCTGCCCTATTCAATACAGACTCTAGATGGATTTTCAAGGGTGTTGATTGCTGCGCTGCATCGCAGTTTTTGCATGGTTGGATTTTTGAATAAAGTGGGCACCCAAGGGCACACTTACTTTGTCTTAAGTTCAGTTTGTGCATTAAAGGAAAATGGTGCGGCCGAGAAGACTCGAACTTCCACGGGATTATCTCCCACAGCGACCTCAACGCTGCGCGTCTACCATTCCGCCACGGCCGCACGATGAGGAAGTGAATAGTTAGCAAAAACCGATTAGCCGCGCAACAAGAAGATGATGCTTTGCAACTTATTTAAATTTAGTCCTTAGCCGAATGTCCCCATAACGTAGTTGCGCGTTGTTTCGTGCGTTGGCTCGTCGCCTTCATCTTTAAAGATTTCTTTGGTCTTGCCGTAGGATAGCATCTCTCCCATATGGAAGTGCGCGACGCGCTGGCTGATGCGGGCGGCTTGGGCGAGGTTGTGTGTTATCAGGGCAACTGTATGATCTTTGCGAATTTCGCTGATTAACTCTTCTATATGTGCTGTCGAAATCGGATCAAGTGATGCGCAAGGCTCATCCATCAAGATAACTTCCGGTTCTATAGATGTTGCACGGGCAATGCACAGACGTTGTTGCTGGCCGCCAGAGAGCGAATGTCCTTCGTCTTTTAGACGATCTTTTACTTCGTCAAACAAGCCTGCTTTGGAGAGGTGTTCTTCAACGTGGTCATCCATATGGCCTTTCTTGGATACTAAGCCATGAAGGCGCGGACCGTAGGCCACGTTCTCGTAAATTGATTTAGCAAGCGGATTTGGTTTCTGGAAGACCATGCTTACGCGACGACGCAGGAGCTCGGGCTCTAAGTCGCGGGCATATATGTCTTCGCCATCTAGCAGTAAGTGACCTGATGTCAGGCAGCCGTCAATGCTGTCATTCATGCGGTTCAGGGCACGTAGTAATGTTGATTTGCCGCAGCCAGAAGCCCCTATAAGCGCGAGTACTTCGTTTTCGTATATTGGCAAGGATACGTTTTTGACCGCCATTGTGCGGCCTTTACGTTCATGGCCTTTATGGTTGTCAGGATTGCGTTTGCCGAACAGGCCGCGCGCGCGTTCGGTTAATCTGTGGCCATATGAAATATGCAGGTCGCGCACTTCCATTTTGACGTTGGGGTGTTCTTCGATCGGAGCGCCTTCAAACGTGTAGGCACTGGCATCGCCAAATACCTTTTTTACGAGTGCGTGATTGAGACCCATGACATATCTCCCTAAATATGTTTTAAGAGTTCTGGTTTCGAATAACACCTGTTTTGCTGCGGCGCAAGAAGAGAATGCCTAAAAATGGAATGGATTTTGGATAAAAATCAGGTCGGTTACGAAGACGCGCACTCAGCAATGGAAGCGCGCGTTGCGGGCATTCGCGAAAATACTGCTGATGAGCTGGTCTGGCTGCTTGAGCACCCGCCTTTGTATACAGGTGGTACGAGTGCAAAAGAGGGTGACTTGCTGGATGATCGCTTTCCTGTCTATCAAACAGGACGCGGCGGCCAATACACCTATCATGGTCCCGGGCAGCGTGTCGGGTATGTCATGCTGGATTTGAAAAAGCGCCAGCAAGTTCCTGATATCAAGAAATATGTCTGGCAGCTGGAAGAGTGGATTATTCGCACGCTGGCAAAGTTTGACGTAAAAGGTGAGCGCCGTGAGGGGCGCGTTGGTATCTGGGTTGTGCGCGATAACGCTAAAGAAGACAAGATTGCTGCGATCGGTGTGCGCGTGCGGCACTGGGTCACGTTTCACGGGGTGGCGATCAATGTTAATCCCGATCTTTCACATTATAGCGGGATCGTGCCATGCGGCATTAACGAGCATGGCGTGACGTCGCTTGCGGATTTAGGTGTTGATGTGTCTATGGATGACGTAGATGCGGCGATGCAATCTGCCTTCGCCGCGGTGTTCGGTTAAGGAGCCGGTGCCTTTTCACTGCGCTCGGTGTTTAGCCTTGAAATGCGAGCCTGTGGAAATCTATCCTCAACAACTGTTTTTAGCCGTGACAGGAAAACTTCGTTTGACATGCCGCTTGCTAATTGTTCGTTCGGGTAAAAGCTGAAAATATCAGGCCTGAGAAATATCAGGGCATATGAGGCAACGATATTTGCCTGCTGCTCTATACAGAATTCCGAGAATTTTTTGTTTTCTTCAAGTGTGTATGTGTATGGGGCGTGCTTTACATCTATTTCAGGGTCTCCGAATGTGTAGTTGTTATTATGGCCGCTCGGTACGCATGTAAGCTCTTTCCATGTGGCTTTGATCGGTCCCTGCCAAATATGGGTCATTTCATGTACGAATACCTGAAATTTGTGGTAATTCTCGAACTCTGCCGCTAATTGACCATAGTCCGATGATTCCATACTGGGAGCCATATATACGTGGCGGTTTGGTCTTATGTCGGTGATGTGAACAAAACCCGCAGAGCCTCTTTCGGTGGCTAAAGGGTCGCTGCGATGGATAAAGACGCGGTTTACGTTCACTTCGTCGTTGAATATTGAGGTAATCAGTTGTTTTTCGTCCTGCGTCAGCGGTGTTCCCGGACTTTCATTTGAGATCAGAAACAGGCTGAACGCTACTGATTTAGTTAATAACGAGAGCGCCAGATAGATCGGTGTCATTGCCATTAACGCGTATTCCGCGCGTAGCTCTCGTTTAATTTTTCCCGTAGGTGTGTAATCGTCCCTGTATTGCATGGGATGAGACTTTAAAGGAGGCTGTTGTTTATGTCAAATTTAGTCTGCTGCCATGGCATTCAAATTGTTGCTGACGTAATCCGCACAAAAGGCGGTGAGTTTATCAAGGTCGCTTTTCAAATTATCGTAGTTGCGATTGCGGCAGTGGTTCTGTTCATCCCAGTACAGCGCCTTGTTGATTTCCAGCTGTATGGAATGGCGGCCTGTAGTGGGCTGGCCGTGGCGTTTTACCAGCTCAACGCCTTTATAAGGATTGTTGATGTCTACACGGTACCCCATGCCACGAAGGAAATCACGCATACTATGCGTAAAGTGCAGATCACAGCTGCTACCGTTACGATCACCCAGTACAAAATCAGCGAGGCTGTGTGACACGGTGCGGCGTACGAACCCTGTCGGTCTGCCTGCAGCGGGCATAGAATGGCAGTTTACGTGCCAGACCTGGCCGTAGCTGTAATGAGCATCCTCGATCAGTTGCTCCAGCTTGTTATGGTACGGCATATAATATGTGTCGATACGATGTTTGATTTCGGCAACAGTTAGCTTGCGGTCATATAAAGTGATGCCCGGTCTGACGATGCGGCGTATAAGGCCGATGCCTGCATGGGCGCGATCAGATGGATTGTAATCATGCGGCCACGCTTCTGCGAGTAGGTCGGGGTCGATATCGTCTGCTGCGCGATTGACATCTATATATGTGCGCGGGAATAAAGCGTGGATAAATGAGCCGCCGTAATCTGCGGCGTTAAGAAAGAAGCTTTCAACGTCGTTATCTTCCGCATTCTTGAGAATCTCTACAGGGCAGGTGAATCGAAAATCCTCGGGGTAATCTTGCCCGCTATGCGGACTATCAAAAACCAAGGGCAGGGCGTTTTGCGGAGTCGTGAGCTCATATACGCCTTCTATTTTCTCATGTTTTATCGTGTCCACGGACTAGATTTCCCGTTTTATTGACATAGTTACTGTTTTTGTCTTAGAAAGGTGCTTCGATTTTTTAAGGAAGCCTATTTTATTTAGGATAGCAGATTTGACAGTGAATAAACCATTTTTTTATAGACTGCATGACGAGGTCAAAGGACTCTGCGTCAGCGTGGATATTGATAAGTATATCCGTCGTCTGAAAATTGAGTTTAATGGCAAGTCTCGTGACGAACCTTTGAATGACGGCCCTTTATATTATGTTGATGCGCCGCGCGTGTGTAACGGGCTTGGTCGCAAATATAATGTTGTTGATGCGATTTCCGATAAAATCAGAACTGATGATAAAGACGGTAAAGCGCGTCAGGCGCTGGCAACTGCTTTAGCAGGGCGAGCTGTTAAGTCTGTTGGGTTTCGCGAAGCTATTCTGGCGCATCAGCTCGTGCCGCAAAACTGGCGCGATATGTTGTTTCCGCTAGATCCAAAGGCCAAGCCTGACCGTGCCAAAATCGCGACAGCTTTTGCAGGGCTTCAGGACAGAAACTATCAATCTGCCAAACGTGCGAAGGGGCCACATCACCCGTTAGCCGTATTATCGGAGCATTTGCCCGCCCATAAAAAGCTGCGTTTCGTACGTGATTTTGTCATTGGTAAAAAGCTAGGTGCTGATAACCAGAAGGCGCTGCGTACGGGCACGTCCAAATCATTTGAAGAGTTGAACCTTACGTGCTGGCTGGAAGCTAATCGTGCGTTCAGATTAAGCACTGTCGGCGATGTTCTGGATCTTCAAGAGCACTTTACGAATGCTAATCGTTTGAAGAACGCACCGTTTGTTGATGTGCCCCGCGTAGAGTCGGGTGAAATTAAAGCCGTTCATGCCTTGCAGCTTCAAGGTTAACGCGCTAAAACTTGATCAGTTTAAAACTTCCTGAACCCATAGCAGAGGACTATTAAAATGCATGATTTGCGCGCTATTCGTGAGAATCCTGAACGATTTGACCAAAACTGGGCCCGTCGCGGTCTTGAGGCGCAAACATCCTCGATCCTGAAACTGGACGAAGAGCGCCGTGCTGTGCAGACCGAGCTTCAGGAGATTCAGCAAGAGCGTAACAGCCTGTCTAAAGAGATTGGTCTGATGAAGCGCGATGGCAAAGATACGTCTGATATCGAAGCCAAGGTCGGCAAAATGAAAGACCGTATGGCGGAGCTCGAAGAGCGTGACCGTACGCTGGGAGATTCCTTGAACCAGCATCTTTCAAGTATTCCTAACCTGCTGGACGAAGAGGTGCCGAATGGTGCGGATGAGAACGACAATAAAGAAGTCCGCAAATTCGGCGAGCCAAAGCGCAGCAATGACAAGCCTTTGGAACATTACGAGATTGGCGAAAATCTGGGCATGATGGACTTTGAAACAGCCGCCAAGCTGTCAGGTTCACGCTTTGTTATGATGCATAGTGGACTTGCCCGCATGGAACGTGCCTTGGCGCAGTTTATGCTGGATTTGCATACAGGTGAGCATGGCTACACAGAAGTGTCTCCGCCGCTGCTGGTGCGTGATCACGTCCTGTATGGTACTGGGCAGCTTCCTAAATTTGCGGAAGACCAGTTTAGCACGAAAGAAACAGGTCACTTCCTTATTCCAACGGCTGAGGTGCCGCTGACAAATATCATGGCAGATATGATTATCGAAGAAGATGATGCGCTGCCACGTCGTTACACGGCGTTTACGCCTTGCTTCCGTTCCGAGGCAGGTTCCGCCGGTAAAGATACGCGCGGCATGTTGCGCCAGCACCAGTTCTATAAGGTGGAGCTGGTCAGCATTACCTTGCCAGAAGACAGTGCAGCCGAACATGATCGTATGACCGATTGTGCCGAGACTGTTTTGAAGAAGCTGGATATTCCATTCCGCACAGTCATGTTGTGTAGTGGTGATACGGGCTTTGGTGCACAGAAGACTTATGATATTGAGGCATGGCTTCCTGGTCAGGATACTTACCGCGAGATTTCCAGCTGCTCAAACTGTGGCGATTTCCAAGCGCGCCGTATGAAAGCACGTTTCAAGCGCAAAGGTGAAAAGAAGACAGAGTTCTTGCACACGCTTAATGGCTCTGGTGTTGCTGTTGGCCGTGCGCTGATTGCTGTTCTTGAGAATTACTATGCCCCTGCCGATGGCGGCGTTGTGGTTCCTGATGTGCTGCAGCCTTATATGGGAGGTCTGAAAAAGATCATGCCTTTGCAGGGTGCTACGACAGAACAGTTGAAAGCGTCCGCTTAATTTAATCCGTAATGATTTGCGAATTCCTCGGTCGATATCAGGCCGAGGTTTTTTCTTGGTCTCGATTTGATCGGGTGGCTGTGGTTGAACATTTTCAGGTAATGCTCCGGCGATTTGTGACGACGCATGGAACGAATTGAGCTCATTGTGTCGTCATAGTCAGGGTTGGACATGATGTCGACGGCATCTTGCACAATTGAAATGCGCGGAAATGGTTTCCAGGCTGCCGCTTGAGAAAAGGCGCCAATGATGGATGATTTTACGCAGGCATTCGCCCAAACGCCTGTAATAAAAAGCTCGTCATATTCGCGTTCTTGTATATGGGCGCATAGGTGCATATTCAGAAAGGCGTTTGCCTGTGTTTTGCCAAAGAATAACTCGTCTTCTTGCGGCTCCACGACTTCCATTTCAAGATCGTAGAATAGGCGGCTGCGTTTGGCTTCCTTAAATGTTGTCGCGGGCGTGTTTTTAAGGGCGCAGGCAACCCAGATATTGGTTAGATTGGTGGCGCGTGCCATTTCGCTCATACGCTTTGCTCCTTGAAACGCACTTAGAGTGTGTGCGTCTAAGAAAGGGTGTTGCAGGTCAATATGGATGACAGCCTTGTTCAATGACGTATGTTCCTAATCTTTTAAAACGGTTGAGTTATTTACCATATTTTGTTTTTTGAGGGCAAATTTAAACGTCCTGTCTATAGGCGCTTGATGTTTAATCTTAAGTTTTCTGTTGGCTAAAGGCGGGGAGGGCTGTAGAATCAGCTTTATCAAAAATTCTTTCCTGCTCAGGACAAGTCACCGCATGAACGCCGAAACAACACGTAAGATAAGACTCATAATGCATCTGCGATCCATGGGGATCTCTGATACCAAGGTGCTATCGGCTATGGAGCGTGTGCCGCGTGAAGAGTTTGTGCCGAAGCAAATGATTGATCAGGCCTATGAAGATATTGCGCTGCCAATTGGACGTGGTCAGACAATCAGTCAGCCACTTGTTGTGGCAATGATGACGCAGGTGCTGGAAATCTCTGACCGTGATAAAGTGCTGGAGATTGGTACTGGGTCAGGATATCAGACTTGTGTACTCGCCCATTTATGTCGCCGCGTTTACAGTATTGAGCGCCATAAGCCGCTGCTTTTGCAAGCCGAGAAGATGTTTGATCGTTTGAAGCTTCGTAATATTACGGCGATTGCCGGGGACGGCATGAAGGGCTGGCCTGATCAACAGCCTTTTGACAAGATTATCTGTACCGCGTGCGCACAAGGAGAACCGCCGCAGGCTCTGCTGGATCAGCTAAAGCCGGGCGGTATGATGATTATTCCTGTGACAAAGGATAACCATCAAGTTCTGCGCCGTTATAAGAAAGAGGGCGAGGATGATACGTTTGCGGTCAAAGATGTGATGCCCGTGCGCTTTGTACCTTTGTTGCCTAATCTGGCACCTGCTACGGAAAACGCTGATGATGAATTCAACAAGATACCTGCCTGAAATGAGACATATTCTTTGCATAGCCTGTGTTCTGGCGCTAGGGGCTTGCGGTACGCGCAACACACCTGCCCCTGTAACGCATTTTGGTCTTGAGGGCGGGGCGAGTAGTGCTGGTGTGCATACGGTTTCAGGTGGGGATACACTCTGGAGTATTGCCAAGCGTTATGATGTTGATATGAAAGATGTCATTTATGTGAATAATCTGCGGGCACCATATCCGCTAGAAGTCGGGCAGCGTCTGACTTTACCGCCGCCTGTGACCTATAAGGTGCGTGCCGATGACACGCTTTATGGGATCTCCCGCACGTTTGCGGTTTCTATGACAACGCTGGCGCGCCAGAACAACTTGAAGCCTCCTTATCACATTAAGCGCGGTCAGGCGCTGAAGCTGCCTTCTGTGCAGCCTGCGACTTATAAGGCCGTTCAGGTTGCTGCCGCAACACCAGGCACGAAGCCTGTTGGTCCTGAAGTAGCTTCTAAACCTGTTTCCAGCGTCGATAAGAAGCCTTTGATTTCTTCCAGTACACCAGCACGCGCAGGTAGTAAATTTATATGGCCTGTAAGCGGTAAGATTATCTCTACATATGGGCCCAAGAAAGACGGCCTGCATAATGACGGTATTAATATCTCTGCGCGACGTGCTGAGCCCGTTGTGGCAGCCGAGAATGGTGTGGTCGTTTATGCGGATGATCAGCTTAAGGGCTTCGGTAATTTGATTTTGATCCGTCACGCCGATCGCTGGATGACGGCATACGGTCACCTTGGTGAGTTTAAAGTCAAACGCGGGCAAGAAATACGCCGTGGTGATGTGATCGGCACGGTCGGAAGTTCCGGTCAGGTTGATAGCCCGCAGCTGCATTTCGAGGTCCGTCGCGGTACGGATGCGCTTAATCCCAAGCTGTATCTGGCTGGGCAGGGTTCTTAATTACAGGGAAACATCATGAACGCTTTATTTGATGCTATGCAGACCTTCAATGCGCTTGGTCTGCTGTTAATGGGTGTGGTCTTTTTCGGTATTGGTTTTGCTATGATAGCCGATTGGCTGGTTTGGCGGGCAAGGGCATATAAGGTTAAGGCGCGTGTTGTTGCCGTAAGGTCTTCTGGTAAGCGGCGTTCGGACGAAGAATGGGCGGAGCATTATAAAGAGGAAAAAACTGCTGAAGAGGCTGAGAGTAAAAGTGCCATAACCTATAAAGAGCAATTTAGACAGAAGCCTGTGTCCACAGGATTTGCTTCGGTGTTGATTGGTTTGCTTTGTATGATCCCGTTCCTGTTTTTCGGAATTGGTGCCTATACCGGATATAATTTTTTGAGTTTGAAGGCTGGTGGTGAACGTACTTTGGCTCGGGTAGTAGATGTCGAAAGCTCCTATGATAGTGAAAATGGTTACACATACACACCTGTTCTGAGCTTTACGGATAATAGCGGTTATAGCTATCGCGTTAAGGATAGTATTGGCAGTGGCTCTAATAAGATAAGCGTCGGCGAAGAGATCTTTGTTTATTATGACCGTGATGATCCTGAGCATTTCGTGATGGATAGGTTCTGGCGCTATATGGGGTTTGCCTTTGCGTTTATGGGGATGAGTAGCATCTTTATTGCTGTCTTTGCGTTTGCATTTGTCGCGAATAAGAAAAACACAGGCCTTTCCATGAATGCTAAACAGCTTAAGGCGCATAAGCGCAAGCATTATGCCAGCCAGATGTATACGGCCATATATGAGTTTGTAACGCCTCATGGAGATACTATTCAGGTTCCCGGAACAGTTAGCAGTTCTTCGATCGCTGATAAATTACCCGGCAGTGAAGCTGTGATATTTGTGCGTCCTGATAAGCCCGACCGAGTCCGTAAGAAAAGTTTCTTGTTTTTGGGAATAGGTTTGGTTTTCGCTATGCCGGGGGTCTGGATTCTTTATGTCGCATTCTCAATGCTGTCATTCACTTTTGGCGGCTTTGCCATGATGGGGGCGGCCTTTGTATTCTTGGCAGTCAAAGTGCTGAAAAGTTTACGCCGCTTTGAAGAGAAAGTGCCGCGTAAGGAGTGGTCTAAGTTTATCAAGGAAAACACGAGAAAAGAATCTGATAGAGGCTATATTCTGAATGCTGATGAAATTCGTGAGCGTTTCCAATACCACCAGAGCATGATGCGCGTAACAATTCCTATCACGTTTATAGTGGCGCTCGGCATGATGTATGGTGGTTATTATATGCATCACCATGTCACTGATTTTGTGTCCCATGCTCATGAAGCGCGCGGTGAAGTTGTTGAGATGCGTAGTCGCAGCAGTGATGATGGTTATACTTATTACGCTGTAGTCAGCTTTAAAACGCCTTCTGGGGATACCGTGAAATTCGAGGATAATGTTGGTAGCAGCCATCCTTTGAAGAAACGTGGTGATGAAGTTGATGTGCTTTATGATCCTGAAAAACCGCGTGATGCGATGATCGATCGTGGTCTTCTCAATAACTTGCCAGCCTTGGGATTGATGCTGGTTGGTTTTTTAGCGTTTTTAATAACCTTCAAAGCATGGCGCAGGCAGCGTACAGCAAGACTTTAATAGACTCACTTGTGCAGAACTGTCGGTAACCTCTTGTTTTTGGCGCGCGGGGCATTATAGTCCTGTGTGATAACGACATATGGAATATTGAAAAGGAGTCTGATATGTGGGTTTCAAAAGCCATGGCCGCAGGAACTGACGCGGCAGCAACTATGGCCGAAGCACCAAGTGCATGGGAAGCTTTTGCGCTGAATATGCTGTTGATTATGGTGTTGGTTGTTTTGTTCTATGTGTTGCTGATTATGCCTCAGCAAAAGAGATTCAAGAAACATTACGCAATGATCAACCAGCTGAAAAAAGGTGACAAGATTGTTACTTCAGGTGGTTTTCTTGGCAAAATTGAAAAAATTAAAGACGGTGATGACGAGGTCGAAGTCGATCTTGGTAATGGTATGAAGGTAACGATGCTGCGTTCTGCTATTCAAAGCCGTGCTGACGCTAAGTAATAAAGGCGGAAGATTACTATGATACATATTGCCCGCTGGAAAATCATTTCCGTCATTGTTGTTTGTGTATTGGCTCTGCTTTACAGCTTGCCAAATGCTGTGCCGTCATCTGCGCGTGGCGTGTTTGATAGCCTGCCGAGCTGGATGCCTGGTAAAACAGTCAATCTGGGTCTGGATTTGCAGGGCGGTTCATATCTGCTACTGCAAGTGGAGATTGACGAGGTTTTGAAGTCTCGTTCGGAAGATCTTGTCGACACAGCGCGTCCTGAACTGCGCGAAGCGAAAATCAGATACACACGCATTGATGATATCGAGTGGGGTATGCGCCTTACAATTCGTGAAGGCGAAGATGTAGACCAGATTAAGAAAATGCTGCGTAAGCTTGATCCTAATCTGGATATCGTTGTTAGCGAAGATGGCAAGGTGATTGAAGCGCATTACAATGAAACGGCGCTGAAGGATATGCGTAATCAGACGATTGCGCAGTCTATCGAGATCGTTCGCCGTCGTATTGATGAAACAGGTACACGTGAACCAGCCATCCAACGTCAGGGCGATGATCGTATTATTGTTCAGCTTCCGGGCGTAGATGATCCGCAGCGTATTAAGGATTTGCTTGGTCGTACTGCTAAGATGACATTCCACCTTGTTGACCAAGGTAATTCGCGAACAGTAGGTGGTACACGTACTTTGCCGATGGTTGAAGCCCCTGGCCAGACAATTGACATCCAACGCCGTGCCATGCTGACAGGTGATATGCTTGTTCACGCGCAGCCTGCCTTTGAACAAGGTCAGCCTGTGGTGAGTTTCCGTTTGAATGCTATTGGAGCCAAGCGTTTTTGTGACGTAACACGTGAAAACGTGGGACGTCCGTTTGCGATTGTATTGGATGACGAGGTTATTAGTGCGCCGCGTATCAATGGCGCTATTTGCGGCGGCTCTGCAATTATTACAGGTTCATTTTCACTGGAAGAAGTGGCTGATATGTCGCTGCTTCTGCGTGCCGGTGCTTTGCCTGCGCCATTGAATTTCATGGAAGAACGCACTGTCGGTCCGTCACTGGGCGCTGACTCTGTTGAAGCTGGTAAGATTGCCAGCCTTGTAGGCTTGGCGTTTGTGCTGGTCTTTATGTTGGTAACATATGGTCGTTTTGGTCTGTATGCTGATATCGCCTTGATGGTGAATGTTTCATTGATCTTTGCGCTGCTTTCAGGCTTGCAGGCTACTCTGACATTGCCGGGTATTGCGGGTATCGTTTTGACGGTTGGTATGGCTGTTGATGCTAACGTGCTGATCTTTGAGCGTATTCGTGAGGAGTTCCGCCAAGGTCGTACGCCGATGGCTGCGATTGACGCAGGTTACAGCCGCGCTATGAGTACTATTGTAGACTCTAACCTGACGACTTTGATTGCTGCGGTGATTTTATACTCATTCGGTACAGGGCCTATTAAAGGGTTTGCGGTGACATTGGGTATCGGTATCGTAACGTCATTCTTCTCTGCCATTATGGTGACGCGCTTGCTCGTTGTGCACTGGTTGAAAACGAAGAAGCCTTCAGAGCTTACAGTATAAGGACTTAAAGAAATGAAATTGAAACTAGTCCCTGATGATACAAACATCAATTTTGTCGGTATGCGCTTTGTTGCGTTTATCTTCTCTGTTCTGGTTGTTGCTGGCTCGCTTTTTCTGGTCACAACAAAGGGCTTGAACTTCGGTATCGACTTTACTGGCGGTACTGTGATCGAGGTGCGTGTTAGTGACACTCCTGATACGGGGGCTTTACGTACAGAGCTGAATGAATTGGATCTAGGTGGTGTTTCACTGCAGGAATTTGGCGAGCCAAATGATCTGATGATCCGTTTGCCACAGCAGCCCGAAGCCGAAGAGGCGCGTCAGGAGCGTATGGCGTGTTTGGCGGATCATAGCCAGAGCTCCGATGGTTGTCCTAAAAGCCCGCAACAGCTTGCGATTGAAAAGGTAAGTTCAGCCTTGGATGCTAAATTCGGTGAAGGCAATGTGGAATACCGTCGCACGGAATATGTAGGCCCTCAGGTGGGCGAAGAGCTTAAGAAAGCAGGCGGTTTGGCTATCCTTTGGTCACTGGTTGGCATTCTGGCTTATATCTGGTTCCGATTTGAATGGCAATTCGGTGTGGCTGCGATTGTAGCTTTGGCTCATGATGCAGTGGCGACAATCGGCTTCTTTGCCCTTACGCAAATGCAGTTTGACCTGTCGACTGTGGCGGCCGTTTTGATGATTGCTGGTTATTCGATCAACGATACAGTGGTTGTGTTTGACCGTGTTCGCGAGAATATGCGCAAGTACAAGAAGAAGCCGTTGCCTGAGTTGTTTAACTTGTCGGTAAATCAGATGCTGTCTCGTACATTGATGACCTCTTTGACAACGCTGCTGGCACTATTCGCCTTGTATATCTTTGGTGGTGAGGTTATTCGCGGCTTTGTTGATGCGCTGATCTTCGGTATTGCGATCGGTACGTATTCTTCTATCTTTGTGGCATCGCCGGTACTAATTTACCTGAATGTACGCCGTAGCGATGTCGTAGACGAGAGCACAGAAGAAGCAGCGGAGCAGGCCGGTTAATGGATATCACACCGCTGGTGGCAGCCGATCGCCAGATCATCCAAAGTTATAGCACCAAAGGTTTTAAAGTTAGTGGGACAGCCCATGCAGGGGCTGTTGCCGTATTTACCGACCGCACTGAGGCTTGGCATTATCAAGGTGATGTCAGTGGTTTGACTGAAACGGATTTTGCGATTGTTACTGATCGAGCAGATGATATTGATGTTGTTTTGCTTGGCACAGGGAAAGCTATGTCGATGCTCTCGCCTGAAATTAGGACAGCGCTGAAGGCCAAAGGTCTGAATGTTGAGAGCATGGATAGCGGGGCGGCGTGCCGTACCTATAACGTTCTTATGACCGAAGGGCGCCGTGTTGTGGCGTTATTATTGCCGCTGTAATTAAATTTTTGGTGCCGGTGCCGTGTCTTTGGGTTTTAGGTCGTAAACCCTTGGCGTCTTGCCTTTGACTTGTATCAGGATACGATCATCTGTCACTTCCAGAAAAGCATATGTGCCGCGTGGCACGCGGTAATGCTGTTTCCACGTATCGACCATAGAATTGATAGTGATGTGATGGATCCCGTTTATTTCGCGGTGACGGTCACGGTGTCTGTGGCCTGCCATGCTCATGATAACTTTACCTGAGTCTTCCAGTACACGCCGCACTTCATCTCCTTGTGTCCAGAAGAAGTATTTATCGACATCTCTGTGGCCTTCTTCTTCCAGATTGTCGAGCGGGACATGGGAAAAGACCAGCACAGGTTTGTCTGTGGCGGCGATGTCATCACGCAGCCAATCAATGCTCTCTTGATCAATATGTATACCGATTTCAGGGCTTACGAAGCGGGTTGGGCTCCAGAATACCAGATGGTATCCGCCTTCATCGATGCTGTAGGATTGTGCGGGGATGCCTGCAAAGAATGCGTGCAATTCGCGTGTCATATTCTTATCGTCGTGATTGCCAATGACACCGTGATAGGGCGTGGCGACTTCGTTAAAATGATCACAATAACTTTTTAGATGTTTTAGATCATCGTCTTCATTTTGGGCAGAAATGCGGTCGCCCAGATCGATAATCATGTCGGGGGCGTAGTTCTTAGTAGCCTTTATAAACGCGTTCATGAGACGCGGCGCTTTGCTACCGAGCTTGTCCCTTATGTCTGGTCCGTAATGGACGTCGGAGATAATGGCGGCGCGAAACCTTGCCATAAGTTTTACTTCCCTGTTCATATTTTTAATTTAAGAAATCATAGCGATTCTAAAATGAAAAATGAACATAAAAAAAGCCCGCGTGATTGATACATCGCTACGGGCTTTTAAAATCTGATTTTGGGATGCTATTAGGCCGCCAGTTTTAAAGGGCCTTTTTCGAATAGCTCACCAACATATTCCCAGTTCACAAGGTTATCAAACCATGCTTCCAAATATTTCGGGCGGGCATTGCGGTAATCGATGTAGTAGCTATGCTCCCACACATCACAGCCCAGCAATGGCGTTTTGCCGTAAGGCACAGGGTTTTCACCGTTTGGTGTGCTGATCACTTCCAGTTTGCCTGACGCGCCATCTTGTGCCAGCCATACCCAGCCTGAACCGAATTGGCCTGCGCCTTTTGTCATGAACTGACCGCGGAAGTCATCGAAGCTGCCGATGTCTTCTTTGATTTTAGCTTCCAGTGAGCCTGGCAGGGACGTGCCGCCGCCGTTTGGCTTCATCCAGTTCCAGAAGTGAATGTGGTTGTAGTGCTGGCCTAGCTGGTTGAACAGGCCGCCGCGGTTAGGGTCTTTGAACGCGCTAACCATGGCTTCTTCCAAAGATGCGCCTTCCAGACCAGTGCCTGCGATCAGCTCGTTACCTTTGTCCACGTATGCTTTGTGGTGCTTGTCGTGGTGAAACTCGAGAGTTTCTGCAGACATATATGGGTCTAGAGCGTCGTATGCGTAAGGAAGCTCGGGTAATTCAAAAGTCATGTAAAAATCTCCTGTTTTTGTATCGTCAGAGGTTCTATAAAGTGTTCACTGTCTAACCTAATGTATTTGTTATCTTTGGCAAGAGTATATGCTGTCTTATTGTGGTGAACTCGTCAGGAAACATGACCCTGACCGCTTTTTTATGAGCCTGATGCAAACTGCCGATCGGCGGGAGGCACTATGGGCGCTATATGCGTTTAATTACGAAATTGCCAAAACGCGTGAAGTGGTCACCGATACGACATTGGGGCTTATCCGCTTGCAATGGTGGCGTGACGGGATTGCCGAAATTTATGACGGTAAGGATGTGCGCCAGAACGAGATTCTGCCTCTGCTTGCGCGGGCGATCAAAGATTATGATCTACCGCAGAAATTGTTTGAAGACCTATGCTATGCCCGTGAATTTGATCTGGAGGGGGTTATTCCTGCGGATATGGTGGGGCTTTTAAATTACGCTGCGTTTACAGCCGTGCCTTTGAATGCGCTAGCCTTGAAAATCTTGGGGCAGGGTGAAGATGAGGCGCTTGAGGCGGTATCTCAATCTTATGCTTTGGTCGGTTTGGTAAAGGCGTTGCCGTTTCATGCCTCCCAGCAGCGCTGTTATATGCCTGCGGATTTGCTGGCGGCACAGGAAATACCAGAGCGGGCGGTGTATGAGTTTAAAGCGCAGGAGGCGCTGCAGCCGGTTTTGAAGGCGGTGGTGTTGCAGGCGGAGGCTTTAATAAAAGGACGTAATCCGTCTTCTAAGTGGCTGAAATTGCACCGTAAAGCGGCGCTGATGGCCTGTAAGCAGCTCAGATCCTGTGATTATGATGTGTTCAGCAACAAAGCCATTGATAAACCAGCTTTTTTTCATCTAAGACTGTTTTTGACATTTTAGGATTTCGGCAATATATAGGTGTTAGACTATATATGGGTTTGGTTTAAAAAATAGATGAGGGAGTGGATTATGGCTATACCGCCAATTATCTCTAATTCTCCGATTTTTAAGATTTTTCAGTCAGATAATGCTAAGTCGAAGACTGATAAAACGGAAAGTGCCGCGCAGTCACCGCAAGATGTGGTGGAAATTAGCGAAGCCGCGCAACAGCGCTTGAATAATATTCAGGATTTTTCTGCTGAAAATCAGGCTGAAATCCGCGAGGCTGCAGGTGAAGCAGGCGAGATTCTACGCCGCGATGAAAGTCTGACGCTTGGCGTAGATCCTGCCTTTGATTCTTAAGGTTTATGCTTAAATAATCGGTTTGGGCGCTGGCTGTTTGTCCAGCGCCTTTTTGCATGCGTTGAAGACGTGACGTTCCTGATGTGCATCATTGATGGAGACGTGTTTGTCCTTTTCGGGCATAGGAGGGATCTTTGGATCTTCAGCTGCTCGCAGTAATTCCTTTGTGTCCCTGAAGGTTAGCTTTTCTACGCCTTTTTCCCTTTGTAGTGCTTCGCGGAGTTTGCCCATACCACCAAATAATTGGCAGAGGAATACGTTGTCGTATGAACCGTTTTTGGCCCAGAATTCAACTTCACGTGCTGGTTCGATCATATCCAGAATTTCCTGGCGTATTTCTTCTAGAGTTTTCCAAGTGGAGTGGTGATCGAGCTTATCAAACACGTATTTTCGAACCCATATGTGTTCGCGGGCTGCGGCAATATTGAATTCAGTCGAAATGCCGTAATAACCTTCGCCTTCTTCGTTTACAACGCCAATGCTGATGAAGTCATTTTTGAAGCCTGTACCCGTATCTACGAATTCTGTGTCGAAGAAGTAGCGTCCCAGTTCCGGCAAGTCTTTAAATTTTTTCTTTTTTGCCATGATTGTTTCCCTGTTTGTATTAGCTTATTAATACACAATCTATGGTGGTTGGCAATATAATTGGCGATTTTCTTACAATGCAGATGGGGCTATGCCTGTCTCACGTTGAATATGCTGCTGCTCCCACTTTTCGAAGTCAGGAGCATCATTCCCTTCGCGAGGAATAGGCGGCATAGAAGGGGCGGCTTCTTCCGCAGGGATTTTCACAGGCTCTGTTGACTGGTATGATTCAGGGGCTTCGGGTGTTTCAGGCGCTTCTATATTGTCTATGTTTTCAGTTTCCTGCTTAATCGTTTCCATGACCTGCTCTTCGTCAGGAGCCTCAGTTTCGTCCGGTTCCGGTACATGTGCGCTAAGATCGTCTTCAATGACAGGCTCTACGGGCATAGCAGGAGGAGCAGGCATTTCCTCTTCAACGGCAGTTGTTGTTTCTGTGCGCGTTTCAGGGACGTAACGTGTGCGGTTCTTGGTTTTGTTTTCAAGACGCTCTTGCTGTTTCTCTTGCTGAGTTTCCTGTTTTTCTTCCTGACGCTGCTGCAGATTATCGTTGTGTGATTTACGCAGTGCTTGATGCGTTTGTTTTAGTTCTGTGATGCGCGCTTGAACAGCCTCAGGGTCTCTTAGGGCGATGGTGGCAACAGCAGCGTCAATTTTGGGCTGTGCCCATATTTTTGCGCGCGACGGAATCGCGCGGTCGCTATAGGCGTCGGTGCCTTGGCCCGGAGTCAATTTCACGCGGCCGCGTTTGGTTTGGTACGTTACCTCACCATCCAGCAGGAAAACGCTGTAGTCACGTTCGTCCAGCATGCCACCCCATACGGTTGTACCGCGAAGGCCGATCGAGCCGTAGGTTGTGTCGATTGTAACGTCAGGTGTTTCGCGCTTAGAAACCAATCCGCTTACGAATAAGAAAGGGCCGCGCAGGATACTGAACTTGGCTCTGTTGGTTTCAGGTGTGTCTTCGGTAAATACATATTCGTCGATTTTGAATTCGCTATTGCTGCCCAGTGTAATCTCTGTGTCATCTATAAGAAGCAAATGTGCGCGCGAGTCTTCGCCAGTTAGGATGATATCGTTCATGTGAACTTCTTGGCCGATTTGGGCTTCGATTGCTTCTGTACCTTCGGGGCTTCCAGCGAGCAAGATTGAGGCAGAGTTTTCAATTTCGGCAATTACCCCGATTGCTTCTTGCGCTTTGGCGGGCAAAGCAGTGAATATCAGGGCGAACAGAGCTATGGCTAAGATATGCATTTTCATGCCGATATTTTACTCTTATCGGCAGGCGCGCAGAAATGCTTTTTCGGTTTTATACCCGTAATTCTTAAGGTTATCCTAGGCGCGGTGCGCCAGCAGAAAACTTACCTTTACGTAGAAATTCTTTGATCTCTTCAATCACGGTTGTGTTGTTCATCATGAAGCTGTGAGTGGCAGGAATCACAATATGGTCTGCCATTTCATCCAGCATTGTGTGTGTTATCGGCACGATACCGTCGTGTTCGTTGCCAATATCGCCAAGAACAAGTAGGGCGAGCGGGTTGATGGAGCTGCTGCCTGCAATCACGCCGACTTCGTAGTCAATTTTCTGGGCTTCTTCGCTATGCTCGTGTGTAGTTTTCATTTCACTGCCGGCAGGGCCGTAGATAAGTTCAAAGACAGGTCGTAAGTGCTTGTTGTCAGTTAGAAAATCTGCGAATTCACTGCCTTTGTTCGGTGGGCCTAACATTACGACTCGTCCCATATTGTCGGGCTTATGATGGCCTAAATAGTAACGTGTTACGATACCGCCCATTGAGTGCGTTACGAAATGAACTTTGGATGCATTGTTGAACTCGGGCTTAACCTCTAACTGGTCTTTTACAAACTTGCGAATGTCAGCAAGAGGCATTTTTGTGCTGGGGTAGGTGATGTTGATAACATCATAACCATCACGCTTGAGTGCTTGCTGTAGCATAAGCATACTCATGCCTGTGCGGCCAATGCCGTGCAATAAGACAACGGTTTCTCCATTTTTGTTATCAGCCATGTTTTAGCTCCTCGGCCATGATCATTGCTTTCGCCTGTGTGCGAGCATGAGCATCTATGACGAGTTCTGCGATTTCTTCGGGCGTTTCTAATACGTGCCTTGGGTGGTGTTCATCTGGCAAAAGTATGGCTGTAACGGATTTGTTCGCCGCCGCAACGCGTTCAACCAATTTGTTGTATTGTCTGGTGAGTGTAATTTGGTTTGGGGCTGTGTTGTTCCAATCTGTCAGCTCTTCTATTTGATCCTTACAATCGGCAAGATATTCGGTGTCTTTGAACTCTCTGAGCTTCCATCGCATAAAGCTGATTGCGTTTTCGCGATCCTCTTTGCTGAGGTCGATTAATGCGCCTGCTTTTTTAAAGGCGTCCATGGACATGGAAGTTTGAATAGAATCGCTGTTGAAAAATTTTGTCAGCTTTACTAGGGAAGCCTTTAAATTTGCCGGAACGCCGATAGATGTTCCATTGAAGGCGTGTGTTAATACGATTATAGGTGTTACTTCGAGTTCCCCGTATGTATCTTGTGTTCTCATTTTATGCTGCCTCTTTTAGGTCTGATAGCCAGTTGTCTAGGTCTTGTAATGCACGTTGTGTGTATAGTTTTTTGCGATCCATGCCTTTGACTTTTTTACGTTTGCCGTTGGGCATGATCGTGAATGGGTTCTCAGGAAGCGGGAACAAACCGAAATTGATGTTCATTGGCTGGAATGTATCCGCGTGCGCGCCGCCTGTAATATGACCGAGCAGGGCGCCCAGAGCTGTTGTCTCAGGCGGAATGCTTGGTTCCTGTCCCAGTTTCTCTGCCGCGGCAAAGCGTGCGGCCATAATGCCAACGGATGCGCTTTCGACGTAACCTTCGCAGCCTGTTACTTGACCAGCGAAACGAATGCGCGGCATTGATTTTAGGCGCAGTGTACCATCCAGCAGTTTAGGTGAGTTGATGAAGGTGTTACGGTGCAGGCCGCCGAGGCGTGCAAAGTTTGCATTTTCCAGACCCGGGATCATTTTCAGGACTTCGGTCTGCGCGCCGTATTTCATCTTCGTCTGGAATCCTACGATGTTGTAGAGCGTACCAAGCTTGTTATCCTGACGTAGCTGCACGACCGCGTAAGGTTCTTCGTCTTTGTGCGGGTTTGTAAGGCCTACGGGCTTCATTGGACCAAAACGCAACGTTTCAATACCGCGTGATGCCATGACTTCGATTGGCATGCAGCCTTCGAAATAGGGGGTGTCTTTTTCCCAGTCTTTAAACTCTGTCTTGTCAGACTCAATCAGTGCAGCGATGAAGGCTTCATATTGTTCCTTGTTCATCGGGCAGTTGATGTAGTCTTTGCCTGTGCCATGCGGGCCGGGTTTGTCGTAGCGGGACTGGAACCATGCTACGTTCATATCAATGCTGTCTGTGTATACGATGGGTGCAATCGCATCGAAAAAGGCCAGTGAGTCTTCGCCTGTTTCCTTGCGGATGGCTTCGGCCAGCGCGGCAGATGTTAGCGGGCCTGTGGCGATAATGACGCTGTCCCAATCTTCAGGGGGAAGGCCTTTAACTTCGCCGCGCTCAAGCGTGATCAGCGGGTGGTCTTGCAGAGCTTTGGTTACACCGTCAGAGAAGATATCGCGGTCGACAGCCAGAGCGCCGCCAGCAGGCACGGCAGCCTTGGCACCTTCGCGCATAATCAGGGAGTTGCAGCGGCGCATTTCTTCGTGCAGTAAGCCAACGGCATTATGTTCATGATCGTCTGATCTGAAAGAGTTGGAACATACCAGTTCCGCCAGACCATCTGTTTTATGGGCTGCTGTTTCGACCTGCGGGCGCATTTCGTGCAGAACCACAGGAACGCCCATGACTTCTGCTGCTTGCCATGCGGCTTCCGAGCCTGCAAGGCCGCCGCCAATGATATGGATAGGTTTCATGCTCATCGTCTGTCTTCCCCTTAATTCAAGGATTTGCTAGCATTATTTTACGGTAAATACAAATTTTATGACGGGCTGCGGTCTGTCTTTGGTAAGCGCCTGACGCGGCCTATGGAGGCATTATGCTCCTTAATGCGCTCGGTGATTAAATCCCAGACTTCTTTAGTGCCTTCTGCGTGTGGTTTCAGGCTTTCATTGAACTTGTACGCATCTTTGGTCGCGTGGGTCAGCGGCATGTCCTTAACAGGTTGCATGTATGGCAGTACGCCGACAAACAATGCCAGACCTTTGCCGACTTTGCGCGCGGCGATGGCGATTGGTTTGCCCGGAACGTCTTCATATCGCGCGATGACTTCAAGGTCTGCGGAATCGTCGGGGAAGTACATAGGGCCGTTGCCGTAAGCTGTGCCTGTGACCTTGCGTGCGCCTGAGGCTGTGTTAAAGCTGATGGTGGTTACCATGCAGTCATTCGGACCTTCTTCAACGCTCTGTTTTGCAAGGAAGGAAATCGGGCCTTTGGCTGCGCCATTAAACAGGTCTAGTCCCGGTTTTCTGGTTTTTTCCTGTTTCATCCAGGGCGGGTGGTATGTGATGCGGTTGCTGGCATAGTATGCGCCTGCGCAGATGCCGACATACACGCCGCCGTTTTCGACGTAATCGCGAATGGCTTTGTGTGTTTCAAAATCCAGTTGGTCGTTATAGGGGCTGTTATCGCCAATGATGCCGGGGAGCACGAGGGCGAGTGTTTCTTCCGTTAACGCACCGTCTTGTTTGATCAGCAGGCGATTGGCGTCAGATACGGCAGCGCCGTAGAATGACTCGACCAGAGCTTTCTTCACCTCGGTCGCCGCAACGCCGATATCGTTATAAACGAGTATGTGTTTATGCGCGATCATGCTTGCCTGTGTTCTTTGAATTTCGTGCATACCATTTGCCACAAATTATTGTCTGCGGGCAAGTCTTTACCATCCAGCTGACTGACCCAGTCATAGGATGGGTTGCGGTGGTGGTAGGTTATGCGGCTGATATCGGATTGTGAGTATTCAATATGCGGGCTGCTAAGGATCGCGAGGCCCTTGCCTACAGGGCAGGCGATGATGGCAGCGGGTGAGCCTTCTATGCCGTACCGTGCCAAGACAGCTTCATTGTGGCCTTCAGTGAAGATCGGGCCTGCTTCGTAGAAGGCCGTCTGCTGCGTCTCAGCTTTGAGGGGAGCTATGTTTTTCCAAGATTTGTTGATGTCTTGGTCTTCCAGGAAGTCGTATATCGGGCCTATGGCTGTACCTTTGAAGAAGTCTAGAGCGCGCGCGCCTGTAATTTGCTGGGCGGTGTCTTTGCCCCATTCGATTTGGGCACTGGCATAATATGCGCCAGCACAGATACCGAGATAGCAGCCGCCATTCTCAACGAAGGTTTTGATAGCCGCGTTGCCCGCGCCGTTCAGTTTTTCGCAGTTATAGAGATCCGCGCCGCCCGGCATTACAAGAAGGTCAGCGGTCTTTAATGCGCCGTCTATGATATCTTGCGCATCGGCATAGCTTACGTTGCCTGCGCCGAAGGTCACGGACAGTCTGCGCCAGAGTATTCCGTTATTGTGGATGTAATCCTGATAGATCAAAACCTGCATGGGGATTTTATATCGTCTTGCGGAACGGCCTGCAACAAAATGAAACAGGATGCGGGGAGAGTGCATCCTGTTTCGGGTAAAGCAAGTACGAGGGGATTTGTACTTGAGGGTTCTTATAATTCTATATTGACATAATCTTAAATTGAGGTTGTTAGAAAACCTTGTGATAAATGTAAGAAGTTTGTAAGAAGTAAAACGTTCTTATTTATCAGTAGGTTGGCGTTACTCTTTCAGGCTTTTGTAGAGGTATTTTCCGCTGACTTTAAAGCCGTTGCGCTTGTAGAAGGCTTCGGCATCGGGGTTTTCGTTTTCGTCTACGTCCAGTTCGATTTCATCGCAGCCTTCTTCTTTGGCACGCTTTTCAGCGAATTCGAGAAGTAGGGCGCCATAGCCCTTGCCGCGGTGGTCCTCGTCGATTACGACTTGTTCGATATAGGTTACAAAACCGTCATGCAGATTGTGGTTATGGATGACGCCGATCACGCCGACAACATCTTCGTCCAGTTCGGCCATGAACATACGGTATCCAGTGGCGCGTGCCACAAATACACGCTGTGCGTAGGTTTGCATATCCAGATCGGGGATCAGTTGTAGTAATACGGGGTAGGCACGGTAGTAATCTTCGTCTGATCGGGCTTCTCTGATTACGAGTTCTGCGCCCTCTTTGGTTTGAGTGTGGTATTCATCGGTATCGACAGCAGCTGTCATAAATCACCTAGTTGGTCGTTATAGATGCTTTATTTATAAGCTTTTTTGATGAGAGCGTCCATCTTTACGAGATCATTCGTAAAACTCCTCTTTATCGGGAATGCGGGAGAAGGCAATTTTTGTGCCGACGAAGCCTGCTTGGGTTTGCGGTGATGGGCCTAATTGCACGGTTTCCGCGCCGTATTTGGCGTTCAGTGTGTCGATGACCTGTGACAGGGTTTCGTTCTTTTGCAGCAGCTTATTATAGGCATCGGACTGTGTATCAAACAGGTCGGGCGTGATCTCTTCACGTTTGCACAGCCCCGTGAGGGTAACGGAGACTTTCAGTAGTCGTTCGGGACGCAAGTCATAGAGCATGGCCTGCCAGAGATCATCTAGCGCTTTTAGGAATGTGAAATTATCCTGAGCGGGAGACAGGCGTGCTTCTGCGCCCCATCTTCGTCCTGTGGAATAGCCCCTTGCAGGGTCGTATCGGTCGGCGGTGCGCACGGAAACATAGAAGCGCGTGGCGTAAAATTCTTTACGGCGCAGGCGGGTGGCGGCTTTGGTTGTTAGGCGGCGGGCAACTTGGCGCGCCGCTTCGGGCGGGCGTAAGTTTGGATCCAGCATTCTACTATGCCCTATGACGCTGGTTTTGGTTTCAAGGTCGGGGACTTCGTAGCCATGCAGGTTATACCAGAAGCGCTCGCCCGATACACTGCCCCAGACTTTGCGGGCGTGTTTGGGGGATACGTTCCAGAGGTCTTCTACGGTTTTGATACCACCGCGGCGCAGGCGCTCATTCATGCGCACATTGATGCCGGGCAAGTCCATGAGCTCGAGTTTAAAGAGCCTTTCTGCCATGTTCTCAGGCGTTAAGATCACAAGGCCGTCAGGTTTTTGCATATCGGTTGCGACCTTCGCGAGAAAGCCGTTGGGGGCAACACCGATGGAGCAGTTGATGGCTTCGCCTACATTTTTGTGAATACCGTCTTTGAGGCGGCGGGCGACATTGGTGACGGCCTCGACATTCCGCAAGCGTTCAGGCAAGCGCGACGATAGTTCGTCAACCGACCAGACCTTGTTGATAGGAACGTGATTGATGACCTCATCAATAATGCGGTGGTGGTAATCGACATATTTGTTATGACGCGCCAGAACGCAGCGCAGGCCTGGACACATACGCTTGGCATCGGCAATCTTTGTGCCTGTTTTAACGCCATAGGCTTTGGCCTCGTAGGACGCGGCGATGGCGCAGGTGGAATTGGTTTCCATCGGGACAACGGCAACGGGCTTACCGCGCAGGGCAGGGTTCTCTTGCTGCTCCACGCTCGCGAAGTAGCTGTTTAGATCCAGAAATAGCCATTTAATCCCGCCAACCTTATAGGTGGCGTTATTGTCATGCTCTGCTTGCGGCATGGTGTGTCCTTTTGCTTTGAAGGTAGTGATAGTTTTAGTATAGCGTAAAATTAGAACAAAACAAGAACAAAAATAATTGTGATTTCCAATTTTTGTAGAAACAAAGTGAAAGGCTTAAGCAAATCTTCATGCGTTTGATCAGATAATGTAAAAGCGGTATAAATAGAAAAACAGGTTATTTCTCAATTAGTTCTTCAAAATCTTTATAAGACAGGCAGCAGGATTATGAGCATAGGCATGACTCAAGAAACAAAGGTTAGTGAAAGCCGTTTTTATATGTGGCGCGCGATTTTCGCGATGGCGCATGCAGACGGCGTTCTTGATAAAAAGGAAGAGGCTTTTATCGATAAGTATCTATCGGCTGTACCGTTTGATGTGCATCAGCGCGCTGTGATCGAAGATGATCTCATTCACCCACGTGACCCGGGAGAGATGCTTTCCCATGTTGGTAACATTGAAGATCGTTCGATGTTCTTTCAGTTTGCGCGTGCGATTGTCTGGTCAGACGGTAGTTATGATCAGCAGGAAGAGAAAATTATGAATCGCCTGTTCAAGGATCATATGGAAGGTATGGATCTTACCGCCATCACAGGAGAATTGAAGCAAACGCGAGAGAATGCACGGTTACAGCGCATGGCTGATGAAGAATACTTCAAGGCTGACGCGGATAGAAAGGTCGGTATTGGCGCGATTATCGGGCAGCTATTTGCCAAGTCTGATGATCCGAAGCTACCGAAACATGGTGTGACGGATAGCCAGTTTAATATGTGGCGTGCTGTGTTTGCCTTGGCGCATGCTGATGATGAGATATCTAATGAAGAGCAGGCCTTCATGTATAAGGTACTGGCCGAGGAAGATTTTAGTGCGGCACAGCGCCTGCGTTTGGAAAATGATATGGAGTATCCGCAGAATACAGCGGAGATGTTCAAACTTATTTCTAATGCGGAAGATCGTAACCGTTTCTTCTATCTTGCCCGTTTGATGTGCTGGAGTGACGGCAACTTTGATGAGCAAGAGCAGAAAATGATGGTGCGTTTAAAGCAAATTCACCACTCCGAGATCGATTTTGATCATTTGGTTAGTAATAACGCGCTTGAGTTGGCGGATGAAGATCGCAGATCGCTGGCTGCTGATGCCGAAATTTTCAATAGTGAAGATGATGGCGGGTTTCTAAAACGCGTCTTGCGTCGCATTCGCCGCTAAGCCCTGTTTTAAGGGAAAATCTTTATACCGCCGCCTTTGTAGCCGCCCGGTATTTCTGACTGGAAGGCCGGCTGTCCGGGATATGTGGCGCCTGTGAATTGCAGCGAAACATCTTTTGTCTCACCGTGGCTGCGGCCTGAAACGTGGACGATAATGTCGTTCCAGCCATTTGTTTTCTTATTGCTAATGATAATCGGACCACGAACGGGAGCGATTTCTGACACTAGTTCAAAGTGGTCGTTGGCCGCCATAAAGATGTACATATCGCAGCCATTGGCGCCGCACCAGTATTTGTGAGGGCTTTTCATCAAGATCAGGCCATCACGTCGCCCATCATGGTTTAGGTCAAGGCGTGTGAATTCGTAACGGGAATTGCCGGGAGCCTCGCGCGATTGAATGAATTCTGCCACGGCATCCATAAACAGCATATTATCAGGGTCGTTAAAGGCAGGCTGTTCTGGTAATGGCAGTACAGGTGGTTGTTTGTCCTTGCTCGCGGAGCAGGCTGTTAGGCAAAGCACTATAGCGGCGAGAAATATGAGACTTCTCATGAAAATCCTGTTTCGTTCGGTGATAGGGCAGTATGGCAGGCAAGAAAAAGGGGTGCAATGCAGCACCCCTTAAACCTTAAAGTTATCCAATATCTTTCTTATGGCAGCAATTTAAAGACTTTGCGTGCTGCCGCCAGAGTGCGCGGCGCGTTTGTCAGCTGCTGTATCGTCGTTTTAGATCCGTTTAGTCTGTAGAATTCACGGGTCATATCGGCCATGGCTTTCAGGCGCTGTAGGTCTTTGCCTTCCAGCGGTTTGCCTGTTACCTGACGACGCGGCAAGTCTTCATGCTTGCACTTGTTGCGAATGTCGTTTGGTGATGGCGCAGGATCCAGACGATCTTCACGCAGTGGCATTCCTTTTGCCATTGTGTGGCGTACACGTTTCCATGTGGCTCTGTCGCGGAAGCGATCAAGGAAGCGATCGCGTTCTAATTGCAACATACGGCTGATGTTTAATGTCAGACCCGGATGTACACCGATTTCGTCTTCACCACGTTCATCCATGATCTGCTTAAGCTTGGCCGCTACGGCAGGATCATCGATATGCAGGTCAACGTCATCACGTTTAATGGTTTCGCCGCCTGTCAGTACGTCAACCAAAGCATCAGCAACACGCACGTCAACATGGTTCAGGCCACCTTTGGCAGGGTTGCCGCCTTTTTGGTACATCTTGTCGATGTCCATACGGATGGCACCTTTGCCAGAAATACCCGGCAGGTTGAACTGCGGCATTGGGCTTGGCGCGTAAGTTTTTGACATCTCCAGCGCTTTTGTTTTTGCGTCAGCTAGCACACGGTCTTGGTTCATCGAAATGCCGTCATCTTTAGAAAGCCATAGCTTCTTACGGGCATCTTGTGAACAGGTTGCAGCAGAGTTTGGCGGGATAGCCAGTGCCAGTGCTGTTTCGATTACAGCAGGCATTGGGCCGCCTTTTTGACCTGGTCTTTCGAAGGCGCGTTGCAGGTATCTTGTTGTACCGCCCCAGCCCGGTAAAAGACCTAGGCCTGTTTCAGGAAGCATCAGAACCTGCTCCGGACCTGCTTGGATGGCATCACAATGCATCAAGACTTCACAGCCGCCGCCCAATGCCATGTTCTTTGGCTGACCTTTCGGCGCGCCAACGACAGGGAAGGGGGCTTGTTTTAAGGCGTTGTAGACAGACTGGCCCTGGAACACCAACTCTTCAACGGTTTTCAGAAGCTTCTGCTCAACATAAGAACCAACCAGCGGGAAGTTGCTGGCATCCATGAAGACTTCAACCAGTTTCAGGTTTGCCCCGAACGAGAAGGCATTGGCATCATTGTAAATGACCATGCCTTTGTATTTGTCAGGGTTTTCGGAAACCAGCTTGATGCTCTCGTTAATCACCCAGAACATTGAAGGGTCGATCACGTTTTGTGTCGCGTGGAATTCTAGCGCCACAATACCGTCGCCGATATCCCACAGGCTTGCCGAGTTATGTGTGACCAGCGGTTCTGATGAGGCTTTGATATCCTCAAGGCTCAGAACGCCATCTTCACGTTTAATCGGGGCGTAGTTACCATCGAAGTTCATCACTTCCATGCTGTTCGCACCTTTGCGATAGAACGGACGGCGGTTTGCTGTCTTCAGAAGTTCAGGAATACGGCTGCCTTCTGCTTGCAGTTTGTCTGTAAACCAGTCGACACCGAATTTATCCAGCAATTCGAACGGGCCGAATTCCCAGTTAAAGCCCGCGCGCATCGCATCATCGATGTCTTGCAGGTCGTAACCGAGCTCTTCAGCGTGATCCAGAACATAGATCATGATATCGCGGATCACAGGCCATGCAAATTTCGATGGTGTGTCGCCTTTATCAAAGAACTGCTGATAGCCGCCATATTCCTTTTTCAGGATTTTTTCGAACTTGAAGTAAGGGCTGTCTTCGAAGTCACGATATTCGCCTGATTTCAGGTCGCGTGCTTCTTTAACGGGCTTACCTTTTTCGTTTTTGACAATGTTACCTTCAGCGTCGGTTTTCTTGCGGTAGTAACCGCCGAGACAAGGGACTTGTTCACCGTCAGCTGTTTTCGAGATTTCCGTACGGTTACCCCAAAGGCCTTTATCCATCATATCCTTGATTTCGTCGTAACCTGTGAAAATCTGGCTGAAATCATCTGTTTCAGGAAGGTTTTCGTGCAGGTCTGTACGGACGTGTTCAATCACAGGAATGCCGACTTCGTCCGCCAGTTTGAACAGACCAAGAGGCGGGAAGCCGAAGGCTTTGCCCATGATGGCATCAACGTCTTCGATCTTCATGTCTTGCGCCAGTGCTTCGACTTTGGCGCGTTCCATGGCATACATGCCGATACGGTTGGCGATAAAGCCGCGCGCATCTTTACAGTGAACGGCTTTTTTGCCCAATACGCGGCTGCCGAAATCCATGATTGTTTCTAATACGTCAGGGTCTGTATGCTCGTCAGAGATAACTTCCAGCAAATGCATCCAGCGCACAGGATTGAAGAAGTGCGTGTTCAGGAAGCGTGATTTGAAGTGGTCTGACTGGCCATCTGTCATGTAGCCAATCTGCATAGTGGACGTGTTGGAAGAGAAGATAACGTCTTTTGGCGCGATCTTTTCCATGTCTTTATACAGTTGCTGACGGATGGGGTGAGGGGCGAGGATTGTCTCGATAACCCAGTCACAATCCGCGAGTTCATCAAGGTTGTCGTCGGTAGTGCCCGGCTTGATAAACTTAGCGTTTTCTTTAGTCATCAGAAGTTCGTTGAAGACGTCTTTGCCTGCTTCCATAACGCTGTTCGGAACGGCTTTGACCATGCGGTCGATCGCTTCTTGGGCTTTGCCTTCGAATTTATCAAGAAGGACGACTTCGATGCCTGCGTTGGCAAGCTGGGCTGCGATACCGCTACCCATTGTTCCAGCGCCGATAACGGCGACTTTTTTGATCTCTTTCTTACTCATGAGATATCACCTTTATCGATTATGGTTTGAAGTTCGGGTTTTCAATGATCATAGCCATGCCTTGACCACCGCCAACACAAAGTGTTGCCATGCCGTAGCGCTTATTGGCTTTTTGCAGTTCAAGTGCGAGCGTGCCGACCAGACGAGCGCCTGTTGCGCCGAGTGGGTGACCCATAGCAATCGCGCCGCCATTGACGTTTACCTTATCCATATCAGGTGCCATGTTTTGCTTTTTCCATTCTGCCATGACTGACAGGGATTGTGCGGCAAAAGCTTCGTTGAGCTCGATGACATCAATGTCATCCATAGTCAGGCCTGCTTTTTCCAAAGCCTTTTTGGAGGCTTCTACAGGACCGATGCCCATGATTTCCGGGTCACAGCCGCTTTGGCCGACAGATAGAATGCGCGCCATAACAGGCAGGTTGTTTTCTTTAGCAAAGGCTTCGGATGTCACCATAACGGCTGAGGCACCATCTGTGATTTGAGATGCTGTCGCTGCGGTTACTGTGCCACCTTCGGATTCATCTTTGGCAACAGGTTTTAGTTTTGCCAGACCTTCGACTGTGCCGCCTTCGCGGACGCCATCATCATGGTCAAGGCCTGCGATCGGCACGATCTCGTCCTTGAAGCGGCCTGATTTTGCGGCTGCGGCGTGACGGTCGTGGGAGCGAATTGCAAATTCGTCCTGATCTTTACGAGGAATTTTGTAGATTTCAGCTAGGTTTTCGGCAGTAAACGGCATGTCCATGAATGCGGCTGGGTTGCCGTCATGAACTTTCTTGTTCAGATGCGGGTTCAGGCCACCCATCGGAATGCGGCTCATGCTCTGCACGCCTGTACAGATGTAAACTTCGTTAGGGTTGCGACCGACGAAAGCATCTGCCATGGCGATGGCTTCTAGTGAAGATGCGCAGAAACGGTCAATAGACGTGCCGCCGACTGTGTTTGGTAGTTTGCAGTCTTCGTGCAGCACGTTCAGACGCGCGATATTCAGACCTTGGCTTTCTTCTTGGTGGACACAGCCTGTCAGAACCTGTGTGACATGGTTCGGATCCAGACCCGTATCTTCTAACAGCTTGTTGATGAGTGGCACTTGCAAGTCTACAGGGTCAACATCAGCCAAGCGACCGGGCGCTTTGCCTGTGCCAGGAATAGCAGCCTTCGCAAACGGCGTGCGGGCGTAGCCTACGATCACGGCGTAGTTCTTATCTTTATCACTCATATTCTGTTCTCCTCGATATAGTTATGCAGGCTTGAATTCCTGCGTATCTGGTTGTGTTGATTTGGCTTCATCTAATAATTTAGCGCGTTCTGCGTCTTGTAAAGCCTTCCAGTCAGTTTTCCCGTTTTTGTTGGGGAATTCTTCTTCTACTTCTGCTTCTACTTCTACTTCTACTAGGTATTTAGGCATTTCTGCCTTGGTCAGTTCTTTTTGAAGGAATTGTTGGAGTTCAACTTTGGATGGTCGTGGGGCATCGTTTTTGTAACGAATAAAGACTTTTGCAGCCTCTCCTGATCTTTTGTCCGGCAATCCAATGACAACACATTCTGCTATTGCAGGGTGCTTGCATATTTTGCTCTCTATTTTATTCGGGAAGACATTCTCACCGTTCACGATGATCATGCGCTTTTTACGATCTGTGATGTGCAGATACATATCGTCGTCCAGATGGCCTAGATCGCCAGTGCGGAACCAGCCATCTTCGGTCAGAACCTCGGCGGTTTCATTGGGCTTATTGTAATAGCCTTTGAACACTTGAGGGCCTCTGATGCAGATTTCACCCATTTCGCCAATCGCCATGATTTTGTCGGGATCGTTCGGGTCTGCAATTTTAATTTCTGTGCCGGGGTAAGGTAACCCCACAGTTGATGGATCATTTCTGCCGTAGCCGGGATTACTGCTGGCAACAGGTGATGTTTCAGACAGGCCATAACCTTGTTTGATAACGCCCTTAGTGCCGACCATCTTTTCAAAAGATTCAGCAGTTGCAGGCGGTAATGCTGCGCCGCCTGAGACGACGCCTTTGATAGATGTCAGGTCAAAGCTACGGAATAGGGGATATTTCGTGACGGCGTTAAAAACACGTTTCAGAAACCCGTTTTTCTTGTCAGCTTTAAATGCCTGCCAAGCATTCTTCGGATGTTCGTCAAAAGCACGTATCAGTGTTGGGACCAGTGGCGTAATGCTTGGTTTTTCTTTGTCGATCGTTGCCAAAGTGCCTGGTATGTCGCGCGGGTTAGGGATGATGATGATTTCATTGCCCATTTGTAGCGGGTTAATCATGGCTGTCATCATACCGTAGACATGGAAATACGGGATTGTTGCCAAGATCTTTTCGCTGGCGTAACCGATATTGGTTGCGCCCGGGGGCTTCATGTTGTTTTCACCAAAGAACCCGCAGACCTGCGTCGTGTTCGCAGCAAGGTTGAAGTGGGTCAGCATCGCGCCTTTAGGCACACCTGTTGAGCCACTTGTGTATTGAAGAACGGCGATATCGTCAGGTGATACCTTTGCTGTTTCTAGATTGCCGTCATTCTTGATGATGTCATTGAAATTAACGCTGTGCTCAGTATCGCCGCGAACTTCAGATGATTTCAAAAGGTTGAAGGCTGTTTTCTTAATGGAGGGTAGCATGTCCTGTAAGTCACATTTCACAATGCTCTTCAGAACGCCCTGTTTTTTAAGGCTTACAGATTTATCAATGAAGTCGTTCAGGTTTAGCGTTACCATGACTTCGGTATCACTGTCTTTGATTTGGGCAGCGAGTTCGTCTTCATTGTAAAGCGGGCTGAAGTTGACAACGGTGGCACCTATCCGTAGCGCGGCCATAAACATGATCGGGTAATAGGGCGTGTTAGGCATGTGAAGACCGACTTTAGTGCCTTTTTCCACACCCATTTCCTGCAAGCCTTTGGCGGCCTGATTGACCAGATCGTTCAGTTCGCTATAGCTGATCTTGTTACCCATAAAAGATATGGCTGTGCCTGATGGATTGCGGCGCAATCCCTCTGTCAGCAAGTCAGCAACGTTTTTGTGCTGTAATGCTTTGATGTTAGAGAGTTCCCATTGAACACCGACAGGGTATTTATCCTTAAGTGTCTCTCCCGTTGCAATAGCGCGCTTAACCTGTTCGGTCATAACCCATCCTGTAAATAATTATCATTTTATGGTTTCCGATATTCATAGCAATGTTATGATAAGGCGTAAAGTCATTATGATAAGAGGAAAGATTAATGCGTTTAGCTTTATTCACGGGTTTTGTTTTGGCGGGAATTGCAAGCTTTGGTAGTGATGCGGTCGCCCAGCAGAGCAATACGATTAGCGCTGAAGTGATTCAAACACAGCCTGTGGAAATGGGGCGTCGCTCTCCTGTTCAGCTTAGATTGACCAATAAAAAGACTGGGGCGCCCATTACGCTGGACCAGCTGGATGTTGTGCATACTAAGCCAGTTCATTTGTTAATCGCTGATCCTTCCTTGGAAGACTATCATCATGTGCACCCGACCGAGGCTGCAAATGACGGTGATTACTTGTTTATTATGAAGCCTAATACAGAATGTGGTTATCGCGTGTGGGTTGATGTGACGCCGACTGGTGAAGACCAACAATATGCGACCGCGGATGTTCCGGGCGTCAAAGACTGTAAGGGTGCAAAGATCAATAAAACGACAGTGACGGAATGGGAAGGTCACGGTTATTCATACAAGATTGAGTTCGACAAGCCGTTGCAGGCTGGCGAAAACTCTATGGCCAAGCTGACGGTTCGTTCTGAAAACGGTCGTTTGTTTTATGGGCTAGAGCCAGTGCTGGGTGCCTATGCCCACATGGTTGGTTTCTATGATGATTATAAAAACATCGCGCACATACATCCGATGGGTGATGAGCCTGAAAGCGCCGAAGATCGAGGCGGCCCTTATCTAGAGTTTCACATTCGCCCTGAGCAAGCAGGTTTTATGAAGCTATACGCACAGTTCTATATGAACGGGCGTGATCACTTCGTACCGTTTGCTGTGAATGTTAAGGATTAATCCCAGTCTGACGGCCATAGTCTGCGTTTGACCAGCCCAGTGTCTTGGGGCGGTGACCATGCCTGAAAATATCTGTCTCTGATTATGTTTCTGATATCTATGATCAGTTGTCCGTGCTGCTGTGACAGCGAAGCCTTTATTGTGCCGTCTGCTTGAGGCTGCAGTGTTGTGCGCAGCATGGTGATGACCGCGTCTTTAAAGGGGCATTGTCTGAACTCTCTTTGAGAATTGCCGCTGTTGTGGGTTGCTGAGTTAAAAGCCTGCAGCGAGAATAACCCGCGAATGGCGTCGGTCATGCTGTCTGTGTCGAACGGATTGTCTTTCGTCATTAATGTTGCGGCGATCTGCATGGCAAGGTCGTGCGTGAACACAAAGCTTTCCGCATTGTTCTTTAGCCCCTGATAGCCGTGATAGATTGAGTCTGCTGAGGGCGTCAGGCCCTTTAGATAGTTTGCGTCGCTAAGCTGCGGTGTGACTTTTAAACCGAAATCATCTTCCAGCAAATCCCTGACACCTTTTACATACGCGCCTATACATAGTTTTAAGGCATTGATGGCGAATAGGTAGTCATCGTTCTTTTGCAGGAACAGCAAGGCGCGCTCGGTCTGATCCATGGTTAAGGGGTAAACTTCGGTCTTGCGCTGCGGCTTGGCTGGTACGTGCAAGCGGTTATAGGTCACGTTTTGAAATGACTGCTTGATGTTCGCTGTCATACGGTCGTGCGGGCAGGCTGCACTCATGAATGTTTTATAGGGTTTGGACAGCTTTATGGCAGGATATGTTTCAGGCAGCTGCGTCTGTAGCGCGTGTGGGCCTTTGACACGCTTATAAAAATCGCCCGCAAAGAATGTCTCGAGAAAATGATTTATGTCGGGCAGCGCTGTAATAATATCAAATGCATATTTGTTGTCTGGATCATATTGTGGATGGGTTTCATCCAGATAGCGTGCCGCTTGCTCCCTTAGTGTAGGGAACGGTTTTTCTTTTTCTAGCGTATCTAATTCCTGCGCCATTTGCATGGAGGGAATATACAGAAAAAAATCTGTTTATGTCAAATTATGGTGCGCTGTTCTAGGCGGCTTGCTCTAGCTCTTTACCATGCATCATGGATAGGTATTTCTCGCCCTTATCACAAAGCAGGGTGAGAACTGTTTTAATCTCAGGATTGTCTTTTCTGATCTTGCGTGCCGCCCAGTAATTTGCGCCGCTGGACGGGCCAACGAACAGACCTTTATCACGCGCCATTTTCTTGGCTTCTTCAATGGCGACATTACTATCTACGGAAATGATCTGATCAATCTCGTCGCGGTGACGGGCGTAAATGGTTGGTACGAAACCGTCGGAGATACCTTCGATTTTATGGTCGGCGACCATACAGCATTCCAGCGTGCGTGACTCTGTTGGTTCCATGGCGAAGGTTTTAAGGTCAGGGTTGTGCCATTGGCGCAAAGCCTGCGCGCATCCGATGAGTGTGCCGCCTGTTCCGACGCCTTGGACGATGGCATCGATTTTCACGCCTTCAGGAAGCTGGGCGATAATTTCTTTGCCTAGCCAGTCACGGTTTTCTTCCACGTTCCATTCATTATCAAACTGCGCAGGGCAGTAATATCCGTCCTGTTGTCCGAGTTCGATGGCGGCTTGGCGGGCTTCGTTGACCTGGAAGTGTCCGACGAAACGGATTTCAGCACCGAAGCCGCGGGAAATTTGCACGCGCTCGTTACTATATCCTTCAGGGATCATCACGATCATTTTGTAACCTTTGACGGCGGCGATCATGGACAAGGCGTTGCCCGTGTTACCGCTCGTGGCTTCGACGATTGTATCTCCTGGTTTCAGAAGGCCTTCCTTTTCGGCCTGTTCGATCATGTAATTCGCCATGCGGGCTTTGATAGACCCTGACGGGTTCAGGAATTCTGCCTTGGCATAGATGCCGTCTTCCAGTTTCAACAAGGGGGTGTTGCCGATAAAATCAAGGATGTTGTCCGTCACGAAGGCCTCCGCTGTGTTATAGAATTTTGCAGGAGTATAGCCATGAATGATCGGTCTAGCCAGCACGAGATATGATGCAGTGCGAAGGCTATTGCCGCCCTTTCGGTTTTGTTCTAACCTTTTGCGCATGACAGTTTTAAAGCGAGCCATACAGGACTCTGATCCTGCTTTTACAGCCAACAAAGCCCATATGCAGGCTCTTGTTGATGACCTTAACGATAAGCTGAAAACCATTGCTTTAGGCGGTGGCGAGAAGGCAAGGGAGCGCCATACAGGACGCGGGAAGCTCTTGCCGCGCGAGAGAATCGACCAGCTGCTGGATAACGGGTCTCCGTTCTTGGAGTTCTCGGCTCTGGCAGCGCATGAGGTCTATGACGATAATGTGCCAGCTGCGGGCATTATAACAGGTATCGGCCGCATTTCAGGTCAGGAATGTGTGATCGTATGTAATGATGCGACAGTAAAGGGCGGGACGTATTATCCGCTGACTGTGAAGAAGCACCTACGCGCGCAGGAAGTTGCGCAGCAGAACAATATGCCGTGTGTCTATCTGGTTGATAGTGGCGGCGCGAACCTGCCGAACCAGGATGAAGTGTTCCCTGATAAAGAGCATTTCGGACGTATCTTCTATAACCAAGCCAATATGTCTGCCCAAGGCATTCCGCAGATTGCTGTGGTGATGGGTAGCTGTACGGCTGGCGGGGCTTATGTGCCTGCCATGAGTGATGAGAGCATTATTGTTAAAGAACAAGGCACTATCTTCCTTGCCGGGCCGCCACTGGTGAAGGCCGCGACAGGGGAAGAGGTGAGCGCCGAAGATCTGGGTGGTGGTGATGTTCATACGCGCGTTTCTGGTGTGGCGGATCATCTGGCGGAGAGTGACGAACATGCGCTTGATATTGCGCGTAATGTGGTTTCGCATTTAAACCGCCGTAAACAAGGTACGCTGAATTTCCAGACACCTGAAGAGCCGCTATATGATGCGGAAGATATCTATGGCGTGATACCACCCGATCTTAAGACGCCGTTCGAAGTGCGTGATATCATTGCGCATTTGGTGGATGGCAGTAAGTTTGATGAATTCAAAAAGCGTTACGGCACGACGATTGTGACAGGCTTTGCGCATATTCACGGTATGCCAGTCGGGATAGTTGCGAATAATGGCGTTTTATTCTCTGAAAGTGCGCTTAAGGCGACGCATTTTATCGAGCTTTGTAATCAGCGCGGCATTCCGCTTATCTTCCTGCAAAACATTACAGGTTTTATGGTGGGGCAGAAATACGAATCGGGCGGTATTGCCAAAGACGGCGCGAAAATGGTGACGGCTGTGTCCTGTGCCAAAGTGCCGAAGCTGACTGTGATTATCGGTGGTTCCTTCGGGGCGGGTAATTACGGTATGTGTGGCCGTGCATATAACCCGCGCTTTTTGTGGATGTGGCCGAATGCCCGTATATCCGTTATGGGCGGGGAGCAAGCGGCAGGGGTGATGGCGACGGTTGGCGAAATGAAGGCCGAACGTGATGGCAAGAAACTGTCCGATGCCGATATCGAAAAAATCAAGAAACCTATCCGCGATAAATACGAAAAAGAAGGCCATCCGTATTATGCGTCAGCACGTCTGTGGGATGACGGGGTGATTGACCCTGCTGATACACGCCGTGTACTGGCGCTGGGCCTGTCTGCCGCACTTAACGCACCTATAGAAGATACGTCATATGGCGTATTCAGAATGTAAGAAAAGGAAATTGATCATGAAGCGTGGTTTTAAGTTTGCACTTTTGTTTTCAACTATAATCACGCTGTCTTCGGCAGCAGCGGCGCAGGATGTTGTGCTGACGGAGGAGAGTATCCGTGTGCCCGTTTCTGAACTTCAAGAAGTTTCAGCCAACATGAAGGCTACCAGCGAATGCAAAGATGAGCTGGTTTTGTCTGATACCAATATTATCCAAGTGATCAAAGCCGATTGTAATATCCAGTCAGAAATTCAGATGCCTTACTAATGCTTATGTCCGGCTCTTTTCGTCTATCATTTCTTACGCTTGTTACCTGTTTAGCCTTCGGCAGTGCATTTGCCGATGAAGAGTTACCCACTTGGGTAACCGAAGGCACTTACGTCATTGATAAGCCTGGTTTGTCTGATGCCGAATATAGACGCGCTGTTAATTTGCTTGTTCCTGAAGTTGAGGCAGGCAATGTGGCTGCCATGCATTTTTTGGGGCGTGCCTACACGGAAGGTAAGGGCGTGCCGGAAGATGATAAGCTTGGATATGATTTGATCAAGCAGTCAGCGGATGGAGGTTACGCCTATGCGCAGGGCACAATCTGTAAGTATCATATGCTGGGTCAAAGTTTTGCCAAAGATCTGGAAATGGCAAAAGCCTATTGTGAAGCGGGCGCCAAGCAAGGCAACCCGCTTGCGCAGATGCGCTTGGGGCGTATTTATCAGGATGAAGGCGAAGATAGCTATGCCTTGTTTTGGTATGAGGAGGCTGCGAAGCAGGGTGATGCTTTTGCCGCCTATTGGGCAGGTACGATGTATCTGAATGGTGAGGTTGTCACTCAGGATCTTGATAAGGCACAGCTTTATTTGGGAACTGCTGCTATGGCAGGTGATAGAACGGCGCAATTCAAGCTTGGTTATTTTTATTATCAAGGTGATGTGTTGCCGAAGGATGATGTTATGGCACTGCAGCTCTATAAAATGGCAGCCTATAACAACCATATTCGCGGCCAGCTTAATTACGGCATGATGTTCTGGGGCGGTATGGGTGGCGCGCCTGAAGATCTGCAAGAAGCCTATAAATGGATGTTAATTGCCGGCCGTAACACTGACTGTAAATATGGCGGTATTGCAAAAGGCTATCAGGCTAAACTCACGGCGAAGCTAAGCAAACCACAAGAGAAAAAGGCCGAGCAGGACGCGGCTAATTTTGTTTCCGATCTAGAGCCTAAGTGTTCGCCTTAATTCATATGTCTGAGTTTCTGTGTGTACGCACATTGACGTTATTGTTATCCTTCATTCGGGGTGTTACGAATAAGTTATGTCTGAAGAAATTGTTTTATTAGAAGTGGATAGTGATGGTGTTGCGCATGTAACGCTCAACCGTCCTGAAGTTCATAATGCTTTTGACGAGCATGTCATTGCGCGTTTATCCGAGATTTGGGACGAGCTTGCCGTTAATGATGCGGTGAAGGCTGTTGTGTTGCGCGGTAAGGGTAAGAGCTTTTCCGCTGGTGCTGATTTGGGCTGGATGAAGCGTGCAGCCGACTTTTCCGAGGCGCAGAATACGGATGATGCGCTGAAACTTGCTACTATGCTCAAGAAATTTTATGAGCTGCCGAAGTTAACGATTGCGGTAGTTCTGGGTGCTGCTATGGGCGGCGGTTTGGGGCTTGTGTCATGTGCTGATGTTGTTATTGCAGATGAGGGGGCGAAGTTCGCGCTCTCAGAAGTGAAAATCGGACTTATCCCTGCGACGATATCACCTTATGTGATCCGTGCTATGGGGCAGCGCCATGCTAAGCGTTACTTCCAGACAGGTGAGCGCTTTGATGGTAAGCGCGGTTATGAGATCGGCCTTGTTCATGAATATGCCGACCGTCCAGAAGATGTTGAATATCTGATTGGTCTGGTGCTCAAGAACGTTAAGGGCAACGGCCCTAAGGCAATGGCTGCATCAAAGCAGCTCTTCCTTGATGTAGAGGGGAGAGAGATCACAGATCCGCTGCTTGTTGAAACGGCCAAGCGTATTGCGCAGACCCGTGCGGGGGATGAGGCCAAAGAAGGGCTTGATGCCTTTTTGAATAAGCGCAAGCCCTCTTGGATTCAAGAATAGTTATTAGTCAAAGCGGATTGTCGCGCTTTTGAACAGACCGTCGCATACGGTTCCTGTAACTTCTTCGCCATTGGCATTTGTGGCACGGAAATCTGTACGCCATAGATCGGCGCTCTCGCCAAATCCGCAGGCAAACCAGCCATATCCGGTTGCGCTAACATTTGTGAAATCGGCGTGTGCTTTTTGTACCGTTTCCACGGCACCGTCAGAATCTCTGAGGATTGGGTTTAGTCCTGCCTTACCAAGGCCGTATCCGACAGGTAATAAGATGACTGTGGCGGCTGCTGCAAATACTGCGGTAAGACCCAAGGTGTCAGTAATTTTACCGATGATACCTTGTTTGTTCTGATTAGACATTCAATATGCTCCTTCTTAATTTAAACAACCAAGCGCGTCACTGCGTGCTTGAATTTTTAAATGCCGATAAAGCATATGTATTATTTATAGGAACTGGACATAAAGCTCGTCAAGGAAAATCGAATTTTATCGTTTTCATTTCTGGTGTTAGCTTAAAAAATTCTATAGGTTATCAGCCTTATTGACATAGAGAATTTTGAAAAAGGCGCAAAGCGTCGGTGTGTAATATGAGATTTGTATTTCTGCTAATGACATTTCTGGTTTTGTCTCAGTCTGCTTTTGCAGAAGAGAAGAAAGTCAGCTGTTCCGATAAGCTGTTAGAGAATAACTTCCATAGCGTTAACATCATCAAGGCTATGGCTGATTATAAGGCGGCAATGGAAGCAGGGTATAAGGGCTGCTCTTCTATACATGGTGATAAATTCGAAGGCTCTGATGACCTGCGTAAGTTCTGGCAGGAAAAGACGGATGATGAAATGACGCTGGCGATTGATATCTTTAATTACATTCTGGTTACAGAAGGCGTTAGTGAAGATACGACAGAGCAATGCGTTGAAGATGCATCGGATAAAGTTCTGAAATTTGCCGAGAACCAGTACAAGAAATCCTATGCCCGCCGTTACAAAATGCTGACAGATGACTCGGTTGATCTGGATTTTAAAACCAATGATAGCTGCCGCTGGGTTGTGGACTCTCTGGAGAAATATCAGGATATGTACGAGAAGCAACCTGCGATGCGTAACATCCTGTTCCGTGTTGCGACGGGCTATAGCTGGTTATCCAAAGGTGCAGATCGTCAGCAAAAGAAAGCGTTCAAGCAGTTCGAAAAAGCTCGTAAAGAGCTGGCGAAGCTAGAGGCTGAAGCGGCGCAATCACAGTGACGGTTTTGGTGGCTGCGCGGCTGCGTCACGTAGACCTTTTTTGATGGCATCCTGTAACTGGAATAACTCACTGGGTAATACCTGAAATGACTGGCTGGCGAAGATCGTTGTTAGGTCTTGAGCAAGTGCGTGCTTAGGGCCGATTTCAATGTGCCAGGTGAAATCACCTGATATGCCGATTTCTTCAGGGTTGAATTTATGGGCACGGATTTTTGCGATTAAGGCTTTAACTGTCTCGAAGTGGTCATCACTTAGTTCGTCCAGTGTCAGTTCCACAGCATCAATCATGCCGCCGATACTTTTGCCGCCGGGAAGGTATGACATGATGCGGCTGTCACGCTCTAGTTCATAGGGTTTATTATCTGACATTTTTATTCCTCACTGTTCGCATCATTGATAGCGCGGTGCAGCGTATTTTGTCAATTTTCCTACCTAGTCAGGGATTTTGCTTTGGGCTAAACTCTCGCCCATGTTTACAAAAATTCTAATAGCTAACAGGGGTGAGATTGCGTGTCGTGTTATCGAGACTGCGCGCAAGCTGGGTATCAAGACAGTTGCGGTTTATTCCGATGCGGATCGCAAGGCGCGTCATGTGCGCTTGGCGGATGATGCGGTGTATATCGGCGGCGCGGCAGCGGCAGAGTCATATCTGAAAGCCGATGTTATTTTGAAAGCAGCGCAAGATACAGGCGCGCAAGCTATTCACCCTGGGTATGGTTTTCTTTCTGAGAATACAGATTTCGCCAAAGCGTGTGAGAAGGTAGGTATCAAGTTTATCGGGCCGTCTGCAAAGTCGATTGATGCGATGGGCTTAAAGGATAAAGCCAAAGATATTATGGAGGCGGCAGGCGTTCCTGTTGTTCCCGGGTATAAGGGAGATAATCAGGATGCCGCGTTCTTGGCAGAAGAAGCCAAGAAGGTTGGGTATCCTGTTTTGATTAAGGCTGTTGCTGGTGGTGGCGGTAAAGGGATGCGTCTTGTAGAGGATGCGAAAGACTTTGCCGAGGCGCTTAAGTCCTGTCAGCGCGAAGCCAAAGCAAGCTTTAGCAATGATCACGTGCTGATCGAGAAATACATTACCAAGCCGCGCCACGTTGAGGTGCAGGTCTTTGGTGATAGTCACGGTAATGCCGTTCATTTGTTCGAGCGTGATTGTAGTTTGCAGCGCCGTCACCAGAAGGTGGTTGAGGAAGCGCCAGCGCCAGGTTTGCCGCAGAAGGTTCGCGATGCGTTGGGGGATGCGGCTGTTAAGGCTGTTAAGGCGCTGGGATATGAGAATGCGGGAACGATCGAGTTCATCATGGACTCCAAGACGCATGAGTTCTTCTTCATGGAGATGAATACCCGCCTGCAGGTGGAGCACCCGGTGACCGAACTCATTACCGGGCAGGATCTGGTGGCCTGGCAGCTTTCCGTGGCCGAGGGCCTGGCGCTGCCGCTGACACAGGACCAGATCCAGCTGAACGGCCATGCCATTGAAGTACGCCTTTACGCGGAAGACCCGGCCAACG
>DUBU01000004.1:30913-45721 GCA_012960155.1 Micavibrio sp. | reverse complement strand
AAAGGTATTTCGTGTGTGAAGGCTGTTTGAAAACCTTCGACACGAATAGCGACTTGCAAAAATACATTTCACATGTGCATGAAGAGAGGAGGAAAGCAAATTCCAACTGTGACGTTTCAACTGATGAATCAGTTGATAATTATGAAGATGCGCTGAAGGCGCTTGAATTTGTAGGCTTGCCTGCGATTATCCGTCCGTCCTTTACGCTTGGCGGCACGGGCGGCGGCGTTGCTTATAACAAAGATGATTTCAAACGCATCGTGCGCGAAGGTATTGATGCGTCCCCGACCAACACGGTTCTGATCGAAGAATCGCTACTGGGCTGGAAAGAATACGAGATGGAAGTTGTCCGCGACAAAGCCGATAACGCCATTATTGTCTGTTCGATTGAAAACCTTGACCCGATGGGCGTGCATACTGGTGACTCGATTACCGTTGCCCCTGCCCTGACGCTAACAGATAAAGAATACCAGATCATGCGTAATGCATCGCTTGAGGTTCTGCGTGCAATTGGCGTGGAAACAGGCGGATCAAACGTGCAGTTCGCGCTGAACCCAGATAACGGGCGCTTGATTGTCATTGAAATGAACCCGCGCGTGAGCCGTTCTTCGGCGCTGGCATCCAAAGCCACAGGTTTCCCGATTGCCAAGATTGCGGCTAAGCTGGCCGTTGGCTTTACGCTGGATGAGCTGGGCAATGATATTACAGGTGGCCGCACGCCTGCGTCATTCGAGCCAAGCATTGATTACGTGGTTACAAAAATTCCGCGCTTTGCGTTCGAGAAATTCAAAGGCACCGATAACAATTTGACCACAGCCATGAAATCCGTGGGTGAAGCGATGGCGATTGGCCGCAGCTTCGAAGAATCCATGCAGAAAGCTTTGCGCTCGCTAGAAAAAGGCATGAACGGGTTTGAACCTATTCCGCTGCCCGGTGTGAAGGCTGGCGAAACGCCTGACCCTGATCAGGTGCGTGCGGCGCTGTCCAAAGCGACGCCACAAAGACTTCTCTATGTTAGTCAGGCGATGCGTCATGGGTTTGATCTGGATGAAATTCACCGCATTACAAAATACGATATGTGGTTCTTAGAGCGTATCAAGCGCATCATAGATACAGAGAAATCCACCATCGAGAACGGCCTGCCTGTTAATGCCGAAGGCTGGCTGCGCCTGAAGAAGCTTGGCTTTGCCGATGCACAGCTGGCACGTATCGTTGGCGTGGACGAGCAGGACGTTCGTAACGCGCGTCATAAGCATAATGTGCGCCCTGTTTATAAGCGCGTTGATACTTGTGCGGCGGAGATTCCGTCTGAAACGCCGTATATGTATAGCTGTTACGAAGGTGATGGTTATAACGAGCCTGAAAACGAGTGTGAGCCGACAGACCGTAAGAAAGTCATTATTCTGGGTGGTGGTCCGAACCGTATCGGCCAAGGTATCGAGTTTGATTATTGCTGTGTTCATGCGGCTTACGCCCTGAAAGAAGCAGGTTATGAGACCATCATGGTCAATTGTAACCCCGAGACAGTGTCAACGGACTACGATACGTCAGACCGTCTGTATTTCGAGCCGCTGACCGCCGAAGATGTGATCGAGCTGATTGAGGCCGAGAAGAAGAACGGCGAAGTGATGGGCGCGATTGTGCAGCTGGGTGGTCAAACACCGCTGAACCTTGCGACAAAGCTTGAGGCTGCGGGCATTCCGATCCTCGGCACATCGCCTGATGCGATTGATCTGGCCGAAGACCGTGACCGCTTCCAAGCGCTTTTGAAAAAGCTGAAACTGAAGCAGCCAGAAAACGGCATTGCGCGCAGTGCCGAAGAAGCGTTTGCGATTGCCGAAGATATCGGCTTCCCGCTGGTTATCCGTCCATCTTATGTTCTGGGTGGTCAGGCGATGCGCGTTGTTCACACAACAGAAGAGTTGGAAGAGTACATTAATACAGCTGTGCGCGTGTCAGGTGATACGCCTGTGCTGCTTGACCGTTACCTGCGCGGTGCGATCGAGATTGATGCGGATACGGTATCGGACGGTAAAGACGTTTATGTGTCAGGTATCATGGAGCATATCGAGGAAGCGGGTGTTCACTCGGGCGATTCAGCCTGTGTGCTGCCGCCGCACTCCCTGCCCTATAAAACCGTGCGCGAGATTGAGCGTCAGAGTGTGAAGCTTGCCAAGGCGCTTGAAGTTAAGGGTCTGATGAACGTGCAGTTCGCGGTGAAGATGAACCCGACAACATCCGAGTATGATATCTACATCATCGAGGTGAACCCGCGTGCATCCCGCACAGTGCCGTTTGTTGCCAAAGCGACAGGCACGCCGATTGCCAAGATTGCCGCGCGTATCATGGCGGGCGAGAAGCTTGCGGACTTCCGTAACAAGGGCATGCTACTGGGCATGGCACCTGACCACACAGCGGTCAAAGCGCCTGTGTTCCCGTGGGGACGTTTCCCCGGTGTTGACCCGATTTTGGGCCCCGAGATGAAATCTACGGGTGAGGTTATGGGTCTTGACCGTGATGTGGCGCAGGCCTTTGCCAAATCACAGCTGGCGGCGGGTACGATTTTGCCGACCGAAGGCACGGTGTTCCTGTCTGTGAAGGACAACGATAAAGAAGCGCTGATCCCGATTGCGCGCGACCTGTCTGAAATGGGCTTTAAGCTGATTGCCACGGGCGGTACATGTACGCATCTTGAAAAAGCGGGCCTTAACGTGACGCGCATTAACAAGGTGATGGAAGGCCAGCCGAACATCGTTGACGCGGTGATCAATGGCGAGATTGATTTCATTATCAACACCACACGCGGCGCGCAGAGCTTTGCCGATGCGAACTCTATCCGCCGTATGGCGCTGACTTACAAAATCCCCTACTACACGCTACTAACCGCAGCCCGTGCAGGGATTAAAGCCATCCGCGCGATGCGTGCGAGAGAGATTGATGTCGCGCCGTTGCAGGATTACTTCGATCGCGACGAAGAACAGATCAAGGAAGCGGTTTAGACCGCTTCCCTATAATACATAAGGAAGCTGATGAGAAAAAATCTACAATTATTAATGATAGTAATTGTAGCTTGTCTAGCTACAGGCTTCCTCTATGCAAAGCTATTGCAGCATAAATCGACTTCAACTCAATATAAAGAAACAACAAAAGTTGAGCGATGCGATGACAAGCCGTTAACCTTGCTGACTGAAGAAGAAACCTTTTTAGTTAACCGTACGGGGTTAATTGTGCGGAGTACTTCCGATGAAAGTATCTCTGCCTTAAATATGAAATGTGACGTAAAAGAGATAGAAAATGTGCAATCGTTTAGCTGGGCGAGTATGCAGATTTACTTTGGTAGAAAAGAAGATGCTGTCAAAAGTTATTACACCCTTTGGAACGATCAATGGCTAAAACACCAGAACACATTAAAAACTTTACAGAACGGCATTAAGAAAGTTCAGACTAACAACTCCCAGTTATACCTATTGCCCAATACTGTTAAAGACTACTCAAATTTGCCGATATTATTTTATTGCTCAGGTGACGAAGAAAGTCGGCGTATCATAAAAACAAATTATTGCAGTACGTTTTTCCATTTCAATAAAAACTTATATGTATCTTATCGGTTCTTTAGACGCCATTACTCAGAATCTGAATTTATTGCTGCACATGACTGGGCAAATAAGATCGTAGAAGATATGCGTATTAGCGATAGAGATGACAGTCGTAAAGACTTTAGCCCCCCATCTTTAGTGCACTTTCATCCCTTCTAGTATACCGCCGTCCGATGTGGCGCATATAAGCTATGGGGCCGATGGGGGCGCCGGTGGCGGATTGGACGAGGTTGTTTATGGCTTGGGTGGCGCCTTGGCTGTAGATTTTGTCGTGTAGCCAGTTGCGCAGCGGGGCGACGTTTCCTTTGGCCAGATAGTGTTTTAGGAACGGCATATCATCGCTGGCGACCTCGAAGAGCTGTGCGGCAGCCATTTGCCCAACCAGATAGTTCGGGAACCAGCCAAATTCACCTGCGAACCAGTGAATGTCTTGCAGCGGCCCTTCGTTATCGGTTTTGATCTCTATGCCCGTCAGTTTTCTGTATTCGCTGCGCCAATATTCAGGGATATCAGCGACCTCCATCTCACCATTGATCAGCTGGCGTTCAATGCGGTAGCGCAGGATGACATCAAGCGGGTAGCGGATTTCATCGGCTTCGGTGCGGATGGGGGCGTCTTTGATATGTTTCATATGGCGGTGGAGCATATCGCCTGTAATCTCAGCCGATGCCGCCATATTGAAGTCTTCGCGCAATGTTTTGGCGATAAAATCGGCAAAAGACTTATCACGCACGACGTGGTTTTCCATGATCAAGGCCATGGCCTCGTCCATGCCAACGCCTGCCAGACCGCTATCGAGCCTGTTATGCAGCACAGGCAGGTTCTGGCGGTAAGTGCCGTGGCCGCCTTCGTGGCCTGCCGTCAGGATAGTGGTGGTAAAATCCTTGCTGGCGCGCACGCCGATGCGTACATCATCATGCATTCCCATGCAGAGCGGGTGCAGCGCCTGTGCCACCCTGCCCCGATCCAGATCATAGCCGATGGTTTGCAGCACCATGCGTTCCAGCTTGTCCTGATCGAGCGCCTTGTCTTCGAATATCCCTTGCGGGTATGCGGGGGCCTGTAAAGATCGCGCCTGCTTTCGGACAATATAGCAAAAGGTCGGCAGGCGCTCTGTCAGCCAGTCAAAATAGGCGGTCGACAGCCCTTGCGTGCGGGAGCGCAGCAGCGCGTCATAAGGTTCATCCACGCCCATCATGGCGGCCTTACTGCGTGCCTCGATACGTATAGAGTCGACAAGGCTTTGCAGTTCGTCCTGCACGATGGTGAAATCGTTGGCGGCTTTGGCCTGTTCCCATTTGCGGATGGTGCGCTCCATGGCAAAGGTGCGTTTTACGGTTTGCCACGGGCTAAGCGATCTGGCGGTCATCACGGCATTGGCAAGGTTACGATTGCGGATATCATTGACCTGCGCCGCGGAATAGAACGAAGCCATCAGGCTGCCCTTTAGCTTGGAGAGCAGCATACGCGCGCCGATCATTTTCTTTTTGAAGCTGCCTGTTTCTGTGGCATAGCGCCAGAGCAGGATTTCCTGCTGCTGCTGTAAGTTTGCAAAGATTTCCGAATCCAGATTTTCTGAATGCATCCCTGTGTTCCGTTTATTATTTTAAGTCTGTGTAGCTTATATTTTGACCCGACGCAAACCAGTTGACCATCGCCCCAAGGATTATATATAGTCACATATATGTCTCGCGTTCCCGTCGTCTTCGGCGGGTTTGTTTTTTTAGAGACCAGAAAAACTTACTTTAAGGAACGAAAATGGAAAAGATTCCTATGACCCGTCAGGGCTACGAAGCTCTGGAAGCGGAACTGAAGAAATTGATTAGCGTGGAGCGCCCCCGCATTGTCGAGGCGATTGCCACAGCACGTGAGCATGGCGATTTGTCTGAAAACGCGGAATACCACGCTGCGCGCGAACAGCAGAGCTTTAACGAAGGCCGCATTCAGGAGCTGGAAGCTGTGATTTCAAAAGCACAGATCATCAACCCTGCTGATTTCACAGGCGATACCGTGAAGTTCGGTGCGAAGGTTCTGATCGTGGACGAAGATACAGATGTTGAAGTGACATACCACATTGTCGGCCATTACGAAGCCAATGCCGATGAAGGCAAGCTGTCTATTCAAGCACCGATTTCACGCGCGTTGATCGGCAAATCTGTCGGTGACAGTGTTGAAGTGACAACGCCGCAAGGCAAGCGTAGCTATGAGATTCTAGAAGTCGCATTCAGCTGATCTATCAATTAGATACACGCAGTTTTTAAAGTCAAAAATTAACGCCCTATAGTGATCTACAGGGCGTTTTTGATTCGATTCGTTCTGTTGCGATTAGAGCAAGTGGCATTCTCCCCCGAAGATGCAGGCACTAATTACATACCAAGCCATCAATGTCGGAATGAAGAATATATGAGCAATCACAAAAAATGTGCCCCACTGCAGAGATATGGCTAATTTAAATTTCCAAATTAACAATGCATAGCTTGAGAGCATCGAAATAATAGGAAAAAGTAATATTCCCGAATGTGGCGGTATAGATAGCAAAGGCTCAAGGGTGTCAGTCCTATACTGCAACGTCGACAATATGGCCATAACAAAATAAGGAATTATAAATATGGCCAGCCACAGTAATGTTTTTGCTGAAGGCTTAAACTTCAATCGGTACACCTGGCGCATCTTTAGCGGAGCGGATCGCGAGGGATGATTTTACCGATGTGACATTCGGAGCCGCTGTCAGCTCGTGCGTCAGGAAGTTCTGGTAGTGATCCCAGTCATGGGCAACGATCTTGATCAGGAAGTCTGTTTCGCCTGCCAGCATGTGGCATTCGCGAACCATTTCCCAGTTATTGATCATTTCTTCGAATTTTTTCAGATCGGCTTCGGCTTGGCTTACCAGCTTCACCTGCGCAAATACTGTTACGCCGTAGCCCAGCGCCACAGGGTCGACTTTGGCATGGTAGCCTTTGATAAAGCCGTTGTCCTCAAGTGCGCGCACACGGCGCAGGCATGGCGGCGCGGAGATACCGGCTTCTTTGGCCAATTCAACGTTTGTAATTCTGCCGTCATCTTGAAGATTGCTAAGGATTTTACGGTCTATTTTGTCTAATTTGACGCGTTTCATTTGTCGTGTCTCGATCTTTCTAATAAAAATTCTTTGTAAAAATGTTATCAGTTTTAAGCTTACATTGGTATAAAGTTGCGCGAAAGAGGTTGCAACATTTTTTCACCAATTGTTGTAAAAAATCATATTTTAGGGTCACTATAGGCACATTATGACGAGTTGCTGGATTATCACCGAAGGAATGGCGGGAACAGAAAACCAATGTCTTGGCGTTGCCGAGGCACTGGGCGTTATGCCTGTGATCAAACGGATTAGCCTGAAACAGCCGTGGAAATCTCTATCACCTTTTCTGGGGTTCGAACAACCCTTCAGTTTTACGGGTGATACATTGGATGCGCCCTACCCTGATATTGTGCTGGCCAGCGGACGTAAGGCGATTGCCGCAGCGCGCTATATCAAAAAGGTCAGCAAGGGCGAGACGTTTGTTGTGCAGATACAAGACCCGCGCATATCCCCGAAACATTTTGATCTCGTGGCTGTACCGCATCATGACCCCACACGCGGCGATAATGTGGTTGTTACGCACGCCGCGCCGAACCGCATTACCGATGAGAAGCTAAAGGTCGCCGCGCAGGATTTTAAAGATGTTCTGGCGCCCCTGCCCCTGCCACGCGTTGCCGTTCTTATTGGCGGAAATAGCAAGGCCTACAAAATGACGGCTGAGATTACGCGTAAATTATGCGCAGATTTACTGGCGCTGGCACAAAGCGGATACGGCCTGATGGTCACGGCATCCCGCCGCACAGGCGAGGAAAACGCGGCGATCATCAACGAATCGTTACGTCATGAAAACATCTATGTCTGGGACGGTCAGGGCGAGAACCCCTATTTCGCATTTTTAGGCACGGCGGACTTCATGATTGTCACAGCCGACAGCGTGTCGATGATTTCCGAAGCTGCCACTACGGGTAAGCCTGTCTATATGTTACCGCTGGACGGCGGCACGCCACGGTTCAACAAGTTTCATAATCACCTGCTGGAAAACGGTATTATCCGCACATTTGAAGGCAGTTTAAAAGAATATAGCTACGCCCCTATTCGGGACGCGAAGCTTGTGGCATGGGAAATCAAAAGTCGTATCGGCAAGCCTTTATAGCTCATCCGCTGGCAACATTGTGTCAGCCTTGTGATCTGCCTTCGGTGTATAGGTTTCAGGATCATCCGCACCCATTTCATATTTGGGCGGTGGCGGTGCTTTTTTCACGGTACTGCGCTTCTTTTTAACAGGAGGATTGCCGTCGCCGTCGGGATCATCGGAGCTATGCGCCTGCATAGTATATACAAGATCAGGGTCAGTAGGATCGACATCATTAGCCTGAAATGTCTCTTTAATCGCCTGAATGGCGCGGGCGCGGGAGATAACCTCTTGTGAACGCTCGGAACGTATCCACCAACGAATTTTAAGCCCCAGCGATGTTGCTCCCAAATTCCAGCACAGAATTTGCGGGGCTGGTTTATCAAGTATTTCCTCGATCGGCTTTAACGCCTCTTGAATGATATCCTTTATGAAATCGATTTCATGATCATAGCCCACGGTAATCTCGATCTCCACGCGGCGGCGCGGCTGCGAGGTCTGGATGGTAACTTCCTTAGTGTAAACCGTGGTATTAGGCACAACGATGTCTTTACCATCATATGTACGTATAATCGTGGCACGCGGCTCGATACGCTCTACGGTGCCCTCTATATCGCCTACCTGTATCTGGTCGCCGCGTCTGAAGGGTAAGCGCAGCAAGATCAATAGACCAGCCAGCCAATTTTGCAGGATATCCTTAAAAGCAAAACCAATCGCCAAAGACCCCAAACCCAGCCCCGAAATCAGGTTTACGGGCTGAACCGAGGGCATAATAATCGTAATAGATATCAGCGTACCTAGAATTGCTAAAAACCAGAAAACGACATCAGAAAGCAGCCTGCCGAGGTCTACGCGGTCTCTTTTAGCAAAATAACCGTCCACTAAGCGCTTTACGGCATACGAAAAGCCAAGAAATACCAGTAAAATAAGCATTCCGGCCATAATATTGGGTAATAACAGATAAAAATCCGTGCTCCATGTGCTGACTTTGTCCCAAGCCAGCTCTAATCCATCGGTAAATTCTGGTGCATTTGCAGTCATATTCATTGTCCTATTATTGGATACCAACGCGGACAGGACGCTTTCGTTCCATCTGAACAATAGATACAAGCTTGCCTTGCGCATAATTTTACGCTGCGTGCGGAATATGATATAGTTTCCATAATTGCAACAACAGGAGGGATTATGCATCAAGCTGTCGTAACGAACTACATTATAGGCCGTGAATTACAAGAGGACACAGAAAACGGATATGTCATAGCAACGCATGACGAATATTTCTTTTGCGGATACGAGCAAGAAGATGGCGGCATATGCTTTCGCGGTATGACGCAATACGAAGTTGGTGTTGCGGGTATGGAGCGAGACCGCGACATAAAAACCGATAAGCCTGTTTTCTTAACAAGCGATGAAATGGAAAAGCGCGGGATTGCCGCCGTATCATTTCCGACAACCAATGATGCGTATAATTATTCAGAACTGCCTTATGATATGATCAAGGACTGTAATATCTGTCATGCCAAGCAAGATGTAGAGCTTGGCGAACAAGGCCCTGCCCCCATCTTTGCGGCTACAGGTATGAGTGGCTTAGGCTTTGAGTTCAATAACAATAAGCGATTTGGCCTTACCAGTGGTGAAGCGGCCGCAAACATTGACATCGACACAGGCCACTCCGGCAGCTTGCGGGCGGCTTTTGGACGACGTGTTCGCGAAATTTTCGGTGGAGAGACCAAGCCCTCATTTGCCGCTGCGCCAGAAGCGTTATCGCTGTAATCATTTATCCATAAAGACTTTCAAGCAGAAAACAGGGCATTAACCTGAATTATCGTTTGCCTCTGAACATGCCAGCTATTATATCAAGATAATAAGTTTATAAAGTTGGGATTATTATGAGCGAGTCAATGCACACTAAAGTTTTGATTATCGGTTCCGGCCCTGCCGGTTACACAGCAGCCATTTACGCGGCACGCGCGAATTTGTCACCAGTATTGGTGCAGGGGCTGCAACCAGGCGGTCAGCTGACCATCACGACAGATGTCGAGAACTACCCCGGTTTTGCAGATGTTATTCAGGGGCCATGGCTGATGGAACAGATGCAGACGCAAGCGGAGCATGTCGGTACAGAGCTGGTTTATGACCTGATTACTGATATTGACCTCTCGAAGCGCCCTTTCACAGCCACAGGTGACTCAGGCAAGATCTACACAGCAGACTCTGTGATTATCTCAACTGGTGCAACAGCACGCTGGCTGGGCTTGCCAAGCGAGAAAGAATTCATGAACAAAGGCGTTAGCGCCTGTGCGACTTGTGACGGCTTTTTCTATCGTGGCAAAGAAGTTGCGATTGTCGGCGGCGGTAACACGGCCGTTGAAGAAGCGCTGTTCCTGACGAATTTCTGTTCCAAAGTTACACTGATCCACCGCCGCGATGAATTGCGTGCGGAAAAAATGATGTCAGAGCGCCTGTTCGAAAACGAAAAGATCGAAGTAATCTGGGATACTGTTGTTGAAGAAGTTCTGGGCGATGATACGGGCATGACAGGTCTGCGCCTTAAAAACGTCAAGTCAGGTGAAGAAAGCCAGCTGGAAGCCGCAGGCATGTTCGTTGCCATCGGTCACGATCCTGCGACGAAGCTGTTCAAAGGTCAGTTGGAAATGGATGATGAGGGTTACCTGATCACAGCGCCGGATTCAACAGCAACATCAATCCCGGGCGTATTTGCCGCGGGTGACGTAAAGGATAAAGTTTACCGCCAAGCGGTTACAGCGGCAGGCATGGGTTGTATGGCTGCGTTGGAAGCTGATAAATTTATTGCCGCGACAGAAGCAGAATCAAAAAAAACTCTAGCGCAAGCCGCTGAGTAATAAAGAAACCGAACAGGGAGAGCCGTAAATGGATTGGGACAAGCTGCGCCTTTTTCATGCCGTTGCCGAAGCGGGCAGCTTTACCCATGCAGGCGACACCCTGAACCTTAGCCAATCTGCTGTATCCCGTCAGATCAGTACACTGGAAGAAAGTCTGGGCGTGTCCCTATTCCACCGTCATGCGCGCGGCCTACTGCTGACCGAGCAAGGCGAGCTGTTGGAAAAAGCAGCCAAAGAGATCTTCGGCAAGCTATCGATGATTGAAGGCCAGCTGCTTGATTCTAAGCAATTGCCCGAAGGCCCCTTACGAATCACGACTACCGAATTTATCGGATCCTCATGGCTATCCCCCCGCCTGAAGGAATTACAAGACCGTCACCCGCATATCCAGCTGACGATGCTGCTGGATGATCGCATTCTGAATTTGAGTATGCGCGAGGCTGATGCGGCGATTCGTTTATATAAGCCCGAGCAGCAGGATTTGATTCAACGTCAGCTGACGACGATTCACTTCCATATTTATGGGTCTAAAGCCTATTTAAACGAACACGGCAAACCCGAATCACCTCGTGATTTACAAAAACACTGCCTTATTGGTTACCCTGAAAGCGCGCCACAGCCGTTTGCCGACTTGAACTGGCTGTTCAGACTGGCGGGTGTTGATCTGGAAGTCGGGTTTAATCTGCTGATGATGAATTCGATGTATGCCATCCACCAAGCGGTCGAAAACCATGCCGGTCTGGCAATGTTGCCTGACTATCTGGCTAAGGAAAGCGATAACCTTGAAATCGTCTTACCAGATCATCAGCCACAGCCCGTTGAAATGTATTTTGTGTACCCGGAAGAGCGCCGTCATTCACAAAGAATCGCAATTTTCCGTGACTTTCTGCTGGAACATGTCGGCAAAACAAAGTTTTAAAAGCTTTAAAAACCGCTGACTTCCGCGCTTATTTCTTAAAAAAATTCAGGTAATTCAGCATTTTACAGAATATTGCCTCGAGATATGCATAATTTGCATACCCGATATGCATAAAAAAGTCTGGCGTGCATGAGTCGAATAGCGTTATAACCCTCCCAACGACGCGTTAGCGCGTCGCCGGGATCTTCCCAGATCCCACGTCTCCCAGACGTGAAACCTCCCTGTTCAACTCGCCGGGTCTTATGACCCGGTTTTTTTTTGCCTAAAAAATGATGTATGATTTCGGGCGTTTCGCGGTGCACGCTGACAATCGCACTTCCCTGCGCTATTATTATAATAGAGTATGCTTTCACCAAGTTCGGTATTCCCTATGACCAGTCAAAAAACATATGTAGCTCTTTTCAATTACGGCGGCGGTATGCGCGGGATCGTGCCCGCCCAGATCATGAGCTATATAGAAGACAAAACAGGCCTGCGTATGGCCGAGATGGTCGACATATTTGCAGGCCCCTCCACAGGCGCGATTTTGAACGCTGCCCTGACGCGTGCGAGCAAAGACGACCCCACCATGCCCATGTATCGCGCACGCCATCTGGTGAAGTTCTATGAGCGCGAGGGGCTTAATATTTTTCCGCATGATAGTTTTCGCGATTTCCGCGGCATTCTACATGACTTTAATAACCGCACCCTGAAAGTCAGCCAGCTTAACTGGCTATTCCGTCACGGTCACTACGACCCCGCCAATCTAGGCAAAGCCTTAAAGGCGCTATACGGCGATTCTATGCTAAACGACTCGGTCACCAGCCTGATTATTCCGACATATAATATTGACGGCGACCAGTTAGAAGTTGCGGGCGAGAAGGACGAGACATCCGAGAGTCCTGCCCGCACCATTAATAACTTTGTCGATCACGGTGGACATGCGGTGTGGCTTAAGAATATGAAGATCGACCACCCACCCGGTGCACCGACAAGAACACCGAAAGTCAGCCTCTATGATGCGGTGATGGCAAGCTGTGCGGCACCAACCTATTACCCCTGCCACCATTTCAAAGCAAGCTTCCCTGAAGATATGCCTGACGGCAGCCAGAGATGGTACGAGAGATCATTTTCATCGATTGACGGTGTTATCTTCGACAATCCTTGCATCAGCTATCTGGGGGCCATCAGACGCCATATTCCTGAGGACGCCAATCTGATTATGATCATTCTGGGCACGGGCTACACCAATCGCAGTGTTAAAAAAGAGGATTGGAACAGCTTTGGTTCGCTTGGGGTTGTCGATCCAGTGAATGACCTGCCGCTTATCAACATCTTTTTCCATGCATCAGAGTCCGCCTTGATGCAGAGCTTTGCCGAAGAGATGGGCAACAACCTGTTTGTCTTTAACAAATCGATGATCACAGGCCTTGGTGACCCGAACGCCCCAAGCACGCAAATTGATGATGCAAGCCCTGAAAACCTAAAGAAACTCATACATTTCGCGGATAGTATCGTCGAAGAGAACCAGCAAAAACTGGATACTCTTTGCAATTTACTCGTCTCTTCCAGAGATCAGAAAAAGAACCCTTCTCAGAAAAAATCATTGCTAGACCGTCTGATCGGCAAAGACTAAAACCGCCGATAATCCCTTAAATCATAACGTTTTTGCAGCCGTTTGTTGTGCGTTGCGCCATGACATCGCCTTTGGTTTTCTATAGCGTCAGACTCCTTAGTAACTGATAAAAATGAAAAGAGTAGAACAGGGCCGCATGTCTGGTACTCCGTCAGATAAGCAAAAAACAGTCTTTATATTATATGTCCCCGGCGGCGGCGTTTTGGGACTACTGCCTGCTATGCTCCTTGCCAAGCTCGAGTCTCTGACCGAAACACCTACAGAAGAGTTATTCCAAGTGCTGGAAGGCGTTTCTACGGGCAGCATTATCGTGGGCGCGATGGCTAAAGACGGTGTCGATGCCAAGATGGGCGCGGAACTGTTTGTACAGCAAAGCCCCCGCTTCTTCCCCGATATTCCCGGCCGCCTTGGTAAAATGACCTTCCGTAACGGCATTAATCTGGGCAAATACCTGTTCCGCCTTGATCCATCGAAAATGGACAGCCTGAAGATCAAAGAGATCCATAAGCTTTGTAATAAGATGGAAGCCAAGTGTGACAAGCTGACACTGCCTGCTATCAGAGAATTGCGTCAGCTCTCTACGGATCGCTGGCTGACGGCACCTAACAAGAAACGCTGCCTTGCTGTTTGTGAAGAGATCAAGAAGAACGATCCTGAGATTGGCAAATATTCGGAAGCTGTTGCCGAAATGGTTGGCCTGCGCAGCTATACCAGCCGTTTAGGGCACGTATTTAAGAAGAACACAGTTTGCGTTATGAACCGTCTTAAAGACTACTTTGCAGAGCGCGCCGAGTGTCTCTACGACCCGAAAGTACCAGAAGAGTACTACAAAGGCCTGCTAGGCGATATGCAGATCAGTGACTGTAAGCGCTCTACCTATATTTCTGCATATGACATGGTGCGCAACCGCGTTGTAACGTTCTCTAAGCTCAAGAAAGATCTGTTCAGCCTTGGCGGCGAAGACGAAGCCAAGATTGATAATGACATCAAAATCTGGGATGCGATTATGGCGAGTACGGCAAACCCGTTTGCGTTCCCGCCGCATATTACAGAAACCAATATTCTATGCAGTGACAAAGCCGTCATTCACAAGCCGCGCTCCGTGCGTGATGTGGTGGCTAATGTCGATGATGATACGCGTGTCGTTCTAGTCATCGCCGGCACAGGTAAGTATCTGAGCAGCGATCTGGCACAGTTTATTGACCATGATTTGCGCGAAGAAAACGAAGGCCTGACCGAGAGCGAGATCTACCGCAAAATTCTCGAGAAGAAACGCGATGAATATGCCGAGCTAGGCGTATTTGGTAACCTGATTATGGGGCGCGAAACATCCGAGCTTGAGGCCTACACCACATCAGAAGCGCTAGAAGATTTTGGGGAGCTTCTGGGTAAAGAGAATATCATCGAAATCAGTCCGCGCATGGCGCCCCATTCCCCCGAGGAAGAGGCTCGTTTCCCGAGTAAAGATATTCTGAACGCCAGCCGCGAGAACATGAAGAAGATCATCCGCCGTGGCCGCGAAAACCTACAAAATGAAGATGATCGTATCCGTGACCTGGCGCAGCAGCTGGTTGATAACCTGCACCTAATCGGGCAGATGGATGATGCTAAATATGAGCGCGTC
>DUBU01000004.1:0-30665 GCA_012960155.1 Micavibrio sp. | reverse complement strand
GCTCTTTGCTTATTCACTCTATGGAATTCTTATGCCGCCTTACGAACAGCTAACTGGCCACATGCGCGCTGGATGCGGGCGCAGGCTTCTTGCAAAGCTTCTGTGGAAGTCGCGTAAGAAATGCGGAAGTACGGAGACAGGCCGAATGCCTCGCCGTGGACACAGGCCACGCCTTCAGCTTCCAGCAAGTATGTGACGAAGTCTTCATCTGTTTCGATGACCTTACCGTCAGGTGTTTCTTTACCGATACAGCCTGCGCATGAAGGATACACGTAGAATGCGCCTTCTGGCTTGTGACAAACAATGCCTTCTGCCTGGTTCAGCAGGTCAACCACCATATCGCGGCGCTCTTTGAACACTTCGTTACGCTCTGCAAGGAATGACTGATCGCCGTTCAGGGCTGCTGTGGCAGCTTCCTGAGAGACTGAACATGGGTTTGATGTGCTTTGGCTCTGGATTTTAGAGATTGCTTTGATCAGAGGCTGTGGACCTGCTGCGTAACCGATGCGCCAGCCTGTCATTGCGTAGGCCTTGGACACGCCGTTTACAGTCAATGTGCGATCAAACAGCGCAGGCTCAACCTGAGCCGGCGTTACGAATTCAAAGCCGTCATAAACGAGGTGTTCGTACATATCATCTGTCATGATCCATACATGTTCGTGCTTTTTCAGAACGTCTGTCAGAGCCTTCATTTCATCATATGAGTACGCGCTGCCTGTCGGGTTGCTTGGCGAGTTCATAATGATCCATTTTGTTTTCGGCGTAATGGCCGCTTCCAGATCTTCGGGCTGCAGTTTGAACTGGTTTTCTTCGTGACATTCAACAATCACTGGCTCACCTTCGGCCAGCAAGGTCATGTCAGGGTAAGATACCCAGTACGGCGCAGGAATGATGACTTCGTCACCGGGGTTCAGTGTTGCCATCAAGGCGTTGTACAGCACCTGTTTGCCGCCTGTACCGACGGTGATTTGTGATGGTTCGTAATCCAGACCGTTATCGCGCTTCAGTTTCGCGCAGATTGCTTTTTTCAGATCAGGTGTACCGTCAACGGCTGTGTATTTTGTTTTGCCTTCTGCGATCGCTTTGTTTGCTGCTTCTTTGATGAAGTCGGGTGTGTCAAAGTCAGGTTCGCCCGCACCCAGACCGATAACATCGCGGCCAGCGGCTTTCAGCTCGGCAGCTTTTGTAGAAACAGCAATTGTCGGTGATGGTTTAATACGACCCAAACGATCAGCAATGATGGACATGGTTTTCTCCTCGAATGTCAAAATTATCGAGAAAACCATAGAGCGGTTATGCGCAGATTTCAAAGGTTTTTTGCACGCTCCATATGTTTTCGCGCCGCCTGTACAAGACGTTCGAAAATACGGCGATATCTGTCTTTATAGATCATGGCTTCGGGGTGGAACTGAACGCCGAGATAAAAGTCTTTTTCGGGCAGCTCAATCCCCTGCACCACCCCGTTGATTTCAGCGGAGCTGACCTTTAGGCCGCGCCCCAACCTGTCGATCGATTGGGAATGCATGGAATTCACCATCGCCTCTTCCTTGCCCAGAATACTGTGAAGCAGCGTATCCTTTTCTATCTTCATTTTCTTACGATAGAAAATCTGCGCGAGTATGCCTGAATGATATTTGGCACCTTCATAAACCTTGGAGAAATCAAGGTGCAGCGAGCCGCCATGAAAGACATTAATCATCTGCGCGCCGCGGCAAATACCCAACACAGGGATATTATGATTTTCCGCATATTCCAGCCAGCGCGTTTCCATCTCGTCGCGCGGGCGATCATATTTATAGTATTCCTTGGCCTTGCCCTTAAACAAATCAGGGTACAAATCCGTGCCGCCGCCAATAATCAGCGCATCAACGCGCATATCACCTAATCTATCTTTGGATGGCTTTAAACGCACAGGTTTGCCGCCTGCAATACGGATGGATAATGAAATCAGCCATTGCAGCGGGTCGATCGAAAAGTCGCGTGTGGTATACCCTATGACCGGCTTAGCACTCATTGTATCTACCTCTAAAATTTGACTTCGGGCGGTAATTTACCGTGCCTGAACAAATATCCGAACACGAACAGCACGCCGAGACCGATAAAAGGGTCATCTTCAGCGTATGAGACTTGCTCTGCATCTTTAACGCGGCGGCGCATGACCTTGAAGAAATCCAATGCTTCTTTGAAGGTAAAGCTTTCCTGCAAGGTTTCGCGGAAGAGGTCCATAGCCTCGCCAAAGTGGCTTTCCTTGACCTTTTCCTTGATTTCAGGCCACTGCTCTTCCAGCTCATCAATGTGAATGGCTTCGCTAAACAGGCTTTCCAGACCTGCCATAGTGGAGAGCGCAGGCAGTTTGGTTGTCTTGCCTATATTGGCTTCTTTACCTGCACCGTCAGCGTCGGTGACTTTGCCTTCGGTGAAAAGCTTATAGATCATATAAGGGAAATCGATATCCGATTTGATCGAATGATCCAGCCCCGCCCAGAAGCGTGCATTGACCTCGATCATCTTCGGTTTTGTTTCAGGATTACCGTCCCACATGAAGTCGATTTCAGCCACGCCGTTCCAGCCGAGCGGCTCCATCAATTTTTCGACGATATCGTGGAACGGTTCAGCCTCGACAGTCTCGCGCACAACCCCTGCCCCTGACTCTTTGGGGAATTTACTGATGTTGTGATAGACCATTCCTGTGACGCGCTTGCCGTCATCAAACAGACCGCAATAGCAGTAGTCCTGCCCTTCGCAGGCTTCCTGTATCAGGATTTGCTGCGATTCGTAGCGTTTTGTCAGCAGATCGAAGGCTTTGCGCAGCTCTGCTTCGTTTTCGATTTTCGATATGCCGCGTCCTCCGACATCGTCGGGCGGCTTGATAAAGACAGGAAAGCTGAACTCATCCATCATACTGGCAAGCTCTTGCGTATCTTTGGGCATCCATGTTTTGGGAGCTTCAACGCCTAAGTCTTCGACCGTTTTAGCGAATGCATCTTTGGTTGCGACTTTAGCAACAGCCTGTTCATCGGGATAGGCCACGGTAATCAACCCGTCAAAGCGGTGTTTATGCTTTGCGATGATGCGGCCTTCGTTAAAGGCGGGAATAAGGACGTAGTCTTGCCCGTCTGCGGGTTTATGTTTACGCGCGATATCGACCAGATCATCGATAAAGGCGGCCTCGTCTTCTGACGGATCAGTATAAACGTGGTTCTTTTCAACGAATTTGGAGAATGACAGCACGGTCATCGTGGTGCTGTCGCAGCCAATAACCTCCACACCGCGGCGGCCCAAGGACTGCGCAATCATCAATGAAATAATACTGCGGCCATAGGTTACGATGGCCTTACCGTTTAAATTTTCTTCGCTCATATCTTTATCCCGTAATTGGATTAGAAAGCAATAAAAGCAGCGATTTCAGATGGTTCGAAATCAACCGCTTCAGTAAAGCTTACGCTTTGCGCGGCGAAAAATTCCCTTAGCGGGGATAAAATCGGGTCTTTTAGCCCTTCAATAATATAGTTTTGCAAACGTGGAATCATAGGCAGGTAACGCGGTTTTCCGTCTTTGACCGCCAAACGGATAAACTGGCCAATCACGCGGCAATGGAATTGCGTTGCCAAAATGCGATACCAGCGCAGGAACAAATCACGCTCCGCCGCATCCATACCCGATGTATAACGGGCGAGCATATTCATACGAATATCGAGCGGCACATCAACACGGGCATCTTCCAGTAAATTGGCCAGATCATAAGGCTGCGGCCCGATCATCGCGCCTTGGAAGTCGAGTACGCCACATTGCGCCAGACCCGTGCGCTGCGGACGCCACATAAGGTTTTCAAAATGGAAGTCGATATGCAGGAAGCCTTGCGGGCATGGTGGCAGCCCGTCTTCGATTTGTTGCCAGACCGCAAGATACTCTCCTGCCAAACCGTCTGCGTTGCGCTGTTGCCGAATGGCGGGCAAATACCAGTCAATGACACGGCGTAAGGCCGTATGCACGTGACTATCGTAATAGCGCGGCAGTGCAAGAGTTTCTGCGTTCACCGCCTGACGCATATGGGTCAATACGTCCGTAGCGAGCGCATAGGCATCTTCGCGTGCCAAATCCTGCTCCAGCGCTTGCTTAAATGACGTCGAGCCGAAATCTTCGAGCAGAACATAGCCGTTTTCAGCGTCAGCAGCATAAACCTGCGGCGTTGCCACGCCGGTATCACGCAGTGCGGTACCGATGCGAATGAAGTCAGAGAGCTTATGCCCCGGGGTGACGAATTCCGCGTTATCAGGTACGGCTTCCATCAAAATCATGGCGCGGTCATTGTGGTGTAATCTGAAATAGCGGCGGAAAGCGCAGTCTTCGCCGACGGGCGTTAATATGGCGGCCGCAAGCCCGTTGGCGCGCAGGAACGCATCGCGTTTATCCTGCCGTTCATCAAACCACGCGATTACGTCGCCAACGGTTACGGGCGCTTTCGTCTTTGTCTGCATGGATTATTCGGAGTCGTCAGATTTGTTTTTGCGGGCGATCTGTTTTAGCGCCTCGATATGCTTTTTGGAGGCCTGCGGACGGCGTGTTGGTGCCGCGCTGCTTTCCATTCCGAACATGGGGGTAGAGTTGTTCTGCAACGCGTTCAGGATTTCCTGACCGAATGTTGCAGCGCTCATATCCAGTGATTTCGGATCTTCGGCGACTTCAGGCTCTTCGATATCTTGCTTGGTCGCGACGCGGTTTACGGCGTGTGCCACGATGCCTGTCAAATGCGGACGCGCCAGCGCCTGCAGTAATTTCGGGTCTTCAAACGTCCAGCCGATAATGCGCTGGCGTGCCTTTGTCGGGTTGCCTTTGGAGAGTTTCAGCGCTTCTTTGATGCGCTCTTCTGCGTATTCACGGCTCATACCAAAATCCGTTCGTTATCTCATACCCTTTTATTTTCTCATAAAACGGCATTTCGTCCAAGGACTTAAAGGTAAAATGCGATGTAACTAAATATAGTTAAAAAATTTCAAAAAGTTATAAACCATAATGAAGCAAAATGCCGCTGCCGCAATTAAAAACAAATTTGTCCATATTTTGCTATTTAACCATGACTGTTTTTCTTCCCAATGCTGAACAAGCATAACCTCTTGATACGTAACTACTTCCTTGTCGTACAAACTCTTGACAGACGAAGCATCTAAATCTCTGAATTCACTATGTGTTTCGTCTTCCTTCGATTTACCGAATATCGCTTTAGTTTGGTAGGCTTTATGCAGTGGAGCGAAAATGTAAACAACGATTGCAGCAATGAGAAACAGTGTTATAGGGGTACTATCTTCTATTTCTGCCTCATACAAACCTAAAATTATTGAACAAAATATACAAACCAACCCCAAAGATGCGAAGATCGTATTTATATAAATTTTATTATGTACGACACGCGCCTTGAATATAAATCCTTCCGGTCTGAAAATTTGAGACTTGAGAGGATGATCTATGTATACAGCGTCTTTTTTATATCTGACTAATGGACAAAAAGCCTTACGCCACAAATTGCTCCTTATGTACCGATAGCCAACTATTTCATATTCGCGTTTTGGTATACGCAAAAGCACCCATATGTCTTTAAAAATGAAATAAGGAACAAAAAGGAAGCCAACGCAAAATAAAAGAGCGGTAAAACCACCGCCTAAGGATGTATATAGAGTTTCCAGCCAATCTATAATTGGGGGCAACACCATCAATCACATCAATCAATGCCGTTCAGCATATTATCCAATGCCAGATATTGGCCTGCGTGGACGGTTTCTACGCCGTATTGAGTGCTGAGGTCGACCATGCGGTTTACGTTCTCTGTTATTTTGCGGATGGTGAAGTCTTTGGCTTCTTGCACTTTGTCGCTGCCTTCAGAGGTTAGCTCGACATAGGCCGCGATGATGCCGCCCGGATTGGCGATGAAGTCAGGGACAACGTGGATGCCCTTTTCCATCAGCATCGGGTATGCCTCTTTAGTGACGGGCTGGTTTGCGCCTTCGGCGATGTATTTGGCCTTTACCTCGTAGGAATTGGTTTCGGTAATCACGTTCTGCACCGCGCACGGGAACAGGACATCCAGCTGCTGGAACAGCACGGCCTGCACGCCGTCATCGATCTTGCGGCCTTCTGCTGCCAGACCCTTGGTAATCTCATCTGCGTCATGCTTAATGATCGCGGTCATCAGGCTTTCCGATGGCGCGGCATCAAACATCCATGTGCCGCCGTATTTCGGGTCGGCAATCGCGCGCAGCTGGCCGCCATATTCCGCGAAGTAGCGGATGACCGCCGCGCCCATCGCGCCGATCCCCTGCACGCCGAAGGCTTTGCCTTGCACCGTATCGCCGTGTTTTTCGATCATGGCTTTGGCTGCGGTTGCCACGCCCAGACCTGCGATGCCGTTACGGTCGTAATCCGTGCCGCCCATATCGACAGGCTTGCCTGTAAAGCTGCGGGTTGAGCCGAGTTCATCACATGCCCAGATGGCATGGATGGGCTGTGCGCCGATATCAAAGCCGAAGCCGCCAAACGGCCCGCCATTTTCATGCAGGAACGGCTTACATAGCTGGACAAAGCGGCGGTATTTCTTTTCAAAGTCAGGAGCGGACGGGTCGGCTTTCATGCCTGATTTCGCGCCGCCAAGGCGCAGGCTCGCGCCCGCATTTTTCATCGCCATGGTGCGGGCGAGCATTTTGACTTCGTCGATATTCAGAAATGGCGTAATGCGTGTACCGCCTTTGCCGCAGCCCGGTAATTTGCCGCTGTTGCTGATGCCTGTGTTCCAGACAACGACATAGCCCTCAACGCCCATTTCGGGGTCACGGATTGTGACCTCCAGCTCGGGCTGCATGGATTCGAATTTCTCTTTTAAAGCCCCGAGAACATGAAAGAATTCTTCTTTGGTTTTCATTGCTTCTGCTGATACAGCCTGCCCCATAACAAGCCTCCCCTTTTATGTAGTGTTACCCTTTATTGTTATCGCCTGATGTGAGCCTTATAGCGGCCCTGATTCAAAAGTCGATTTTTTATCTAGTGTAAAGCCTATGCCTTGGCCTTCATGATTACGAAACTCTATCTGTTTGCGCAACATGTCAAGACGCAGCGCATCATCATCTTCGGCGTGCTCGATACGTTCCATCAGGGCGGCGACTTTTTCGAAATCACCGACATAGGCGTTTTTGATTTCGGCCAGCGCGGCGGGTGCTTTGCGGTCAAAATAATATTCGAAAGCGGCGGCAGCGCGGGTTTCATCCAGCGTCCCCAATTGCAAGCCATGTGAGAATTCAAAGCGGAATTTATCGGGCAGCACGCCGCTTTTATTGGTGACCACGGCAAATGGCAGTTTATGGTCACGCGCGCAGTCCATGAATATCTTGGTTAGCGGTGTGTCCCATTTTTTCCAGTTATCTACGGGGCTGAGCGCAAGCTGCTCGATATTATCAAAGACGACAAACAAGCCTTTATCCGCGGCCTGATTGAAAACGCCCATGATTTTGTCTTCGGGTGACGGGCCCATCGGACTGGGCGCGATCAGGTCAGCGACATCGACTTCGGCGACGCCGCGCACCATTTCCTCACCGATATATTGCATGGTCGAGGTGACGCCTGCGCCTTCTGCCCCCTCAACAATCAGGGCGAACGGTTTGCGCGCGCGGCCACGGGCAATCAGGCTTTCGACGGTCTTTAGCGAAGTCGCATCCAGAAATGACGGCTGATAGACCTTGCCTGCTGTTTCATGATTAACAATCGCATCGGAACGGCCTGTCATCAGCTGCGAGTCAGCGCGCAAATTCTCCTCAATCGCTTTGATGCCACCATTTGTCAGGCGTGCCACATTTGCGGCCTTGGCGATCATGCGCGGTGCAGGGCTGTATTTACGGGCGAGCATACGGATATCTTCTTCGGGTAGCGTCACGCCGTTGGCTTGCAGCTGACGGTTCCAGATATTGCGGCGGATCATCGCAGGCGGGTAATCCACGTATATGCTGTAAGTAAAGCGCTGGTTCAGCGATGAATGGAATTTCTGCGCAACATCGTTCCCGATATAGATTGTCACTACAGGGTTCGTTTCCGCCGTGCGGTTGGTCGCGATCTTGCTTTCGGTATCAGCGGCCTTGGTGCTGTCATTGCCTTTGATCAGCAGGTCTTCGGCCTCGTCAAACATAACGATAGCTTTCTTGTTGCCTTCCAGCAGCAGATGCGAACGGTGAAGCTGTGCCAGACGTTTTTGCGCCGTGCTTTTGTTCTTTTCACCCTTTTTCGGGTTATCGGGTTCGGTTTCACCCACGGCATACATGGTCAGACCGAGTGCTTCGGCGATTGCCTTGGCCATTTCGGTTTTACCGCCGCCCGCAGGCCCGTACAGCAAGATGTTCACGCCTTTATCACCGTTTGCAACGGCAGCCTTAATAATTTCGCACACATGTTTGATCTGTTTTGTGTGGTGGTCAAAATCACTGACATCCAGCGCGGCCGTGGTCGGTTTGCCCAGAATGGTGCTGATCACATCGGCTTCTTCCGCTTCGGGCGCGCTCAGAGCTGCGGCCAGATCACCATCGATCAGGGGCAAGAAGTTTGCCTCATTGAACTGAATGAAATCGTTTTTGGCCAGCACGCCTGACTTGCTGAACAGCTTGCGGGCTTTTTCGTACAGCTCGGGTTTGCCCAGCATATAACATGCCACACCCGGAATGTTGGACGGGTCTTTGTGGCAGACATCTTTAAGGATCGTGTCCATGTAAGGGATACAGCCGGTGACAAATACGAAAGTCAGCAATTCACGCTCATCCTCATCAAGGCCGAGGCGTTCAGCGAATTTCATGATATTATTAAAACCGTTATCGGGCGGCACATCAGAGGCAGAATCGCGCCTTTCGGCGAAATAGGCCTTCAGCAGATCCCAGTCTTTCTGCTCTACGCCTTGCTGGTGATTGGACATTTTCTCGTTATAGAATTTACGGTGCTTTTCCTTGCCTTCGTAATCGCGACCCAAGGGAAAGATTTTACCGTCCATTTCAATGCCGGCAATATCACGCTCGATCGCGGCACAAAGGCGGTAAGATGTTGGCGCGTTCGGGTTCAGGGATTCCAGTAGATTGAGAAAATAGGCGTGACCTAGCTTGGTCGTAAAATGACCCGTTCCATCAAGAAGCCTTTCTATCTCCTTGATTCCATTTTGTCTTTTTAAATCTTCAGTTGTGGCTTTTGCCATTCTTAGCTCCCTGTTTTATGTAATAACCTACTTTTGCAAATTATTTTACGGAACGCAAATTTTATTCTGCGATTTGCACAAGCTCTGATAACTCTTTCATCAGGCCCTGCACCCCCTTTACGCGTTGCCCTGCTGTCAGCCACTGGCGCACAGCCACCAATTTCTGGTCAGGGCGCAGCTTCACACTGCCCGCCTTGACCTGCATCCAGCGCATCAGGCCATCGACATTTGGCGGGTTATTATCATGGAATGTAACAACAGCGCCCTTCGGCCCCGCGTCAATTTGCGACACACCCGCGCGGCGACATAGCTGCTTGATACGGACGATATCTATAAGGTTATCAACCTCTTCTGGGATTTCTCCGAATCTATCTATTAACTCGGCGGCAAAAGATTCTATTTCGTCTACATTTTCCAGTTCCGAGATACGGCGATATAGCGACATGCGCACACTCAAGTCTTCGACGTAATGCTCTGGAATCAATACAGAAGTTCCCATATTGATTGTCGGCGACCATTTCTCCGATGGCGCTTCGCCGCTTTCAACATCAAAGCCTTCACGCGCCATAGCAACAGCTTCTTCCAGCATCTGCTGATACAGCTCTACCCCTACTTCTTTGACATGACCTGATTGCGCCTCGCCGAGCAAGTTACCTGCGCCGCGAATATCCATGTCATGGCTGGCAAGCTGGAAGCCTGAACCCAGCGTATCGAGCATTTCGATCACTTCCAGACGCTTCTGCCCCTGATCGGTCAGCGCCTTGTTCGGCGCATAGGTCAGATACGCATAAGCGCGCAGCTTGGAACGCCCAATGCGGCCACGGATCTGGTAAAGCTGAGAAAGGCCGAACATATCGGCGCGATGTACGATCATGGTGTTGGCCGTCGGAATATCAATGCCGCTTTCGATGATGTTTGTGGCCAGCAGGATGTCATACTGCCCGTCATAGAAGGCGGTCATGCGGTCTTCCAGCTCATCAGGCGTCATCTGGCCGTGGGCGCTGACGACTTTTAACTCAGGCACTAGCTCTTTAAGCGCCAACTCGACTTCTTCCATATCCTTGATACGCGGGCAGACATAGAAGCTCTGACCGCCGCGGTAATGCTCACGCAGCAAGGCTTCGCGGATAACGACAGGGTCATAAGGCAGCACAAACGTGCGGATTGCCAGACGGTCAACGGGCGGCGTGGTGATCAGGCTTAGGTCACGTACACCTGTGAGCGACATCTGCAAGGTGCGCGGGATGGGCGTTGCCGTAAGGGTTAGCACGTGTACGTTACTCTTTAACTCTTTGAGCTTTTCCTTTTGCTTCACGCCAAAACGCTGCTCTTCATCGACAATCAGCAAGCCAAGATTGGCAAATTTGATGCCCTTGCCGAATAGCGCGTGCGTGCCGATCACCACGTTGGCTGTGCCGTCCGCCATGCGTTCTTTGATCTTTTTGGCTTCGGTCGGCGTGACCATGCGCGACAGCTGCTCAATGCGCAGGCCTTCACCTTTGAAGCGTTCCATAAAGTTATTGAAGTGCTGGCGCGCGAGCAGTGTTGTCGGCACAACGACAGCCACCTGCACGCCGTTCATCGCGGCGACATAGGCGGCACGCAGCGCGACCTCTGTTTTACCAAAGCCCACATCACCACAGACCAGACGGTCCATCGGGTGCGGCTGATCAAGATCTCCAAGCACAGCGTCGATCGAGCGCTGCTGGTCTTCGGTTTCCTGATACGGGAAGCGCATGACGAATTTATTGAACAGCTCATGCGGGACAGGCAGCTTTTCCGCTTTTTGAAGCATACGGGCGGCAGCGATTTTCAGCAGCTTATCTGCGATAATCATCAGGTCTTTTTTGACCTTGGCTTTCCGCGCCTGCCAGCCTGCGCCGCCGAGTTTATCAAGCTGTATTGTGCCCTCATCACTGCCGAAACGTGACAGCACCTCGATATTTTCAACGGGAACAAACAGACGGTCATCGCCCGCATAGACGATTTTCAGGCAGTCATGCAGCGTGCCTGCGGCTGATAATGTTTCAAGAGACTCAAAGCGTCCGATACCATGATCAACGTGAACAACCAGATCACCGGGGGTCAGCGATGAGACTTCGGTCAGGAAGTTATCGGCTTTCTTGCGTTTTTTGGATTTACGCGCCAGACGATCACCAAGAATATCCTGCTCTGTCATCACAGCCAGATCAGGTGATGTAAACCCTTTTTCCAGCGGCAGGATAAACAGCCCCACCTGCGCGGGCTTGAGTTTCTTGATGTCTTCGTAACTATCGCAGGTCACAAGATTTGCGATGCCTGCATTATCCATCATGCTGCGCAGGCGCTCTCGTGTCCCTTGGCTATAGGCGGCGATGGTGACCTTACGCCCCTGCTCCTGCTGAAGCGCGACGATATGCTTGCGCAGCTCACCCAGCACATCACCATCGGGCAAGGCGCGGATATCACCGAAATCTCGGCCATTGCGCCCCTTACCGTCAGCGGCATTATCAGGCGCGGCAAAAGGCGCGAGCGTTTCCGCATCAGGCCACTCGGCCTTATCCAGAAACAGGCTTTTATAAGGTATCGGATGATAGACGCTGCCTGACAGGCTCTCGCGCTCTTTGGGCTTTTTGTTCAGATGCGCCTGCTGCAGAGTTTTGCGGGATTCATAGAAATCAACAATCTGGTCATGACGGGACTCAAACGCCTGCCCGCCATGATGATCGAGCGTAACTTCGGCATCAGATACGTAATCAAAGACCGTATCCATCGTTTCATGGAATAGCGGCAGCCAGTGATCCATACCGTTATAACGGCGCCCAGCGCTGACGGCTTCATAAAGCGGGTCATCACTGCGGACAACGCCGAACAGCTCACGATATTGAGAGCGGAAACGTGCGATTGACTCATCATCGAGGAAGAATTCGGTTGCGGGGTTCAGGCTGAACCCTGACAGCTTTTTATCTGTGCGCTGGCTGATGGCATCGAAACTGCGGATACTGTCGACCTCATCGCCGAACAGATCAATACGCAGCGGATCATCATAGCCCGGCGGGAACAAATCCACGATACCGCCGCGCATGGCGTACTCGCCCGGTTCGCGTACGGTTTCGGTGCGCATATAACCGTTATGGTGCAGGAAGTCCTGCAACTGCGCGATATCCAGCCTGCCGCCCTTTGTGACGGACAGCGCCGCCTTTTCAAGGGCATTGCGCGGCATGACACGTTGCGAGATGGCATTGACGGAGGTCAGCAAAATGCGCGGCTTGCGGGTTTTATCCTTTTCCCAGAGCAGAAGCTGCGAGAGCGCGGCCACACGGGCAGCGACAATCTCGTTATGCGGGGAGACGCGGTCATAAGGCAGGCAGTCCCATGCGGGCAATGTTACAAGATCGACATCGGGCGCAAAGAAGCTGATCAAATCCTGCAACATCGAGATACGCGTATCATCGAGCGCGATATGGATCAGGGCGCGGTCCTGCGGCATCAGATCGCGCGCTTTTTGGGCAAGCACGCGCGCATCCTGCCCTTCGGGCATTCCGAAAAGCGTCTTCATCGCCGTTTCAGGTGTCTGTTTTTGTGCTGTCTCCATGGGCAGGGTTATAGCCCATCAAAGGCGCGGATGCCAAAGAAAAATCAAATACCTACCACACCGAAGACAAGCTTTCTTATCAAGCTCATATCTTTTGCATAGGCGCGCCCTACGGCGGCTTTCAAATGATAGCTTACCTCTATGGCGGCGGCTTTGGTGAAGTCTTCGCCAAGATCAAGGATTTCATCTTCGCGCAGAACGTAATCTACGCCGCGTTTGATAAGATCATCACGCGACAGGCAGCCTAGACGCTCGGCTGAATCCAGTAGGCCGCTAATGATTTTGCGGTTTGCGATAGAGGGGCATCCGGGGAGCGTGCGGGCGTTAAAATGCAGACGCGCTGCCCGTTCGAACAGGCTTTTTAAATCATCCACCTCGTTTGGCGGTATCTTATAATGCGGCGTGTATATTGTTTTTTCTCCCTGATGGAAGAAACTGCCACAGCAATTATGGATATGTCAATTATTCAGCGTTACCGCCTTGCAGAATTTCATGCGGTCTGTGGGCAATCAGCTGATCAAGAACGGTATTCGCGTAGTTGGCAGGCACGTCTTCCTTGCCTGTAATCCAGTTATACAGGTCAGGATCGGGGTGCTGCAGGATATCATCGTACAGCGCCAGATCGCCTTCTGCCATTTGCGGAATATTCTGATCGGCAAACGAGCCCATGATCAAATCCATCTCACGCGTGCCACGGTGCCATGATCTGAAAATCAGGCGTTTGCGTTTGTTTTCGATGGTCTCTTCGCTCATGCGGGTCATCCCTGCTGTGTTGATATCTTATCCGTATTTAGCGCGAAAACCTTACCCAGCGCAAACACTAATAAGCCTGCCAGCACGCCCGGCGCGATTTCGTAGCAGTAATCATTTAGCCCCGCCGTACGCCATGCCAGCATTGCGCCAACACCTGCAAACACCATGGTGACCGCCAGTTTTTCGGACACATCTTGCTTTAACGCATAGACGATAATTAGCGGCGCAAAGGCTGACGCGAGCGCCGACCATGCAATTAGCACAAGCGCAAAAACACTATCACTGCCAAAGAGCGCGATACAGAGCGCCACTGCCGTGACAAAGACCGTGGAAAGCTTGGTCGCCATATAGCCCGATAATTTATTCGGGCAGAGATCTTGCGTGATAGCAGACGTACAGCTGAGGATTTGCGAGTCTGCGGTGGACATGGTTGCCGCGAACAGCCCTGCCAAAATCAGACCCACAAAGACATCAGGCAGTAATTCCTGCGCCAAGGTCGGCAGCGCGAGCTCCGCATCAAAGCCTTCGGTATCTGGGATCAGCAAGCGCGCAGATAGCGCCACAAGGATGGTCATCACGTAAAAGGCAATGTACCAGCTGTAATAATAAATGCGCGTGCGTGTCATGCTTTCAGGGGATTTCATGGTCATGAAGCGCACCATGATATGGGGCTGACCGACCACACCGACACCCGCAAAGAACCAGCCCAGCACAAACAGGAACGGTCCGATAAAGCCGCCAAACGGATGATCTGTCGGGAATAGGTTCATATAGGTATCGGATACGCCGTATAGCCCGTCTTTGAACTCGCCGATACCGCCGAGGCTCTGCACACCGACAAACAGCATCAGCGCCATGGCAATGATCATCACAAAAGACTGCGCCGCGTCCGTCCAGATGGACGCGCGGATGCCGCCTGCAAAACAATAAAGCAGCACCATAGCCGCGCCCATAATCGCGCCTGTTGAGTACTCCCAATCAAACAGAACATGCAGCGCCTTGCTGCCCGCGTTTAGCTGTGCGGCGGCATATGTGCCAAGGAATGCGACTGTAATCAAACCGCCGAGAATGCGCAGCCATTTGTAATCCTGCCCGCTCCAGCCTGCGATTGTGCCTGCAAAGCTGTAGGAGCTGTTCTCTTCACTGGCAATACGCAGGTTTTTATGCACGAAGAGTGAGGTGAGAAAGTCGCCGAAGACCCAGCCGATCATCAGCCAGATGGAGTGCAGACCGTACATGTACGTAAAGCCGATTTGTCCGACAAACATATAACCACTGTTATTCGTGGCAATCGCAGACAGCGCCACCAGCCATGGTTTGACGTTCTGGCCTGCGAGCAAATAATCCTCGCTGGTGCTTTTGCGTTTCATGACAGACAGCACGCCAACGGCGACAAATAGTAATAGGAAGAATCCGAAACTCAGAACGATCATAAGTATCCAAACGTTAGATTGATTGTATTTAACAGCGCCGCAATTAGCTGTGCGCTTATGTATCGGGTCAATTGCCCTATTTTGAAAAGTCTTTTAGACTCAAGCTACTGCGAGTCAATTTGATAAAGACAACATAGATAGACCATACGGATATGAAATCATTTTTAAAGGAAAACTTTGTTTTAGTTTTGGGAATATCCCTTCCCATGCTGCTGGTGATCGGTGTGATGGCATTACAGAGCCTTACTCGTGCCGTTACGGAGCCGCCGCAATATGGTGTTCTTTTCACGCATGGCGGTAGCTATGCCAGCAAACAATCATTCGATTTCGATATTCAAGATGACGGTCAGTTAACAATCATTTTCGAGCTGGGTGACAACCTTAACGAAAATCACCTGCGATCAGAGCTTGAAATGACGCTCTATCATTACGATCCGAAGGAAGGCTCGGTCAGTAAGTTTAAACTTGAAGCGCCAAAGGATTTTGAGAAAGATCGCGAGTATAGCATCGAAGCCCCTTCCGCCCTTGCCGCACTGCGCTTCGATGACAGCGAGACATCGCCTGATGGCTATATTTTTGATCGCAAGGCGCGCAACAGCAGCGGCGGCCTTTTCACAGAGATGTTCGGATACAGACGTTACAGAAACGATATGGCGCTGATTAAGGGCGGTTATACCCACGACATTCCTGATGCGCCCAGCTACTACAACACACAATTCATCGGATGGGTAAAACATGACTAACGAAAAAGAAACCGCGCTGACGGAGATTGTCAGCCTTGCTGAACAGCACGACATAACAGCGGATGAAATTGCCGCCCGTATGTTGCAGGACGCCCCCAAACAGGCGAATTACAAAGGCAATCTGATGAAAACGATTTTCTCCTATATCGGGGGATTATTCATTTTTGCGGGTCTTGGGTTCTTTGTGGCCATGCTTTGGGATGATTTCACAAGCCCTGTGCGCGTTGCTGTGACTTTCGGATCCGGCCTGATTGCATTGATCATGGCGATTGCCACGCATAAAGACCCGCGATACGAGAAGGCTGTCACGCCGCTGCTGCTGATCGCGGCATTCCTGCAGCCCACAGGACTGTTCGTTTTACTGAACGAGTATTTTGACGGTGATGATGCGGCACTGGCGGCTATGGTCGTATTTGGCCCTATGGCAATACAAATGGCGCTTGTGTTCACAAAGCTGAAACGCACAAGCCTTGTGTTCTTTTATACAATGTTCGGCTTTGCGTTTTTCTCGGCGCTCATGCACAAGCTCAACATCGATTATGATTTGACCGCGACTGTGCTGGGCCTCTCAGGCCTGCTGATTTCGTATCACTACAACAAAACGCCATACCGTTCGTTTGTGCCTTTCACCTATTTTGTGTTCGCCATGATGTTTGCCTGCGGCACATTCTCGATCATCCACGACATCCCTGTGGTTGATTTCCTGCTGATCGGTGTGGCATCGGGCATGATTTATATGTCTGTCGTGGCGCAAAGCCGCTCGCTGCTGGTGGCCAGTGTGCTGGTGATGATCGGATATCTGGGGTATTTCACGGCCGAATATTTCTTCGATCTCGTGGCATGGCCGATTGCTGTGATCATGATGGGTTTTGTTATGATCGGGTTGTCGCGCTATGCGGTAAAACTCAGTGCAGATATCAAGTAAGCGCCTTTTCAGCGGCGCTTAAACAGGCTATCAATAGATATGCCTAGCACCGCTGCAAAAGAGGAAGCCCCCAAGGTGAAAGAACGCCCGTTCGTATTGGACGGCATCTTTACGCGCCTGACCGCCCTGCCCGGTATCGGGCCGCGCAGTGGCAGCCTTATGGCCAAGCTGGTCGGCGGTGATAAAATTCTGGATGTGCTGTGGCATAAGCCGATTGATTTCATTGATCGCCGCTTTACCCCGTCTGTAAAAGATGCGCCGAATGGGCAAATCTGCACCCTGACCATCACGGTTGATAAGCATAACGTGCCGCCGAAGCGTTCAATGCCCTATCGCGTGCTGTGCCATGATGATACAGGGCCGATTGATCTGGTGTTCTTTAACGCAAATAAAGACTGGGTTTCCAAGCAGTTACCGCTGGGCGCTGAAGTCGTTGTCAGTGGCAAGGTTGAATATTACCGCGGCAAGCCGCAGATCGTGCATCCTGATGCGATCGGCAGTGTCGAAGACCGTAAGAGCATTGAAACCGTTGAGCCGATCTATCCGCTGACCCAAGGGATTACCAACAAGCTACTGCGCAAGGCCGTACTAGCCGCATTGCCGCGTTTGCCTGAATTACCTGAATGGCTTGATCCAGCTTATAAGGAACGGCAGCGTTTTTTAAGTTGGCACAATACCTTAGATAAACTTCACAACCCTGTGAATACAAATGATTTATCGCCAGAGTCTTCTGTGCGCATGCGGCTGGCTTATGACGAGTTTTTGGCCAATCAACTGGCGCTGGCGATGGTGCGATACCATCAGCGCCGCCGCCAAGGACGCAGCTATAAAACTGGCGGAGAAATGCGCCGTAAGTTACTGGAAGCATTACCATTTGAGTTAACGGGCGCACAGCAGCGATCTATTGCCGAGATTGATAAGGATATGGAAGATCCGTCCAAGATGCTGCGTATGTTACAGGGCGACGTAGGCGCAGGTAAAACCGTTGTGGCGGCGCTTGCCATGCTGAACGCTATCGAAAGCGGCGCGCAGGCCGCGATTATGGCGCCGACAGAGATATTGGCGCGCCAGCACGCGGAAAGCATGAAGCCCCTGCTGGATGCGTGTGGTGTGCGTTTTGTAACACTGACTGGCCGCGATAAGGGCAAGCAGCGCGAGACATTACTGCAACAAATCCGTAATGGTGCGGCGCAGATTGTTATCGGCACGCATGCCTTGTTCCAAGACGGTGTGGAGTTTGATGATCTGGGGCTGGCGGTAATTGATGAACAGCACCGTTTCGGCGTTCACCAGCGCCTGATGCTGGCCGCCAAGGGTAAGGGCGTAGATGTACTGGTGATGACCGCGACCCCTATTCCGCGTACGCTGACACTGACGGCGTATGGCGATATGGAAGTCAGCAAGCTGGACGAGAAGCCGCCGGGTCGTAAACCCATTGATACGCGCCTGATTTCCCATGAACACGTACAGCAGATGATTGAGGGACTGGAACGCAAAATCGCCGAAGGTGAGCGCGTTTACTGGGTTTGTCCGCTGGTCGAAGAATCCGAGTTTATGGATGTGGCGGCAGCGCAAGAACGGTTTGAAATTCTGCAAGCCAAGTTCGGTGATAAGGTCGGGCTTGTTCATGGGCGCTTAAAGCCTGAAGAAAAAGACGAAACTATGGCCAAATTTGCCAATGGCGATATCGATATTCTGGTCGCCACAACCGTGATCGAGGTGGGCGTGAACGTGCCAGAAGCCACGATTATGGTGATCGAACACGCCGAACGCTTCGGGTTATCACAGCTTCACCAGCTGCGCGGGCGTGTGGGTCGTGGCGGTGATCAATCGTATTGTTTCCTTGTATACCCCAAGCGCCTGACAGAGACCGCGAAAGAGCGCCTGAATATCATGCGCGCCACCGAAGACGGGTTTAAAATTGCCGAGCGTGATCTGGAATTGCGCGGGGCGGGCGAAATCCTTGGCACGCGTCAAAGCGGGATGCCTGAATTCAGGCTGGCAGAACTGCCCGCCCACAGCGAATTACTGGCGGCGGCACGCGATGATGCCAAGCTGATCATGGATAAAGACCCGAAGCTGGAAAGCGAGCGCGGCAAGGCCTTGCGGACATTGCTGTATCTATTCGAGCGCGATCAGGCGATCCAGTATTTGCTATCGGGCTAAACGGGGTGAAAAACTGGCTTTTTATGGCAATATGCTGTAGAATGTCAGGAATTCAAAAAATATGAGGGATTTCAAGACGATGGCACAAGTCGCGCTGGAAGAAGTAGTAGACAAAGCTAAAAAACAAGACCCGCAGGCAGATCAGACCGCCGATCTTGCGGATGAACAGCGTAAAGAATTCGATTCTTTCATGCGTCTTCTGGCCGAAGTTTACGAGCAGCGTGAGAGCGCCTGCCACTGGAAATTCAAAGATATTACAGCCAAAAGCCGCCGCGCCAAGATTGACGGCGCTGACTGGCTGAACAAGACAACCGCTTCGATTGAACTGGCAGAAGATGATTCCAGCCGCCCTACTTTGCCGCTGATGACGAATTTGACGCTGCCAGGCGGTATCAAGGTTGAAGATATCGTGATTGAACGCTCCCGCGTAAGCGCCAACCTGACGCAATTTAAAGACAACAGCGAGCTTTTGAGCATGAATGCACTGGCGATGGTTGTCACAGCCGCCGCGAGTGCGGAAATGCGCAAGAAAGGCGTTGTCATCGAAGGTGATACACCCGAAGAACAAGCGGCACTGTATGCGGCCTGCCGTCTGGCAGGATTGCGCGTGAAGCGAGTCCCGCAGATTGACCCTAAACTGATGCAAAAAGCCGCACAGGATATGACGCAGGCTTGGGCCAAAGTGACGGCCGGTGCTCAGGGCAAATATTCAGTCGAGGCCGAAGAGGCCGCGAAAAAGGCTGCGCAAGCAGAAGCTGAAGCACAGGCAGAGGCTCAAGAGCCCGCCGCTGAAGAGAACGCCCAAGAGGCGCCTAAAGCTGAAGCCGCGCCGAAAGATGCAGAGCCTGCAACCGCCAAGGCAGAGACAAAATATGTTTCCGAGCCTTATAAAGTCAGCGCCACGCAAGGCATGGGCCTGATAGATGAAAGCCAGTACGGCATGGGCGAAGGTATGCGCGTACCCGCCGAGAATGTGAGTCTGATGGAAGAAGGCACCTATGGCCGCGCACAGGGTGCAGCGCCTAAAACCGTCGCCCCGGCTGCTTCATCAGAAGAACTGCCTGAAGACGTTAAAGACGCCGCTGCCGCGCTTGCCGATAGAATGGCAGCAGAACCTCAAGGTGACACATCACCAATTACAGGCGAACAAGCAGAAGAACGCCCTGAGCCATTAAAACTAGACGACTCGCAGCGTATAGATGTTGACGATGACTCTGAGCTTGCGGTTGCTGCAGAAGCTGAGGACGGCGATATCGTAAATATTTTTGCAGAAGATGAGGCGGAAAGCGAAGCGGCTGAAGAGGTTCAGGCCTCCCCTGCGCATATCTCGGCAACATTTAATGAGAGCGTTCTGCCTGAAGAGATTGCAGCGCGCCTTGATGAGCTGAACATTGATGCCGACCTTTATAAGAAAATCAGACAAACCGTTGTTGAAACAGGCGATGCACGCCGTGATACATTGCGTAATGCGTTCAAAGATGACGGTCTAAAAACAGCGCAGATTACGGCTGTGGTTGAAACGTTGGATAAAGAAGGCATCACAAGCCCGCAAACAAAGCCAGGCATGAGCCGCCGCGTTAATTTCGAGACTGACGGAACACCAAAACCACCACAGATTTTGTAAGCTTTATTTAGAAGTCGATGTTTTAGAGGCTGCCTTCTTTTTAGTGGTAGCCTTTTTTACGGCCGCTTTCTTGGTCGTTTTAGCCTTTGGTGATTTGGCCTTTACCGCTCTGGCTTTGGCAGCTTCTGAAATGGACGTGCTTTCGGCGACATCCTGAATTTCAGCTTTCTTAGTCGCCTTTTCAGCCTTAATCGCCGCTGTTTTCACGCGCTTACCTTGTGAAACATCGTTCCCACGATCAGGCGGCACGATAATACCCGCTGAAACAATCAGTTTCGCTGCCTCTTCTACAGTCATATCAAGGAAGTACAGCTCCTTTTTAGGTACGAACAGAAGATAACCCGATGTCGGGTTTGGCGTTGTCGGCACAAAAACGCTCATGGTTTCTTCGGCGGTCGTGCGCTGCACCTCACCTTCGGAGCGGCCTGTCACAAAACCCAGCGACCAGACACCTTTACGCGGGTATTCCAGCACAACAACCTCGCGGAAGGCTTGGGACTGGCTGGCCATGATGGTTTCCATGATCTGCTTGATCGCGTTGTATATCTTGTTGATCACCGGCACTTGGTGCATCACATATTCAAAAATACGGTAGATCATGCGCCCCAGAACGTTACGGGCAAACCAGCCAATCAAAATAAATGAAGCAATCACGATAATCAGTGAGGCTATGGACTGGATCAGCTGCACACCGGGTACAGAGAGCGGCAAGTAATTAAACGGGTTCAGCTCCCACGGAATTAAGGCTGTCACACGGTTATTAATGAACTGCAGGAAAATCCATGTCAGGTAAATCGTAATACCGATGGGTGCGGTAACCAGAATACCTGCCAAGAAATAGGCGCGCATTCTGGCAAATGGCCCTGTTTTCAGGTCATCTGACCCGTCATCGTCCAGCATTGATTTAAAACCGTCGCTCATGTCATCTCCGTTTTGTATGGCTGACCACAAACTTACACTTTTGCTGCGCCAGCACAAAGAACAAAACTTGCAAAATTTCTTTTCACGCGCCAATATCCGTAAATTTTAAAACTTGGGAAACACCAATGGATCACGAAAAATTCATGCGCGAAGCCATTCAGATGAGCCGCGATAGCGTCCATAAATGCGGCGGCGGGCCGTTTGGAGCGGTTATCGTAAAAGACGGCAAGATCATCGGACGCGGCGCGAATAACGTAACGCAAAATAATGACCCCACGGCGCACGCCGAAGTCTCCGCCATTCGCGATGCGTGTGCGCAGCTTGGTGATTTCAGCCTTAAGGGCTGCACGATTTATAGCTCTTGCGAGCCCTGTCCCATGTGCTTATCTGCCATTTACTGGGCGCGTCTGGATAAGGTTTACTTCGCCAATACGCAGGATGATGCGGCCAAAATCGATTTCGATGATGCCTTTTTATATCGCGAGGTTGCCCTGCCCCTGCAAGATCGTAGCCTGCCTATAGAGCAAATATTGCACGAAGAAGCCGTCGAAGTGTTCCAAGAATGGGCCAATAAAGACGATAAGGTTCAGTATTAATTTATTTGTGAAAAATTGTATTTATTTACGATTTCGGCATAAGAATTAATGCAAAAATAACCTTCCTAGGGCATGATAAATATCATGGTAAATCAATACGCTATCGCCATAATCGTTACATTTATAGTGCTGTGCGCACCTTTGGGCGCAGCGCTCGCGGCGTGTTTTGAGCCGGACCCGGCACAAGCTGAAGGTGAATACAAACCTCACCCTGTTCCGGGTGATGTTTGTGCAGATGGCACGATTTATGCCGGATTAAGCCCTGATACGGGCACAGCCATGTATACAACCGCTATGGATATGCCGGAACGCGGCCAATGGAGCGATATTGTAAAAGAAGTTGGCGCGTCATCAAGCCGCCAAGGCACAAAAAACGTCCAAGCTGTGAAAGACCGATTATTTTCCAAGCAGTCCTATCACCGCCTGAAGGCCAATGCGATTTATGTCTGCGATAATGTCTATATGCACGGCCATGGTGATTGGTACTTGCCTGCTGAAGCGGAACTGAATGTTTTGTTCAATAACCGCTATAAAATCAAAAACTTCAATTATACGGGCGAATTTCCGGACGGGCTTTACTGGTCCTCAACCGAAGAAAGCCCCTTAAGTGCTTTTGCCAAAAATTTTAATATCGGCTACCGCATCAATCTTGATAAAGAGAATTTTGTATCCTATCGCTGCGTGCGCAAGGATGCGTCTTACTAGCCCTGTGATGACGGTTTATCGTGATCACGATAACGGCGCAGCTCCTTTAAAAGATCAATCATTTGCGATCCCTTTTTCTCGATCAGGCTTTTCATTGCCTCTTCCCAGAAGACAGAGCCTAGCAAATGATCATTTAAATTGAGTTTGATATGCTCAATTTCTTCAATAATTTCATCGATATCGTCGTAATTTCTGGCCATAACGCGCTCCCCACTCCTGTATTGAATTTAGTTTATGCTTTTGATCGAAGTTTCTAAAATAAAAACTTGACCTTTGCCGCGATAATCCATAAGTTACGGCTTCGTATTTATACGACAAGACCGCTTAGCTCAGCCGGTAGAGCAACTGACTTTTAATCAGTAGGTCGAGGGTTCGAATCCCTCAGCGGTCACCACCTCCTCAATAAATCATTGATATATAAGCAAACCCTTGGTTTCTATACACTTTCTTTTCGTATTTGCTACGATAATGTGCTACGAAAAGGTATGAACGAGATGGCAAAACCAATAGGCTTGATGCCGAGAGGAAATGGTTTCACTTTTAGAATACATGTACCTAAAGATTTGCAGGGTCATTTTGAATACAACGGCAGCAAAACCATAAAAGATATTTGGGTTACACTAGAAACTTCTGATTACAAATCAGCGTGCTCTAAGGCAATACTAAAAGCGGCAGAGTTCGAAAAGCGTTTTGAAGATGCCAGAATACAACTAAAAAAGAAATCAGCTCCCATAACAGTAACAGCAGATCTTTTATCTACCCTAAGCGATAGTCAGCTCTATGTGCTTGCGCGGGGGTGGGTAGAAAAGATTGATGCCGCACATGAGAAAGCCATTCTGGAGCAAGGACGACCTGAAGACCTAGAGCTTCATATATTGGATTTAAAAATTGATCTAAGTGAAGCCGAAATCGCATACGCAGAAGATAATTTAAGCTATGTAAGTAAAATTGCTAAGAAGTACCTATTGGAACAAGAGATAGGCTTTGAAGAAAGTTCACCAGCATTTAAAAAATTCTGCCGTATCTTTCTGGAGGGCATGGTTGAGGAAGCCCAGAAAGCACTAAAGCGCGGAATGGGAGAAGTCACACCTGAATACATCAATCCAAAATTCAAGCCTACTGAGCCACTAAGCTTAACGACATCTAAAACATTCGATGAAGTTAAAGAAATGTATCTGACATTTAAGCAAGATATCTTAAGCGAAAAGCGCTTAAACGAGACCAGAGCTATGCTGGATATAATCAGTGAGCTTTTTGGCAAAGGCTTCCGAATGAGTAATTTGGACGCTGAGAAAAGCGATAAAATGGCGGCTCTTTTAAAGAAGATGCCGAGTAATGTTCGTAAGAAATATCCAGAAAACCAATTCACTCTTATAGAGGCTATTGATCGAGGTAAAAAATCAGGGGCGAAAACAATCTCCGTTAGTTCTTATAATAAATACATTTCGGCTTTCTCTGGCATGATGCAGTGGGCAAGAAGAAGAAAATACGTAGAAGATATTTTTGTAGAAGACTTGAGGGTACGAGAAGATGTTCGTCAGGCTGAAAAAAAACTTCCTTTTTCTGATGAGCAGTTAAAATCAATTTTTAGACTAGATGAATTTGTCCGTTATCACGAACTCAAAACTAGCTCCAAAAGTAACAGTTCAAAAGATAAGGCAGATGAAAAATTTTGGGTATCGCTTATCGCACTATTCATGGGCATGCGGCTGGGCGAAATATGTCAGCTAGATGTAAATGACTTAGAGGAACAAGACGGTATTCTAGTGATAAAAATCACTGAGAATATGGAAGACTATGAAAACGAAGAAAACAAAAAGCGCCTTAAGACCCGCGGCTCAAACCGAACAATCCCAGTACACCCAGAGCTAATAAAAATAGGCTTCAAGACTTTCTGGCAAAATCAGAAAAAGAGAAATGCTAAAAAACTATTCCCAAGCGTAAAGCCTGTGAATGGTTCATGGTCGCATAAACATTCAGGATGGTTTAGTGAGAAATGTTTGCCTAAGGCAAAAGCAAAAACTGCAAAGCATACATTCCACAGTTTTCGACATAACTTCAGAAACGCAGAAAGGCGTGCAGAGCTGCCAAAAGAGTTAGCCGACTTTTTGGGGGGATGGAAGACGGATGGCGTAAGTAGCTCTTATGGAGATATGAACTCCGCATACAGCACAAAGCAGCTTTACGATGCTATTTCAAAGATCAAATATGAAGGCTTAGATCTTTCTCACCTCTACCCTAAACACAGAGAGCGTTAGCCAAGAATTAGTATCAAGGGGTACTATAGTTTATATCTATACGCCCTCAAATCATTGGCCATCAAAAATTGAACCTAGGTTCAAAATTCAATCACTTGAACAATAATATTGCCTCACCCCGCCAAACTGTTATTCTGGCGATGGATCAGCACTAGTGCAGGTCTGGGGCTTAGTAACCCCTATCGAAAGCGGCATTCTAGACACTGCCGTAAACGTGTCGCTACTCAGCTTAAGGCTGGGTGGCGATGTCATGTACAAGGCGCAAGCCCAAAAGCATCGCGCCGTTTCTTTCGATACGGTTACTAACACCCAGCTACCAGAGCGATTGTGTTCTGGTGGCTTTTTTATTTAGGAGGTTTGTAATGATTTACGCAAATATCGTATCGAAGACGCTTATATGTCTTTTAGTTTTCAACACCCTACTCGGAGCCACAAATGCTAACGCCTTTGATAAGCTAACCGTACAGCAAGAAAACCATTTTGGCTGTTCATCTAAGGACTACTTTAAGCAAGTAAGAACTTACATTTGGCAAAAGGATAATGTCGCCTTTGAAAACGCATTAGTGCTTGGCGTGGCCACCGGCGAATGCACCATTTTCAAAAGAGGCGAAACCGTTTACGCAGTGGGTCATGGTATGGGAATAATTAAGCTTCGTCGTGAGGGCGAGATGTCAGAATATTGGACTTTCATAGAAACCGTTGAACCATAATGAACTATTGGGATCTGGATAGATTAGGACGTGTGAGGCTCTCGGAGAATTTCTTCTTTCGAGAGTTTTTACATTCTGAAGTAGGAAATTTCTTCGGCATTCCCAATATTCCTGATGACCCTAAGCTAGCGATTGAGACGGGCAGTAAGCTATGCCAAGAAATTCTAGAACCGTTGCAAAAAGAATACGGGCGCATTCATATACGCTCAGGTTATCGTAGCTCACACCTTAACGCATTTTGCCACCATAGGGGGCTGGGCTGCGCGTCAAACGAGAAGAACTTTGCTAGGCATATATGGGACAAGCGTGATGCACAAGGCTCCATGGGCGCAACTGCATGCATCGTGCTACCCTCTTTCCTGACCAAGTTCGAACGCACGGGTAACCTTACACCTCTAGTCAGGTTTATTAACGACAACCTGCCCCACAGCGAACTAATGTTCTTTAAGCAGCAATGCGCTTTTAATATAGGTGTAAAAGCTTGTTAATTTATATCTTGAAGTACTCAAGATATTTGCTATAGCTGCTACCTTAGAATACATGGGGGAATTATGGGTGAGAATAAATTAATCAGCTCTACAGAAATAACGCATGATGGCGTCAAAAGCCTATTCAAAAACTCTGAGCCTTTAGATGCAATTTTTGAACTTGTATGGAATGGCCTGGACGCTAACGCTAACAACATAGACGTTATCTTCGCAGAACATCAGCTAGGAGCACTAGAAACAATACTTATTCTAGATGACGGGCATGGAATTGATATTCGCAATGAAAAAGATAATTTCGGCAAGTTTAATGACAGCTCCAAAAAATTTGATTGCGAAAAACACGGTTCTTTAGGAAGAGGACGTCTAACATTCCACAAACTATGCGATACGGCTATCTGGCACACTAGAACCAAGAACTATGATGCAAATGTAAAAATAAAATCTTCTGCCATTAAAAATTTTGAAATCAGCTATCTAGAAGACGCAGCCTCCAATCACCCTTACTTAGAGGGAATAGAAACCGGAACCTGTGTAGAACTCTATGGTTTTAACAGCAAATTTTTCTATAACGACCCATCTCTACCTAAAAAATTTAGTAACGAATTTGGCTGGCTTTTAGCGCTAAACCCCAACAAGAGCATCAGAATTAATGGCCAAGAAGTATTAGTTCCGCCTGCAGAACTGCACAAAAGAACCTTTCTAATAGACGGACACAGATTTGAGGCAACTTTAATTAGATGGTATGAAAAACCCAGTTCGGAAAAGTCTTATAACTACTTCCTAAGCCACGATTATAGAACCATAGACAGAGAGCTAAGTAGCTTTAACTGTAAGGTAGCATTTTACTCTAGCCTCTACATCTTCTCTGAATGGATCGATAAATACGACCCCAATATACTCGAAATTGATCCTGCCTCCGTCGAGACCAATGAGACTAAAAAGAAGCTCAAAAAGCAATTACTAGACTTCCAAAATACAGTATATAAGGATTTTTTAAGATCCCACGTAGATAAAGAGCTAAAACGTTACGAGAAAAACGGTTTTTTCCCCTCTTACAAAGATGTTGATCCTAACTATGCAGAATGGAGAAAATCAAACACTAAGAAAGTGGTGCGTGAGCTGTATTTTGCAGATCCGTCACTATTTAATAAGCTAAATGATAGGCAAGCAAAGGTTTTGGTGAGGTTACTAGACATTGTGCTGATCTCAAATGAGAACGATGCACTATTTGATGTTTTGGACGGCGTGCTAGACCTGAGCGCTGAAAGCTTAGTGCAACTTTCAGAACATTTAAAACAGAGCACATTAGAAAATATTATCAGTACAATCGAAGTCCTAAAAAAGCGCCAAATAGCCGTTCATAAGCTAAAAGAGCTTATAGGACTAAGATATAAAGAAATTTTAGAGACCCCCGATCTACAAAAAATAATTGAGCAAAACACATGGTTGTTCGGCCCTCAATATGCAACCATAGGGGCTGAGGAAGATACATTTACGAAAATTTGTAGAAACCTAAGAGATAGAGTTCCACATATTTCAGATATCGTCGAAGCAGACCTTGAAGATGATGTAGAAGTTATCGGAGCACAAAAACAAGTAGACTTATTTCTAGCTAGAAAAATACCAACCTTTGATGCGCTAGGAAATGAAATCTACAAGTGCGTAATAGTAGAGATTAAAAGACCAAGTATATCTTTAAATAAAAAGCATTTACGACAGCTAGAGGATTATGCAGAGATAATTGCTAAAACTCCAGAATTTAAAAGCAACAAGCTAGTATTCGAGCTCATTTTAATTGGAAGAACTGTCTCACGAGACGATGTTACAATCTCGCAGAGAATGCAAAGTCTAAAAAGTAGAGGAGAATATGGCCTTGTGACACTGGACGAAGAAAATAAAATCAAGTGCTATGTCAAGGACTGGTTCACTATTTTTGACGAATTTTCTCTAACTAATAACTATCTGTTAGAACAGCTAAACACAAAGCTAGATGACTTGGCTGATGCCAACACTAAGGATATGGTCTCTGACCTCCAAAAAGCTGAAAAGTCTTACGCATGAAAATAGTGCACCGATTGTAAATCTAAGATTGCATTTCGAAAGCATTGGCGATAAATCATTTCACAGCATATGAGGGCAGAGTTTAACTTTCCATTGTTAATCTGCAATGTGTCAAAACAATGTTTCTTCTGGCCGCACAACGCGTGTGTAAGCCGTACCGCTGTACAAGAGAAAACAGCCCTCGTATGCATTTAATCAATGAGAAATAATAATGATCGACTTTAGTGATACAATCCTTCCCTCACAAGAAGCTATAGCCAAGAAATTTGGCTACACTTACGATCAACTTTCTTCTCTTATCTACCCTAAAGTAAATAAGTCTTATCACAGCTTCACCATATCTAAGAAGAATGGAGAACTGCGAGAAATCAATGCACCGAAAATACTATTGCTAAAGGTACAGCAAACTTTAGCCGAAGAATTATCAAGCTGTTACACTCCTAAAAACGCAACCCACGGCTTTATAAAAGAGCGCTCAATCGTAACTAATGCAAAAAAACACATTGGCAAGCGAAATGTTTTTAACATTGATCTTAAAGATTTTTACGGCAGCATACACTTTGGTCGCGTTCGAAACCTATTGATGTCTAAACCGTTTATGTACTCACAGTCAGAGGCGACCATTCTGGCACAGATATGTTGTTACAATGGCGCCCTTCCTCAAGGTGCCCCGACAAGCCCTATAATATCTAACTTAATCTGCTGGAAAATGGATGCCCTACTACAAAACCTAGCTTCTGAAAATAGGTGTACCTACACGAGATATGCAGACGATATAACTTTTTCTTTCAATGTAAAAAAAAGCAAGCTGCCGTCAAGCATAGTGCGTTTTGATTTAAAAAAAGACAGAGCCATTGTCGGCTACGAGCTATCCAAAATCATCGAAGAAAGCGGCTTTGTAATTAATGAAGAAAAGGTTCGTCTGGCAGGTAAAAATCAACGTCAGGAAGTTACTGGAATTACAGTTAATAAAAAACCTAACGTTTCGAGAAAGTTCATCAGGCAAACAGCCTCAATGCTATACGCATGGAAAAAATTTGGTGCTGAGCAAGCAGAGCATGACTATTTGGATAAGTACCGAGTAAAAAAACTTACGAACTGGCAGAGTGAGAAATTTAAGGGAGCTAAAGGCGAATTCTTCATTAAGGTAGTTAAAGGCAGAGTAAACTATATCCAAATGGTTCGAGGAAGAGACGACAAAATTTACCGTAAGTTGGCATTCAAGCTAACGGATGCTTTAGGAAAACCAAACATTCACTTTACAAAATCAAGAGAAGAACTGGCAACTTATGTAATTGAATGGATGGAGGCGCAGGGTACAGGCTTTTTATTGGATGGCGTAGGAATTGTTACTAACGAACACGTAATATCTGGAATTACTTCGGACAACTATGCCATGTGCAATGTTTATAGATGTTATGAAGAAGACAAAAAGCAAAAATGCCCCCTTATTTTTGCAGATAAAGCTATTGATCTAGCTGTATTAGATCCGACATCTTATTTGTCTGATGTAAAGCCATACAAAATAGGAGAAGACAAATATCTAGAAATAGGTGACACAGTTAAAGTTATTGGGTTTCCCAAATTCGGACCTGGTTCTACCCCAAATATCTCAGAAGGAATAATCACATCTAAGAAAAAGATACACGGCATAGATGCTTTTATAGTTAATACCCCTATTACGGACGGTGCTAGCGGAGGCCCTGTGCTTGACAACAACAATGAAGTTATAGGTGTCGCCTTTTGGGGACCAGAACACAATGACGGCAGCAACCCTATAAATGGTTTTATTCCGATATCAACTCTTAAAAATGCGCTAGAACAACATAGTCTGACCAATTCTTTTGGTGCAAAGAAACCTGTAAAACAACAGAAAGAAAAATGACATCATCCCATTGATTTAAAACAATTTATTGACATCATTCATATATTATGGGAGGTTAACATATTAATGCATAACTTCTAATATAAGGTTTTGATGCCGTGGTTGATCGGTTTGTTTGCTATTTTCGGGTGAGTACTGACAAGCAAGGTATCAAAGGGCTCGGCATTGAGGCGCAGCGTGAGGCTATTAGAAATTACCTTGCATTAAATGGCGGAGAAGTCGTCGGCAGCTTTGAAGAAGTAGAGACTGGTAAAAAGAATGATAGGCCTGAGCTTTTACAGGCGATTGAAAAGTGCCGCCGTACTAAAGCCACCTTACTCATTGCTAAACTAGATCGTCTTGGACGTAACCTTCATTTCATATCTGGCTTGATGGAAAGCGGTATCGAGTTTAAAGCCGTTGATAACCCTCATGCGAATAAATTTATGGTTCATATGCTGGCTGCCTTTGCTGAGCATGAACGTGAGCTTATAGCAGAAAGAACGAAAAACGCTTTGCGAGCAGCAAAGGAAAGAGGCGTAAAGCTTTGACCTGCCCCACATGATGGTACCAGTTCGAGAGTTAGTCACTGGTTTGGTTTCAATGCGTTAGCCACCATGTGTGGTGACTCAA
>DUBU01000003.1:165215-170143 GCA_012960155.1 Micavibrio sp. | reverse complement strand
GAATTGCTAAGAGCCTTACGCCGCGCGGATAGCCATACCGTAGAGCGCCGCTTCGCCTTGGCATCGTTGCCAGAGTATACTGTCGGCAATGATTTCTCGTTTCTGCAGAATAAGGAATTGGCCACAAAGCTGACTAAGGAGTTAGCGCGCCGCGTGAAAAGTCAGCTGCAACGGAATAAGCGCGTAGACTTCAGAAAGTCGGTGCCTCTAGAAACGCTTATCAAAAGGTTTGTCGATGATCATGGTCGCGGCGATGATCGTTACTATGATCAAGGCTCCCATAATATCTTCGCCCATAGGCCGCATTTGGAGCGAGACTATCAAAGGCATATTCGTAATCGAATAATGTCGTTACCTGTGGCAGAGCGTGCCAACCATCTGGCGCATCTCATGACCATCCAGATTAAAGACCCGTCATATCGTGAATGGGCTGTTGAACAATGGGTAGAGTCAACAGTGGCAGGCTGGAAAGATGTTAGCGCGCTATCTTCGGTTCTGGATTACGGTGATAAAGCCTATGTTGAGGCAGCAACCAAGGTGTTAAAACGAGCCGTTCGTAAATTTGACGCAGGGCAGGCGGTAAGTGCCGTGATTAAATTGCTGGATCGTGTCGAGGCACAAAAAGATCTGTCCTATGCTGCGAAAGAACTTCTGGTTGATCATTACGGCCGCCAGTTCTTGGAACAGGATAGCGGTCTGCGCACCATTGAATCCGCGATTGATCTCTGCGCGCATGACCCCGAACTGCGTCAGGCGTTTCTGGATTACATTACCGAGCCTATTACCAAGGCAGGGACAGGATATTTTGTCAGTCTGTTGAAATCAAAAGTGCATCAGGGAATGTCGAATGCGAAGTTTATCCAGCAATTCTATGACCCTGAAAAAAATCTGAAGCTTTCACCGCTTCAGGAAAACATGGCCGTTGATTACCTGCACCAGAATTTCTGGACGCTGCCGTTCGAGCTGCGCACGGTTTATCTGGATCGTATCTTGTTCCCTGTTAATGAAGACGAACAGGATGGATTTGATAAAGCCGTTCAATTTGTGCTGGATAAAGTCCTGCCGATGGAGCGCCGTTTTGCGCCTGAAGCCCGCGAAGCGCTACTGGTCTATCTGGATACATGTCCGGCCGAGCTTCGCCGTACGACATTTTCGGCCATTCTGGCTACTACTGAGCAGGCTGCAAAAGAGGGCGATCTGCGCCCGGGGCAGGTTCTGTCATTTGTATTGGCCAGAACGGGCGCGGCAGGCGGACAGCTCTTACAAGCAGGTCACAGCTATCTCAGTGGTCTTGATCTGAAAGACCCCGAGTTTATCCAGTTTCGTGATGATCTGAAGAGCAGCAAGGTAGACTTTGCGCCGCCCAAACGCTGGGAAATTTTTGAACGTATCGAAGCGGCTCTGCCCGAAGATATGCAGCGCGAAATCGAAAAAGAACATATCGGCGCGGTGTTAGGGAGCGCCTCGACCGCCTATGTGGTCGCCCGCCAGAAAGCGGATGGCGAAACCGCTCTGAAATTTATGCGCGAGGATGTTTTACCAATTGCTGATCTGCAATTTGAAAGATACTTAACAGCCTTTATCGAACTGGCTAAGCGCCATGAGCATTATAAACCATTGCCGCATATGGTTGAAAATGCGCGCGAGATGATCAAGGTTTCAGCCAATGGCGAGGTTGGAAAACAGCAGGTTGATTACGCCGAGGCGGAATACACGCCGTTGCGAATTTGCGTGAACGGGCAGTGGCATGACTTTAATGTCGCGCAAACTGTCTCTGCTGGTCCTGAATATCTGGAGACAGCCCGTATTCATGGCGCGCATTTAAATGATCTGGAAGACGGCCCTGTAAAACAGCTGAAATCCATCGCGATTGAAACGGCCGAGCTTTATAGAACATTGCGCGGCAAGGCTACTGACAAAGACCGTCATGGCGGCCAGCAGGGAATTAAAGAAAACACGATCGGTATGTTTGATGTCGGTCAAATCCCTTACGATCTCGACGCGAAGAGTATTGCAGAGCCGCGCGCCGAACAGAAACAGGCGCTGGGGCAAGTGTTAGGGCTTGTCTTTAATGCCGTTGCTACGGGACAGCCTGCTGCGTCGACCTTCGTGGAGGCTGTTACCAGTCGTGACTGGGGGCAGAATAAGGCCTATCTGGTGGACGAACAGCGTGCATTGCTGGCACGCATGGACGCGCATCAAGGCTTCGGCAGTGACGAAAAGCTGCGCGCGCAAACTTTGACGTCTATTTTTGCGACCGTCTGGAAAACAGGTCAGATTGACCGCGATATTCTAAAAGGTATTGGGCAGACGATCAGTGTGCATAGCTGTGCAAAGCTGGCATGGGATAGCTTTAAAGCCAAGAGACCTACTGCAGAGATACATATTGCTGATAGCTCAATTAATTCTGAAACGCAGAGCGTAAGCCAATTGAGTATGGCGAAAACAATTTCCGCGGCCTTTTGGGGGCGTACGATGGAGAAAGTCAAAGAAGTATCTAATCGCGGTTTAGATATTATTCGGAAACCTTCTTAACATATTCTGATTTCAGGCCCATCGCACCAATGCCCGGTATTTTGCAATCAATGTCATGATCACCGCCGACAAGACGGATGTTTTTGACTTTGGTGCCGACTTTGACAACTGATGATGAGCCTTTGACTTTTAGGTCCTTAATTACGGTCACGGTATCGCCATCTTGAAGTTCAGTGCCGTTAGCATCGCGAATTATGCTGTCATCATCACCGCCTGCTGTAGCCTCAGACCATTCATGCGCGCATTCAGGGCAAACAAATAACAAGCCGTCCTCGTATGTGTAGGTCGATTGGCATTGGGGGCAGGCGGGTAATTCACTCATGCTCGGGTATCCTTGGTCATATAGCAATAAAAATGGGCGATATAAATCGCCCATAGAATAGTCTTTAAATTTTAAACCGTAAAGGCTGCGCGCCTTCTTACACTAGCTTCGGTGTAATGTTCAGTGAGCCTTTAGTCGCGTGGCTGTACGGACATACCTTATGCGCTCCGGCAACCAGATCTTCCGCTACGTCTTTTTCCAAACCCGGCAGAGAAACTTCAATAGTAACGTCCAAGCCAAAACCCATATCTTCGCGTGGGCCGATACCTGCTGAGACTGTGACAGTCGCATCTTCAGGAACTTTAACCTTCTTCTGACCGGCATAAAAATGCATCGCGCCTAAGAAACAAGCCGAATAGCCAGTCGCAAACAGCTGCTCCGGATTGACTCCGCCTTCACCTGTGCCGCCAAGCTCTTTAGGCTTTACCAGTGTGACATCCATGACGCCGTCTTCTGTCTTGGCGTGACCTTCGCGGCCGCCGCCTGTGGCTGTGGCTTTAACGCTGTATAATACTTCTGTAGGCATAATGATCTCCTTTGGAATCTTGTCTAAGACGCTATGACTTAACTATTCCTGCCATAGGGAATGTCAAACCGATCATAGGTGTTTTGAGAATATTTACAATCTGTCTTAATTAAAACACCCTCCTACCATCTTGGTAAGAGGGTGTTGTTGAGATAGGCGCTATTTAAGCTGCCTGCTTGCGGTGCTTGCCTTCGCAAAACTCTTCGACAGTTTTGCTGCAGAAAGCGTTTAAGTCATCCGGTTTACGGCTAGTCGTTAATCCTTCATCAACGACAACCTCTTCGTCAACCCATTGGCCGCCCGCATTTTCAATGTCTGTACGCACGCTTGGCCATGATGTGACTTTACGTCCGTCAACAACATCGGCCTCGACCAGCATCCAGGCACCGTGGCAAATAGCTGATACGGGCTTTTTCTGTTTGAAAAAGCTGCGCACAAATTCGACTGCGTTTTTGTCGGTACGCAATGTGTCGGGGTTATGAACACCGCCTGGCAGAATAAGGCCGTTGTAATCGGACGCATCAGCCTGTTCGACTGTGCAATCTACATCAAAGCTGTCGCCTTTTTCCATGTGGTGATAGCCGTGTATTTTACCGTCTTTCAACGAGACGATTTCAACTTCGGCACCGGCCTCTTTGACCGCTTTCATTGGTTCGGTCAGCTCGACTTGCTCAAAGCCGTCAGTGGCTAGAATAGCAATTTTTTTACCTGATAGTTCGTTAGACATTTTGGTCTCCTTCATTACTAGGGTTTAGGGAAAAGAAAAGCCGCATAGGATGCGGCTTTTCCAGCGAGTTGAACGCTATATTAGGCTGCTAAATTGTAGGCATCCTGATGTTCAAGAATGTTTTTAATGTCGTCACGTTGATCATCATCCTTAGGTTCTACGGCCAGCAGAATAGAACCGTTCATAAGTTGATCTTCGTAAAGCTTGGCTTCGTGCTCTGGAATACCGGCACCAATTAAAGCGCCAACAAAGCCGCCTGCTGTAGCGCCAGCGCCAATACCGGCAAGGGCTGAAACTAGCGAACCTGCAACGACAATGTTCAGGCCGGGAATGGCCATTGCTGTAGCAGTTGACAGCGCGCCAAGGACTACGCCGACGACGCCACCTGCAGTGGCACCTGTTGCCAGGCCTTCATCCATTTTGCTGCCTTCTTCGATATTGAAGGTTTTGCCACGTGTTTCATCGGATACGATCAGGCCAATCTGTTCTGACGTTACACCAAGTTTTTCAAAGTCGCGCAGTGTTTCTTCTGCGGCTGTACGTGTTTTAAATGTAGCTGTTATCAAAGACATGGATAACCATCCTTTCTATCTCTTATGTAAGTGTGTGTTTATAAAGAAACCTACGAGCGAGTAGCCCGTAAGTTCCTGATTTTTTACTGGACGTCGATTTTTGTTGTGGCTGTGGCTTGTACGCCGGCCGTTGCATCATTGTCCAGATCTTGAATGCGGTCAGCTGCGGCATCGCGCTGCGCATCAATCTCGGCTTGTGCTTTATCAGCTTCTGCTTCGACTTCTGCTCTAGTCTCGTTCGCAGCA
>DUBU01000003.1:154166-165182 GCA_012960155.1 Micavibrio sp. | reverse complement strand
GGCCGCTTCATCAGCTTCGCTATCAACATCGACTGTGACATCAGTTGTCGTCGTAGTAGAACCTTCGCTGCCTGATGCTGTTGTCTTATGATCCATAGTGGTATCCGCGTTAGCAGACGTGTCGCCAGTTACAGACGTACCTGCAGTCACATTAACGTCAGCACCTGTTGCGCCATTAACGGACAGGTCGCCGGCATACAGAGTGTTTACAGTGAAAAATGTGGCAATCGCTGTTGCGCCAAGCAAAATATATTTAGTCATTATCTGATCCTTTCATTGTGGTTCGCCCTTCTAACGATGCGCCCGCGTAAAAGTTTCATAAAATATGAAATCCCCATGTAATGCTTTGTAAGCAGGCCTGTTTTACGATAGGTCTGCTTCTTGACATATATGGAAAAAATATCCTAGTGTGCTCCCCTGATTATAGAAAAAGATAAAATATCGGGTTAAAGGGAGGACGCCAATATGGCTGCTAATAAGGCTTTCAAACAAGCTAACGATAACGGCTGGACGCGCAATCTGGGCATCGCGCTGGATTTAGGCATCATCAATAGCATCAAGATCAATACAAATGCTGTCATGGCGCGCGCTGCTGACTTTCCGTCACGCCGTAGCGTCAAAAAAGACTATCAAGCTGCATGGCTGCTGCGTGCGATTAACCACATCGACCTGACCACGCTGTCTGGCGATGACACACATGGCAAGGTCGAGCGCCTGTGTAGTAAGGCGGCCAAAGCCGTGCGCCCATCTATCTTGGAAAAGATAGGCCTGGGCGAAAAACCAAACCGTACGGCAGCTGTTTGTGTGTATCACGCGCATGTAGCCGAAGCCGTTGAAGCGTTGCAAGGCACAGGTATTCCTGTGGCGGCTGTGTCGACAGGCTTTCCTGACGGCCAAGGGCCAACTGAAACCATGGTTGAAGAAATCCGCCGTTCCGTGGCTGACGGTGCGTCCGAGATCGATATCGTGCTGCAACGTGAAGAAGTGCTGCGCGGGGACTGGCAAGCCGTCTATGACCGCGTGAAGGCTTATCGTGAGGCATGCGGGGATGCGAAGCTTAAAACCATTCTGGGGACAGGCAATCTTGGCACTATGGATAACATCGCCAAAGCCAGCATGGTGTGCATGATGGCAGGTGCAGATTTCATCAAAACATCCACGGGTAAAGAAGCGCTGAACGCAACATTGCCGATCTCGCTGGTCATGATGCGCCAAATCCGTGAATACCACGATATGACAGGCTTTAAGGTTGGTTACAAACCTGCGGGTGGCATTTCAAAAGCCAAAGACGCGCTGACATATCTGGCGCTGGTCAAAGACGAGCTTGGTGACGAATGGCTTGATCCGCAGCTCTTCCGTTTCGGCGCGTCCAGCTTGCTGGGCGATCTGGAAATGCAGCTCGACCATCAGGCAACAGGTCAATACAGCGCCAAACGCCGCCACGCGATTTCATAAGGGAGACAGGATAATGACTAAAGAAAAACAAACAGCCGCTGACCTTTATGACAGCATGGAATATGGCCCCGCCCCCGAAAGCGATAAGGCCGCAATGGAATGGGTCGATGGCGGCAAACGCAAATTCGGCCCCTATGTGGGCGGCGAGTTTCGCCCTGTAGGCCGCCGCAAGACGATTGAAGTCACAGCGCCAGCCGATGGCCGCGCATTAGGCGCAACGGCGCAATCAACCAAGAAAGACGTTGATGATGCCGTAGCCGCCGCAAAAGAAGCACAAAAAGAATGGGCAGCGTTATCTGGTTACGAGCGTGCCAAATATCTCTACGCGCTAGGTCGTGCGATATACGACCAGTCCCGCGATTTCGAAGTGCTGGAAGCGTTAGATAACGGCAAAGCATTCCGCGATACAAAGAATGCCGATATGCCGCTGGTACGCGCGCATTTCGATCACCATGCCGATTTTGCCATGCTGATGGATAATGATGCGGACTTTGATAATTACGAACCATACGGCGTTGTCGGCCAGATCATTCCATGGAATTTCCCGATGCTGATGCTGGCTTGGAAAATCGCACCTGCGCTAGCGGCGGGGAATGCGGTTGTGCTGAAGCCTGCAGAAGATACACCGCTAACGGCACTGAAATTTGCCGAAGTCTGTGATGAAATTGGCCTGCCAAAAGGCCTTGTAAACATCGTTACAGGCGATGGCGTTGTCGGGAATTATATCACGAGCCATGAAGGCGTTGATAAAGTGGCCTTCACAGGCTCAACCGAAGTCGGCCGCATCATCCGCAAAGCCACAGCCGATAGTGATAAAGGATTGTCATTAGAACTGGGCGGTAAGTCGCCATTCATCGTTTTCGATGATGCCGATCTTGATAGCGCTGTTGAGGGCGTCGTCAACGCGATCTGGTTTAATCAGGGCGAAGTCTGCTGCGGCGGTTCACGTCTTCTGATCCAAGAAAGCGTACACGATAAATTCATCGAAAAACTAAAACGCCGCATGCAAACTTTGCGCGTCGGTGGCCCGCTGGATAAGACGATTGATATGGGGTCTGTGGTTAGTAAGGCGCAGCACGATCAGGTGCAAGGCTTCATCAGTCGCGCCCGAGAAGATGGCGCAGAGGTTTATCAGGCCTGCGAAACAGACGGTAACTTCATCCCGCCGACACTGATCACAAATGTTAGCAGTAATGATGAAGTCATGCAGGATGAAATCTTCGGCCCTGTGCTGAGCGCCATGAGCTTTCGCACACCTGCCGAAGCCATCGAACTGGCGAATAATACTCGCTACGGTCTGGCGGCCTCCGTCTGGTCAGAAGATCAGGCCAAAGCCAATGCATTAGCAGCAGCCATCCGCGCAGGCGTGATCTGGATTAACACAACAAACCAGTTTGACGGAAAAGCCGAATTCGGCGGTTACACTGAATCAGGGTTTGGTCGCGATGGTGGTAAGGGCGGCCTGCTGGGTTACCTGAAACCAAAAACGGAAACAGCCATTGGACAGGCCGATGTGTCAAAACCGAAGACTGAATACAAATCTGTTGCTAAACGCGATATTGACCTGACCCGCAAGTTTTTCGTTGGCGGTAAAGAAGCCCGTCCTGACGGCGGTAGCACTCGCAACGTGATCAATGACAAAGGCGAATTGATCGGCCGTGTCGGAATCGGTAACCGCAAAGACATCCGTAATGCTGTTGCGGCTGCCCGTTCGGCGGAAGCTGGCTGGAGCGGTAAAACAGGCTACCAGCGCGGGCAAGTATTAAAATTCGCCGCGGAGCGTTTATCTAAGCGTGCTGACGAATTCGCACGTACACTTGCTGAATCAACAGGCTGTTCCGAAGCCGATGCCCGCGCCGAAGTCGATGCATCCATCAAGGCGCTGTTCAACTTCGCGTCATGGTCAAATATGCATGAGGGAGTGGTACACGAAGCCTCAAACGACAAGACGGCCATCCTTGCGCTGAACGAACATATCGGCGTGATCGGTATTACAGCACCAAACGAAAAGCCGCTGCTGTCTTATGTGACAATGGTGGCTGCAGCCCTCGCGGGCGGTAACACTGTCGTGACTGTACCATCTGAAAAAGCGCCGATCCCTGCGATGGATTTGATCGAGCTGTTCCGCACCGCAGACATTCCTGCGGGCGTGGTGAACACAGTGGCAGGCAGCCCTGATGAACTGGCGGGCGTTCTGGCGGAACACAACGATGTTGATGCCGTCTGGTATCACGGTTCAGCTGCGGGCAGCGCCATGGTGCAAACCAAGACAGCGGAAAGCAACTTAAAGCAAAGCTGGGTCAATAACGGCAAAGCCTATGACTGGGACGTTTTGGCGGAAAAAGGCAGTAAGCATATGATGCGCCGCGCCACCCAAACCAAAAACATCTGGTCACCAAGCCGCACAGGCGTAGGCCTTGGCGGCGGCGGCTCTTACTAGGTGAGGGGCTAAGCAGCGAGTGCGGTGACGTTATTGTTATCGCTCTCGACCAGTGACTCGTGCAGCTTGCAAACGGCCTTCTCGTAATCGCCTTCATTGACGATGAACAGAATATCGGCAAGGCGGATCATCTGGTGAATAGACAGCACCTTGATATCGTTATCGGTCAGCGCAGAGACAGCTTGCTTTAACAAACCCATTTTGTGCATATCTGTACCAATGGCGGCAACGGCAGCAACATTATGAATGCTAATCTCACCATTGGGGTAGGCCTTCTCCATATCTTCGCTGACTTTGCGGATCTGGTTAATCGGCCCTGTCACGTAATAGGTGATGGTGTTAGCGTTAAAGTCTTTGGCCATAGGGCGTAGACCTCGTTTGCGCAATTGGTGAATGAATTTTTCGTCATAACCTATATCGCCGACCATATCCTGATCAAAAAACTCGATACCATAGACGCCGCGTCGTCCCGCGACAATTTCAACGCCTGGTGTATCGCTGCAATAACCTGTCTCGATCGTGGTACCCGCATGGTCTTTTTCAAATGTATTGCGGACGCGCAGCAATATATCCGCCTGACGCAAGCCTTTAGCGGCACGCGGGTGGATGGCCTCCATGCCCAGATTGGATAGCTGGTCAGCGACATCGTAATTTGTCCGCCCGATAGTGCGGACTTTGTCTTCTGGCACGATCTTGGGGTCTGCTGTGCTGAGGTGGTATTCCTTATGAATGATCGCTTCGCGTGCCTTTGTTAGAACAGCGATGCGACTAAATGTAATCTCGGTATAGCCGCGATCATATGTACTCATGAGGCCTTCATTGCACTGGGCGTAGCCTGTAACGATAGGCAGGGTTTTGCTGATATCAATCGATTTGAAAGCAAGCTCGATACGTTCATCAAGCTGTAGATGCGCCATATCGCGCCAACCTGTAAGGTCAACAAACTGGGCATTGATGCCGTGTTTTTGCAGTAGCAGGGTTGTATTAAACGCACTGTGAGCTTCGCCAAGAGCGCTCAACATTTCGCGCACCGTCATCAAATGCTCGTCCAGTTTGAAATGCCCGTAAGAACAAAGACGGTGCAAATCAATCATACAGCTGCGCACGCCTTCAATACGTTCGCGCACAAAACGGTCGGCTTCGGCAAGATCGGCGGCATCAGTAAAAATGCGCGCGTTGATCTCACGCATTTTCTGGCCGACTTCGCTGATGGAATCGCTCCAGGCCCATTCGCTGTCGGTACCGCTGAATAAAGAATACACACCAGGCTTCTGGGTCTTTTTATGTTCCAGCAGCATATCCGTTATGCCCGCATAGGCGGACAGCACAAAGACGCGGTTATACACCTCATCTCCTGTACGATCACCGATCAGAATATTATCGAGGACAACATCTGTTTTGGCGATGGACGTACCACCGATTTTCTCAACGGTGTGCGGATTGAACTCAGGCTCGGTTTTCTTGGAATTTCTACGCGGCATAGCAGTCTCCGTTATCAAGCGGCATCTTTCAGGAGAGGGTAAGCGCCTGTTTCATCATGTGTTTCATTGCCGACTAGAGGAGGGTTAAAGACGCAGGCAAAGACAAGATCTTCTGTCGTGGCGCGCAGCTTATGTTTGTCATTCTTGTCCAGAATGTAAATCGTGCCAGGTTCGATCTGGTAGACTTTGCCATCTTCTGTCGTTTCGACTTCGCCGCGACCGCTTATGCAGTAAACGGACTCTAGGTGATTTTGATACCAGATTTCAGTCTCCGTGCCTTTGTAGATCGTTGTGATGTGGAATGAAAAACCCATCTTGTCTTCATCCAGCAGCATACGGACACTCTCCCAGTTTTCGGCTGTAACGCGGCGGTCACTTTTCTTGGCATCTTCTAATGTGCGTACAATCATAATGTTTCTCCTCTTTGATCGGTTGATTTAAGCGGCCATTTTTTCTTCTGGCATATGTTCGGCCATGACCGCATCGAAGCAGGTCTTGATAACGTTCCAGCCTTTGTTCAGGTCTTCATCAGGGATCATTAGTGGGCAAAGGCACTTCACGACCTCGCCGTCAGGGCCGCTGGTTTCCAAAACCAGATTATGTTTGAAGGCCATGGATGTGATTTGATCGGCAATCTCGCCGCTTTCGCAGGCAATCCCGCGCATCATGCCGCGGCCTTTAGGTGTTACTGTACCTTTCGGGAACATGGATACAATTTCGTTGATGTGAGCGTCCATTATGGCAGCTTTGCGCTTCACATCTTTTGAAAAGGCATCATCCTGCCAGTAGCGCTTAATGGCTTCTGTTGCGGTAACAAAGGCGTGGTTATTGCCGCGGAATGTGCCGTTATGCTCACCCGGCTGCCATTTATCCAGCTCTTTCTTGAAAATTGTCAGCGCGAACGGCAGACCAAAGCCGCTAATGGATTTGGATAGCGTTACGATGTCAGGCTTGATCCCGCTGTCTTCAAAGCTAAAGAAATCACCGGAACGGCCGCAGCCTGCCTGAATATCATCAACGATCAGCAGCATCTCATATTTATGGCAGAGCTTTTCAAGGCGCTGTAGCCATTCAGCACGCGCGGCGTTCAAGCCGCCTTCGCCCTGAATACACTCAACGATCACTGCCGCAGGATGATCAACGCCACTACTGTTATCGCTGAGCATTTTGTCCATATAGGCGATGCTATCAAAGTCACCTTCTACATAGCCGTCATAAGGCATGCGCGAGACATTGGATAGATCTGCGCCCGCCGCACCACGGTGATGGCCGTTACCTGTCATAGCCAGTGCCCCCATGGTTACGCCATGAAAGCCATTGGTGAATGTAATAACGTTACGGCGGCCTGTCACAAGGCGCGCAAGCTTCAGTGCCGCTTCAACGGCATTAGCACCTGTCGGGCCTGTAAACTGCACGGCATAATCAAGGCCGCGCGGCTGTAAAATGTGATCCTGAAACGCGGTCAGAAATTCTTCCTTGGCTTTCGTGTGGAAATCAAGACTATGCGTGATGCCGCCTGATGAAATGTACTCCACCAGCTTATCGCGCAGATGCGGGTTGTTATGACCGTAATTCAGACTGCCTGCGCCTGCCAGAAAATCGATATATTCATTGCCGTTCTCGTCGGTTAGGCGGGCATTATCTGCCTTGGTAAATGTAACAGGGAATGAACGGGCATAGCACTGCACCTCGGATTCCACGCGATCGAAAATGCTGTTTTTGTTATCTGTGGGTTTCATGGGGGTCTCCTGTGGTTTTAGTCGTTAATAGGTTTGATTGTGACCAGATGTTCGGTTTTGTGACGGCCTTCAAAATGCTCTTTACGGCAGAACATCACTTCGTTAGAGCAGTTAGCGTCTACACTTTCGGCAAATGATTCAAATAAGCGCCAGGATGCCTTGTTGTCGCGCGTGATAGTTGTTTGGATTTGTTTGATGTGCTCCATTTCGGGGCGCGCTAGAATCTCATTTAGCATACGCGTTGCTAAACCTAGGCCGCGACCATCACGGGAAACGGCTACTTGCCAGACAAACAAGGTGTCTTCTTCGCCTGGCGGGATATAGGCGGACAAAAACCCGATCAACTCCCCATCATTTTCCACCAGCACGCACGTATCCGCATGATGCGTACACAGCAGCAAATAGGCGTAAACCGAATTGCGGTCCAGCGGCGGACAGTTCTTGATCAGATCGTGAACGGCATAGCCATCCGTATCCTTAGGCTTACGAAATATCAGGTCGTTATCGTTGAGCGGTTGCGGTTGCTGTCTTTTATGTGCGGTCATAATATTTAGTTTTTCTAACTAGTTTTTTGATCTTTGAATTTGTTGTTTAAATATTAGTTAGTTTATCTAAATAAATTTATCAAGGATAAACAAGGAATTTTGCAAATATCTTGATATTTTTAATTTTGATAGCTAAATGTATATAAATTAATAAAGCTAAATAATTATGAGTATTTTAAAAGCTATAAAAACAGAAAGTGACGCAAAAGCCTTGGCTGATAACGACAGGTGGGCTACTGTCGATACACTTAAAAATGACAAGTTAAAGATTAGAAAAGCGATACTTAGACGAATGCAGATGGATCGTTCTGAAGAAGTTGTGGTGATGTTGCGCCGTATTATTCGGGCAACGGATTTGCGTTCCAAGCAATTGGCACGTGAATCAGGGTTGACGCCCCCGCAGTTTTTAATACTGAGTGCAATTGATCGTTTGGGTGATGTGGCGATCAGTCAGATTGCCAAGGATGTTAATCTAACGCAGGCTACAGTCACCACCATTATTGATCGCCTGGAAGATAAGGGACTGGTAAAGCGTATCCGCAGCGATAAGGACAAGCGTATCGTTCATGCCACATTATCCGCCGAAGGAAAGTCAACGCTGCATGATGCGCCGACGCTGCTGCAAAAGCAGTTTCTAGATAAATATAACGGTCTTGAGGATTGGGAGCAGAGCTTAATTCTCTCGGCCTTGCAGCGCGTAGCAGGGCTGATGGAAGCAGAAGATATCGACGCCTCGCCATTTCTGGATATCGGTGATATCGACCGCGTTCATGAAGAGAAATAGCGCGCCGGCTTATTCGTAGCGATACCCCGCATTATGCACGGTCTTGATGATCTCAGGGTTTTTAGGGTCGGCCTCGATCTTTTTACGCAGTGCGGCTATATGCTGATCAACGGTGCGGCTTTCAGGCATAACATGCTCGCCCCAGCAATGATCGAGTAGCGTATCGCGGTCGACAACCTTACCCTTGTAATCATGGAATAGCTTCAGAATCTTCACTTCGCGCAGGCTCAGGTCGATTTCCTGACCATCGCGGCGCGCCTTCAGCTCTGAGGGGTCAATCTCGAGTTTCTCGACAATAAAGCTTTCATCAGATGAGGCCGGCACGGATTTGTTTTGCAGGGCGCGGCGCGTAATGGCGCGTACGCGGGCAATAACTTCATGGACGCCAAACGGTTTGACGATATAGTCATCGGCACCGATTTCGAGCCCCATAACCTTATCGATCTCCTGTCCCTTGGCGGTCAGAAAGATGATTGGAATATTGGCATCACTCTTACGGATCTCGCGGCATACATCAAATCCGCTGGCTTCGGGCATCATGACATCAAGGCAGAGCATATCAGGCTTCTCCGCCTTGTATTGCTTCAGCGCCTCAGCCCCGTTAATAGCGGTGACAACGTCATAGCCCTCGTTATCGAAGATCTCGTAGAGACCGTTACGGATATTCTCATCATCTTCTGCGACTAGAATTTTCATAGAATTACCTCAAATGTTGTGCCGTTTTTATCACTGTTTAAAATTAGTTCGCCGTGCTGACGCTCGGTTAAGTCTTTCACTAGGTAAAGGCCTAGGCCGGTACCTGATACACCCTCGGTCGCTTTGTCATCGCCACGTACAAAAGGCTTGAATATATTTTCCTGTAGTTTCTCCGCAATGCCGGGCCCTTTATCAGAAATTTTCAAGTGCAGCTTCTCGTCTTCAATAAAGGTCTGGATGCCCAGATATTTGCCCGAAGACGCATATTTCTGGGCATTGCTGATCAAGTTAATAGCGATCTGTGCCAGCATCTCCTGATCAACGATATATGTACCGACCTTATAATCTGTCTCGATCTTGAATCCCTGTGACTCAAGTTGCGGCAAGAAGCTCTCGAGTATGCGGTTGACCGCTACGTCCACATCACACGGGGCAGGGTTTGGCTGTAGGTTCTTCTGATTAGAAAACGTCAGTACATTGTTAATCAGGCGGCTCAGCCTGATCGCTTCATGGTCGATAATTTCCAGCTTTTTGGTGCTTGCTACATCATCTGACAGGCTGGATTTCAGCAAGTCCACATACATACGGATATTGGTCAGCGGCGTTTTCAGCTCGTGCGATACCTGGTTAACAAAGGACACTTTCTGCATCGTAGCATCCAGGCTGCGCATATGTTCCCAGAAGAAGTAGCCACCCATAATGCAAAGCGAGCAGGCGACTGACAAAATCAGAATACGAAACTTCAAGTTAATCGTCGGAAAGTTATCTGTGAAATAATATAGCTGCATCGTGTTCATAGGAAAGGGCATGGATACCGATGCGCGCGGTGTTGCGTTATTTTCAACGGGCTTTTGCGCGCCCCATAGATGCACAAGGCGTTCTTTGCCGTCGGCCAATACAACGCCATCATATGGATTGATATCCACGGGCAGTGGCAGTGCGGATATCTTCTCGATCAGGTACTCGGTTTTAACATCGATAATCTTGATCTCGTCATCATCCAGAAAGTGCCAGAACCATAGATCTAGATCAGGGCTGCCCATTTTCTGAGCCCAGCCATAATCGCTTTCTGTGATCAGGCTAACATTGCCGTTGATAATGCTGCCCATGCGGGGCGCTTCATCTGTCTTTGCATCGCGCTTTTGTAGGCGGTCCTTAAACAGCTGCTGTGCGAAGAGGGCGCTTTCCGGGCGGATATTATTCGGCGCCGCACGCGTTTGCGAAAATTGGCCGGAGCTATCAAAGAAAAGAACATCATTAACCAGATCGTCCCGACCTTGCTTATCGATTTTTTTGAGCTCTTCTGCTGTCTCGTTGAGAATGCCGAGGCTCTGCTCTGAGATTTTCTCAAGGCGCTCTTCCAGAACCAATCCAAAGCGATAACGAACCGCATCGTTTTCGTTCTCGACCATGGTGTTCCAGATCAAGCTGATCGTCCAAACCGGAACGACCACAATAAACAGCAAAATGAAAATCAGATGATATTTCATTACGTCTTAAAACTTCTCTTTTGAAAAAAGAGGTGTTACTCCCCTATTTGCGAATGAACCCGCACATTACTTTACCATGTCAGAATGATTTTACTGACAATAAATTCAATTTTTAAAAGCACCTTGGTGCTAGGTATTTGCGCAATCGGCAAATAAAAAGGGCATTGCGCGGTTTACGCCCAATGCCCACCATAATTAGGTAAGAAGTAATTCTTAGCCGACAGCGAAGTTAACTGTTTCAAGTGTCGCAGCAGAAACGGCAGCCGCACCACCCGCGTTCTCAACAGTTGTTCTCATCGCTTCGAAAACGATTGGCAGCGCGAACAGCGCACCACCGGCAGCCAGACGAATTGCACCATCTTTAAGAGGTGTCTGAGCTGGGTTTT
>DUBU01000003.1:132284-154156 GCA_012960155.1 Micavibrio sp. | reverse complement strand
ACGTGGTCTTTAATTTTCATGATACCCAGTACACCGATCAGGATACCGAACAGGTAAGCAAGACCTGTCAACAGACCTGGAACGTCCTGGATAGACAATACGATGTTTTCTGCAATGTTACCAAAGTTGTTGGCTTTTGCTTCTGTTGCACCGAGCATCATGCCCGCTGTCATCGCTGCACCCATAAAGAGTGACTGTTTTTTGAAAGTTCTTAGCATGGTTATATTCCTCCTATTACCAAACAGCTACAATTCCATTAGACCATGAAATCGCAATGGGTATGTCAAAACATCGTCAGAAGTTTGTAAAAAATTTGTATGCAAATGCTAATGTATTGTTTTTAAAACATAAAAGTTCGAAAATAGTGTAATAATCGGGCTGTTTTTGCACTGTTCAGGCTGAAAAATGGTGCCGCTTTTTAATATGACTTAGCGGGGTTTTCGACATGGTCCTTGATTCTAAGGATGCTGAGCACACTGATGAGAATGCCGGATAGGTAAGTAAAGCCCTGTAAGGGCGTGGTCAGATAACCGTAAACTATCTACATCGTAGAGCGCATACGAGATAGGAACTTTTGCATAGTTGTGCCGTTGGAATAGCGCATCAATTCACGCAAACGGAGTAAGCGATGGCACGCCGTAAAAAAAAGACACGGGGCAATAATGGTAAGACCCTGACCACCATCATGGAGGGGCTTACAAAAGATATAGAAGGTAATGAAACAACGGTCGGTCACATTGTTGAGCAGTTCCGCTACCGTAGCTTTGGTCCGCTTCTGTTAGTGCCGGCGTTGATTGTCATTCTGCCAACGGGCGCAATTCCCCTTATACCGGCGATATGCGGGCTTATCATGGCTTTCATATGCGCGCAGGTTGTGATTGGTAGGGAGCAGCCATGGATTCCCGCGCGCTTGGAGGAGTTCTCCATTCCCAAAGATCAGCTTGAGGCAGGCATTGAGCGGCTGAAACCTTATACGCGCAAAATTGACCGTTTGGTACACGCCAGATGGCGTATTCTGATTAACCCCGTCAGTAAGCGCCTGATCGCCGCATTTTGCTTTATTTTGTGCTTAGGGATGGTCGCTATCGGCTTTATTCCTATGCTGCCGGCGGCATTAGCGCTACCCATATTTTTCTTTGGTCTGGCTTTTATAGCTAAGGATGGTGTTCTTGTGACACTGGGTGTGGTGACAATATTGGGTACATTGGCTGGCTTATACGCTTTGGCGCAGTCGGGATATATATAAGGAAACGATTGGGCGCTGAAGCGTCTTCTTGATTGAAAAACAAACTGCCTTATGTATCATCGGCAAAGTCATTTTATATTAATCAGGAGTACCCCATGAAAACACGTGCCGCCGTTGCTTATAAAGCAGGAGCCCCTCTCACTATTGAAGAAGTCGACCTGCAAGGCCCGCAAGCGGGCGAGGTGCTGGTTGAGGTGATGGCTACAGGTGTATGTCATACAGACGCGTTTACGCTCTCTGGTGACGATCCTGAAGGCGCGTTTCCTGCCATTCTGGGGCATGAAGGTGCAGGTATTGTCCGTGAGGTCGGCGCAGGTGTAACATCAGTAAAGGTCGGCGATCACGTCATTCCACTCTACACACCTGAATGCCGCGAATGTGATTACTGTCTGCACCCGAAAACAAATCTGTGCCAGTCCATTCGTTCAACCCAAGGCCAAGGTCTGATGCCTGACGGTACGTCAAGATTTTCAGTCAATGGTGAGCCTGTTCTTCACTATATGGGTACATCGACATTCTCAAACTTTACGGTGCTACCCGAAATCGCGGTGGCCAAAGTGCGTAAAGACGCGCCATTTGAAAAGATTTGCTACATAGGCTGTGGCGTGACCACAGGTATCGGTGCTGTTGTCTTTGATGCCAAGGTTGAGCCAGGCTCTAACGTTGCAGTATTTGGTTTAGGCGGTATCGGTCTGAACGTTATTCAGGGCGCTAAAATGGTGGGCGCGAACAAGATCATTGGTATTGATCTGAACCCGGCCAAAGTCGAGCTAGCCAAAAAATTCGGTATGACAGATTTCATCAACCCGAAAGAAGTCGACAATGTCGTGGAAGCCATTTGTGACCTGACCAATGGCGGTGTTGATTACAGCTTTGAATGTATCGGCAATGTCAATGTGATGCGTCAGGCTCTGGAGTGCTGTCATAAAGGCTGGGGCGAGAGCGTGATCATCGGTGTGGCAGGCGCAGGGCAGGAAATTGCCACCCGTCCGTTTCAGCTGGTAACTGGGCGCGTATGGCGTGGCTCTGCCTTTGGTGGCGCGCGTGGCCGCACGGATGTGCCGAAAATTGTGGATTGGTACATGGATGGCAAGGTCAATATCGATGATCTGATTACGCACGTAATGCCCTTGGAGGATATCAATAAGGCGTTTGATTTGATGCATAAGGGTGAAAGCATCCGCAGCGTCATTAAATTTTAGAAAGGGACAGCTGATGCATTTGATAGAGTCACATAAATGTTGCGGCGGGTTCCTGCAGGTGTGGGAACATAAAAGCGACAGCTTGGGCTGTAACATGAAGTTCTCGATTTTTCTGCCGAAGGAAAAATATGACGAGTATACGCCGGTGCTGACCTATCTGTCAGGACTGACCTGCACTCATGATAATTTCACAACCAAAGCGGGCGCCTATCAAAAGGCGGCTGAGTTGGGAATTGCCATTGTGGCGCCAGACACATCACCTCGTGGTGATAATATTCCCGATGATCAGGATTCCTATGATTTTGGAAAGGGCGCAGGTTTTTATATCAATGCCACGCAAGCGCCGTGGGATAAGCATTACCAAATGGAAACCTACATTACGCAGGAGTTGTTTGATCTTATTCCCGCACATTTCAAATTAAGCGATGCCAAGCAAGGTATCTTAGGGCACTCGATGGGCGCCCATGGTGCGCTAACACTGTTTTTCAAGCATCAGAAACAGTATAAATCCGTTTCTGCCTTCTCGCCGATAGTCGCGCCGACGCAGGTGCCTTGGGGGCATAAGGCTTTTTCACGTTATCTGGGGGATAATCAGCAGCGCTGGAAAGAGCATGACGCGTGTGAACTGGTCATGGGCTCTGAGCAAAAAGACACCGAAATCCTGATCGATCAGGGGCTGTCTGATAATTTTTTGGAAGAGCAGCTCAAGCCAGAGCTATTTCAGGCGGCCTGTGAAAAAGCAGGGCAGGCGGTAAAGCTGCGCATGCATGAAGGCTATGATCATAGCTATTATTTTATTCAGTCATTCATAGATGACCACTTGCAGCACCACGCGTCTTATTTGCGTTAAATAAGGCTCATCAGGTATTTGATCAGATAACCTATGGCTGAAACGGTCAGTAGACCCCCCAGCCATAGCCCGATAAACCAGAGCCATTGATGGCGCTTTTCTGTCTTATCAGTAGTGGTGCTCATCACTAACCTTTCCGCGGAAAATGTAGTAGCAGTAGGCTGTGTAAGCCAGAATGATCGGCAGCATTATCACAACGCCTACAAGCATTAGCGACAGCGACTCAGGCGCTGAGGCGGAATCCCAGATTGTTACTTCATAAGGCACTGTGTATGGCCATAGGCTTACGGCCAGACCTAGAAAACCCATGAAAAAGATCAGAAGGCTGCAAACAAACGGCATGACTTCTTTTTCTTTTTTCAGGCTGTAGATCAGTCCGCCAAACAAAAGTGCTGTAATAACCGGAATGGGCAACAGGAAATAAAAGTAATCACCAAACCAGCGCAGGTTAATATCATTGTCAAGATAAGGCACCCAAAGGCTGACGAGACCCATAAAGATGACGACGAAAAGTGAGATATATTTAGCAACGCGGCGCGCCCAAATCTGTGTATCGCCGTCTGTTTTCATGATTAGCCATGTAGCGCCCAACAGCACATAACCGCAGACAACGCCAAGCCCTGTCATAAAGGAAAACGCCGTTAGCCAGTCAAAGGCGCCGCCAGAAAAGCTGCGTCCATCAACGGTTACGCCTTGTACAATGCCGCCTAAAATCATGCCTTGCATCATGGCAGCGCCAAGAGAACCAAAGTGAAAAGCGTAATCCCACAAGATGCGTGATTTGTCGGATTTAAAGCGGAATTCAAATGCAACTCCGCGGAAAATAAGACATAGCAGCATTAGAATGACAGGAATATACATTGCAGGCATAACAATCGCATAAGCCAGCGGGAAGGCTGCAAACAGGCCGCCGCCCCCTAGAACCAGCCATGTTTCATTACCATCCCAGAAAGGCGCGATAGAGTTCATCATCTTATCCCGGCATTTATCCGAAGGCGCAAAGGGAAACAATGCGCCCAGCCCCAAATCAAAGCCGTCCAGTAAGACATACAGCAGCACGGCTGTGGCGATAATGGCGCCCCAAATTAAAGGCAGATCAATCAGGTTTTCAAAACTAAACATATTATGCCTCTTGCTCTTTAGGGTTTTTAAAGGGAGTTGCGACTTTGCTGTGTTCCTCAAAGCCTTCTTTATCAGTCTCGATACCGCGTCCGATCAGCTTGAGAATGTAATAAGTTGCGGCACCAAATAGCACGGTGTAAACGACGATAAATGCCAGTAGGGATAGCGCCACGTGTTCGCCCAGCACAGGAGATACGGACTCAGATGTTCTTAAAACCCCGTAAGCGGTATAGGGCTGTCGGCCTACTTCAGTAACAAACCACCCTGCCAGCAAGGCAATGAAGCCTGCCGGGGTAAGGGCAGCACACCACATATGGAAGAGGCGCGAATCAAACAGTTTCTTACGTAAGTGGAGTATCACCGCGAGAATGCCTGTCAGGATCATAGCCATGCCAAGGCCGACCATAATGCGGAAAGACCAGAATACAATAGCAACAGGCGGACGATCTTCTTTGGCCCATTCTTTTAGACCTTTAATCTCACCATCGGCGTGGTGGGTCAAAATCAAACTCGCGGCATTGGGAATAACCACTTCATAATGGTTCATCTCGGCGTCTTCATCGGGAATGGCAAATAAGCGTAAATCAGCACCGCGCTCCGTTTCCCAGATGCCTTCCATCGCTGCGACTTTGGCAGGCTGGTGCTCTAAAGTGTTAAGGCCGTGCAAATCGCCAACAACCAGCTGCGTCGGTGCCACAAATACAGCCATAATCATGGCCATGCCTAACATGATGCGCGCATGCGGGATGTGACGCTTTTTAAGGAGATACCAAGCACCAACACCGCCAACGGTAAAGGCTGTCGTCAGGTAGGCTGCTAGTACCATATGCACGAAGCGGTAAGGGAAAGAAGGCGTGAAAATAACTTCCATCCAGCTTGTCGGGTGGAAAATACCATCAGCATTAATTTCGAAGCCTTGTGGCGTTTGCATCCAGCTATTCGCAGCCAAAATCCAGAAAGCGGAGAATAAAGTGCCAATGGCGACCATTAGCGTAGAGATAAAATGCATTTTATTGCTAACGCGGCTCCAGCCAAATAGCATCACACCGAGAAAAGAAGCTTCAAGGAAAAAGGCCGTAAGAACTTCATAGCCAAGCAAGGGGCCAATGACAGGGCCGACCTTGTCAGAAAATACAGACCAGTTTGTGCCGAATTGGTAAGACAGAACCACACCGGAAACGACCCCCATACCGAAACATACTGCGAAAATTTTAACCCAAAACTTGTATACTTGTTTGTAGGTGTCATTACCTGTTTTAAGCCACAGTCCTTCGACAACGGCAAGCCAGCTCGCGAGGCCGATGGTAAAGGCAGGAAAAACGATATGGAACGACACGGTAAAGGCAAATTGTATGCGCGCTAAGAGGACAGGGTCGAGTTCGGTTAACATATAGATGTACCTTTCTAGGCTTTACGGGTCTTTATGCAACCTACAAGATACTGTACAGTCTGCGAATTGACCATGGTCAATTAAGAGCTAAATAATTTTAAAGAAACGATTTTATTATAGTTATGAGTGATTTACAGATCAGAGATATTGCTATTCTGCACGGTGCGAGCGAGGAGTTTTTTACAAAGCTTGAGTCCGTAGGTAATGAGCGCAAACTCGATAAAGGCAAAATTGTTTTTATCCATGAAGAACAAGCTGAAAATTTTTATATCCTGATGGCGGGGTGGGTAAAACTCTTCCGTGAAACAGCGGACGGCGCGCAATCTATTATAGATATTTTGCCGGCGGGGCATACATTTGGCGAAACGCCAATCTTCGAAGATGGTTTGTACCCTTATTCAGCAGAAATCGTTGAACCCTCTGTTGTTATCTCCGCGCCTCTTTCTTTGTTAAAAGAAGAGCTGCAGTCCAATAACGAGCTTAGCATGAATATGCTTAAACATTTGATACGTTACAAGCGTGGTCAGGACAGAGAATTAGAGCATATGACAGTGCAAAACGCGCCGCAGCGTATAGGATGCTTTTTAATGCGCTTGGCAGATTCTGATTCTAAGGGGCCAGTTACAATTCATTTGCCATACGATAAAACCCTATTGGCGGCGCGCTTGGGAATGCAGCCGGAAACGTTCTCGCGCGCATTGGCAAAATTAAAAGAACAAACGGGAATTCGCGTAAAGGGTGCGGTTGTTGAGCTGGATAATCTGGAGCAGCTTATTAATTATTCATGTCAGGTGTGCTCTTCTGAGTTTCCCTGCAAGGATGTTGTCAGCCTAAAGTGAAAAAATCAGATGATGTCTAACTAGTTACAGAGGAAATATGCGTAGCTTAAAAACTTATATTATTCTGTGTCTGGTCTGTCTGCTTCTGAGCGGCGCAGCGTATGCTGAGGATTCTAAGGTGCCGTTATCATTCAAGCAGACAGTAATTGCAGAGGGCCTTGAGCATCCATGGTCTCTAGCATTTCTGCCACGCGGCAGTTACCTGGTTACGGAACGCCAAGGGCGCCTGTGGCGCATTTATGAAGATGGCCGCAAGGTTGAAGTTAAGGGTGTGCCGCCAGTTTACAATCGCGGCCAAGGCGGCTTGCTGGATATCGTTACCGAGCCTGGTTTTAAAGATAATGGTTATGTTTATTTTTCTTACGCGGCAACCGATCCCGATAATAGCGATATAGCCAACACGGAAGTCGCACGCGCACGATTGAGTCTCACGCAAAATAGGCTAAATGATCTACAGGTCATATTCAAAGCGGAGCCAAAGGTCGAAGGATCAAATCACTGGGGTAGCCGTCTGCTATTCGCGCCTGACGGAACATTATTTGTCACGCTGGGCGAGCGCTTTGACTATAAGAACGAAGCACAAAGCCCGAAAAACCATTTGGGTACAATCGTACGTATCAATCCTGATGGATCTATTCCTGAAGATAACCCGTTCGCCGACGGTAAAAAAGGCCGCCCTGAAGTCTTTAGCTATGGTCACCGAAATCCTCAGGGGCTGGCGCTTCATCCCCAAAGTGGCGAGATATGGGAGCACGAGCATGGACCGCAAGGTGGTGACGAGATTAATATCTTAAAAAGCGGCGCGAATTACGGATGGCCTGCTGCAACATTCGGCATTTCCTATTGGGGCTTTAAAATTAGTGACGAAACCAGCATTGACGGTATGGAAGACTCTATCTTGCACTGGACGCCGTCAATCGCGCCAAGCGGTATGGCATTTTATACGGGTGATAAATTTCCTGAGTGGAAAGGTGATCTATTTGTCGGTGCGCTAGCGGGGCAGCATTTGCGCCGCGTAGATCTGGACGGATCGCAGATTATAGGCCAGCAGGAGCTGCTCACCGAAAACCGTGAGCGTATCCGCGATGTTCGCAATGGTCCTGACGGGTATCTATATATACTTACGGATCAGGATGAGGGTCGTCTGATCCGCTTAGAGCCTTAAGTATGAATAAAAACAGCACTTATATTTTACATAACTTTGTAATATTGGTTCTTTTCGTAATTCTTAAAGCGTTGATTCTTATAAGTTTTGGTTTTTTGTCTCGGATAAAATGCAAAAACCGAAACGATTTTAGTTGCAATATAAATATAAATTAAGTATTAGTTAACTATAGAAAAACGCACGAGACAGCCTCTCGAGTTAGCCGTTTTTGTAAATGCGAAAACACCAGGGACTTGCAAACGCTTATATCCCGTATGTTTTAGGATTTGTGAAAACAATTTTAGGGAGGCGAGAATGACCCACATACTCTGCTTGCGCTTAGCAGTATCGCGCACAAAAACAATCTCATAACAGATAGTTACATTACGTAGTCACGGCTTTGTCGTGTCCTCACCGCTATTCCTATGCGTCGCATGGGGAGCGGGACAGCGCACCCTTATGCCTTTTGACCACCGACAGCTTTAAAGAGCTTAACCAGCATATCTTGCATATAGCTGATACCTCTTAACGTACTTAGCCCTGAAATAATGGCTTTTGCGAACGGATTTTTATTACCTGATTTCAAGTAATAAATAAAATTTATACAAACAATACTTATAAAGGAACAATAAAGATGAGTACATCAGCAAAAAGAAAAACAGCAAAAGACCTCGCCGCGGAAGCTGCCGAGAAGTACACCAGCAAAAAGCAGTCCAGCACTGCGGCTAAAGTAGAAGACGAAGGCTCGTCCTCCACCAAGTTTAAAAACATTGAATCAAACGCCTTCTTTCAGGCCGTGATGGATCCGAGCCTCAGCACAACGGAAAAGAAAGAAGCCGTTGCCAAAATGCTGGCCTTTGATGTTGAGGCATCCAAGGAAGTGAACGCCGAGAAAATCGAAGCGTTTGGTGAGTTTAAAGAGTGGCTCATGGAGCAGCGCAAGGATATGTCCAAAGAGATTATCCGCCTGTCCGACACAGAAGCCTTCGCGGAACTGAAATCCGTGTTTGATGAAATGAACGGCGCCTTGCTGGACTTCGAAACACAGATCAAGCCGCTGGTAGAGATCATCGATGCGGTGAACGAGCTGAATATGGCAAGTGACGGCATGATGTATGATGTATTCCGCGAAATTCAGGAAGACAAAGCAGAAGAAGCACGTCTGGCCGCATTGCGTGATGAGCAGCAATCCAAGCTGGAAGGCTTCAAAGCCGAAATCGATAGCCTGAAAGGTGACAACGCCGCGCTGGCTGAAGATAAAGGCTTCTTTGGGTTCGGTGGCACCAAGAAAACAGCGTTGCAGGATATTGCCCGCAATGAATCCCGTATCTCTAGTATTCAGGACAGCATCAAGGATCTTGTTTCCGAAATTGAAACAACGACAAGCCCTGCTGCCCGTGAGAGCGAGTTCGCACAATATGCCGAGCAGAAAGCAAAGCTACGCGAGCTGCTGGACATTACTTCGGACGAGCATAAAGAGCGTCAGGAAGCGCTTGTGAAAGCGGCTCTGAACTTTGTCGATACGACAGAGGAAAGAACAGGCGAAGTGCTTGGACATATGCTGGGCATTAAAGATCAGATCGGCAATGTAGGCGACGTAAACGGTAATATGCGCAAAATTTACGCGGTGATTACCGAAGCGACAAAAGATGCAGAATCCACCAACAAAACCCTGACAGAGCAGTTTGCTTCTGCCGCGGAAGGTGAGACAGAGCTGGGACGTTTCGAACGTGAAGACAAGCACACAGCCATTGTTGAACACGTAGACATCCTGACGGCGTCTAAAGTTGATACGTTAAGCACGCTGGGCGAACTGCAACAGGAATCACTGAACATCAAATCGATGGGTGATACCAACCGCAAACAGATTGAGCAAACCAAAGCGATGAACAGCCGCGGTACAGCAGGCGTAGCCAGCAGACTGAGCGTTGTTCTGACAGCCGTATCATCGGCCGCCTTGAACGAAGCCAAGACGATGGCAGGCAATACGCTGAAAGGCATGAACAGCCTGACGCACGAGATTGCCCAGACCGAAGCGATCAAGAACGCGATGAGCATTCACACGCAGAATGACGAGCTGTCAGAAGCTGTGAAGATGCTGGAAACCTACCGCGAGGTAGCGGACAACGCGACAGCGATCACACGCGAAGGCACGGCCAAGCTGAAAGAAACGCTGAACGAGATGGAGCAAACAGCAAAAGAGCTGGGCGAGTCTGTCAAGAACGCGAAGAGCGCGCCTGCTGATGCGATGCACTCTAATGATAACACCCACACAGGATTTAACCGTCCTGCCAGAGGTGAGAGCGCACCCGAAGCCGACACACGCGAAGCGTCCACAGGTACAGGTCCTAACCTGAAAGACTTCAAAATTTAAACCCTGGCGTTATGGGGGCGTATTGCCCAGCTCTATGCCCCCATAGCCGTATCAAGATAACCGCGGAGTTTTGGTTTGTGATGAGCTCCGAACAGGTGACCTGCACCTAAAAACAGGACGATGAAAACCCACAGAATAAGAATTTAGAAGGTCAAAACTATGACAAACGTAAATGCAAACACGAATGACTACCTGGTGCGCGGCAGCGATTATTTGAAAACACAGCCGAATTTCGAGCTAATTGGCCGCGACGAAGAACTGCACGAGGTAACCCGCGCCCTGATGCGCAAGAAGGCAAACAGTGTCCTTCTGGTTGGTAACGGCGGCGTAGGCTGTAGTGCGATCGCGATGGGCTTGCAGGCCAGCAAAAGCGACCCGGATGCACCGTTCGATATCGTCCGTAAGCGTAATTTCTGGCTGGATACAGATGGCCTATTTCCTCCGGTGATCCGACTACGATTAACGAGAGCTTTGCCAAAACGCTGAAAACACTCTCACAGGCATCTGACTCTGTTCTGCACATCGACGACTTTAATGATTTTATCGATGGTGCCCGCAGTAATGGCTGTACCAACCTGATTAATGGTCTGATGAGCGCGATCAAAAAGGGCAAATTTCAGGCCGTACTGGAAGTCCGCGAAGAAAACTTTGAATCTGTTCTGAAGTGTCACTCCGATATGCGCGAATCTTTCACGATGGTCGATGTCACAGAACCAGGCGAAGAGTCTTTAGGGCAGATAGTTGAGAACATCTCCAAAGGCCGCTTGGAAAAGCACCACAATATTGCGATTGACCCGCTGGCCATTCAGACAGCGATCGATCTGACAAATAAGTACCGCGTTCGTGATCTGGGGTTAAGCCGCGCGCAGCCTGAAAGAGCGATGACATTGCTGGATCGTGCCCTGACATCTTACCGTCAAAGCGCGCACGCTAAAGACCCGAAGCTTGCCTCTTTGGAGGAGCGTATCGGTTCGATCTTTGAAGCCGTTAAAGGCGAAAATGTAGCCCCTGAACTGCAGGGCAAATCACAGGAAGAGCTTGAGAGCCTGCTGCAGGTTCTGGAAGCCGAAGCCCTTGAAATCAAGGATAGCTGGGAAGCAACACAGAAAGAGATCAAATCGGTCTATAAAGATATTGCGTCTGCTGAAGATAATATCCGCTCCTTCGAAGATGCGTTGGAACAGCAATTGGTTGAAGAAGCCGAAGCCCGCAAACGTGCGGAAGAGGCGGAAGGCACGCAAGATGTTGCCAAAGCGCGCAAAAGTTTTGATGTGGCCGCAACGCTACAAAGAGGTGGCTTTGAATCCGAGAAGGTTGAAAAGCTGCGTGAACAAATCCGTAAATATCAGGATGCTGCAGAGCGTGCAAAGTCCCGCTTCGGTGAGCTGACTGCTGAGATTAATGATGGCCTGGTGCTGACAGAATCTCACGTCCTAAAAGAGTTCAGCGAAATCTCGGGCTTCCCGACAGACAAGCTGAAACAGGACGAGCGTTTGAAACTGATGAACCTTGAAGCCAATATCGGCGGCCGCGTATTCGGCCAGCCCGAAGCGGTTAGCAAACTGTCTGATCAGGTCGTGGTTGCTCGCGCCGGTCTGCAGGATAAAAACAAACCGCAAGGCGCGTTCATGTTCCTCGGCCCATCAGGTGTCGGTAAAACCGAAATCACCAAAGCACTGGCGGCAGAACTGGAATTACCACTGCTGCGTCTTGATATGTCCGAGTATATGGAGAAACACGCGGTTGCCAAACTGATTGGTGCGCCTCCGGGATATGAAGGCTACGAAGCTGGCGGTTTCCTGACAAACCAGATCCGTCGTAACCCGCGCCAGATCATCTTGCTGGACGAGATTGAAAAAGCGCACCCTGATGTCTTTGACGTGCTGTTGCAGGTTCTTGATGATGCGCGTTTGTCTGATAACCGCGGCCTGACCGTAGATTTCAGCCAGACCATTATCGTGCTGACCTCGAACGTAGGTACGCCGCACTTTTTGAATGAAGAGCTGAGCTTTGATGAGTCAAAAGTGCAGGCGATGGAAGATCTGGACGAAAAATTCAGACCTGAATTCCTGAACCGCTTTAACGGCCGTGAAAACATCCTGTGCTTTAACAAGCTGGAACTGCCTGTCATCGAGATGATCGCCAAGCGCGAGCTGAGCAAGATCAACAAGATGATTGCTGAAAACGGTAAGGACATCAGCATCAATATCTCTGAAGATGACCTGAAAGCGATGTGTGCCGATCACTACAAACCCGTAAACGGCGCGCGTGGTATTACAGGTTACATTCAGGGCCAAATCAAACCAAGCGTAGCGAAGGCGACCTTGTTCACGCCTGATGCCGAAGGCACGATGCTGATCGAATACGATAAAGACAGCAAAACCCTGACGGTGAACCCGCCTGTTAAACACGAAGCACCTGCCGAAGAGGTGGAGAAGAATGCAAGCGCTGCTGCTGGCTTTACTGCTCCCGCTCAAGGTTAGTCAGAGCTGAGAAAGTAGGAGACACATTATGTCTGATCCAAAGAAAAAAGACACATCTTTCGAAGACCTGTTAAGGGACGCGAAAGCTGCAATCGGAGAGGTCGATAACGAGCGCAAAGCGTTGAAAGACGCCCATAACGCTTCGGCGATCGGCCAGATCTCCAAACAAGTTACGGCCATCCATAAAACCTTTAATCAGGTGTCACAGGCTGGAATGTGGGTATACAACAATATCATTGATCCTGTTGTATCCAGTGGCGTGATTGGATGGCCGTTCCGTACCTACGGTAAGCTGTGGAACTGGGCAGTTTACAAAGAAGATGCCGAAGGGGAGCGCGTCTTCTCCAAGCGTAACGCAGGGCTTATGCTCTGCGCGACGCTGGCCGCAGGCCTGAATGTAGGGCCGATCATGACGAACACCGCCGAGCTTGCTTGGGACACGGCATGGATGGCCACAACCACGCGCACGGAAACTTGGTATCTGGGGCAGTCGCAGGAAATTTATCCTGACTCCAATATCTTTTCCACGCGCGGCTGCGAGAGCATTACCTGTTCTGATCAGGATAGTATCTATTTCAGGATCAAACCGTCCATCGCCCACAACATCAGAAGTCTGGTGCAGGACGGCAGCTTCTTCTACTCCGATTTCGTAGCAGCGGCGATCCCTAACGATACCAATAGCTGTGAGGTCACGTATTACGGCACACGCGCCAAGACCTTTGTGCGTGGCTTTGATATCTACCCGCAAATCCTGAATGTGGAATGCTCGCCGCTCTCGGTGAATGGCGGAGCATTACAAGCCCCGCAGCAGCCGGCGCCAGCCATGCCCTAAGTCAGGGCGCATGATGGTGCGCTGCAATTTGTCTAATCCCTTACTTTTGGTGTATAAACTTACAGCATCGAAAGTAGGGATATGACAGACAGCAGCGATCTATATTACGGACTAACGCAGGCAGAGCGCGACGCATTGCCTGCGATGCCGTCTTTTAAGGGTAAAACAACGGCTGAAATCATCGCCAATATGCCGGATAAATTCCGCGCCCTGATGAAGGTGGCTAGCGGCTCTGTCTTCAAACGTGTGTATTTCGCTGTCTCAGACTCATATCTTAAGAAAAAGCACGAAGATACAAACTCCCGCTATGCGGCAGAACTGCGCGCAACAGACGCGCTGGCGGGTAGCCCGAAGGTTTACAGTCTGAATGAGTCTTATGATTTCTTCTGCACGAGCGCATCCCGCATTGTCGATGGGAAGCCTGTGCTGCTTAGCACGCTGGATTGGGGGAAGATGCCTGAAATTTGTCAGGCGCTTTACCATGCCGAATGCGAAGGCGAGCAAGGTGCCTATGATGTTTATAACGTCACGGGGTATTCAGGTGTGTTTAGGGGTGGCGCGGAAGGCCGCTTTGCTGTGGCGTTGAACCGTGCGCCCGTGCCGACATTGTTCAATCTGCCCGCTATACAAAAGACCGAGCGCGAACATCGCCTGCAGGATAAAGCGCGCACCCATAAACTGGGCTTTGTCTTCAATTTGGCAGCGGCGGCCATAGCCTTCGCGCGCGGTGAAACAATTGCAAAATTTGTCTCTACGGCAAAATCATATACCAGCCGTGAAAAAACTATTCCCTTCGTACTGCGCGAAGCCTTTGAAACAGCCGCTGATTTTACGCAGGCGCTGGACATGGCAGCACGCACAAAACTATCTGGCTCTGGCCTGATGGTCATGACTGGCGTTGATGAAACAGAAAATTGTGCCATCTACAGAACACGTGATAACTGCGTGATTGAAACAACAGCCGCAGGATTTGAAAAACTCAGCGCGCAATTCGCCGATGCCGCGAATGTAACGGTATTGCAGGCAGAAAAAATCTGTATTGCCAATCACTGGCCTGACCATGTCGCAAGAATTTTAGGAAACGGATATGATCGTATCGATTTCCCGCGCGCAAGATGTGATGCCATGAAAGCACAGCTGGACAACGATCACATTGATTTAAAGCAAGGCGTAGAGGTTGATAGTACAGTGCTGTATTCGGAGTATAATGTTTCTAAAGGTAGCAGCCGCGCACTGGCGATCCAGAACCGTAAACCGATCGCTTATCACGCCAAGTAACGCTCTTTAAGCCGTTTTAAAATCCAGAATGAAATCATTTCCGTCCTTACGTGGGGAAACGCTGATACTGCCGCCATGGATTTCAGCAGCCTTTTTCACGATAGCAAGACCGAGACCCGAACCTTTGGTCTGTGTGTTGTCGGGTGTCTTTTCGAAGCGCTCGAAAATGCGGTCTTTGTAGTCTTCAGGGATCGGCTTGCCGTGATCTCGAACAGTGAGTTTCATATCATCAATAATCACGGACACCTTGGTGTCGGTCGGGGTGTGTTTTAGGGCGTTTTCCAGCAGGTTCAAAATCGCACGGAACAAAATATCTTCATTCCCCATGATAGTTTGCTGTTTTACGCGCTGTTCTAGGGACAGCTCCTTACCTGAATTGATAAACAGGGGCCCCATATCCGCGCAAGCTTTGTGCGCGATCACATTAAGATCAATCTCGGTTTTGGGCGCTTCTTCGGCCAGATCAAGGCGCGAAATATCGAGCATCTGACCGATCAAGCGATTGATATTGCGCAAATCTTCGTTCAGCGCATAGACCTCTTTCTCATCCTTCAGATTAGAAATGCGAGCCTTTAAAATGGATATCGGTGTCCGCAGCTCATGCGCAGCATTGGCGATAAAGAACTTCTGCTGCTCCGCACTTTTCTCAAGGCGCGCCAAACTGTTATTGATACTGCGGATCAGCGGCAGCAGCTCCATATGGATATTATCCTCATCAAGGCGATAGGATAAATTATCGTATTTGATATTCCGCGCATCCTTAGCGGCCTTGAAAATCGGCATGAATGTCTCACGGAAAATCAGGATAATCAGTAAGCCCTGCAATAATAGCAGCGGCGTGCCATAGATCAGAACCTTGGTCAGGAAGTCATCTTCCAGCGAACTCAGCAGCTTCGTAAATTCCGCCTCGTGCTCCAGAATGAAGATCGGGTATATTTTGCCCTCGAACAGATAGTCGTATTTTAAACCCGTAAAGTTACGGCCATCTTCGGTTTGGAAGTTGAAGTAATGTTTACCACCTTCTTTGAGCGTATTTTGGATCTGCTCTTCCATAAAATCATCAGATTTAAAGAGGATGCGGCCATTCGTATTCATCACCGCATATTGGTGGGTGCCGTCTTCATCTTCATCGTAATAGGTGCGGTAACGGTTCGGCAGATCGAGCGTAAAAGAACCTTTCCAGTCATATTCTATATAGGATGCAATCTTGCGTGCTTGCTCCAGCAAATCGTCCTTTTCCAGCGCATTTGTCACAACGCTGATCTGCGAGAAAATGATATAGCCAAGTAGCAGCATTATAAGCAGAGAGGTCGCGAACACGTTCACGACCACTTTGAAAAGCAACGATTTATGATTGGATTTCATCGCTATTTACCCATCATCATCTTTGACTTTGATAAGGTAACCAATGCCGCGCAGCGTTTTGATTTCTACTGTGGCGTCTTTGTCTTCCAGCTTCTTACGCAAGCGGTGCATCAAAACCTCTACAGAGTTTTGCGAGCCTTCATCACCATAACCGTAAAGACCGGAGATAAGCGTATCCTTGCTGACGACACGGCCAGGCAAACGCATCAGACGCTCTAAGGCTTCTTTCTCTTTAACCGAAATTTCAAGCGGCTTGTCATTAATGCGTACCAGATTTTCGGAAGGCATAAACTCGAGATTGCCAAGCTTTTGGATCGTGTCTACCGTTTGTGACGGGCGGCGGTGCAGGGCATGGATGCGGGCAATAAGCTCGTCCATCTCAAACGGCTTGACCAGATAATCATCTGCGCCGCTGTTAAGGCCTGCGACCTTGTCACCCAATTCATCCTTGGCGGTCAGTACGAGTACAGGGATTTTGACCCCATCCTCGCGCAGGATCTTTAGAAGCTCCAAACCTTCCATATCAGGTAGGCCGCGATCGAGGATCACAAGGTCATGCACATCAGGAGAAATCAGGTCGAGCGCAGCCTCACCACTGGCAGCACATTCGGCGCGTATACCCGCCTTTTTGAGCTGTTCTGCGATAAGGGCGCTTAACTCGGCCTGATCTTCTACAATAACGATATTCATACATTATGCCTTACTTCAGAGGCATATCGTGCCTCGGCGGAAATACGTAGTCAGCTATAGCATAAGACTCGCCACCCTGAATATAGTTCAAAATCATATCGTTTTCGATTTTCGCATCTTCGAACGAGTGAATGACCTCTTTTGCTAAATCACGTAAGGATACAATACCGACCAGATGGTTATTGCCATCTAGTACAGGCATGTATTCCCATTGATATGAAAGCATGGCTTCGTAGGCCTCTTTCACTGTGCTATCAGCATCAATTGTTGGCGGATTCATATACATAGCCTCATATAATAACGTTTCAGTAGGTACTAAGTTCTGTCTCACAACACTTTTTGTGAAGCAGTCACGACTAAAGACGCCCGCAAAGTCATCCTTACATTCAACGCCGATGATACCGACATTGTGAATGGCCATGATTTCCATGGCAATCGCAACGCTCTTGCTGCCTTGCAGGCAAGGCGTATGTGATCTTTGGGCAAGATCACCGATTTTTTGCTTTGTAATGCACATGGTCTAACTCCTTAACTAAGTGATGATAGGGACGATTCCTCCCTACAGTTTCAATGATCGCCGATTCACCTTGCAGCTAACTTACAGCGCTAAAATTTTTATTTTTGTGGAGCAGTAAAAAGAGTGGGCCGGCTTGCGCCGGCCCGGGAGTGCGTGTGTGGTTAGGGAATGAAGAGCATGAGTGTCGTTGTAGCGTATTACTAAACCCTGCATTCTTTCACCACGGGGTGTGGAACTACTGTGGGAACAAAAAACTTAGTGTCTGCTAATATCTACGCGATCAATCGCGCCAACCCTCCGCTCGGCCTGAGATTTTAAATCCTCAAGGTCAGTCAATAGGTCAACCAGATAACTATCAAAGCCGCAATCATCGCTATTATCGGCGTGTGTGTAGGTTTCAAGAACCAGCACATCTTCATGGCGATGGTCGACGGTTTCTGATCTTTTCAAATATGCACTTCGTACCAGCGGGTGGGTAATGCTGATGGGCATAGGGATCATAGATTTATTTTGACCGAGCATTTTTTAACTCCTGCGTAAAAGGTTGTTTTCCTTGTCACGAATCAAGTATCTCACTGCCAGCTTTCACGAACCTTACAAGGCAAAAAAATGTACTGCACTGCACGGTTATCGCCGATTCTCTGTTGATGAAACGCCGCGCTTGCTATAGATATGAGTCATCAAAAAAAGAATCGTTTTTCGTAAGATTTTATGAACGAAGAGAGAGGTTGCCATGAGCAAACAGACCCCCTTATACCAAGCCCATTTAGATAGCGGTGCGAAGATGGGGCCGTTTGCCGGTTACGATATGCCCCTTTATTACGGCGAAGGCGTTATGGCCGAGCATGAATGGGTGCGCGAGCACGCGGGCATCTTCGATGTTTCTCACATGGGCCAAGTCATCCTCAGCGGCGAAAACGCCATGGCTTTTCTAGAGCGCATTACACCCTCATCCTTTGGAAAGCTGCCTGACGGGCGCGCCAAATATACTGTCATGACAAATGATAAGGGCGGTATCGTTGATGATTTGATCGTCACGCGCATGGCGTCTGATCAATTCTTCGCCGTTATTAACGCAGGTTGTAAGGATAAAGATATCGCATGGATGCGCGAACACCTGCCTTCAGGCGTTGATATGCAGGTTCTGGATGACCGTGCATTAGTGGCCTTGCAAGGTGATTCCGCAGAAAGCGTAATGCGTGACTTGTTTGGCATGGATCTTTCTGAAATTCCTTACATGTGGCTGATCGAAGCCAGCCTGCATGATGGCACGGATGTATATGTCAGCCGCCTTGGATACACAGGCGAGGATGGTTTTGAAATCAGCGTGCCTGCTGACAAGGCACGCGCTTTATGGGACAAGCTCCTGTCACATGACAAAGTAAAACCAATCGGCTTGGCAGCCCGCGACTCGCTGCGCCTTGAAATGGGCTACTGCCTATATGGTCATGACATCGATGATACAACAAGCCCTGTTGAAGCAGGTCTTGGCTGGGTCATGGGTAAGGAAAACACTGGCTTTATCGGGGCTGGCCACGTGCTGGGTCACAAAGAAGACGGCGTTGATCGTCAGCGCGTCGGTATTCGCCTGACGGAAAAAGGCGTAGCGCGCGAAGGCGTTGATATTCTGGATGCCCAGAGCATGGAAAAAATCGGCACGCTGACCAGCGGTGGTTTCTCGCCATCCCTCAAGGGCGGCGTCGGTCAGGGATACGTCCAGACGGACAAAGCCGAAAGCGGAACAAAAGTTTTTGTAAATGTGCGTGGCCGTAATATCGCAGCGGAAGTTGCCGATATGCCGTTTATCCCCGCACGCACCAAATCTATGAAGAAAAAAGCAGCTTAACTTACGGAGTTTAATAATGAGCGATATGAAATACACAAAAGACCATGAATGGATCAAAATCGAAGACGGTAACGTTGCCGTTATCGGTATCACGGAATTTGCGCAAGACGCGCTGGGTGATCTGGTATTCGTTGAACTGCCTGAAATGGGCGCCAGCGTATCCAAAGGTGATGACTTTGCGGTTGTAGAATCTGTGAAAACAGCGGCCGAAGTGTACACGCCTGTGACAGGTGAAGTTGTGGCGATCAATGACAACCTCGAAGGCGATGCCGAGCTGATCAAAAAATCCATCGATGAAGGCTGGATTGCCAAAATCAAAATGACAGACGAGTCTGAAATTGCCGATCTGATGGACAAAGCCGCCTACGACAAGTTTTTGGCCGAACAAGATCACTAAGTTTTATTAAGCAAACAGGAGCGACAAGCCCATGCGTTATTTGCCACAAACCAAAAACAGCCGCGCAGAAATGCTGAAAGCCATCGGCGCCAAAGATGTTGATGCGCTTTACGTTGATGTGCCAAAGGAAGCCTTTATTAAAGGGCTTGCCGATTTGCCAAATCACATGGGCGAACTGGAAGTCGAGCGTACGCTCAGCAGCTACGCCAACCAGAACCACGCCGCGCCTGACGGCCCGTTCTTCTTGGGGGCAGGTGTGTATTACCACCACATCCCGTCAACGGTTGATTACATCATCCAGCGCTCTGAATTTCTGACCGCTTACACGCCGTATCAGCCTGAAATCGCTCAAGGCACGTTAACGGCTGTGTTCGAGTTCCAGACATTTATCGCGCAGCTGACAGGGCAGGATATTGCCAACGCCTCTATGTATGACGGCGCGACATCCACGGCTGAAGCGGCATTGATGGCACTGCGTATCCATAAAAAGCGCAGCAAGGTCTGTGTCGGCAATGCGCTGCACCCTGATTACCGCGCCGTGCTGGATACTTACATGGGTAACCACGACCATGTTTCTGTCTTCGAAGGTGAACCTGACGACGATACAGCTTGCGTGATCGTCCAAAGCCCTGACTTCTTCGGTAAGCCGCACGCTTACGATAAATGGCGCAAGCTGTGTGATGAAACAGGTGCGCTGCTGATCGTTGTCATTAACGAGATTGTATCACTGGGTCTGCTGCCTGCGCCTGACGTTGCTGACATTGTCTGCGGCGAAGCACAATCTGTCGGTGTGCCGATGGGCTTCGGTGGTCCGCATCTGGGCTTCTTTGCCTGCCGCGAACAATTCGTGCGCCAGATGCCGGGTCGTCTGGTCGGTGAAACAGTGGATGCCGATGGCCGCCGTGGCTACGTGCTGACGCTCAACACGCGTGAACAGCATATCCGCCGTGAAAAAGCGACATCGAATATCTGTACGAACCAAGGCCTGATGGCGCTGGCCTTCACAGTGCACATGGGCTTGTTGGGTGAAGGCGGCTTCCACCGTCTTGCCCGTCTGAACCACGAAGCCGCGTGTAAGCTGGCTGATGCGGTGGCAGGCATTGACGGTGTCAGTGTTGAAAACGAAACATTCTTCAATGAATTTACGGTCACACTGCCCAAAGACGCGAAAACAGTCGTCGAGACACTCGCTGATAAAGGCATTATCGCAGGCTATGCGCTGGACGGTAACAAAATGCTGATGGCCGCCACCGAAATGACCACAGACGAACACATCGCCGAACTGGTCACAGCCTTGAAGGAGGTACTGTAATCATGACAGCCGAACACAAAATCGAGGATGTAACGATGCTTCATAAGCAAAATGACCTAGCAGATGGTAACCGTGGTCTTCATTACGAAGAAAACCTGCTCTGGGAAAAAGAACGCAGTGACGAACCGGGCGTTGACCTGCCAAAACCTGCAGGCACGAAACTGCGCACAGGTCTGTCAGAGCGCGGTGATATCGGTCTGCCGCAGGTCAGCGAACCACAAGTGGTGCGCCACTTTGTGCGTCTATCCACGCTGAACTATTCGATCGATAGCGGCTTCTTCCCGCTGGGGTCTTGTACGATGAAACACAACCCGCGCCTGAATGAAAAAGTCGCGCGTTATGCAGGGTTTGCCCATGCCCACCCGCTACAGCCTGCCAAAACGGTACAAGGCAGCTTGCGCGTGATGTATGAACTGCAAAACTGGCTGGGTGAGCTGACAGGCTTGCCGGGTGTATGTTTGTCACCGGCAGCGGGCGCGCATGGCGAGCTTGCAGGTATGATGACAATTGCCCGCGCCCACGAAGCCAAAGGCAACACGCATAAGCGCGTGGTGTTAGTGCCTGACTCTGCGCACGGTACAAACCCTGCGACAGCCGCGATTTGTGGTTTCACAATTAAAGTGATCCCGACCAAAGAAACAGGTCGCCTGACGGTTGAAGCCTTTAAAGAAGCGCTGGGTGATGGCCACGATGTGGCGGGTATGATGGTGACAAACCCGAATACTTGCGGTCTTTTTGAAACCGACATTCTGGAGATTTCAAAACTGCTGCATGATGCGGGCGGTTACTTCTATTGCGACGGCGCAAACTTTAACGCGCTGGTTGGCAAAATCCGCCCAGGCGATTTCGGTGTGGATGTCATGCACATCAACCTGCACAAAACATTCTCCACACCGCATGGCGGCGGTGGCCCGGGTTCAGGCCCGATCTGTGTAACCGAAGAGCTGGCGCCGTTTATGCCTGTGCCTGTGATCGGCAAAGACGG
>DUBU01000003.1:124975-132241 GCA_012960155.1 Micavibrio sp. | reverse complement strand
CGGCGATGATTACAAGCTGCTTTATGAAGATGATATGCCTGAAACACTGGGACGCCTGCGCGGTTTCGTGGGGCAGTTCGGTATGCATGTACGCGCGCTGTCATACATGATGAGCCACGGCGCAGACGGCCTGAAACAGGTCTCTGAAGATGCGGTGCTGAACGCTAACTATCTGCTCAGCCAGTTAAAGGATGTATTCTATGTCCCTTATGAAGGCCCGTGCATGCATGAATGCCTGCTGACAGATAAGAAGCAAAAGGAAAAAGGCGTTGAAACAATCGACATCGCCAAAGCACTGACCGAATACGGCTACCACCCGATGACGGTGTACTTTCCGCTGGTTCTGCCGGGCACTATGCTGATCGAGCCGACAGAAACAGAAAGTCTGGACGCGCTGGACCGTTTTGTCACGACAATGAAAACAATCGCATCCGACGTGGAAAAGGGCGATACCGAGAAGTACCACAACTTCCCGATCTCCACTCCGCGCCGCCGTCTGGACGAAGTAAAAGCTGCCCGCCAGCCTGTCCTGCGCTGGAAGGAAGCATCCTAAGATTTAATACTCTCAGCAATACAAAACGCCCGCTACTATCCGCGGGCGTTTTTTTATGCCTTGATCGCAGGCAGGTCACGTTGCACAATGCCATAAATAATTAAGCAGAAAACTGCGTATGAAACAGGGAGATAGACTATGAGCCAAGCCAAATATCTTGGCGTCGATAAAGACGCCGTTATCCAAAGCCTGAAAGAAGGCGAGAAATTTATCCGCAGTTTGAAGATCGGGCCGGCAACCGATGGCATTCTTGATCAGTTCAATAGTGCCGCGGCCTTGCCAAAGTTGGCGGCTGCGCAAAACGATAAAGAGCTGGCGCTCGCCATGGGTGAAACAGGCGCGCCGTCTCTGCTAACCCGTATGAGTGATGTTTTCAGGCACTGCGCGGCCTTGGATCTGGAGGGCGCGGCCCATCAGCTCTATCAGGATTTAGGGGAATGGGGCGCGTTTTCGGGCATTGAGCTTGCCAATTACAGGGAAAGCGATTACGAGCAGGATTTATTCATGGTCAAAGGCAGTATTGCCCATACCAGAGATAACCCGTCAGCACTAGATATGACCTTGCTGGATGGTTTGATCGAATATTGGAAAGATGAGCAATATAAAGACGATAAGTCTGAAATCGATGCGCTAAAACTTACGCTATTAGGGCTACTGGATGGTGATAATGAGGGATGGGCGGATGAACTGGATGCCGTCTTCGAAGCCATGAGCCTGCGGGAACGACACCAGCTGAAAATGATGGTCGATGTGGTATCAGGCATGCATAGCAAGCGAGAGCAGGTTGTCAGCAAATGGCCGCTGCGCCAATTCGGCATTAAAATCGATAGCGAGACCAATAATTTTCAGGAAATGCAAACTATTCTGGCACCCATCATGGATAAGGTCGGAGAAATTCTGACCCCGTATTATGAGCTGCATGAAGTGGATATGACAGGTGTGGGCGCTATAACGCGCGATTTTGAAAATATCGGATTTACGGTTGTGACGTCAGAGCGTGTCGCTCAAGAGCTGGCTGACGCTCTGCCTGACTGGGATGTCATTGACGGGCAGGGTAACAAGATCATGCCGCGCGAGCCTGAAGCTAAGCCTGCTCCTAAGCTCTAATCCTTACGGTATTTATCCAGAACAGCTTCAACCTGATCTAGCAGGGGAGTGATCTCCTCTGCAAACTCTGAGCGGCGCTGTTTATCTATGCCGCGATCTGCTTTTTCCATTATACCCGCCATGCGGCCTTGGAATTCTGCAAGATTACGGAAGTGTTTGGCGTTATCAACGCTGGTGTTGCGCAGGCGCTTTGTAAAACCTTCGATTAATGCTTTGACAACAGGATCTTCCAGCTTGGCGATACGGTCTTCGATATCGCTGCGGTCAATGGCTCTGACAGTTGTGGCAGTAACGGCTTTGACCGTAGCCATGCGGACTTCTTTTTCCAAAACGCCCATTTCCCCGAAGATCTCGCCGGGGCCGATTTCGGCAAGCTTGACGGTATGCCCGTCAGATTCCATCAGAACCTCCAGCTCGCCCTTTTCTACGAGAAAGGCATGGTTGGACGGTGTACCTTGCGCAAAGATTTCGCGACCTGCCGAGCAGTGCAGGACAGGTGCCGGCACTTTAGCGAGGATCGATTCCTCTTGGCTTTCTTCGTCTTTTGATTGTGCGTCTTGTGTTGTCATAGCCCCATTATGTCTCAACTATTATATTTATCAAGTAAAGCTTCTAGTTGTGCCAAAAGCGGTTCGGCTTCATCACGAAACGCGGCACGTTTTGACTTGGTTATGCCAGTATTAGCCTTGTTCATAAGGCCTATAACCCGATCTTGAAACTCGGCGAGATTTTTATAATGTAGCAGCTGGCCTTTATTTGATTGCGTTAGTCTTTCAATTAATACGCGTATTAATTTACGGATCGCCTTGTCGCTGATTGCCTCAATACGCTTGTTCAACATATCCTCGGTAATAATCGTGACCGTTGTGTCTTCAATGGCTTTGGCGCTGGCTGAGCGCGGCTCGTGTGAAATCAGTCCCATTTCCCCGAAAATTTCGCCTGCTCCTAGTGTAGAGATAGACACAGAATGCTGGTTTTCGCGCACGGAAATTTCGACTGTACCGCTCTCGATATAAAACGCACGGTTGGAGCTCGAGTCCTGCTCGATAATAGTTTGTCCTTTATAGAAGATCTCACGGTTTAAAATCTTGCTTTTGCCCGTGGTTTCTAAATCTTTTCGTGGATCCAGATCGCTCATGTTTTCTTACCCTTTTCAACGGCTTACTGATAGCCGCCCCATATAAAACTATACCATTGCATGCTTAACAAAAACAGAACGTTGCAAAGACCTTAAACGAGAAGACCGCCTTCACGTTAATGAAGACGGCCTATCCCTGTGTGTGGGGAACAGATAATTCGTGTGTGTGGGGTAAGAATGTATCTGTGGGTATTGTCATAACGCATATTTGCAGGTATTGTCAAATAAAATATGCAAAAAAAATATATTAATTATACGAAAGGGATAATCAATGGCTTAATCACAACATTTTTTATGGACAGCAATATTTACATAAGTATATAGTTTTGGCATAAAAAATATAAGGAGTTTGGTGTGAAAAAAGTAAATTTAAAAGCTACAATGTATTTTGCTGCAGCTGTGTCCGGATTGGTACCGACTATGGCGCATGCATCACCGCAATATAATCTATGCGCATATGGTTTGACCGGCGCAATGCCTGTGCGCTCTAATGCACAAGCGGTAAGCACTTTCATTAACACGATCAGAAACATGACGGATGGCCCCAGAGACCGCGCCGTGGCGGATGCCGTGGCCGCAGGGCAAACGCCTTCTTTTATGCGTAATCTAAGCCCTGTTGTTATGAATGATGGTCGCAACGGCGGGCCTGAAGTGGTGATATGTGTAACGCCTGATTATCTCTCTGTTGGCAATAATCAAGATAACGTCAGAACGCCCATGGGACTGCCTGAAGCGCTGCGTGTTGCGACGAGATATGGCTTTGTCCTGCCGACGACTGCCATGGTGAACGCCATCTTTACGCAGGCTGATACGCGTTTATCACCTGAACCTATGCCGCCGACAGGGGCGATGACGACAACAAGCTATTTTGAAGGGCATGATCAAACGGTTGACCGCCAGCTCGCAAGACGTGGCGGTACGCAAGGTGATTTGGTGGCAGGACATAAGAAAGATTTGGTGCTTTCTCCAAGATTGTGGCAAACCCCCGGCCGCGTAGCGATTTATGGCTGGCATCAGTCAAACGGCAGACCTATTCAGCCGTTAAGTCTGGTGCATGGCGAATATTACGCGGATTATAGCCATGGTGTGCGATTGGTCAGCGCTGTTGCCTATGTCGATGGTACGCCGACATCAATCTATGATGTACTGGGTGATGCGAACCTGTCGCGTTATGTCAGTGATGAAGGGCCGATGCCGAATTTAAGGCAGCGTATCGAGGCGATTATTGATGTGCCCGCACCGCTGCCATCACAAATAGGTGCGATGCTTAGACCATAGGAAATTACCAGCAAATACTTTTGAAAACACAGAAGATTTTGCTGGTCTTTTGCTCTGTAATAGTCTAGAAGTCACATATTCCCTTAAAATAAGGTTCTACCAGATGCGCCCGCCGCGTTACGAACCTTTGGGGGAAACTCGAAATTGTCAGAATTTGAAAAGGTTACAAAAATGGCAAAAGTTGCACCAATGAACTACTTCCGTCAGGTACGGAACGAAATGAAAAAAGTGACATGGCCGTCACGTCAGGAAACCACAGTCAGCACGATCGCTGTCTTTCTGATGGTAACTTTTGCTTCGATCTTTCTGTTCTTTGCGGATCAGATCATTGCGTTCTTGGTACGCATGATCCTGAGCATCGGCATGTAATCGGACAGGACGGATATTAAAATGAGCGCAAATACACAAGAAAACACACAGCAAGCAAGTGAGAGCAGAGCAATGAAAAAGCGTTGGTATGTACTTCATGTTTATTCAGGTTTTGAAAACAAAGTGGCCGAAGCCATTTTGGAAAAAGCCCGTAAAAAAGGCCTGGAAGAAAAAGTAGAAGAAATTATGGTTCCGACTGAAGAAGTCGTGGAAGTAAAACGTGGCCAGCGTGTAAACGCGGAGCGCAAATACTTCCCGGGCTACGTTCTGGCGAAACTGCAACTGGATGATGACGTGTGGCACTTGATCAAAGATACACCGAAAGTCACGGGTTTCTTGGGTGCTGGTAACAAGCCATCACCAATCTCTGAAAAAGAAGCCGCTGGCTTGATGAAGCAGATCCAAGAAGGTATTGAGCGTCCACGTCCGAGCGTTGTTTACGACATTGGCGAAGAAGTTAAAGTGGTCGACGGTCCGTTCGCATCTTTCAACGGTATGGTGGAAGAAGTCGACGAAGAAAAAGGCAAGCTGAAAGTATCAGTATCTATCTTCGGTCGTGCAACGCCTGTCGAACTGGAATACTCACAGGTCGAAAAAATCTAATTACTTTAAAGTTTACGGTAGTAACGCCCGCATCGGTTCACTGGTGCGGGTGTTTTTATACCTGACTCTAATTAATTTGCATATTGCAGGTAAAGTTGGTAGTAGTCACTCTTTATAAGAAGAGGAGTTACTTATGAGTGCATTTCGTAAGGCGTTAGATCTGTTACAGAGATTTGAGAGAGCGGCGCACCAGCACTGCGGGCAGACGGTTGTATATGCAGGTGCATCTCAGCAGCAACTGGAAAATGATGATCAAGGTTTCGCGTTTGATGCGTACGTGTTTATTGCTGATAATTATGCTGAAAAGCTGCCTTACGTGGTAAAAGACCCTAAAATTATTAAGCAGCTTAAGGTGATGGAAGTGGGAGAGTGCTTCCGCGTTTTGCATGGGGAGCCATATAATAATAAAGGCGTGCTGACTGTGCTGCAAATTGGTACTGATCGCAAGCCATATAGAATGCCTGTTCCTGCGGATATTCCTCAGAAATTTATCCACCCTCACCCTTGTCTGTGATGTGGGGAAGTAACTATGGATTTGCTAGCGAGGCTGTTGCAGGATTTTAGAAAAGCATCATTTCCAAATGATGAGCAGGTTGTTGTGTATGCCGGCGAAGACCCTTGGGATGATATCCGTGGTAATGAGTTCGAATTCGGTGCTTTTGTTCCGGTAAGCAGGACGTGTGCTGAGTGGCTGCCATTTGTTGCTAATGATCCGGAAGTGATTGCGCAGCTGCAGTCGCTGGAAATTGGGCAGGCATTCAAAATTCTGGAAGAGGAATCTTGTGGTCCGATGGGGACGCGCGTCCTCAAAATCGCCTTAGAGCCGAGCTTACCGAAATACGCTGTGGGCGCGGATAATCCAGCGACTTTGCAGCTCTAAAAAATCATTATAAAAAGCTTGTATTTCTGGACGGGCGGCGCTATTGTGCAGCCCGTTCTCTATATATTGTGAACGATGTGGAAGGTGTCTCTCGCTAAAGACCATGAGAGGCCGTACCACAACCCTCTAACCGAACGTCTCGCTGAATATGCTGGCGTTCATAACTTAGGAGGCCAAAATGGCTAAAAAAGTAAAAGGTTTTATTAACCTTACTATCCTGGGTGGCAAAGCTAACCCATCTCCACCGGTCGGTCCTGCATTGGGTCAACACGGTGTCGCGATTATGGATTTCTGTAACGCGTTTAACGACAAAACCAAAGACAGCATGGGTATTCCTATTCCTGTTGTTATTACGGTTTACGAAGATCGTAGCTTCTCATTCATCACGAAGAAGCCACCAGCCAGCTACTTCCTGAAGCAAGCAGCAAAAGTAAAATCCGGTGCAAACAACCCGGGTCGTGAAACTGTCGCACAGGTTTCTATGAAACAGGTTCGCCAGATTGCTGAAGATAAAATGGAAGACCTGAACGCAAACGATATCGACGCAGCGATGAAAATCATTGCCGGTTCTGCACGTTCAATGGGCATCGAAGTACTGGAGGGTTAATTATGAGCGCTACTAAGAAAATGAAAGCCGCTTACGGCAAAATTGATCGCGAAAAACTCTACACAGTAGACGAAGCAGTCAAAATTCTGAAAGACATTGCGAAAGACCGCAAATTTGACCAGACGCTGGAACTGGCGATGAACCTGGGTATCGACCCACGTCACGCAGACCAGGCTGTCCGCGGTATGTTCTCTCTGCCACACGGTACAGGTGCTACGGTACGTGTTGCTGTGTTCGCAAAAGACGACAAAGCAGCTGAAGCGAAAAAAGCCGGTGCTGATATCGTTGGTGCGGATGATCTGGCAGACATGATCAGAAACGGTGAAATGAACTTTGACCGTTGTATCGCTACGCCTGACATGATGCCTCTGGTTGGTCAGCTTGGCAAAATTCTGGGTCCAAAAGGCATGATGCCTAACCCTAAGCTGGGTACTGTGACTCCTGACGTTGCTAAGGCTGTTGAATCTGCTAAAGGCGGCGCTATTGAGTACCGTGCTGAAAAAGCAGGTATCATTCACGCAGGTGTTGGCAAGCTGAGCTTTGACGACAAGAAACTGACTGAAAACGTAACAGCTTTGGTTAAAGAAGTTGCACGCGTTAAGCCGTCAGGTGCTAAAGGTAACTACATGAAGAAGATCACACTGTCTTCTACAATGGTTGAATTAATTTATACTCCCTCCAGCAGTGTAAAAGTGTTCCCTTTTCACCGCATCCATACTAACATCTATTAT
>DUBU01000003.1:100414-124965 GCA_012960155.1 Micavibrio sp. | reverse complement strand
AAAAAGCAGCCTAATCGCGCTTTGAAATTTAACAGGTTTTATAAGCCCTTCATTCGGTGTAGAATGAAGGGCTTATTCTTTTTTGCCGTTCGGCAGAAACTTCATTATTTAAAGACTATCTGCGGGAGCCAGAGCCATGTATTGGGCCATATTCGGTATTTTTCACAGCATTTTCAGGGCAGCCTACGCCGAAGTAAATCGCATCTTTGACGTAGATAATTGGCAAATGTCCTTCATGCAGTCTGTTGTGGCTGTCATTATGCTGGTGCCGTTTATCCCCTTCATGAATTTTCCGACGGACCTGAACTTCTATTTGGCGGCTGTGCTAGTGGCCTTGATCATAGCCGTTGGTGTTGTTATTCAGCTGAATATGACAGCCATTCAAAAGGGACGAACGTCGAGTGTCGCCATTCCGATTGAGGCGCTGGCTGCTTTCATAATGTGGATTGTCATTACGCCTTACGCCTATGCGCATTACATTGATAACCCGTTAGTAACCGCCTGCGTAGTGGGCTCTTTCTCGATTACGGCGGCAGCTCTGTATTATGTGCGCAATACCGATTTAAGCTGGGAGTCCCTTGTTGTTGTAGCGCCTGTAGGTATTACATTTGCTGTGGCTGCTGTTGTGACAAAGCTCGTGATCCCTGCTGATCCCGAACAGGTGATGGCGGCGTGTCTTGCATTTGTACTGACGAATTACACTGTCATGAGCTTGGTGCTGGGCATATTCTTGTTGCTGAAAAAGAAAACCGGCCCCGAGATGTTAAAGCCACCAATGTTAAAGGCGAGTGCTTTAACAGGTGTCTGTGCCATGTTGGCCTATATCAGCTTTGTAGTAAGTGTCGTTTATGCGCCGAACCCGGGTTATACGAGCATTCTGGCTGCACTCGTGCCTGTATGGCTGATGTGGTACCACGAAATCAGATTTATTCCCGATAAAGCCAACCCGCTGGCAGGCTTTATGATCGTTGCGGCGATTGGTTTATTACTACTTGCCACTTGGGGTTAATGACGGCGCTCTGCTTGGAGCTTTCAGGCCAGGGTAGAGCGGCATTAATGCCTCAATCAATGGTCGGTCTGTCACATACGTACTAAGTTTCCAGCCTGGCAGGGACTTGATTGTTTTCTCGAGAGCTTCTTGATAAAGCCTGCGGGCTTCCAGATAATTGTCACGCAAAGCTTCAGCCTTATCGACTTCGTGCGAAACAGAGCTGTCGCTGCCTTCTTCAAAGCGGATCGTGCCCTTATAATCAAACTCGATTTCCTGCGGGTCCATAATCTGGATCAAGTAGCCTTTAACGCCTGTCGTATGGAAGCGCTGCAGCTTATCCGCGATACGCTTCATCATCGCTTCTCTGATTTCTTCAGGTGACTTGTCATACAGCTCTTCTTCCTCGAACAGTGCACGTGTCGGGAAGAAATCGCTGAACATCACAACATATCCGTCTTTTTTAAGTAGCTGGCCGCGGTGTAGTGGGTGGTCCGGCAGTGTTTCATTCTGGCCGTCTGACATACTGAACATGTGGGCGGCAAGCTCGCTTGCAGCACCTTTATCGCTGCGCAGGCGCATATCGGTGCCGAGCATAGTGAAGTGCTCTTTACTATTAAGGGCAATATAGCCCATCGCCATCGTTAAAATGTCAGCAGCTTCTTGCTTGGAATAAAGCGCTTTATCAGACTTGAACTCCATAGAGGGTGATTTTTTACGCCAAAGGTACAGGATGTTTGTAATGTCTTGTTCGCGCTGACGCACTTGCAGTTCAGGCTCACCGTTATGATCAAAAAAGCTGGCGGAACGGCGCGCATCTACGCGGCTCATCTGGTCGCCATTCATGAAGGGGCGGAACTGACGGAAGCGGTCACTGTCACCGGGGCGGCCACTCTTCTTTTCACCACGTAGTTTTGTGGCGAGTTTGGCGGCTTCTAACTGAAGTTCTGGCAGGCTTGCTGCTGTTTTTTCAGCTTCCTGCGAACGGCGGAATACGCTCGTTAGGTCTTTTATTTTAAACATTATGTCTCCCTGATTATGGAAGCACATTTACATATGGGTATAGGGGTGTCAATTTTAAAAACAGAAAAATATGCACAAAAAGCTTGACGCAGCGCGACGCATTCTTTATTAAATGCCTCGTTCCTGTCCAAGACTACGCGGTGGGTGCCTTGTAAGCACTGTAAATTCCGGTATAGATGGGGTAAAGAGATTAAAGCGTCAATGACGTTTATGTTGTCTTTATCTTTAGGATTTTGTTCAGGATGTACCGTAAGGTGACATCCTTTTTTGTTTTTAGGTCGCGCCTTTTAAAAAGCGCATTGTATGAGGAGACCACACCATGGCGATGAGCCGTCCGGAAAAAGAGCAGGCAGTAGCTGCCTATAAAGAACGTTTTGAAGAAGATGAGATTCTGGTAATTGTTCAGAACCAAGGTCTTACAGTTGCTGAGATGACTGAGCTGCGCTTGAGCATCCGTAATGAAGGCGCAAGCTTCAAAGTAATGAAAAACAAACTGGCACAACGTGCTCTCGAAGGCACAAAATTCGAAGGCGTTGCCAACATGTTTTCAGGCCCAACAGGCGTTGCTTCTTCTAAAGAGCCGTCAGTTGCTAAGGCTGTACAAAAATTCGCTAAAGACCACAAAAAGCTGGTTATCGTAGGCGGCGCGATGGGCGCAATTCAACTTGACGCTGCAGGCGTTGAGCAATTGTCCAAACTGCCATCTCTGGACGAGCTACGTTCCAAGCTTATTGGTCTTATCCAAGCGCCTGCTACGAAAGTGGCTGGTGTAACACAGGCACCTGCAGGCAAGCTGGCTCGTGTTGTTGGCGCGTACGCGGCAAAAGGCGAATAAGTTATTTAAAGTTTCAACAGGCATATATTATTTTAATGAAGGAGAAAAACTATGGCTGCTAATATTGAAAAAATCGTTGAGGATCTATCAGCACTGACTGTTATGGAAGCTGCTGAACTGGCTACTGCACTGGAAGAGAAGTGGGGCGTTTCTGCTGCTGCTGCTGCTGTTGCAATGGTTGCTGCTGGTGGCGACTCTGCTGCTGCAGAAGAAAAAGACGAGTTCACAGTTGTTCTGGCATCAGCTGGTGGCAACAAAATCGCAGTGATCAAAGAAGTACGCGCGATCACAGGTCTGGGCTTGAAAGAAGCTAAAGATCTGGTAGACGGCGCACCTAAAGAGATCAAAGAAGGCGTTAAGAAAGAAGAGGCTGAAGAGATGAAGAAAACTCTCGAAGCAGCTGGCGCTTCAATCGAACTGAAGTAATTTACTTATATATTTGCTGGTCCCGGAGGGGTTTTGACCCTGTTCCGGGATCAGCTGTTTTTATTAGCCTATAAAAAGGGTTGACAAGAAACTCCCTATAGGCCATATATCACCACGCAATTGCAGCCTGGGAAGAGTGTGAGAGCTATTATTTCACATAACGGAACTACCGTATAATTTACCGCTTCGCCCCGATAGATAAGGGTGACTGGCGGTTTTGGCGCGTTTGCACGTACGAGATGTACGGGCGCCATGCGAGAGCAAAATACATAGGGTCCATTTAGACCCGTTTAAAGAGGCGCTTATATATAAGACCAGACTATATATAAGGACTCTGACATAGTTTTGACTGGTACAGATAGGAAGAGCCAAAGATGAGTGCAGCAAAAAAAGATTCAGCTACAGATCAAAAAATCAGAACGGCCAATGACGTAGATAGCTTTACAGGTCGTAAACGCGTTCGTCGTTCTTTCGGTAAGATTCGCGAAGTTGCGGAAATGCCGAATTTGATCGAAGTGCAGCGTCAATCATATGAACAATTCCTGCAGGCCGATATTCCTGCTGACGAACGCCAGATGCAAGGCTTGCACGAAGTGCTGACATCTGTCTTCCCGATTAAGGATTTCTCTGACAAAGCAGAAATCGATTATGTTCGTTACGAGCTGGAAGAGCCTAAATACGATACAGAAGAATGTCGCCAGCGCGATATGACATACGCTGCTCCTCTGCGCGTGACATTGCGTCTGTCTGTATTTGACGTGGACGAAGATACAGGTCTGCGTTCTATCCGCGATATTAAAGAACAAGACGTATACATGGTTGATATGCCGCTGATGACTGATGAAGGTACATTCATCGTCAACGGTACAGAGCGTGTTATCGTTTCACAGATGCACCGTTCACCTGGTGTGTTCTTCGATCATGACGGTGGTAAAACACACGCATCAGGTAAATACCTGTTCGCAGCACGTGTTATTCCTTACCGTGGTTCATGGCTTGATTTCGAATTCGATGCGAAAGATCACCTGAACGTCCGTATTGACCGTCGTCGTAAGTTGCCGGTAACAACAATGCTGCGTGCTCTGGATAGTGCTGAAACAGCTGCTTACCGTGCAAAGTGTGAAGAAAACGACGTGGCTGTTGATCCTCTGATGATCCAGGGTATGTCAAACGAAGAAATTCTGAGCACATTCTACGGCCAGATCGTTTACAGCAAAGACAAGAAAGGCTGGAAGACGCCATTCGACGGTGATCGTCTGCGTGGTGTGAAGCTGGCTGCTGATCTGGTTGATGCTAAAACAGGCAAGGCTGTTCTGGAAGCTGGCGAGAAAGTAACGCCTCGCAAAGCCAAGAAGCTGGTTGAAGATGGTTTGAAAGATGTCCTGGTTTCTGACGAGCAGCTGGTTGGTCAGTACCTTGCCATTGATATCTTTGACGAGAAAACAGGTCAGGTTCTGTTCGAAGCTGGTCATGAGCTGACAGAAGAAAATGTTGAAAATCTGGATGGCATGAACGTATCTGAATTGCCTGTGCTGGCAATCGATCACGTAAACGTCGGTCCATATGTTCGCAACACAATGGAAATCGATAAATGTGATACGCGCGAAGAGGCGTTGATCGATATCTATCGTGTAATGCGTCCTGGTGAACCGCCAACAGTTGAATCAGCAGAAGCTCTGTTTGAATCTCTGTTTTTTGACCCAGAGCGTTACGATCTGTCACCGGTTGGTCGTGTAAAAATGAACGCACGTCTGGATCTGGATGCTGAAGATCAATTCCGCGTTCTGTGTAAAGAAGACATTCTGGCAATCCTAAAATACCTGCACGGTTTGAAAGACGGTGTTGGCGAAGTTGACGATATCGATAACCTCGGTAACCGTCGTGTTCGTTCTGTTGGTGAATTGATGGAAAACCAAATTCGTGTTGGCCTGCTGCGTATGGAGCGTGCCATCCGTGAGCGTATGTCATCTGTTGAGATCGACACATATATGCCACACGATTTGATCAACGCGAAGCCTGCTCAGGCTGCGGTTCGTGAATTCTTCGGTTCTTCACAGCTGTCACAGTTTATGGACCAAACAAACCCACTGTCAGAAATTACGCACAAGCGTCGTCTGTCAGCCTTGGGCCCAGGTGGTCTGACACGTGAACGCGCAGGCTTTGAGGTTCGAGACGTGCACCCAACGCACTACGGCCGTATTTGTCCGATTGAAACACCTGAAGGTCCGAACATTGGTCTGATCAACTCATTGTCTACATTTGCCCGTGTAAACCAGTATGGTTTCATCGAAAGCCCATACCGTAAGGTTGCCGGCGGCAAAGTAACTGACGAAGTTGTTTACATGTCAGCGATGGAAGAAGCCCGCTACACAATTGCGCAGGCTAACTCCGTACTGGACAAAGGTGGTAAGTTTGAAGCTGATCTGGTTTCATGCCGTAAAGGTGGTGAAAACTTGATGGCGACACCTGACACAATTGAATATATCGACGTTTCACCTAAGCAGATCGTTTCTGTTGCGGCATCTCTGATCCCGTTCCTGGAAAACGATGATGCGAACCGTGCGTTGATGGGTTCAAACATGATGCGTCAGGCTGTGCCTCTACTGCGTGCTGATGCACCATTGGTTGGTACAGGTATGGAAGCCACTGTGGCCCGCGATTCAGGTGCTGCGATTACAGCCCGCCGTACAGGTGTGGTGACGAAAGTGGACGCAACACGTATCGTTATCCAGGCGTCAGAGCGTACACGCAATGATGACCCTGTGGTTGACATTTACAAGCTGCACAAATTCCAACGCTCAAACCAGAGCACATGTATCAACCAGCGTCCGCTTGTTAAAGTGGGTGATGAGATCAAGGGCGGCGATATCATTGCTGATGGTCCATCAACACAGTTTGGTGAATTGGCTCTGGGTCGTAACGTGCTGGTGGCCTTCATGCCATGGCAAGGTTACAACTTCGAGGATTCAATCCTGCTGTCAGAGCGTATCGTGCGTGAAGATGTTTACACATCGATCCACCTCGAGGAATTCGAAGTGATGGCACGTGATACAAAACTGGGTACGGAAGAAATCACACGTGATATTCCGAACGTCGGTGAAGAAGCTCTGAAACACCTTGATGAGGCCGGTATCGTTCACATCGGTGCTGAAGTATCTCCTGGTGACATTCTGGTTGGTAAAGTAACGCCTAAAGGCGAAAGCCCGATGACTCCTGAAGAAAAATTGCTACGCGCAATCTTCGGTGAGAAAGCGGCTGACGTTAAGGACACATCTCTGCGCCTGCCACCTGGTACAACAGGTACAGTTGTTGAGGTTCGTGTATTCAACCGTCGCGGTGTTGATAAAGACGCTCGTGCGATGTCTATCGAGCAGGAAGAAATCGAACGTCTCGCAAAAGACCGCGACGACGAACGCGCTATTCTGGAAGAAGGCTTCTACGCACGTCTGAAAGACATGCTGCAAGGTCAGACACTGGCTTCAGGCCCGAAAGAGATGAAACTGAAGAAAGGCGAGAAAATCAAACTTGCTGATCTGGATGACATCCGTCACGGCCTATGGCGTCAGATTGACGTTCAGAACGAAACACGCATGGAAGAAATCGAGGCATTCTCGAAAACTTTCGATGACGCTGTTGAAGCTCTGAAGCACCGTTTCGAAAGCAAAGTTGAAAAACTGCAACGCGGTGATGAATTGATGCCTGGCGTTATGAAGATGGTTAAAGTCTTCGTTGCTGTTAAACGTAAGATGCAGCCTGGTGATAAAATGGCTGGTCGTCACGGTAACAAAGGTGTGGTTTCCCGCATTATGCCGGCAGAAGACATGCCTTACCTGGACGACGGTACACCGGTTGATATCGTGCTGAACCCTCTGGGTGTGCCATCACGTATGAACGTGGGTCAGATTCTCGAAACGCACCTCGGCTGGGCATCTCGCGCACTGGGTGAGCAAATCGGTGAAATGATCGACAGCTTCAACAAAGACGACATCAAAGAAGGTGACGTGAAGAAACTGAAAGCCAAGTTGAAAGACGTTTACGGCGACAGTGAATTCGAACGCGTAAGCCAGCTTGATGACAACCAAGTTGTTGAAATGGCGAACAACCTTCGCGGCGGTGTGCCAATGGCAACACCTGTCTTCGATGGTGCACACGAAGCTGACATCAACGAATTGTTGAAGCACGCAGGTCTGGACGACACTGGTCAGGTTTACCTGACAAACGGTCTGACGGGTGAGAAATTCGACCGTCCGACGACTGTGGGTTACATCTACATGCTCAAACTGCACCACTTGGTCGATGACAAGATCCACGCCCGTTCAATCGGTCCGTACTCTCTTGTTACGCAGCAGCCTCTGGGTGGTAAAGCCCAGTTCGGTGGCCAGCGCTTCGGTGAGATGGAAGTGTGGGCACTGCAAGCCTACGGTGCGGCTCATACGCTGCAGGAAATGCTGACAGTCAAGTCTGATGACGTGGCTGGCCGTTCGAAAGTCTACGAAGCGATTGTTCGCGGCGAAGACAACTTCGAAATCGGTATTCCTGAATCATTCAACGTTCTGGTGAAAGAACTTCGTGCTCTTGGCCTGAACATTGATATGAAGCAGAGCGGTTCCAACAGCGGTAACAACGAGCAGTAATCGCACAACGGAGAAGCGTTAGATGACAACCTTTAAGGCACATTTCGGTGGATACGTGAAAGATATGGATGCAGATACTGCATCCATCGAAATCGATAACGTTCATCCTGCCTGTGGTGTGTCTAAAGGTGATTTGGTAAAGGCGGCCCGCGCAAGCTTTATGCCGCAGCCGCCAATGCCATCCGTCGGCTCTTATGTCGAAGGTAACGTCGTTGAAAACGCGAATGGTCAAACAGAATTTATAAATATTGTACGGCCTGTATAAGGCACGTTTAAAAAGCTTTTAGTAAGTAAGGAAGGCGCAACATGAACGAACTGATGAACCTATTTGGACAGCCGGCTGGCCCGCAGTCTTTTGACTCGATCCGTATTTCGATCGCAAGTCCGGAGCAGGTAAGAAGCTGGTCATACGGTGAGGTGAAAAAACCTGAAACAATTAACTACCGTACGTTCAAACCTGAAAAAGACGGTCTGTTCTGTGCCAAGATTTTCGGTCCTATCAAGGATTACGAATGTCTGTGTGGCAAGTACAAGCGTATGAAGTACAAGGGTATCATTTGTGAAAAATGTGGTGTTGAAGTTACGCTGACTAAAGTTCGTCGTGAGCGTATGGGCCACATTGATCTGGCTGCGCCTGTTGCCCATATCTGGTTCCTGAAATCCCTGCCTTCACGTATCGGTCTGATGATGGACATGACTTTGAAGGATCTGGAAAAGGTTCTGTACTTTGAATCATATATCGTTCTTGACCCGGGTATGACAGCGCTGAAAGAAAACCAGCTTCTGACTGAAGAAGAGTATGTAGACGCACAAGACGAATACGGCGAGGAATCTTTCCGTGCAGGTATCGGTGCGGAAGCTCTGAAAGAATTGCTGGGTGCCAAAGATCTGGAAGCTGAGCTGGTTCAGGCTGAAGAAGATCTGAAGGAAACAAACTCTGAAGCCAAGCGCAAAAAACTTGTTAAGCGCATCAAGCTTCTGGAAGCCTTCATTGAATCAGGCACACGCCCTGAGTGGATGATCATGGACATCGTTCCTGTTCTTCCACCTGAGCTGCGTCCTCTGGTACCTCTGGATGGCGGCCGTTTCGCGACATCAGATCTGAACGATCTGTACCGTCGTGTGATCAACCGTAACAACCGTCTGAAGCGTCTGATCGAACTGCGCGCACCTGACATCATCGTACGTAACGAAAAGCGTATGCTGCAAGAGTCAGTCGATGCTCTGTTCGATAACGGTCGTCGTGGCCGCGTGATTACAGGCGCGAACAAGCGTCCTCTGAAATCACTGTCAGATATGCTTAAAGGTAAGCAAGGTCGTTTCCGTCAGAACCTTCTCGGTAAGCGTGTGGACTACTCCGGTCGTTCCGTTATTACTGTTGGTCCTGAGCTGAAACTGCACCAGTGTGGTATTCCTAAGAAGATGGCTCTGGAACTGTTCAAGCCATTTATCTACCACAAGCTGGAAATCTACGGCCTGGCAACAACAGTTAAAGCTGCCAAGAAAATGGTAGAAAAAGAGCGTCCTGAAGTTTGGGACATCTTGGAAGAAGTTATCCGCGAACACCCTGTAATGCTGAACCGTGCGCCGACACTGCACAGACTTGGTATTCAGGCATTCGAACCAACACTGATCGAAGGTAAAGCGATCCAGCTGCACCCACTCGTATGTACAGCCTTTAACGCTGACTTCGATGGTGACCAGATGGCCGTTCACGTACCTCTGTCAATTGAATCACAGCTGGAAGCACGTTGCTTGATGATGTCTACGAACAACATCCTGTCACCTGCTAACGGTAAGCCGATTATCGTTCCTTCACAGGATATCGTTTTGGGTCTGTACTACCTGTCTCTGATCCTTGATGGTCAGAAAGGTGAAGGCATGATCTTCCGTGGCACTGGTGAAATCCAGCACGCTATGGCGATGGGTGTTCTGTCACTGCACGCGAAAATCAAATGTCGCTACGAAACAGTGAACGAAGAAGGTGAAAAATACACTGAAATCGTTGAATCAACACCTGGTCGTATGCTGATCGCTGATCTTCTGCCACGTCACCCTGAAGTACCATTCTCAATGGTTAACCAGGTTCTGACGAAGAAAGAACTGACAAACGCGATTGACCTTGTTTACCGTCACTGTGGCCAGAAAGAGACTGTAATCTTCTGTGACCGCATGATGAAGCTTGGTTTTAAACACGCTTGTATGGCGGGGATTTCATTCGGTAAAGACGACATGGTTATTCCGGAAGCCAAAGAGGCTCTGGTTGGCGAAGCGTCAGAACGCGTGAAAGAATTCGAACAACAATACATGGATGGTCTGATCACTAAAGGTGAGAAGTACAACAAGGTTGTCGATATCTGGTCAAAATGTACAGATGACGTTGCCGACGCGATGATGAAAGGTATTTCAAACATCTCTGAAGGTAACCTGAACTCAGTTTACATGATGGCACACTCGGGTGCTCGTGGTTCTGCTGCTCAGATCCGTCAGCTGGCTGGTATGCGTGGTTTGATGGCGAAACCTTCTGGTGAGATCATTGAAAACCCGATTATCTCTAACTTTAAAGAAGGCCTGACTGTGCTGGAATACTTCAACTCCACGCACGGTGCACGTAAAGGTCTGGCCGATACGGCTCTGAAAACAGCGAACTCAGGTTACCTGACACGTCGTCTGGTTGACGTGGCACAGGACGCTGTAATCATCGAGCACGATTGTGGTACAGAGCTGGGTATCTCCATGACAGCCGTAATGAACGGTGCTGATGTGGTCGTATCACTGGCTGAACGTGTACTGGGCCGTGTTCCTGTTGACGATCTGAAGAGCCCTCTGACAGGTGATGTCATCGTAAAAAGCGGTGAAGTAATCGACGAAGTGAAAGCGGAAGCGATTGAAACTGCCGGTATCGATGAAATCAAAGTACGCTCTGCCCTGACCTGTGAAACAGTCGGTGGTGTGTGTGCGGCTTGTTACGGTCGTGACCTTGCGCGCGGTTCTCTGGTTAACCAGGGCGAAGCGGTAGGTGTTATGGCGGCACAGTCAATCGGTGAACCTGGTACACAGCTGACAATGCGTACCTTCCACATTGGTGGTGCGGCTCAGCGTGGTGCGGAGAAGAACTCTATCGAGGCACCTGTCGAAGGTAAGATCGAAATCCGTCACCACAACGTTGTTAAGAACTCAGAGGGTGTATCGATCGTTATGGGTCGTAACACAGAAATCGCTGTTCTGGACGCAAAAGGTAACGAGAAACTCTCACAACGTCTGCCATACGGCTCACGCCTTCTGGTTGACGAAGGTGCGAAGGTTAAAGCCGGCGTTAAACTGGCTGAGTGGGACCCATACACAATTCCGATTATCACGGAAAAAGACGGTGTGGCACACTACTACGACCTGAACGAAGGTGTTTCTATTACCGAGCAAATGGACGAAGCCACAGGTATCGGTTCTAAAGTCGTGATCGACTGGAGAAGCCAGCCAAAAGGCGGTGACCTGAAGCCACGTATTAGCTTGTTGGACAAGAAAGGTAAAGTTATCGAACTGCCTAACGGTCTGCCTGCGAACTACTACATGTCTGTGGACGCCATTCTGTCTGTTGAAAACGGTCAGGAAGTCAAAGCCGGTGATATCATCGCCCGTATTCCGCGTGAAACTTCAAAAACACGCGATATTACTGGTGGTCTGCCACGTGTGGCCGAACTGTTCGAAGCACGTCGTCCGAAGGACTTCGCGGTTATCTCTGACATTGATGGTCAGGTTGAATTCGGTAAGGACTACAAGTCCAAGCGCCGTATCATTGTGAAGCCGACAGACGGTCAGGGCGAACCTGTTGAGTACCTGATCCCGAAAGGTCGTCACTTGGCCGTACACGAAGGTGACTTCGTACGCAAAGGTGACCCGCTTCTGGATGGTGCTCTGGTACCTCACGACATTCTGGACGTTATGGGTATCGAGGCTCTGGCAGCTTACTTGGTTAACGAAATTCAGGACGTTTACCGTCTGCAGGGTGTGAAAATCAACGATAAGCATATTGAAGTGATTTCACGTCAGATGCTGCAGAAGGTTGAAGTGATGAAGCCGGGCGATACGACATTCCTGACAGGCGAACACGTTGACCGTGAGGAATTCGAGCGTCTGAACCAGAAGTATATTGCTGATGGTAAACTGCCTGCTGAAGGCCGTCCGGTACTGCAAGGTATCACGAAGGCTTCTCTGCAGACACGCAGCTTTATCTCTGCCGCGTCCTTCCAGGAAACAACACGCGTGCTGACCGAAGCCTCTACACAAGGTAAGGTTGACAAGCTGATTGGCCTGAAAGAAAACGTGATTGTTGGTCGTCTGATCCCTGCGGGTACAGGTGCCTACATCAACCAGATCCAGAAACTGGCCGCTGACCGTGACCAGATCGCGATCTCTGCCCAGCAGGAAGCCGAAGCACTGGCTCACTCTGAAGCAGGCGAAGGCGAAATTCTGGCTGAGCAAAACGATGAGACAATCAGCGAGAACAAAGCAGCCAACGGCTAAGCTTTAATCGTAGATAAGATTTTAAAAGCGCCCCGAAAGGGGCGTTTTTTATAAATGTACTGTATCTTCAGCAAGCGGGTAGGGCGGCGTAATAGTGGCCGCACATGCGGGCTTCCCCATTATTGTCTCAATGAACGCTGTACGCTGTGAGGCCGCGAGCGCAGCTGCCTGCTTATAAGCACCGACAGCTTCATAGCGCTGTGCCTCTCTGTTAAACGCGCTTGAAAGGCTTGTCTCAGATGCGGGTACAAATGCGGCTGATTCAGTATTGAAGTCGGGATCTATATGTGCCGCTACGATGCTCTGAATGAAATAGGCTTGTTTTTCAAGTTCATGAGGGCTGAAGTCTCTAAATGATAGGCCGCAAGCTCTCTGTATATCATCGGCGATAGCGTGACCAATCTCATGGGCTAGATAACATAGTGAGTCTACAGAATAGGTATATTCAAAGTTAATAATGGCCTCGGAACCATCTGCGTTATGCTCGATAAAGATACCGTTATCAAAAGGTTCGACAAAATCGAAATACATATCTCTGTCTTTTAGGTCCTGTATTGTAATACCGGCAGGAAGGCAGTTCATCATGCCGGTTCTTTGTTCTAGTTCTTCGGTTATCCTGAGGCGATGACCATTAGCAAAAATCTCTCGGGCTCTGGCGCCTAAAATAGGATCAAAATCCTCTAGAGCGGACATAATGATCCTTTTGGCAACATCCAAAGGGATAAAATTTTCATCATAGTCTTGCGGTTTCGACATGGAAAAATTATACATAAAGCGAAGTAGAGCGGCAAATTTTCATAAATATATTTATGAGGCCATAGAACTTTTGTAACCCGCTGTGGGATTCATTTCTCTTTTTTCGTAAGATTCTGTTAAGAAAAGCTTGACGCCCTCTGGGGATAAATGTATATTCCGCGCGTTCGAACATGGATGGGCTGGCTGTAAGCCGCTTTTTTCTAAGAGGAAAAAAGGATTTAGACGCAGCTCTGAAATTATTGTTATTAACGCCGTTACATCGGTACTGAGCGTTAAAAATGCACCGAATATGGTGTGGCCCGCAAAGCGATCCTGTCCACTCTGGGTCACAGTCATGGGCTACGCGCAAAAAAGTGCAGGCTATTTTATTTGGCCAACCATCCACGATGTTTGATGAACGATACATTATTGAGGAGAAGGCAAGCATATGCCAACGATACAACAATTAGTGCGTAACCCGCGTGCCAAAGGTGGCAAAAAGGCGATGAAACCAAACAAGAAGCGTGCACTGGGCGGACAGCCTCAGGCTCGTGGTGTTTGTACACGTGTTTATACAACGACTCCAAAGAAGCCGAACTCAGCTTTGCGTAAGGTTGCTAAGGTTCGTTTGACAACAGGTCACGAAGTGATTTGTTACATCCCTGGTGAAGGCCATAACCTGCAAGAGCACTCAGTTGTGCTGGTTCGCGGCGGCCGTGTAAAAGACTTGCCGGGTGTTCGCTATACAGTGATCCGCGGTACGCTGGATACACAAGGTGTTAAAGATCGTAAACAGGCGCGCTCACGTTATGGCGCAAAACGTCCTAAGTAAGTTTAATTAGAGGAGACAGCTAAATGTCACGTCGCCATAGAGCAGAAAAAAGAGAAGTTTTACCGGATCCTAAGTTTGGGGATGTGGTTCTATCCAAGTTCATCAACAACCTGATGTTGGATGGTAAGAAATCAGTGGCGGAGCGCATCGTATACAGCGCGATCGAAACACTGAACAAAAAAGCATCAAACGAGAACTTCGAAGATGCCAGTGCTGATGATGCACGTCATGGCAAAGGCTTGTTGGTTTTCAAGAGCGCTTTGAAAAAAGTCGGCCCACAGGTTGAGGTGCGTTCACGCCGTGTTGGTGGTGCGACATACCAGGTTCCTGTTGAAGTCCGTTTTGAGCGTCGTATGGCTCTGGCAATGCGCTGGTTGATCGACGCTGCTCGTAAGCGTGGTGAGAACACAATGGAAGAGCGTCTGGCTGCTGAGCTTCTGGATGCTCACAATGACCGCGGTAACGCCGTTAAGAAACGTGAAGACACCCACAAGATGGCTGATGCGAACAAGGCGTTTGCTCACTACCGTTGGTAATAGATTTAACCCGTTAGGAAAACAGAGATTAAGATATGACACGCGAGACCCCAATCGAGAAATACCGCAACTTCGGCATTATGGCTCACATCGATGCTGGTAAGACGACAACGACTGAGCGTATTCTTTACTACTCAGGTAAGTCTCACAAGATCGGTGAAGTGCATGATGGCGCAGCGACAATGGACTGGATGGAGCAGGAGCAGGAGCGTGGTATCACAATCACATCTGCTGCGACGACTACATTCTGGAAAGGTCCAGAGAACGGTGTTGCTCCGGGTGAAACATTCCGTCTGAACATCATTGATACTCCCGGACACGTTGACTTCACGATTGAAGTTGAGCGTTCACTGCGCGTGCTTGATGGTGCGATCGCTGTTTTCGACGCTAACGCGGGTGTTGAGCCACAAACTGAAACAGTTTGGCGTCAGGGTGATAAATACAAAGTGCCACGTATGTGCTTTGTTAACAAAATGGACAAAATCGGTGCTGACTTCTTCAACACAGTACAGATGATTATTGATCGTCTGGGTGCGACACCATGTGTGATCCAGCTGCCAATCGGTGCTGAGAGCAACTTCGAAGGTCTGGTTGATCTTGTTAAGATGAAGGCTGTTATCTGGAACGCTGAAACACTGGGCGCGACATTTGACGAGCATGACATTCCTGCTGACCTGCAAGAGCAAGCACAGGAATACCGTGAGAAGCTGATCGAAATGGCTGTTGAACAAGATGACGCAGCGATGGAAGCTTACCTGGAAGGCAACGAGCCTGACGAAGCAACACTGAAAGCATGTATCCGTAAAGGTACAATCAACGGTTCTTTCGTGCCTGTAATGTGTGGTACGGCGTTCAAAAACAAAGGTGTTCAGCCAATGCTGGATGCGGTTGTTGATTACCTGCCTTCACCTCTGGATGTTGGCGCTGTTAAGGGCGTTAAAATGGATGGTGAGACAGCTGACAGCCGTGCGCCTGAAGATGATGTGCCATTCTCTGCATTGGCTTTCAAAATCATGAACGACCCGTTTGTTGGTTCACTGACATTTGCACGTATCTACTCAGGTACGCTGGAGTCAGGTTCATATGTTCAGAACACAGTTAAAGACAAGCGCGAGCGTATCGGTCGTATGCTGCTGATGCACTCTAACTCTCGTGAAGAGATTAAAGAAGCGACAGCAGGTGACATCGTGGCTCTGGTTGGTCTGAAAGATACAACAACTGGTGATACACTATGTGCTGGCGATGCGCCGATTATTCTGGAACGCATGGAGTTCCCAGAGCCGGTGATCGAGATCGCGGTTGAGCCAAAAACAAAAGCTGACCAAGAGAAAATGTCTCAGGCGCTACAGCGTCTGGCAGCTGAAGATCCTTCTTTCCGTGTGTCTGTTGACCACGAAAGCGGCCAAACAATCATCAAAGGTATGGGCGAACTGCACCTTGATATTCTTGTTGACCGTATGAAGCGTGAATTCAAAGTTGAAGCGAATATCGGTGCGCCTCAGGTTGCATACCGTGAATCAATCACTAAAGTTGCTGAAGTGGATTACACTCACAAGAAGCAAACAGGTGGTTCAGGTCAGTTCGCGAAAATGTCTGTTATCTTCGAACCGGGCGAACCAGGTTCAGGTTTCGTATTCGAAAGCGAAATCGTTGGTGGTGCTATTCCTAAAGAATACATCCCTGGTGTTCAAAAAGGTCTGGAGACAGCAAAAGAAACAGGTATCGTGGCAGGCTTCCCTGTACTGGACTTCAAAGTGCGTCTGGTTGATGGTGCTTACCACGATGTTGACTCTTCTGTTATGGCGTTTGAAATCGCTGCTAAGGCTGCTTTCCGTGAAGGTATGGCGAAAGCCGGTGCGCAGCTTCTTGAGCCGGTCATGAAAGTAGAAGTAGTTACTCCTGAAGATTACATGGGCGATATCATTGGCGACTTGAACAGCCGTCGCGGTATGGTTCAGGGCATGGAAGACCGCGGTAACGCGAAAGTGGTTAACGCAATGGTTCCTCTGGCTAACATGTTTGGTTACATCAACACTCTGCGTTCTATGTCACAGGGTCGTGCTCAGTACACTATGCAGTTCGATCACTATGATCCGGTTCCGCAGAATGTTGCTGACGAAGTTAAAGCAAGCATTGGCGCTGCCTAATTAAGAATTTAAAGACAAGAAAGGATATTTAAGATGTCTAAGGAAAAGTTTGAAAGAAATAAGCCGCATTGCAATATCGGTACAATTGGTCACGTTGACCACGGTAAGACGACATTGACAGCGGCGATCACTAAGTATTTTGGTGAGTTTACAGATTACGCGAATATCGATAAGGCTCCAGAAGAGCGTGAGCGCGGTATTACAATTTCAACAGCACACGTTGAGTACGAGACAGACACACGTCACTACGCTCACGTTGACTGTCCAGGTCACGCGGACTACGTGAAGAACATGATCACAGGTGCTGCTCAGATGGACGGTGCTATTCTTGTTGTGAACGCAGCTGATGGTCCAATGCCACAGACACGTGAACACATCCTGCTGGCACGTCAGGTTGGCGTTCCTGCGATTGTTGTGTTCCTGAACAAAGTTGACCAGGTTGATGATCCTGAGCTGTTGGAACTGGTTGAAATGGAAGTTCGTGAACTTCTGTCTTCATACGAATTCCCTGGCGACGATATTCCAATCGTTAAAGGTTCTGCTTTGGCAGCATTGGAAGGTCGTGATGCAGAGATCGGTGAAAACCAGATCAAAGAACTGATGAAAGCAGTTGATGACTTCATTCCTCAGCCAGAGCGTCCGGTTGACCGTCCGTTCCTGATGCCGATTGAAGACGTATTCTCAATCTCAGGTCGCGGTACAGTATGTACAGGCCGTGTTGAGCAAGGTGTAGTAAACGTTGGTGACGAGATTGAAATCGTAGGTATCAAAGATACACAGAAGACAACAATCACAGGTGTTGAAATGTTCCGTAAGCTGCTGGACTCAGGTCAAGCTGGCGATAACATCGGTGCGTTGCTGCGTGGTACGAAGCGTGAAGACGTTGAGCGCGGTCAGGTTCTATGTAAGCCTGGTTCAATCACACCACACACAAAGTTCGAAGCAGAAGCATACATTCTGTCCAAAGATGAAGGCGGTCGTCACACACCATTCTTCACAAACTACCGTCCACAGTTCTACTTCCGTACAACTGACGTGACAGGTGAAGTGATCCTTCCAGAAGGTACAGAGATGGTAATGCCTGGCGATAACATCAAAATGACAGTTCAGTTGATCGCCCCAATCGCGATGAACGAAGGTCTGCGCTTCGCGATCCGTGAAGGTGGCCGCACTGTTGGTGCCGGTGTTGTTGCGAAGATCATTGAGTAATCGATAACCATAATAAATTTGATTATGATCGGCCTTGCCTGCTATGGTGAGGCCGATTTTTTATAATAAGATCGGGGAAACGAAAATGTCAGACCATCAGGAAACAGATGAGCGCAAGATCTCTAATCAATTTGTCCGTGCCTGCGCTGAAGGGCGCCATGATGATGTGCTGCTGATGATTGCCGAAGGCGTGGACCTCGACCAGTTCGATGAAGGTTTCAAAGAAGGTGATTGGCAATGTACGGATGGCAATGAACCAAACAGCTTCATGCAAAACGGCCTGCAAATGGCAATCCGTAATAAGGACATGACATTGCTGCGCATTCTTGATCAAGCGGGCGCCGATTTTGCCTTCAAAGAAGATAAATGGATCCCAGACCCTGAAAATGAAGGTAAAAATAAGAAAGCCAAAGTGACGGCAGACCTGTTGGGCGATATGGCGCATGCAGGCTTCTATGAAGGCTTTCTATACCTCCTAAGTCATAAAGGCTTCACATTACCGACCGATAGCGATGCGCGCGGAAACTTATTACTATCTGCTATCAGCGGGGGCAGTATGGACGAATGTGAAGAGAGCGGCAGCCGTTTCTCATTAGTAGAATATTTGATCGATGAGCAGGGCTTTGATGTGCATTACATAGATGATCGCAATAGACGCCCACTATCAGAAGCGGTCGGGCGCGAAACGGATAGCGCTATTCTTAAATTCATTCTTAGTAAAGGCGTTGATCCGAATTACGATAACCGTGTCGTACCGAAATATAAGATCAGCTTTTCGGACATGTTTAAGGACAGCGTTGATGATCAAATGCCGGGTGGCTTTTCATTATTCGAGCGTATGGGCAATGTCATGAAAAAATATCGCAATACGCCTTTAAATGAAGCCGTCTTCAACGCGGTGATGTATAGCGGCCGTGAGGATGAGCAGCAAGATCCTGAAACGGAGAAATATCTGGCGGAGTTAAGTCCGACTGAACGTGAGCGTGAAGTGCAGCGCATGGCAAAATACCGCGTGAGACAAAAGGAAATCGCAGGCTACAGCCTTGAAAAGGTTAAGATGCTGCTGGAACACGGTGCCGATCCCTATTTCAAAGATAATGATGGTGTGTGTGCCATGGATTATTTCTATGATGATGATGCCATTGAAATGGGATTGGTACGCGGTGAAGCGGCTAAAGTGGTCGAAGGCATACTGCAAGACTGGATAGATGGCAAGCGGGATAAACCTGCGCAGCCCAAGCCGTATTTAAACTGATCTTTCTCTTGCACCTGCACAAAGAATCGTGAGAAAAAGATTCATCCGTTGACACAACGAAATTGAGTAAAGATGGCTGACACCCCTAAAAAAGGTGCCCTGCGCTTAAAATTCAAATACTTTGCGCTCGAACCGGAGGTTAAGTTTCTGACCGATCGGGAAACAATGGAGTCCATTCTCGACTTCATTAATGGCCAAGGCCCTCCCTTTATTCCCGAACCTGTAAAGCGTGACGAGCGTACCAACGTTTATTACGACACGAAGCATAAATTCAGACTCTATTCTCGTGGAGTCGAGTGCCGTGCACGCAAGAATCAGAACGCTGCAGGCGAGCATGAATATTATCGCTACGATGTTAAAACTCCCTCTAGTCTTGATAACCCGAACTTCGGCCCTGATAGCAATGGCATCTTCTTCCGCCGCGAATATGATAATAAGGGCCCTGATATGCATCCGGGGTTAGAGCAGTTCAAAATTGGCAAGCTGAAGAAATACCTTAAGGGCCTATTTAATAAAGAGCTGATTGCATGGGTTAAAGGGTCATTTACCCGTTCCAAATTTTCGTTCCCGCCGACGGGCTACCCGAAGTCAAAGCTCGAGATCGCTTTTGAAACGGGGCGTTACAGCACAATTGATAATCAGCATCGATCCGACGAGATGTATATTATTGAACTGGAGATTAAATCCGGTGAAGTAGAGGCATTGGTCAGCGCCGTAGAACAATTAAAAGAGCGCTATCCAGGCAAGCTAAAACTATGTCCTAAGACTAAGGGGCAGATGGGCTTGGAATGGGCCAGACAATATATGAATGAGGCGCAGCAGCAGAATTTCGCCGAAGCGACAGATAAACGTCAATCAAGGGATAAAGGCCCTGCGCTTACTGCAGGAATGTAGGCTCTTGTGGCTGCAGCGCGTGCAGGTTGCCTTGTTCAGGTCGGGCAGGGATCTGCAAATTAGGTTCTGCCGCCAGAATACCGGGAATAGATTTATTGAATTTGATCAAAGCCGCTTCGCTGATTTCTACGCGATTGGTTTTGATGCTTTCTGCTATGTAGCCGATTTGCGGGTGCGGAACGATTACACATTCTGTCATTTCTGACCGTGTACTGCCTGAAGCATCCCGGTGCGTGTAGAAAATACGCGTGGATTTGCCATAGACATCATATTCCGTCAGACGCAGGCTACCCGGGTATTGAACTTGAAGTTCCACATAGGTTTTGCAAAGCCCATATTCCATTGTCGCCACCAAAGGCTGCATACCGTACCATGTCAAAAGTATAAGAACGCCAATTGCGATCAGAATGTTATTCTTGATCTTCTTCCGCTGCTTAGCCTTCATGGCTAGATATTCATCACGGGTCTTTGGCTTGGGCTTCTCTTTTTTTGCCATGATTTACGCTTCCTTCTGCTATGCAGACGCCTTCTTGAAGCGTTCCATTTCATTCTGCTTTTCAGCTAGAATGGATTTATCGACAAGCTCTTCGACGATTTCGTCAATCACGGCACTGGCCAGTGCTGAGCGCGATTCTTTTTCGTTCTCACTCTTCATAAGAACGCGGCGCTTAATCTCGTTACGCGCACTACCGCCCGGGAAGGCTGTTGCCAGAATTTGACGCGCGCGACCCGCACCAAGGCGGCCATATAGACGGTTACGAATAGCCACATCCTCTGCAGACGTAGATAGCGCCCATAGCTCGATCGGACCAAGCGTATTGTACAGGAACTGCTCGTAACGGCCTTCTGTTGTACCCAGAACGAATAGGGCAGGAGCACCGTGTGATTTTGGACCTGTCAGCTTGTAACGAATAATGTCGCGGGCTGTGTCGGTCAAACCGAAACGTTCTTTCACGTTTTCAACAGCTGTCTCGGAAACCGCAGAACCCAGAACCCACACACCTGTAGCCAGGTCGATCATATCGCCGTCAAAATCGTCCAGCAGCTGTGAAGCCAGCAGGATCTGCACGCCACGCTTACGACCCTCACGAACGTCACGGATCAGCTGGTTACGAACAGAGCCTGATTTACTGGTTCTGTGGAATTCGTCGTAACATAGACGCTTCGGCGTTTCAGAGATGTCTTGCAGGCGCGCTTCATGATAGGAGCGGAAACGCTCAGGCATAAATTCTAGAGATTCTTGGCCTGCCCACCAGCTACGAACCAGCACGTGACGCGCAAGCATGTACATGATGGATGTCTGACGGTCGGCAACTTCGTCACCTTGCGGGGCAACGTCCATAAGGTCCAGCGCACAAACGCGTGTATCGTTAAGGTCAAACTGTGTAACAGACGCCAGAATCGGGAATTCACGAATAGCCGATGTAATCATACGCTCAAACGCGTTGATAACGGTTTCCGCACTGAAACCAACAGATGTTTCTTCCAGAAGGTTACGGATCTGCGGACGGCGGGACGCGGTAATGGCGTCACTGATCGTCGGAACAGCATGGCGCTGCGCCAGAATAGCAACGTGGTACTCACCAATATCGAACATCTTGTCGACAACATCCCACCAATAGGGGTCAGTTGGCAGGTGAATATTGAATTTGGACAGGGCTTCGTCGACATCAGGGTCAAGACGAGGCAGGTAAGGCCGAGGTTCGGCGTTTGCCGCACTGTCATCACGCCAACGATACATTTCATCAACCACAAGACCGGCAAGCTGCTGGATACCGTCATAAGGCTTATCATAGCCTGGCGGTGTACAAAGCAGTGTCAGAAGTTCAACAAGGTAAGAGCGCTCATCGATCAGAGGGTGACGACAGCCAAGCTGTGTATCAAACGGGTTAACCGCGAATTGGTGTGCCATCTGCAGACGGAAATAGGCAGCTTCATGCTGGCGGCTTTGTGGTAGCGCGTCTTTAATCAAAGAGATCAGACCTGATGAGGACGGACCGATATCGATAACCGCTACGTAAGGCAGCTTGCTAACGCCCGGTGTCAAACACGTACCAAGGTTAAGTGTATTCAAAAGAACCGACTTACCCGCACCAGGTTGGGCGAACACAAGGTCAAACCATGTTGTGGTAACGTTTGTACCTGTCTGGTATGGCCAAAGCTTACCATCAGGTGTACGCAGCATGATAGAACCAGAATCAAATGGGCTGGATGGGCGCTGCCAAGGCAGAAGTTTCATCACTTCATACATCGGCGCAACAGCAGATGGCGCCGTACCGGCACAATGAATACCCAGAGCAGACGACATCACGCAATCCAGCGCATCGCCGGAGAATTCACTAACCTGACAGTAACCCCAACTTTCAACAGACTGGATCAGTACAGACAGGCGGTTCGTAATATCTTCAAGGCCTTGCTCGGAGACAGGCGCCCATGTTGCAAAGGATACACGTAATTTAACTACGGGTTCACGACGGGAGAGCATCTCCAGACCCTCAAGAGAGAATTTGATCTGCTTGTTCAGGGAGTTCGTCACAGACAAAATACTGGCGCCAAAGGCACGCAGGGCTGTAGCAGACGAACCGCCACCTTCAATCAGGAAGGAAATACGCCATGGGATATCGGCCTCGAACAAACGGTTCAGCAGCTGCGTAAACGGAGACGCGTCCATAGGACCAAGTGTCATATCGGCACCTGCCCAATATGTATCACCAATCTGCACGATACTGCGGTCAATCACGCGAGCATCACCGACAGCAATTTGCTGGCTAACAGGTGGCCATAGAACATCAGACATATCGCGGCGGCTCATCGGCGCTCGCGGTGGAATAGGATCACCCGGCAAACAAGGGTGCCAGTTTTCATTGGCCTTGTTCGGGAAGATGTTGTTACGCACGGCTTTCAAAGCATCGTGAACAGGCAGGATTTCGCCTTTAATGCCCAATTCATCGAGCGCGGATGTCACAGCAGAAATATAACTTTTGTGACGGGTACGCAGCGCATCAAGGGCAGCTAGCGGGAATTGTGAGTGACCGGCAGGCAGCCATTTCTTTTCTTTTGCTTCTTTCGCGGCACGCTGCACTTCGTTTTTGGTCAGAATGGACGGACGCGTCCACAGAACGAAGTAACATTCTTCGTAAGTCAGGAACTTCGAAAGGTGTTTTACGCGTTCATCAAACACGTCTTCCAGATCCAGATTATTGTTCTGGGCGGAACGGCGAGTCGCGCGAATTTGTGTTTCAAGATAGGATTTGATACGTCCCGGATCGCGCACAAAATAGACCTGCATCGCATGGCCCTGACGGTCAAAACGGGCACCGATCTTAATCGTCGCGCCTTCAATCAAGTGGGCATATTCTTCGTCACCGATAACCTGACGGCTACCGTCAATCTTCACGTAAGTAAGGAGTGAGCCATCTTTTGAAACCATGACATTTTTGTCGTCAGATGTTTCAAGCGCAATAAAACTCTCTACAGACCTTCTCATGAAAGTCTGGAAAGGAAGCATGACTTTATAGAACCAGTTTAGAGACACAGTAGAATTCCACTCCAGATGGCGTTTGCCCACCAAATATCATATAGTCTTTAAGCCCTAAGGGGAACAGCAAACAGTCAAATAAATGACAGTTTTATGATTTAAATAATCTTGCTGAAATTTAGGCGGCTTTAGACTTCAAACCGATTTCGCTATACAGATTAACCCAGTCTTTAGGCAGCTTGCCGGCAAAGGGGCCGTTCTTTGAGCGCCAGTACGCCAAAATTTGAGGGAACTGGTTAAATTCCAAGTCTGACTCGCGGATAATACGGCGGTCCAGAGGGAATAGGCGCAGCCCATCAAGCTTGGCCTTACGGTTTTCGTAAGATTGGGCACTGATATAATCTTTTAGCACCATAGATAGGATACGCGGATCATCCGTTCCTAAGCGCTCCTTGGCTTCCTCGCGGCGTCCCATGAGCACGTCAAGTGAGCGGCGAGCCGCATCGGCCATAGGCCCTTGGGATATACGGGCAACATAAATGGCGCGCGCCAAATGGTGTAATTGATATTGCTGGATTTCCGGTAGCCATATCAAAAGGCCTGAGCGCATTTCGCTGACCGCATCCAGATTGAAACATTGATGGCAGAAAATGCAGGTTGTGAGCATATTTTCTGCTTTGGTGTCGGATGCATTACCGTTCTTGAACAGCACATCCTGATATTTTTGTGATTTAAACCCACAGCATTTGCACGTGTGGTCATCGCGCTCAAACACTTTCTGTTTGATCTCGTTGATGTTTGAATCAGAATGGGCACTGCGCGCTTTGCGCCCAATGCCCATCGTAATGGGTAGATAATTAGCCATTCTTAGCCAACAGCAAAGTTAACTGTTTCAAGTGACGCAGCAGAAACGGCAGCCGCACCACCCGCGTTTTCAACAGTTGTTCTCATGGATTCGAACACGATTGGCAGCGCGAACAGCGCACCACCGGCAGCCAGACGAATTGCACCATCTTTAAGAGGTGTCTGAGCTGGGTT
>DUBU01000003.1:71072-100404 GCA_012960155.1 Micavibrio sp. | reverse complement strand
ACGTGGTCTTTAATTTTCATGATACCCAGTACACCGATCAGGATACCGAACAGGTAAGCAAGACCTGTCAACAGACCCGGAACGTCCTGGATAGATAAGATAATGTTTTCAGCAATGTTACCAAAGTTGTTGGCTTTTGCTTCGGTGGCACCAAGCATCATGCCCGCTGTCATCGCTGCACCCATAAAGAGTGACTGTTTTCTAATTGATACGAGCATAATAAGATTCCTTCCTTTGAGAATGTACACGCATATTAAGTGAAAAGTTTATAAGACAATGGCTGCTTTCTGAATATTTTGCCATTAAGTGAATTCTATACCAACTGCCGTCAAACCGAAAGTCTCTTGTACGGCGTTGAGAACAGGACCGAGATTGACCGCCAGCGCACCACCAAAAATATGTGTCATAGCAGCCATCATTGAAGCTTGTTGATTGCCTTCAGCCACATCACGCAGGATAAACCATCCGCGAATAAAGCTGATCCAACCTAAAATCATAACGAAACCAAGGATCGCACTAATAACAGCGTGAACGTGAGCGATTTCAGCAGGGCCCATGCCTGTTGTAAATGCGAGTTCACCGTAATGCGTAACGGTTTCAGTGTCGAACATGGAGTTACTCCACGCGCCGAGCATCTGGTCAATTGACAGCAGCGCACCGGCTACAATGAATGTCATGATAGTGCCGATACCACCCGGGCCACGAGGGCCTTCTTGGGCTGTCTTCAAAAGACGCATAATACCGATCATTACCAGAATAATACCTGCCAGATAACAGAAGCCCCATAGAATGTTACCCATTGGGTTCATAGTATCGGACACAAGACGAACAACCATTTCGTCGAGACCGCCGGCTGTTACCGCACCGTTCCAGCCTGAACCATCAATCTGGCCTGATGTACCGTCTGTAAACAGAGTTCTTTGAACGGCTTCCAATACGAAGGGTAGAGAGAACATCGCGCCGCCAACCAAGAAACGCTTCAGACTATCCCATACAGGAGTCTGGTGCGGGTTTTGCACGTGTTCATATAATTTCATGATGCCGAGGGCACCCATTGTAATACCGATTACATAGGAAAGGCCCGCAAACAAGCCGGGCACTTCTTCAATGGAAACCATGGTATTACAGATAACTTCACCAAAGGTTGGAGAACCCGTGGCGCCCGCACAAACGGTAGGCGCAGCGTGCGCCGTTTCCGGTACAAGGGAGAGAACCGCAAATACAGTCAGAGACAGAATCCCTGACAACACTTTCATAATGTTGATATTAGTAAGCTTCATTAACACACCCAAAAGAGCTAAACTCTTAATTATTAAGCTTTTTCATAAACTATATCACATTTTAGATAAATTGTCCAAATACAGTGATCTAGTTAAGTTTACTCTCTTAATAGTTAAAAAAGCATTAAAAAAGTGATGTGCTATTGCGTAATCTTGCCGCTAGTGCCTGTTACAACCCAACGACCATTCTCCATGGCAATTGATTTGATAGTACCAATACCCGCCAGAGATTGGCCGACAGAGATGCTGATCACATCAGAGCTACCTTGTTTGGCTACCATAGCTTGACCGGGCTGTGCGGACTTCAAAGTCCACTTCACAGCAGATCTTTCAACTTTAGGCGCCGCCGTAGTTGTCGTTCTAGGGGCTGTCGCACGTGATGCGGAGCTTGAAGAGGAACTGCTGCTTGTGCTGCGAGATGTTGATCTGTTATTTTGCAACGCCTTCACATCAGAACTCAGGTCACGGATTTGAGCTTCCATCTTGGAGACTTTATCAAGGCTGTCTTCAACATTCTCAATTCTGTCCAGCAATGTATCCAGCTTGGCGCTTAGAGCATTCAGAGCCGCACTATCAACAGAAGCGCTTTGCTGCGTGTTCGTTGGCGCATAATCAACTTCAGCAGGCATATCGTCTTCTACCATAGTTGTAGACGCTGCTTCGTCTTCCATATCCCACTCAGGACCGGCACTATCAAACGGAGACGCTGTAGTAGTCGTGCTTTTTGTAAGGTCGTCTGCGGCAGGCATACGAGGAGTTTCGTCTTCAGTTGCGCTATCACCCCATGTGATTTCCTGAACATCATCATCCAAAGTTGGAATAGGTGTCAAAGGTTGTTGGGGTGCTTCAGTAATGTCTTCGGTAACATCAACGTCATCTTCGTAGACATACTCATATTCGTAATCATCATCCAGACCCGCTGTCTCAATATCCAGTAATTCATCAGGATTATTCAGCATGCCCGGCTTAACTTCATCTTGCTCAATGATTTCATCGTTGCGCGTGATGTCTTCCTGGAAAGAAGGAATGCCGTATGCTTTTGGCACGTCACTCTCAGGAACATCTGTCATAGAAGACGCTTGAATAGGCTGTGAGCTGTCAACATTCTCAGTAGGTGTTGGTTGAGGCGGAGCCTGTGTGCTTGGCGCGATCGGAGTCTGCGCGCCGCCGCCTACAAGTTGTACAGCCAGAACACCCATACCGACAACGACAGCAGCGCCGAGGATCATCTTATTAGAGATTTTCTTTTTGGCAGGGGCTGCAGGTGCTTCACCGAACTCGCCTTCACCGGAGAATTCATCATCATATGTATCCCACTCTTCATCAGAGAGATCGCCACCCTCTGCAAAACCGCCGTCAGCAGGAGCATCAGCGAACTGGCCGTCATCAAAGCTGCCATCCATGGTCTCATCTGCAAAATCCATGTCATCGGAAAAGTCATCAGATGCAAAATCATCTGCTGAATCTTGAAAGTCGGGTGTTTCCAGATCTTCTGGTTTCTTATCGCCGTCAGTCATAGTGCTCTACCTTAATAATATTAATTGCTGGTGGTTTTCTCGGTTACTTCTGTCAGGAAGACGAGACCCATTGGTGTACCTGATTCTACACGGATCAGAGGATTGGTGTTCTCAGCATTTTCGTCAAGAATTTCACTGATTCTGCCCGCAGCCTCTTCAACACCGGCAAAGATTTGCTCTTCAGTGTCAAGTTCTGGTTCGGACTGAACCGCGACATCACCTGTTACAACAACATCTGTACCGCCTTGTTCGGCAATCGCCTCGCCCATGCCTTCAACGAATGCAGCCGCAGCAGGCAAGATCACACGTGTAAAGTAACGACGATCAATATCTGTAACCAGACCAGGTGTAGTTGTTTCTGGGTTGATAGCCATAGCTTCGATCGGGTGAGAAATACCGTCAATAACCATTGTATCAAATGTCAGAACCAGAAAGTCTTCCTGTACTTCGAAAGAACCGATCAAACGGCTGCCTGAATAAGGACCACTGACGATTTGTGCCAGAATAGGAGCCTGTGCATCCGAGTTGGCTTCTGTCATCAGCTGTGCGTATTCAATAGTGCCCGCCGGGATCAGAATATTCACAATGCCTTCATCTGAAGTCGTAGCATTGTTTGCCGCTTCCTGAGCAGCTTTCTCTTCTGCTTCTCTAGCCAGATTCTCAAGATAGCCATCTTCTGTGATCTCGGCATAAGTCATAGGCTGAATATCGGCTTTAACTTTGACGATTTCTTCCATTTGAGCAAGCATAGCATTTGCCAGCGCATCAATGGCTTCAACACTCGGGTCAGCGGTTTCCAGCTGAGGTGTCTCAGTCTGCATCTGTCTTTGACGCTCTTCCTGAATACGGCGCCAGCGCTCCAGTGGATCCTCGATCGCGGCATCATCTTCAGGCAACTCAAGACGGTTAACAGGAGTATTAATAGGTGTTGGCATCGCACTCTGACCGGCACGGCGTGCTTCTTCTTCACGCTGCGTGTTGCGCTCTTCAATAGCTTGACGCATTGTTTCTGTAACTTCACCATCGGCGCTGTTATCAACCAGGTCTTTATTCATACGTAGACGTGAGTTACGAGCATTCTCGTCACCACCGCCAAACAGAACAACGGCACCGATAATAGTAATCAGAACACCGGCAATAACACCGATTTTGACCATCGGGTTGTTACGCCACATATCTCCAAGAGAATTGCCGCCCCCTTCAAAGTCTTCAAAACCACCGTCATCAGGCGCATCAAAATTGACCTGATCGTCTTCGAACTTGTTATCATCACTCATCGGAAGCACCTTTTTCTGTAATGCTTGCTCTTACAATATTGCCGCGATCTGAAAGCAGTACGACCGGCGCGTTTGATAGAGCATATACATTCATACCATCAGCTGAAGAAACCGAGCTGGTCCATGACGGAGACAGCAATGTAAGCGGTGTGCGCAGATATGTTGTCTCACCGTAGCTATAAGCTGTTGTGCGACCGTCAACGCCTTGCACGTCCATTTTCTCTGACCCTTGCGGCGCAATGCCATCAAGAACAGAGCTTAGAATTGAATTGCCGGCAACAAGTGTCATGCCGCCCTGCATAATAGGAACCTTGGCAAACGGGCCGTATTCAGGAATACGCGCATCAAAGCGGTAGTGAATATTGTCTCGCTGCGTGCTGAGCGTAAATGTCACAGGTGTTTTCAGGTTCAGAAGCTGAACAGAAACGTTACCGTGCGCAAACTCAGATAAAGGTGTAATGCGGATCATGTGGCTGCCGCTACCGGAGCTGACAACCTCAAAATTACCGCCAAAGGCCAAATCTTTAATCGGCCAAGGCTCGCCCGTCACATCAAGAATAGTCAAAGATGTAACATGACCAACACCGACATTAATAACAGGAGGCTTAGAACCTGGATCCAGTGAGACAGTCTCAACGACAACATCGGCACCAGGGTAAGGATAAACAGGAACCTCAACAGCCTGCTGCGTCTCGTCCATTTTTTCCAGCAAAACGCGGATTTCATCAGGATTCATTGGCAACAGTCCGGTGATCGCCGCATCAAAGGCTTTCTCACGAATTTCCTGTTCGATTTCTTCAGGCGTTTTAGGCTTAGCTTGCTTAGGCTGATCGAACGGGTTTACCGCACCGCTCATACCTGTGCTGGCTTCGGGACCGGAAGGCAGGCCAAGACCCGGGGATCTCGCCATATCACCACCACCCGGCAGCACTGAGTCCTCTTCGGTCGCAGCATCTTCCAGACTAGCACGAAGGCTATCCAGATCCGCTTGAGCCCATGCCTTAGAAGGCAGCCCGCTAGACAATATAAATGTGCCGGCTAAAGCGGCTAAAAGTAATTTTCTATTCAGTCCCATCCCAAAATAACCCCTTGGTAATGCATCTATGACAGCATATCTGTTGAAAGATCGCGTGTCACCCGCACGTCCCAAAAAATACACAGAATTAGTTAACACCCATTACGCCAGCAAATACTGGCGTAAATAATTTAAATATTAGCCCGGCGATGCCACCCATTGCTCGATACCCACACCATTCGGGCTCTCAAGTCTGGAAACACGCACCACGACAATAGTAATAAGAAGACGGTCAGAGCGCTGCTGCGAGCCGGCCTGATATGTCAGAACCATTGGCAGTTGTACGACCCACTGATAACGACCACCAACAATACCTTCGCTTTCAAGTACAGGCGCACCACGCGGCGCAGCCGTCAGTACCTGCTGACTTGCGTCGACCATCTCGATAATACGCGAGGCCTGCAGCGCTTTTGTAAAGCTCTCCCAGCCCACACGCGTAAAGTGACGGGAAGACTCCTGAAGGCGGCGACGATAGTCGTTAAAGCCGAATGTCATAACTTCCGTAGCGGCCTGTGCAACCCATGACATCAGGGCGGGCGTACTCAGGTTAGGCTCGTTCAAAGGAACCATGGGAATAAGACGGCCATCTTCCGTTGTCGCAAAGTAACGGTTTTCAGGCTGGTGAATATGAATGACGAACATCATCGCGCCAATCAGGCCCAGAATAACAAGGGTCTGAAGTAGCGCTAGTTTAAGAATTGTACGGTAGCCGTCACGATAAAATTCGTTACGAAGAACAACCGCGCCCAGATTGCCGATGTCGTTTTTATCAACAGCTTTGGTCTGTTGAGCGGGCTTTTTGCCAGCGACGCCGCCAGCAGCCGGCTTGAAATTTCTCGGATTCGCTTTGCCGCCCGCAGGTTTTGGGGGCGCGGTGCGCTTGTTTTCTGGAGAATTGGATTCTGACATAGTTGTATTCTATCCGGCTATTTGAAACGAAGCAGTATCTTGATTCATACTACCAGTGAAAAAAATTATTGCAAAAGATTATACGCATAACAAAAAATCTAGAAAAGAGACTTTCTTTAAGTGCGATTAAAATGTGCTTTGAATAAAAGTCTGTGATAAAATAGTATACTGCGGTAGTGATACTTTTGTGGGGCATTATGCAAACGCTGCAATTAGCACAACAAGAAAAGCGTGGGCAATATAGAGTGTGCGGGTCTTTCGATCTGTTGCGTACTGCCGTTTTATGCGGTATTTTCCTTTTCACATTTATGGGATTTAGCGTCAAAGATATGTCTTTGGGACGCGATGCTTTTGCACAATGTGCGCGTTGTTCCTGTGTGTCTGCCAACCATAACGCGACACGAAATCATATCACTTTACAGCACCAATTAACTCAAGATCACATCAGTACGCAGTTCGAGCTGCACCGTAACCAGTTCATTATTCTGAATTTCTTCAAACAGCATGTCTTGTCTGCCATGATGCGCATGAACGAGCAGTTGACGGCGCAGTCCATGATGCAAATGTTTATGGTAGGCGCCTATATTGATGCTGATACGCAGCTGGATACGCAGCGCTTGATGCAAGAGCTGACCGCGAAGGCTCATAAGGATTATCAGCCTAGCACTGAAATGTGTACATTCGGTACGATGCACAAAAATATCAAAGCATCACAGCGCCAGTCAGAATATTCGGCATTTGCGATTAATCAGGCATTGATGGATCGTCAGTCTTTGAACGGCAACATGGCCGCTGCAGCCGGTCGAGGTTATGACCATATGCGCCGCTGGTACACATTTATAAGAAGATTCTGTGATCCTAGAGATAACGGCAACAATCTGGATGACTTATGTGATACGTCCGCGCACCCGTCTCATTTCTTTGATGTGAACGCCGACGTTGATTATCCGCGTGTTGTAGATCAGCCGCTGACAATTAATGCAAACTTGACAGATAATACATTGGACCCTGATCAAGCCGAAATTTTTGCTTTGGGTAGTAACCTTTACGGTTCGGATATTTTCGAATTTGAGCCGGGCTCTCTGTTCCACGTAGAAGGCGGTATTATCGCAACGCAAGGTAAAGAGTATGTGCGGGTGCGTAGTGTTTTGGCTAAGCGCAGTGTGGCGCAAAATTCTTTTGCGAATATTGTCGGTATGAAAACGTCAGGAACAGCCAATACATTCCAGCAACGTACGCAATACATAGCCAACCTGCTAGAGCAGCTGGGTATGGAAGATAATACAGAGGTGAGCCGAGTTATTGGTGGTCGTCCTAGTTATCATGCGCAAATGGAGCTGCTGAACAAAAAGATTTATCAGCGCCCTGAGTTTTACACCAATCTATATGACAAGCCTGCCAACGTGGATCGTATGCGCGCTGCCATGAGATCAGTCGGTCTGATGCAGAAATGGGATATGTTCAATAGCCGCCTAAGAAGTGAGATGCTTCTGTCTGTAGCCGCCGAACTCGAATTAGCCAAAGAGCAGGAGCGCGTCCAGAATATTATGCCGACTGAAAGAGCGGGGGTTCAGGATCAATGATGAATCAACGTAAAACAATCAGGTCTGCTAAGTTGATGCGCCGCGTGTTGATGGTTCTGGCGGTTTGCGTGCTGTGGAGCGTTGGCTTTAGCAAACCTGCCATGGCGCAGTGCCCGCCTTGTGGCTGTGAAGATCTGAACCACGGCAGTTATCTAGCGCCTCCGGGTGACTATTCGACACGTTTGTCAAACGGTGGTTATAGCACTATCCGCGGCGCTATCGTGGAAGAGCACAACCTTACAGCTGATCATATTCTTGAAGAATTCAATGACCAGGAAGCTTTCATGCTCGATGAAGTCTGGTTACAGCATTTGCGTCCTGCATTGATGATGATGACCGAACAGATCACTCATGTAGCCATGATGCAGATGTTTGTTCTTGGCACTATGTTTGACGCCAAACAGGATTTAGAAGTGCAAGCGCTATTCCAAGAGCTGGCAGCAGAAGCACATAAGGATTATCAATCCTCGCATGGTATGTGTGTGTTCGGAACAACGGTGCGTTCACTGGCATCATCCGAGCGTAACGCCGAATATACAACATTTGTAATGAGCCAGCGTAGCATCGATAGACAACTTGGTAACATGCGTCAGTCCTCTGCACGTGGTGCCTTTGATGATCATTGCTATCGTTTACGCCAGTTCAGAGAGCGTTATTGTGACCGCGAAAGCAATAACCGTCAGATGGAATTGATTTGTGACCCGCCGGGGACAGAATATGATGAATGTCGCCCCGATACCATTAACGTGACATATGAGACACGCAACAAGGATGTGAACTTTACACAAGTTGTCGATCGTGCGGCCACTCTGGAAGTTGATTTTTACACCGGTGCCCCGGCAACAGCTTTAAGTGAAGACGAAACTGATATTTTCGCTCTTTCGAATAACTTGTATTCAAATGACATTATGTACCGCGTACCTGAAGCAGCTCTACGGTATAGGGACAATCAGGCGGCGCTGCTTGGCATGCGCAGCATTGTTGCGAAACGTAGCGTTGCCGAGAACTCCTTTAACACGATCATTGGTATGAAGGCACAAGGTACAGAGGAATCAACAACCTTGACCATGCCCTATCTGTCTATGGTCTGGGAAGCGCTGGGTGTAACAGACGCTGCGGCTCTGGAAAACTATTTGGGCGAGCGCCCCAGCTATGATGCGCAGATGGAAGTTTTGACAAAGCGCATGTACCAGCAGCCCGAATTCTTTACGACATTATATGATGAACCCGCAAACGTTGACCGTAAGGGGGTAGCATTGCAGGCTATCGGCTTAATGCAGCAATTCGATACATGGAACAGCCATCTGCGTACGGAAGCTATGTTGTCAGTCTTGTTAGAGCTGGAGCTTATGAATATGCAGGAAAGAATTGATAACCTTAGTGGTGGCGTCCGTGCTACCGGAATTAATCTAGGGGGATAATAGAAGTGTTTAATAAGAATATGCAGCCAAAATTATGGAAGGCAGGACAGATTGTTCTGGCCTTGACGGTTGTCATATGCGCTTTAACAGCATTGTCAACGGCACCGCGCACTGCATATGCTAGCCACTGTTCATCACCTTGTGGCTGTAGTACTGGTGAATCAAATAACACAATCACGCATATTCGTAATGAACATGGCGCTACGCGTGTATTCATTACAGAAGAATTCATGTATCACCAGAACTGGCTTTTTGGTGCTAACGGCGTAACAGACAGCTTCTTCCACTCTCATTTCTTGCGCGCTCTGATGATGATGACAGAGCAGCTGACCTCTAACGCCATGATGCAGATGCTTCAGCTTGGCACATTCTTTGATGCGCAAATACAGATTGAAACACAGCGCATTTATCAGCGTAAAGCCGCTGAGGCGCATAAAGATTACCAGCCTAATACCCAGATGTGTGTGATCGGCGGTAATACGCGCTCTCTTGCCAGCTCGCAACGTCGCGGCGAGTTTACGAGATTTGTAATGTCGCAGCGCTCACTGGAAAGAAACCTGCATCTGCATGGTCAGGGCTCTGCCTATGATTCTTCGACTGATAAACTGGCGCGATACGAACAATTTGCACGACGTTACTGTGATAGCCGCGATAACGGCGGGGCAACAGCTAATCTGTGTCCTTATCCGCAACAGCGCTTTACGCTCAATAAAGATATCGATTATGCGCGCACGATTGATAGTGTGACAACATTGGATGTGACATTTGATACGGCGGCATTAGGCGATACGCCGGATGACAGCACCGATGTTATTGCGATGTCTAATAACCTTTATAACAGTGATGTGCTGGATTTGTTTAACGACACTGAAAGCCTCACAGAAGCGGACAAAATGATTTATATGGATGTCCGTGCGATCGCAGCAAAGCGTAATGTGATTGAGAATTCGTTCAATGCGATCGTAGGCATGAAGGCGCTGGGTTCGGAAGACTCGATAAATACTATGAATTTTTCCAGACGCGTTCTTGAACAGTTGGGTATCAGTGACATTAATGATCAGCTATCCATGCTGGGTGGTAATGAGGTCAGCTATAGCGGTGCTGGTACAACAATGGCACCAACCTCAAGACCAAGTTATTATTCGCAAATGCAATTATTATCGCAGCGCGTATATCAAAACCCCGAGTTTTTGATCGACCTGTATGACAAGCCTGCCAACGTTGCCCGTAAAGACGTTGCCATGCAGGCAATAGGCTTAATGCTGGACCGTGATATGTTTGACAGTGAGCTGCGCAGTGAAATGAACATGGCAATTATGCTGGAACTGGAAATTATGAAGTACCAAACTGATCTGCAGAACCGCCTTAATGCCTTGAAAGACGAGTAACCGGACGTAAAGATGAATATGTTTAGAAAAACAGCGAGAATTTTAGCAGTCATGACGATGGTCGTGGTTGTTATGGGTGCTGTTTTTAGCATTAGCCTTTATCCTAAAAAAGCACAGGCTAGACACTGCGGGTCATCGGCATCGCAGCTTGCGTGTTGTCTATACATTACATTTGTTGTTCACGATACGACACAGGATATGGTAACCGACTGGCATCAATGGCAACGCTTTATTGTTTTTGGTACGGCCGGTACGGAATTTACAACTGGTACAGCGCGTCTGGGTGAGCATGAAGAGTTTATGCTGGAGGAAATGTTCTTCCAGCGTATTCTGCCGGCGATGATGCTTATGACAGAGCAGCTTACAAGTCTGATGGCCTACCAGACCATGATTATCGGTACATTCTTTGATGCTAAGCAGCAGCTTGAAACACAAGCGCTGTATCAAAAGCTGACAACCAGAGCCCACAAGGATTATTCGCCAAGCACAGGCATGTGTATGTTTGGCACGAATGTAAGATCCGTGGCCGCCGCTGAATATAATGCAGATTTTACAAAAATGGTTATGAACGAACGTTTTCTGGATCGTCAATTAGGCAATGAATGGTCTGTTGGTGGCGGTAGCGGTGCCGAGGACTTATTTAGCCCTGCGCTCACGCCTGTACCAACACCATATAACCGACTAGGCTACTTCTTACAGAATACTTGTGACAATAACGACATTAATAGAGAGCCGGGCGAGCCGGATACAGGTCTTTTCTTCTGTAACACGACAGAAGGCACGGGCTGGATGAACCGCGATATTGACTTCACGAATACCGTTATGGGGCCGCGTATTATTAATGTTGATTTCAAAGATAACGACGCATCTGACAACAGCCGTGTCTTTGAAATGTCCAACTATCTATACGGGCACGAGACACCTGACCGTATCCAAGCGGGTGTTTTGAAAAAGCAGCAAAACCAGAGCGATCTTCAGTTTGATAGAGCACTGACCGCAAAGCGAAGCGTAGCACAAAATAGTTTTAATGCCCTTGTTGGCTTGAAATCCCGTGGCACGCGTGACAGTGATCCTGCGGCACCTGATGCCCGTAACTTCAGCTCTGAAGGTACCTCAGAGTATATGCACTTTATTCTGCAGCAGTTGGGTATCTCCGATGATACGGCGTTGTACTGGAACTATATGTCCCAGAAAAACCCGACGGATTTCTCCGGTGGAGATACGGAGCGTAACGAGATGAGCTATTACGCACAGATGGAAATTCTGGCAAAGCGCATTTATCAGCGCCCTGAATTTTACACCGAGCTGTATGACAAACCAGCCAACGTAAAGCGTAAGGCAGCAGCGTTACAGGGTATTTCTATGATGCTAGAGCGCGATATTTATGACAGCTACTTGCGCAGTGAAGCGATTATGTCTCTGATTTTGGAAGCACGCGTTGCTGAAGCGCAAAGCAATGTCGAGAACATTCTGGCGAAGCTGAGTGAGATTAACAAATAGGTATATGATGTTAACAGCGATACTAAAATATAAAGGAACTCGTCTATACAGCGCACTGGCAGTGCTGCTGATGGCGGCTTTTGTATTTTCTGCCGTTATCACGCCGACAACGACAAAACCTGCCTATGCCGCGCACGCAGGGGACGGTGCCCTGGAAAATGATCCGTCTGACTTCACTGAGCATTATGACGGCGTCATGTTTGCTTTGCGCGAAAACTGGGTTGCCTCATTCATGATGATGACCGAACAGCTCGTGTCTGTGATGATGGCGCAAATGCTGATGGTTGGGGCGATGTGGGATGCCAAGCAGCAGATCGAGGTTCAGAACCTGTATCGTTCACTGGCAGCGCAGGCGCATAAAGAATACCACCCAAGTTTGCAGATGTGTTTCTTCGGCACAAACGTCGCGTCCTTGGCAAAAGCCGATAACTCGACATATGAGAATGCCAAAATCATTGACCAGCTTTTGGTAGAGCGTGAGTACGGTAACTTTGGGTCGACAGCTTCGGGCGGCAATTTCACTGATTACAGATCGCGTATGCACCAATTCACCGACGTATTCTGTGATATCCGTGAAAATAACGATATGGAAGACTTTTGTTATGGTACGTCCGGCCCTCGTGAACGTCGCATGCGGGATGTAGATTTCCAGCGTGTTGTAGATCTGCCATATACGATCGACGCCAACTTTACTGATGCTGATGAAACGACTACCGAGCAGGACATTCTCGCATTGGGGCGTAATCTGTTTGCAGCCAAGACATTTGATTTTATGCCGGAACAGATTTTCTACGAAGAGGATGATGATACAGCAGAAATGCAGGGGCAAAACCTGTTTTTGGAAACACGGTCTGTGCACGCCATGCGTAGTGTTGCGCGTCGCAGTTTTGCCAATATTGTGGCGATGAAAACCGAAGGTGATCAGGCGCAGCAATATGAATCAGCACAATTCCTGAAAGCCATTGTATCTGAGCTTGGTATCCCTGATGCTGAAATGAATGACTTTTTGGGTGAAAACCCAAGCTACTACGCGCAGATGGAAGTGCTAACGCGCAAGATGTACCAAAGCCCTGAGTTCTATACGAACTTGTACGACAAGCCGGAAAACGTAAAGCGTACGGGTGTAGCTATTCAAGCGCTTAAACTCATGCAGGATCGTGACCGTTATGAGTCATCTTTGCGCCGTGAGATGTTGATCTCTTTGATGGTTGAATTGCGCCTGCGCAAGTACCAAGAGCAGACAAACCGTGCGCTGGTCTCAACGGTATCAAACGTAATCAACGAACCTGATTTCTAGGATATTAGGCGTTTAAACGCATAAAAAAAGAAGCCTGATTAACAGGCTTCTTGAACTTTGCTCATGCGCTTGCGTTCATGCGGGCAGAGATATTTCTTACGCAGACGCAGGGATTGCGGCGTGACTTCCAGAAGCTCGTCATCATTGATATAAGCCATCATTTCTTCAAGGCTCATATTACGTGGCGGCGTCAATGTAACCGCATCATCCGTACCTGAGGCACGCACGTTTGTCAGCTTCTTGCCTTTCAGCACGTTTACTTCCAGATCCTGATCACGGCTGTTTTCGCCAATAATCATACCCTGATAGACAGGTGACTGGTGGCCGATAAACATTGTGCCGCGGTCTTGCAGATTAAACAGTGCATATGCGACAGCCGTACCCTGATCAGTGGAGATCAGCGCGCCATTGCGTCGTTGTGGCACTTCACCCTTGTAAGGTGCGTAGGAGTGGAATAGACGGTTCATAACGCCTGTACCGCGTGTTTGCGTCAAGAAGCGGCTTTGGTAGCCGATCAGACCACGTGACGGTGCCTGGAACGTAATACGTGTCTTGCCCGCGCCAGAGCTGCGCATATCCTGCATTTCGCCCTTACGACGGTTCATTGCATCAACAACGGAACTTGCATATTCTTCGTCCACGTCAATGATCACTTCTTCGATCGGCTCACTGCGCTGGCCATCAATATTCTGGAACAGAACTTTCGGACGTGACACAGTCAGCTCGAAACCTTCACGGCGCATTGTCTCGATCAGAACGCCAAGCTGCAATTCACCACGGCCACCGATTTCAAAGGAGTCTTTGTTGTCGTTCTCTCTGAAAGTAATCGCAACGTTAACTTCTGCTTCCGCTAGCAAACGCTCACGGATCATGGTCGATGTGACTTTTTTACCCTCTTTACCCGCGTAAGGAGAGTCGTTCACGCTGATCGTAACAGCCATTGTTGGCGGATCAATCGGCGTTGATTTTAGCGGCTGCTCAACTTCAGGCGCACAAATCGTATCTGACACAGAAGCCTCTGTCAGACCTGCAATACAGATGATATCGCCGGCTTCAACTTCGTCTACAGGAACGCGTTCTGTGCCTTCGAATTTCAGAAGCTTCGTCAGACGGCCTGATTCAATCTTTTCGCCATCAAGGTTCAAGGCTTTCACAGTTTCGTTGACTTTGGCTTTACCGTGCAATACACGGCCAGTCAGACAGCGGCCAAGAAACGGATCGGAATCGAGCAATGTTGCCAGCATAGCAAAAGGCTTGCCTTCTTCCACATTTGGCGAAGGTACATGGTTCAGTACCAGATCCAGCAATGGCTTCAGGTTTTCGCGTGGATCGTCCAATTCACGCGTACACCAGCCATCACGGCCTGACGCGTAAAGAATAGGGAAGTCCAGCTGCTCGTCATTGGCATCCAGAGATACGAACAGGTCAAACACCTCGTCGATTACTTCTTCCGGACGGCCATCAGGACGGTCAACTTTGTTGATGATCACAATCGGCTTAAGACCCTGTGCCAGCGCTTTACCCAGAACGAATTTAGTCTGCGGCATCGGGCCTTCGGCAGCGTCCGTCAGCAAGATAACACCGTCTGCCATGTGCAGAACGCGCTCTACCTCACCACCGAAATCGGCGTGTCCGGGTGTGTCGATAATGTTGATACGTGTGCCTTCCCAATCAATCGATGTCGGCTTTGCAAGAATAGTAATGCCGCGCTCTTTTTCAAGATCGCCGGAGTCCATAAGACGCTCTGCCACAGCCTGATTGGCGCGGAACATGCCGCTTTGTTTCATGATGGAGTCGATAAGTGTTGTTTTGCCGTGATCAACGTGGGCAATGATAGCGATATTACGCAGTTTACGAGACATAGAGCCTTAACCTTCTAAGTGTTTAATTTCGAGGCAATACGTACAGGTTTCCTGCCCAAAAAGCAAAGAAATAGTGCTTTGCAGTAAAATTGTTACCGTTTTATAGGAAGTTTACAAGGCTAAGCTGGCTTAGTGTCGCTGTAACACGATAGGATGCTTCCAGTTGAACTTGCAACGCGTTGAGCTTCACAGCCACTTCGTTCAGGTCGATATCTTCAACATCGGCAATGGTATCTGCCATGATGTTTTTTTCGATCTCGTGACCTTCTTGAATCTGTGAAATCTGTGCTTGATCCTGTGACAGGCTATAAAGCGTCTGCTCCATCTTATCCAGACCCTGATTCATCATCTTGGCCAGATCATTAAAGAAGTTGAAGAAATTATCGTTCTGCTCTGCTTTATCTGCGCCAGGTGCTGTGGTGGTGTTCAGCGGGTCATCATCAGGGTCCAATGCCACTTCATCAAGAACCTGATCAATATTCGCTGTCATTTCCAAGGCAACCAGCATATCGCGCAGACCCGGATCATTGGCAAAGACGGTAAAGTCAATTTCGGTTTGCTCGTCTACGCGTACATAAACGCTTTTCGCGCTGCCACTGCTGAGTGTTGCTGAATAACCAACCAAAGTGTCATTCAGTTGATCAGGGTCGCGGTAGCTGCTGATCAGCTCGTCGGTATCAATATTGCCGTTAACCCATTCACCAAGTTGAAACTGCATATAGGTATCCATTGTGCCGTTATCGGTAATCGGCTGTGTGCGAGACTCAGCACCGGCAAACAAGAAGCGGTCACCATCTTGTGTATTTAAAAGATCGCGGACAAAGGTAGCGGCTTTATTAGCAAGATCACTCACCGCTTCCATCTCGAACTCACCTTTTTGAGTCTGAATTTGAATGGCGTTTACAACATTTTCAACCTGTGTTTTCAGCTGTTCCATAGACTGCGCCATCATTTTAATGCGACGGTCAGCAATCGTGATGTTGTTGCTATAGGTTTCCAGCTGCTGCGTTGAGGCGCGGGCACGCTCAGACGTAATCACATCTGTGCCAAGCCCTTTAAACAAATTGGTTTTCTTACCGCTTGAAATCTGCGCCTGCAAAGTCGCGAGCGATAATTGTGTTTGTTTCAGTCTTTCGATCTGATCCAGTGACTGGCCTAAGGTTGAAACAAATGTCATTTCAGGTCTCCTTTACCTATCGAACCGCGTTCAGCAGTTCTTGAAAATTCTCATCGATCGCGCTTATGACGCGGGCTGCAGCCGCAAAGGCGCTTTGGACGACAATCATGTGTGATAGCTCTTCCTCGATATTCACCGCAGAGTCATCAAGAAAACGACGTTGCAGTAGGTCTCGGAAAGATGTTTCGTCTTCTAACGCGGCTTCTACGGCAATGCTCTCTTCAGTCTGGCGGTTAACCAGTTTTTGTGCGTAATCAATCAGGTTGTCAGAACTAATGATTCCGGTGCTGATATCTGCGCCTTGTCCCAGATTTTCGCGGCGAAATGCAGCAAAATTGCCGGAACCCGCAATTGTCTCTGAGCTGTAACCGACATTGGTCACAGGGTCAGCAGCGCCAAACAGTGCCGCTACGATGCCTGTGCCTGCGGCCATACCGCCGCCGATTGTACCTGTGCCGTCAGCTTGGAAGGAGCTACCGACAATCTTGATATCACCACCGAAAGTCGGGTTCAGCGTATCATCACCCGGACGAATGCTTAAAAAACCTGTCGCGACATCAAAATCTACGGCAAGACCGGGAACGCCGGGATCAGTCGCACCGACTTTTTCAAGCTTGGCAATCAGATCATTTTCATCCTCGCCAGGCTCAATTGTAATGCGCGTGGGATCATCATTACCGACCTGAATATCAATATAAGGGTCTGTGGTCACAGACGTGCCTTCGGATAGGCCCAGATATGTCAGGCCTTCAGCGCTCATGCCACCGGCAAAACCGGCATCAACCGTAATATCACCGCGGGATTCTATGACGAGCTGCCCATAACCGTTTACAGACGCAACGATATCAAGGTCAGCAACCTGAGGCACTGTACCAACGCGGGCTGCAACTTGCGCATTAATCTCGGCTGCCAGACGCTCGGCAGCGTTCAGGCCGGGCTGTAAATCAGCGGCTGTCAGGTTGATATCAAAATCAAGATCGCCCGCCGCCAAAGGTGGCTCGGAAATACCTGTACGCGCTTCGGCAAAACTCAGGCGGAATGTATCATTCGGCGCTTGAATGATATCGCCCGAAGCATTGATGATTGTGGCAAGTGAACTGTATTCCGTAAGGTCTACCGTGCTCTGGATCTGGTTCTGGGAATAAATACCAAGCCAGTCCTGCAATGTTTCGCCAGACCCTGAGGCACGCAGATCAACCGAACTAATAGCTTGCTGATACTGAACGTCACCAAAGGTAAATTCGATGATGCGGCGAATAACTTCGTTCGAACCTTCTTGTACAGGCAAGTCTGTAGAGACCGTGCCTTGCTGCACAAGGGAATTATCGTTTTCAACCGCAGCGTTGACGCGGAAGACTGTCGAGAAGCCGACATATTCAACAGGTGTTGGTGACGGCAGGGTCGAAGGATCGGGCGGCGTATCGCCGGGGATCTGGCCGCTATCATCTGTAAACAGGCGCAAGCCCTGATCGTTAAAGCGCAGAGCCGTTTTGTGAGCCAGTTCGTCAATCAATGCCTGCTGGCGCGGCAGAATTTCATCACGCAGTTCGATCAGTGCGCCGATTTCACCGCCAATACCGCTCTGGGTAATCTCGATAGAATTCGGAAAGTCGACAGGGTCACCGCCAACATAGATCGCATTCTCGGTCGGGTTCAGCGGATCAGGGTAATAAGTTGTCGGACCTAAAACCTGCTTATTAAAGTACACAGTCTCGGCGCGTTCATCGGCAAGCTGCACACCTTGTGCGGTTTGAACAACCATGACCCCATCGCCGCGGGTGAAGAACGTAATCTCCATTTCTGCGGATAGTTCTTTAATAGCCTGGTCGCGCTGGTCTTCTAGGGCTGCTGTGGTCTTACCACTGACTTGATTGAACTTTACCTGCTTGTTCAGGTCGGCAATTTGTTGCAGCTTTTCGTTTACATTATTAACGGCCACTTGAATTTGGTCTTGCGCGTCATTACGCATCTGATCCAGAAGGGATGCAAAATCACGCACTTTCTTGGCAAAGACATTGGCCTGATCAACTACATTACGTTGCAGGAAGTTATCTTCGGGGCTATCGGCCAGCGAGCTGAAGGCATCTTTTAATTGCGCTAGTTCGGCTGCTACTGAAATCTCAAGGCTCGGATCACCGTGGAATTGCTGGATACGGTTTAGATATGTTGCCTTGGTGTCGAGCGCACTTACACTGCTGACCTGCGTCCATAGGTCGCGCTCCAGATTTAAATCAACCTTACGCATAATAGGATTGCCGCGCACGCCGATGGTTTCGCCTTCAATGGCAACTGTTGCCTGCGGCAAAATTTTCCGCGTATATCCATCGGTATTAACGTTCGAAACGTTGTTCGAAATCACGTTAAGTTGTTGTTGCGCAACGCGAAGTCCTGATAGGGCGCTATCTAAACCACTTAATGCCATCGTGGAAATATCCTCTCTAACAATGCATTTTTTGCCTATCCCATTGGTGGATAGGTGTTGTTCTGAACAATACGATGCAAAGGGGATGCCAAAAGGCTAAGGCGCGAGGCGCAGATAATAAAAAAGGCGCCGTGAAGCGCCTGATTTAATGAATTTCGGACTATTCTTAGTTTGTCGCCATTGAGAATGTCTCAACAGTCAGAACAGATGGGCCGCTTGGCAGGTTAGGGTGCAATTTACCCAGTGGACGCGGCTCTGTATTAGAGAATGTCATCAAAGTCTGTGAAATCACGTCAGGGAATGTGCCGTGCATCGCGATATCAGAAGGCAGCTCGTAATCATAAGCAGCATTCCAGATCAGGGCGACATTGGCTTCATCTGACCAGCGACGCAGCACTGTGCGCAGTTTTTCACCTTGTACGGCTTTCCAGTAATGAATTTCAAATGGATCCAGAACAGGGCCTTTAGCGGCATCGCTGTCCATAGCAGGTGCATTCACTGCTGCTGTGGCAGGAACAGCTGTAATCACAGGAAGCTGTGCTTCTTGCTGAGTCTGTGGTGCTGGTAGAGGATCAGCCTTTTTGAAAGGCATCAAAGACATTGGCATGTCTTCTTCTGCAGGCTCTACTTCCTGAGGTGCTGCAACAACCGGTTGAGGTTGTGTTACAGGCATGTCAGCAGCCATAGCCACTGAGCGGTCAATTTGTGGGGGTACACGACGTGGGTAAGACGGCGTGTAATTATCGCCATTGGCCGTACGTGGCGCTTCTGTTTCCATAGCTACAGGAGCAGGCATTGTCTTCGGAGCAGGCTCTTCATTCAATGGTGCCAGTGTTTCACCAGGCATAGAAGGCGCAGGCGGTGCCATTGTTGTACCTGTCATATCAACAGGTTGTGTATTGTCGATAATGTGCATACCTGTTGGCATACGTGGCGCGGCAACCTCTACAGGGTAGATCTCGTCACGAACCCAGACAACGTCATTGGAAATAACGATGCCGTAACCGTGCTGGTTCAGCGCTTCTTTCAAAACGATGTTCCAAGGCTTGCCACCATTCCAGCTGACACGCATACCTTGATCAACTGTATCATCGAAGGAATAAGAGTATTCTGAAGGCACAACTTGGTTCATCACCAGAACAAGAGGAATATCGCTACCGAAGCCTTGTACGACTTCAAACTCTTTATTCGGGAATTGTTGAACAGGTTCAGCCGTAACAGGAGCTGGTGCAACGACGGCTTCTTCAATCGTCGGCAATTCCTGTGGCATAATGCTTGGCAGAACTTCTGAATTCACTTCAGGTGTTGGCACGGCCATCATTGGCGGTGAAACCTGCTGTGTGGCTGGTGGTGTCCATTCAAAGCCGGCAAAAGCTTGGCTGACAGGCACGGAAGCAACAAGTGCTGTACCAAGAAAAAGTCTTACAACTGTGCGAAAGTTTTGCATTTTTATTCCTCTAAGCGATATGGTGTTGCCAAACATAGAACGGCTGACTTTAAATGACAAGAACATAGCTTGGCATTTCGCCTTTTTTATTGGGATTATTGGATTACGAAAACATGGCTGTTAAACGCTGGAAATTAACGATTGAATATCGCGGTACGGATTATTGCGGATGGCAACGTCAGGAAGATGGTTTGCCGACAATCCAGCAATCTATAGAAGACGCGATTTATAAATTCTGTCAGAAAAACATCACCACGACCGTGGCAGGGCGCACGGATGCCGGCGTGCATGCCACAGGGCAGGTTCTGCACATGGATTTGGATTACGGCGATCGCCCGCTGACAGGCTTTGAACTGCTTAAAGCCATCAACGCCCATGTGCGCCCGCAACCGATTAGCGTGATTGATGCTGAAGTTGTTGCTGATGATTTCAACGCGCGTTTTGATGCGATTAACAAGCTCTACCGTTATCGTATCTTGCAGCGTCCTGCTTTCCCCGCGATTGAACAGGGACTTGTTTGGCACGTGAAAAAGAAGCTGGACGTAAATGCTATGCAGGAAGGCGCAAAATACTTGCTCGGTAAGCATGACTTCACAACGTTCCGCGACTCGCAGTGTCAGGCTAAATCGCCTGTCAGAACGTTGGCCAGACTTGAAATATCTGCTCGCGAATACGATATCAGTGGCGGACGCGAAATTATCATGGAGGCCGAAGCGCAGTCTTTTCTGCATCACCAGATCAGGAATTTTATCGGTACACTCGCCTTGGTCGGGGAAGGTAAATGGCAGCCCGAAGACGTCAAAACGGCACTGGAAAAGCGTGACCGCACGGCAGCAGGGCCAACAGCGCCATCGGATGGTTTATATCTTGTGCGCGTAGACTATTAAGTGGCTTACGCCATCAACCCTTTAAGGTTAGAATAAACGCATGAAGATTTCAGTATTTTGCACATTGGCATTGATGGTAGGGCTACTGTTTATCGCGCAGCCTGCAGCAGCACAGAGTAATGATCCTGCCCTGCTGTCCTCTATTGATCGTTTGAATGCCACGCCCGCGGTCAGAAGTCCTGACTTTAAGGAAAACGGCTATATTTTCAGCACCCGCATTCTGGATACAAACCGCCAATTGGTGGGGTATGTGCGCGATATGCTGATCTATTCCAGTGGTGAAATGGCCTATGTCGATGGCGAGATTACACGTGCCCGAAGCGGCAGTCCGCGCAGATTATATGCCGCAGATAATGTGACATTCCTTGAGGACATCAGCTCATGGGAAGTGCCGCTGGAAAATTTCAACGACAACATAAGCCGTAATAACCTGTTCGAACTCCAGGCCATGGTTGGCGCAGAAGTTAAAGATATCAGCGGCGGCTGGGTCGGTAAGGTTAAATACGTGCTGATGGATAAAGAAGCGCGCATCATTAAGGCGCTGGTTTTGAACGAAGTCCCCGGCGCGAGCCGTTATGATGATGTGGCAATCCCGTTTATGACGGAATATGTCACGATCATGAAACGCTATGACAGAATTGAATTCAGGCTCGATCGCGCAATGGCGCAGACCGTCAAAGATTTCGCCCGCGAGCGTTTTTAGCCGTTAAGAAAAATACCGTTCCAGAATTAACGCATAGATATCGGTCAGCGTATGCAGATCGGCAACCTTGATATGCTCGTCTGTTTTATGAATGGTCTTGTTCACCAGACCAAATTCCACAACATCACCATATTGGGCTACAAACCGCGCATCAGATGTGCCGCCGCGTGTGGTTTGCTCTGGCGTTTTGCCCGTAATATCGCGGATTGCGCCGATAATCATATCGGTTGTCGCGCTGGGCTGCGTGATAAAGGCCTCTGCGTTAGATATACAGGTTAGTTCGTATCGATTTGTCACGGAATTCAATACTTCCCGGACTCGCGCTTCCAGTGTGGCTGCCGTCCAATTACTGTTAAAGCGGATGTTAAAATGCGCTTCGGTTTGGGCAGGGATCACGTTATCGGCTTTATTGCCTGTATCGATCGTGCTGATTTCCAGATTGGTCGCAGGGAAATGCTCGTTCCCCTGATCAAATTCGTAAGATACTAGCGCATCCAGTAATTTAACCATGCGCGGCATCGGATTGTCGGCAAGCTGCGGATAGGCCACATGGCCTTGCGTACCTTTAACCTTCAGATGGCCTGTCAGGCTGCCGCGGCGGCCGATTTTCATCTCATCGCCAAGGCTTTCAGGGTTGCTCGGTTCACCGACCAGCGTGAAGTCAGGCAACTGCCCTTGCTCTTCCATCCATTCCAGAACCTTGACCGTGCCGTTAATGGCTTCGGCTTCTTCATCGCCAGTAATCAAAAGACTGATAGACCCTGCGGGCGTGTTGTTTTCCAGATATTTGGCAACCGCAGCCACAAAGCAGGCGATATTGCCTTTCATATCCGATGTGCCGCGCCCGTAGATTTTGCCGTCATCAATGACAGCGGCAAAAGGCGGGTGCGTCCATAGGGTTTCATCGCCCACGGGAACAACATCGGTATGGCCTGCAAAACAGAAATGCGGCGTGTTATCGCCTGCTTGCCCGTCATAGCGCAGGAAGGTATTGCGGATATTGCCGCGTGTCACATCATAGGATTTAAACCCGAGCGGGGTCAGCGCATTAATCAGCACATCCTGCGCGCCTTCATCTAACGGCGTCACAGACGCGCAGCGAATAAGGTCTTGCAGTAAGGCAACAGGATCAATCACGAAGCAGCTCGTTCACGCCTGTTTTACTGCGGGTTTGCTCATCCACCTGCTTGACGATTACAGCGCAGGCTAGGTTAGGGCCAGGGCTACCGTCAGGTAATGGCTTGCCGGGCAATGTGCCGGGAACCACAACAGAATATTCAGGCACAACGCCTTGGTGAATTTCGCCTGTCTCGCGGTTAATGATTTTCGTCGACGCGCCTAAGAACACGCCCATAGAAATCACAGCACCTTTTTTCACGTGAACGCCTTCGGCAATCTCGCTGCGCGCGCCGACAAACACGTTGTCTTCGATAATCACGGGTGAGGCTTGCAATGGCTCCAGCACGCCGCCGATGCCAACGCCGCCAGAGATGTGGCAATGCGCACCGATCTGCGCGCAAGAACCAATCGTGGCCCATGTATCAACCATGGTGCCGTCACCGACATAGGCGCCGACATTCACAAAGCTTGGCATCAACACGGCGTTACGGCCGATATGCGCGGAATAACGAACGATGCTACCCGGTACGGCGCGGAAGCCACGATCCTGAAATACGCGATAATCCCAACGCTGGAATTTGCTAGGCACTTTGTCCCACCACACAGTATCGTCAGGGCCACCTTTGATTTCTTCTTCGCGGTGCATTTTGAAATACATCAGGATAGCTTTTTTCAGCCATTTATTGACTTGCCACTCACCTTGATTGGTCTGATAGGCAACGCGCATTCTGCCTTGATCCATCATCTTCATGGCGGTCATAACAGCGTTACGAACTGCGCCGTGAGTGCGCGTGTTAATGTTGCCCGGTGTTTCCCAAGCGTGGTCAATAGTATGTTCCATATCGGCGATCGACATGGCTTCTGCTAAAGGCATAGTCATTGCTCCTGCTATTTGCTAGGGTCTTACCACATTTTTACAAAACCCGTGAACATTTTAATGACCCAATGCGACTGTAAAATCAAGTGGAACATACTATCGCTGCCAGAGTGGGAGGAGCGGTTTTCCGCCATCCCGTATTCAACGCTGTGCCAGTCCTATGAATACGCGCAAGCCATCTGCCCGATACAGCATCAAAAGGCGCGCTGGGGCCTAATCGAAATCAACGGAAAAGAAGCAGGCCTTGTCCAGATTCTAGAGGCCGGCATTTTGGGCAATCTGCTGCACGGTCTGCATCTGGATCGCGGCCCGCTGTGGTTTGACGGCTTTGGTAGTGCCGTGCATATCAAAGCCTTTTTTGATCGCTTCAACCGCGAGTTTCCTAACCGTTTCGGGCGCCGTCGCCGCATTATTCCCGAGGTTCTGCACGGCGCGGCTGCGATTTCGATGCTCAAAGGCAGCAATCTGACGCTGGTCAATGATCACGGCTACGAAACGATCTGGCTTGATTTGCGCCCAGATGCCGCAGAACTGCGTGAAAACCTTGATAAAAAATGGCGCAACGCGCTGTCCAAGGCTGAAAAGGCAGGATTGGAAATCTCCTGTGATGAAGCAGGACAAGGGGCTGCCGCGTTTTTGATGGGGTATAGTGCTGACCGCGCGGCAAAGGGTTATGACGGCCCGTCCGTAAAATTATCAGCAGCCTTAATAAAGGCGTTCGGCGCTAAAAACCGCGCCTGGATATGTACGGCACGGCTGGACAAAAGGGATATAGCTGCTATCTTGGTATTATGTCACGGCAGTTCCGCGACATATCAAATCGGCTGGAGCAGCGAAGAAGGGCGTAATACATCGGCCCATAATCTTTTGCTCTGGCACGTCATACAACGTTTGAAGCAAAACGGTTACCGTTACTTGGATCTCGGAGGAGTGAATGATGAATCCGCTAAAGGTGTTAAAAAATTCAAAGAAGGGCTGGGCGGTCACGCGCGGCGTTATGCTGGGCAGTATATTTAGCCTGTCACTTCTGGCCTCTGTATCGACAGCGACGGCGGTAAACTCAACATCGGTGGGCGAGCATGCGCAAATCGCCACATACCAGCTTTATGCAGGCGGTATTCACGCGGTCGAAGTGGCTCTGAACATGGAATACAAGCCGCAATCTCGTTACAGCATCGAAATGGATGCCTTTACTAAAGGCTTTCTGGGCAAGCTTGTGCCATGGAAGGGCAAGTTTGAATCCCACGGCTGGCGCATGAAAGACGAAGACAAGCCCGAAATGCACCAATCAACGACAACGTGGAAAGACGAAGTCGAGATCAAGACATACAAGTACAACAAAGACGGCACATTCGATGGTTTGAAAATCACCGAAGACGGCGTTGATAAATCCCCTGAAGAACTGGATCAGGAGCTGGTTGACGGCACAACAGACGCCTTAACAGCCGCGATGCTGGTTCTGCAAAATATTGCAGAAGGCGAGTCCTGTGACAGTAGCTCCGAAGTCTTTGACGGTAAGCGCCGTTACAAAATGATCTTCACGAAAAAAGCGGACGAGATGTTAAAACAGACGAAATATAACGTCTATGAAGGCCCGTCCATTCAGTGCGAAGTCGAGGTTAAACCTGTTGCCGGTGAATGGCACAAAAAGCCGCGCGGCTGGGAATCCATTCAGGAACAAGGTCGCGAGCGCGGCAGTCTGCCGACAATCTGGATCGCCAAAATCGATGAGAAAGGCCCTGCCGTTCCTGTCAAAATGCGCGTGAAAACAGATTACGGCACATTATTCATGCACATGACAGAATATAAAAGCGGTGATAAGGTTCTTCACTCTGACGAAGTACAGAATTAACCAAAGACGATAAACCGCGGGAATTTCCATTATGAGCAACGCTGCACCACTGGCTGTCATTATTCTGGCTGCGGGCAAAGGCACGCGGATGAAATCCGACTTGCCCAAATGCCTGCACAAAATCGCAGGCCGCCCGATGATCGGCTGGCTGCTGGAAACAGCGCAAAGCCTCAAGGCTGAAAAGATCATTACAGTGATCAGCCCTGACGGACAGGCCGTTGGTGATGCGGTCGCCCCGCATGAAACTGCCGTGCAGACCACGGCCCAAGGCACAGGCGATGCAGTCAAGGCTGCGCTGCCCGCGCTGGGTGATTTTAAAGGTGATGTGCTGATCCTGCTCGCCGATATGCCGTTTATTTCCGCTGAAACCCTTCAATGGCTGATCGAAGCGCGCCTTAAAGACAGCGACACAGGCTTGTCTGTCCTCGGCGCAGAATTCGAAACCCCGCCCGCCTTTGGCCGTTTGATACTGGATGGCAGCGGCACGCTGGAAAAAATCGTCGAAGATAAAGACGCGACAGATATCGAGCGCTCGGTCAAGCTGTGCAATATGGGCGCATTCTGCGTGGCGGGCGAACATCTGGCCGAATGGGTCGGTAAAATCGGCAATGATAACGCGCAAAACGAATACTACATCACTGATCTTGTGGAAATCGTGCGCGGTTTTGATATGAACGCCCATGTCCATGTCGTGCGTAATCACGAAGAAATCCACGGCGTGAACAGCCGCGCGGATCTGGCCTTGCTGGAAGTCAAAGCTCAAGACAAGCTGCGCCTGAACGCGATGCAAAATGGTGCGACATTGATGGACCCCGCCAGCACCTATTTCAGCTTCGATACAAAACTGGGCCGCGATGTCGTGATTGAACCCGGCGTCTTTTTCGGCAATGGCGTGACCGTCGGTGATAATGTCACCATCCATGCCTATAGCCATATCGAGGGCGCGGTCATCGAAGACGGCGCAGAAATCGGCCCGTTTGCCCGCATCCGCCCGAAATCAAAAATCGGCAAGAAGGTTACCGTCGGCAACTTTATCGAGGTCAACCGCTCCGAAATGAAAGAAGGCAGCAAAGCCAAACATCTTTGCTATCTCGGTGATGCCGTGATCGGCAAAAAATCCAATATCGGTGCAGGCACGGTCATCGCCAATTATGACGGCTTTAATAAACACGACACGATTTTGGGTGACGGCGTATTTGTCGGCTCCAACTCGACAATTGTTGCCCCGCTTGAGGTCGGTGACGGCGCGCTGCTCGCAGCAGGCAGCACGATTACAGGTGACGTGCCGAAAGATGCGCTGGCAATTGCGCGTAATCAGGAAGATATCTACCCGGGACGTGCCGCTGAACGCCGCGCCCGCAAGCTTAAAGAAAAATCATAAGGACATATGACGATGAGACTGGCATTCCTCACGGCGCTGGGTGTTTTGGCAATGCCTACCCTCGCGCAAGCTTGCAGCTGTATCGAACCGAACATGGAATACAGCGATAACGTCTATCAAAACGCTACCATCGTCGTCGAAGCCGAAGTCATTTCAGGCGGCGCGACCACATGGATGAAAGACCGTGAACTCGGCGAACAAGTGGCCACCGTGCGCCCCGTGCGCTTTTACAAAGGCGCAACCGAGGTCGACCAAATCCTGTTTTCCTATTCCGAAAACACGGCAAGCTGTGGCATTGGCACACTCAAAGAAGGCGAAAGCCGCGTCTTTATTCTGAATCAGCAAAATGACCGTCTAGTCTCAGCAGGCCAGTGCAGCATGATCCTGCCCGCCTATCTGGACAAACTCCCCGAAGACGTACCGCCACTGGTCATGCAGCCCATCGAAACGAAGTTAGAAAGCACAAAGGCAGAGGATATCAAGGCTCTGCCTGAACCCGTCGCCGCCGATGATGCCCCCACACCGCTGGAAGCACCAGCCGAAGACGCGCCATCAAATTCAGAATAATTGAAACAAACCGTAAGGATTTGTGATTGGCCTAGACCGCGCCTTACGGCTAGGGTTATTCTAGTTTACATTTTCATAGAGAGATTAACATGTGTGGCATTATTGGGATTTTGGGTGAGAAGGACGTAGCGCCGATTTTGGTGGAAGGGCTGAAGCGTCTGGAATATCGCGGGTATGACTCGGCAGGTGTGGCGACGATTTCCGATGGTCATATCGGCAGATGCCGCGCGCAGGGTAAGCTTGTGAACCTTGAAGAGCGCCTGAAAAAAATGCCATTGGCGGGTAAGAGCGGTATCGGCCATACGCGCTGGGCAACCCATGGCGCGCCGACCGAAGATAACGCGCACCCGCATGCCACGGAAAAAGTTGCGGTCGTACATAACGGCATCATCGAAAATTATCAGGAATTGAAAGCCGAGCTGCAAGAGCACCAATGCCGCTTCGAAACCGATACGGATACCGAAGTTGTTGTGCATCTGTTAACGCATCTACTGAAACAAGGCCAAAGCCCTGCGCAAGCCGTGAACACGGCTATGGAACGCCTCGAAGGTGCATTTTCGCTGGCGATCTTGTTCGCGGGCGAAGAAAACCTGCTGATCGGCGCGCGTCAAGGTACGCCGCTGGCCGTTGGTTATGGTGAGGGCGAGATGTTTGTGGCCTCTGACTCCTACGCGCTGGCACCGCTGACGCAGAAAATCTGCTTCCTTGAGGACGGTGACCGCGTGCATCTGACCCGCGAAGGCGCAACGATCTATAGCAATGACAACCAAGTGGTAGAGCGCGAAATCCGCATCACCGCCCAAAGCGGCGCGGCGACAGGCAAGGGTGAATATAAACACTTCATGCTTAAAGAAATTCACGAGCAGCCTGCCGTGATCGGCGATACGCTAAACAGCTTTATCAACCCCGCCAATAACGAAATTTCCATGCCCGCCGAGGTTCTGGACGCGCTCGAGTCTGCAAGCCGCATCACCATGATTGCGTGCGGCACAGCCTATTACGCCTGTCAGGTGGCAAAATACTGGTTCGAGCAAATCGCCCGTATGCCGTGCGAGATCGATATCGCTTCCGAATTCCGTTACCGCGAAGCGCCGATGCCCGAAGACGGCGTGGCGATCTTTGTCTCCCAAAGCGGGGAAACACTCGATACGTTAGAGGCACTGCGCTACTGCAAAAAGCAAAAGCAGAAGATCTTATCCATCGTCAACACCATCGAAAGCACCATCGAACGTGAATCCGACATGGTGCTGCACACTTTGGCAGGCCCAGAAATCGGTGTGGCGTCCACCAAGGCCTTTACAACGCAGCTCACTACGCTCGCCTGTCTGGTATTGGCGTTTACACAAAAAACGAAACGCATCGACGCGGCTAAACTCGCCGAAATGTCGGACGCGCTGCGCCATATTCCTGCGCAGGTGGCATCCGTGGTGAATAATGCGGAAGCCCCGATCAAAGCCACAGCCAAAGACTTTTTGGAAACCGATCACATGATCTACACAGGCCGCGGGTCTATGTACCCGATCGCCATGGAAGGCGCGCTTAAGCTGAAAGAAATCTCGTACATCCACGCCGAAGGCTACGCCGCGGGGGAGTTTAAACACGGCCCTATCGCGCTCATTGACGATAAAATGCCCGTGCTTGTATTGGCGCCGAGCAATGATCCGCTCTTTGAAAAAATGGTGTCCAACGTGCAGGAAAATGTGGCCCGCGGCGCGCAGATTTATCTGGTCTCCGATGCGGCAGGCGAAAAAGCCATGACCGACAACGTCCGCTGGTCAGTGCTTCTAGACG
>DUBU01000003.1:0-71062 GCA_012960155.1 Micavibrio sp. | reverse complement strand
CACCCGTTCGTTGCCCCCATCCTCTACACCATCCCCGTACAGCTGCTGTCATACTACGTCGCCGTCGCCAAAGGCACCGATGTCGACCAACCGCGCAACTTGGCGAAGTCTGTGACGGTGGAGTAGTTAAGACTAGGAAGGCTAAATGATAAAAGATAAAGAAGTAGCGCGCCATGTAAGCGAAGTTTTGTTGAGATGTGGCGCCGAAATAAATAACTCTATAAGGCACGTTAAGGAAAATTGCTCAGACGAGGAGCTTGAAATGTATAAACAGGCTATGGGCGTAGTAATGGGCGAAATTTTACTAAAGGGTTTGAACCCTATATATAGCCAGCATCCTGATATAAAGCCTGAAGAGCTTCAGTAAGTAATAAGGTAAAATGACCATATCCGCAGGGGTCGTGCATGACCTGCCTGATGATTTGAAGAGTGTTTTGAAATCCGATGCGGATATGCTGGCGGCGTGGGAAGATATTACGCCGCTGGCGCGCAATGAATGGATTTGCTGGATTTTGGACGCGAAGAAAGGCGACACCCGCGCCCGCCGTATCGAGCGGACGCAGCATGATTTATTAAACGGTAAGCGCCGCCCGTGCTGCTGGCCGGGATGTAAGCACCGTTAAGCCCGTTACTCACTAAACTGATCGAAGGCGCGCAGGGCGTCTGCCGCGTACATCAAAGCAGGGCCGCCGCCCATATAGACACACATCGCCATGATTTCCGCGATTTCTTCACGCGTTGCGCCGAGCTTGTGCAGGGCTTTGGCATGAAAGCCGATACAGCCGTCACAGCGCTGGGTCACGCCGATGGCAAGGGCGATAAACTCTTTTGTTTTCTTATCAAGCGCACCGTCTGCTGTGGCAGCCGCGGACATCGCATAAAAACCTTCCATCGCCTCGGGCACGGCTTTTTTAAGCTCACCCGCATATTCGGAGATATCCTTGGTCAGGGCTTTGTAATCTTTAGTCATCATTTTCTCCTTTTTAATATTATAAATATATGATATCATAAAAATATGAAATGTAAAGAGATAAGTGCCGCAATGAAAGATATGGAAGACAATGTCGACCGTGCCGCAGGGTTTTTAAAAGGGCTGGCAAGCCCGCACCGCCTTATGATTTTGTGCCAGTTGGCCGAAGGCGAGAAAAGCGTAACAGAATTAATCGAGGCCACAGGCCTTGCCCAGACATCCATGTCGCAACATTTGAATAAACTAAAAGACGAAGGCATCGTGACCTTCCGCCGTGATCACCGCACGCTGTATTACCGCATCGAAAACGAAACAGCGTTCAAGGTAATGAGCGTGCTGCATGAAGAATTTTGCTCATAAATATAAGGAGTTGAGCCTATGACACAGAGTATAAACGTGACACAAGCATTAGAGATGATAAAAAGCGGCGAGGCCGTGCTGATCGATGTGCGCGAGCCTGATGAGTTCAAGGCAGAGCATATCGCCTATGCTATCTCCGTACCGCTCAGCAGTTTGGAAGGCGGGTTTGCGATGCTCGATATCCCGCAGGACAAAACCATTTTGTTCCAGTGCTTAAAAGGCTCCCGCGGGCAAATGGCGTGCCAGCGTATACAAGGGCTGGACTCTTGTAAGAACAAGATCATCAATATCGAAGGCGGCATTCAAGCATGGAAAGAACAAGGCCTGCCTGTCATAAGCGCAGAGACAAAATCAGCAGGGCTGTCGATCATGCGGCAAGTGCAGATCATCGTTGGTTTTCTGGTGCTGGCCTCGGTCTTTGTCGGATTTTCAGGCGTAACCAATGCCTTTATACTGGCAGGTATCTTCGGCGGCGCGCTGATGTTCGCCGGCCTGACGGGCTGGTGCGGCCTTGCGATGCTGCTGGCTAAAATGCCGTGGAATAAGTAGCAGAGTAAATAAGCGTAGCGCCTAAGCCATTTTCAAATCAATCAGCTTGCCGTCCTGACGGTAGCCTTTATCGGCATGAATGCTGGAATAAAGCGGCACGGCGATTTCGGGTTTGTCTGTTGCGGCTTGGTAACCGACAACGCGCGGGTAATAGCTAGTGACGGTGCCTGTTTGCACCATGATAGTTGTCTTGCCGACGGGCATGGATGTGTAGACAGGCGTCTTTGTTTCATCAAAGGCGGCGTGATTGGCGGCACAATCTTCGGCGCTGCTATAGGAAATGCCGTTACCCATTTTACCGCCGATCTTTTTCGCAGCTTTCACGGCTTCGCTTTGGAAATGGTTATAGGCTTTTTCATCTGCAGCCACGCGGAAGGCTTCGGTCGGGCGTTGATCAAGCGCGTCTAACGTGCGCTCCATCGCTTTGGAGTTGAAATGTGCCTTTATGGCAAAGGGCGTGATGATCGCACCGGCATAGGCACATAAGGTCACCATGAGCGTGCTGAAACCGATAACAGGGTGCTGATCCATGCCCCAATCCATGGCGCGCTCCAGAGGGTAGAAAACCGTACTCATCAGATCATAGATAAAATCACCCATAGTAAAACTCCTTATAGGGGGCGCTGCTGTGCGCCGAAATCCTGTGCGTTTGCAATGGCCGGCAGGGAAGGCATATCGTCCAGCGTCATAATGTTTTTGGCCGCGCGATCATAGGAACGGCGTAAACAGTAATCATCAACATGGCCGTCAAGACGTGCCGCTTCATTCTCAAATGTTTCCTGTAGCGCCAGTGCCAGCTTCTTATCGGCAATCTTACGCCATTTATTGGCTTCTTTCTCGGTCACAAACTGATAGAGACCCATACGCGTATAGGAACCGATCTCATCCAGATTAACGGTTTCGTTGTTGATCTGGCTCATGCTCTTTGATTTCTGACGAATGAAGTCCTCAGGGATATCATCCAGTGTCGCGAAGCTGATCATTTCCAGTGCGCCGCGATCCCCTTGGCGAATAGCGATCACATAGTCTTCAACAGGAATGGAGTTAAACAAACGTTCAATCGGCTTTTCCAGCGAGAAACCTTTATGCGGATCACGCACAATATGGGCAATCGCCACGTGCTCTTCGGGGTCATAATAAACATCCAAACCGTTTGGCTGGCGCGCCTGCAGAAAGGTACGGCCGTTCAGCTCCACATCGGTAAAGATCGTGCCCGGCTGAATACCCATTGTATCCAGCAGCACACCTTTTGCCCATTCATCAGAGGCGCTGATGATATTCGGCAGCTGACGGCTGTCTTTGAGATCGGCCTTGGTCACCTTTGACAGGTCGGTTCCGGCTTCAAGCCCGAATACTTCGCAAAGCTTGTTTTCAGCCCATTGATTGGCGGCTTCTTTAAGCTCTGCCATCTTGGCCGCGAGATCTTCATCACTGATATCCGCATCATCTAGAATTGCAGCAGGGTCAAATTTCAGATCGGTTACTAGAGCATCCTGAATAGGATCACCGCTGACAATCTGATCCATCGGCTTGATATCAGGGAATGTGCTTTCCAAAAACGGCTTCTGTACAGGATCCATGAAATCCACATAATCCGCGTTCAGCATTAAGCCGCCGTTTTCTTCGGTAATGATGTTGTTCTTTTTATTCGCCGCCAGCAGCGCACTCATATCGTTCAGTGCGTTCACTGTTTTGGTTTTCACAGGGGAGGCGAATTTACCAACCGTACGGAACAGGCCTTGTACGCCTTTCATACCAAGGTTCGACGCGCCTTTGGAAACCGCACCGGCGGCAAAGAAAAACGTACTGAACGCAAGCCATAGAACGCCCGTAAGGGCAAGTGTAACACCTGATGCCACCAGCAAAGATTTCTTGTCGATATTCAGCAAGGAGTTCGACATCTTCTGAATAACGCGCACAGGAATTTTCTTGGCCATGCGACCGATCTTTCCCGATTTGTGCTCTGGTGCGGTCACATCATAAGGGTCTTGGTTGTTAAAGATGCCTTGGGCAATGGTGCCGTATTTATGCGAAACAAACTCTTCGGCTTCCTTTTTCGTCATCGATAGCGGCGATAACTTGACCGAAAAGAAATGCATCAAATGGCGGCTGAACGAGTTTTTCAGCGCACGCTCTGTCACGAACAGGCTGAGCTGGCCGTAAACAGGGTTGGAATAGTAATAGATATGAAATTTATCGTCGTTCTTCGGATCTTCTTTGAGCCAGAAAATACTGGAGCCCGAGCGCCACATAGTCTCGCCGTCGCGCATAATCGATCCGTGACGTTTCAGGTTCTTTTCGAAGCTGGAGTTGTGATTCGTGATGGCTGTTTGTACCCATGATTTTACAACGCGCGTTTCGCCTGTTTGCTTGTTGCGCTGGACGATATCGTCTTCCCAGTGCGAGGCAACAACGCTGATCTTCGTCTCGATCTCCTCTTTGGAGGGGCGCTCCCAGTCAGAATCACGCTTTCTGACAAACATATCCTGCAGAAAGTCCGGATATTGCGAGAATAGCAGCGAGTAAATCGGCTTATTACAAGGCTGCCCGTCTTCATCAAGGGCAGGTGCGGCCGTTTTTACCAGCAGATAGGCGCCGTGCGAGGAGTTGATCACAACGGTATCATAGGATTTATGCTGGTCTTCGAATTTTGTGCATGCTGTTGAAAATGCCTGCATATTCTTGGTATAGCGGCCGTTTTCAATATAAGTGCGGATCAGGTGGTAAAACTCATCACGGCTAAAAGGGTTGCCGCTGAGCAAACTGGACAGTGAGGCGCCGACAAAGGCCGCCGCCTTACTTTTCTTAATTTTGGTATCTATATCATGGTCAGTAGCCACAATAAGTTATACTCCTTCGCGGATATTACAGGCCCAAACGCTCGTTGATCCAGCCGTTTACAACCGAACGATCAGGAATCCAGTCAGTGTTGAACGCTGGGTTCACACCGAAGCGGCGACCTGTCCAGCCCAGCTCGGCGCCTTCATTGGCACGCAGGGCTTCTTCGTCAATTGTAACTGTTGTTGAGCCGTTAGCGCTTACAACGTTAAAGGCTTCTGAACCAGGGCCATCGTTACAAATGTGCGCAGGGTTGATGATCGCTTGTTGCAGACAGGCTGCTTGATCTTCAATTTCCCAGTTCGCATCAAAGCTTGTGTTTGACAAATTAGTGAATGTGTCAACGATGCTGCTTGGAACGCCTTGTGTAATTGTCAATGGCAACTGGATTGTCGCATTAGCAATACCATTATAGTAAGCGTGACCTAGAAGACCACCGGCTACTGTAGCAGCTGCCCATGTCGCGCGGCCAAACCAGCGACCGGCAGGTTCTGTCTTAACTTCCTGGAAGCGGTCGCGAAGCATCGCGTTGCGCAGGTGACCGTAATAGAAACCAGCGCGAGCAAAGCCACCATCAAGAACGCGGTAACCGGCATATGCCAGTGTTGCTGTTTTCGCAACAGCCAGTGGGTCTGGCGCTGTACCGAGTGCCTTTGACAATGTGTATGTACCAACCGCAGCACCGGCAGTACCGATTGCCGTCGTTGTAAAGATAGACGCAAAGTTACGTTTGATGTGTGCCAGCGGAGCAGGGCGTGCCGCTTTGAACCATGCAAGGCTCAGAAAACGTGGGCCGCCTTGGTATTTCGCAGCCAGTCTTGCGGCTTTCTGTTCTTTTGTCAGGTGCTTGGCAATAATCGCTTCACCGGCACCAGTGTTGGCAGCTTTGCCGTCACCGAACTCACCGTCAGCCATTGCATCATCAAAATCATAATCGTCAGCCATATTTATCTCCTTTGACTCTTATAGGTATTTTTTAATTACGTTAATTCACAGTTGGCAGACACTTACCGAATGTAAGCAGGGCCTGTCCAGCATTTAATTGTGTTTCATCGAGTGTACTGATAGATCGGAACCCTGGATTAGCGTGTTCCAGATATGTGTACGGGTGCGTTTCGGACGTACCGTTAAACTGCTCAGCGATCATGTCCAGCGATCTTGTCGTCGGGGCGTAGTAGTTAGCCACGCTGATACTGCCATCTTCATTAATAGTGGCGTTAAATTCATAGGTCATGCTTGTGCAGGCAGTGACGCCGTTAATGCTGTCATTCACGCCGCCCATTTCTGCTACCACCAGATCACAATTAAGGGCAGGGTCATTATTGCGCAAGGATTTGCTGCATTGGACACCTATGAAGCTCGCGCTGCCGCCTTCTGATACAAACAGTGATTCAGCCTGTTGGAGCAAAGTATTATTCTCTGCCTCGCGGGTGCGAAGCTCTGTACTGTAGTCGCCGTCAAGACGCGCTGTTTGAATTGTGGCGCCTTCCGCAGCGTATGTTGCCAGTATCGCCCCTGAGTCCGCGGCAGCTGAAGGGATTGAAATAATCGGCGTATCAATATTATTAACGGCCTGCGCGATTGCGTCACCAAATTGTGTCTGCAAGTAAGAGCTGCGCTCCGCATCTATTGGGCGTTCAACATTTGGCAGAAAGGTACCCAGTGCGCATGCGATCCCTGTAAAACCAAAGAGAATTCCGGCAACGACCTTGTCTTGCGTTCTTATTTTAATAGGCATAGATAAACCTTTTTCATAACTATTTATACGCCATTGGATACAGGAAACAAAATTATATGTCAAACATTTTCATTGACATATTATTGTGCGCCAGCTTAGAAAGGAGCTGCTTTTATAGCCTTTTACAGATACCAGAACATATAAATGAAAAGCCAGTACATCGTTATGAATGACAATAAAGACAATCAAACTAAGACTGACAAGCAAGACGAACAGGTCACAGAACAATCTTCTAATGCCCAAAGCCCTTATCGCGTTGTGCGCATGATGGGTGCTGCAAAGCGCGCTATCCTGAATACCACAGCCGATGTTCTCGGTTACGGTGTGGGCGCAGCGAATGTGGCTGTAGTCGGCACAGCACGTGCAGGACAAGGCGCGTTCAAGCTTTTCATGATCCCTGTAAAACACGCAACCGCGCTGGGTTACACAGGGTTTTCCGCTTTTGTTGTCGGCACAGGTTTTGCCTTTAAAAAGATCGGTCAGGGTATCGGCTTTGCATCACGTCTGACATGGGGTGCAGCCAAATGGGGGTACCGTCCGTTTGCGCCCGCAGTAAATAAAGTGGCAGGCACAGTATTGCCGCCTATCGGGCAGGCTGCGAAATGGAGTGCCAAAGGGATTTTAGCAGGTATTAATGCCGTATCACCGATCGTAACCGTGCCTTTATCCTACGGATATCAAGGTGTCAAAGCCGTTGCGGGCGTCGTGGGAAGTGCGCTGAATGTTGTGATCAAACCTGTTCACGAATTCGGTAAACGCAAATTCCCCAAGACGACGGAACAAGCCGAGAAATTTGCGGCGTTTATTGGTGATTTGCGCCCTGTGGATGCGATCGCATATCCGCTGGCGGGTCTTTATATGGGTATCCGCGGCGCTTATAAAGTTGTTTATGGCGTTCTGGATGTCAGCGCTCGCTTTGTCGGTCGCCGTATCTACAATAATTTCCCGAAAACATCACAAAGTGTGCTGGATGGTTATAATATTGCCCGCAATAAACTGCGCGATACCATCACTAATTTGCCACCTGAAAAAGCGTTCGGGTTGGTCGCTGTGATGTCGGCGCTGGCATATTGTGTTAGCCCGATTGTCGGCGGTTATTATACAATTTATGCCTCAAGCGAAGCGATACGATCTGCCGCGATTCTGGTGCCAAAGGCGCTGAAAGTTACCGCAGGCACAACAACATATCTATGTTGGGATCAGGCCAAGCAATCAAAAGGCTTTGAAAAGGTCAAGAAAGTCTATGACCCATTTGCCGATGCTGTGGGCTGGATCCGCGGTAAGCTGGATACGGTTGATGACTTCTTTGAAAAACATATTACGGTTTATGCCTCTGCCAAGAACGCGCTTAAGGCCAATAAAGAAGGCAAGCCGGAACCTAAAAAATACGAAGGTAAGCTGGCCAAGCTTGGTTCTAAAATTATTCCCGGTTACAGACGCGCCGATGAGCATCAGGCCTGGATGACAGACTATGTCGTCAGCACACGTGCCTACAAGCTGGGTGAGCGTGGCTTTAACGCCTCTGTCGGCGGTTTGAAGTCCGCATGGAATGCCGTTGCGCCGTATCATAAGAAAATGCTGGATGCCAGCGAGCGCGCTACAGCCAATCTACCAAGCATCGAAGCACCATTTAACGATGTGGCAAGCTTCGGCCAGCGTGTCTGGGCAAAGCGCACGCAAGTAGTCGATTCGGCAGATCAGGCAGCATCACGAGTTGGTAAGGCATTTGGGCTATCGCGAGCGGCAAATGATGTGGCTGTAAACGATAATCCTGTTTCAAAACCCGAAGAGTCACCTCCGCAGAGCCCAAAAGACTCGCATACACCGCGATAATTAACGTTTAGCCCCATAACGCTTGTGGAAAAGCGCTGATTCAGAATTGGCGTTAATCCGTGGAATTGACTATAGTGCATATATTATCAGCATTATAAAAAACGGGGTTAAGTGCGTGTCCAACAGAAGCACGGAACAAGGCGATGATCAAAGCGCCGCAATAGTGGCACTATTGCGCGATGTAAGCGAGCGCCTGCGCAAAAGCGAAAAAGAACGAATTCAAATGCGCGAGATCATGGATGATCTCGAGAATCGATTCGACCAGAACGAAAACGTGTTCCTAAGCGTACATGACCGCCTATCCAAGACGGAAACACAGTTTGGCAAGCGTCAGGACGCTATTGAAGCCGCACAAATAGAGCAAGCCGCCCGTATTGAAAAAGCGGCAGCAATGGCGGATCGCATCGAAGAAGCGATGGCACAGCATGCCAAAATTAACCGCCGTCTGGATCAGGCTGCGCAGGATAAAATCCGCATCATCCGCCAGCTCGAAAAGATCGAAGACACTGTGATTGAAACGCAGACAGCCTTGCGTGAAACGGCCATGGTGCCGGTCGGCAAATATGAAAGAGGCGGCCTGCCCAAAGATAATAAGCCATTTGTGATGCCTTTGATGCTGCAGAAACCTGCAGCACGAATCGCAGGTGTCGCGGCAATGGTCGTTCTGGGCGTATTAGGCGGCTGGGCGTTAAGCACAACAAGCCTGACATCCTCACAAACAGGCGCATCTTCATCGGCATCATACGAAGTGGCATCTGCCGAATCGGTAACCACACCGCAAAAAGAACCTGCCCAAAGCCGTTTTGTCTCTGAAGCGAATCGCCAGATCGAGACATCTGTCTTTAATCGCTCGGCAGAGCGCGCAGGTCTGGGGATGCAAGATGAGCAGTCTGCGACAGAAAACATTCTGGATATGAATGATGAGCAGTTGATTGCAAGTTTCGAAGAAGATTCGAATGCCTTGGCAGCACAGCTTAATGATATCGCACCTGTTAGCGGTCATGCTGCGCCTGAAAATCTGGCGGATCTGGCCGAAGCCCAAGAACCTGTCCGCGAGGAAAAGGTTGAAGTGGCGCTGACAACACCGCAGAAAATCAAACCGCAAACATCTAAGGATTTCATTACGGCGCAAACACAATCCGGCTCTCTGCGCGATCGCATCAAGCCCGATACAGCCCTGCCGGCCGTGATCAAGGAAGTAGAAACACAAGCCTATAATGGCGTACCCGAAGCGCAGCATGATCTCGCGGCGATCTATACGGCTGGCCATGGCGGCGTGCCTGTTGATTTTGAACGGGCGGCACAATGGTTTAAAGAATCTGCCGTTAATGGCGTTGCCAATGCGCGTTACAACCTTGGTGTTCTTTACCATCAGGGTCTGGGTGTAGATCAAGATATCAATACAGCGGTGAATTGGTACCGTGCGGCAGCCGAGCTTGGTCACCCCGAAGCCCAATATAATCTGGGTATCGCCCATATCGAAGGGATCGGGACGAACTACTCGCCTGAGCAAGCTGCTTATTACTTCGAAGAAGCGGCCAATGGCGGTGTTCTGGAAGCGGCTTATAATCTGGGCCTAATCCATGAAAACGGCCTGATTGGCGCATCACAGCCTAACGAAGCCTTGTTCTGGTACAAATACGCCGCTGATATGGGCAGCAGCGAAGCGCAAACAGCGCTAGATCAGCTATCCAAGACTATGGGTCTATTCCCTGCCGATATCGAGCGTATTTACGGCGAGCATCCTAAGCCACAGAAAACAGGCGCGACATCGATCATTCCGCAAGAACCGACAGGCTCTAACGATAAAATGGATACGATTACTGCCGGCACATTAACGCCGCAAGAATCAGAGCTTGCTGGTGAAACATCCGTCGGTGCGGCTATAGAAGAAAATTTTAGTCCGGACCGTCATGTCCCCAATCTGGCAAGTTTTGATGAGGACTATAACTCCAAAGTCAGAGCGGTAGACGCTGCGACGGTGGCGCAAATCCAGGAACAGTTAATGCGTTTGAGCCTATACCCGGGGCCGCCTGATGGCGATTACAACGGCCTGACAGAAGATGCTATTCGTGCGTATCAGGCCGAATTTGCTTTAACGCCTGACGGCAGACCAACGCAAGCGCTGCTGGTTCATATGATGACAAGCGATATGGGCGACCGTGAATACGGCTCCCGCGAGTAGAATTTCAAAAATATAAAGGAATTAGAAAATCGATTTATCGGTTTTCTCGGCGTGTGTCTGGCTCAGCTCTTTGACATCGCGCGTGTAATCTACGGCGTAATCGTAAGAGGCCAGAACGCGGCCTGTACCGTTTTCAATCAATCGCAGATTAATCAGCACATCGTTTTTCGCACGGGCATACCGGCCTGCGATAATCGTTTTATCGGCAACGCCGCTACCGGGCTGCGCGGTTTGCATCGGCACAGCAGCGTTTTCAAATCCTGGTTCCATGGGGCTCAGTACCACATTATAACCCAGCTGCACAAAGCGACTGGCGATCTGGCTTGAAATCATATGCCCGAAATTCGTGACTTCGCCCGGATTATCAAGGTCTGTCAGCGGTGTGATCTCTAACTTGGTATCACGGTCAATAAAGCTGCGTGACTGCTGGATCAGCATATCCGCCGCACCGTAACTGTCTTGTGCCAGTGTCGCAACGTTATCGTTGCCCGAATCCATACTGGTCAGTGCCGCAGCACAAGCAGACAGGCTGCAAGCACAGACAGCACTTAACAAAAGGACTTTAAATGATTTCGCAGAACGAAGGCGAATAGGCAGAACGCTCACAACCAAGCCACCTTATGGTGTGATGGATACAGGTTCATCATTAGGAACAGTTTGCACCATAGGTACGGTCGCAGCAGTGTGTGAACCGTGATATACGGTGTAAATGCCGCTTTCTTCATGGACAACATCGCCCGCGCTGATCAGCTGAATTGTGATAAGACGACGATCATCGCTGCCGACATCAACGATGCTGATGGCGTATTCCATACCAAACGGCGCGCCTGATGTGCGTGGTGCCATTGGAATATTGTTTCTTAGCATGGCTTCGCGCAAGGCTGCGGCAAAGCTGACTTCTTCATGAGTCATCGCTGTGTGTTCGACGATGTAAACAGGCTCTGCCGGCAGTCCCAGATTCTGAACCATACGGGCAACTAGCTCATCAGCAGCCGAACCCCAGTTATCCATACTGACAGGTGCTGGCGCCATTGTGCCTTGGCCGTTTTCATCGATATTCACAACGGTGCGTTTATCATCGCGGCGTGTGTATTTCTCGATAACAGGCTCAGGACCCGCTGCAGATTTATATTCATTCTGCTGGTATTTGTAACCAGTGGCCAAAGGATGAGGACCGAAATCCGTACAAGCGGAAAGGCCAATGAGAGAAACACCGAGAATAGCAGTACGAATTAAGTGTGAACGAGTTTTTGTCTTAGAAATCATGATAAACACCGCGAATGTGGTAAAGGAAAGAATTCAGATAATGCTATGCTACCAACTTTCCTGCAAAAAATATAGAGTCAATTCGCCCTGAAATGCATTGGGCGTGCTTGCGGGCGTAATAAGGGGATAAAATCAGCCCGTTTGCTTCATCTTATTAATGGTGTTTGTGGTGCTGTGACCTTCATAGAGCGGCATAATGTCAACTTCACCGCCATAGGCCAGAACAACTTGGGCTTCGGGCAGTTGATCAATCGTGTAATCACCACCTTTAAAGATCACATCCGGACGAATGGCATCCAGTGCGGCGGACGGCGTGTTGTCTTCGCCGTCTTGTTCGGCACCGAAGAAGACAACCATGTCGACACTGGCCAGTGCACCAATGACAGCAGCACGGGAATTCTGATCATGTAGCGGGCGTTCAGGCCCTTTGAGAATGCGCACAGACGCATCATGGTTCAGCCCCAAAACAAGCTTATCGCAGCGCGCGCGGGCTTGTGCCAGATAGTTTACGTGCCCGAAATGCACAATATCAAAACAGCCATTGGTAAAACCGACCTTCAGACCCTGAGACTGCCAGTCCTTAATTTGCGCCGCCGCATCATCCCAATTACGCACGTTTGCTGTAAAACTAGTCTGCGCGCCTTTATTTAATACGTCTTTTAACGCCGCTGCTTTAACGGCTGTCGTGCCCGCATAGGAAACAGCAACACCGCCTGCCTCGTTTGCTAGCGCCACAGCTGCCTCAAGATCGGCACCTGCCGCTAATGCCCCAGCCAAAGTTGCAATCACCGTATCGCCAGCACCAGAAACATCGAATACTTCCTGCGCTGTTGCGCCGTAATGCACCGTATCGCCATCTTGCAATGTCAGGCTCATACCTTTTTCCGATCGGGTCGCGACTACATTTTTAATCCCCGATGCCGAAAGCAGCGCTTTGGACGCGGCAATGACCTCGTCATCGCTATTCACAGCCATGCCACCTGTAGCTTCGGATAGCTCTTTCTTATTCGGCGTGACAATATCCGCCCCTTTATAAAGGCTGTAATCCTTCTTCTTCGGATCCACCAGCACAGGTATGCCCGCATTTTGCGCAGCTTGAATGGCGGCTTTAATGACCGCTGCGCTTAAGACGCCCTTGCCGTAATCCGATAAAATCACCGCATCTGCAGACGGGATAAGTGATTCGGCACGTTTGATAATCTCGGCGGTAAGGCCGGCGTCCAGATCGCCGCTGATCTCCTCATCAACGCGCAATAATTGCTGATGTCCCGCAACGTAGCGGGTTTTAATAGCGGTCGGGCGCGAATCGGTGGCAATCAAACCTGCCGCAGCGCTACCGAGTAAATCACGGACAGTCTGACCATGCGCATCATTACCGATCAGCGCGATCACTTGCGTGGTAACGCCCAAAGCCTGCAAATTGGCCGCGGCATTACCCGCGCCGCCCGCCATGGTCTTCTCGCGGCTCTTCAGCAACACGGGAACGGGTGCTTCGGGGGACATACGGTCAGTTGAGCCATATATAAAGGAATCCAGCATGATATCGCCGATAACCACAACCGTTTTACCGGCCATGGAGTCTACGATTTTGCCAAGATTTTCAGGGGCTACCGACATTTTTTCCGCCATTTGTTAACATTTTACCGCTTTTTTGCCCGTTTGTTTAGGTTTCGTCAATCTTTGTCGTGTTTAATGGTGGAAACAAAGAAAAAAAGACGTGTTGAGGACAATTAAAGAGGGACTGAGTAAATGCCAAAAAATCGCGGGTTGATGACAAAAATGAAGGCTCTGTTAGCGCGTAAGCGTCTGGGCGAACTTCTGGTTATGAACGGTGTGCTTACACCAAAAGAACTGCGTTACGCGCTGCATACTCAGAAAACCGATGGCCGTAATCTGGGCCGTATTCTCCTCTCTCAAAATCTTGTAACACGTCGCGACTTATATAATACATTGGGCCAGCAATTCTCGCTGCGCTGCCTTGCCTGGACACTGGGCATCTTCTTAACATTCTCCAGCTTTGGCATTAAACCTGCCCGCGCAGGTTCTATTAAGGACATTCCCGGTCAAATGAGTGTGGTATCAGAGGCCTTCACAAAGGTGAGCTCTTATCCTGCCCTGTTCGGCAGTGATGAACGCCGCTCTTCTGACCTGAAAGCCTTCACCAAATGGACATCCATGTTTGATCGTTACGAAGTCGCCATGAAACAGCCATTAAATAAGCGCACGATTGATGCGTGGAAACGCAGCCTGTCCGAATTCAAGGACTTGCCGATGGATACAATGGTGGAACGCGTCAATACATTCGTGAACCAAACTGATTATATCGTCGACAGCCGCAATTGGGGCAAAAGCGATTACTGGTCAACGCCTGTGGAGTTTTTCCAGCGCGGCGGTGACTGCGAAGACTTCGCGATTGCCAAATATGCATCATTGCGGGCACTGGGCTTCCCTGAAAACCGTATGCGCGTGGCCATTGTTCACGATATTCAAAAAGATATCCCGCACGCCGTACTGATCGTTTACACAGATACAGGTGCTAAAATTCTGGATAATCAAAACCCGAAAGCCGAAGACGCGCGCTACGTCGATAACTACCGCCCGATCTTCTCGATCAACCGCGATGCTTGGTGGCTGCACACAGCCCCTCAAAACACGGTGGTTGCCAGCCGTTAAGGTTTCAAAACATATTTACAGATGCCGCTATTCTTGAGGATGGCGGCATTTTTTATTTACGGCGCATTGTGTAATAGGCCGCGCCCAGAATGATAAGCCCGCCAAGGGTTACGCGAATATCAGGAATTTCATGCAGCAGGATCAGCGCAAAGATGATGCCGTAAACAGGTTCCAGACTGACAATGATACTGGCCTGCGCGGCCTTGATGGTTTTCATCGAATTGATAAACAGCGTATGCGCAAGCGCCGTACACAGCACACCAAGGACAGCCAGCAGCATCCAGTCTTGTGCGCTCGGCATGATGTGCAAAACCGCAATAAAGGGCAGCAAACAAAGACAGGCAAACAGATCCTGATAAAACGCCATGACCGACCCTGAATAGGATGCCACATATTTGCGGTTAATTAGCGAAATCACGGCAAAGGTAAACCCCGATGCCAGCCCCCATAATACGCCTGCGGTCATCTGGTTGGAGATATCAAAATCAGGCACAACCAGCGCCACACCTGCAAAAGTCACCAGCGCGATCATAAAATCCCGCAGCTGCAAGCGCTCCTTAAAGAAATACGGCTCCATAAAGGCGACAAATACAGGAAAGGTCGCAAAGGATAACAGCCCGATCGCCACCGTAGAAATCTGGATCGCATGGAAAAACGTAAACCAGTGCAGCGCCAGCACCCCGCCTAATAAAAACAGAATGGCCAAATCCTTGCGCGAGGCAATCCGCCAAGGCCGCTTCTTGATCTTGATGACAACCGCCAGTGCCGCCGCCGCAAACAACACCCGCCCGAACACAATCCAAAGCGCAGGCAGCGCCACAAACTTACCAAACAACCCCGCCACCCCGAACAGCAGCGTCGCAATATGAATTTCAATCCACGGCAGTGAGGTTTTAGATAGGAGCATAACTATCCTTTGAGTTCTTACAGTGCTTTTTCATGCCAGATTGCTGCCTGCTTTAAGTCTTGATCGACACCTAAGCCGTTTTCATACATGTTGCCTATTTTTATGAAAGCTTTTTTATAACCTTTATCGCCCGCTTTTTTATAAAGTTTCATCGCTAGCTCGTAGTTTTGAGGAACACCCGTACCGTACTCGTATAGAACGCCTAGTTTGAATAGAGCTGACGGGTTGTCTTTTTCAGCCGCTTGTTGATACCAGTAGATTGCCGTTCGTAGATTTTTTGGTACGCCGTAACCCGTCTCATACATGATTCCCAAATTAGCGGCTGACGAACCATAATCCTGTTCTGCTGCTTTAAGATACCACTCCTTGGCCTTCTGAGGGTTCTTATCAACGTATCTACCGATATCATAAAAATAGCCTACTTTATGCTGAGCTTGCGCTAGGCCTTGATCCGCCGCTTTTTTAAACCAGTGAAATGCAGCATCGTAATTGATTGAGACACCCTGACCGTTAAAAAACATCAGCCCTAATGCATACTGCGCATCACTATAATTTTGTCGGGCTGCTTTAAAATACCATTTTCTAGCGATGCGAGGATTTTCGGGGAACAGAACGCCGTCAACATAATAGGAGCCCACCATATATTGTGCGGCAGCGTATCCTTGATTAGCCGACTTGGTAAACCAGTTAAAAGCGGTCTGGCCATCCTGTTTAATGCCATTTTCGCCATAGTACCAAATGCCTACTTCGTATTGGGATTTGGCGTCTCCTGCTTCGGCTGATCGTAATATTTGCTCTCGGGTTTCTTGATAATTCGAGGATATTTCTGCGGCTTGTCCAAGAAGGCTTTCAAGTCGTTCTTTAGCCCATTCGTCTTCTTGCGCGGCAGATTTTTGATACCATCTAACAGCTTCATTAAGATCGGTATCCACGCCCCAACCATTTTCATACATAAAGCCGAGGTGATTGAAGGCTAGGGCATTGTTTTGTTCTGCAGCTTCTAAATACCATTCTCTGGCTTTCTTATAATCTTGATCTACGCCTTTGCCTTCCGCGTACATTAGCCCAAGGGCAATCTGCGACCATACATAATCCTGCGCGGCTGCCTTGCTATACCATTCTTTAGCTTTTTGAATGTCCTGCTCTACAACCAATCCTTCTTCGTATAGCTTGGCGAGTTTATTTTGCGCCCAGCTATATCCTTGCTCGGCAGACATGGTGAACAAGTTAATAGCCTTGAGGTAGTCTTGTTGAACGCCCTCTCCCCTAAGATAATACCCTGCCATATTGTATTGCGCTTTTGCATGGCCTTGGGCTGCTGATTTTTTGTACCATTTGATCGCACGCTGAGTATCTTTAGGAACGTTGTGTCGTTCCATGGAATAGATAAAACCCACCCTGTTCTGCGGATCAGCCTGTCCCATATAGGCTCGAATAAGCAGGTCGCAACGGTTTGCTAATCTGCAGGCCGGGTCGGTAGCGATAACAATAGCCAGTGTTGCTGTTAGGGCGATAACAACAACTAATGGCAGAATGAAAAATTTTATGAGCTTATGCATTTGAAAGGCTGAACTAATTATCTGCTATGATTGTAGCAGAATTTTAGGCAGATAATCTATCCTGCAACTCTTTACAGTGTGCCTTCATGCCTTTGGTGTTTTTCAGTACTCCATCCATGCGGTCTAGAATATAGGCGATTTCGGTGAGCTGGTTCTTCAGGCCTTCTTTCTGGGCTTTGGTATGCGCCAGTTCAACCAGCGTTTCGACTTTGCGCAGCATATGATAGATGATGTCTGGCTTATCAACTGCGGCAAAGCGGATCTGGTTAAAGGCTTGCATGACAATGCGCTGTTCGTCGCTTTGCTGGGCGTGAATGCGCACGCGGTCTTGTGAATCGTAGTACCATTCCTGCGGCAGCTGCTTCTTGAACAAATTCACTAGTGCCGCTGTTAGGCGGTCAAGCACGGTAATGGCGGTAAAGTTGTCGTTGATACCCGGTGAGAGGGCGCGCAAACCGATCTCCACCAAATGGCGAATTGAGTATTCAATATCCTGTGTTGGTGTGCGTGTTGCGCCCACACCGAAACATTTCAGAACGCTTTTCTTGATGTCATCATCCAGCTTTGTATTGGTGACATAGATGAAAACGCCGTTCTCGCTCTCCACCACGAATTTACCCGCGCGGATTTTAAGCTCGATATACAGATTATGCTTTGCGGCAACTTCGGCCATGCCTTTGTAATCGATATATTGAATATAACCGGAGCGATCAAAAGCAATCTCGTGCTTCTTGGTCTCGAAGTTCTTCGGCCAATCTTTAGGGGGCTTATCACCGTATAGCGTATGTGTCTCGGCTTTTTTCTGTAGTTTGCTATCGTTATGATCAGGTAGATGATTAATGGCGTTCATCAGGCTTTTGGTCACGCTGACGATGGCGTTATCGGCAATGCTGGACTGTGCTACGTGATGCACAAAGCCGAGCAACACAAACAGATTGGCAAAACATATAATCAAGACAGCTGTGATCGTAACGTGCGGAATTTCGCTTAAGGTATTGGTCTGGATATCATGCAAAATCACCGTCAGTACGAAACAGGCAATAACAGTACCGAAAAACAGCCCGATATAATTCTGGGTCTTGCTGTCGGACATATAGGTGCGGATCAGGCGCGGGCCAAGTTGTGATGCCGACAGAGAGAGCACGATCATTGTTATTGAAATGGCGAGCGTTGCCATGGTGATCATGGATGAGAGCAGCGCAATCGTAATGGATTTGGCATCATCAATATCGCCGTTAAAGAACAGTGCCGGTAATTCCACATCGTGCAGATATCTTAACTCAAAGCTATAGATGCCCATTGTGGCGCAGAAAAACACAAGACAGAATAGCGCCGGCACAAACCACAAACTACTGCGAATAAAGTGCCAGAGATTTAGAATTTTAGAGATCATATCTTGTCCTTAATTGTGCCGTCTGGTTATGCGGCTTGGCCCTGTGTATCGGCAGGCGTTGCTTCCTCCGCGATTTGTGCACAGAACTCTTTCATAAAGCTAACGCGCTGGGCGGCAATAAGTTTCGCACACTTTGTATGTAGTGTCTGAGCAATACGATACAGCTTGATTTCAAAATGATCCAGCCCGTAAACGCTATCATCGGCGTCGCGCTCTGTGGCCAGCGGGTCTTCGGGGTGAAACAGCGCGCGGCCTAGCGCACCTGATACAGCAAATGTGCGTGCCATACCGATTGCGCCCAGACTATCAAGGCGGTCAGCATCCTGCACAATTTTGGCCTCTAAGGTTTCGGCGGGTATACCAGCAGAAAAACTATGGGCGGCAATGGCGTGATGAATGGCGGGCAGCTTATCGGCATCGTAGTCTATGGCTTCCAACTCCTTTACCGCAAGATCTGCCGCGAGAACCGAAGCCTTGGCACGGTCAGGGTGGTTTTTCGGCAAGTTCACAAGATCATGCAGCCACGCAGCAGGCAGAATAATGGATAGATCACCACCCTCATCAGCCGCAATGCGCTGTGCCATACGCACAACGCGCTGCACATGGGCAAGGTCATGCGCGCTGTCTTCGGGCATAGATGCCCAATGTTTAAGAAGGATATCCTTAAACGCGTCCGTATTCATGGGTTACTCAACCCACGCAACACGGAGGATATTCGTGCTGCCAGGGGTGCCGAAAGGTACGCCTGCGGTTAGAACAAGACGGTCGCCTGTTTTGGCAAGCTGCTGCGCGATCGCAAGAGCGGATGCTTTGCGCACGGCACTGCCTGTATCATCGACATCGGTGACATGGACGGGGTGCACGCCATAAGACAGGCACAAACGGTGCGCCACGTCATTGTTTTGTGTCAGGCACATAATCGGACGCCCGGGGCGCTGACGCGACATACGCAGTGCCGTTGAGCCTGATGTTGTGTAGTTCACGATACAAGCGGCGTTAATGCTTTTGGCAACGTAATAGGCGGATGTTGTGATGGCGTCGGATGAATCGCCCTCTTGCTCCATATCATCGGCCTCAATGTTACGGCGATAAACTTCGTCTTTTTCGGTGTTCTTACAGATACGGTCCATAATGCCGACAGCTTCCAGCGGATATTTACCGGCCGCCGTTTCAGCAGACAGCATCACGGCATCCGTACCGTCATAAACAGCTGTGGCTACGTCTGATGCTTCGGCGCGGGTCGGCGCGGGACTGTCGATCATTGATTCCAGCATCTGTGTGGCCACGATAATCGGCTTACCCGCGTGACGCACCTGACGGACGATCTTTTTCTGTACTGCAGGCGGGCAAAACGGGGAGTTGCTGATCCACCACTGTCACAACTGCAGGCACTTCTTCAGGCGGAATTTCAACGCCCAGATCGCCACGCGCAAGCATGATACCGTCGACCAGATCCAGAATAGGAGTGAAGTGTAAAATCGCGGACGGCTTTTCAATCTTGGCCATTAGCGCAGCCTTACCGCCAATCAGCTTACGCGCCTCGGCAACATCTTCGGGCTTCTGCACAAAACTTAGCGCAATCCAGTCCGCCCCCATCTTAAGGGCAGCCGTTAAATCCTTGCGGTCTTTGGCTGTGAGTGCAGCAATCGGCAGTACTACGCCCGGTACGTTCAGGCCTTTATTATCGGATAGCTTCTGCCCCGCAATGACTTTGGCTTTCAGGAAATCCTTACCTTTATCGGTAATTTCCATGCGCACCTTACCGTCATCCATCAGGATTTTATCGCCCTTATCCAGCGTTTCGATAATTTCAGGGTGCGGCAAATTCACGCGCTTTTCATCACCTGCGGTTTTATCCAGATCAAAAGTAATCTCCATGCCTTTCTTCAAGGCAATAGAACCGTCCTTGAATTTGCCGACACGCAGCTTGGGTCCTTGCAAATCGGCCAGAATGCCGATCGGACGTGAAAATTCTTTTTCCAGCTTGCGCACAATATCAAAGCGCTTCTGGTGGTCTTCGTGGCTACCGTGAGAGAAGTTCATGCGGAACACATCAACGCCCGCCTCGAAAAGTTTGCGGATCATGTCTTCATCGCTTGACGCAGGGCCGAGCGTGGCAACGATTTTTGTCTGACGGGTACGGATAATTTGTGCTGCTTTTTTTGCCATAATATATGTGTTGGTGCTATGGTGTTGCGGATAATTATTTAACCACTGGTATAATGCCATGAACGGCGACTTGCAAGAAACACTAATACAGGAAATTCGGGGGCTGGAGCAATTTTTTGCTGCACCGCCCGCTTTTGCTTGCGAGGAGTATGGCTTGGCGCAAGGCACAGCGCTGGATATCAAGTTCGGCCCTGATATAGAAAGTTATTTTGTCCGCGATGGCCAGAATGTGTTTGGTCAGCCGTGGATTTTAAAGGCGCTTAATCTTGAAACAATGGATAAAATCGAAGAGTATTTTTTGCAGCCTTTGCGTGCGCAGCTGATTGCCGCAGATGTCATTGACCCTGATGATGACGAAGGCTGTGACATGGATGGCAATGTCGTCGAAACGCGCTTTAAACCTACACATCCCTTAAAACAATGTACTGCCTATCAGTCATATGCAGCGATTTTGCGAGATCATGCAAACCAGTTTGGCTGTGATGTTTTCCCGGGCGAAGGGCATTGGCACTTCAGTGTGATGCAGAACAGCGTATCTTGTCTGAAGAAAAGTCTGCGTGACCAAACGGCAAAACACGTCATCGACATGCAGCGGGCTTTTCCTGCATTCTTTGTAAAGCCATACTTGGCAGAGAGTATCGAGAGCCGTCGTGTATACTGTGGTCCTCGTACATTTCTAGCCGCGGACTACGAAACGACTAGTTGGACAAGCAGCGAATATTCGCTGCGTTTTAAAAAAGCGGCGGGTCAGTGCCTGACCATAGAGCCGCGCCTTAATCTTCACGCGCCATATAGTCCAGTTTATTTGAATTTGTTAGCCCTGCACGGGGCGTTGCTAGGTAAAAAGCCCGGTTACAGCACACGGTATTTTGATAGTCCCGCCGTATTAAGGGGTGAGGGCGGATACCTATCCATGTTGCAAACAACCGCGCGAAATCTGAAATCAGGATCTGCCATCCCCAGACAAACGGCTGTCGCCATGTTTGAAAATGCCGTGAACGGCTATGCATCATATTTATCGAGTGGCTTTAAAGAAGTAACCATGTCGCAAAGTGCTATCGATCAAATATTAATGACCGCGCAAAATCTGGTGCGTGATCTGCAAGATGCCGCGCAATCACCACAAAAAAGGGGTTTCCCCGTTTTCAAGTTTTAAGAATCGATTCTCTTTTTGGGGGAATCGGAAGATTTACAGGGTATAGCGCTCCAATTCCGCGTCTGCGTTATGGGCACTATATGTGGCGCAGGCGCGCTTTATTTTCGGTAATATTATAATATCCTGACTTTTTCACAAAAGTATAACCTCGTGTATGACTTGAAATCATACCTTTAAAATCAGGGGCTTGGCGTACATTTGTATTCTATTTTTAGGGCTGTTAGGAAAAAAGTCATGATGACACCAACCACAGCATCTAGTATGTTGATTTAAGAATAACCGCAACGGATAGTGGTTTTACCCACATTTTATCCACAGCCAACCATTCACACAAAACCACAATAATCTTACCTTACCAATAAGGAGTAGGACATGTTTGACGTCGCGCAGATGGAAAGAGGCAACAGGGTTGAAATTAATAGTTCCCGCGATTCCAATTTGACAGAATTCGGTAAAGCTACATTGGAAGATCGCTATTTGCTGCCTGAAGAAGATTTTCAGGATCTGTTCGCGCGTGTAGCAATGTACTATGGCGACGATAGCGCGCACGCTCAGCGTATTTATGACTACATCTCCAAATTATGGTTCATGCCATCAACGCCGATCCTGTCCAATGGCGGTACAAATCGCGGCCTGCCGATTTCTTGCTTCCTGAATGAAACAAATGACTCCCTAGAAGACATCGTATCCTTGTGGAACGAAAACGTATGGCTGGCCTCACTGGGCGGCGGTATCGGCTCTTATTGGGGTAACGTCCGCTCTATCGGTGAAAAAGTGGGCCGTAACGGCAAAACATCAGGCATCGTGCCGTTCATCCGCGTGATGGACTCACTGACACTGGCGATTTCCCAAGGCTCACTGCGTCGCGGTTCTGCTGCGATCTACCTGCCGATCTGGCACCCTGAAATTGAAGAATTCCTTGAAATCCGCCGTCCGACTGGTGGTGACCCGAACCGTAAAGCACTGAACCTGCACCACGGTGTTCTGATCAGCAATAGCTTCATGGAAGCGGTAGAGCGTAACGAAGAATGGGCGCTGAAATCACCGAAAGACAAACACGTTGTTGACCGCGTGAACGCGCGTGACCTATGGATTCGCTTGCTGACAGCGCGTATCGAAACGGGCGAACCATACATTATTTACGAAGATCACGTAAACGACCAGATCCCGTCACACCACAAGATGGCTGGCCTGAATGTGAAAATGTCTAATCTATGTTCAGAGATTACATTGCCGACAGGCCGTGACCATCTGGGCAATGACCGTACGGCTGTGTGCTGCTTGTCGTCGCTGAACCTTGATAAGTTCGAAGAATGGCAAGACCACCCGACTTTCGTTGAAGATGTGATGCGCTTTTTGGATAACGTTCTGACAGACTTTATCAATAAAGCCCCTGACAGCATGAAACGTGCGAAATATGCCGCAATGCGTGAGCGTTCTGTGGGTCTGGGCGTAATGGGCTTCCATTCCTTCCTGCAATCAAAAATGATCCCGATGGAATCTGTGATGGCAAAGGTCTGGAACCGCCGTATGTTCCAGCACATTAAACGTCAGGCTGATGATGCGTCAGTGAAACTCGCTGAAGAGCGCGGTGCGTGTCCTGATGCGGCTGATTATGGCGTGATGGAGCGTTTCTCCAATAAAATGGCGATTGCCCCGACAGCCTCTATCTCGATCATTTGTGGCGGGTCTTCTCCAGGTATCGAGCCGAACGCGGCGAACGCTTACACGCACAAAACACTGTCCGGTTCATTTGCGGTACGCAACAAATATCTGACAGAACTGCTGGAAGAAAAAGGCCAGAACACAGAAGAAGTATGGTCATCAATCTTTACAAACGAAGGCTCTGTACAGCACTTGGACTTCCTGACACAGGATGAGAAAGACGTGTTCAAGACGGCGTTTGAAATTGACCAGCGCTGGCTGATCGATCACGCCGCCGACCGTACGCCGTTTGTCTGTCAGGCACAGTCACTGAACGTGTTCCTGCCCGCAAACGTGCATAAGCGCGATCTGCACCGCATTCACTGGGAAGCTTGGAAGAAAGGCGTTAAGTCTCTGTACTACTGCCGCTCCAAATCCATTCAGCGTGCTGAAAGTGATGCGAGCTGGAAGCGCACCATGGAAGGCGCGAAACCAAAAGGTAACCGCGAACCAGAGCTGGGCGATGCGCCGCAGCCTGAGTACGAAGAATGCCTCGCATGCCAATAAGAGCAGAGATGATAAAAATTTAAAGGGAGCCGTAAGGCTCCTTTTTCATATTTGACAGCGCGTGGTGCAGGTTCTACAAAGCATAAGAAATTGGGGAGAGATTCTATGACATTGATGAGAAAAGGCGCACTCGCCGCATTGTTCGGTGCATTGGCGCTGGCAGGCTGCAAATGGACTGTCGGCACGGCGGATGGCACACTGGCGATGGATCTGGATTGCGAAAGCAGTGTGTTGAACCAGACGCTGACATTGCACGAAGGCGAAACGCTATATAGCTACGATACAAATGATGGCCAGCCTTATTACGGCCTAACCCGCAAAACCGAAGAAATTGAAGTCGATCGCGCTTTTACAACGACCGTGAATACAGAAGTCGAGATCAGAATGTATGATCATGATCGCTGGGTATGCCGTGATGCCGAGGGATCATTCGTAGATTATAAATCAGCCCCGACCATAAAATAATTCAAGCAGGTTTAAAGCCGCCAAGGTTTACAGCCGCGCTTGTCTGGCTGCCCTCATCTTGTTTCTTACCACCGCCACTGCGTATAGAATATACAACTTCTGTTGTATTCCGTTTTGTGCGGCGACTATCTGTAATCTCGCGGCTTTCTTTATGCAGCAAGCCTTGCGCTTCCATACGGTTCATACAGGATAGCACCTGCGCATCTGATACATCCTGATCAGAACTGGCCAATTTGAACTTCTCGCGCAGGTTGCGGGCAACCACTATGCTGCGCACGGGCTGTAACGTTCTGACAGTTTCGAAAATATGACGGCTGAGCTGTTCTTTATCCATGATACACCTTATCGATAACGCGGGGGCAGGGCCGGCAGATCTTTTAAATCAACTTTGCTGGATAGATCCTTGATCGGGTTCTCGTTGACAGGAACGCCTTTCTCACCGTCATAAATGCGGGTCACGCGCCAGCTGCCGCTTTCATCATCCAGCATATATAGATCGCCATTGCCGGGGGTATCCAGCTTTTTCCAGGCATCCATTGGCAGATCAAAAAGACGGATCATGAAGGCTTTGATAGTCGCGCCATGAGCCACGATCAAAACATTATCAATGCCTTGTTCTTTTTCCTCGTCCAACAAACGCCCGACAAAGCCGTCAATACGCTTGAACAAATCCATCGGCGATTCACCGAGTGGTGTGACCGACATAAATGGGTTGTGTTTATATGCAGCTGCTGAAAAATCACTGAACAGCTTGCTGAACGCACGTCTGGCGATGCCTTTGCTGTATTTCATATAAGGAAGAATGCCGAAAGTTTGCTCAGCCAAAAGGAAGTGCTCGCGGATATCGGTATGCGCGGCGCGAATGTAATATCCCGCACGACTGAACCCTTCGATCATACCGCGGAGCGTTTGACGTGTGCGCATAAACGGGCTGACCCATATGCGCTTGGGCGGATCAATCTTATGCTCTCGTAAATAACCGTCTAAAAAGCGTCCTGAGCCAATGACCTGTTCCCAGCCTTCGCGGGTCAGTTCGATATGCGGGTCACCCTTCTTAGCGTAAAACGGTTCGCTAATATTACCTTCGGATTGCCCGTGACGGCCTAAAATAATACGCATGACTTAGTCCTTTTTAAGATTAGGGAAGGATACGACACCAGACGGCGATGTCTCAATTTTAGGTTCGCTTAAACGAATAGGCCGCTGCACTAATTCACCGGTTTGACGATCGCGTACGGGAATATCGGCTAGCGTCACTTCGAAAGCAAAGTCATCCGGATTAGCTGCATGGCGAGCCGCCATATTAGTTATGACCGCACCCAGGATATTATCTATCTCGCGAATATGACCGAAATTGCCGCGCTGCGCCGTACGAATTTGCTGTACCAGATTTTCAACTTCGGCAACGATGGCAGGGTCATAGGCCATGCCCGTGTTTTTGACAGCAGATTCAAAAATCTGACTGAGTTTGCCTGAACCCTGCTCAGGCACGTTGATTGTAGTTGGAAAACGGGATTGCATACCCGTGTTGAAACTTAAGAACCGTGCGCGGTTATGTCCATAAATTGTTGTTATCACGTGGGGTTCGTTAGGCTTATCACCTAAATGCGTATTCAATACGTTCAAAGCATTTTTGTCGTCGGAATCAATATCCAGCAATGTATCCAGCTCATCAAAGATGATGATACCTTTTTCGGCCATATCCAGAAGTGCTTGCATATTTTTTTGCGTATGGCCGCGGAAACGTCCGATGATATGGGCAGGCTTTACAAAATACACAGGGACTTTACGGGTGCCATCTTGTGCAGCAAAAGCTAACCCAATGGCTTTTGCCAGTGTCGATTTGCCAACACCGGTCTTGCCGCTAATAATCAGATTTTGGTGATTCTCAGGCAGTGTAATGCCTTGCGCCTCGGCTTGACGGAAAAATGCCATGCGCTGAAAATAGCGGTTCACTGTTTCTGATGTTACTTCATCAAGATCAAGGTCTTCCAGGGTAAGTGCGTCTGTTACCTCATAATCTTTTGGGTTTAATGCATATTCGTCGTCGGGCTTTGCTTTGGCTTTACCTGCGCCTTGTTTGGCCTCGGGTTCCGGCAGGGCTTTGTGTTTTTGTATAAAATTCCAGAATTCTTGACTGTGCCAGCCATTGTAATGGTGAAGCGTATTCACCAACATAGTAGGCCGTTTACCGTCTTCAAAGGCTGCTCCGAGATAGTTATTGAGAGTTGATAACGATTTATCGTCGAACTCTACAATCCACTGGTTACCCATATGGCGATACCAGTCAGATATTTTGGGGTGCTTGGTGATAATTGCGTGTAGTTCGTCTAGCTGTTCTTTCGTGCTAATCCGTGCCGTAATCATTATTAACATACGTTTTCTCCCGAGAGAAAAGCTCTACAATATTTTCATAACCGAAGTCAATTTTTTGAAGGCCAGTAATGTATAAAATATAAATCCCCCTATGCGGGGCATGGAAAATTTGCTACTATGATCATAGTAATTCTCTAGCAAAGGGTTCTCCTTGCACGACTTGCCAAGATTAAAAATATTTACCACAACGGGAAGACCAATAGACGCAGTATCGCGTATGGATGTTTTCCTGCTTTCTCTCTCTTTACCGCCGCGCCTTTTAGCGCGGTTTTTTTTGACTTTTTTCCTCTTTTTGTTCAACCCACCCCTCAATGAAGGAGTCTGACCATGTCACAGAAAAAACGCATTAAAAAACGCAACACGCCGCACGAACAAAGCGCCAAGGGCAACGTTGTTCACAGCGTCTTTGATGATATGAGCTGGCATCCGCTGGATGAGGAAATAGATGGGCGCCGTGATAAGAAATTCATCAAAAAGGTAAAGCCCAGATCAGAAGGGCAAGAGCTGCTGATGAAGCAAATTGCCGAAAAGAATCTAACACTCGCTATGGGCCCTGCCGGTACGGGTAAAACCTACCTTGCCATTTCAGCCGCGGTCGACGCCTTGGAAAAAGGCGAAGTAGAGCGGATCATCCTGTCCCGTCCTGCCATGGAAGCTGGCGAGAGCCTCGGTTACTTGCCGGGCGATATGCATGAGAAAATGGCACCTTACTTACGCCCTCTATATGATGCGCTTGGTGATCGCCTCGGCGGTAAGAAAGTGCGCCAATATATGGATGATGGCACAATTGAAATCGCCCCTGTCGGGTTCATGCGTGGTAGAACGTTGAACAACGCCTTCGTGGTGATTGATGAGGCGCAGAACTGTACCTATGTGCAGCTGAAAATGTTGCTGTCACGTTTGGGATGGCACTCCACAATGGTGGTCACTGGTGACCCTGCGCAGTCTGACTTGCTCGAAGGTATGTCAGGTTTGGCTGATATCGCGAATAAGCTCGAAGCTGTTTCCAACATCGCGGTCGTCAGACTGAAATCAGGTGATATCGTAAGACACCCGCTGGTCGCCGAAATGCTCGACGTCCTGTAAACCGAATACCCCCGCTACAAAGATCGGGCTTCGTCAGAGGCCCGATTTTTATTTGGGCAAATGGCATTTGACAGATCGCTTATAATATAGTAGTTTTACATAACTTCTTTTTGTTTTACCTCTAACAGGTAATAGAAAAAGGAGAGTGTGTATGAGTTTTGTTCCTATTTTAGTGCCGACAGGCAGAGCATCAGGCCGTAACCAAGGCTATAGCGAAGCGTTTAATAAAATAAGCCGCCGTGAAGAATATGCTGTCGGACGTTTTCTAGCTAATAACGAAGAGTTCAGACGTGGTGTCGATGAAGGCATAGCGCAGCTGCGGGCAGCCGTAGGCGATGTAGACAAAGCCGTCAATATCTCGGAAATTGAGCCCGCAGGCGGTAAATGGCGACTAAGTCTATCTTATACCAAGGCAAGCGCGGAGCAGGCACCATCATTGCGTGAGGCCGCCAAAGACTATGTATTGAGTACATTCGCCCTAGGGGAAGGTGCTGTTGCAGATAGCTATTATGAATATATTGGCAGATCCGACGATATTGCAGGCCAGTTCGAGGTCGGACAAGCCCTTGACTATATCGGCACTCTTGATGATCAGGCGATGTACACTTTGGGTCTGGAAACTGCGAAAAGTACCATTCTGGGTGGTCTTGAGGAGTATAGCTCTGACGAAGAACATTCGTGGAATTGGTTTGAGGACGAACTACCGGATATGAGCAGATACGAGCATGAATGCGTGTGGACAGCCTCCATGGATTATGCCGGCAAATTGCTGGAAAAAGTGCAGGCTGGTATGAAATCTGCTGGCACTGCGCAGCAAGCTGCTTTAGCGCCCGTTTAAGTCATATAAATTTGAAACCTGCTGTCTTAGGTGCTATATAACCCTTATTCTTGATATTTGAAAAAGGGGCGCGTTATGGGCGGCAGATTTCTTACGATTGCACTACTTTGTCTACTCGGTATGGGGCTGGGAACAGCTTATACTTGGGTTAATGCCCAGAACGATCAGGCAGGCAGCCTGGCATCCCTTGAACCTGCGGCTGGCGTGGCAGGCGGCGCTGATATCGGCGGTAGCTTCACACTGACAGATCAAAACGGTAATACACTGTCCAGTAGCGATATTGATAAATACAAGCTGGTCTTTTTCGGTTTCACATACTGTCCTGATGTATGTCCTGCGGGCTTGCAAAAGATGACGCAGACAATGGAAGCGCTCGAAACAAAAGACGCTGCAAAAATTCAGCCTGTTTTCATTACCATTGATCCGGCCCGTGATACCCCCGAAGTCATGCAGGTGTATTTAAAAAGCTATCACGATAGTTTTATCGGCCTGACAGGGTCTGAAGAAGACATCGATGCCGTTGAGAAGCAATATAAAGTTTATGCCGCGCGTATGGATGATGAAAGCGCCCCAGACGGATACAGCATGAATCATTCATCTTTCATCTTTTTGATGGGCCCTAATGATGACCTGATCTCATTGTTCTCCAGCACGGATAGCCCTGCTGAAATCGTCCGTGATATCAAAAGTGCATTAAGCCATAGCTAAAATTCGCAATCTATGCTGTGCTGCAGCATAGGCTTGCACTATTCATGAAGCTCAATAAAAGCTATGATGACCGTTGGATAAAGGAAATATCTAACGGGGATAATAATCATGAAAAACCTATCATTGCGTTTACTGACTTGCTCAGCCGCTTTATGCGGTCTTCTAACATTTAGCCAGACGGCAGACGCCGCGGGCTTCTACATTCAGGAACAATCCGTATCAGGTTTGGGTGCCGCCTTCGCGGGTCAGGTCTCAACACCGCGTGACGCGAGTATCCTGTATTTCAACCCGGCGGGTATTTCTCGTCTGGATTCAGCACAGGTCAATATTGGTGTAAACTTCCTGTACCCTGAACTTGAGTTAAAAGACACAGGTACTGCCCTAAACGGTGCGAACGCATTTGCACCCGGTAGCGGCCCGATCGGTACAGATAACGGCGGTAACCCTGGTTCTCTATCGCCTGTGCCGAACTTGCACATCGTAGCACCAATCACAGAAGACAAAAAATTGTGGCTGGGTCTAGGTGTCGCGGCGCCATTCGGTCTGGGATCTAAATACCATGACGATTACTTCGCCCGTTTCGATTCAACAGAATCAGATCTGCAAACCATCGACTTTTTGCCAAGCATCTCATATGCGCCAAATGATCGTTTCTCGATCGGTGCCTCTATGATCATCGAATATGCCCATGCTGACCTGAAAAGAAGCGCACCTGCGCAAGTTGCATTGAACACAGTGGCCGAGCTAGACAGCGTTCTGAAAGGAAATGACTGGGGCATGGGCTTTGACGTTGGCGTAATGTACGAGCCATGGGATGGCACTGTATTCGGTGCGAACTACCGCAGTAACGTGCAGCAAAATCTAGAAGGCCAGATTTACTTGCAAGGTCAGGTGAATGCGCGCGGTACAGCCGAGCTTGAGCTTCCTGATATTGCAACACTTGGTGTAACACATGAATTCAACGATCGTTGGACAGGTTTGCTGCAAGGGACATGGTTCGGTTGGAGTAGCTTTGACCAGATCCAGCCTGTATTGGCAAATGGTACGGCTCTATCGCCTGTTTTGCAGGATTACGATAATACATTCGCAATCGCGGTTGGTGGTGAATACACATTGAATGATGACTGGGTGCTGCGCGCCGGTTACCAATTCGACCAAACACCGACAACGGATGAGTATAGAACAACATTGACGCCTGATGGTGACCGTCACTGGATCTCAACTGGTGCGACATATGACATCAATGATCGTTTTTCACTCGATTTAGCCGCAACATACATCTTCATTGAAGAAGAAGATATCAATTTGCAGCGCGGTGCCGGTACGACAAACACAACGACAGTGTCTGCTCGTACAGAAAGCCCAAGCGTTCTGATCGGTGCGGTGGCCCTGAACTACAAGTTCTAAGGCGTCCGTCATAGAATTAAAAAACCGCCGAAATTGATCGGCGGTTTTTTTGTAGCTGGAGTTATCTAGTCATAGTCTTAGAGGAGGTAGTCAGTCATAAATTACTTTTTGCCATCCTTATCGCCATCGCCCAGATAAACGATATTGCTGGAAGAATCTGATGACCCTGAAATGTCATAGATATCTTCAGCGCGAATTTCCATCAGCGCGTCTTTATCTTCGGCGCCGCCTTGGGCAATACGGATGGCTTGTTTACGGATCGTTTTTTCCAGTAAATCACGAACGCCGCGCGCATTAGAGATAGCGATATTTGCGTTACGTTTCTCACGTTTCAAAATACGTGTGACACGCTCCAACGCTTCGTCGGTCGGTTTGTAGGACTGGTCTTCGCACATAACGGCAAAAATCTCGACCAGCTCTTCGGTTTTATAGGAATCAAACTCAATCGTATTGGCAAAACGGGAACGGAAGCCGCTATTAGCAGCCAAGAATGATTTCATTTCGTTCGTGTAGCCTGCGGCAATTACAACAAAATCATCGCGGAAGTCTTCCATCTTTTTCAAGATGGTCGCGATCGCCTCGGGACCGAAATTATTGTCATGGGTTAGCATATAGGCTTCGTCGATGAACAGAATGCCACCCATCGCCGCTTTGATTTTGGCGGCTGTACGCGGACCTGTCTGGCCGACATATTCGCCAATCAAATCTGTATGATCAACTTCGATCACATGGCCGTTGGCAAGGTAACCCATACGCGCCAGTATCTCGCCTAAAACGCGGGCAACCGTTGTTTTACCTGTGCCTGGCGGACCCATGAAGATGCTATGCATATTGATCGATGGCGATGGCAAACCTTGATTTTCACGCATCTTACGCGCTTTCATAAGGGCCACCAGATTGCGGACTTCTTTCTTAACACGGTGCAGGCCGATCATGTGTTCTAAAGGCTGCAGAAGCTCTTCAATTTCCTGATCGGTTAAATCAGGCAAAGGCTCGTTGGTTTTCGCAACTGTAAAACCGACATCCTGATCTTCGGTATGAAGCAAGCCTTGATCAGCAAGAAACTGTTCGACCGCCATCTGATCAGAGAAAATAGAGCTAGGGTCATCTTCAAAGATTTTGGCTTTGTGCTCTTTATTGGCAAAAATCCCCATCGGGTTAAAGGAGCCGCTATCCTCAGAAGAAGGCGCTGCACTCTTGGTCTTGGCACTATTTTCTTTACTCTCTGTCTTGGTTTCACCGGCGTTGCGGTAAAACGGACTATCCTGAAAGGATAAAGGTTTCCAGCAGGTTTCCAGATGGCCTTTTTCCCATTTACGGACAAAGTCCGCCGCATCACGGTCAAAGTTGGCAGCCTCACGGATCAGTGACAGACCTGCATCTTTATTCTCTTTAACGCCCAGCCCGTAATATAGGCAGCGCCCGATTTGATATTTCAATTCGGCCTTAACAAAACCAATTCCCGCAGGGTCCTTGTCGGCAGCAGATAAACCGTCTTTGAATAAAGCAACCGCCTCATCGTAACTTTGCTTCACGTACTCGCCTTGGAGGTAGTGCAAACCTAAGCGCAGCATGGCAGGGCTATGTCCGCGGCGCGCCGCCTGACGTAGAAATCTCAGATAATGATCTTTGTCTTTATCAAAACGCGCATATTGATAGGCATATAGCGCGACTTCCATAGAAGCAGCGCGATTGCCGCATTCCGCAGCCTTGCGGAAATAATGCAGCGCCATTGACGGGCGGCGATAATCATAAGGCAGGGTATAAGACCCTGAATACAGCTTACCCAGAATCATGTAGACTTTGCCATCGGCAGCATCTTCGACTTTTTCGGCAATCTCGATAATTTCAGGCAGAATTTTTGCCGTCAAATCTTCATAAGATTTGCGGTCTTTTTCATTACCACTATGGATGTAATCACTATAGGCACGCTCGCAGCGGAACATACCATGTTCCATGATCGTAGCACTGGCCGCTGCATCAGGGGTCAGCGCAATGAGCGCACGCGCCGCTTCGACCTTTTTGTTATAAAGGCTTTCAATTTTATCGCCGGATTCGTTATTTTTTTGCGCCGCTTCGAGTTCGCGGCTCGCCGTTTTATAGTCTTCGATTATGCTGGAAATCTTCTTTTCGTGACTATCTGAAGATGAGTTCATTAATCCTCGTCTTTCTTGCTTTACTGCAGCGTTTTCGCTGTCTCACACACCATCTATTTCTACATTATTCCATATAGTGCGAAGGCGATGCAAGAAAACCAGAATCTTATGTTAACAGGGTTGTTTTTCTAACCCAGAATTGCGGGTGTGTACTCTGGATTTGTGCGGCAGCCGCTGTGGCATCGGCTGCTGTTTCATAGAGGCCGAAACACGTGGCGCCGCTGCCTGACATGCGCGAAAGCAAACAATTCGCGCTGGCGGCAATGTCGCATAAAATATCGGCAATGACGGGCGTGACGGATACCGCAGCATCTTCCATGTCATTTCCGCGTGATTGCAGAAAGCTGATAAAAGACCGCGCATCATCCCAAGCGGCGGCATAATCATCGTCAGGGGTGAACTTGCCATTAAGCTGCCTGAAAATTTCGGCCGTCGAGCACGCTTCTAACGGATTAACCAGCACCATGTGTAGAGGCGGCACGCCAGCGGCAGGCCTGATAATCTCGCCAATCCCGCTCATATGGCAGGGCTGACCGTAAAAACATACGGGCACATCCGCGCCCAGAGATAGTAAAAACGCGTCCAGCTCTTTGACGGAAGCAGGGGCTATATCATGAAATTGCAGGATGGCTTTGACCGTGGCGGCGGCATCGGCTGATCCGCCGCCAATGCCCGCCGCTAAAGGCAGGGTTTTATGCAGGTTAATTTTGAAGTTGGGCTCTATGCCCAAAAGAGTAGATAAACCGCGAGCAGCCTTAATCACGATATTGGCCGAATCCGGCTTTGTGCTTTTTTCGGCACCACTGAACCGATCGGCAAAGGCGCCGTCTATATGAAGTGCTAGTGTCTCGTGCTCGCTGATATCAATGCGGTCACCAATTTCGGCAAAGGCCACTAGGGAACCAAGCGTGTGATATCCGTCATCACGCTTTCCTGTGATATGCAGGTAAAGATTGATTTTGGCAGGGGCGGCCACTGATATGGATGATAAAATGCTCACGATGCTACGAAGATCTCAGCTTACTTGCTGGCCTGTTTGCTGTTTTTAACGCCATCCATGCCGAATTTCAGCTTTTGCTCGATCAGGGAAATATCTGTCTCGCCTTCACTGTAATTCACGGCGCGCTCCCATTGGAAACGGGCTTCGGTGTGACGACCTAGTTGCCAGTAAACATCGCCGAGATGGTCATTGATCGTTGAATCGTAAGGCAGCAGTGATACAGCTTTTTCAAGATTAGGCAGAGCTTCATCATATAAGCCCATGCGGTATTGCACCCAGCCTAGTGAGTCGATGATGTAACCATCATAGGGGCGCAGCGCGACAGCGCGTTTAATGAGCTCCAGAGACTCCTGCAAATTCATGCCCTGATCAGCCCAGCCATAACCGAGATAGTTCAGCAAATAAGGATGGTTTGGCTGATACACCAGCGCCGCTTTCAAATCGGCTTCGGCATTATTCCATTTACCTTCGCGCTCATACGCCATGCCGCGCGCATACAGCAAATGCCAGTATTCAGCTGGGATAGTGTCACCACCAAGTTGCTTGGCGGCTTTATTATAGGCCGTTAGCGCATTTTTGAAGTTTTCTTCCTGACGATACAGATCACCGATGCGGATCAGCGCTTCGATATCGTTATATTGTGTAAATAAGGTGTTCAGCTTGGCAAGCGCGCCGTCCAGATCACCGGCTTCTGCCATTAATTCCGCAGCATGGCGCTGGGCAGGCAGGTAAGACGGATGTGACGGGTCAATATCAGCAAGCTGTGTGATCGCATCTTTGTAACGGCCATTACGGGTCAGCGTATCCGCCAGCAGCAAACGGGCGCTGGTCATATGACCGTCAAGCGCCAGCGCCATATTGGCAAACAGCTTCGTGCTGCTATCGCTATATTCACGGTGCAGGATATAGGCCATATCATACATAGCCACAGCTGTACCTTTGACAGCACTTTCAATATTGGCATCAGGCACAAGCGCCTTGATAGCCTCATTCGTATCTTTTTCTTGATCGGCTTTAACGGCCGCGATTTTCTCGGCCAGAATATTATTTTCGTTATCCTGCACCATCACGCCTTCGTATAAGGCAAGGGCGTCTTTATGCGCACCTGTGACGGCCAGAATATCGGCAACGCGCACAGCATCATGGTTTGAAATTGTGCCACTGGCCAATATTTCTGTGGCCAAGGCTTTTGCTTTTTCAAAATCACCTAAATAAAAGGCTGCCAGAGCGCCGTGATATCTATGGATACTGTTTTCCTGCAAGGATGTAGTATCCAGTGCGCCTTGGCCGGCACTAACCCAGACGGTCAACAAGGGCTTGATGAAATCGCCCATATCACCTTCAGGCATCTGCGCCAGTGTTTCTGACGCCGCATCAAATTCTTCGCCTTTGATATTCTCAAGCGTCATTAATATGTAGGCCAGATCATTGGTGGGGTCTGTCACAATCAAGGTTTGAGCGCGTTTAGCGGCAAGCTCCAGATCGCCTGTCCCAATGGCTAAAATCATTGAACGGCGGATGAGTTCGGCATTTTCAGGGTCCAGTGCCAGAACTTGATCCAGAAAACCGCTGGCGGCTTTCCAGTCGTAACTGTTTTGCGCATGGTGGCTGGCAAGGTAACTGCCTGCAAACCCTGTTGGTTCAATATCCTGATAAACAAGCGGCGCATTTTGCTCGGCATTAGAGGCAGAGCAGCCAATGGCAGTCATAGCGGCGATTACAGGGACAACAAAAAGACTTTTTTTACTGAAAATGCTCATAACCATAAATATACAACGTTTTAGAGTTTTTGACAGTCACGTTCATGTGATTAAGGGCAAAATAGTTCGAAAAATCTACATACTAGGATAATTCGGCCCGCCCCCGCCTTGCGGTACAGTCCAGACGATATTTTGCGCCGGATCTTTGATATCGCATGTTTTGCAGTGAACACAGTTCTGCGCGTTAATCACGAATTTCTGTGTGCCTGCCTCTTCAACCAGCTCATAAACGCCTGCAGGGCAGTATCGTTGTGCCGGTTCACTATATTGTGGCAGATTTTGGTTAACGGGAATTGAAGGATCAATCAGCTTCAAATGCGCAGGCTGGTTCTCTTCATGCATGGTATTCGACAGCCTGACAGAGCTTAAACGATCAAATGTCAGCACATTATCAGGCTTCGGGTAATCAATCGGCGCTGCTTTATCAGATGTTATCAATGACTTATGGTCTGCGTGGTTGGATAATGTATACGGTAAACGCCAGCCGCCAAAAGTCTGGAACGCCGCGTGCGCAAGGCCAAACCACATGCCTTTATGGAAGCCCGGGCGAATATTGCGTACCTTGTAAAGCTCATCCCAAACCCAGCTTTTCTTCATATTTTCAGGGTACAGGTGGCATTCAGCATCATTTTTACCGTCTTCACCCAAAAACGCCGCAAGTGAATCTGCGGCCACCATGCCTGATTTCATGGCAGTATGATTGCCCTTGATCTTGGCAACATTCAAAAATCCTGCCGTATCACCGATCAGAATACCGCCGGGGAAGGATAATTTGGGCAGGGACTGGTATCCGCCCTCCACCAATGCGCGCGCGCCGTATGCTATACGGCGGCCACCTTCCAGCAATTTGGCAATTTCAGGATGCGTTTTAAAGCGCTGCATCTCGTTAAACGGTGACAGATACGGGTTTTTGTAATCAAGCCCGACCACAAAACCGATTGAAATCTGGTTGTTATCAAGGTGATAAATCCATGACCCGCCATAGGTCTGGCTATCCATTGGCCAGCCGACAGAGTGCATGATGCTGCCTTCGCTGTGCTTGGCAGGGTCGATTTCCCAGATTTCCTTGATACCAAGGCCGTAAGTTTGCGGATCGCTATCCTTGCGCAGGTCGTAATGCGCGATCAATTGCTTGGTCAGGCTGCCATGACAACCTTCGGCAAACACGGTCTGGCGGGCGTGCAATTCAACACCAGGCTCGAATTGCGGCGTTTTTTCGCCATCTTTGCCGATGCCCATATCACCTGTGGCAACGCCGATCACCTCGTTATCGCGGTATAGAATTTCAGCGGCTGCAAAACCGGGGAAGATCTCAACGCCAAGCGCTTCGGCCTGCTGTCCCAGCCATGCCCCTAGCTCGCCAAGGCTGATAATGTAATTGCCGTGGTTCTTCATTTGCGGCGGAGTGGGCAAGGTCATCGCCTTTTTATCGGTCATAAAGACAAAGCGGTCTTTGCCTGCTTTTACGCGCAGCGGCGCGCCTTTATCTTTCCAGTCAGGGATCAGCTCATCCAGCGCACGGGTCTCGAACACGGCGCCTGATAACAGATGCGCGCCAATCTCGGAGCCTTTTTCAAGAACGCAAACCTCTAGCGCGGGGTTGATTTGTTTCAGCCTGATGGCGCAGGACAAGCCTGACGGCCCGCCGCCGACGATCACCACATCATAAGGCATTACTTCTCTGTCTTCGCGGATAGAGTCTGACATTTCTTTGCTTCCTCCTTGTTTCTGGCGGATAGTTTAACTACTATAAGGCTAATTCCGAAGTAGAAATTATATTGCGGGCGCGAATGCCCCGCCTAAATGATAATCAGGTATGAACGCAAACGCCTATATAGCAGCCTTGCAATGGCACGTCGATGTCGGTGCGACAGAGGCACTGGAAGACACGCCGGTCGATGCGACCGCTATGCCAGAGATTCCAAGGCATGAACCTGCTGACGCGAGTCAGGGGCGAGTCACAGGCGGCGCACAGGCGAATCAATCGGCTTCTGCTGCGGGTTTGGGCGCAGGATCACAGGTCACAGGGACTTCAGATGCGGCTAAGGCCGCTTTAGCATTGGCGCGTGAAGTTGATTCGGTCGAAAGCCTGCGCGAGGCCATTGCGGGATTTGATGGTATCCCGCTGAAAAAGACTGCCACTAATATGGTGTTCAGCGATGGAAATCCTGAGGCAAAGATTATGCTGATCGGTGAGGCGCCGGGTGCCGATGAAGATCGTCAGGGCAAACCGTTTGCCGGCGCAAACGGACAGTTACTAGACAAAATTCTAGGCAGTATCGGCCTGTCACGCACAGCAGAAGATCTGGAAAAAGCAGTTTACATCACCAATATTTTGAACTGGCGTCCGCCGGGCGGTCGTAGCTTGAACCCCGCGGAAATAGAGGTAAGTCTGCCTTTTATAGAAAAACATATCGCGCTGGTAAAACCTAAAGTGCTGATTTTCTGCGGCGGCGGTACAGCCAAGGCCTTGCTGAATTCCTCAGAGGGTATGTCAAAACTGCGTGGCAAGATGAAGGATTACAAGACCCTTACCGATGGTCTTTTGGATACGCCGCAGGCGATACCCGCGATTGCCACTTATACCCCTGAACAGCTACTTTTGAACCCGGGTCAAAAGCGTCTAGTCTGGCAGGATATGCTGCGGTTACAGCAATTTCTGTTAGAAAATTGATTTATCATAACCAATTGATATAACTATACAAATGAGCCGTATCTGTTGAAAACAGACGGGTGATGATGCGGTTTTGATAGACTCTTTTTTTGAGATGCTTTAATTAAGACCCATCATGTTTACATCATGGCAAAAAAAGATGGCCCGGATTATTCCGGTGGCGTTGGGTACGGCGTGTATAGCAGCGCCTTTTTATCCAGCCTCAGCCGACATCCAAGTGCCCCTACCTGCTGTTAAGCCGGTGGCGCTGGAGTCCTCGCGAATCGACGTATCTATATCCCATGAAAATCTTCCTGTTCCTGCGCGCAAACCTGTAACGGAAACAGCCAGCGCGACAAGGATTGTATATTCAGGCAAGGCGCCTTTCCCGAAAGCAAAGCCTATGGGCAAGGAAGGCCAGCCATTAAGTAACGCGGATGCATTGCTTTACAAGAAAATCTTCGCACTGCAATCGCAGGCTAATTGGAAAAAAGCAGATGAGCTGATCGGGTTGCTCTCTGATTATCGCTTGCGTGGTCATGTCATGTATCAGCGCTACATGCACCCGACGGCGTATACGGCAGATTTTGATGAGCTGGCAGGTTGGGCGAATGCTTATGCGGATTACCCGAATGCTGACAAAATCTACAAATTGGCGATGGCGCGTATGCCTGCAGGTTACAGCGGTACAATCCGCAAGCCTGTCAATGCCCGTGGTGTTACAGGATATCTGGACGCGCTGAATGAATATGATCGCAGCTATGTCTCTGCACAAAGCAGAACAGCAGAAGAGAAGGCCGCTATTAAAGCCCTGACCCGCGCGATCGCCAGTAACATTTCCAATGGCGGCCCGACAGCCGCGCTAGCCAAGCTGCAATCTGAGCCGATCTCACAGAAAATGGATGCTGCTGAATATGACGAGCAGCTGGCAGAGATTGCCAATAGCTATATGCTTGCGGGCAATCTGCCAAAGGCGCGTGAGTTAGCCAATGCCGCAGCACGCCGCTCAGGTTCTGTTGTGCCGAAGGCAGGCTGGGTAGCTGGCTTAAGCGCATGGCGCCAAGGTGACTACCGCAATGCTGGGCCTCTATTTGCAGTGGCAGCAAAGTCACGCTATTCATCGGCATGGATGGTGTCGGCAAGCTCTTACTGGGCATCGCGATCTTATATGCGAGATGGTAAAATCCAAGAAGCGCAGAAATGGCTAAAAACAGCAGCGTCGCATCCGCGAACCTTTTACGGTTTGATTGCGACGCGCGCATTGGGCTGGGATTTTGATTTTAACTGGGATATGCCTGAATACAGTCAGGCGCACGCAACAGTGCTGAAAAACCAGAAGGGTGCGCAGCGTGCGATGCTATTATCGCAGTCAGGGCAGTATCATCTGGCCGAAGCCGAATTACGCCGTATTCCGCCAAAAGATCGTAAAATGACACAGGCCTTGATGGCATATGCGGGTCATGTGGGTCTACCGTCATACGCGATGCGTTTGGCGGCTGCTGTGCGGACGCCTGATGGGCGTTTATATGATGCGGCGCTATACCCTATGTCACCATGGACGCCGCAAAGCGGCTATAAGGTGGATCGCGCCTTGATCCATGCCCTGATCCGTCAGGAATCCAAATTCAATCCGCTGGCAGCCAATCGTAGTGGGGCAACAGGTCTGATGCAATTAATGCCACAGACAGCAACCTACGTATCAGGTCGCCGTGACTTTCGCAATCTGGCAGGACACCATGTCCTAAAAGATCCCCAGACAAATCTGGATATCGGCCAGCGTTACGTTGAGGACCTGTTGTATCAGGACTCCGTCGGTACAGAGCTGTTCTCGCTTGTAATCGCCTACAACGCTGGCCCGGGTAATCTGCGTCGCTGGAAGCGTGAATTGGCCAGCATGCAGGCTGACCCGCTGCTATTCGTAGAAAGCATCCCGATGCGTGAAACGCGCGCCTTTGTGGAGCGTGTCATGGCCAATTACTGGATTTACCGCATGCGTATGGATCAGCCGACACCGTCACTCGATGCCGTTGTTGAGGGTGGTTGGGCGCGTTATGTATCATTGGACGATAAGCGCCACGCTTCTGCTGGTTCAGATAACTCCTATGCGCTGGCCTCCAGCAACTAAATAACACTTGAATCTTGCGGGTTTCCCGTCATAAATTGAGTCCTGATTTTTACAAGATACAGAATTGGGACAGATCCATGAAAACCGTAAAAGATATTCGCAGCGAATTCCTTGGCTTCTTTGAAAAGAACGGCCACCAGATTGTGCCGTCCAGCCCGCTCGTGCCACAGAATGACCCGACATTGATGTTCGTAAACTCGGGCATGGTGCAGTTCAAAGATGTCTTCACAGGCAAGGAAAAGCGCGATTACAGCCGCGCTACAACGTCCCAGAAATGTGTGCGTGCCGGCGGTAAGCATAACGACCTTGATAATGTCGGCTACACAGCGCGCCACCATACATTCTTTGAAATGCTGGGCAACTTCTCTTTCGGTGATTACTTCAAGGACGATGCCATTGCTATGGCGTGGGAACTGGTCACGAAAAACTTCGGCCTGCCCGCGGATAAGCTATGCGTCACAGTTCACGCCACTGACGAAGAAGCGGCGGCGATCTGGAAGAAGGTCACTGGCTTTGAAGATCACAAGATCATCCGCATCAACAGTGATGATAACTTCTGGCGTATGGGCGATACAGGCCCGTGTGGCCCATGTACCGAGATTTTTTATGATCACGGCGAACACATCTGGGGCGGCCCGCCGGGAAGCCCTGAAGAAGACGGTGACCGCTTCATCGAAATCTGGAACAATGTTTTCATGCAATATGAACAGGTTGATGCTGATACACGTATCGATCTGCCAGCCCAAAGCGTAGACACAGGCATGGGTCTGGAACGTATTGCGGCCACACTGATGGGCAGCCACGATAACTACGCCATCGACATCATGCGCACGCTGATCGAACAGACCGCCGATATGACAGGGGTTAGTCCTGACGGTGATCAATCCGCGTCACACCGAGTCATTGCAGACCATTTACGTTGCAGCGCCTTTTTGCTGGCTGATGGTGTCATGCCATCGAACGAAGGTCGTGGTTATGTGCTGCGCCGTATTATGCGCCGCGGCATGAGGCACGCTCACTTGCTGGGCGCGCAAGATCCGCTGATGTACAAATTAGTGCCAACACTGAAATCACTCATGGGCGAAGCGTATCCCGAGCTTGGACGTGCCGAAGCGCTGATCACTGAAACGCTAAAGCTTGAAGAGACCCGATTCAAAAAGACTCTCGATCGCGGCCTCAAGCTGCTGGATGAGGAAACAGAACAGCTTTCCGAAGGGAAGAAATTCCCCGGCGATACCGCATTTAGGCTATACGATACGTACGGTTTCCCATTGGATTTAACGCAGGATGCCTTGCGTTCCAAGGGCATTGAGGTTGATCTGGATGGATTTAACATATGCATGGAAAAACAGCGCGAAACGGCGCGTGCCAGTTGGTCAGGCAGCGGGGATGCGGCGACTGATAAACTGTGGTTTGACCTCGAAGCGCAGCACGGTTCTACCGAGTTTTTGGGCTACGAGACCGAAGCGGCCGAAGCAAAAATCATCGCGATCGTAAAAAATGGCGCGCTGGCCGAGTCACTTGACGCAGGCGAAGAGGGTATCGTGATCACGAACCAGACACCTTTCTATGGCGAGTCAGGTGGTCAGGTCGGCGATACGGGTATGATCCGCAGCGGCGAGTCAAATGCCTTTACGGTAACGGACACGAAAAAGCAGCTAGGTAAAATCTGGGCGCATATCGGCAAGATCGAAAGCGGTTCATTAAATACAGGCGACAGCGTTGAAATGGTTGTCGACCATGATCGCCGCAGTGCAATCCGCGCTAACCACTCTGTTACGCACTTGATGCATGAAGCGCTACGTCAGGTTTTGGGTGAGCATGTGACACAGAAAGGCTCGCTGCAGGATGACAACCGCACGCGCTTTGATATCTCGCACCCCAAAGGCATCGAGCCAGCCGAAATCGCCAAGGTTGAAGAGATCGTCAATAAAGAGATCGCGGCCAATACAGAAGTCGTTACACGTTTGATGGCGCTAGATGAAGCGCGCGAAACAGGCGCTATGGCGCTGTTCGGCGAGAAATACGATGATGAAGTGCGCGTTGTCTGCATGGGCACACAAGGCGAGAGCAAGCAATTCTCTGTCGAGCTTTGCGGTGGCACGCATGTCAAAAAGACAGGCGATATTGAAAAGTTCAAGATTGTCTCCGAAGGGGCACTGTCTTCAGGTATTCGACGTGTCGAAGCCATGACAGGCGCGCGCGTTGATGCGTTCGAAGCACAAAAGAGTGCGGCCGCAGCCGAAGAAATCGCCCGTTTGAAAGGCGAAAACGCAAAACTGCGCGAAGAGCTGGCTGCAATCGGTGGTGAAGCGGCTGCCGCTCCTGCTGATGACGCAGAAAGCATCATCAAGGATAACAAGTCTCTGCAAAAGCAGATCAGTGATTTGCGTCGTCAAAACGCTGCTGATGATACGAGCGAAGATGATGTGAAAGATATTGGCGGTATCAAGTTTGCAGCCAAAGTTCTGTCGGACTTCCCAGCCAAAGATCTAAAGCCGATGGCCGATGATCTTAAAGCAAAGCTTGGTTCCGGCGTTGTAGCTTTGATTGCCACAAACGAAGGCAAAGCCTCGATCGTTGTGGGCGTCACGGAAGACCTGACAGGCAAGATCAGCGCGGTTGATCTGGTACGTGTCGGCGCTGAAAAGCTCGGCGGTAAAGGCGGCGGCGGTCGCCCTGATATGGCGCAGGCCGGCGGCCCAGATGGCAGCACAGCCAATGACGCGGTCTCTGCGATTGAAAGCGCGCTATCAGCCTAAACGTGGTGCTGGCGCGCCTTGTCCGTAATTATCATTGCAGGCCGCAGCGGCAGCAGCAAACGCGGCAGTTAAGTCAGGTACCTGTGTGTCAGGCGCCTCTGCTTTTCTGTCAAAGAACTCCTGCAGGGATATCATTGATTCTGTATACGCTAATCTGATTGCACTGGCCGACATATCTTTGAAGTGTGCGGCATAGTGTTCGGGGCGCTCGTAAATGCCGCCGCCACCAAAAATGATACTTTTTGCCCAGCCACCGCTGTAAATTTTATCAAAGGCGGTTTTGACACCATCTTTGGCCTCGGGATGATCGCTTTTATCACAGATGCTAAGGCAGCGGCGTAGTGTTCTTTGTGTATCACGGTGATGTTGCGGTGCCGCACGTACTAGGCTGCCTGCCAATATACGGGCAGCGTATTCGGCCGAGGTAAGATTAGGGTCGCTCATCTTGATCTTGCTTGCGGCAAAGCCTGTTTGTTCCATAGTCTTCAAATAGCGCAGAATATCCTTATAGACAGGATTATCGGTAGGACGCATCAATACGGCCGTTACCTCGCGCTGAAAACGCATCGCCCATCTTTCAAGATTGCTATCAAAGTATCCAAAACTGATCGGCCCCTGATTACGAAAACCGTTTGTTTGATAGGCATTCGACACACGGTTTTGGGCTGCTTTGTGAATAGGGGCATCAAATGTTGTGCCGGTAATCCGGCTATTAATGCAGCCTGCTGTAATATTGTGGAACCAGTCATGGTTTTGCCAGAAGCCGATACGGGCAGAGTCTTTCAATAGCTGCTTGGCGCCCGGCTGTTTGAAAACTTCTTGAGGGGCCGTCATATACGGAAAAACCAGCGCTTTTGCGTAATCGCTACCGTCATCATATTGAACGGTAATAAAACCAAAACGACCGACACCGAACATACGGTTGGTCTTACGGCTGCCGCCGCCAGGCTCTACATAGGCAACCGATTGGACGTTACCCAGCTCGGCACGTTTCAGCGCCTGCATAATTGGCTTGCATGAATAAGTGGTGTCGCGTGGCCCTAGTCCGGCAAAGCCTTCTTCCAGGATAAGAGGCATATTAAACATTAAAGAGCCATACGCCATAGCAGTCATGCGGTGGGTCTTGGCAATGCCGCCTTGTGTCAGCAGTTTTTCCTCGAGACCACCAAAGGCAACAGGCTGCAATAAAGCACTGGCAGCGCCAAAGGTCGGCATAAGCTGACGACATTCTTGATTAACATGGGCTGAAAACGGGGTCTCCATGATCTCGCCGATAAATTTGGCAAAATGTTTGATACCATTTTTTCTAAATATTTTCGGTTCTGTATAAAGCATGCGCAGGACTTTATACTATTTACATAATTATGTCAAATTTCTTGCGGCAGTTTTAATGAGGGTTTTTGCGGCTTTGAATAAGGTGTCAGGCTGACCCTGCGGAATATGGATGAATCCTCCCATTCTAGGAGCGTGTGAATCGCATTTGTTTGCATGGAGATGCTGCATCAGATAATAGAAGCTCGCATTGCATAGATACCCGCCCGCATCCTCGGTAATTATTACCTGATGGTCTTCAGCCGCAAGAGCGTTTAGTAGTACCTCAAGCGGCAATGTAGATTCATATTGCTTGGGACCGTTTTGTTCCAGTATGGGCAGTATAGGGGTATAGCCAGCTTGATCGGGTTTATCAATATTGACCTGATTACGGGCCACACGCTCTAGCCTGAACCCGTCTGCACCGCCATGTACCCCGAAACAAATTGTTAGGTCAGGTTTGTAGGAGGTTAGCTTTGCCCGAAAGCTTTTCAAGCCATCATGATACGATGTTTCAAGGTGCATACATTCAATCTGATGCCCGTTGACACTGCCGTTAAAATACGCGGCCAGACTGTCTATCAGTGCTGTACACGGGTTTTCATCTACACCCGGAAACGGGCCAAACCCTGTAATAAGAATCTTTTTTGACATACTGCTATCATAGCAGCTTGGATGTCTTAATCCAGTGTGTGATCACCGCGCAGCATAGTGTATTTCAACGGTGTATAGCGAGCAATACGAAGCGCACTGCGCGTGTCTTTTTCGACAAGGTCGAGACTCTCTGCTGAAGCTCCCATAACCTTGGCGGTGTAGTTTTCCGGACTACCGTAAATGCCACGCATTCCAGCATCTTCATTATAGCCACATCCAAAGAATGTTGATGTGAAAGGTGTTTTGTAGATCGCCTGAAACACATCGCGAGGATGCTTTAAATCGATCGGTGTTTCAGGGCACTTATCTGCAATTTCAGAAAAGCGCTGCATGACAGCTTCAACTGCGGGGTGATGAAGCGGGGCATAACGCACCATGTTAAAAGCAACAAGGCGCATGGCATATTCTTGCGGGTATATTGTAGGGTCGCTCATCTTGGTTTGGGCTTGAGGCAGGGTAGATGCAGCATAAGACTCTATAAAGCGGTCAATGGCCTTATGCATAACGCTTTCAGGATCATCCATCTGTAAAAGAACTTCGCGGTGAAAACGCATGGCCCATGGTTCAATATGCGTATCCATGCGGAATTTACGGCATAGTTTCCCTTCATCCCAAGCGGTTTCAAAACGGCGCGTTACAGGCCCTAAGGGGTCTATACCAAAAACATCGCGGCCGCCCGGCGGTAAAAGGCAGCTTTCACCAGGCGCTGTGCTATGCCTATGGGCGAATGAGCCTTTATCAAAGGCGACGTAAATCATCTGGTGAAAGTAGTCATGGTTAAACCAATATGACATTTGCGCTGCTTCTTTCAGCAGGTCTTTGGCCGCGGGATTATGCAGGAATTCATCAGGCACAATATAAAACGGACACATGATTTTTTTAGGATAAGCGTCTTTTTCAGTCTGGCTGTTAAGGGAAAAGAACCCGAACGTCGCCGTCTTGAACATGCGATCTTTGTGTTTGCCGCCATCAGGAATGACGACTTGATATGAAATGTCGATATCGTTTTCTCTGATAAAATTCTGAAGAGTCGGGAGCAGGTTTTCGCCAATCATAAGCGGCTGACCATAAGTCATAAAGCCGAATGTGGCAGCGGTATCGGTAAAGATATGTCTAAGGCGTGACGCTGAAAATTCGTTGGAACGCTCATAAGGCTGTAATGCCTTGGCGGCAGCATCGAAAATAGGGGTTAATTTGCCTGACTCAGCCGCAACGTGTTCCATTAGAGGGGTCGCAGCCAAGCGACATAAAAAGCCAAGCGCCCTATGGGTATCGTTGTTACCAAAGATTTCAGGATCGGTGTAAATCATGCCAGATTTTATACCGCATATTTATTGATTATGTCAATTATTTCATGCTTGCGTATAAGAGCGCGCAACGGTATAACCCAATTCCACGGAATATAATGGCTTGGGTAACAAGCTTGGCTTAGGAAAAACGGAGTAAAACCATGGCTGAACGTACATTTTCAATCATTAAACCAGATGCCACACGTCGCAACCTGACAGGTGCCATCAACAAGAAAATCGAAGAGAGCGGTCTGCGCATTGTCGGCCAGAAACGCATTCACATGTCAGAAGAGCAAGCTGGCAAATTCTATGAAGTTCACAAAGAGCGCCCATTCTATGGTGAGCTGGTTGAATTCATGACATCAGGTCCTGTTGTTGTTCAGGTTCTGGAAGGCGAAAACGCTGTTGCGAAATACCGCGAAGTAATGGGTGACACAAACCCTGAAACAGCGGCTGAAGGCACAATCCGCGCTGAATACGCTGAAAACATCGGCGCGAACTCAGTGCACGGTTCAGACAGCAAAGAGAACGCCGCGATTGAGATCGGCTTCTTCTTCAACGATAACGAAATCGTTGGCTAAAATATAACAGGTTAGGATTGGGTGGCTTGCCCCTGATCCAGCCATTGATGTACAGCATCATTAACTGCCTGACGCGAGTCGGGCAGTTTGTCTATCAGGGCTTTGACATTCCCATCACTCTGGCCTTTCAAGGCTGCTTCAAGTTCGGCAGCGCTCTGGCTTAACTGGTTTAAGCCGAAATTAGCCGCCATGCCTTTTAATTCATGGGAGCGCCCGCGAATAGTTTCCAAATCGCCAGAGCGCTCTGCTTTTTCTATGTCATCCAGAATTTCATCGACCTTGGTCAGAAAGCCGCCAAGTAGATCCTGCATTTGTGCTAGGCCGATATTGCCGCGAAGATCATCGAGCATCTTGATATCAAGGATCATATCCGTCTTAACGTTCGGAATAGGTGCCGCAAATTCTTCATAGTCATCATCAAAGCCCATGGCGGACTCAAATGTGTCTTCGTCTAATTCTTCTTCTGAGAACTGCATATCTTCAATACTAAGCGCGTGAGCGCGTAGGGCGGTCACTTCCATGGCACTAGCTTCAAAGCTATCTGTATCGTTATCATCCAGCTCGGCTTCGGCAGCGTAATCCGTAAGGGATGGCCGTTCAATCGGGCTGCTGGTTGGCGGCGGCGTCTGTTGAGGCGGCTCTGCTATTTCAGTGGTGGCAGCCTCAGGCTCAGGTTTGGCTTCAGCCTCGGCTGGCTGCTGGGCGGCAATCTTGGTTACATCATTCATGACAACGCCTTCTGACCTTGTAAATTCAGACATATCCACAGGATTGTCCAGCTTATCGGCGATTACCTTCTGGATTTGCATTTGCAGCTTTTTAGGGTCAACAGGCTTGGGCAGATGGCCGTTCATATTGGCCGCATAACAGCTGCGAATATCTTCGTCGCGCACATTACCCGTTAAGGCAATAACAGGAATGCGTGCCTTCGTCTCATCATCAAGCGAACGAATGGCTTTGGTCGCGCCCTTACCACTGATACCCGGTAATTCGACATCCATCAGAACCATGTCAAAATCATTGGCTTTGACTTGCTCGATAGCATCTTCACCGGTACCGGCAACGCTGACCGCGTGGCCTGCGCGGCTAATCAGCTCTTTTAGCAGGCGCTGGTTGATCTCGTTATCCTCGACCAGAAGGATGTTGATAGCCTTGTCAGAAACTTGCTGGATTGTTGTTTGCTGGGATTCAACGGCTGCGGCGCTGCCTTCCTGCATGATAACAGTGAAGAAGAATGTACTGCCGCGACCTTCAACACTATCGATTTCGATCTTGCCGCCCATGGCTTCAATCAGCTTTTGCGAAATCGCAAGCCCCAGACCTGTACCGCCGAATTTACGGGACACGCTTTCATCAGCCTGTGAGAAGGGATTAAACAAGTTCTGCTGGGCTTCTTTGGAAATACCGACGCCTGTATCTTCGATGGCAAAGTGAATGCGCTTGGCGTTTGATTGTTTGACGCGTTCATCATCGGCTTCGATCATTTTCACATGGAGTGTGACCGTGCCGCCTTCGGTGAATTTGATGGCGTTACCTGTTAGATTCAGCAAGACTTGGCGAAGGCGCACAGGGTCACCGACAACATATTGCGGCACGTCAGGGGCGATATTGGCAACCAGCCTGTTACGTTTGGCTTCAGCATGGCCTGTCATCAAGGTACAGATGCCGTTGACCATACGTTTTAGATCGAAGTCGATCTGCTCCAGATCCATTTTGCCTTCCTCGATTTTCTCGAAATCGAGAATGTCATTGAGCAAGGCCATCATGGCATCGGCTGATTCCTTGATGGTAGAGGCATATTCTTTTTGCTCTCTGCCAAGTGATGTTTCCAATAGCAGGCGCACCATGCCCAATATACCTGTCATGGGTGTTCTGATTTCGTGACTGATCACCGCCAGAAACGCGGATTTTGCATTATTGGCATCATCGGCTTCTTCTTTGGCACGGCGCATGGCTTCGTTTTGTTCTACCTCGCGCTCTCGCATAGCGTTAATGGCTTCGCGCTCATGCTCGATCATGCGGACCAGCCGTGAATTTTCTGAAGCCTCGCGTGTCTTAAGGATTTCGTCAGCAGCTTCCAGATCTTCCCTACGATTTTCGTAAGCTATGTAAGAATCGCGTGTCTCGCGCTCAAGCTTAAGGTAATCGGCGCAAATAAACAGCAAGCCCTGCAAGCAAAGTGTAATCCAGAAGAAGTTTGTTGTCAGGGCGCTGGGGGATAAGAACCCGTTCACGGCAACAAGGCTGACCCCTGTGCCGATAATCAACAAGCCCCAGCCAATGCCCATGCAATAGGCACCGGGCTGATGACTGTAAGCGCGTGCGAAAGAGAGCGCTGTCAGGAACATGATCACGAGTAATGGCGGGATGTTCATAATGACGACCTGCAATAACCCTTCAATATTAAAGGCGAATAGGAACAGGGATTCAATAATCAAGAGAACAGCTGCAAAAAGCCAGATGAGTCGAGCATTACCACGCAGACGATGGTCGATTGATAGGAAGTGTTTGCTTAGGATAAGCCCCATAACAATCGCCATGCTATATAAGAAAGTCGGAAGTTTGGCCGCATATGCGGTGTCGATCATAAATCGCGAGTCACTATACTCATAGGCGCTGAGCATCAGGGTAAAGTAAATAGCAAAACTCAGGGCGCCGAGCTGGCCTCTGAAGATCGCAGCGCCGATAAACAGACCGATCAAGCCGACCAGAAAGCTGCGCAGTATGATATCCGTGTCCTGCCAGAAGTTGACACTGTTTTTATATTCAGGGCTGATAATCCGCGGTACTAAGGTTGTGGCAACCCCCGCTGTCGGAACGATATAGGCAACTACTAATGAGCGTTTGCCGCGAGGTAATGTAATGGGGAAGCTTGTGCCTGCCGGCGTCCTGCTATCTAGGTACGGATTTGTCTGTGCCGTAATTGTATCAGCAATTTTTTTGCGGTTTGTGTCATCATAGATAAAGACATCCTGCACGAGCCCGTATCGGCCATCCATATGTTCACCGAATGACAGGACCCAGTCTTCGCGCCAGCTTTCGTTATTGATCTCAAAAATCATCCACTGTGGTGTTGTGCCGGCACCAAGCGCAATAATTGTATTATCAGCCAGGTTGCCACGAATACCTTTGTTATGACGTTCGACGAGTAAGCGATAGCTTTCCAGAGATAGGGACTGCGCTTGATCGCGTGTCATATAGGCATAAGGGCCAATATCAAAACGTAAGGAATCATTATTTAGGGTAACGGCGTTTGATAACGCATCGGATTGCGCGCGTGCAGACGAAAATGGGCTAAGCAAGCAAACAGTCAGCACCGCAAAGAGTAATAGAAAGGCGCTAGCATATGTCGATATGCTATTAAATCCTTTGTCACTGCGGTTTAGACCACGGCGCATTTTTCTATGTAACCCTTTGTTTTTCAATCATTATAGAGCCGGCTTTACCCTGCCTGCACTATGATCGCCTGAAAAGGTTACGATATGGTGAAAAAAACGATGTTTTTAACGTGTTTTTTCAAAGTGTTAAGGAAAATATAAGACGCTGATTACAGCAGGAAAATTGCCATTAAAACCAGAATGCCAACGACGCTGTAAATGCTGTATTTCATAAGTGCTGTAAAGCCTTCCCAGAGTGCCTGGCTCTCTTGTACTTCTGCTTTTGTCACTTTAGGTGTCTGTTGGTTTGCCATGTCTATTCTCTTGCAAATTTTGGTGCTTAACTCAAACTGAACGCCAGTTTAAACAATTCTGACCTGTTCATCTATAATTTTTATACGCCCTTCCGCAACTAGTTTGACAGCCTCGGGATAGGCGGTATGTTCTTGCACCAGAACCTTGGCGGCAAGGCTATCGGCAGTTTCGCCGTCATCGATTGCGACTTCTTTCTGCAGGATAATCGGGCCTGCATCCATTTCAGGCACAACAAAATGTACGCTGCATCCTGCTTTCTGCGCACCGTCAGCAATCGCGCGGGCATGAGTATCCAGTCCTTTATAGGCAGGCAATAGCGAAGGGTGGATATTGATGATCTTATCGGTCCAATGGGCTATAAAGTCTGCGCTCAAAAGGCGCATAAAACCCGCAAGGCAAATCAGGTCGATATCATAGCCGTCTAACGTTGTAAGGATAGCGTTTTCAAATCCGGCCTTATCGCCCTTGAAGTTGCGATGATCAACGACTTCGGTCGCAATGCCTGCCGATGCAGCTGTTTCAAGACCCTTGGCGTCAGGATTATTGGAGAGCACCAACACAACCTCGGCAGGATAATCGGCACTCGCGCAAGCTTGCAGCAGGGCTTCCATGTTGCTGCCGCGCCCTGATATGAATATAGCGAGCTTTAAGACCATAGGGCGGCAGCTTCATCAATGATAAAGGCCTCGCCTTTGCGCGGAACCACTTTGCCGATCTCGAACACGGTTTCGCCGTTTTGGCGCAGTGTCTCGATGACCTTGGCGGCGCTGTCTGCTTTACACATGACGGCCATGCCAATACCACAGTTAAACGTGGTCAGCATATCGTGCTCGGTTAGGTCAGAAACATCGTGCATCCAGCGCATCACAGGCGGCATCGCCCATGTGCTGCCGTTCAGGTGTACGGCCATGTTTTCAGGAAGAACGCGCGGCATATTCTCGATCAAACCGCCGCCCGTAATATGGGCAAGGCCTGTGATGGCCTTATCACCGTATGAATCCGTTAATTTCAGAGCCGCCAGCAAAGGCTTTACGTAGATTTTCGTCGGGGTCAGTAGAACCTGCGCCATGCTCTTGCCATCTTCAAACGGTGCCTGCGCATCGAAATCATTTTCCAAATGATCTGCCACGATTTTACGTACAAGACTAAAACCATTGGAGTGAACGCCGCTAGAGGCTAGCCCCAAAATAACATCGCCATCGGATATGGCAGAACCATCGAGGATATCATCACGCTCAACCGCACCGACAGAAAAGCCAGCCAGATCGTAATCGCCGGTATTATACATGCCGGGCATCTCGGCCGTTTCGCCGCCGATCAGCGCACAGCCCGCCTGCAGACAGCCTTCGGAAATACCGCTTATAACCTTTGCCGCAACACCGTTTTCCAGCTTGCCTGTGGCAAAGTAATCAAGGAAGAACAGCGGCTCTGCGCCCTGAACGACCAGATCGTTCACACACATCGCGACAAGATCAATACCTACAGTATCGTGAATACCGCTATCGATGGCGATTTTCAGCTTGGTGCCAACACCGTCCGTAGCAGATACGATAACAGGATCTTCGTATCCCGCAGCCTTAACATCAAAGAAAGCGCCGAAGCCGCCAAGGCCACTCATAACGCCGCTGCGTTTCGTGCGCGCGGCCAAGGGTTTGATGTCTTCTACAAGGGCTGCGCCCGCTTCGATATCAACACCAGCTTTTTTGTAGGCATTTTCTGTCATTTGGAATTCCATCGTTGTCGATCGGGTTTCAAAACGCTATAGTCCAACCATATCAAACAAACAGGTGAAACATGGCCAAACTCAAAGCGCAAAACGTTTTCATTTTGCTAGTCTCTTTATGCATCATGACCGTAATGAGTGCAACGGCTCATGCACAAGTCGACTCACTTTTTACAGTGCTGGACGTCAAGGTTGATGTGACGTCGGAAAATGCCGCGAAAGCCCGCGAAGAAGCCTTCGGTAAAGCGCAGATGAAGGCTTTTGAAATTCTGGTCGAGCGTCTGGCCAGTTCCGGCGAGGCCGCCAATATCACACCACCTGATTACATCACTGTATCCAGCCTGGTACGCGACTTTGAGATCACTAACGAGCAGCTATCATCTGTTAGATATATAGGAACCTATACGTTTCGTTTCAAAAAAGAAGCAGTAAGACAATACGTTGGCGGGCAAGGAATTAGCTATTCTGATGTGTCCAGCAAGCCTGTGTTGGTATTGCCTTTTTATCAATATGGCGCCGATACCATTTTATGGGATGACCGTAACCCGTGGCTGAAAGCCTGGCAGAGCAAGCGCACTAATACGGGGCTTGTGCCTGTGATTACGCCAATCGGCGATGTGCAGGATGTGTCTGATATCGGCGATAACGAAGCCATGACGTTTAACGCAGATGATCTGGAGAACATGGTCATTCGTTACAATGTCGGCGAGGCGATCATTATGGTCGCTGTGCCTGAATGGTCAGGCAGCAATGAAACAGGCCGCGACCCTGATCAGCTGATTGTAAACCTGTACCGCACAGATCGTGGTCGCCCTGATTTTGCGCGCCGTATTACGGTTCTGCCGTCAGATATCAATGGTGATCAGACAATTTTCGATGCGGCTGTGGCCCAGTCCCGCAAGGTTTTGCAGGAAGCATGGAAAAAACAGACGGCGGCTTCAGCGGAGAACGCTACAGTCTTAACCGCGATCGTACGCTTTACGTCTATGCAGGAATGGTTGCAAACTCGTAAGGCGCTAAACCGTGTTCAGGGTATAGACAAGGTCGACGTAAAATCAATTACGCCATCGACGGCGACAGTGGAGCTGGCCTATCAAGGCTCGACAAGACGCTTGCAGATTTCACTGGCGCAGGCCGATATAGACCTGAAAGCGCCGCAGCAACCTGATTATAACTATGGCTATGCCGATTTTGATACGTCACAATCACTGCAGCCTATGTATGAGTTGAAGCTGAAACTGTACCAGTAAAACGTTAGAAAAAACGAGGGAGACCTGCCGATGAGTGCCTCATCAGCCATGATTACAATGCGCCAACACATGATTTTCTGGGCGTGTACTTTTGTTCTGTTTTTAGGATTTGTCTGGCTGTTCGGCGATACGCTATTGCCATTTGTACTCGGTCTGGCGATTGCCTATTTGCTGGAACCATTAGTGCAGTTTCTGGGCAAGAATAAAGTGCCGCGCTGGATTGCAGCGCTTATTATTCTGGGCGGTTTCTTTGTATTTGTAGCAACGATGCTGATGCTGATCGGCCCGCCGCTTTATCGCGAAGCGCTGCAACTGGCAAACACAATGCCTGATTACGCAGATAAGCTTTACAACATGGTTGAACCATATCTTGTCTGGCTGCAGGAGCGTTTTGGCAATGGCGATATGGAAGATTACAAAAAGGTGCTGCAACAGAACATCGGCAAGGCATTGAATGTCGGTGTCGGTGTTGTCGGCGGCGTTCTCAGCAGTGGTCAGGCGGCGATCGGAACAATCTCTGTGCTGGTCTTAACACCGCTGACATCCTATTTCATGATGAAGGAATGGCAGAATATGACGAAATGGACAGATGACCTGATCCCGCGCGGTAGCTATGACACGATCAAGGAATTACTGCACCAGATTAACACAAAGCTCTCTGGTTTTGTTCGCGGGCAAATTTCTGTGGCCTTTGCGCTGGCTATTATCTATGCGCTGGCGCTGACGGTTGCCGGTCTGAAATTCGGCTTCCTGATCGGTATTATGGCTGGCGTTCTGTCCGTGATCCCGCTAAGCGGTTCAACGGTTGGCCTTGTGGTCAGTGTGCTGGTGGCGTGGTTCCAGTCAGGTGAGTGGAGCTATGTCGGTATTATCGCCGCGATCTTCCTTGTCGGCCAGTTCGTCGAAGGTAATTTCCTAACGCCGAAACTGCTGGGTAGCTCTGTAGGTCTTCACCCGCTCTGGATCTTGTTTGCCTTGCTGGCAGGCGGCAGTTTGTTCGGGATTGTCGGTATGTTCCTCGCAGTGCCTGTGGCCGCTGTTGTGGGCGTGCTTTTGGGCTTTGCTATTAAACAATACCGCGAAAGCCCGTATTACAAGGATGGCGAGAAAAAAGCGGCTAAACCGAAAAAGAAAGCGGCTTCTAAAGCCAAGAAAAAGGCATAAGAAGAAATAACAGCTAATGTCCGCACTGAGTAAACAAATCCCGTTAGATTTATCGCATCGTCCCGCGCTGGGACGTGAGGACTTTTTGATTGCGCCAAGTAATCAGGATGCTGTGCGCTGGATTGATCGCTGGCCGGAATGGCCCGCGCCTGCCTTGATTATTCACGGCCCTGTGGCCAGTGGCAAAAGCCATTTGGCAGCTGTATGGGGTGCGATGGCAAAAGCCGCCTTTGTCGACAGCAAAATGCTCAGCGATAAAACAGCCGATGAAATTGCGGCGCTGGGGCAGAATATTGTCATTAATGATGCCGATTTATGGTTCGGTGACCGTACAGCAGAAACGACGCTGTTTCACCTATATAACCACATGCGTGATGATGGGCATCGCTCGCTGCTGCTGACTTGCCGTATGGCTGCCCAGCACGCGGAGTTCAGCTTACCTGATCTAGCCTCACGTTTGCGCGCCGCGCCTGCCGCCGCTATTCATCCGCCAGATGATACCTTGCTCGCGGTGCTGCTGGTCAAGCTATTTGCGGATCGTCAGCTGCAGATTGGTGCTGATGTATTGAACTATATCCTGCCCCGTATGGAACGCTCCTTTGCGGCTGCTTATGAATTGGTGGAGGCGGCGGATAAACTGGCGCTGGCTGAAAAACGCGGAATTTCTGTGCCTTTGGTAAGACGTGTTTTGATGGCGCGCGACGAGGCCTGATAATCAGCGCGTACTCCAGAAATGCTTGATAACGCCTGTCCCGGGCTGGATGTTTGGCCAGTTATCTGCTGGCAGTTCTAAAACTGTTAGACTGCCCGGGGCGTAGCCCGTCACAAAACTTCTCTTGGACTCTTCATTCGCCAAAAACATAGCAAGGCCGTGAATACCCGGATTATGCGCCACAATCATCATGGATTTATGCTCTGCAGGCGTGTTTTGCACGGCGCTGAATAATGCCCCCGTGCTCGAGTTATAAAGGTCATCATCATACTGAACGGGCACATTACCCAATAAGGCCGTTAAGGCAACGAATGTCTGACGCGTGCGCTTGGCAGCAGAACACGCACAGTAAGGCGGCAGAAGCTTGTTTTTCTGCATGTAACTGCCGAGCTTTGCCATGTCTAGCAGGCCTTGCTCTGTCAACGGTCTTTGTTTGTCTTCGGGGGCGCTGCCGGCTTGGGCATGGCGCAATACGTATACGGTCAGTGTCATAGCGGGATATTAGCAGCAAAAGAAAAAGCCGTCACCATGCGCCTGCGAAAAGCGGCACGGTGACGACCAATAATTATTTAGGCATCAAACTGATGAGATAGTGGCTCAGCGCCCGTGTCTCTGTGTGATCCTTCAGGCGGATATCGCTGCAATCAGGCGCGTGTTCGGTAACACCGATGGCGTAGCCGTTCCACTTCTGTGCAGATTCCATACCGCTGCGTCCTGCTTCTGTATCTTCAAAGAAGATCGGACGCTTGCCTCGGAATTCAGGCTGTTCCATCAGAACGTCAACCGCCTGACCTTTGCCTGACTCGCGGTGCATCACCTCGATATAGCAGTTAATCGGAATAGATCCGTTCTTAACATGGATATCCGGGTTATCGGCAACCGCTGCCTTGATCTCGGCTTCCAGACGCTCACCCAAAGCCATGTTATTGGCGGCACGGGTAAATTCGACTGTCAGTGTACCAAGTTTGTGCTTTTCAACCTGTGCACCTTCAATGCCTTCGATCAGCGATTCGACTTTGGCGTGAAGCGTTTCAAGCTCGGGAACAGAAAGTGTGTGGATGAGCGCGGCATCACCGCGATTGAAAATCAGTGAACCATGCTCGACCGCGCAATAAGGCATGTAGCCGTCCAGCAAAGTTTCAATGAATTTAAGCGGGCGTCCTGTAACAGGCGCAACAGCGCCGCCGGTAGCGGCATCCAGCCCTTTGTAGATTTCGATCAGCTCTGGGTCAGGTGCAAATCCATCATGTTGCCCGGGCGAAAACACGCCAGAGGCTCCGTCAAGATCATACATGACTGCCAGCTGTCCTTGCTGCGCTAACTCGAAAATATCTTTAAGCGCAGCCTTGCCCGCCGCGTTCTGGCGGGCAAAGATGTCGTCGATTATGCTCATGAGACACGCGGTCCATTAAAGCGCTAGCTTAGCTTCATCGCGCGCAGCGTGAGCGGCTTGAACACGTTCACGTTGGGCTCTGAACCATGTGTTGAAATCAACAGCTTGCTCGGCCAAGGCAGGTACAGCTGCCAAAAGTGCTTTATGTGCTTGTGAGTAAGCAGCATGGTCAGCCATGTATGCTTCCTGATCAGCTTTAACACCTTCGACAGATCTACCGGCGTGCTTTTCTAAAAGGTCCAGCATATCGTGTAGGTATTTTGCACCTGTGTCGCCAGAGGCTTCCAGGTGAGGGAGCAGGCTTGTTTTCAATGGAGCAATCGTTGCGCTAATTTGATTGTCATCATCATAGTAGCCTTGCAGCGGGTCGCCTTCGCAATCCAGCCAGCATTGTTCCATAGTGTTGATAGTGTCGTTCAGGATTTTACCGCACTCTGCGAAGAGTGAAGCATGGTCGTTAAAAGATTTAGATGACATTTCAGTACATCCTTTCAATTTAATTTGAGAAAGTGATGAAAATACTCTATTTCCGTAACATTTTCTATAAAAATCGCTTCTGCAGCGCAATATTGCATTTAAAGTATTGTTATAGCTTGATTTTATGGATCTTGTTTTTCTTGATTCCAAGCGCTAGTTTACCGCTTTTTAGCAGCAAAGCCTCATCTCCGAACACCTTACGACGCCAGCCTTTCAGCGCCATGACATTGGCTTTATCATCCATAGCGATCTCTTGTAGATCGTCACTATTGGCGATCAGCTTGGCGGCAACACCGTGCTCGCTAGACTGGATACGCAGCAGCATCTTCAGCATTTCAAGCGTAGGCCCCATTTCTTGCGGGAGGCGCTTTTTGTTTTCGACAACGGGTACGCTCTTTATGGATAGCCCCTTATCAACGGCTTTCAGGATCGCCTGACCGTGTTTGCCGTGGGCAATATCTTTAGGCATGCTGCGGATTTTTTCCAGATCCTTGGGGGATTTGGGGGGATGAATGGCAATATCAGCCAGCGTTTCATCGCGGAACACACGGCCGCGCGGAATGTCACGGCGCTGCGCTTCGGCTTCGCGCCATGCCGCAACCTCTTTCAAGATCGCAAGGACGCGGGGTTTGTTGGTGCGGATTTTGATTCGCTGCCACGCATCTTCGGGCGGGTTGCGATAGGTGTCAGGGTTGGTCAGGACTTCCATCTCTTCCAGAACCCATTCCTTACGCTTTTGCTTTTCCAGTTGGCTAACCAGATGCGTGTAAACATCGCGCAGATGCGTCACATCGGACAGCGCGTAGGAAAGTTGGCGATCAGAAAGCGGACGGCGCGACCAGTCGGTAAACTGCGCGCCTTTATCAATCTGCACGTTACAGATATCTTGCACCAGCGGCCCGTAGCCGACCTGTTCGCCGTAACCGCAAACCATGGCGGCAACCTGCGTATCAAAAAGCGGAGTGGGGATTGTGCCTGTCAGATTATAGAAGATCTCCAGATCCTGACGTGCGGCGTGAAAGACTTTTATGACGGACTTGTCGGCCATTAAGTCGTAAAGCGGTTTAAGGTCAATGCCTTTGGCCAGCGGATCAACCGCGACAGGGTCGATGCCCGGACCCGCGAGCTGTACCAGGCACAACTTCGGGTAATAGGTACGTTCGCGCAGGAACTCCGTATCAATGGTTAGATAATCATTTTTGGCCAGCACTTTACAGGCTTTGGCGAGGGCATTGGTGGTAGTAATCAAACTCATGGTAAACACTATGCGACTAATTCCTGCCCAAGCCAAGAAAGATTTTTGACAAAGCCCGCCAGTGTTCGTATAAAGCGTGAAAATTTACGTAATTTAAGGGAGGGCTTTATGCCGACATTAGCCGAGACATTTGCAAAGCGCGTATTAAAGCCTGATCAGGGTGCTCTGGCGGCGCAGCGTAGCGCAATTATTGAGTCCATGTTTAACGATATCGAGCAGATTAATGCCGATCTGGAAGCGATCAATAGCGGTCTGCGTTTCCGTTTTACGGGCGGCCGCGGCGGCAGTGTCCATAGTTACCAGCTGCGCTTTGAATCAGGTTTTGCAAATAATAGTGGCACAACATGTTCTTCTCGTATGCTGTATGTTGAATTCCCGATGCGTAGCGCCGAGATTGTCATCTGTAAAGATGACTGGGGCGAGTTGCCTGACATTAAAACCGATCCTGATGAAATCTATACTGTCTTTACGCTGGATGGCGCCCAGTCGGCCCGTGATATGATGGTTGATGAAATGATGGACGTATTATCAGATACGGATAAGTACGAGCTTAAACGACATTACGGTCTGAAAAGACGCGCGCAGCAAGCGCAGGACGCGGCTCCACAATAAGCATTTTTAGCGGTTATATAACCATTATTCCCTTGTTTTTTGCGGCATAGGGCGATAGTTTCCCATTGATATAAAACAAGGATGAAAGACTATGCACGATTTTCGTACACATACTTGCGGCCAGCTTGGCGAAGCACAGATCGGTGAGACTGTAAAACTGTCAGGTTGGGTTCACAGAAAACGCGACCATGGCGGCGTATTATTTATCGACTTGCGCGATACTTACGGCATGACCCAATGCGTGGTGGATGAAGACTCCCCGCTGATTAACGAAATCGATAAATGGCGTAATGAGTCAGTGATCACGATCACAGGCACAGTGCGTAAGCGCGCCGAAGGTACAGCCAATGACCGTCTGGCAACAGGTGCGATTGAAGTCTACATCGAAGGTGCGGACATGCAGTCTGCTGCCGATGTTATTCCGTTTCAGGTTGCCGAAGATGACGGCACAGGCGAAGACCACCGCCTGAAATACCGTTACCTTGATTTGCGCCGCGAGAAAATGCAGAAAAACATCCGTCTGCGTAACAACGTGATCCGCAGCCTGCGCGAGAAAATGTGGAACAAGGATTTCCAGGAATTCCAGACACCGATTTTGACAGCAAGCTCTCCGGAAGGCGCACGTGACTATCTGGTGCCGTCCCGTCTGCACCCTGGTAAATTCTACGCCCTGCCACAAGCGCCGCAGCAATTCAAACAGCTGCTGATGATGTCAGGCTTTGATAAATACTTCCAGATTGCGCCATGTTTCCGTGACGAAGATGGCCGCGCTGACCGTCTGGCAGAGTTCTACCAGCTCGACGTGGAGATGAGCTTTGTTACACAGCAGGACGTGCATGACACTATCCAGCCTGTTATCGAACAAACATTCCGCGAGCATGCTAACTTCACTGGTGAAGAGCGCAAAGTCGAATGGCTGCCTAACCTGCCATACAAAGAAGCAATGCTGAAATACGGCTCCGATAAGCCGGACCTGCGTAACCCGCTGGAAATTGTGGATGTCACCGAAGTCTTCAACCGCGATGATGTTGAGTTCAAGGCGTTCAAAGGCGTAATCGCAAAGGGCGGCGTTGTCCGCGCGATACGTGCCCCTAAGGTTTCAGAACAGCCTCGTAGCTTCTTTGACAAGCTGAATGGCTGGGCGCAGAAAGAAGGCGCACCAGGTTTGGGTTATATTGTGATCGAAGGCGGCGAGGGTAAAGGTCCGATTGCTAAATTCGTTTCTGCCGAAGCTACAAAACAACTTTGTGAAATCGCAGGTCTTGAAGATGGCGATGCTGTCTTCTTTGTCTGTGACATGGAAGGCAAAGCCGCCAATATGGCAGGCAAAGCCCGTGATGCGATCTGTGACTCCATGGATGCAGCTGGTATCGAAACGCGCGAGAAGGGCGTTTACAAATTCTGCTGGGTTGTTGACTTCCCGATGTATGAATTTGACGAAAAAGCACAGAAGATCGACTTCTCTCACAACCCGTTCTCAATGCCGCAAGGCGGTTTGGATGCGCTTGAAAATCAGGACCCTCTGACCATCATGGCAAACCAGTATGACTGTGTCTGTAACGGTTTTGAACTGGCATCAGGCGCGATCAGAAACCACAAGCCTGAAATCATGGAAAAAGCTTTCGGTATTGCAGGCTATGGCATGGATACGCTGGAAGAAAAATTCGGCGGTATGCTGAACGCTATGCGCTTTGGCGCGCCGCCACACGGCGGCTTGGCCTTTGGTATTGACCGTATCGTGATGCTGCTGGCTGACGAACCTAACCTGCGCGAAGTATACGCGTTCGTGATGAACGGCGCATACGAAGACCAGATGATGGGTGCCCCGACACCGGCTATGGAAGAGCAGCTAAAAGACCTGCATTTGAAGGTCAATATGCCTAAAGAACTGGTGAAAAAAGAAGAAGCGGCGTAAGGCCCTGAATTATAGTTCATAAGAAAAGGGAGGTCATTGTGCCTCCCTTTTTTAATTCTGTTCTGACGATTAAACGTTTAGTTCAAGCGTGGTGATACTGCGACGGCAATAGTGCGTGAAGCAACCTGCTCGGCAATGCTTGCTTCTTGCTTGCGCAGCTGGGCGTTTGTTCCTGTATCATCAGCCAGTAATTCTTTACGACCTTCGGCCATCGCATTGAAGTTGAATACGCGCAATGTCGGCGACTTTGTCAGCTTGTCCATTTCGCGAGAAGCGGCAATGTGACCTGCGTCTTGTGCTGCCCAGTTTTTGATTTTTGTAATTCGGCGCGCAATCTTTTCGATCATTTCTGCTTCGCGGCCTTCATTGATGGCGCGTGTCATCAGCTTGTGAACGATCGCAATCGCTTTTTGGGATTTCATGTTCAGCGGATTTTCGCTCATCAAAGCGCTACGACTCAGGTCAAATTCCGTGTCGGCTTTTGAATTGGATTTAATACGGCTGGCTTCTGCAAAAGCTTGCATAGGTTACTCTCCCTGTATGTTCATTATAAGCGCGCGTCTTGTGACGCTTTATTTTTATTGGTTATTGAAAGTAGCTTAGATGTCTTACCGAGATATGACAAGGATAAATTTCGAAAATTTCAGGAAAAAACCTATTTGTGTACAAATATTGCGCGAATGAATGCGCCTAAAAAGAAGGCCTGGCTCGCTTGGGGAACGAACCAGGCCGGGGGGAACGCCTGCCATTGGGTTTTGGGTTCACGGTTAGGGAGGGTGGCAGACGAAACTTGTTCTATATGTTCACGTGCTAAGCGCGTTTAGCTCTCTTTCTGCGGAATTTATCGGCATACAGCGCACTATCCGCAGCATTGAAAATCTTGTCCATGTCATCACCGGCCTTATAAGGCTGGAGCCCGAGGGAGGCCCGGACGGGGATTTCTTCCCCGTACCAGGCCAGACTCAGGTGATTAAGCTGCCACGCAAGCGCTTGAGCGCGCGGAGCAATGCTTTGTTTGTTCGTGTTTGAGAAAATCAAAACGAACTCATCACCACCTAAGCGCGCGGCCGTGTCCATCATGCGGACTTCGTTCTGTAGCGTCCTTGCTACAAGGCGCAGACTGGCATCACCAGCCTGGTGGCCGTGCGTATCATTGATGGCTTTGAAATTATCAAGATCGATCAGCATCAAGAGCCCGCCTTCGCTAAGGCCGCGATCACAGCGGTCCAGCTCGCCGGCAAACGCTTCGAAGAAACCGCGACGGTTTTTGATGCCTGTCAGCTCGTCCGTCGTCGCAATTGTTTCTAGCGAATGAATGCGTTTGTTCTGCTCTTTAATGGTGTTCTCGGCCGTCTCGATCATGCGATGCGCGTGGTTTAGGAGGGCAACCGTGGCATCCATGCACCTTTGCCATCCATCACGATCATGCTCGTAAGCACTATTGATAGCGGCAAGACGCTCGTTCATACGTTCATCAGAGCTTTGTCCCTTGTAACCGTTCAGACGCTCGTTCTTCGTCTGTTGGTCTTCGACATTAACCTCTCTGAAGATATGGCGAAAAAGACCTTCGCCCGCCGTGGCGAGTGCTTTTTCAATTTCTGTGTTTTTGATCAATTCAGTTGTCATTGACCCACCCTTATAGTTTTTGATTACGTTCTTTATTCAACCCAAGGTATCGTGTTTGTGATTGGAGATTGTGATACCCGAATAACAGTATTGCGAGTCCCGTGCCAGTTTGTAGAAAGTAAAAATAATTTAATAAAATCAGTGTTTTGATGGAATTTTAGCAGGTGCTGATGATGGGGGTGGCGCAGGGCAGAAAATGTTGCCCGTGACATTTTTTGCCTAGCTGGGGGGACAATCTTTGCCTGCCTGAGCTCTTTTGGCTCCAAAAATAGTCGTTTTCATATAGTTTTCATGCGTTTGGCATTGGCTAGCCCATCGCGATGCACTATGATTACTGCTATGAACGCTACGGTTACAAAATTTAAGGCTTTAAAAGTCTCCGCCCTGGTTGCTATGGCAGCTCTTTCGTCCATGGCATCTCCGGCACAAGCGCTGGATCAGAAGGTAATGGATGCGCTGGTGCCGCACAAAGCACTCTACGAAATCAAGATGGTCTCTAAAGATAGCGGCAGCCAGATTTTGAATATCAGCGGCCAGATGTTTTATGAATGGCGCCCTGAATGCGAAGCTTGGGTGACTGATCATCGCTTTAATCTGATGTATGAATATGCCGATAGCGCGCCGATGAAAATCACTAGCGACTTTTCGACCTATGAAACCTTTGATGGCAAAGAGTTTAATTTCAGCTCCCGTCGTAAGCGTAATGGCGAGCTCTATCAAGAGCTGCGCGGCATCGGAGAATTTCCAGTTGCCGCAGAAGAAAGTGAAGTCTCAACGGGTGAGGCTGTGTATTCAATGCCTGACGGTCTGATTTTTGATCTGGACCAAGGCGTTCTGTTCCCGATGGCACATACGGTGAAGGTGCTGGAATACGCAGAAGCGGGCAAAAGATTTTTTCATGCCACGATCTTTGATGGCAGTGATGAAGAAGGCCCTGTTGAGATCAATACTTTCATCGGCGATCGTGTTAATGCCATGGCACGTCTGGATGATACCAATAAAAACATGGATACGACCTTGATTAACACGCCCGCGCGTAAGGTGCGTATGGCATTCTTTCCGCTGGCAGAACCAAACGCTGATGCGGAATACGAGATGGATGTAGTATTTCACGACAACGGTATAATCAGTGATATGCTAGTCGAATATCGTGACTTCTCTGTCACACAAAAGCTGGTAGCCCTAGAAAAACTGCCGGAAAATGACTGTACAGACCGCTAAAGAGGCATTCGGGCGATAAAGCCTAAAATATTGTAATTGTTAACGTTTTAGAAAAACCTGTTGGGTTAGGATCATAATAGAAGGGGAAATGGCGAATATGGCTAAAACCGTACTTATCGTCGAGGACAATGAGCTAAACATGAAGCTCTTTCATGATCTACTCGAAGCGCACGGCATTGAAACTATCCAGACACGCAGCGGCGTGAATGTGATGGAACTCGCGCGTGAGAATAAGCCTGACCTGATTTTGATGGATATTCAGTTGCCTGAAAATGGCTGAAGGGCGACGAAGAATTAAAGAAGATCCCTGTTATTGCTGTAACAGCCTTTGCCATGAAGGGTGACGAGCAAAAAATCAGGGAAGGGGGATGTGAAGACTACATCTCCAAACCGATTTCCGTGACTGATTTCATGGAAACCATCGGTAAACATTTGAACTAGGGGATAATGAAAACGAATGTCTGCACGCGTACTGGTCGTAGATGATATTTTGCCGAACGTAAAACTGCTGGAAGCCAAGCTGAGCAGCGAGTATTACGATGTTTTGACCGCAACGAGCGGTGAAGAGGCGTTAAAGCTTGCTGATTCTGATCGCCCTGATCTGATTTTGCTCGACGTCATGATGCCCGGCATGGACGGCTTTGAGGTGTGTCGACGTATCAAAGGTAATCCGGAACTAGCCCATATTCCTGTAGTTATGGTGACAGCTCTAACAGATAGCGTTGATAAAGTGCGTGGTCTGGAAGCGGGCGCTGATGATTTCTTGAGTAAACCTGTGAATGATACAGCCCTTATGGCACGCGTGAGCTCACTAGTGCGTTTGAAAATGACCGTAGACGAGTGGCGCGCCCGCGAAAGCACGGCAACGCAGCTGGGTGTGGTAGATGATAACGCCAATGTGATGAACGAGCCGACTGAGAATGCCCGCGTTCTCGTCGTTGAAGATTTGAATTTCGAAGCCGATAAAATCGCTGAAACCCTGCATCAGGATAATGATAACGTCATACCTGTCGATAGCGGCATGAATGCTATGGAATACGTATCACAGCATGATTTTGATCTTCTGATCATCAGCTTGAATTTGAAAAATGAAGATGGTCTGCGTCTGTGTTCTCATCTGCGCTCGAATGAGAGAACGCGCGCTATTCCGATTTTGATGGTAGCCTCCGAAGAAGATATGGATCGTATTGCGCGCGGTCTGGAGATTGGCGCCCATGATTATATTCTGCGCCCTGTTGATCGTAATGAGCTATTGGCGCGTGCCAGAACACAAATTCGTCGCAAAAGGTTTCAGGAACGTCTGCGTACATCTTATGAGTACAGCTTGTCGATGGCGCTGACAGATAGTCTGACAGGGCTTTATAACAGGCGCTATTTTGACGTTCACTTGCAGAAAATGCTGAAAACGCACAAAGACTCTGCAAAGAATTTGAGTGTGATGATTTTGGATATCGACCACTTTAAAGAAGTAAATGACAAGCACGGTCACGTTGCCGGGGACGAGGTGCTGAAAGTCTTTGCCCACCGCTTGCAGGATAATCTGCGAAGCTTTGATATGGTGGCGCGTCTGGGCGGTGAAGAGTTTGTGGTGGTTTTGCCCGATACAACGCCGCATATGACATATTTTATTGCCGAGCGCCTGCGTCGCGCTGTTGCGGATAAGCCTGTGAAATGTTCGGTGCCTGAAGGCGAGATTTCGATTTCCACATCGATTGGCGGCGCTGTGATTGAACCGGGCGACTATGAAGTGCAGGAAATTTTGGATCGCGTTGACAAATTCCTTTATGAAGCCAAAAATGGTGGAAGGAATTGTTGTATTTTCGAAAGTGTCGGGCGCTTGAATCCTGAGGAATATATGCAAAGTCCTCGTGAAGTAGGAAAATAGGGAAATGAAGGTTACGTTTAAAGATAAAATTAAAATGGCATTGATGGTTGCAAGCTGCGCCTCTGCTCTTACTTTTATCTCTGTCAGTGATACTTTCGCGCAAAGTGAAGCTGTGCAATCCGGAGAGCTTATTAAACAAGAAGATAAGCCTAAATCAGCACACACTGTCGGTAAAACGAAACAGTTCGATGTCTATGATCTGGAAGATGAAATCAAAACATGTTCTGAAACAGCGGGTCGCATTTCACGCCTGATTTGTTACGATAACTTATCCCAGCATCTGGGCTTTATTCCGCCCGAAGAAGCCGACCGTGAAGAAATTATTCTGGCGACCTATGGTTTCTGGGAAGCAACCAAGAAACGTAATCAGGCTGGCGAAGAAATTTACTACCTAAAGAATGACTCGGTCGAAGACATCATGTCGCGTTCGGGTATGAAGCGTAAAGCGACACTGATCGTGCAATGTAAATACGGTGTGACAGATCTTTATTTAGACTGGAAGTCCCGTTTGCTGCCACTTGGGCAGAATAACAAGAATTCCATGGTCGTGACCTATCAGTTCGATGGTAAACGTCGCAAGGCTGCTGAGTGGGAGCTATCAACAGACCGTAACGCACTGTTCGTTCCTGAACCTATTCCGTTCCTGCGCAACTTGCAGCATTTCAGACGTTTTGTGGTCACAGTCACGCCGCATAACGAGCCAACACAGATTATCGTGCATGAGATTGATGGTCTCGAGGACGCGCTAGGCCTTATTGTCCGTGAATGCTACGGCATAAAATCTGACGAATCTAATGATGGCGTCACGCAGGATTTTGAAGAATAATCCTGCGGCTATTCCATCTCTTCCAAGAATTGTTCTGACCAGGCGATAAATTCCGGATTTAAGAATTTGCGATCTGCGTGCCCGTAAGTCATAGGGCTGCCATCGACATATGTCATGATGCCGCCAGCCGCGCGTAACACAGCGTCACCCGCTGCTGTATCCCATTCACAAGTAGGACCGAAGCGCGGATAGATATCGGCCTTGCCGGCAGCGACAGCGCATATTTTTAAGGAGCTGCCACGTTTCACGAGTTTTTCGACTTTGAAGTCCTGCAAGAATTTATCCATTTTATCGGCATCACCATGGCTGCGACTAGCCACAATTGTCAGGCCCTTGGCAGGGGGCGTGCGTACCTGAATGGGTTTTTCGCGGTCTGAATCTTCCATGTAACGGAAGGCGCCGCCATCCTCACAGCCGTAAAACATCTCGCCTTTTACAGGGGCGTATACAACACCCAGAACAGGGGTTTTATTGCGGATTAAGGCAATGTTGACGGTGTAATCACCGCTACCTGAAATGAACTCTTTCGTGCCGTCCAGCGGATCGACCATCCAGAAATATTCTGACTCGGAAAGGCTTGGAATATCGCCTGCGGCAAAGCTTTCTTCACCAATCATCGGAATGTCTGACAGAACGCTGCTAAGTCCTGCTTTGATAACGTTTTCCGCAGCGCGGTCCGCCTCGGTTACGGGTGATCCGTCACCTTTGGTTTGCACACCCTGATAGCCTGAATCTTCGAAATGCTCGAGCGTAACCTCGCCTGCCTCTGTTGCGATACGCCTTACAATGTTGCACAGCGCGGGCAGGTGTTCCAAAAGTTTACTAGATGGCAAGTGCCTTCTCCTTACTGGTTTTCTCGGAGTCTTCTTCCAATGCTGCTTCACGTTCGATATAGGCGACGACCTGATTAACACATTCGTCAATGTCATAGCTCTGCGTATCAACCACAAGCTCTGGATTTACGGGCGGCTCATAGGGCGAGTCGATCCCAGTAAAGTCAGGAATTTTACCATCACGCGCTTTTTTATACAGACCTTTCGGGTCGCGGCTCTCACAGGTCGCCAGATCGGCCTTCACATGAATTTCATGGAAGCGGTCAGGGCAGGCAAGGCGCGCACGATCACGGTCATCCTGGTATGGTGAAATAAAGGCCGTAATCGTAATCAAGCCTGCATCAGCCTGCAGCGCGGCGACTTCACCAACGCGGCGGATATTCTCTGCGCGGTCTTCAGGCGAAAAGCCAAGGTCCGAACATAGGCCGTGACGCACGTTATCACCATCCAGTACATATGTGTGGTAACCAAGCTCGAATAGACGCTTTTCAACCAGCATGCCGAGCGTTGATTTACCCGCGCCAGATAGCCCTGTGAACCAGAACACACCGCCATGGTGCTTCTGACGTTTGATACGCTCGTTATAGCTTGTCAGATGATCAACTTCATACAGGTTCTGCGCTTTGGGCTTCATCATACGGCGCTGGTCAGCATAATCTTCCATGCTGATTGTGCCGCCGCCAACAATATCGTAACCGTCATACAGAACGATGCGTCCTAAACGGAAATTGTCGATATACGGGTCAATCGGCAACAAGTTGCGCGCACGCAGTGTGATTTCCGCCACGGCATTACGGCCGACTTCCTTATTATCACCGTCATGGTCAAGGTCTTCGGTGTTAATCACGCGCTCGATAGATTGCACAGTCACCATCGCTTCGTGCGTGGCATATCGGATTTTATAGCTATTACCGACCTTCAGGGATTCATGCCCCAGCCAGAACATACGCGCGCGAAATACGTTAGACAGCATCGGCGGATTTTTCTCATGGCTGGCAATATGGCCGCGCTCGACAAAGATTTTTTCATCCAGCGTAATGCCGATGACCTCGCCCGCATGGGCTTCGACTTTATCGGGGTTCGGCGGCCAGACTTCGAGCGAGCTGATCTCTGCTATCTCGTTGGTCGGCGAGAACAGCAGCTTATCGCCTTTGCGCATAATGCCCGTTTCAACGCGCCCGACCAGAATGCGTTTCTCATCCTGACGATAGACATCCTGCACGGCAAAGCGCAGCGCACGGGCTGTGGGCGGCGGTGTAATCTCGAACCCGTCAAGGCTCTCGACAAGGGTCTTGCCTTGATACCAGTTGATTTTATCACCGCGGGCGGCCAGCATATCGCCTTCGCGGGCAGACATCGGAATAATGTGCTGGGGCTGCAAGCCCAATGAATCCAGATAAACGCGGACTTCCTTGGCGACTTCGTTGAAGCGCTCCAGATCGTAATCAACGGCATCCATCTTGTTAATGACAACGGCAATCTGGCGCAGGCCCAAAAGATGCAGCAGATACGCATGACGGCGGGTTTGCTCGCGCACGCCTTCTGTGGCATCGACAACCAGTACGGCCGCATCGGCCGCTGCCGCGCCTGATACCATGTTCTTCAAAAACTCACGGTGGCCCGGCGCATCAATGATCACATAATCGCGCAGCTGTGTAGAAAACCAGATCTGCGTTGAATCAATCGTAACCGCCTGATCGCGTTCGGCCTGAAACGCATCCAGCACAAAAGACCATTCCAGCGCCTGCGTACCGCGTTTTTCGCAGACGCGCTTGATCTCTTCCAGCTTGCCTTCGGGCAGGCTGCCTGTATCGTGCAGTAAACGCCCGATCAGTGTGGATTTACCGTGATCGACGTGACCGACAATCACGACACGCAGCTGCTGATGTTTTTGTGTGCTATCACTCATAGTTATTCTGTCCTTATGATTTCGCGGCACTGTAATAGGTTAGAAGGCTGACGCCTGTAAGGCTTAGAAAAAAGCCGGTGATCTGCCCCCAGTTAAGCTGGTCTTTAAAACATAACACGCCAACCCCAAAGATGATAATGCCTGTCATGCTGCTGGCAAGACTTTGTGAGATGCTTAAGGGGCCGCCAACGCGGTATATCATCATGATCGAAACTTCTAGCCCCGCCAGAACGATCCCGACCAGAATAAGCGGCGCGATTGATTTAGCGGATAAATTCTCAAAACTCGTCGCATTATGTTCGCGCAGAAAATACAGCATAAAGCATGTCAGGCTGGCGATCAGGGTAATCACGGCAACATTGAACAGCGCCGTAAATTCGCCTGACAGCATTTTATAGCCCAGACGATAGGCGCTGCTAAAGCTAACGGCGATGAAAACCCAGATCAGCCAATGCATTACATATATCCGTGTGCGCGCAGCTTTTCAAAGCTGTCTTCTGTCTCGTTATCCATGGCGCGGCCCGCGCGTTCGGATGTCTTTGTGGTTTCCAGCTCATGAATAATCTCGTCAATGGTCGCGGCTTTGCTATCGATCGGCGCCGTGATGTTCTTCTCACCGAGCGAGCGGTAACGCTTGCCCTCCGCATTGGCAAAATAGAGCGGCACGACAGGGATATTCTCGCGCTTGGTATAACGCCAGATATCAACCTCAGTCCAGTGCAACAGTGGATGGATACGCACATGACAGCCTTCGGGGAATTCGGTTTTATATTGATCCCAGAACTCGGCAGGCTGGTCTTTGAAGTCCCAGTCACCGTCTAGTGTGCGTGGGGAGAACACACGTTCTTTGGCGCGCATGGACTGCTCGTCACGGCGAATACCTGCAATAATGCCTGAATATTTCTCGCGCTTCATAAGGTTGCGCAGCCCTTCGGTTTTGCGGGTTGCGGCGCGGGTTGCGGGCGGCAGGGTTTGATCCATGTCTTTTTCAGGCGGGCATAGCTCGATTTTGAGCGGGATATTCCACTCTTTGACCAGCATATCGCGGAATTCATAGACTTCAGGCAGCTCCATTTCGGTGTCCAGCTGGCAGATATCAAACGGGATGCGCCCGTAAAAGGCTTTGCGCACCAGCCAGAGCATGACCGGCACTTCGATCAGTACGCCGACCACCGTGAGGGTGGCGAGGAACATGAGGAACGAGCCCGCCAGGTACATGTCCTGGCTCTGCAGGGACGACACCATCATGGGCCCGGTGGTCGGCAGCGACAGCACCACGGCGACCAGGGCCTCGCCGGAAATGATCGCCGGCAGCATGGACCCGATATCGGCGATGAAGAAGTTAAGCGCCACCCGGAAGGGATATTTGAGCAACAGCCGGAGCGGCGGCAAACCCTTGGCCCGGCCGGTGACCACGTATTGCTTCTCGAGCTCGTCGAGCATGTTGGCGCGCAGCCGGCGAATCATGCCGGCGGTGCCGGCGGTGCCGATGACGATCACGGGAATCCACAAATGCTCGAGGATCGACACGACCTTGGCCCAGGACCAGCCCTGGCCGATGAACTCGGCGTCCATCAGGCCGCCGATCTCG
>DUBU01000002.1:23499-46245 GCA_012960155.1 Micavibrio sp. | reverse complement strand
CCTTGCCGCAAAATCATGCGCCGTGCGATCCGCGGACTCCCACAAACCGTCATGCGCGGGCAGGTCACCGTAAGCCGCATCCAAGTCACTTAACCTACTAGAGAGCATCAGGAAATGTTTGGCTTCATCGCTCGCAACTTTCATCCAGTCGGAATAAAACTCGCGCGGCAAACTAAAGCCCTGCTTATCGTTTTCGGCAGCATAATGTGCGAAGCGCGCCATGATATCCCATGCCAGATCAATGGCATTCAGCTCGATATGTGCCAGCGCATGAAGCAGTGAAATCTTATTGCGCAAAGAGCCGCCCTTCAGGCGTTTGGGCATTTTACTCGGATGTAAAAGCTCAGGCTTATCGGGACGCGCAGGACGCTCAGGAAGTTGATCGCCCTGCCCGATCAGCAGGCTGTCATCTGCAAACCACCGCGCCGCAAAAGCTTGTGTCTTCTCTGCTTTTTCATGGGGGCAGGCTGTGTTTAGAACAGTCAGAGCCGCATCGTAGAGTGTATCAGTCATTAGATCGCTTTTTCAGCCTTATTGCACCGTACAGGCGTCATGAAACTCCTGAACAAAGCTCTGCACAACCTCTGTCGGCATTTCTGCTTGTCCGATATCCATACGTGTTTTCAGCACCTTATCAAAACAGTTCTGCAGGCCGCGTTCCGGCGCATCTTCGTCTTTTGCCAGAAAATCACCTTCAACGGTTACCGAGATTCCCTTGAACCCGTCTTGGTTATAGCGCGCTACGCCATAGCAGCAGACCGCACAAGCATCCAGATCCTGGTAGGCTTTCAAGCCATATGGGTTGCTGTCAGCCAGATCCAGAAAATCGAATGGTGTCACATATTGGTTAAAAACCAGATTACCTTCCACGACAGACGCGCTTTCAATACCGCCATTACAACGATCACCGCCTGCGATAGTGTCCAGTATTTCAAGTTCGGCGCCGTTCTCACCGACAATGTAAACGCTTGAGAACTGCCCCGTACCGCCGCTCGCGCTTTCCACGAGGATGTTATAGCCTCTATCAGTCTCGCCGAGATATTTATAGCGCACCATAGCTAGGGGCGCATCGGCCGGATCATCGCTGTAACGAAATACAGAAGAGATATAACCATCTTCGGTTACTTCTTGCGCTACATCTTTATATTTATATGTCTCTGCACATTGCGTCAGCGTTACCGAAGTATTCTCTTCACCGCCCAGAATATTGAAGCAGACAGGATCAACGGGCATTCCTTCAACGACCAGTGCATCAGGCAAGCCATAAGGATTTTCCTGCTGCGGCTCGGCAACAGGTTGGCTTGTTACAGTATCATGCACGAAGTAGTAAACGACGCCTGCCACCAGTAAAACGCATATCAATACAACTAGGTTTTTATTCATTGTTCCTCCTGCGGCACACTAATCTGCGCCTCAAACATCTATAGCTATTCAATCTGGTTTCCGCAATAGTACGCCCAGCTATCGGGGGCAAATCTATTTATATGCAGGAATTGATGTCCTCTATCCTCGCGCGGTATCTTCAAGATCATGCGCTCCCATTGCGGAAATTTTTCAAGAGCAATCCCGTATATATGCTGAATAGCCAGACGCTCTTCATCCTGACGGCATTTACAGTAATTAACATCTGCATTCGGCGTTTGCATGCAGGTATTAACTGCTGCGTCATATAATTTGGAAGCGTTAAAAAACTCACGTGCCAAGACTATAGCTTCTTCATTTTGCGGACGCTGCCTATAGTCTGTACCTTTAAGCTCGCGTTCAGTTGCCTCGTAGGCAACATCGTAAAAGAAAGGGCCATTGCCTTGGGGCACAACTTCACAAATATCAGCCGTGCCGTGAGGCAGAGTAATTTCGCCTGTATCCGCGGGCAGGCTCATATAGCCCATATATTCTTCTACTGCCCCAGAGTTTTCGCTATTTTCAAATAACAGGCTATCTCCCTGCGCGTTCGCGGCAATTGGGAGCTGGCTCATTAACAGTATAACGATATACAGGCACAGAAATTTACGCATTTAAGCCTCTAACGAACAGGTGTTACGTGCTCATCATAACCACTGCTGTATGGTTTACAAGTTTTTAGAACGGTAGCCTTAGGACGCACTGCGGCAAGCTCTAGCCAGCGTTGCGTACTCGTGATGACTATCAACTGCTTGCTGCTGCGCTGTTCTGTCTGTCATCATTTTATTGAACATGACTTCCAGTGCATTTTCGAGACCCTGCTGCAGATCGGTTTTGCGCATATCAATGCTTTGCTGATCAGCCGAAACCAGTATCGCGTAATCTTGCGGTTCCAGCAGCAGCATATTCAGCACATCACTTAGCTGGTCTTTGTATTTCGCCAAAATCGCGCGATCAACATCGATATGCTTTGTTTCGTGCTCAAATATAACTTTGAACCAACAGCTCTGTGTCTGATAATCCTGCGCGATAAAAATTGTCGGTTCAATTGTGATATCTATAATGACATGGCTTAGTCCAAGACATTGCCCGTCCTGCGATTGCGCCTCATGCACCTTGAACCCCATGCGATGATCAAGTGTCAGTTGGCCGCTCATCACCCCGCCGATTTTGCTAGCAACGCTATGGGGGAATTGTTTGCTGGTGGTCATTTCCAGACTGGAAAGATAGTCTTCTGATTTCGAGACGTCGAATTTAACAGGAACTTCGTGCAGATTAATTTCTATCTGGGGACGCGGCACGGCACTACATTCACTGGCCTTGGCTGATGCCGGAAAGGCAAAGATGAACGTAAATAGTATCAGTAATATGAAGCGTAAAAATACGCGCATAGCTGTTCCTCAATGTGAATTGAAGAACACATATACAACCATCTACTTTAATTATGCAAATTATTTGTGACTAGAATAAGGTGGTTAGCCTTACTCCATGCCTTCACATTCTGCGATAATGTCATCATAGAATGCAGGATCATCGACATCTCTACGCTGCAACATCAAGTCTTTTTCAAGTTTCATCACAAACGAGTCTACAATGCGCTCGATATTCTCTTGATGTTCTTTTTCAAGATCGTAAATATTACCCGATCCGCGCGCAACCGGCCCTGCCGCACGAATGGCTTCGGGAACCGACTTCAAATAGGCTTCAAATTGATTAAAAGCTTTGTTGATCACGTCTTGATCCAGCTGCATCAACTCTGCTTCAAGCTCATAAAAGCCGTTATATAGGCAGGATCCTTTCGGATATTCACCTGCAATATAGACACGGTGATCAACGCGCACATCAGCCTGCAAGCGTTCTAGGTAAACACAGCCTGTTGTTGGGAATTTAGCAAGTTTCACATATGTCTTGTGATACATTTCAGGGTGGCCGACGTTACCCTGTCTTTCAGGCATATTCTTGCGAAACAGTCTTTGCTTCTGCGATGCCAGCGCCTCTTCTGTCAGTGCGGGGCTATAATACACGCCGCCTTTTAGACGATTCAGAATAATTTCAGGGTCAGAGAATTTAGAACAGCGCTCCGTGCTTAAATGCTCCAACGTTTTGGCTGAGTCCGCCTCAGCAGCGGGTGCCTCATCTTGTGCCATGACTGCTGCAGAATAAGATAGCATCACAGCAAAACCGGCTACTGCGGTGACCTTCAGCAGTTTTTTGCCAAAACTATTCATTACTTGTTTCTGCATATAGCACTTACCCTTTCATACTCTTCCAGACTATCTACCTGGCTTTGTTCGTTACGCATATCACGATAAAGCAGCAATTCCTGAGACTCGATCGCACTTTTAATATGTGCTTTCAAGCTCTCGTTCACTTTATCCTTTTCATGTAGGTTATACGGTCCTATGACCCCTATTTCATTCACGGAATTTTGAATCGCGATCCCAATATTCCGCGCGTAGTTATTAATGACGCGGCGATCAACCTCTACGTGTTTTAATTCATGTTTCAAGATCTCGTCACGGCAGCGCTTATCGCTTTGCTCTTTCGCCACGTAAATTTTAGGCGATAGCTTGATTGTGACCTCGACTTTGTCATACCAAAAGCATGCCGTCTGGCGCTGATGATCTTCAGCGCGGTAAATGCTTACAGAATACTGGAATTCAGGCTTGTCATGGCGCAACCCTTTTGTTGTGGTATCCGTGCCGGGGGCATAAGGACTAACCGTATTTGACTTAATCTTATCAAGCTCCTCAGAGCCGAGATTGAACTCATATTGGATGGGCGCTGTAATCGGATTAACCACAATGCTGGGCGCTTTGGTCATTGAACAGACTTGCTGGTTGGAAGCTAGAAGCAACCACCCTGAAAACGCCATAATATCTAAGCCCGGTATCATATTCTCTCTACTATATCAGAATTCGGTTAACAGCTTGTTTCCATTATGATAATGCTTAGAATATTAAAAACAACTTAGGATTCTGCGAAAATGTCAGTCATTGCCCAACTTTTGCTTTTTTGTATCGAGGTCTATTTCTGGATCATTATTATCAGCGTTTTGATCAGCTGGCTGATTGCTTTTGATGTCATCAACGTCAAAAATCAGAAATCCCGCAACCTGATTGCGCTGCTGGAAAAAGCAACAGAGCCTGTTTACAAGCCCATCCGCAAATATGTGAAGCCTATTGGCGGTATCGATATTACGCCGCTGATTGTCATTTTTGGCCTGATGTTACTTGAAAACCTGATCTTCAGATTGATGATGCACTAATGATTATTGATGGTAAGGCCTTTGCGGCCAATCTTCGTGAGAGTTTAGCTAAAGACGTGCAAGACCACGCCCTGACACCTGGCCTAGCGGTTATCTTGGTGGGCGATGATCCTGCGAGCCATGTCTATGTACGTAACAAAATTACAGCGTGCGAGAAAACAGGCATTAAAAGCTTTGAATTTAAAATGCCTGCGGATAGCAGCAAGGATGATATTGCCAAGGTTATTAACGATCTGAATAACGACCCGCATGTGCACGGCATTCTGATGCAATTGCCACTGCCTGACCATCTCTCCGCCGCCCAAGAAGATCTGGTGCAGATGATTGCGCCGCATAAGGATGTTGACGGTCTTACGACAGTCAATGCCGGTAAGCTGATCCTTGGCCACAATGACGGACTGGTTCCTTGTACACCACAGGGCAGCTTAATGCTGATTAAAAGCATCAAAGAGAATTTAAGCGGCTTGCACGCTGTAGTGATTGGCCGTTCCAATCTATTCGGAAAGCCTATGGGGCAGCTGCTGCTTGGCGAGAACTGTACTGTTACGCAGTGTCACTCGCGCACCAAGGATCTGGACAAGGTCTGCGCGCAGGCTGATATCGTCGTTGCCGCTGTAGGCCGCCCCCAGATGGTTAAAGCTGACTGGGTTAAGGACGGCGCGATTGTCATTGATGTCGGCATTAACCGCACAGAAGACGGCAAGTTGGTCGGTGACGTTGATTACGAAGGCGTCAAAGATAAAGCGGGAGCGATTACACCCGTGCCCGGCGGTGTGGGCCCGATGACCATTGCTTGCTTGATGAAAAACACAATTGAGGCCGCCAAGAAAGCATAAGACTTTCACGGTTTTTCTTGACAACAGACCCTTATATTTTTCATAAATTATCTACAGGGAGAATTTATGTTTGAAAGACTAAGGCAAGCTTTTGCCATTGTTACCAATTATGTATCGCCGCATGAAATGATGATGCGCAGCCTTGAAGATGTTGCAGACGATGACATGGCACAAAAGATGCCGACCCTTCTTTATATGGCACTCGACCGCATACAAGAACATGTCGCTAATGAAGCTTCTTTGAAAGGCGCATTTAAACGCGCCAGTAACCAAGCTGTCATGGTCGATGAAGAGCGATTTTCTCGTGAAATGGATATGGTTCTCAAACTTTCCAGAGCGGCTGATTTTTCTGACGCCTTAAAAGAACATGTTAAAGCCTGCACATTTCAAACTGCCATTTGGGTTGCTAAAAACATCCATAGGGCTGATGAGTTAAAAACACGACGCGACCTTGAAGATTTTCTAACTGAAATGCTCAGCGAGCAAGCCGAAGCTTTTGCGTTTGAAGGCATCACATTCAAAGTCCCGAAAATTAATTTCGTGGCCAAGCCCGAAAAAGTAGCAGGCTGGATTTATACTGGCAAAGTCCGCGAGGACGACTACTTGCCGTCTGAAATTTTCATTAATACCAGAGAGATCAGATCTGGCGACTTGAGTGATCTATTAAAGACTGTTTTCCACGAAGGCATTCACGTCATGCTCGGCCAAATGGCACAGCAGATGGCGCTAAAAAACATTGCAAAAGATTCATATTTTTACCAAGACGGTTTGAAGCTTCTTGTTAAAAACGACCTTGGCTACACGGCTAAGACTCTAGTGGCCTCGATATACTTCAATGATCCTGAGGAGGCACTGGCACATAGTGCCCATGCAACCTTGTTGGAGCTAATTGACACAATGGAGGCTCTTCAAACTCAAAAGCCACCATTGGTTCTTCGTAGTCCGATCCACCTATCTTAGCGGAAGTTCAGCGTTCTGCCGTCTGCCGATGTTGTTAGCATCGTAATTTCACGGATGTTCTTATCCGATAACGCCATTGTCAGATTTGCAACGTCCATCATTTTTTGTGACTGGTCGGCTGCGGCATCTTCAAACATAAAGCGTGCAGTCAGGTAATCAGAACCGAACGCACGACTTTCCTCAGGCCACACCTTATCACCACGCACAGATCTGATCTCTGTAAGCTCGAGACCGTATGGACAGCGTGACTGCAGATCAGCAGCCAGTGTTTTCGCATCGTCCAGCGTGGCAATTCCAACATCAATACCGACAGCGTTAAAGTCGTCAGCAAGGTGAGTTGTTTTGAATGCAGGGATTTCGAAACCGTCTTTAACGGCGCTATAATCCACGGGCTTTAATATATTCGGTGTCTGCCCCATGCGCTTGATCACAGCGCTTGCAAAATCCGTTGTGCCAACCTTGTGTGTGGCATAATCACCGCCATAGACATCACCTGTCATATAGCCTGCCTCTAGCGTCGACAGCAGCGCGTTATGTACTTTCTCGGCGATATCAGATTGCCCCAGATAGTTCAGCATCATGATGGACGCCATCAAAAGCCCTGTCGGGTTTGCCAGATCTTTGCCCTGGATATCAGGGGCTGTGCCGTGGACGGCTTCGAACATTGCAAATTCAGAGCCGATATTGGCCGAGCCGCTAATCCCGATCGAGCCTAAAGACTCACCGACAACATCAGAGCCGATATCGCCATACATGTTTTGTGTTACCACAACATCGAAGTCAGAGGCGCGCGACCCAAGTCGCGCAAGACCGATGTCAGCAATGTAGAATTCAGGTGTAATATCAGGATAGTCTTGCGCTACTTCATCAAAGACGTCGTGGAAGTTCGTGCCGTCTGTGAATTTCTGGATATTATCCTTGGCAATCGCGGTCACTTTGTTACGGCCATTCACACGCGCATATTCAAAGGCGGTGCGGATGATGCGTTCAGATTCAGATTTCGTGATCACTTTGCGGCCAACCGTAACATCAGCACTCGGGCGGCTTTCAATACCTGCATACAAATCTTCCAGATTTTCGCGGATCATGACCAGATCAACGCCTTGTGCGCCGCTGCGGCTGTTGATCACAGGCTCCAGCGATACGGACGGGCGGATATTGGTGAACAAATCAAAATGCTTGCGAATGGCAACGTTTACACTGCTATAGCCTTTACCCTGCGGCGTATTCAGAGGCGCTTTCAAGAAGGCGTCTACGGCCTCGAGCTTGGCAAAATCGGCATCGGAAATGCCTTTGGTTTCACCTGCCAAATAGGCTTTTTCACCGACGGTCACTTCTTCGATATCAAGGCGGGCGCCTGCAGATTTCAAAATGCGAAGGGTGGCGTCCATGATCTCCGGACCGATACCGTCACCCATAGCCACAGCAATTTTAGCGCGTTTTGCTGTCATTCATATTCTCCCTGTTTTTTGTTGCGAAGCAATAACGCTACAAGATTATGGGAAGAATAGCAAGGCGAACCGCATCGGGCGATTACTCGCCCTGTGCTGCCGTATATCCTTTTTTGCCATCGAATGTGTGAAGCATCACAGATTTTGTGAAGTTCATATCCGCTTGGTTCAGGCGATCCATCAAGGCAATGACCTGCGATGTTTTGATTTCAGAGCCGTCCTTGCCCAAGAAACGCAAGCGCCAGTTATCAGCACAGAATGTTTCAGGCTGACCGTTCGGCCATACTTTCACGCCGCGGTTAGAGATGATCGAAAGTTCCAGATTATCTGTGACACACGGCAGGATTTTGGCAGCCAGATCATCAGGCGTGCCGTCCCAGTTCAGGTTGATATCAACACCGACGCGGGCTTTCTTTTCTTCTACACGAGGCTTCAGAGGTGGCAGTTTCATACCGCCTGCGCCAACGCCGTTATAATTGGCGGGCTTCATTTTATCAGGCTGTGCGCCCAGACGTTCGATCACAGCATCGGCGAAATCCTTTGTGCCGACTTTCTGTTTGCTTGTGCCAGCGCGGAAAATTTCACCTGTGTGAATACCGTCTTCGATAGTTTTCAGCCATGCATTATGCACTTTGCCTGCAACCTCGCCCTGCCCGATATGTACCAGCATCATCACGGCACCCAGCAGCAGACCTGACGGGTTGGCAATGCCCTGCCCCGCAATATCAGGGGCAGAACCATGAACCGCTTCGAACATCGCAAAGTCCTGACCAATATTGGATGACCCCCCCAGACCCACAGAGCCTGTTACTTCGGCAGCAATGTCGGATACGATGTCACCGTAAAGGTTCGGCAGCACGATAAGATCAAACATATGCGGTGCAGATGCGACTTTGGCCGCGCCGATATCAATGATCATGTGATCTTGTTCGATGTCTTTGTATTCCTGACCGATCTCATCAAACACTTTGTGGAACAGACCATCAGAGAGTTTCATGATGTTGTCTTTGGTCATACAGGTGACCTTCTTGCGGCCGTTGGCACGCGCATATTCAAAGGCGTAGCGTACGATGCGCTCTGTTCCCGGGCGGGAAATCAGCTTCAGCGAAGCCATCACGTCCTGAGACTGGCGGTATTCGATACCGCCATACAAATCTTCTTCGTTTTCGCGGATGATCACCAGATCCATATTCGGGTGTTTTGTCTCTACGTAAGGCGCATAGGACACGCACGGACGTACATTTGCAAATAATCCCAAAGACTTACGGATCGTTACGTTCAAAGACTTGAAGCCGCCGCCTTGCGGAGTGGTAATCGGTGCTTTCAGGAAAACTTTGGTGCGGCGCAGACTGTCCCATGACTCTTTTGCGATACCGCTCAGCTCCCCTTTTTCGTAGACTTCCTTGCCAATCACGATTTCTTCGATGTCAAGCGCAGCACCGGCCTTATCAATGATACGAAGCGTAGCGTCCATAATTTCAGGACCAATACCATCACCATGCGCAACCGTGATCGGGGATTTATTTGTCATTTGGAAAGACCTCATCTTCTTTTTGGATCTGACTTTCGTCACCAAGTTTAGGTTTTACTTTAGGAACAGGCGCCAAGCGTAAGACCAGATAGCCGAGCAGCGCCGATGCGACAGACCCCGCCAAAACACCCATACGCACAGATGCCTGCATTTCAATGGAGTTATAGGCAAGACCGCCTATGAACAGGGACATAGTAAACCCAATCCCGCATAAAATCGAGACCCCATATAACTGTACCCATGATGTTCCTTCAGGCATAGGCGATATACCTGATTTAATCGCTATCCAGAGGAAACTGAAAATACCGAGCTGCTTACCCAGAAACAGACCCAGCGTGATACCGACCACGACAGGATCGAACACATCCTCAAGGCCGATCCCTTGGAATGGCACGCCTGCGTTTGCAAAAGCAAATAGCGGCAGCACCAAGAAAGCCACCCACGGATGCACGGCGTGCTCCACCTCCTTGGCAGGATGCGCTTCAGGGTCATGAACATTTCTCGTCGGGATAAACAGTGCCGTTAAGAAGCCCGCCAGTGTCGCATGCACGCCTGATTTTAAAACGACGACCCAGAGCAACATACCCAGCACAACATAGAAAAAGCTCGAGGTGACATTGCGTCTATTCATAATGAACATGGTCAGCAGCAGCGGCGGTGCGAGATATAAAATCTGGAAATGCACGTCGTGTGTATAGAACAGCGCGATAATCAAAACTGCGCCCAAATCATCAATAATTGCGATGGCAGTCAGCAGCACCTTAAGCGCCACAGGCGCACGCGATTTAAGAAGCGCCAAAACACCCAGCGCAAAGGCAATATCGGTTGCCGCCGGAATAGCCCAGCCTGACAGCATTTCAGGGTTATCTTTATTGATGAACCAAAATATTGCAGCAGGCACAACCATCCCGCCGACAGCTGCAAAGGCTGGCAAGAACGCCTTGGCCTTACTCGATAAAGCGCCTTCTACGATTTCACGCTTGATTTCCAAACCAACCAAAAAGAAGAATATCGCCATCAAGCCATCATTGATCCAGAGCAGTATCGGCTTTTGCAGCTGCATCTGCACGTCCTGTCCGTCGGACATTCCGATCGTAAACATGACGCGTTCCAAGAAGTGATGATAAGCATCGTAAAACGGGCTATTAGCGACAATCAGCGCCAATACAGCCGTCACCATCAAAACGATACCACCTGACGAGGTCAGCTTTGCAAAACGGCGGGTCATATTCAGAAAGTCCTGTGCTTTCTGTTCTGCTTTAAGCTCAAATTTCACAGCAGCATCAATCGCTTGATGCGTTCTCTTGGATATTTCGCCGGCGGTATTGCCAATAGTTTCTTCGGTCTTGTGCTTGAGATCGTCGTTCATGGTAAAAATATAGCTTAGATAAATAAAAAATCACGTCATTTTACTAACGCATGACACAACGCAAAATTCCCTTAACTATCGCAAGCTCTATACATGACATTCCTGCATATCAGACATTTAGCTGAGAATTGTTGACTTTGTAGCGCCGATCAAAGCAATATGCGCCTATCATGAGTACTGCGTCCCCTAAAGATATTTCACACCACGCCCTGCCCGCCATATTGCTGGCTTGCGGTGCGTATTTCGTATTCTCGCTGGTTGATACGTCAGCCAAATATCTGGGGCAGTTCTATAACACCTCCCTGATATTATTCATCGCCAATATGTTCGGGTTTGTGATTTTGGCAGGCTTCATCATGTTCCATAAAGGCCCGAACGGTTTTGTGCCGAAAAGCAAATGGTGGCTGCATGGCATTCGCTCGCTGCTGATGGTGGGGAATAGCTATTTTATCGTGACGGGGCTGAAACATATCCAGCTTGCGGAAATGTACGGACTGATATTTGCCAGTCCGTTCATCATGACCATTCTATCTATTTTCGTTCTTAAAGAGCATGTGGGATGGCATCGCTGGATGGCGATTATTGTCGGATTTATCGGCGTGCTGATTATTTCTCGCCCGGGTTATAGCGAGTTTAATTACGGCATTTTGATGGGAGTCGGCTCTGCATTGATGCTTGGGTGTAACGCGATTGTTCTGCGCTTGATCGGCAAGGATGAATACACGCCCCTGTTTCCGTTTTATGCGATGCTGCTGATTATGATATGTAACGCGCCGCTGGCGATCACGCATTTCGAAGTGCCTTCAATACCGCATTGGTGGCTGTTTGCGCTCTATGGCGCAGGCATCGCGATCGCCGTGGGGATCATGTCCCGATCCTATGTCATTGCGCCCTCCACCGCCGTTGTCGCGCCGTTTGTGTATTCTTCGATGATATGGGGGATATTGCTGGGCTATTTCATATTCGGGGATATTCCTGATGGCCCGACGCTGGCAGGCGCGGCGCTGATCATTACGGCGGGGTTATATGTGCTGTATCGCGAGCGCCAAACGCACAAGGAACTGGCCGCTCAAGCCACGCCTGATACACTCCCATAAGCCTTATTTACACTGCAAGACGCGTTGCAATTTGCAAATTGCAACGACATTTCGCGCGTATTTTTCTATCCGAAAGACTAGCCCACAATAGCTGCGCTGTCATAACAGTAGAATTTTAAAACTCTTATTTTTGATCAAAATCAAGGTGTTACTCATGTACGACACCCTATCCTGAAGGCTGTCTGCGTACAAGTTGGCCTGCCACATGCATCTGTAAAGGGTGTTACAGCAATAAGGAGAAAGAGTATGTCTACCAGATTTGAACAAGCGTTACAGAGTTTAGAAATCCTGCGGGAGGTCAACATGGTTGTCGTCCCCATTGCACCAACCAAAGCGATGATCGATATTGGCGCGAGTGTCGGCGGCGTAGATTTGCAAATTGCGCAGATCGTGTACGAAGCCATGGTCAATTTCCATGTCCTAACCCCTGTATCGGCAAGCAGGCTGGATGCCTAATTTGAAGAACACAAACCATCATAGACGGCGTAAGGGGAAGAAAAATAAAAACGCCATATGGATCGGCATATAGCAGATACAGTTGTGGCGTTGATAAGAACGAATATAGGACAATATTCCTAATGCGTCAATAGCTATTGTCAAAAAATTTGCCAAACATACCTATATATGAGATATTTGTAGTTGAAATATCTATGAAGAGCGCTTCGCTCTAAAATTTTCTGGTAATTGAGATACGGTGTGTACTATAAATAATGCGGTTGTTTAACAGACAGCCTTGCAAGGAGTATTTGCAATGTTACAAAATTTGATTTCTTCATTAAAAGCTGACGCCAGCAATGACGTCACGCAAACAAAACGCCGTTATCCCCGTCGCAGCGTCGATCGTTGCGTGGTTGTTGTACATGGCCAGACATTCCCCGTTGAAAACTGGAGTTTAAGCGGATTGCTGCTGCAGGCCGATGATAGATTATTCGGTATCGAGCAGGACATCGATTTCGTCGTTAAGTTCAAACTGCGCAACACTATCCTTGATGTCAGCCATCGCGGGAAAGTTGTCAGAAAAGTCGACGGCAGAGTGGCATTGAACTTCGAACCTCTGTCACAAACAATCAGCCGCAAATTCCAGCAGGTGATCGATGATCATGTCGCAGGCGAATTTGCCAGCTCGCAAATCTGATTTTACATGCACAGAATTCAAAAAAGGCGGGATATTCTCCCGCCTTTTTCATTTCACTAATTCAGCAAGGATTAGTTCTGGTATTTACTTTTAAAGCCTTCGGTGACCTGTTGCACAAAAGACGGGTCACGGTCACGCCAGTAACGCGGGTCGCGCATCATGGCATTCAGGTCATTGCCTGCGCCTTTCTCTGTACTGCCTTTAAAAGAGCTTAGGTCCATTGCGCCGTCTTCGCCCTTCATCATACGGTACAGCGCCATCACGCCTTCGAAAGATCCTGCAAGGCTGCCCAAGACTTCGGGCGGCAAATTCTTTTTGCCGTAAGCCAGCAACTGCTTAGACACTTGTTGCCATTTTTCTTCACCACCGAACGCTGCGACCAGACGTTCGACTTCTCGGTCCGCTTGAAACTCTTGCGCTAATTCCAAAATCATCGGCACGAACTTGTCAGCCGCCAGATCATAAACGGCTTGCACCTGCTCCAACGTAAAGCCTTTTTCGTACAGGCGTGCGTTGATCTCGCCATCCGCTTCGAACAGGCCATGGCTTGTATCAACCTCATAAGCATCGGGCGTTTCGGGCATGCCCAGCATTTTGAAAACAGCAATTTTGTCTTCGTCATTTTCAGGGCGCGGTATCATGCAGGACAGCTTCTTTTCCAGTGCCATATAGGATTTCAAAAGCGCATCCACCTTTACTTCACCCGTTTCGGGATCTCGGAACTTTTCAGGGATTGCTGGCAAGTCATTTGCCGTTTCGAGGGGTATCATAAGATCGTTCATAGTTTTCTCCTTTTTATAAAATTAGTTACCGCGTCCGGCATTTATGAAGCGCATGATCTGCGCGACCAAGGCGCGCTGTCCTTCGGCGTAGCGGATTTGGGCGTCACTACTCTCCGCACCATAAGCCCGCATGAAGGCCAGCTCCTGCATATGCGACAAGACAAGCTTGCCGTCATCTGTACCGAACAGACGGGCATAGGCTTTCTCCAGCTCAATGCGTTCTGCCGTCCTGAAATCAGGCACTTCGAAGACGGGTTTGTTTTTGCTAGCCAGCAGGTCTTTGATCGGGTTCATTTGTACGCTCCATAGTTTTGTTGTTATCAGGAAGAACAGCAGGCGGCGCTTCTTTACGGATCAGATCACTCGGCACACCGAGAGACTCGCCCAGAAAACGCGCTGCGGCAGGTAGGTTAATTGCTTCGGCAGCCGCGCCGCCCATGGCCATGGCAGCCTCCACCCAGAAAAGAGTGTTCTGGATATCGCGCTGGCCTTGTGCGCGCGCCAGCGGGGAGCGGTGGTCAAGTTCAACCAAGCGCCCATCAATATTGATGTCAGGCACTTCACCGCGGCGGCGCAGAATGGCAAAGCTGCGCTGGATGAGCGGCGTCATAAGCTCGCTCTGCAAACGGCCATAAGTTGCGCCCAAGATCATTGCCATTTCGGCGGAGCGCTCCAGCACTTCGGTGGCTGTCATACGCGGCCCTGAAAGTGGACCCAGTTTATCTGTCAGCAGCGCGTGACGAATACGACCGCGCAAATCTTCCAGTACGATTTGCGAGACATCAAAACGCCCCGGCATTTCTAGCGGGCTTAGTCCTTTTGACCCGACCGCTTTCGGGATGATTGTCCCCGGTGTCAGGTCGATATTGGACGGGTTCAGCACGCCATCATCATCGGCCTGCCAGATGCCCGTTACGGCGATAGAAGCATTCTTTAAAATCAGCTCCACCACTTTATTGGCCGTCTTGATATCAGGCAGCGCCTTCATGACAGGGGAGCGTCCGTAAATCTCGCCCGGTGATTTCAGCCAGCGAAACGCAATTAACGGGGATTGCGGCAAATGCGATTCACGCAGTAAGACAGGCTTGCCGCCTTCCATCAGCAGTGCTGTGGAGTCAAATGTCCCCAGTGCGTTCGGAATGACACTTTCGAGAATTTCGAATTTCGAATCACGAATTTGCGCTGCGTATCTTTTTCACCCGCCATTAAGACGGCGTTCGGCAATTCAGCTAACGGATAACGGTCGCGCAGCTGCTCCAGTGTTAAGGATAGCGTGCGGTAGAAACCGTTCAGGATGCCATCCTCGCCCTCCTCCAATATCACGCGGCTGAGCGGCACGGCGGTAAAGCGGAAAGCCGAAAGCTGCCCCGGCGCAGCTTCTTCGAAAGCCAGCACAGCTGTGCCACCAACAACCAGATCGAGATAACATTGATGCATTTCGACAATAAAGTTGGAGCGGTCAAAATGGTTCTGGATCGTGCGGCCAGCTTGTTCCAATGCGGGAGCAAGCAGCTGTGCCTCACGCCGTCCCATATCAGGACCGGGCTTTAAGCCGAACCATTGAGACCATGGCGGGGTGATATTACCCAGCAGGCTGGATGCCAGCTGCTCCGCCGCATCCATAGCCGTTGCATCATAGAGCTGGTCATGTTTTGGCTGCCCTGCCATGCTTGAGCCATCAAAGCCGTTACGTTGCGGCAGCGTATAATTATAGGCATCGCGCCAATGGGATTCCCAGTTACTACGCTTGGCCTTGGCGGCCTCGTAACGGCGCAGAATATAGGTATAGTCTTTGCGTTCAGGCACAGCATCCTGCGCCTGTTCTTTGGTTTGCGTTTTCATGGTTATTCTCCCAGCAGGCTTTTACGCTGGCTGTTTGTGGCGGTGTTTGCGGTATCGGACAGGATGCCTTTAAACCCTGTCAGAACAGTACTTAGGCGGCCGCGGCTGCGGCGCAGCAGGTTATCTTCACGCACTTCCTTGGCAGCTTCGGATGTTACTTGCGAACTATCTGTTCCTGCGTCGACATTACTGCCGCCCGTACTCTGCGATGTCGTTGTGTTAGTTGTCGATGGTGACGAGGCCATTGGCGCAGGCATATAAACAACCTGCGGTGATGCGTTATAGCTCGGAACCTTGGGGCGAGAGGCTAAACTTCCCATGATAATTCTCCTTGTGTCTCAAAATTTGTCAGATGTTTGTAAAGCTGCCATGGCGTAAAGATCGTGCGGGCGTGCAAGCCCAGTACACGCTTGATCGCCTCCACACAGGTGAAGAAACGCCATGGCGCAGGAATTTTATTGCTGTGATCGATCGGGGCATTCACAACTGTGTAACCACGTCCTGCCAGCCAGTTAGGCAAATCGAAATCGGCATTAACCGAATGCTGGATTTTCACCTCTATATGATTAAGCATCGGGTCAAAGCTCATCCATTGGCGGCCATCATTCAGCAGGACAAAACAGTGACGAAAACCGGGACGCAAAAAGCGCAGCCAAGGTCTGTCAGTCTGGCCGGTAAATACGACCCACGCTTTTGTTTCAAAGCCTTCTTCTGCTTGTACAGGTAATTCGATTTTAGATGTCATTGTGTTTTTCATTCCGCTGCCTCCAAAAATAATTCGCGTTGTTCTCTAATGATTCCTTTATTAATTAAAACGGGCTCCAGCCGATCCAGCGCCTCGTGCCATAATTTGTGGGCACGCATTTCTTTGGCGCGATACGGGTCTGGCGGTAACAGGCGCTTGCCATAATGACGCAGCACCAGAATATGATCCATTAACAAGCGGCGCTGGCGGTGCAGCCTCTCCACAAGCTTTAAAATATCCATCGGCTCGCAAGGACGCGGGTACAAAGACAGCCCCTGTGTAAAACGGGCACCTTCGGCGCGGGCCTGCATGGCCTGAATAAACCAAAACCAAGCCTCTTCAGCGTTCTCAAAAGTGAAAGTCTCGGTTTCGGTCTGGATTTTCGGTGAATACCGTTCTCTGTTCGCCATGTTTATCGTTTCTTTGTTCTTTTTTTAAACTCTATATGTTCACTTTATGTTCTAGTTATGATAGATTTAAAAAATGAAGTCAAGCAGAAAAATAGGATTTTGTTCCTATTTACGATCGCATGCAATAATGGGACGATAATCCTATGTTTACTCACTCTGAAATCTGGAATGCGGTCGATAAGCTCGCGCAGGATAATGGTTATTCGCCCTCTGGCCTTGCCAAGAAGGCCGGACTTGATCCCACTACCTTCAATAAAAGCAAGCGCGTCAGCCCCGACGGCAAACCCCGCTGGCCTTCAACGGAAAGCATCTCCAAAATCCTGACCGTCACAAACACTAAGCTCAGCGATTTTCTGGATTAAATAAAAAACAGCCCGCCAATAAGACGGGCTGAGTTTTGTAGTCATTATACTTAGTCGTACGCGTTTTGGCTTTAGCGGCGGTATTCGCTTAGATCCACAACATCGCTATGTGTTGCGTAATCCGGGTGGCGGTATACCGGCTTTGCCTGTCGGCCGTTACGAACCATGTAAGCACCGAAGCTGATAACATTGTTACGCTCGCTGCTTGTACAGTTAGTATATTGGCCTATGGATGTCCCTGTTATAATCATCACGTCTCCTCCTCTTTTCACACCGTTTGCCGTGCTTCGTTGTAGCGTCTTACCACGGGCGGTCCCGCTTATTGGTTGCGGGTAATAATGTTACGTTTTCCTGTTCGTTTTTATTTATTATGAAAACTATTTATACGCCCATTATTCTTTTGTGTCAAATTTAATGACTAGGTTTTTATTCCTATCTATGGTACCCTCACTTTATGAATGAGTTATTTGAATTATATCTGCGTTATAATGGCCCGCTCCCTAAGGAGGAGCGTTATCACTTTTCGCCTGTCAGCTGGAATTTACTAATGCGGCAGTATTTGCGGTCTGTGCGGCTTGGTCGCCATCAGGCGCGCGAGGATAAGGATTTTCAAAAACTCGACGAGCTGCGCCCTGTTATCCATCAAATCCATCGGGCGCTTATTTCTTGATCACACCGTATAAAACCAGCTAAAACTATGGGGAATAGAAATAAGGATATAGCCATGAGCAATGATGTCGCCGCCCAAACCGCGAAATACCTACTGGATACAAAATCCGTGCTGTTTAATGCGCGCGAGCCGTTTAAATACACATCCGGCAATATCGGCCCTGTTTATGTAGACTGCCGTCGCCCCCTATCATTTCCCGAAGCCCGCAAGTTCATGATGGATGCGGCCGCCAATGTGCTGAACAATGAAATCGGTGCAGAGAATATCGACATTATTGCCGGCGCCGAAACTGCGGGCATCCCCTACGCCGCGATGATCGCAGAGCGTCTGGAAAAGCCCAATGTCTATATCCGCAAAAAGCCTAAAGGCCATGGCCGTATGAGCCAGATCGAAGGCCATTTCGAAGAAGGTAGCAAACCGCGCGTAGTTCTGGTCGAGGATTTGCAAAACTTTGGTCATAGCAAACAGATCTTTATTGAGGCGCTGCGCGAAGCCGGCGCGGTGATCGATCACTTCTTTGTTTTGTTTGATTACGGCATCCGCCCCGAAGTTGTGAAAGACAACGAAGCCATGGGTTTGAAACAGCATTATCTGTGTAACTGGTGGGATGTTGTAAATGCGGCACGCGCAGGACAATATTTCGATGAAGAAACACTGCAATCTGTCGAGGCTTACCTGAACGACTCGGAAATCTGGGCAGAACAGAACAAGGCAACGGCTTGATTATATGAGCGATCAATTGAAGATACATTTCTATGTAGCCACATCTGCGGAAGCGCAAGAGGCCTTCGCCGTGCTGAAAGAATTATATGGTCAGCACACAGCTGAGGATGCCGATATCATCGTGCCCTTGGGCGGCGATGGTACGATGCTGGCGGCACTGCACGACCACTTCAAGTTGAACAAACCATTCTTCGGTATGAATTTGGGTACAATCGGCTTTCAGCTAAACCCCTATCAGGCCGAGGATTTGATCGAGCGCATTAACGGCGCGCGCGCCTACGATATGCATCCGCTGAAAATGACTGCGACAACAGCAGATGGCGAAGAAGTTGAAGCGATCGGCTTTAACGAGGTTGCTCTGTTCCGTGAAACATCACATGCAGCAAAAATCAGAATTTTCATTGATGATAAAGAGCAAATGAAAGAAAGCCTGATCGGCGATGGCATACTGGTGAGCACACCATCAGGCAGTACGGCCTATAACTTTTCTGCAGGAGGCTCCATCATTCCGCTTGGTAGCAGTGTTTTAGCGCTAACACCACTAGCACCATTTCGTCCACGCCGCTGGAAAGGCGCTCTTCTGCCAAACGAAGTCAAGATACGCTTTGAAGTGATCGAGCCGGAAGTGCGCCAGGTGCGCGTTGAAACCGCCTCCCGTATGTTTTCCAAGGTAAAGGATGTCGAGGTGCGTGAAAGCCGTAGCTATACCGTTCGCATGTTATTTGATCCCGACCACAATCTAGAAGACCGCATCTTAAACGAACAGTTTATGCCGTAAGGTTATTCAGGCTGTTCTTCGCCAGAGAATGTAACCTGCTTGAGTGCCATACTGATATCCACATCGCTCCAGATTTTCGGGCTGGACGGCACTGAGTCAATATCCTTGGCAAAAGAGCCATAGCCTTCGCGCACAATACTCTGACCGCGATTGGTTTTGAAAACCACTTCGCCTGTTTCCACGTACACACCGAATTCTTCTGTCGAGCCGCCCATGCGGTCAGCCGTATCATAAACATGAGAGCGATCCAGCAAACCACCCCAGAATTTTGTGCCGCGGATACCAATCGAGCCATGAGGTGTTTCGAACTGCACATCCGGGTCATCGTTTTTGGCAATCAGGCCACTGATATAAAGAAACGGCCCGCGCAAAACTGAGAAATGCGCTTTACCTTTCACACTCTCATCCGATGGCATATAGACATAGTCATCTACGGTCAGGATCGACTTTTCGCCGAGCGTTAATTCGGTACCATCCAGAAACTCAATGCGAAGACGCGCGCTTTCTTGTGTCTAGATTACATCATTCATATGAACGGGCGTTCCGATATCGGCCTTTGCATTTGTGACAAGCGCCTGTCCTTCCAGTGCACTGACAGTGCCGATCGGCTGCCCTTTGCTTTCTGCCGCGGCAGGCAGGGCTGTAAATGTCAAAAGCAGTAACGCGCATAGAATATGTTTAAGCATCGTCTTTCATTCCTTTTAAATGCCACAGCAAAATTGAAGCGGCCGTACGGTGCGGGGCAAAATGCTCTCCCGCCTCCAGAGCTTGTTGCTCATTCGGGCGCTGCTCCATCTTATAGTATTTACGCAAACCTTCTTGGATACCCAGATCTCCGGCAGGAAAAACATCGGGGCGCGCCAGACAGAACATCAAAAAGATCTCGGCGCTCCATTTACCGAACCCCTTAAGATCCGTAATGGCGTTATAAACAGCCTCATCATCCATATGCTCCAATGCTTTGGGGTCGAACCCTCCCGCATTGATTTTTTCAGCAAGGTTAAAAATGTAATTGGCTTTTTGCTGACTTAGCCCCAGCTGGCGCAGATCATCCTGTTTCAAAATCAAAACAGCGTTAGGGGTCACATTAGGCAGCCCTTCTTCGAAGCGTTTCCACAAAGCATCTGCCGCGTGGGTAGAAACCTGCTGCCCTATAACAATACGGCACAATGCAGGAAAGCCTGCGCCGTAATAAGGACGCGGAAAATCTTCGGGCGTTAGGCCCCATGCCTTAAACACAGGGTCACTTGATAACAAAAGATCCATTCCCTCACGGATGCGGGGGATGTGATAAAGATGCTTGGGACCAGCCTTCAGCATAATAAAAACTAAGCGATTTTGATTTCGTAATCTTCAATCACAGGATTGGCGAGAAGCTTCTCACACATGTCTTTCACGCGCGCTTCGTCTGTACCGTCAGCGACATCAAGCTCAATTACTTTACCCTGACGGACATCACCGACTTCATCAAAGCCCATGCCGTGCAATGCGTGACCAATTGCTTTACCCTGCGGGTCAAGCACACCTTTTTTCAATGTGATATGTACTGTCGCTTTCATAGTTCTTTTTTTATCCTTATCGCTGTTTAAGGTCAACACAGAAGACGTTTCACGTGATCCAAAATATGCTCTACAGACTGAACAGGCGTATCATGTGTAACATCCAAAACCAGTTTATTCGGGTGCGTAATTTGCAGCGCCCCTCTTTCATTATAGCGCTCAGGTGCTTCCGGATTTATCTCCTTTAAACGCAATTTCCGGCTATCCGCTGTAATACGCTTTTTATGTTCACCTAACTCACAAGTCAAAACCACCGGCACAAACAAGCTGCCGCGCTTAACGAAAGAGTTCTCAATAAATTCATAAAGACCTGCATCACCCTTATCAGCCCCCAGATGATTGGTCAGTACATAGTTCAGGTGTTTTGGTGCTACATTTACTATCGTATCAAAAACTGCCTCACGAACGCGGGCTGCATTTTTCCAAACGCGATCCGGCAACGGCGTAAAGCCATCGACTTCAATTACACCAAAAATAGGATTGTTAATATAATGGTTGTCAACGACGCGAAAAGGCGCCACTTGAGATAGCGCCTTTGCAATTGTGTACTTTCCAACGCCCGGAAAACCGATCAGATACACAGCGACATTTTCAAAATGCCGCTCCATTTACACCTTAGTAGGTTTTTGTGGTTTTGGTTTGTTGATGCTGCGCAGGCGGCGTTCGCGGGCGAGTTCGTTTTCAATCTCGCCGAGGCCTGCTGCTAGCTGTTCATTAATGTTACCGCCCTGAATGATGCCACCTTTAGGAATCAAGCCCAAACGCTCTGCCACTTGCTGGTATGCTTCAACCAAACCACCCAGATCCTGACGGAAACGATCCTTGTCCATTTTCTCGTTGGTCTCGGCATCCCATAGACGGCAGTTATCAGGGGAAATTTCGTCAGCTAGCATAATGTACAGTTCGCCATAATCTCCATACAGACGACCAAATTCCAGTTTGAAATCGACAAGCTTCAGACCAATACCGGCAAACATGCCATTCAAGAAGTCATTGATGCGGTAGCTCATGGATACAATTTCTTCGAGCTCGTAAATATCGGCCCAGCCGAATGTCACAATGTGATGCTCACTGATCATCGGATCGCCAAGCTTATCGTCTTTGTAATAGTATTCGACCAGCGGCTGCGGCAGATATGTGCCCTCTTCCAGACCGAGGCGCTTACAAATCGATCCTGCGGCGATATTACGCACAACAACTTCGATCGGAATAATCTCAACGGCGCGTACCAGCTGTTCACGCATGTTCAGACTTTTCAGGAAGTGTGTCGGGATACCGATGCCTTCCAGCTTTGTCATGATATGGGCAGAGATACGGTTGTTCAGAACACCTTTGCCTGCAATCGTGTCTTTCTTTTGAGCATTGAATGCCGTGGCATCATCTTTGAAATACTGGATCAGCGTACCCGGATCAGGGCCTTCATAAATGATTTTGGCCTTGCCCTCGTGAATCATGGTGCGTTTAGACATCTGTGCTCCTGAATTTGTTATACGCACATATAAGCATAGATTTCCTGTTCGTCCAATGATACAAAAGCATTGAATAAGTTTCCTATGTGCATTTTTTAATATGGAGTACAAAAATGTCGAGTTTTGATGATCGTAAAGATGCTTTTGAAAAGAAATTCGCCCATGATGAAGAGCTGGCTTTTAAAGTAGAAGCCCGCACTTGCAAGCTATTCGGCCTTTGGGCTGCTGAGCAGCTGGGCCTTGAAGGTGCTGATGCTGACGCATATGCCCGTGAAGTTATCGGTGCCAACCTGGAAGAGCCGGGCTTTGATGACGTGAAGCGTAAAGTTATGCCTGACTTTGAAAAGCACGAAGTAGA
>DUBU01000002.1:19610-23489 GCA_012960155.1 Micavibrio sp. | reverse complement strand
CACGTGATCGACAACATGCTGGAGAAATACTTTCAAGAAGCCAAAATCCAGATCATGGAATCCAACGACAACTAATTTGTCGATCATTATAATAAGCAAAACCGCCTACAGATTGTGGGCGGTTTTTATATGTCCTGAAAGTTTCCAAAAGAAAAGCCCCTCTTATCGGGGGCCTTGGTAGTTCTGGTTTTTATAATTCTGTTCCCTGTATTCTCAACTCGCTGGTTTATTAGTCTTGTTTTTGGTCCTCTACAACCACCAGCTAAATTTCAACTCGCCTATTCAAAATGCGCCGCCGAGCGCGTTCGAAATAAACAATTTTTTGTTCCCTGTATTAGCTATATTAGAATTGTTAAATTAAAAATCTTGAACTTGCAAGTTAAAAAATTACTTTTCGTTGATGCGCCGCGAAATAATCGTGCGTATAGATACGTAAAATGTGCATAACTTTGCGTAAACACTAGCATTTTGGGGCTTTTCAGCCCTTCAAATAGCTGATAAAAAATGACTCATGAAAACATCCATTATCGTATTTCCGGGTACTAATCGCGAAAAAGACATGGCCATGGCCGTGGAAACAGCTTGCGGTCAGGCACCTGAGTTGGTGTGGCATAAAGAGACAAATCTCGGCAAGCCTGACCTGATTATCTTGCCTGGTGGTTTCTCTTACGGCGACTACCTACGATGCGGTGCGATGGCAGCACACTCCCCCATTATGAAAGAAGTCATTGCCCACGCTGAACGTGGCACACGCATTCTCGGTGTTTGCAACGGTTTCCAGATGCTGGTCGAGACCCGCATTTTGCCGGGGGCACTGCTGAAAAACAAAACACTTAAATTCATCTGCAAACATGTGCATCTGAAAACAGAGACTGGCGATAACGACTTTACTCGCAAACTTGGTAAAGACAGCGTTATTCACGTGCCGGTCGCTCATGGTGACGGCAACTATTTCGCCAATGACGAAATCATGAAAGAACTTGAGGGCGAAGATCGCATTGCCTTCCGTTATTGCGATGAAAACGGCAGCGTGTCCGATGACACGAATATTAATGGCTCCACCCAGAATATCGCGGGCATTTTGAACGCTCGCAAAACCATTCTAGGTATGATGCCCCACCCTGAAAATGCAACACAGGACTGGCAGTCCAATAAATCAGGCCTGCCATTATTCGAGAGTATTCTGGGGGCCCTGCCGTAATGCTATCCGCCGCCGACAAACAAGAGCTCAGAGATATATTTGCATTACAGGCGCGTATACTATCAGAGATTTACGATGGTCACCCGCGCTCAAGACCTGCGCTTATTTTCGAGAAAAATAGAGATGCAAAAGGTTTATGGATGCATCAACTTAAAACCGTGGCGCTTCAAGACTGCACCAATAAACGTACAGTGCGCGCCATTCAGAAAACAACCAGTGCCTATGAGCGCAAGCTTTAGAGCAGAATTGAAAGAAAGACTTCCTATGAAAAAGACAACATTACTGACCCTGCTTTTTACAGCTTTTGTGTTGGTTTCAGCCCCGACGGTTTCTCACGCCCAAATGTCTGATAGCAAGAAAGCACTGATCGAAGAGCTACTGGTCGTTACAAATACTAAAGAAATGGCATTAATGATGGGTGATCATATGATTACCAATATGAAAGCCATGGCACAGAACCCTAACCTTAGTGATGCGCAGTTCGAAACAATTGCCAAAATTGTTAAAGAAGAATTCGGCAAAGACATCGATACGTTTCTTGAGATGGTCGTTCCTGTTTACGACAAGCATTTCTCTGAAGCTGAAATACAAGAACTGATTGCATTTTACCGCACACCTATTGGTAAGAAAGCTATCGATACTATGCCTAAAATCACAAACGAGATTGCGCCGCTGAGCCAGCAATGGGCCATCAGCATCATGCCAAAAGTACAATCACGCATTCAGGCAGAACTGAAATAATTAGTCAGGATTAGACCAAGACCATGACCAATACAGCAGAAAAACTAGAGACACCCATGTTCAACGAACCTGAAGTAACACCAGAGGTCGCCGCCGTTCACGGCATCAATCAAGAAGAATACGATTTGATGCTCGAGATATGCGGACGCCTGCCAAGCTACACAGAATTCGGAATTTTCTCTGTGATGTGGTCAGAGCACTGCTCTTACAAATCATCGCGCTTGCATCTCAAGAAGCTGCCGACATCTGCGCCTTGGGTTATTCAAGGCCCTGGCGAGAACGCGGGCGTTATCGATATCGGTGATGGTCAGGCCGCTATCTTTAAAATGGAGTCACACAATCACCCGTCTTTCATCGAGCCATATCAAGGTGCAGCGACAGGTGTAGGCGGCATTATGCGTGACGTGTTCACAATGGGCGCGCGTCCGATTGCTAATATCAACGCGCTACGCTTCGGCGAGCCAAGCCATCCGAAGACCCGTCACTTGCTGAGCGGCGTTGTATCGGGCATTGGCGGTTACGGTAACTGTATGGGCGTTCCGACTGTGGGCGGTGAAGTGAACTTCCACGAATCCTATAACGGTAACATCCTTGTTAACGCGATGACAGTCGGTATTGCCGAGCAAAAGAACATCTATTACGCCCGCGGCGCAGCCCCTGATCAACCTGTTGTCTATGTCGGCAGCAAGACAGGTCGCGACGGCATTCACGGCGCGACCATGGCCAGTGCCGAGTTTGAAGATGGCGAAGAAGGCAACCGCCCGACCGTTCAGGTTGGCGACCCATTCACCGAGAAACTGCTGCTGGAAGCCTGTCTTGAGTTGATGCAGAAAGACGCCATCATCTCCATTCAGGATATGGGTGCAGCGGGCCTGACATCGTCATCTGTTGAAATCGCTGATAAGGGTGAGATCGGTGTCGAGCTGAATCTGGACAAGGTTCCTCAGCGCGAGCTGAATATGAGCCCATACGAAATTATGCTGTCTGAGTCACAAGAGCGTATGCTGATGATCTTACACCCCGGTAAAGAAGACATGGCACGCGAGATTTTCGAGAAATGGGATCTGGATTTTGCGGTGATCGGCCGCACAACAGAAAAGCGTCATTTGAAGCTGAATATGTACGGTAAGACATGGTGTGATATTCCTGTGCCGCCGCTGGTTGATGATGCACCCGTTTATGACCGTCCGCGCGGGGACTCCCCCCGCCCTGTGGCCGTTCAAAATGAAACTGTCACCATTCCGAACAACGATCCGCTTGCGGCGCTAGCCAAGCTTGTGGCGACACCTGATATGGCTTCTAAGCGCTGGATCTGGGAACAGTACGACCATCTGGTCATGGGCGAAACTGTTGCCCAGCCCGGTCAAGCTGACTCCGCGCTTGTAAAACTGCCTGAGAGCAACAAGGCACTTGCGATTACATCGGATTGTACGCCGCGTTACTGCAAAGCCAACCCGCATGAGGGCGGCAAGCAAGTGATTGCCGAGAGTTACCGCAATGTCTGTGCGACAGGGGCGAAGCCTTTGGCCGTGACGGATAACCTTAACTTCGGCAACCCCGAGCGCCCTGAAATCATGGCGCAATTTGCGGGCTGTATCGAAGGCATGGCCGAAGCGTGTAACGCACTGGACTACCCCGTGATTTCAGGCAATGTCAGCCTATATAACGAGACGAGCGGTCAAGCCATTTTGCCAACCCCGACTATCGGCGGTGTCGGTCTTATTCTGGATTGGCAGAAAGCAATGGGACTCGCCTTCAAAGAAACAGGCGAAACCATTATTGTTCTGGGCGAGACGAAGGGGCACTTGGGGCAGTCTATATTCCTGCGTGACATTCTAGGCCGCGAAGAAGGCACAGCGCCTGCGGTTGATCTGCTGTTAGAGCGCCGTATGGGCGAATTTGTACGCACGGTCATTTCTCAAGACATGATCACAGCT
>DUBU01000002.1:5707-19600 GCA_012960155.1 Micavibrio sp. | reverse complement strand
GTCACGATATCAGCGATGGTGGTCTTTTGATTGCTTTGGCCGAGATGGCGATGGCAAGCGGCATTGGCGCAGAGATTAACGCGACCCCTGAGCACGAAGCCGGTTACTGGTTCGGCGAAGATCAGGCGCGCTACGTCATTACAACGCGTGATGCCGATGCCATCTTGAAACTGGCAAGCAGCACTGATATTAAAGCCGAAGTAATCGGTAAAACTGCCGCTAATGACTTGAAGCTGACGGGCGGACGCTCTATTTCTGTCAAAGACCTCAAGACAGCGAATGAAGCATGGCTGCCCGACTACATGAACGGCAAGAATTAAAAGGATATAAAACTATGGCGATGAATGCCGGCGAAATCGAAGCATTGATTAAAGAAGGTATCCCTGGGGCAGAAGTGCGCATTCAGGATTTGCGTGGTGATGGTGATCATTACGCTGCTTACATCGTGTCTGCCGCCTTCGAAGGCAAAAGCCGTGTTCAGCAACACCAAATGGTATATCAGGCACTGCAGGGCAAGATGGGTGATGAGCTGCACGCTCTAGCCATTCAAACTGCAACGCCTGAAGACAATTAAGAAAAGGATTAAAACTCATGGAAAATATCGTATTTGACCGCATCCGCAAAGACATCGAGAGTAATGACGTTGTGCTGTACATGAAGGGCAACGCCATCTTCCCACAATGCGGTTTTTCCGCAGCTGTTGTACAAATTCTGTCACAACTTGGTGTGCCGTTTAAAGACATCAACGTGCTAGAGGATAGCGATATCCGTCAGGGTATTAAAGACTTCACACAATGGCCTACTATTCCGCAGCTCTATGTGAAAGGCGAGTTTATCGGCGGCTGTGACATCGTGCGCGAAATGTTTGAAACAGGCGAGCTTCAGGACCTGATGAAAGATAAAAACGTGCCTATGCACGACGCGGCGTAAACCTCACAATGGATTACTATTAAAGCGGTCACTCTGGCCGCTTTTTTTGTCCCACCTTCTAGCCCCACCCACAAAAATTGCGTTATGTAAATATTTTGTGGTAGTATCCGCATAGATTAATATATGAAAAGGATACTTAAATGAGAGGCAATGCAGGTGGTGGTTTCGGCGGCGGATTTGGCGCAGGTTACATGGCCGCAAAACATCCAGAAGGCGTAGCAGTCGCGTTGGTGCTTGCGCTTATTGCTGGCGGCGTTTACGGCGTGGCCAACCAAATGGATAAACCGCATCGCGTGCCGCTTGTCGACGATATCATCGCAACTAGCGTTGAAGAGTGCCGTAATGCATTTAATGATGCGTCCCGATATGAGGAAGGCATGCGTTCTGAGCTTATGACGGTCTGGAGCAGCGCCCTCAAAGAATTCCAACAAAGCGCTGACGGCATGGTCATTTGCGAAGATGAAGCTCTTGGACAATTCGTTATGCCGTATGAACGTAATGAAGTCGGTAAAATCTATACAGGTGAGTATCGTATCATTGGCGTAATGTACACTAATGCAAACGGCGAAAGAGCCATGGTTATCAAACCGCGCGACCTGCCTATGGCCGAGAACAGCATTGATAGCGAGCCTGACAGACAAATCAGCACAAGCGACACTTTGGAAGCCTTTAGTTCAGCCCCTAGCGAAGCGCAAACATTCGAAATGGCTGACGGCACTACTGTCTCCGTATATTTACAGCATGATGGTATTTGGCAGAATGAAGGCTCTTCCACAACGCATGATAATGATGGCAAAGGTTGGGCCGATGCCGAACGTATGGAGCAAATTCTAGAGCACTACCAATTCTCGTGGCCAATCTATTCCGGCTCTACATATGGCTCAAATACAGTACCGACTTTAACGGCACCTAGTCCCGCATAACAAAATGCGGCCCACGAGCCGCATTTATTAATCTACTAGAAGATAGTAGAGTTACCTTACTCGAAACGATCTCGATCATATTTGAACGCTTCTCTGAGCATATCCTTGAGATATAAACATGCCAGATATCTATGGTGCGCCTCATATGTTTCTTGTGAAATTTGATCACCCCCAGGAATATGGAACATATCCGAATAGATCTTGTGCTGGATGTCATAGTCCATCTCAGTGTAATCTTCGCCTTCTTTCTCCAACAGATAATCTTTTGTCAGTTTATCAAGACCTGCTTCATATTCTTCCTGATTCATTTTCGCCCAGTCAGAAACCGCCAGATAAATTTCTTGATAACTCATTGGAGTCTCAGGCGTTTGGGATATTTCCTGCGGTAGCCATGACTTCATCTCTTCCCATGTGAATCCTGTTTGATCCATCTGGAATGGCTGTACTGTAATCGTTCTGCCATAGACCTCAACAACATCAGGTTCGAACTGTTGCTCTGCTTCCTGCGCATTCACTGCGGGAACCGAGAACATAAGCCCCAAAGCCATAACGATTGTCAGTAATCCTCTAATCAACATTTCAAAGCCTTATAAAATGATTGTTGTAATATTAACCTTAACAGTCCTCGTCCGCTCCAGACATACTTGGGTGAACCCATGCACACTGGAAGTTATCAGGAACCGTACCACCTGGATTCGAGCGTGCACGGTCAGATACGTATTGACGTCTTCCTGCTGAATCAACAGTTACAATCTCAACGTGACCATAAGATGCACCACCCGTACCACGATTTCTCTTACCTAAATGATCATCACTATCATATTGCAAGATCGCTCCTGGAGGTGCTGTCTGCGGTGTTAAAGACGGATCACAGACCCAGCCATTGGCAGGCAATGTTGTATCCCAGTCATGCGCGTTACCGCGGGTAACAGGGTACCCCATATCCAACATGATATTCGCAACACCGCGTGCACAATAGGAACCACCGGCGTCATCGGTCGCTGCAATTTGTAGTGCGCGTTCGGAATCCTCGACCGACCAGCCACCACAGGCAGGCATACCGCCAGTACCGTTATCGCCACAAGCGCCACTACTGTCACCATTTGCGCCGCCACAACCGCCTAAGGAGCGCAGCGCATTCTGAAAGTCAGCCACGCGTACCGGCGTTTGTTCCTGCCAACGTGTGCCTTCTAGCATATCAGCAGCACCACAGTAATCTCCTGACTGGATCGTACGCCATGTTGTGGGAAATTTATCGCGCCAAGCAGAGCCCAGCTGGAAGTTAACAGAGCCTAAAGCAACCTGAAAACATGGGTTATCAATACCGGCATCTGCCATCTGCTGTTCAGCGGCATCCCATGCCCATTGCGCATCATGATCAAGGAACTCGTCCACTCGCGCATCAGAAATTGTATCACCGACAGACAGACCATCGCCTGGAAGCACCAAGTGCCCTACCCCTACGGTTGGGTTACCCAGCGTATCCAAATAAACTGTGTTACGTACACCTTCTCGATCTTTCAGGTGTTCTTTAAATTCGCCAAAGCCGCCACCGCTACATTCATAACAATCGGGGTTTGGGGAGCTATCGTAATGTTCGTCATCATAGCTGATGGGATAGAGAGGTCTATTAACAAACCCGCCTCCTGGTGCGATGACGGGTTGAAAGGTATCATTACGTGGAACTTCCGGTGAATCTCCGGATCCTAAATTATTGCCATTCGTCGCTCCACAAACATAATCGTTTGCTGCGTTAAAGCCACAAGTCTGGGCTGACGCGCTTTTAGGTAAAGCCAAAACAACTAAAAGGCATGTAAAAATTAAAAATATATTTTTCTTCATCACACAACTCTCCATCACACCTTACCTCTATAATAGCACAAAAAGATAAAATTTTATGAATATTGTAAATTTTTTGCGTGATTGCGCAACTCTTTGATTTATATTGAATATATCGGTTCAATATTTATTCGTAAGTTTTTCAGATACTCTCAACGGCTTTTTTGATAAAATTTTAATAGAATTGTGCCTTTAATAGAGGAAGTGATAGGAGGGTCTTCATGACTAAAATACGTTTAGCGCTACTTTCAGCGGCATGCCTTGCGGGTATGACAAGCTTGGCGCAAGCCCAAGAAGCTAGCCAATTTGAAGGCGGAAAGATTTGTTATAAATATCAAACTGAAATCACACAGAGACGCAACTCCCTTGGAGAATGTATGCAAGGCGCAACTGTGAATGAGCGTGGTCAGTGTGTTACAAACACGATTTTCTACAACAATTTCGCGTTTATACTGAACGATGATGACAGCATGGATTTCGGTTTTTCTTACTGGTTCCCTAGCGGCGCCAATTGCGGCGTAACAGGCATCGCCGTTAAAACAGAGGACGGCTGGCATTACAGCAATAAAACAGAAAACGAATCAGAACGTTGTGAAATCGATATTACAATGGACGGCGAAACCATTAAGCTTGAGTCCTCGGATGGCGCGCGATGTGCGGCGCAATGTGGCGTGGGCGGTGTTGTAACCAATATTCAATACCCGATGGAATATATTCGCTCAAAGACTGTCTATCCAGGCGATCTACTGGTTTCGAATTTGATTGAAACAGGCTGCGAATAAGACCGTAACAGCCCCTAAAAATAACAAAAGCCGCTATAATGTTAGCGGCTTTTTTATTTAATCATGCAACTACTGTTATTTTAGTCTGCAACACATTCTCCGCCGTCATATGAACATCCAGGCAGCGTACAGAAATGTTCATCATAAGTGCCTGCGCCATCCTGTCTTTCAACAGTGATGCCCGTAGGTATACGAGGAGAGCCGGAACAATCGTCATTTAGCATGAGCGGCAGATGCGCCTCTACGATAATCGGGTCTTCTTCATACGGTGCCCCATCCAAGGTATCCGAGAAGTCATCGGCAAGTGTGTATAGCTCCGCATTTGTTGCATCATTAAACATAGCATTCAGATGGGCCACTTTGTCAGATGCAGACCCCGGGCAAGAGCCGAAATCAGGTGGCAACATGCGCGGATCAAAACTGTTGTAGTATGGGAAGTCATAGAAACCATCGAGATCAGACTCGTCCATAAACTCCATACAACGCGCAATATGCCAGATATAGCTGAGTGAAATACAGTCAAAGACACCGAAGATACTTGGCGGGCCAGCTGGGCCAGTTGTCACACGCGTGGACAGATAGTAGTGCATGAAGTTATCGTCCAGATAGTTCACCATCGCACTTCCCACCATCGCCTGCAGTGCAGAGTCAGTAGAATATTCTGTGAAACTGGAAATGTCCCCCCAATAGCCTGATTCAGAGAACAGCATATGCATATCTGTAATCGTCTGGTCATGGTAAGTGCGCGAGGCCAAACGCGCATAAGGTGCAGCTGCCACAACGTCGAGCGCTTCGTTAAAGCAGCTATATTCGATGATACTGTCGGGTTTCAAAATCAGGTTGTTGTTCATAGATACACGGCGCTGCCCCAGATACCATGAACGCGCTTCAAGTGCGTCCATATATTCAGGATCACAGCCCGTATCGGCAATCTGCGCGCTGACAGGGCTATGCAATGCCGTTACCACGAGCAGAGACAGCATCATCATGATTGCGAATTTCACACGCATATTACAGCCCCGTTTAAACACATACTTTTCTATTGTAACGAAATTAGGTGTGCTTTGTAAAAAACATAATGGCCTTAGACCACTATAATCTCGGAATTTTAGAATCCTTGTAGATACTGCACGACATAATCAGCCCAAAACCAAGCATTACAGACAACATCGCCGTGCCCCCGTAAGATATCAAGGGAAGAGGCGCACCCACCACAGGAATAAGCCCCATCACCATCGCAATATTGATAAATACATAGAGCGAAAAGTTTACCATCAACCCCAGCGCCAATAAACGACCGAAGTCATGGCGGCAGCGCAAGGCAATCACGCCGCAATATATAAACACGAGAGCAAACAAGGCCAACAACACGACGCCGCCGACAAAGCCCCACTCCTCTGCAAACAAGGTGAAGATAAAGTCCGTTTGCTTTTCAGGCAGGAAGTTTAGACGACTTTGCGTGCCTTCCAGAAAACCCTTGCCTTCCATACCGCCAGACCCTAGTGCAATCTTTGACTGGGTAATATGATATCCCGCACCGAGCGGATCACTTTCAGGGTCAAGGAACGTCATTACTCGCTTTTTCTGGTAGTCATGCAAAAAGTGCCATGCGACAGGGACAGATGCCACCGTGCCAACTATGCCACTAATAAACATCCAGAGCGGCGCGCCAGCTACGAAAAACACTGACAGCCCTGCCATGATAATCATGAGCGATGTTCCCAAATCAGGCTGAAGCAGCACAAGACCGACGGGCGCCAATACGATCAAAGCCGCAGGAATTAGAAATGTAATACGTCTGACATCATCAACCGACACCGCATGGAAGTATCTTGCCAGTGCCATAACAACGGCAATTTTCATGACTTCGGATGGCTGCAGCTTCATAAAGCCAAGGTTAATCCAGCGCTGAGCCCCCATACCAACATGCCCCATTGCCTCTACGACAACCAAGAGCACCATACCTAGGGCAAAACAAGGATAGGCCATTTTATACCAGAACCGGATATCAATCAGAGCGACGACCAACATCCCGCACATCCCCATCATAAAGCGTACGATCTGCGGTGTTGCCCATGGTGATAGACTGCCGCCTGCCGCCGAATAAAGACAAGAGAAACCAATACACGCGATAATCGTGATGAGCGCCACCAAACCCCAGTTGATATATAGGATCTTCTGGCCGAGCTTTATATCACTTTGTATTTCTATACCGCGCATCACTCCCCCCTTAAGTATTCTGCTTCGTTTGCATTGGTTTGCGAGTCGGTGTCGGCTGGGCTGCTGAAGTTTGATCCAAATATACAGGTTTGGAAGCGGGATCACGCTGCTGAACTTTAGTCAAAAGGTCTCTTGCAATCGGAGCAGCCGCCGCCGAGCCACTGCCACCGTGGTCAACTACAACAGCACAAGCGTAGCGCGGGTTCCCTACAGGCGCATAACCTACAAACAACGCATGATGTCGCAACTTCCATGGCAGATCACTATTCAAAACACCCTCAGAACGCTCTTCCATAGTAATGCGCCGCACCTGCGCCGTTCCCGTTTTACCCGCCATCGCCATGCTGGCATTCTGAATACGCGCAGCATACGCCGTGCCGTCAGGGTCATTGACTACATTACTCATGCCCAGACCGATCAAATCCAAATTCTTTTTGCTCAGATTTAATACAGGCCATTGATAATCATGCGTCGGAATGCGTCCTGTATAGGCCGTCAGCCACGGCTTCACCTGCTTGCCGCCATTGACAAGGCGCGCAGTCATAGTGGCTAGCTGCAATGGCGTCGTCAGCAAGTAGCCCTGTCCGATACTGGAAACAATGGTTTCACCGGGCTGCCAAGCTTTGCCGAAATGGCCGCGCTTCCAAGCAATGGTCGGCATCAAACCCGGCGCTTCTTCGGTCAAATCGAAATCAAGACGCTCACCCAACCCGAGCTTCTTGGCATAGGCCGCCAGTGTATCGATACCGATCTCTGTAGCAATTTCGTAGAAATAGGTATCGCAGGACTCAGCCAGCGCCGAGACGAGGTTCATTGTGCCATGACCGCCACGTTTCCAGCAGTGAAAGCGGTCGCCCCCATAATCATAATGCCCCGGGCAATACACAGTTTTGTTGCGTGTTACATAGCCTTCTTCGAGCGCTGCCAGTGCCGTGACCATCTTAAAGGTCGACCCTGGAGGATACTGGCCACTAACAGCCTTGTTATTCAGCGGCAAGCCCGGGTCTGCATTCAGCTCTTCCCATTTCTCCGCTGACAAACCCGTTGTAAACAGGTTTACATCAAAAGCGGGACTGGAAAACAAGCCGTAAACCGCGCCTGTATGCACATCCATAATCACGGCAGAGGCGCTTTTTTCTTGGGATAGGCGTTCCTGCATATAGATTTGCAAATCTGCATCAATCGTCAAAGTGAGGTCTTTACCCGGCAAGCCTTCATGGCGTTTTAGTTCGCGCACCTGACGGCCGACCACGTTCACTTCAACTTCAGCGCTGCCGGCACTGCCGCGGAGTTTTTTATCGAATGCTTTTTCAAGCCCTGTGCGACCAACCTTAAAACCGGGTAACTTAAAGATCGGATCACCCGTCTTCACTTCGGCTTCTGTTACCGCGCCAACATAGCCCGTGATGTGAGCCGTCGAAACGCCATAGGGATAACTGCGGATTTCGCCGACATCAATCGCTACCCCCGGAAGATCAGGTAGATTGACTTCGACTTGTGCCACTTCTTGCCAGCTGAGCTTGTCTTTTACTTCCAGTGGCACAAACGCAGCGGAACGGGATGCTTGCTTGAGAACACGTTTGATATCGCTTTGGGATATTTCGATCAGCTTTTGCAACTTGGATAATGCTTTTTCCAGATTTTCTGTTTGCTCGGGAATTACAAGAACTCGAAAGTTTTCGTCATTCACCGCGAGCGGCGTGCCGTAACGATCATAGATCAGACCTCGTGACGGTGAGAGCATATTAATGTTGATGCGGTTCTTTTCCGACAAGGTTTTATATTTGGCACCTTGCGTAATTTGCAGCCATGCCAGCCTGCCCCCTAGAACACACAGTAGCGCAGCCTGCAATGCGCCGATAAACAGCGTGCGGCGCGTAAAAATGCGTTCCTTTTGGTTTTCCTTTTTCATGCAGGCGAAGGCTCTGTTGGCCACAGCACTTTGAGGTGCGTTGGCAGGGTTTTATCATGTATCGGGTTTGGATATCACTCTACTCAATGATAGGCCTTGGATGCAACAGGAAGGATGCGGTGAACCACAATATGTAACCATGTTATAAACGGGAATATCAGTGTGGTTAGTGCCGCGCTTTTTACCACAGGCAGGAAATGCGGCCAGTTCCAGTTTGACAGGCCGTACAGCGCCCATTGCACAGTCAGTGTCGCAAAGCATATGAATGTAAATAGCGCCCAGATTGTGCCATAGGATTGCGCCATCAAAAAACGGCGCTGATCTTTGATCAGCCACTGCAGCAGCACCAGCATAAAAGCGTTAAGCCCCGGCGGCATACCGCCCAATACATCGATAGCTAGCCCCACGCCAAAACATAAGGCAGGCGGCAAAAGAGAGGGTCTGTAGATGCTCCAGTAAAAGAGCGGCATCAAAATAAAATACGGTTTTTCAAATCCGTCAGGCAAGAACGGTAAAGTTACAAAATGCAGCAGAAGCAAAAACAACATCAGGCTATACGGCACAACCAGCCATGCCATATGCTCAATTTTTTTGAACGAGAAATCCTGCGCTATCATAATTTATATCCATGGCATGATCATCATGCCCTGCCCTAACACCATAAGGTCAAATGCTATTGAACAGCTTCGGGCTTTCTAACAACCCGGATAAAGCTGGCACGGTCAGCCGTTTCATGCGGACTGACAACATATGTGCCATCATTTTTCTTTTCTATCACGCCGACAGGCAATCCATAAGGGAATAAGCCGCCATGACCTGAAGTAATGACACGTGTACCTGCTTCAATATCCATATTTTGCGGCAAATGCAACAATGTCAGGCGATCAGAGTTGTTACCCGCCATAATGGCACGTTGGTTGGAGCCAAGGATCAACACAGGAATGCGGGAGTTAATGTCATTCAACAACAAAACACGGGCAGAGTTATTACCGCTATCAATCACGCGGCCAACCAGACCGTTTTCGCCGAGCACAGCTTGTCCGTTAACAATACCGTCCTTTTCACCAGCCTGAATCATCAGGCTTTGGGCAAAGGCGTTGCCGCTATCGGCAATGATACGAGTCGTAATGTAATCGTGGCGTGGTGGCAGTTTAACATTCATCAGCCCTTGCAAGGCTTCGTTTTCTGCCTGCAGCGCCATTGCGGTTTGGTACCATTCGCGCAGGCGGGCATTCTCAGCCTTCAGCACCATGTTTTCTTCCTGCATCGCAGTCAGACCACTGATCGCGCCGACGTAGTCTGTTGTCCAGACAATCGGCTTATTAATCGTTGTCAGTAATGGTGAGACAATATCCTGAGTTGCACTACGCACGGGCGCCATTGTTGTCGGGTTAATGCTAGACATCATATAAAGGCAAAGCGCGGCGAACATAAAAATGACGGAGCCTGCGCGTGCGCCCCACCATTGCAGTGACGCGATTCTTACAAGGCTTTTCGATCTAGGCTTTAACTTCAAAATTGCCGATCCTGCGCTACGCTGTTCCCAGAATTTTTAAATTTCTCTATAGGTAGAAAACTACGAGGTTCGAAGCAAGACACTTCTTATATAAGAATACATATATATGTGAGTAATCGCAACGGGTTGCGATAATGACTTTAAAATAATCTTGAAATTAGTTTAGTAAGCGCCGATCAACACGCTCTTAAGAGCCTTAATCTCTTCCAAAGCGTGGCCTGTACCCAGCGCTACACATGACAGAGGATCATCGGCAATTGCCACAGCCAGCCCCGTTGCATGACGCAGTACGAAGTCCAGATTGTTCAGCAGAGAACCGCCGCCAGTCAGTACGATACCTTTTTCTACGATATCTGATGCCAGTTCAGGCGGCGTGTGTTCCAACGCGACCTTAACAGCCTCGACGATTTGTCCCACAGGCTCAGCAAGACTTTCGGCAACCTGACGCTCTGTTACGATAATCTCTTTCGGCACACCATTCATCAAATCGCGGCCTTTGATTTCCAGGTATTTACCTTCGCCATCAGCCGGCGGGCAAGCAGAGCCGATTTCTTTTTTGATACGCTCAGCAGTTGTTTCACCAACCAGCAAATTATGAACGCGGCGGATATAAGCAATAATCGCTTCATCCATTTTATCACCGCCAACGCGTACAGAACGTGCATAGACGATACCGCCAAGGGAAATAACAGCCACTTCTGTTGTACCACCGCCAATATCAACAACCATTGAACCAGTTGGCTCAGTCACAGGCAGACCTGCGCCGATCGCTGCGGCCATTGGTTCTTCGATCAAACCAACTTGTGATGCGCCAGCACTTTCAGCTGATTCGATAATGGCGCGCTGCTCAACGGCTGTTGAACCGGAAGGCACACAAATCACCATTTTCGGGCTTACGAATGAACGGCGGTTATGAACTTTGCGGATGAAGTGCTTGATCATGGCTTCGGTCACTTCGAAGTCTGCGATCACACCATCACGCAGAGGACGGATCGCCACGATGTTACCCGGCGTACGGCCCAGCATTTGCTTGGCTTCGTTACCGACTGCAAGGATATGTTTCTTACCACCATGCTGCGAGATCGCCACAACGGATGGTTCGTTAAGAACAATCCCTTGATCGCGAACATAGACCAGCGTGTTGGCTGTACCCAGATCAATTGCCATGTCGGCAGACATAAATCCGAAAATTTTCGAGAACATAACCTTGCCCAATCTTTTAGAATGCAATGGTTATAGCAGAGGAATAGCGGGTGTGCACCATGATTTTTTCAGGTTTTCCTCAAAAACAAAAAGACCCGTAAAAACGGGTCTCTGTCAGATCGCATAAGCCTTTGAAAAGGCTTTCTTACCCCAATAAAGGATTAACCTTGGCGGCCCTTCATACGTGGGTTGCGCTTGTTGATGATGTATACACGTCCACGACGACGCACCAGTTTGCTGTTGCGGTCACGTGTTTTCCATGTTTTCAGCGAGTTCTTAACTTTCATCGCTCTAATCCTTCGTTATTCCTAAATAAGGGTACAAATGTCTCTCAAGAGAGCGCACAATAAAAGGCATCCATGCCTCTTGTCAAGCTTTTCATTAAAGTTTTTTCAAGGTTTTAACCTGATATCGCAAGACCGCCGGAATGTACGACAATCAGTATGATGTATGCAAGATGCGTAAAGTTATGGGCTTCCTGATCAAGACCAAATGACCACCAGAACAATTTGTCTGTATAAGCCCAGCCCTTTTTATATGTGTACACACCTTTGGCACGATCAACGATGCTATGCACGACGAAGTCAACAAAAGCCAGCCACCAGAATGCCGGTGCCAGTAACATGACGATAATAAACGTACCCATCATATGAAATGCTGTATGCGTGAATAGAGCGCGATAACCCTCTTTCCCCGGCTGACCTTTATTCAGCGCCATCCAGTCTGTCTGAAACAGAAAGTCGCAGGTAAACTGCTTAATACGGAACGCTATATATAATGTCAGTATGCTTAATAATGTCATTGCGAAGAATATGATTAAAGATCAGCAGAAAACATTATGATGTGTTATCGTTGCCTTGCCAAGTCACTTTGAATGTTTTTATAAAGCATTTGAAAACATGGAAAAAACATATCATCATTAACTAAAATATAACTTCTATTCAGCATTATTGATCTGAACGTCCGTATCAGGACACGTTTAACTGTTTGTTTTTTAATAGGAAAGGCCTTACATGGAAGGGTCCAAGGCACAAAGAGACTTTAAAGCCGGCGATATTATTATGCGCCAGGGCGATAAAGGCGACTATGCCTACATTATCGAAGAGGGTCTGGTAGAGATTCTCATCGAAAGACCTGATTCTGCGCCACAGCAAGTCGGCACGCGCGGTGCCGGAACCATTATCGGTGAGATGGCGATTGTAGATGATGCTCCTCGTACGGCGACTGTTAAGGCTTTGGAAGACTGTAAGATGCTAGCGATTAGTCGCGATGACTTCTCGCAGCGCTTGAAATCTTCAGACCCTGTTATCCAGATGATCTCGCAAGTTATTCTAACGCGTTACCGTGATACGCTGACGCGTGTAGAAATTTTGGGATCCAGCGGCAACCACCCTCCTGCCGAAGCCATTGAACGTGGCTATGCAGCGCAAAGTGATGTGGTCGAATCTGTTAAAATTGCCAATGAATTCAAGACGGCCATTGAGAATGGCGATCTTGAGCTTCATTATCAGCCGATTGTCGATCTTTCTAACGGACGTGTGAAAGGATTTGAAGCGCTTATGCGCTGGACCCACGCGACAGAGGGCTTTATTTCGCCCGGTATATTTATTCCGATTGCAGAGAAAAGCGGCATTATCGTCGAAGCTAGTAAATGGGCTGTCAAAGAAGCCTGTGCTGCCCTGAACCGCATTGAAACGGCACTGGGCAATACTGGTGAAATGTATATGAGCGTTAACTTCTCCAGCCATGACTTTGCTACGCACGGCTTTGTTGATGGTCTGAAGGGCGCGATTAAAAATGGCGGCATCAGACCTGAGCAGCTTATTCTGGAGATAACGGAAAGACTTCTGATACAGCAACCTGATAACGCCAAAGAAACACTGCAGAAATGCCGTGAACAAGGCATTGGCATTGCGATTGATGATTTTGGTACAGGCTACTCTTCTCTAAGTTACCTTTACTACTTCCCGATCAATATTCTAAAAGTAGACCAAAGCTTTGTCCGATCTCTATTCTTAGATGACAAGAGCCTTGAACTTGTAAAATCTATTATTGGTCTAGGCAAGAACATGGACCTTCGTATTATCGCCGAAGGTGTTGAAAACCGTGAGGAAGCACACCTTCTAACAGAAATTGGCTGCGATACGGCGCAGGGTTACTACTTTGCGCGCCCTATGCCTGAAGATCAGGTTATAGAGACTCTCTCTTCATGGAAAGCTGACAAATTGACGGCTTAGAATGCTCTAAGCCCTTAAAATTTTATCTAAAAACCGATCTAAGCTGTGTCGAATTTATATAAAATTCGATGTTAAACTTACCTGCCTTTAATACATTATTCTGTAAAATAAAAGGTGGGATAGTCCAAAATTCGTTTTAATTGCGCGAAAATGGACGAAAGTTTTTTACAGGATGGGTTCACAAAATGGCACGTATTGAAGACAACAACCAAGGCCAAGAGGACAGCAACGATCTCGTTGTACAGGCCGAAGCAGGAGGCAGCGTCAGCGTTCCTGACAGCGCCTTTGTTACAGGTTCGCAAATTATTCGCGATGGACAGGACTTGAAATT
>DUBU01000002.1:0-5697 GCA_012960155.1 Micavibrio sp. | reverse complement strand
GTCCTGATGGCCAGACAGTTACAATCGAGAATTATTTCAGCGTTGATCCCGCGCCCGTTATTAATTCCCCTGAAGGCCAGTCCCTAACACCTGATCTTGTGCAATCCTTCGCACAGCACCAACAGACTTACGCGCAAGCCGGCACTATGACAGATGAGAGCCCCGTCGGTTCAATCACAGAGATTGAAGGCAGCGCGACAATCACACACACTGATGGCACGACAGAAATCGCCACAATAGGCACGCCCGTTTATGAGGGCGATATCATCGAAACGAACGGCGAAGGCTCGCTGAATATCTCGTTTATCGACGATACACAGTTTGCTATCTCCAGCAATGCCCGCCTTGCCATTGATGAATATGTATTTGACGCGAGCACAGAAAGCGGCAGCTCTGACTTCTCGGTTCTACGTGGCTTGTTCGTATTCACCAGCGGCCTTATCGGGCGCGATGATCCTGATGACGTAGAAATTGACACGCCTATGGGTTCTATCGGCATTCGTGGCACGATGATTGCCGGTAACGTTGATACCGGCGAGATCACAGTATTGGAAGGTGCCATTGTTCTTCGCGGTGTTAATGGCGGCGAAGTCACTCTGGCACAGCAATTTGAAACAGCGCGCTTCAATCCTTCTGGCGGTACTGTAGATTATGTAGGTACTACAAGTGCTGATAACTTCTCTAGCGACTTCAATGCCATCAAAACGGTTTCCCCATATACGTTTATTGCGGTGGAGCCTACGATTGAAAGCGTACCTGAAGGCAATAGCGGCGCTGAAGACGCACAACAAGCAGAAGAAGCCCCTGCTAAAGAGCCTGCCCAGCAGCAAAAACTTGAGCCTGCACAGCAAGAACAAAATCAAGAGAAAAGTTCTCTCAAGCAAGCTGGAGGGCAAACAGTTGCTGGCGACACAAAGGTCATTGCCGATACAACAAATACAGATCTGGTATTCCAACAAAAGAATGATGCCGGCTTTGATGCCACATTAAACCCTGATGGCATTACAACCAGTGAAACGACGCAAGTCTTGGGTACAAAAACAATTTCAGGAGCAACAAGAGCGGACACAGGTCCAGCCTTGACCCTTAGCACTGCGACTCAAGAAGATCCGCTTCCGCCTCCTCCGGCACACTTAGAAACACTTGCGCACCAGTTCTATGTCAATAATATCTCATCACAAATCGGAACACTAAACGCAGGCGGTTCATCACTCGTGATTGCAGCCTTTAAGGCGGTCGTGCTTAATACGAGTTTTAATAAATATGATTTTCGATTTGTTTTCGAAAACCCGGACGACACTGTATACGAGATCGTTCGCACCTCAGAGTTCACCCTAGAAGTTCGCCTGCGTGCAGGACAGACCTTGACGGATGAGGTCTATGAAATACGTGTCGGTGCGGCGCTGGATGGTAATCAGTTCATCGGTTTTGATTTCAATATATTCAATCCTGTAGCAGCAGCTACGGATTATATTGATCTTGGCGCTTTGATGTCTGCCGGTACAACTAGCGAAGGCCGTTTTGTGAGCGGCAGCAGCGGCGAGCGATTAGGTGACGGTGTTGCGGCGGCAGGAGATATAAATAGCGATGGCAGACCTGATGTTCTGGTATCCAATAGTATTGGCGGCGGCAGCGGCGCTACATATATATACAGCCATAATGGCTCTAACTTAGGCACTGAGACAACGGGCTCCCCCGGTACAAATCTCACTGCCTCGGCCTTGGGTGACATTGATGGAGACGGCTTAGCTGATTATGTACTCGGCTCGCCGGACTCCAACTCTCCCGCCACAAATGGCGGCTTTGCAGAGATAATCTCTTCCAACGCTACCATCATCATCAGCGGCCAAGTAGCTGGCGACCATCTAGGCTCTGCCGTTGCAGGCATCGGAGATGTCAACGGTGATGGACTAAACGATATTCTCATAGGTGCAGAAGGTACTGATAATTCTGGTGCAGACGATGGTTCAGCCTATGTCATTTATGGCCGCACAACAAATGCCATGCCATTAGATATCACAGCGATGTCGGCAGGCGATGGATATGAAATTACGGGATCCTCAGCAAATGGCTTTTTCGGAAGTGATGCTAGCGCTGCCGGAGATATGAACAATGACGGCTTTGCGGACTTTGCAGTATCAGCATACGGGAATGGTGAAGTCACCGTCTTTTACGGCGGCATGACAGGCCCAGTTGGACAAACAACAATATCAGGGTTTTCAGTTGATACGGGAGCAACAAATCCGTCTATTCCTTTAGTATATCTTGGTGATGTTGACGGTGACGGTATTGGCGACATAATGGCGGCATCCACTGCAGGTGCAGGCACAGCGTATATATTTTCCGGAGCATCCCTGGCAGCCGCAGGCAGCACAACCACAGTTAGCAGCGCCATTGCTAGTATTACCCCTGATGCAGGCTATGAACTGATTGGCGGCGGTAGCGCTGGAGACTTTAATGGAGACGGGCTGGCCGATGTAGCTCTGGCTTTTCGTAATGGCGACCAAGCTGATGTCTTTGTGATTGATGGCGAAGCGCTTGCTGCTGGCATGACTATGTCAGACTTGCTAAATAGCTCCACTGCGACACGCCTGCATTTTGATCTGAATGATGCGGGACTGGCCAATCCTTCAACTGATAACTTCACCTTCGAAATTACTAGTGCGGGCGATGTCAATGGTGATGGATTTGATGATCTGATTATCGGCACGCCTGATGCCAATAGCGGTAATGGCGGCTACTTTACTGTTTATGGCAGTCCGGAAGAGGATGATTTGTCAGGTGGTAACCCCGACATGCACGCCACAGACTATAACGGTCCAGCGAACTTGGTCGCGTCCAGCAATGGTGACGCGCTCAACGGCAGCAGTGGCGTGAACGTATTGAGCAACCTAAACGGCAGTGCATTCGAGGAGATTAGCTTTATTGCCGGTGCAGGCGATGACGTAATTAACCTGCATGGTGATAACGCCCGTCATATTGACGGCGGTGCCGGTTCAGATACACTAAACATCTTCGGTACTGGTACAAATATTGATTTTGGCGCGGAAGGTAATGAGTTCATCTCGAATATCGAGCATATTGCGATGAACAACGCAGGTCAGAGCATTACATTAGGGATAGATGACATCTTTAGCCTCATGCAGGAAAGTCAGGCCTATGAAAGCCTCGATGTAAGCCGTAAAATCCTTAAGATCAGCGATATTTCAGGCGGAACAACGACATTGAATATTGATGATAACGGCACAAGCTTCACATTAGGAGCTGCTGACACAACATTTAACGATGGCACAACGTATAACGCCTACTATTTTGAAGGTGGGTATGCCTTGTTGATCGACCAGAATATCGATGTTGTCACTGTCGTTTAAATGACATAACACCCCTGATTTCTTAACGTTTTCGTAAGCTCCCCCTTACCGATTATTAAGACTTAACATGTTAATATTTAAGTATATGGAGGCTTAAAAACCTCCATTTGCATTGCAATACTTAATCGATTTTCAAAATTCAGTGTTTCACGGGCACATAGAAAACACACTAGGGGACAATAATGGCAAGGGTTACCGACGATTCTTACGCAGGGGCAGAAAACTCTCAGCAACAAAACGTAATCTCACTTAACGGGCAGGAGCAGATCGCTTTGCCTGATGTGGAATTTGTAAAAAATTCCGAGATTTTGCGTGATGGTCAGAATTTGATCCTGGAAACCGCCGATGGCCAAAGTCTCGTCATCGAGGGATACTTTAACGCCGACCCTGCCCCTATGTTAAGCGCCCCTGATGGTTCTGCCCTGACACCGGATCTAGTACAATCTTTTGTTCAGACGGCAGGTCCAGCGCAATACGCACAAATGGGCACCATGTCGGATGCCAGTCCAATCGGCGCCGTTCAGGAAATTTCAGGTAGCGCAACAGTTACACGCACAGATGGCAGCACAGAAACTCTTATGATCGGCTCACCGATTTACGAAGGTGACGTCATTGAAACAGATGCAGAAGGTGCGGTTGAGTTGATTTTCATTGATGAGACAACCTTCGCGGTGTCTCAGAATGCCAAGCTGGCAATTGACGAATATGTTTTTGATCCAGAAACAGAAAGCGGTACGCAGGACTTCTCTGTATTACGTGGTCTTTTTGTGTTCACTAGCGGTCTGGTTGGTCGTGATGATCCGGATGATGTGAATATTGACACCCCTATGGGTTCGATCGGCATCCGCGGTACAATTATTGTAGGTAATACCAATACCGGTGAAGTTACTGTTATGGAAGGCGCCATAGTTGTGCGCGCTTTTAACGGCACTGAAATCACTCTATCAGAACAGTATGACACGGCACGCTTTGAACCTCTGGGCAGCGGCGTAAACTATGAAGGCAAAATGGACGCCTCTAGCTTCAACGCTAATTTTGATCCATTAAAGCCCGTTGCAGGCAACCTGTTCAGCAGCGTTGCGGACGGACAAAATAATAGCAATGGCCCTGACGGCACAGAAGCGACCCAACAGGATAACAGTGCTGCATCAGGTGAGAGCGATACAGGCGCGAGCCAAAATCAGGACAGCCCCTCAGGCGATGCGCAGCAAAATGATGATGCCCCTGCAAGCGACGATACTGCACCGCTGCTACAACAACCACAGTCACAAGATGCCCCTTCGACAGAGAGTGACAGCCCTACCGAGGCGCAGCCAGACGCGACAAGCACCGACGGCACAACGACAGAAGGTGCCACAAACACTACCGAAGGCACGACTCAGAATACAGCAGGGACAACCACCTCTACAACGACCACACAAACAACAACTCAAACCTCGACAAATCCGACAGGCAGTTCAACAGACGCCAGCTTTGACGGAAACACTGACGGAACCTTTGACAACACGTCAGGGACATTTGATAGCGCGGCCCTAGACACGGGCGCGACTTCAGGCGGCACGACGGTAACAGGAGGAACAACGACCTCGGGCACAGCCGGGACAACAGGAACAACCGGCGGTACAGGCAGTGCTTCACAGCCGACGACAACGACGAGCGCCCCCCCTACTACAACGACAGCGACGGTTTCACCACAGACACCCCCAGCGGTCCTTAATGATCCACCTGTAGGGGCGAATGCAAATGTCGGGACGGTTCAAGCTTCCAACGGCCACACGCGCCTGTACTCTGATGGCAGTTCAACAACGGTTAATGTTAATAGCTTCTTCACAGACCCTGACGGTGATGCACTGACGTACAGCATTATTGCCAGAGCCCAAGACGGTTTTGCGGCGCCCTTGGGGTTCGTTAGCTTGGCAGGATCGTCGCTATCGTTCTTAGTGCCTGACAGCTTTACAGTCAGTGGCGCTGACACACAGCTGCAAATTACTGTACAGGCTACAGACACACAGGGAAACACAGGATCTGCGATCATTACACTCGACTTACTCGGGACTGATTTCGGGGGCACAGCAGGAAATGATACTGCGCTAGCATCTGGCGCCACAGGTGACACATTAAATGGCTTCGGCGGCGATGATGGCTTCACGCCTCAAGCTGCTCTTGGTAGAGTTCACTCATTGGACTCGAATTATACAGCTGATGTATTGAGGTGAGCTTTCACGTTTTCTACTGGATTTTCTTTCTTCTATGGGATTTTTTTATTTCTACGTAGTCGATGTAGTCGATCTAGTCAGCAATGAAATAATACGGTTTTATCTGGTTT
>DUBU01000001.1:164622-173128 GCA_012960155.1 Micavibrio sp. | reverse complement strand
AGAATATCTCAACCGAGTTTCACCGTCCGTCTGGCCCTTTTACACTGGTGCCTATGCCAGGCAATCAATCCAGCCTTGTCTGGGTGGACAAGACGGATGCGGTGCAGGATTACGTTGCCATGAGCAAGCACGCGATTATCCGCGCCATTCAAGATCGTAGCCGCGATATGCTCGGCGAGATTGATCTTGTCACCAGCCCGCAAAGCTGGCCACTAATTGCGATTAAAGCTAAAGAAATTACAAGTCACCGCGTTGCCTTGATGGCAGAGGCGGCGCATGTATTATCACCGATGGGCGCGCAAGGTATGAATTTGAGTCTGCGTGATTGCGCTATCCTTGCCGAAACGATTGTAGACTCTTTGCGTCTAGGACTGGACGCAGGACTCAAGACGAATTTGCGCGGTTATGAAGCCAAGCGCAGTTTTGACATCAATAGTCGGGTGATCGGTTCAGATGGCTTAACACGTATGGTCAGCAATGATTTCGGCTTACTGAAAACCTTGCGCCGTGCGGGTCTGAAAACGCTATCCCCGCACTCCCCGCTAAAAACCTTTATGATGCAGCAAGGCCTTGCGCCAAGTTCGGATGACAGCCGCCTGATGCAAGGTGAGGTTCTTTAGATTAAGGATGAGGCTGTGGAATGACGCGGCGGCGATCGTAGTAGTTAAGCCATTCGACAACACGGTTATTGAAGACTTCTTTTTCACCATCGCTCATGCGTGCACGTTCAAGAGCATCGTTCAAGTAATCGGGCATCATATCGTTCATTGCTTCAATATCAGGCTGCCCTTCATAACGGCTCATGACCCCGTCATACAAAACCACGTCGTTTGATTGCGAGAAATATTGCGGGTACAGCATTTGCGCGCCGCCAATCATAGCATCAATCTTTTTGCCTTCGAGTTCAAACGCACCGTGGCCCGAGCCAAAATCACTGCGGCTGAAAGTGTTCTGCATCTCGTAAACAAAAATTTCGGCAAAGCCCTGACGCAATGTCAGTAAGTCATCATAGGATAGCGGCCTTGCATTAAATGCCGGCTCTTGCGGGTATTGCGTCTGAGCAGCTTGAACAGAGTCATTGACCTCATCAATTCTTTCAGGACCGAAGCTCAAAAAGCGATATTTTTCCTGCATATAAGGACTTCTCAGCGCATCCAAAAAAGCATTACGCATCGCAAGCGTATCAAAGCGGAATTTTTTATATGTAGCCGCTTCCCAATCATTTGGGGAAATACCAATGTCGGATAACAACAAGTCTAAATCACCAAAAGACTCATCACTAATTTTTGTAACCATATCTATGAAGGCTGAGCATTCACGATCATCAAGCGCTGTGATTGGTCTAATGGATAGAAAATCCGTCAGCACGTCAATGACAACTGGGTAAAATTCAGGTTCGTCAGGAGACGGAATTTGTATATCTGTGCCGTAATGAAACTGATCAAATCCGACCACATAATCCAAAGTAATACGATGTGTCGAGTAATACATTCCGTTATCAGAATACTCACTGGCGCGCCCAAAGGAAAAGCTCTCGGCCTGTACTGCCGGAGCCGCCAAAAGTGCGAGCGCAAAGACGCTGGATAGAGTTTTGTTACCCTTCATGATTTTTATTCCCTCCCTAAATTATGGGGCAGAAGTAACAAATCATTTTCTATAAGTCAATTATAGTTATTCAGGCCTGACGACACGGGCTACAGTCAAAACGTCGATCTGCCCTGCCCCTGCTTTATGCAGAACCTTGCAGCACTCATTTATTGTCGCGCCCGTTGTGTAGACATCGTCGACTAGGACAACCTTCTTATCTTTGAGAGTTGCTATCCCTTTCTCAGGAACAACAAAGGCGTTCTTAACATTCTGGGCACGATCTTTTACGCTCAGATGACCTTGGGTTTGCGTTGCTTTCTGACGCAACAATATGTCAGGCGCGTAAAGTGCGTTTGTCTGGCGCGCAAGATACAATGCGATCAGGGCTGCTTGATTATAACGGCGCTTTAATAAACGCCAACGGTGCAATGGCACAGGAATTATTAAATCAGCATCAGGCAGCATCTCTGCGCCCGCACGTTTCAGCCATGGAATAAAAGCATGAACGGCGTGTGTCTTGTCACCGTGTTTGAATTTCAGGATCATATCGCGGCTGGTATCATCATAGACCAAAGCCGCACGGGCGGACTTAAAAGGCGTCGGATCGCTTAGGCAGCTCGCACAGAGCGTTTTATCAGCCACTTCGAAACCAAAGGGATAGCCACAACAATCGCAGATCGGCGAGGCCACAAAATGAAGATCTCGCCAAACCTTTGCCGAGACGGCGCCTTGCCTGTCAACGATCTCGCCACTGACGACACAGCGCGGCGGCAAGACGATATCAACCGCTTGCCCTACCCTATTTTTCACACTCTCCCAGTATTGCAAATTTTGCATCGCACTAAATTGTTCAATTTTCTTGCCTGAAAAGCATAATTTAACGTATTGTGTCCGTCATACAGTAAAAACGGCGAAAACACAATTTGGGATTATGTCCGAAGCTTTAAGCAGCAACCTGAACACGGCTTCAGGTAACGACCGACATAATGTGGCACTTCAAGGCCCCATGACGCGCACGCTTGAATCCTATTACGAGCGATACGAAGGCTTGCGCAATATTCCAGCCCGCATCATTCGCAAAGCTTGGTTTACGATGGCGCATTTGATTGTGCCCCCCGGTTCGCACGTTGTCGATATGGGCAGCGCCAACGGGATGATGACCTATGCCATGGCGATCCTGAACCCCGAGGTCAATTTCATCGGCGTGGATATCAATAAGGCCACGATTGCAAAATCCAAAAAGAATTTCACGGCCCCGAACCTGGCCTATCATGTCGGCGACATTACCAAAGGCGCCAATCTTGAAAAAGGTTCTGTCGACGCCATCATCAATTCCTTCATCATGCATGAGATCTTCTCTGCGCAAAAATACCACGAACAACCTGTCGTCAATATGCTTGAACAGCATATGCAACTTCTGAAGCCCGAAGGCTTGATGTTTGTGCGTGACTTTGCAATGCCGCCTCCAGGTGAATATGTCACGCTCGAGATGCCAGATACAGAGAGCAAGGGCGAGCACCCTAAAGACCTCTCCGAAGCTGATTTGCTAATCTGGTATTCACAGCATGCGCGTCCTTATGATGACAATTCATGTTACGGTTTCTTCTTGGAAGAATTGCCGCCACGCTTCCCCGGCACACGCCTGTTCCGCCTGCCTTACAAATGGGCATATGAGTTCATCATGCGTAAAGATGAGCGCGACATCTGGGAAACAGAACTGCCGAAAGAATACACGTTCTTTACGCCGCGTGAGCATCGCAAGAAACTGCGCTCCATTGGTGCGCGCGTACTTTACAGCACACCGCATTGGGATGACACGGTTATTCGCGAACGCTTCCAAGGGCGCTTCCGCATTTATGACGAAAGCGGTCATTCGCTAGGCACGCCGCCGACAAGTTTCGTGGCCGTTGCGCAAAAGATTGGTGAAGGTCAAAGTCTGCGCTTGCATGAACGCCGCCCCTCCCATAGTGATGAATTTAAAATCCGCGTCAAAGCTGTGCGCAACGAAGCCAATGGTCAGGCAACAGACATAGTGCGACGAGAGCTCGATGTCACAGAAGTGCTGCCATACCGCGAGACTGAAAACGGCGACATTAATATCTTTATCCATGAAGGCTTACCACGCGGTATTGCCAATGCGGTTCCGCGCACAGGTAAGGAGCTGGATGGCAAAAGATGGTCAGGCCATATGATCGAAGCGATCGCTGTGCCGACCGATGCGATTGCCCGTATCAACAACGAGAACCATAAAGAAACAGTTCTGTTCGCACGAGACTTTCTGGGACTGAAGCCTGCTATGGGCTGCGTATTGGAAGAAGGCAGACCATACTACCCTGCCCCTGACTTCATTGACGAAAAAATCGAGTCACGTTACTTACGCGTTATGGAAGCCAAAGGCGATATTGATCCGCCGCAATATCTTCCTGAACTAGAAGGCTTCACTGTTAAAGGCCGCATACGCGAGGTTAGTGCGCAAAGTATTCTGGATGCCATCAATGTGGGCTTAATACCGAATGCCCGCTTGGAAATCCAGATTCAAGAGTTGTATACAAAGCTTGGCAAGAAATACGAAAGTTGGGACATTTGTCCATTGACGCTGGACGATGCAGTTCCCGATCAGCGCCTTGATACGAAAAAATTCAAGCAGCAGCTTGCTGATTACGATACACGCTTTAAAGACATCAAAGGCACAGCAGGCCAAATCCGTAACGTGAAATCCATCTTCATTGATGAAGGTTGGGTTCAGGGCGGCATCCAAGGTTTGGCGTCACGCGATGTGGAATTTGTTCTGCATGATGATCAGACCGTCAATAAGGCCGTGGTTCTGCCGATGGGGCGCGATGCCAAGACGGGTGATATCTTTGCAGGCATGGTCACGGAGTTTCTACCTATTCCGCAGCGTCACAAAGGCAACGGCATGACCTTGCGCGCGCCAAGCTTTAACTTGCCGAAGGAAGTGCGCTCACTGGATGATGCGAAGAAGTTTATCGCCGAACAGTTTGATACGACGCCTGATAAAGTAGCACGCATGGGCGAGAGTTATTTCTGTCATATCGGCGTTACACCCACACGTCTATTCCCGTTTTGTGTTACAGGTCAGTGCAAAAGCGACTCACCCGCTGGCGGGCCAGTTGAATATGCCCCGATGGACGAAATCTGGGACATTATGTGGATCTTGTGGGACTGGAACTTCGATCAGTTCTTCTTAAGCAAGATGAAAAACGCTTATGAATTAATGCGTACCGATAACGAGATGAGTGCGGGTTTTGATCGCAAAATGCCATCTTATTACGATCAGTATATTGCAAATGCCGCCCCCAAACTTGGCCGCGGTGAGGAAGTAAGCGCACGCGCGGCACCTGTCACAAAACCTTCCGCCACAGCGGGCAACAGCAAGGGAGGCTCCGTCAACAGCCGCAAGAGCGAAGCAGAAGCAGATAGCGGCTTTGCCTATGAGAGCGATATAGATTTCTATCACCCACGCCACAACAGCGATGCCGATAATAGCGGCCAATGGGTAAGCAGCCCCGACTTTACAGATATTCACCACGGTATGGATCAGTCCGCCCGTGTCAAAATTGCGGCGAATGCTCCTGTCTCAGGGCCAAGCCAAGACAACAATCAAAAATCTAAAGAAAAAAGATAAGTTCTATGCCTGCAGGAGCGTCTGACAACGCCGCCCTTTTTAACCGCGCCCATGTGCGTCGCCAGCGTGACCGCGCAGCGCCGCGCGCATCAGAGCATTTCCTGAAAAACTGGGTCATTGATAATCTGTCTGACCGCTTACAGGATGTGAAGCGTGATTTTGAAACAGGTCTTGTTATCGGCGCGCCATCCAAAGATACAGGCGATATTGCCAAGCATCTTATAACTACGGATATCTCCTCTTCGCAGCTCAGCACCGTTTCGGGTAACCGCGTACACTGTGCTGAAGATTTTCTGCCATTTAAAAGCAATAGTTTTGATTTGGTGTATAGTCCGCTTTGTCTTCACAGCGTCAATGATTTGCCCGGCGCTCTGATCCAGATTAACCGCTGCTTGCGTCCTGACGGGCTTTTTATCGGCGCGATGTTTGGCGGGGAAACGCTGTTTGAATTACGCAGCTGCATTACCGAAGCAGAGTTGAATATGACAGGCGGCATCAGTCCACGTGTCTTTCCATTTGCGGATAAACAGCAAGCAGGTGCCTTGTTACAACGTGCAGGATTTGCCTTGCCCGTTGTTGATAGCGAACTGCTTACCGTTACATATAATGACATGAACGCGTTGATGTCTGATTTGCGCCTGATGGGTGAAACCAATGTTATCGCTGCGCGCGATAAAAAATTCACATCCCGCCACCTTTTTGAGCTGGCATCTAATCTGTATAGTAAACGCTACGCCGAAGAAGACGGACGCATCGTGGCAAGTTTTGAGATTATCTTCATGATCGGCTGGGCACCGCATGAATCACAGCAGCAGCCCCTGCGTCCCGGTAGTGCCGAAAACAGACTGTCCGAATTTTTGAATACGGAGGAAATCAAGATATGACAAAGATTACGCTGATCCCTGTCCTGAACGATAACTATGCCTATCTGATTGAAACAGACACTGTTACAGCCATCGTTGACCCCGGTGAAGCGCAGCCTGTCATTGATGCGTTAGAGGCCAAAGGCAAGACGCTTGATCTGATTTTAAATACCCATCATCACGGCGATCATATCGCAGGCAATGAGGCGCTGGTTAAAAAATACGGCGCGCGCTTGATCGGCCCTGCTGCCGAAGTAAAGCGCATCGACGGGATGGACAAGACCGTTGCCGAGGGCGATCACTTTGACATTGGTAATGAGCCTGTCGACGTATTTGAAACACCCGGTCACACATCAGGGCATATCGTATTTCATCTGCCGCAAGCGAAAGCACTTTTTAGCGGTGACACTTTATTTTCAATGGGGTGCGGGCGTTTATTTGAAGGCACGCCTGACCAGATGTGGCAATCGCTACAGAAAATTATGACCCTGCCTGATGATACGCAGATCTATTGCGGGCATGAATATACCAAAGCCAACGGCACGTTCTGCCTGAATATCGAACCTGATAACGGTGATCTGAAACAGCGTGTGGATGATGTCATCGCATTGCGTGAGGCGGGACAACCGACCCTGCCTGTGACACTCGGCAAGGAAAAGAAGACGAATGTTTTTCTGCGCGCGGGTTCTGCCCAGCGCTTTGCGGAGATCAGAGCCGCCAAGGACGCTGCTTAAATCCAGACATAAAAAAGCCCCGCGCAAGCAGGGCTAATTTCAATATATTTCAAAGACTTATTCGCCTTTATTGTTTGATGCGCGGCGACGACTTGGCTTGCTTTCGACTTTTACGTCTGAGCCGCCATTATTGTTGCCTGCGTTATCATCCGAATTGTTATCGCCTTTTGGCGCGCCTTTGTCGTGACCACCTTTGCCACCGCGGCCACCGCGCGGGTTTGAACGGTGTGACGGAATTGGAATAGGCTTGTTGCCCATTTGATCACGCTCACTAATGGCCAGATCGATTTCCAGACGGGCAGCAACTTTGCGCAGCTCATGCACACATTCCATCAGATTTTCGCGGTTTTTCGCATCTTTCTGATTGCCGATCCATTCCTTGTGGGCATTGACGCAGTTTGCTGCGGCTTCCTGCAATCTTTTCTGAACATCTTCCATAGATCGGCTCCTGTCTTAAAATTATTACTGTGTGTACCTTAGCTGTATCAACGCCGAACCGCAAGATGTGATTCGGCGCGTTTTGTATCCGTTTTAGGATGTACCGAACACGTTGTTGATCTGCTGTGTCACACGAATGAATGTGGTGCGCTTTGACAGTTCTTTCAACTCCACCGCCCCGACATATGTACAGGCTGAACGCAGACCGCCCAGAATGCCCTGCATGGTTTCGGCAATATCACCGCGGTATGGAATACGCACGGTCTTGCCTTCACTCGCGCGGTATTCGGCAACGCCGCCGCTGTGCTTTTGCATGGCTGTGTCACTGCTCATACCGTAGAAAGTTACGAACTTATCGCCGTTTTCATCTTCATCAATGCTGCCTTCACACAGATCGTGGCCTGCCAGCATACCGCCGAGCATTACGAAATCGGCGCCAGCGCCAAACGCTTTCGCCAGATCACCGGGAACTGTACAACCGCCATCAGCACATACAAAACCTTTAAGGCCGTGTGCCGCGTCAGCACATTCGATTACAGCTGAAAGCTGCGGGTAACCGACACCTGTCATTTTACGTGTTGTACAAACACTGCCTGGGCCGATACCGACCTTCACAACGTCAGCACCGCTGAGAACCAGTTCTTCAACCATTTCGCCCGTAACAACGTTACCTGCCATAATTGTTGTTTCAGGCAGCTTGTCGCGCATGCGCTTTACAAATTCAACGAAGTGTTCGCTGTAACCATTTGCAACATCGATACAAAGCTTATCGATGCCATTGCCACCTTTTTGAACGTCGCTTGCCAGAAACGCGTCCAGCTTCTCCACGTCCTTTTCAGACACGCCGATGCTGTACCAGATGTTACGGTTACCATGTTCAGCGTAGTAAGCTTGCAGATCGTCCAGCGCGTAGTGTTTTGTTACAGCGACGCTCAGGCCGTTACCGTCTTCTGCGAAATATTTCGCCATAGACAAAGTGCCTACGCCATCCATATTGGCCGCAATAATCGGAATACCGTCAAATGTGTGACCGCTCCATTTGAATTTATAGCGGCGGCTGATATCAACTTCGCGGCGGCTCGCCAGTGTTGATCTTTTCGGGCGTATCAAAACGTCTTTGTAGTCCAGTTTGACGTCTTCTTCTATGCGCATGGTGTGTACTCTCTAGTTTCTTTTATTTAAAAACAGATGATGCTGCGTCCATCGACGCCTTTTTTGCATGAATGTCGCCTTCAACG
>DUBU01000001.1:154796-164594 GCA_012960155.1 Micavibrio sp. | reverse complement strand
AAATATATTCTTCCAGATCACTAACAGACATCCCGTCAAGGTTACGCGGGAATTCATGAGTTGTTTTCTTTAAGGGCAAATCATCATCAAACATGGCGTTCCTCTTGCGTTTCATTCAAAAGCGTTTCACATTAGAGGCTTGATTCAAAAAAGGCAACAAAACAACAAAATCAAATGACTATGAAAGCAATCAAGATTACAGAATTCGGCGCGGCAGACGTTTTGCAAGTCGTTGAATATGAAACGCCCACACCGGCGGACGGCGAAGTGCTGATCAAGGTTCATGCCGCAGGTTTGAACCGTCCTGATATCCTGCAGCGCCAAGGCCGCTATCCGCCGCCGCCAGGCATCACTGATATCCCTGGCCTTGAGGTCGCGGGCGAAGTTGTCGAGAGTAACAGCGATGAATGGAAAATCGGCGATAAAGTCTGCGCCCTACTTGCCGGTGGCGGTTACGCAGAATATGCGGTTGCGCCCGCTGCGCAGTGTTTGCCTCTGCCTGAAAACATGACGATGAGCGAAGCGGCAGCCCTGCCCGAAGCTATTTTCACGGTTTGGAACAACCTATTTTATCGCGGTAAACTGCAAGAAGGTGAAACTGCACTTATCCATGGCGGCACGTCAGGGATCGGTACGACAGCGATACAGATGGCTAAAGCGATGGGCGCTAAAGTCTTCACGACAGCGGGCACGACGAGAAAATGCGTTGCCTGTACAGAGATTGGCGCCGATAAAGTTGCGAACTACAAGAAGTCCAACTTCGTTGCCGAGTTCGGTGAAGAGAGCGTTGATGTCGTTCTGGATATGGTCGGCGGTTACCATCTGCCCAAGAACCTGAAATGTCTGAAGGTCGATGGCCGTCATGTCAGTATCGCCCATTTGGGTAGTGCATTTTGTGAGATCAATATCCGCGAGATCATGGTCAAGCGCCTGACCCTGACGGGGTCAACGTTGCGCCCGCGTGCGATTTCAGAGAAGAAAGAGTTGCGTGACCAAATCCTGAAAACAATCTGGCCGCTTGTTAATGAAGGCAAGATCAAGCCGCATATTTTCGGTGCTTATCCGATGGAACGTGTCGCCGATGCGCATAAGGCGCTGGAAAAAGGCGACCATATCGGCAAGATCGTTCTGAAGTTAGTGTAAAAAAACGCTGGCTTTTTGGCGCGTAATGGCTGTATAGTCCCAATATTCCATGACAGCTTGATAGCTTTCAACCGTTGGCTCCCGGAACATAGAGTCAGCAAACAGGATTTTTTTAATTAACGTTTATTTTCAGGAGAATGAAAATGTGTGCAGCGAAACTTGAACCTAAAGGCCTTCTGATGCCTAAAGCGACTGCTGTATGGCTTGTCGAGAACACAGCCCAGAGCTTTGAACAGATTGCTAACTTCACAGGTCTTCACGCGATTGAAGTGCAGGCACTGGCTGATGGTGAAGTCGGTCGCGGCATTGTTGGCCGTAACCCTGTTGAGCATAACGAAGTATCTAAGGAAGAGCTGGAAAAAGCCAATGCCGATGGCAACTACATCATGAAGCTTTCCAGAAGCGATCTGCCTAGCGTTAAGATCCGTTCTAAAGGTCCAAAATACACACCGGTTTCCAAGCGCGGTGACAAGCCTGATGCGATTGCATATATCCTGAAGCACCACCCTGAAATTTCAGATGCACAAATCACGAAACTGGTTGGCACAACAAAACCAACAATCCAGAACATCCGTGATCGTACGCACCCTAGCAGTTCCAGCCTGAAGCCACGCCACCCTGTTGATTTGGGCCTGTGTACTTACGCTGAATTAGAGGCTGCTTCTCGCAAAGGCCTGAAAGCACAAGGTAAAACTGACGCAGAGATTGATGCGCACAAAGCAAAAATCCTAGGCAACCAGGAAATGACACAGAAGCCTGCCGAGCCTGAGCAAAATGCTACAGAGAACATGATGGAAGGTTTTGACTTCTCAAGCTTTGTGAACTCTTCACCTAAGAAAGAAGAGCCGGAAGAAGATTACACAGATCCTGAAAGCATCTTCAAAAGCAAGTAAGCTTTAGTCTCATTCAGAATGCAAAAAGGGCTCCTGACATCATCAGGAGCCCTTTTCTTAAAACACCTTACGGAATTATTTAATTCAATCTGCCTTCAAGGTGAACAATCTGTTCCTTGATTTTCAGCTTCTCTAACTTAAGGCGTTTTACTAAACTTTCTTGAATCGCGGGATGCTTTAACTCCTGATCAATACGGCCCGATATCGCTTCATGCTTAGCCAGTAGTGATTCCAGATACGCATTCTCAGTTCTTGAAGCTTCACGCGTGTTTTGCATAATCGATCCCCTCGATATGTTAGATGTTGACGTTAAAACTACGGGACACAAAAAAAGACAAGGCTGTGTTTCAAGCGATGTCTTTGTTCTATTTCATCAAATTCCCGTGCATTCTTTAAGTAGATCACAAAAAATTTAACAATGGTTTAACACCGCCCCATAGACGAAAATGTTTTCGTATAGAACCACCTAATTCTTATTTTTATCGCGGCAAGGTATTTGCGTCAGAAAAACCAGCACAAAAAAAAGCAACCGCCAAGGTGGCGGTTGAGCAAGTGTTGCGTGTGAGGAGGAACTATATATTCCACTTTCCATATTACAACACGATAGTTAATCTGTCATAAATATTAGATAAAATTTGATCTATTTTTACACATCGAATTTAACGCCCTGTGCCAGCGGCAATTCTGTCGAGTAATTGACCGTTTGCGTCTGACGGCGCATATAGGATTTCCAAGCGTCAGAGCCACTTTCACGGCCGCCGCCTGTCTCCTTTTCACCGCCAAAAGCACCGCCGATTTCAGCGCCACTAGGCCCTATATTGACGTTGGCGATACCGCAATCACTACCTGATGCAGACAAAAATAATTCAGTTTCGCGAATATCCGTACTGAATACGCAAGAGGACAGACCTTGCGGCACGTCGTTCTGCATATCCATGGCTTCATCGAAATTCTTATATGTCATGACATACAGAATCGGCGCAAATGTTTCGTGCTCGACAATCTGCGTTTGTGACGGCATCTCAACGATTGACGGTGTGACATAGAAGCCACCTTCACTGCCATCCACATTAACGCGCTGACCGCCTGTTAAAACCTTACCGCCCTGCGCTTCGGCCTGACGCAATGCATCTTGCATCATCTCGAATGATTGCTCGTCAATTAGCGGGCCTAAAAGCGTCTTTTCTTCCAGCGGGTTGCCAATACGCACAGACTCATATGCTTTAACCAGTTTAGGCAGCAGTTCGTCCTTCACACTTTCATGCACAACCAGACGGCGCAATGTCGTACAACGCTGCCCCGATGTGCCAACAGCAGAGAAAACAGCGGCGCGTAGAACCATTTCCTGGTCAGCACTTGGCGTTACGATCATAGCGTTATTGCCGCCAAGCTCCAGAAGGCAGCGGCCTAAACGTGCAGCGACACGCTCATTGACTTTGCGGCCCATTGCTGTGCTACCTGTGGCAGAGATCAGCGGGACATCTTTGTTATCAACCAAAGCGGCACCGATCTCAGCGCCGCCATTTAGAATTTGCAGCAGATGCTCAGGCATCTTGTTTCCGGCTGCGATATAGCGTTTGGCTGCACGATCCATAATCACTTTGCAGGCCAGTGCTGTCAGAGGTGTTTTCTCGGATGGCTTCCAGATTACAGGGTTACCGCATACGAATGCGAGCGCCGCGTTCCATGACCATACCGCCACAGGAAAGTTAAAAGCAGAGATGACGCCCACAGGACCCAGCGGCTGCCACATTTCACGCATATGGTGACCGGGGCGTTCTGAGGCGATCGTCAGACCATATAGCTGACGCGATAGGCCGACAGCGAAATCACAAATATCGATCATTTCCTGAACTTCACCCAGACCTTCGGAGAGAATTTTGCCGTTCTCAAGCGTTACCAGACGACCTAGTTCAGCCTTGGCCGCGCGCAGTTCTTCACCAAGCAGTCGTACAAACTCACCGCGCACGGGCGCAGGAATAACGCGCCATTCTTTGAAGGCTGCTTGTGCGTTTTTAACGGCTTGCGATACATCGGATGTGCTGACTTGTTGAATACTGGCCAGTTCCTGACCGTTAATCGGCGAATAGACAGGAAGGTCACCTGCCGGCATTTGATCCAGTCCGAACGCTCCTAAAATTTTGTTTACATCCATTGTATCTTGTCCTTCGCTTCGTTGAATTGCACTTTCTGCAGACATTTAACTCTCCTGTTCTTTTTTAGGTTTTACCTTCACTTCGCCTGTTGTCGGCTTTTTCAGTTTACGCAAACGACTGGAACGCAGTTGTCCTGCTTCTTCCAGAATGGGGTATGCCACCGCCGCCATGTAACTATGAATACGGCGGTAGTCGCGGATGATATCAAGATGCAGCGAGCTGGTCGCAATTGTTTCAGGCACACCTTCGCGGATACGCTCTAAATGGGCACGTGTTGTTTCTTGCTCCATTACACGTAGCTTTTCCTTACTCTCCAGCAGCTCACGTGCAAGGAGGTAATCACCCGACATGAAAACGCTCTGAGATTTTTTCATGGAAGCCAAAACGAAATCATGGATCTTCTGAATTTCTGCCCAGCCTTTTTCAGAGAATTTGAGCTTATCGCGGATCTTCTTTTCCGCCATGTCCATGATACTTTTATCTATGGTGTCGCCCGCGCTTTCGATATTAGAGGCATAGCCTAGAATGATCATATAATCTTGTGCTTCTTCAGGATCGAGTGACTCGCGTGTCATCTTGGCCATGTAATGTTTCACGGCTGAGTTCAAGCGGTCGATCGTATTATCGCGCTTGCGGATTTTACCAACCAGCACCAAATTGTTCTCGCGCAATGCCATCACAGTTTCTTCCAGCATACGCTGCAGCTCGTCTGCCATACGCAGGCTTTCGCGCATCACCGCCGACAAAGCCACGGATGGCGAGTCTAGCTCCTTATGATCTAGATAGCGTGGCTTGCTCGGGTCTTCGCCGTCATCTTCAGTGACCAGAAGTCTACTTACAAGTGCGCCCATTGGCTTAGCCAGTGGCAAACCAATTGCGGCAATAACAATGTTAAACACCATATGAAAGTCGACCAACAGACGCGTGTTAACACTGCCATATTCTAGTAGCAGTGCTGTAATCTGGTGCAGGAACGGCAAAGCAATTATGACGCCTGCAAAGCGGAAGAACAGGTTTGCCAGCGGTACACGGCCTGCTTCTTTTTTATCGGTCATCGTGGTGACGAGCGGTGTAATCGCGCCACCCAAATTGGCACCCAACACCATCGCCATACCCACCATAATCGGCAGCACGCCACTATGTACCAGTGTCATCAGCAACAAAACCATCGCCAGTGAAGAGTGCATGAGCCACGTGACGATCGCGGCGATCAGCACGGCGAAGATCATGTCTTTTTCCAAAGCCTGAAAAACTTCGATCAGAATTTCTGCTTCGGCAAGCGGTGCTGCGCTCTGTTTAATCCAGATCAGTGCAAACAGCATAATACCAAGGCCGACCAAGAACTTGCCGATATGCCCCCATTTGCCCGTGCGCTTGTATGTACTGTGAATGACATAGCCGCCCATTACCAGCACAGGTGCGAGCCACGATAGATCGAAACTCAGCAGCTGTGCCACCAATGTCGTACCCACATCCGCGCCGAGCATGACTGCGATGCCACCTGTCACGGATAGAATACCCTGTCCGCAGAACGCGGCGACAATCAGCGCCGTTGCGGTCGAGCTTTGTAATACGCCTGTTACACCAATACCTGTAAAGAATGCTAGAAAGCGGTTATTGGTACCTGCCGCAACGAAGCTGTGTAGATCTGCGCCAAAAGCGCGCGTCATGCCATTGCGAACATTGCGCAGCCCCCATAACAGAAGACAGACACCACCAAGAATATGTAACAGTATTAGACTCGCAGAAATGGCAAGCACTCCTTAAAAAATTACGCAGCAACGTATGAAAAACGTTTTGAGGTCAGTAAGTTGCCTATATTAGCTGATCCGCAGAAAATAACAATGGACTGGCCGTGCAGTGCAGCAGTTTTACACCTGCATTAAAATCCGGCATCAGGCTGTGCCAGATATTCTTCTTCCGCCTCGGTATTCGGACGCCCTAATACTTCATTACGATGCGGAAATCTGCCGAATTCTTTAATGACATCGTAATGGCGCACCGCATATTCATAACCCATCGGATCATCTTTTTTGATACTTTCAAAATACTTCAGAGACTTTTCTTGCTCCGCTATATCTTCGCTATGTTCAAACGGCAGATAGATGAAGCGGCGTTTTACGGGTGATAACACCTGATCAAAACCTTGCTTGATGCAGAATTTTGCAACCTTCAAGGCTTTTTCATCAGATTCAAAAGCCTGAGGCGTATCGCGAAACATATTGCGGGGAAACTGATCTAATAAAACGCACAAAGCTAAACAACCATCGGCTTCGTGCTGCCAGTCATCAGACAAACCTTCTTTTGCCATGTTATAAGGCACAAGAAAGCGATCTCTGATCAATTGATCAAAGTCGGGGTTCTTCTGAAACCACTGCACGGGTTCCGTTTCTTTAAACCAAAAATGTAGGATTTCCTGACGAGTATCACGCATCGTCAAAACATAGACGATATGGCTACAAAGTCAATCTTTGCGCGGCTGTTAAGTCCATATCCTCCGCGTATTCCTGCCATAGGCCCAGCGCATGCACGGCGCGATAAACGGCAATAATCAAATGCGCATCTTTGCAATCATCCATTTGCGCAAAGACGTCGCGCAGTGGCACGAAGTCTAAATCCTCACGATCGGCCAGCGTTTGATCCGATACGATATAAGGATAAACACGGTGCGGTAATATGCCCATGCTTGGGAAGTAACTCTCTCCCAGTGGACTAATGGCTGCTTTATCAAGGCCTTCACGCTGGCAGATATGCTTGTTTAACGCCAAGCGATCTTTGACAGCCACAGGCACGTTGTACCCCGGCAGACCGATGATACTGCCCTGCCCTTCATGCTGCTGTACTGACGGAAAAGATTGCGACTTAAGGCCAACAAGAATTTCGCCATCACTGTCACGCCTTATAACGGGCAATATAATCACGCTATTGGTGGCAGGTGACTGTTTATTGCTGTGGGCAGGCACGGCAAATTCCAATGTCTGCGTGGCCACCACACCACCTTTACCGCGTTCAACGAAGTTGGAGCGATGAATGTCCATATAGGCATCATCAGGATTAAACGGAACCTGAACAAAGTGATCTGTATTAGCGGCGACTTGGTTAAATTTTTTGCTCAGCGCTTGTGTTGTTTGTGCCAGAGGAAATGCATCGCCAATCCAAGGTTCCGGCGTTACTCCGAGCTTACGCATCAAAGTGTAGATATTCATCTCTAACCGTGCTTCAGGCAGCATACCCACCTGAACGCCGCGCAAGATATCCTGAACATCAAAGGCACGCACAGAACCATCAGACGCAAAGCCAGAGAAATGGCCTGTCATGCTGTGTTCATAAGGGGCTGCGTTTACATTAACAAAAACGGAAGAGACACGCTCGTTCACATCTGATGGCGCTGTGTAATAGGTCATCGCCTTAGTGATTGTTTTGATTTGTTCGGGTTCAAACCCTGCACGATCCTGTAAGACTTCGCGCACGCCGTCTTCCATGTCCGCAGCTGAGCGGTTGGCGATTGCCAGTGGCTCCACCATATGACCTGACCATGTGCGACCGTCAATATTGGCTGTCATGGCACGCGGATGAATGTTCACAATCGGACGCGGATATGATGATTTCGCGTAGATCACCAGATGTCCGTTATCATTCACGCCATAAGGTATAACATCGGCCACCTCACCGGGACGGCTCACAAGATCCAGCGCTTTACCAGTGCGCTGGTTTTCAAAACGCTCTTTTTTCAAGTAAGACGGCGCGGCCGCATCAAGGCGATGCTCATAGAGTTTGATCCCCTCGCCCTCTGCTGTCTTGCGGATAACAGAGATGTAGTTTGATGGCGGCAGTTCGAGTGCCTGCATGTCTTCATCATATAGCGCGACCTGGCCATCTAACCAGTTACGGACAATCCAAGGGTTATGATATGGCGCGGTATAGACAACACGTGCCCCCATTTCCTCAGGGATTTCTCGATATTGTGCGGCTTTCCAGAAACTATATTTTTCATGAGATTCAGGCCCGAACCTGTCTTCATATTCTTTGCGCCAGATAAATTCGTAGGCACGGTCATAGGGCAGATAAAATCGTTGCCAGCCTTCTTGCGGGGCGCCAATTTTTTGTAAGAAAAACCCCTGCTCCTCTGGCGCTTTTTCCGCGTCGGCAGATGCGGCATATCGGGTCAGCAAATCCGCCTTGTCGTCAGGAATGTCCATATAGACCATGCGGTCAGGTTCGGGGGCGCGCATGAAATCACGCAGCAAGATGACGCCGCCATGCTTCAAGACATCTAGCTGGCTTTGCATTGACGCTTGCACGGCTTTCTCATCATAACCACTATAGGAATACACTTCGTGCATAACGCTGGAATTCAGAATAGCGTCGAACTTGTCTTCGCCTAGATCAAGATTGCGTGCATCCCCCTGAATAAAACTTAGATTAGGCAGTTTGTACTTCTCGTTGGCCTCAGCGATATAGGCGGCATCATAGTCCAGTCCGACCACCTGCAGGCGCGGATTGAGCAGCGCAAGTTGATAACTACCGAAGCCACGCGCACAGCCGATATCCAGAATGCGTGCACCATCATGCAACTGAAAGTGCGCGCTGGCAAAGGCCAGCTTTTGCACCATGGTTACGTCCATCTGCTGCAACAGCTTAGCTTTCTGCGCGGCGGACGCCTCGATACTGGCAATATGGTCTTGGTCGGAAGTCATAGCGCGACGCTACATTATATTATGAAAAACTGCAATCTTTATGCGTTTTTATCTACGTCGTCTGTATCCGCACTTGCCGTGAGTTCTTCCATGGTTTCAAAGAACTGCTTATGAGCCTTGGCAGACATTGATGTCAGCACAGCTGCTGGTAAAAACGGTAGCAAAAGTATCAGGATTAGCGATGGCTGCCTTAATGCTGACAAAGCGTCTCCTTCAATGAAGCGCAGGTACAAAATGATAAATAGCGCTACGCCCATAATCAGAAAGCATAGCGCTATAAAGCGATAAAGTCTGGTTTTAAGAAGGAGTTCGCGCGCCTTGAGCCGTGTTTCTTCGTCCATGGCGCGCCTTTTCCTTAGTGAGCGTTAGCCCAGATTTTCTTTTTCACACGGTACATGATCCCTGCGAAAACCAATAGGAACAGGAAGACCTTCACACCAACGGCCTTACGTGCTTCCAGCTTCGGCTCTGCTGCCCACATCAAGAAATGTGAAACATCTTTAGCGTATTGTGATACGTGCTCTGGCGTACCGTCTTCATAGGCAACGATCCCCTCTGACAGTGGCGGTGCCATCGCCAGAACGTTACCAGGCATATATTTGTTATAGTACTGACCCGGCAACAACTCGATGTCATGTGCAGGTTCAGCGTAGCCCGTCAAAATACCGTAAAGGTAATCAGGACCACCAACACGTGCTTTGGCGATCAATGACAAATCAGGCGGGACAGCACCGTTGTTTGTCGCAGCGGCTGCTTTTGAGTTCGGATAAGGACTTGGAAAACGATCGCTTGGCAAAGCAGGACGATCGAACATTTCGCCTTCATCATCAGGGCCATCTGTAACAGAGTATTCAGCCGCAATCGCTTTGATGATGGGCAGCAACAGACCATATTCGGCTCGGCTACCGG
>DUBU01000001.1:136498-154786 GCA_012960155.1 Micavibrio sp. | reverse complement strand
ATCGCTTTGATCTGGCTTTCGTCATATCCCAGATCAACCAGGTTACGGAAGGCAATTTTCTTCATTGAGTGACACGCCGAACAGACCTGACGGTATACCTTGTAACCGCGCTGCAGAGCAGCCTTGTCGTATGTACCGAACGCGCCCTGGAATGACCATTCCTGCTTTGGCAGATCTTCGCTGTGACCACCTGCTGCCTGTGCCATACCGGCATAGGAAACAGTAGCCACAAAGCTTACAAGACCAACAATTTTAAGTGCTTTACGAATCATAACTGTACTCTTCATTACTTAGCCTTTTTCTTGGCCAGAACGGCCTCGTTAATGCTCTTAGGAACAGGCAGAGCCTTCTCGAACTTGTTCAGGAACGGCAAGATGATCAGGAAGAACGACATGTAGTACGCTGTCGCAATCTGACCCAGCGGGATCCACAGGCCTGCAGCAGGTTTCATACCCACCAAGCCCAGTACAATGAAGTCTACCAACAGTACCAGCAATGCAATCTTGAACATTGGACGGAAATTCGCACTCTTCACAGGGTGTGTATCCAGCCAAGGCAAAACAAACAGCAATGCAATAGAACCAAACATCGCGAGAACACCGCCAAGCTTAGCTGTAGCAAAGATCAGCTGACCGAATGGCAACGCCAAAGCTTTTGAGCCGTCTGCCAATTCATACTGACACAAGAAGCCGAGCATGAAGATCGCGCCACCAAGGCCAAACAGAACGAAGAACTTATTCCAGTTAAAGTTTTTCTTGTCTTTATCATTGTAGATAACAGGCACTTTGAAGGCTGTTTGTGCGCAATACACAGGCAACATGGCCAAAGCCATCAGACCGATACCGGCCGCAACATAAATATTCACACCGAATGTTACAGCACGCAGGATGGCGTAGAATGGCAAGAAGTACCATTCAGGCACGATGTGTGCCGGCGTTACCATCGGGTTGGCCTCGATATAGTTATCAGGGTGACCCAAAACATTTGGTGCCCAGAACGTAATCGCAACATAGAACAGTAGGAATACTAGCAGACCAAATGTGTCTTTTGTTGTGTAGAACGGGTGGAACGGCAATGGATCTTTGTTGCTCTGTGGCTCGATACCTGTCGGGTTGTTCGAGCCTGAAACGTGCAACGCCCAGATGTGCAAGAACACAACGCCGACAATCAGGAACGGCAGTAAATAGTGCAGAGAGAAGAAACGGTTCAGTGTTGCATTATCAACTGTAAAGCCGCCCAGAAGCCAAGTCTGGATATCCTCACCAATCACCGGAATGGCTGAAAAGAAGCCCGTAATCACAGTCGCGCCCCAGTATGACATTTGTCCCCATGGCAACACGTAGCCCATGAATGCCGTCGCCATCATCAATAAGAAGATCAGCACACCGAGAATCCATAGAAGTTCACGCGGTTTCTTGTACGAGCCGTAATACATGCCACGGCAAATATGAATATAAACGGCAATAAAGAAGAAGGACGCACCGTTCATGTGCATGTAACGGATCATCCAACCCCAGTTCACGTCACGCATAATGCGCTCGACACTGTTAAAGGCCTCACCCGTATGCGGCGTGTAGTGCATCGCCAGAACAATTCCTGTCACGATCATCAGTATCAGCATCGTCATTGCGATGGCACCGAAGTTCCAGAAATAGTTAAAATTACGCGGAGTCGGGAAGACACCATATTCTTTCTGCATCAATGTAAAGACAGGCAGTCTTTCGTCGATCCAGCCAACAACTTTGTTATCAAATTCGGCGCGTTTACCACTTGCCATGACTTCTTACTCCTAAAAAATTTAGCCGATGCGGATAGATGTATCGGTAATGAAACTGTATGTGGGCACTGTCAGGTTCTTTGGCGCAGGACCTTTACGAATGCGGCCTGACTCATCGTAGTGTGAGCCGTGGCACGGACAGAACCAGCCGTGGAAGTCACCTTTAGGATCAGATTTTTTCTGCCCCAGCGGCACACAACCAAGGTGCGTACAAATACCGACCATCACCAGCCATTCAGGCTTGATCACGCGGTCTTCGTCGCTTTCTTTGTCACGCAAAGTGGCTACGTCTGTCTTACGGGCACCTTCGATCTCTTTTTCCGTTCTGTGGCGGATAAAGACAGGCTTACCTTGCCATACTACAGTAATGGCTTGTCCAACCTCGATAGGTGACAGATCAACTTCAACCGTTGCCAATGCGCGGGTATCCGCGGCAGGCGCCAATGACTGCAGGAATGGCCATGCAAATGAACCAACCCCTACGGCACCGAAAGCACCGGCTGAAAGATAAAGGAAATCGCGGCGTGTACCGCCATCATCATGTGTTTTTGCTGCTTTAGCACTCATATTACTCAGGCCTTAAACATTAGAAAAATGCATTTTTTTCAAGAAGGCATTTACCCCTAAACTGAATTAGACGCAAGCCCTTTGGCATCGAAGGATAAAATTTTTCTACAGGCTTGCAAAGCCTTTATGTAAGAAATATTACTCTATCCATGATTAGATTAGCGCTGTACCAACCCGACATACCGCAGAACACTGGGGCTGCCATACGACTCTGTGCCTGTATGGGCATCGGGCTAGATATTATTGAGCCATGCGGCTTTCTTTGGGATAAAAGAAAAATCCGTCAGGCGGCGATGGATTATTTTGACAAAGCCGACCCGATCAGGCATTCATCTTGGCAAAGCTTTCTTGACCATTATCAAGGCACGCAGCGTATCGTTCTATTAACTACAAAAACGGATACGCCCTATCACGCCTTTGATTTTCGCAGCGATGATATTTTGCTGGCCGGTAGTGAAAGCGCAGGCGTACCTGAAGATGTGCATAATATGGCTGACGCACGGGTTACAATCCCGATGCATCCCGAGATGCGCTCTTTGAACGTAATCAATGCCTCGTCCATGATTTTGGGGGAAGCATTAAGGCAGACGAAAGGGTTTTGTCATGGTAGCGCAAAAGACAATTAACGATACGGTTACAGAAAAAGAAATCTGGGACACACGCAAGCTTGAAGCTTCAGCGTGGTTTCGCGGCTTGCGTAACCAGATCTGCGCCACGTTCGAGGCGATTGAAGATGAATTAGCCGAAGGTCCTTTTGCCGATCGCGACGCCGGGCGCTTTACCCGCACCCCTTGGGACCGCGGCGAGACGAATAACAAAAACGATTCGGGTAGTATCCTTAATGGCGGCGGCGAAATCTCTTTGATGCATGGCCGCGTCTTTGAGAAAGTCGGCGTCAATATCTCTACGGTGCACGGCACATTTTCAGAAGAATTTGCGAAGAACATTCCCGGCGCGCTCGAATCAAATGGCGAATTCTGGGCGAGCGGTATTTCTTTAGTCGCGCATATGCGCTCCCCGCTTGTCCCTGCGATCCACATGAATACGCGCATGATTGTGACATCCAAACATTGGTTCGGCGGTGGTACCGACTTGAACCCGATGTATGAGAATGAACAGGACACTACCGATTTCCATGGTGCCCTTAAGGACTGTTGCGAGCGTCACGACTGTGCTGATTACGAGCATTACAAAAAATGGTGTGATGAGTATTTCTTCATTCCACACCGTAACCAAGCGCGTGGGATTGGTGGTATCTTCTACGACTATCTGGATAGCGGTGATTGGGACAACGATTTTGCGTTCACCAAAGATGTCGGCGAGACTTTCGATTCGATCTATCCCGAAATTGTTCGCAGACATATGAATGAGCCGTGGACAGAGGCGCAGCGCGAGCATCAGCTGGTTAAACGTGGATATTATGCAGAATTCAACTTGCTTTATGATCGCGGCACACAATTTGGTTTAAAGACAGGCGGTAACCCCGAAGCGATCCTGATGTCTTTGCCACCAGAAGCAAAATGGCCTTAAAATCAGCCATTTGCCGGCATTGTATAAGAGCGCGGATTTACGCCTGAAAAACTTGTATTTGGCCCTATTTTTCCGTATAATGGGGGCAATCAATAAAGAGAGTGGTGTGAATGAGAACTTATTCCGTACATGAACTTAGCAGACTAGGTGCCGCTACAGCAGCAGATCTTGACACTTTGCTGAACTCCAGTGGTCTCACTCCAGCTAAAGCAGAACGTTACGATGAAATCGGCGACGCAAATGGCGTTGGACTGTATTCAAACCGTCGCGGCTCCCAAAAGCGCGCTAAAAAAGACGACTCTATGTTCCTGCGTATGATGTCCAGCATGGAGCGCGAAGTATTCGAATTTAACGATGATGATGACCGTTGGGGTCGCCGTCGTCCTCGTGGCCGTGGGAGAGTAAACGGCCCAGACAGCAGACGCGCTGTTGATGGTGATGGCGAAAGAAAGCCAAACGCAGAAGATGGCGAGCGCCGCCCAGCTGATGCCGATGCAGAATCACAAAGAAGAATCGACGCTGAAGGCGAACGCGCCGTAACACCTGAGGGTGATCGCGCAGCTACACCTGATGCAGAACGTGTTGCTGCAGCTGACGCAGACCGCGTTGCAACGCCGGAAGTAGAGCCTGCCCGTGTTGTTGCTGAAACAATCACGCCTGATAGCGAACGTGTTGTCTTTGCAGATACCGCGCCGGAAGTCGAAACAAGAATTGGCCCTGCCGAATTTGAAGCGCCACGTGCTGTTGAAGTTGCCATTGAGCCTGCACGCACTGTTGACCCTGTCGTTCGCGCTCCTGTAGTGCCAACACTTGAAACACCTGTAGTCGTTGCGGATCGTACATTGGGCGCTGAATTCCGTGTGCCTGCAACGCCTTCTGTTATCGTTGAAGCACGTCCTGTAATTGATCTGGACACTATACCAGCCTTGCGACCAGTTGAAGTCCCTGTAGCGGATGCCGATATTCGCGTTGGTGGTGTTGATACGCCTGTTGAAGCAGCGCGTGCGCCTGCAACTCTATCCCCTGCCCTTGCCGGTTTGGATGCGGATGTTGACCTTCCTGCATACGAGCCTGCTCGTGTTGCAGCGCCTGACTTTGATCCGTCTATGATGGAAATGCCTGAAATGCGTGCCCCTGTTGTTGACATGTCGGGCCCTAATCTGACGCCATCTGCCGACACACCGATTGTACGCATCGATGCTGCGCCGTTAGATACACCTGATATCGATACACGCGCGCCTGATCTGGCGGACTTCTTCGCAAGATCACATAACGGTATCTATGTTGATATGGATATGCCTGAAATGCGCGCCCCTAACTTTGATAATCTGGAGCTAGTAACGCCATCTGTTGATGCGGAAACTATTCGCGCTTCTGCGCCTGACCTGGACATTCCTGCCGCGCCTGATGCGATTGACATCAGAACGGCGTCTGCACAAAGACCGTTTGAATCTCACCTAGAGAGCCGCGGCACATCTATGGATGCTTTCAGAACAGCGGTTGAAGCCCCTGCTCCGGGACGTATTGATATTGGCGCTGCCCCAGTTGATGCGCCACACGCCAGCCTGAATGCAGGCCGTGCAGGTCGCTTCACACGTCTATTAATGCCTAATGGTCTTGATTACGCTGTTATCGGTGGTTTTGCGACATATGCTGCCGTTCAGACAGCCAGCATTGGTGTTGGTAACAACGCCGATATCGAATTGGCAAGCGGCGTTGGTATTGATCTTAACGGCGCTGCCATTGGCGGCGCTGCAGCTGATGCGGCCCCTTGGGTTGATGCAATCGCTGCGAAATACCGTGGCCGTGATGCCGAAGCAACAGTTCGTCTGATTGTAAACGGCGTTGAGACAGCCACACCATTTGCCTTTGCTGCCGCTGGTGCCTGGGTTGGTGGTGCGACAGGTTCTGCCGGTGCCGGTGTTGGTGCCATTCCTGGTGCCGTCGTTGGCGGTGTTGGTGGTTTCGTTGTAGGTCTGGTTGCTTCCGGTGCGATTTCCGTAGCGGTTGACGAAGGTCTACGTGCTACAGCGCGCGGCATGGGTTACGACGTCGACCGTGGCTTTGTCAGCAGCTTGCTGGCACCTGAATTTGCCGGTGAAATGGAAGCCTGGGTTTCCCGCGTTTATGGCGAGAACGGCAGCCTGCCTGACGGTGCGACACCACAACAGATTGTTGATGACATTCTGTCCAGCACAGATGATCCGACAGAACAAGTAACACGCTTCCGTGAGTTCATGGGCATCATGAATGAGAGCCTGTACTCAACACAAGAAGAGCACCTAGACTCTATCAGAGATATCGTTGAAGCACAGACAGGTATTACTGATCTGCGCGCTGTTCTGGATGCTGATCCTGAAGTCAGAGATAACTTCCTGAGCTTCTATCAGAACCAACTGGAGCAAGATCCAAACAACGAAACAGCACAAATGGTTATGAGTGCCGTTGCTGAATACTACGCGCTGCAAGAGAACCGTTTCTCAGTACAACAAGCTATTCTGAACGCAGATATTATGCATGCTGTTTCAATGAACGAAGATATCAGAGACAATGTTGAAGCAACTTACCAGAACATGCATCACGCATTCATGGCGATCAACATGCAGGAAGAACTGGTTCCTGAGCTGATCGAGATTGATGCCCAGCGTCGTCTGCAAGAGCTATATAGCTTTATCGAAACGCAGCAGGACGATGTAAACGCGGATACTAACTCTCTCATTCAGGCTGTTGCCGCGAATGGTGGAGACGCTTACGCTGCGACAGGTTCTACGGAGATGTTAACGCAGGCTCTGACTCTGTACGATGACATGGAAACAGCTTTGAGTGCTGCAGCTGACCGTATTGTGACAACTCATATGGACGGCTACGAGATCTTCTTTGACAATTATGACCGTCTGGAAGGTTACATCGATGAAGCGCTGGATGATTATGCAGACCGCGCGCCTGAATCTGCTGCTGAACTGCGCCGCATTATTGCGGATAGCAACGGCTTCCAGAACTTGACAGATGACCAAAGAATGGCTTTGGCACAGAATGTCGTGTTCAGAGAAGCGCTGCAGGATATGGCTAGCGAAATGTGGATCTTGAGATCTAACCCGAACGCTGATTTGAAAGACGCGTTCTGGGATCTGGAGCACAATCTTGACCAATCAGGTTACGGTATCGTTATGAGCCGCCTTGGTCTTGTTGCTCACCAACGAGAAGAGCTGGAAACAACGCTGCGCCGTTACGGTGTGGATGCCGAAATGACCGATCCGGAACTGGATGCAGGTCCAAGACGCGATCCACGTATGGATCCCCGCATGGTTGGCCCACGCTAATCCCGCGTTATAAAAGCTAAATACTTATTTGATGCGCGCCAGCAAGGATAACTTGTCTGGCGCGAAATCATTCTGCAGCCAGTAATCTTCGAGTTCGCGTAAGATGCGGCCCATCTCCGGTCCTTGATCTATACCTGCCTGTTTGAGGTCTTCACCACTCACAGGAAATGCGGGCGCTTCCCAGTTCTGACATATATATAAGTCAGGCTTTTGATCTTTTTGGGCTGCGCGCAGCAACAAGGCTTGTGCGGTTATCTCGTTACCCTTGTGATAAATGACAACTTTAGCATCCTGACCTTCGCGCAGAAGATCAGCTGCGGCAAGGATATCCACGTAGCGCTTCTGCTGTTTATTAGATAGCGTCATAGTATTCGCAAATACATCAAGTGCCCGAACACTAAAGCCCCCCAGCACAATCAGGCGCGTGATCACGTCTTGCGATTGCAGGCGTGCAAGCACAGCGGCATCGTAATCTTTACTGAAAAGATCAGGCAGGACGCGAGCTTTGTACATCAAAACAAGCACCGCTGCGGGATCCGGCGCCGCCATAATCTTTAGGAATTCCTGTGCAATGCGTTCTTTTGATAAGGTCGCAATCTGGTCAGATAAATCCGCGCAAGCTTGCAATGCAGCTTCGTCAGGTGCGCCTTTGCCGTAAAAGGCATGGAATCTGAAAAAACGTAGAATGCGCAAGTAATCTTCTTTGATGCGCTCTTCTGCCTCGCCAACGAACACGACGCGCCCGGATTTTGCATCCTCTACGCCCAGTCCCAGCGGTTCATAGACATTACCGTCACAATCTGCCAACAAGGTGTTCATAGTAAAGTCTCGGCGCATAGCATCTTCGCGCCATTCTGCCGTAAAGGCGACCACGGCGTGACGGCCTGTTGTCTCGATATCGCGGCGCAGAGTTGTAATTTCGTAATGCACGCTGTCGATAACCGCAGTGACCGTGCCATGATCAACGCCTGTCGGGATCACTTGTATACCGTCAGCACTTAGAATTTCAGTTGTTTGCTGCGGCGTGTGGATTGTGGCGATATCGATATCTGTTGTGCCCGCCCCGATCAATGCATTGCGCACGCAACCGCCGACAAAGAGCGCCATAGAATTTTCACGCCCCTCATTTAATAGAGTAATGACGCGTTCTGCGCCCTTATCTATCCATGCAATATCGATCCTGTCTTTCACATCCATAACGGGTTTAAGTGTAATCTACTCCGCGCGACGAAGACAGTTTTTATAGGTGGGGTTATACAAAGAATTATGACATTTTCTCTTGCCATATCATTTTTTATGCAATAAGTGTGGATGAGTTCATAAGAAAAAAATACAGGGAGCAGAAATATGGGCATTGATTCAAGCCTTACATCAGCATTTGGTGAAACTGAAGCATTGACGTTCAAAGAGGACGTTAAGTGGCTGAAGGAAAGCATCCAGAAAGTTAAGTCAGAAGTCGGCAAGCGTATTGTCGGTCAAAAAGAGATGGTGCATCTGTCTATCGCGACTGTTTTGGCTGGTGGTAACGTATCCCTGATTGGTAAGCCCGGTCTTGCGAAAACACTGTTCGTGAACACACTGGCCGAAGCCACAGGCATCAAATCAGACCGTATCCAGTTTACACCTGACACAATGCCAAGTGACATCACAGGTTACGAAATGCTGGATGCCATTGAAAAAGAATTGAAATTCGTTGAAGGCCCGGCCTTTACAGATTTGCTGCTGGCTGATGAAATCAACCGTGGTAGCCCGCGTACACAGTCTGCTTTGCTAGAAGCGATGCAGGAAAAGCAGGTTACTGTTAACGGTACACCACGCTCACTGGGCGAGCTGTTCCACGTATTGGCGACACAAAACCCGATCGAACAAGAAGGTACGAACCCGCTTCCAGAAGCACAGCTTGACCGTTTCCTGACACAGGTTGACCTGCCATACCCTACGGCTGAAGAAGAAATGATTATTGCGGACATGGATGACTTCATTGAAGTCAATGCCGTGATCAGCCGTGATGATCTGATCAGAATGGAACGTCTGGTTAAGAAGGCTCGTAAAGTGTTCGATCCTGAAGTTAAGCAATTCGCTGTAAATCTTGTGCGCTCACTGCGTCCTGAAAGTGAAGAATTTGACCTTCAGGAAGTAAACGACTCTGTCGGTTTCGGTCCTGGTCCTCGTGCATCACAGGCGCTGATTAAAATGGCGACTGCCCAAGCTCTTATGGATGGCCGTTTGGTGGCATCTATTGATGATGTTAAAGAACTGGCAATCCCTGTTCTGAAGCACAGAATGGCGCTGGATAAGCAGTTTGTGATGACACAAGATGGCACTGAAGACGCGCTGAAGATTGACCTGATCAATAAAATGGTTGATCACGTTGATGGCCTGCGCGGCAAGAAACCAGTACCGAGCGCTGATCTACGCATGAAATAATCGGCGTCAGAAAAAGAATTCAAGAATCCCCGCTGTAATGCGGGGATTTTTTTGTGCCTGCGCTTCACAGCGAGGGTATGGAGCGCTATCTTAAGACTCACATCCATTCATAAAAGCGGAGGCATCAGCCGTGAGCAGCGAGACCAACAAAAAAGACACTCCCGACCAGAACCTTTCCGATACAGCAGCCAAGCTTCGCGCGGCGCGTGCAGAAGTCGGCAAAATAATCTTTGGTCAGGACGATGTGATTGACCAGATCTTCACGACATTACTTTGTGGTGGTCATGGTTTGCTGATTGGTGTTCCTGGCCTTGCAAAAACCTTGATGGTGGATACGATCGCCAAAGCGTTCGGTCTTGATGCGGGGCGTATTCAATGTACACCTGACTTGATGCCAGCTGATATTCTGGGCTCCGAAGTTCTGGAAGAAGCTGCGGGCGGCAAGCGCAGCTTCCGTTACATCAAAGGTCCTATCTTCAAACAATTCCTGATGGCTGACGAGATTAACCGCGCCAGCCCACGCACGCAGTCAGCCCTGCTGCAGGCGATGCAGGAGAAAACTGTGACGGTTAGCGGTCAGGAGCATAAACTGCCCGAGCCTTTCCACGTTCTGGCAACGCAAAACCCGATCGAACAAGAAGGTACGTATCCCCTGCCCGAGGCACAGCTTGACCGTTTCATGATGCAGATTGATGTTGATTATCCTGATTTGGAAGCAGAGCGTGCGATCGTTATTGCGACAACGACAGGCAAGCAGCCTGAAATTAAATCTGCCCTAAGCAAGGGCGAGCTCGTGAGTATGCAATCGCTTGTGCGTGATATGCCGATTGGGGAGAGTGTTATTGATGCCATTCTGACAACAGTGCGCAGTCTGCGTCCCGGCAAGGATGCGGGCAACGACATCAATGAGTATGTAACGTGGCCCCCAGGCCCGCGTGCGTCACAATCCCTGATGCTGGCCGTGCGTGCCCGAGCCCTATTAGAAGGTCGCAGCGCACCGTCTGTTGATGATGTTAAAGCCCTTGCCGAGCCTATCTTAAAGCACCGTATGGCGCTGAACTATCAGGCGCGTGCCGATGGCGTTACCGTTGAAACATTGATTACGAGAGTCACGGATACGCTGTGATATTTTCATTACGCCAGAAAGCCGCGGAAGAGGCGCAACGCCTGCCTGACCTGCTGTTAAAAGCAGACAGGATTGCCACGAGCATTTTGAGCGGTGAACATAATCAGCGCCGTTCCGGTAGCGGCGAAAAATTCTGGCAGTATCGTGAGTATGACCCGTCGGATAGACCACAAGATATTGACTGGCGCCAAACAGCCAAAGGTGACCGCGTCTTCATTCGTCAAAAAGAATGGCAGACAACACAAACGGCTTTGTTCTGGTGCCAGAACAATAGCGCCATGGATTATCACAGTGACAAAGACCTGCCGACAAAACATGAAAACGCTGTGGTTATGGCGCTGGCGCTTTCCATTCTGGCAACGAATACGGGCGAGCAAGTGGCGGCGCTTAACAGTAGCGATATGCCCGGCAGACAAGATACAGCTTTAGAAAAACTCGCGCGTCATGTAACTGCCCACAAGACCGATGATCTGCCAATGGCTGCGGATATGAACCCTGCCAAACACAGCACGGTCTTTTTGCTCGGTGATTTTCTGGCGCCTGTCGACAGCATCAAAGATCGCCTCAAAAATCTTAAAGAGCGCACGGAGAATATCGTGCTGATACAGATTTTAGACCCTGCTGAGCTGACGCTTCCTTTTGATGGGCGAGGCATATTCAGAACACCTGAGACCAGCGCCGCGCATAGCCATGAATATCTGATCGAGAATATAGAGACAATTCGCAGTGCCTATCGCGACCGTATTGACGGGCATAATGCCGCCTTATCCGAGTTATGCCGCAAGCAAGGCTGGCACTATATCCGTCATAGTACGGATGTGCCCGTGAGCGAAAGTTTGCAAGCCCTGTGGGGCATTATGCGAAGCCATAGCGTGCACAACCGCGCAGGAGGTAATGCGCGATGATGGGGCTTCTAGGTAATATCGCATTTTTGAACCCGTGGATTTTAGGCGGTTTGTTATTGCTGCCTGCGCTGTGGTTCTTGCTACGTATTACGCCCCCTTCCCCCAAGCTGATTGTTTTTCCTGCAACACGGTTTCTGGAAGGCCTTACGCCCGAACGTGTGACCGCCGCCAAAACACCGTGGTGGATTTTGCTGCTACGTATTCTGATTATCGCGCTGATTGTCACAGCACTGGCGGAACCTGTACTTAACCCGGTTGATGCGCCGCGCAGTAAAAAGGACATCCATCTGGTCATTGATAATAGCTGGCCTTCTGCGCAAACATGGGATTTGCAGATGCAAGAGACGCAACGTCTTCTTGATATAGCCTCACGTTCCCGCAGCACGGTGCGTATTTTCACAACTGCGCCCGAACCTGGTAAAGACAAGCCCGGCCACCATGGTCCTATGACGGTGACACAAGCCGAGGCCGTTATAAAAGGCCTAATGCCGTTGCCATGGCCGGCCGATTATCAGGCACTGACCGCCGTGATCGATGATAATGCCGCAGAAGATGCGCATAGCATATGGATCGGGCATGGTCTGCGTGAAGGTGATAAGAATATTTTCAAAACCGCAAATATCAATGAATATGTACAGCCCGCGGATGAGCGTTTGCCGCTCATCCTACGTCAAAAAGAAACGTTTGATCGCACACTTGATGTGCAGGTCAGTATGGTGGCCTCTCTTAAGAAAGCATTGCCTGTGACAGTGGGGGTTAACGGTGATGGCGGGCGCATTCTGGATTTACAGACTGTGACGCTGGATGCTGATCATAACCCTGTGCCAATTAAGTTTGATTTGCCTGACAATCTGTACAACCAAGCACGCCAGATCCGTATTGCCGGTGATAAAGGTGCAGGCGGCACACTTATACTGGATAGCAATACAAAGCGCATGGACGTGGCGATTGTCACGCCGTCCGGTGATGGTGACTCTACGCCGCTGATTGATGATAGTTATTATCTGGAGCGGGCGTTGGCGCCTTACAGCAATCTAAATGTCGCCACACTTAGTGATATTCTGGCAGGCCGTGATGCTGAAGGTAATCAGACCGACAACCTGCCGCCTGTAATTATTATGCCTGATATCGGAACACTGCCTGCAACGCAGCTGAATGATCTTGAGCAATGGGTTCGCGATGGCGGGTTGCTTCTGCGCTTTGCGGGACCACGTATGATGGATGGTCAGAACTTCCTGACACCTGTGCCACTTATTAAAGGTGGCCGCGCCCTTGATGGTGACATGACGTGGGAAAATCCGCTGCAGCTGACCGATATTCCCGATACCAGCCCGCTTTCAGGCATTGCCCTGCCCGAGGAAGGTCTGACGATAAGGCGTCAATTACTAGCGGCGCCGACCACAGGGCTGAGCGAAAAATCATGGGCTAATCTGGAAGATGGCACGCCGCTGATTACGGCAGACCGTTTGGAAAAAGGTCTGATTGTCATGGTGCACACAGCAGCAACGCCGACATGGTCAGACTTACCGCTGTCAGGATTTTTTGTTCAAATGCTGCGCCGTGTGATCAGCCTGTCAGGTCGTGAAGGTAATTTGCAGACTGCCACAGGCCTATTGCAGCCACTGGCGATTATGGATGGACGCGGCGTCCTGCATCAGCCGGATTCATCCGTTCGTCCGATCAGAGCCGAAGAGTTCAATGACATCAAGATCAGCTCTATCCATCCGCCCGGGATATACGGCACAGGCTATTTGCAAAAGATCCTGAATGTTGGGGACCGCATCGGCACGTTACAGCGCTTTACCGATATTCCTGTTACGACCCAATCCCGTGTCTACCAGATGCAGGCGGAGACGAACCTGATGCCTTACGCCCTTCTCGCTGCGTTTATTTTGTTCTTGATTGACTGGCTGGTTATGCTCGCAATTCAAGGGCGCTTATCAATGGGACGGGCGCTGCGTTATGCCAGCCGTGCCGGTGCCATCATATTTGTAATACTGGCGTTCGGTAGCCCTCATGCTTATGCGCAAAACGAAGATGAAGGCATCCGCTTTGCCGGCAGTATTCATATGGCGTATGTCAAAAGCGGCGACAGCACAGTCGACGCGCGTGCCCGTAATGGTCTGACGGAACTTGCCCAAACCCTGCGCGGCCGTACTTCGGTTGAGCCATCAGGTGTGATTGGCATTGATCTTGAAACTGATGAGCTCGCTTTCTTCCCGATGATTTACTGGCCGCTGACCAGCACGCCGCGCCCTCTTAGCGCAAAAGCGCAAGAGAATTTGCAATATTATCTGGATCACGGCGGCACGATTTTAATCGATACACGTGACCGTGCATCCAGTCTGGCGAACCAAGGTGGTCGCAATAGCGAATCGTTGCGTATTGCCATGCAGGGCCTGAATATTCCGCCGCTCAAGCAAATGCCGAAAGATCATGTTCTGACTAAGACATTCTATCTGCTTACTGATTTGCATGATGTGTTGGGTCACAGCACAGTATGGGTTGAAGAACAGAGCGCAACGGGCCGTGACGGCGTTAGCTCGGTGATCATCGACAATCGTGACTGGGCCGGCATATGGAGCGGCATGACAGGCACTACACGCCAGCAAGAATTGGCACAGCGCTTTGGTGTTAACCTGATGCTGTATGCACTGACAGGTAATTATAAATCTGATCAGGTGCACCTGCCCTTTATTCTAGAGAGGCTGGGACAATGAACGGACAATTACAAACAGCGACCAGCGTTTACTTCGCGCCGTATTTTTCTAACGGACTAATAATTGGTTTGATCGTGGCAGCCTTCTTACTGCTGGCTCTGTCGATCTATCATAATCGCATCGGTTTCTGGGGACGTATTGTTTGTGCGGCGGCCTTTATTTTCTTACTGGCCAACCCGTCTGTCATCGATCAAAAGCGCATTCCGACCAACGATGTTGCCGCAATCATAATTGATCAATCGGCAAGTCAGTCATTTTTAAACCGTAAGGATTTGGCAAAAGCAGCGGAGCAATACCTGCAAGAACGCTTACAAGGGTTTGATAATCTAGAAGTGCGCACGGCCTATACAACAGCTGATGCGAGTAACACAGAAATATTTGCGGCGCTGGACGATGTACTGGCAGATATTCCAGAACAGCGCCGTGCGGGTGCCATCATTGTTACCGATGGACAGATCCATGACATTCCCGCGATGAAAGATCGGTATGATGATTATGGCCCTGTTCATGTTTTACTGACAGGTAAGAAGGACGAGATAGATCGCCGCATAGAGATTATCGAAGCACCTGCCTATGGTTTGGTTGGCGACACGGTCACCGTACAATATAAAGTTGTTGATAGCGGCAGCGGCACGCATGAAGAGTTTGCCACTGTTGTTACGAAGATGAACGATGGTTCGCCCAATATGGATTTGGTGCCACCTGATGAAGTCCGCACAGCCACAGTAAAGATCGAGCACGCAGGCCAGAACATCTTTGATATTCAAGTCTCGCCGCTTGAACAGGAAATCACGACGGTCAATAACCGTATGCCGATCGTGATTAACGGTGTGCGCGATCGTTTGCGCGTCTTGCTTGTTTCCGGGCAGCCTCATGCGGGCGGGCGCACATGGCGTAACCTACTGACATCTGACCCCGGTGTTGATCTGGTGCATTTCACGATTTTGCGTGAACCTGAAAAAATGGACATGACACCGCAAAGCGAGCTGTCTTTGATTGCGTTCCCGTTCCGTGAATTATTCGAAGTGAAGCTGTATGATTTTGATTTAATCATCTTTGATCGTTATCGCCTGAACAGAATTCTACCGAATTACTATTTCGCCAATATCGCCAAATATGTGCAGGATGGCGGCGCTTTGTTAGAAGTCAGCGGCCCATCGTTCGCGGGTGAAGATTCCATTTATTCGACAGCCTTACGAGATGTCTTGCCCGCCTATCCGACAGGGCAGGTTTTTGAGAAACACTACAAGCCCAAAGTGACGGAAATCGGTCACCGCCACCCTGTCACACAAGGACTTACCTGGGGCGGCACCGAAGATGGCTGGGGCGAATGGCTGCGTCAGATCGGTCTACAAGCCGGCTCGGGGAACACCATAATGTCGGGTTATAACAACCAGCCCCTGCTGGTACTTGATCGTGTTGGCGAAGGCCGCATTGCCCATCTGGGCAGTGATCAAATATGGCTATGGTCGCGAGGCTATGAAGGTGGCGGCCCACACGCGGAGCTGCTGCGCCGTCTATCACACTGGTTGATGAAAGAACCCGCGTTGGAAGAAGAGTATTTGATGGCCTCCGCCTATAATAAAACTGTTCGCGTCGAGCGCCGCAGTCTGCAAGAAAACCCGCTGGACGCGACAATTACGGGACCGGCAGGTTTTGAGCAAACCATTACACTGACACCTAATAAACGTGGCACGCTCAGCGGTGAATATACTGTTGAGAGTGCTGGTGTATACGGCGTTAGCGATGGCACGCATAAACGTTTTGTAATTGTCGGAGATATCAACACACCGGAATTCACCAATGTGATTACAAGTGACGAGGCGATTAAACCGGTTACCGCCGCCAGCCAGGGTAGCGTTAAATGGCTGTCAGAAGATGCACAGCCAACAGTAAAAATGGTGCGCGCTAGCGGCCGTTATGGTCAGGATGCGTCATGGATAGGGTTACGCCGCAACGGCAGCTTTGATGTAGCACAAGTTACAGATCGCCCTGTGCTTCCGCTCTGGATATTCGCTGCGTTAATGATGGTATTGGTTACAGGATGTTGGTGGTTCGAAGGCCGCCGCCGCAACTGACCTAGAAGATAAGCTCTACAGAAGAAGCGCTTATCCCGTTAACCCCATTTGCTGTGCTTTCAAAGCAGCCTGCGTTCTGTTTTTTGCGCCCAGCTTTCGACAAATACCGCGGACGTGCAGTTTCACGGTAACTACTTGCAGATCAAGCGAGCGGGCAATTTCCTTATTAGAAGCGCCGCGCAAAAGAAACTCCAAAACCTCGGACTCGCGTGGCGTAAGATCAGCTTTAGCACCGCTATCCGCAACATCGGCATCTTCGTCTTCATGACCTTTGCTGGAGGCCATAATTTCATTGGTATTGTAATCGATAGCAACGTATTTTTCGCCTGCCATAACTTTATTGATGCCATTGATCAAGGCCTTACCAGTCAATGTTTTGGGCAGGTAGCCGGCCGCGCCCATATCCATGGCTTTCTCGACGTCTTTCGTGCGCGCCATACCTGACAGGATGACGGCGCGCGTGTCAGGGTAATGCTCTAAAAGGCTTTCCAGACCTCTAAGGTCGTCCATGCCGGGCATACGAAAATCGAGCATAACGAGGTCGAATTTATCGCCCCCTTGCATGACTTCCATGACTTCATTCATATCTTTTGCGATTGTTACATCTGCATTAAGCTCAGTACGCTGTAGATAATCTACGAGCGCATCACGAAACATCGCGTGGTCATCAGCTAATAGAAGCTTCATAGTCTTTCCTTACCCTTATTGTTCTTTTACGGCCAAGACCATCAGAACGATCAATAAAACTTTGTAATTCCAACTCAACAGGAACCCGCAAGTTCCTTGCCAAAAGCCTTACTCATCATATTTATTATATATTACAGATACTTAAAGATTGATTGATAATTCATTTTATAATGTAGATTGGCAAAACGCAAACACAGTCTTACTCTTTTGCACTTACAGCCTTCTGGGTATACGCCAGGTATAGCGGTGCGGCTTGCTGACGCTGAATAGTTCCCAGTTTAATACGGTATACATAGACCGCTTCCATGACGCGCTGCACGTAATTGCGCGTCTCGTATACGGGCAGGAGTTCTACCCAGCTTTCATAACTGATTTCACCTTTACGCGGATCTCCAATCTCCCTGACCCAACGATCCACTCGGCCCGGGCCGCCATTATAGGCGGCTAGCGCCATCGGATAAGAGCCGTCATAGCGATCCAGCATCATTTGCAAATACGCACTGCCGAGCAAAATGTTATGTGATGGGCGCTGCGTCAGCCATTCCAGGCGGTGCTGCACACCGATTTTATAGGCTGTTTCCTTAGCTGTTGCGGGCATAAGCTGCATTAAGCCGCGCGCGCCGACATGACTTTGCGCTTCGATATCAAAGGAGCTTTCCTGACGCATCAAACCGTGAACCAGCGCCCATTCCACCTGAATGTTTTTCATTTCAGACAGTAATGTCGGATACGCACGGTCTACCAGCAAGAAGCCCTTGCCCAGCCCCTTTTTAGCGATGTACAGACCATTGTGATAATGCCCGATATCAGCGGCCAGATCGGCCAAGAAGACATATTCCTCGGGTCTTTCAAGTTCATCTGATAGGGCGTAAATAAATGCCGTTGTTTCTTTGCGCATTCCCGCCGCATGAAGCAATTTAACAACCTGTACCATGTCTTGGGCATGAAACGCGGCTTCTGCGGACAGATTGCCGCCCGGCAGTTTATAATCAATCAAGCGGCCTTGCTGTTTCAGTTTTTCAAGCGCTAACTGGCCGTAATAGGTCGTCACATATTGCGCGGCTGTTTTATACCAGGCATCGGCGACCTCTTTATTTCCCAGAGCTTCGCTAGCTTTGGCTGTCCAGTAAGCACCGCGAGATTTACTGATC
>DUBU01000001.1:103645-136363 GCA_012960155.1 Micavibrio sp. | reverse complement strand
GCATTTTCGTATTGTTTTTCTTCGATCCAACGACGTGCGATAATGTGACGTTCTTTCCACCACTCATCCAGATTAGGAATGTTTGCGGCGGCTGGCGGGTTAAACAGAATATCCATTGCCCCGATATTGTGTTTATTCACGCGGCGCCATTTTAAACGCTCATACAGCAGCCCTGCATCGTGTTCCAGATGTGGTGGCACGCGTGCGATCGCAGCATCAACGCCACTCTGCCCTTCAGCAACAGCAATACGGGCCTCCGCTAATTGCGGGTAGCCTTTGCCCAATAACGCAGCAATAGCACGGCCATTTGTGTAATGGCCTTTAGATAGCAAGTAGCTCATGCGGCGTATCTGGCTTTTTTCTTCCAACAAGGGTTTATATTTGTTCAGAAACGATGATTGCTCCGATGGCGTAATTAACGCGCGCTCCCACCAGCTATTCAACTTTTCACGCATCTCAGCGTCTCTACCTAGAGCGCTTAAAGTCTTCAGATATAATGCCATACCATCTGTGGTTTTAGGGGCAAACTCGTTAAACCATTCCAAAATATCGGCATTACTTGGCTTTGTATCAGGCTTTTTAGCTTCTTCCAGCAGACGTTTTTCGGCTGTCATGCGCAGATCATTCTGCCATGGCCAGTCTTTATTCTGTCTGATAAACGAAGATACGCGTGCAAATGACGCCGCATCATCTTTCTTTGTGTATTGAAACCAGTAATAAAGTTTCGCGGCTAGCGGGTCACGCGTAGCAGCAATATCCTTTTCTGCCTCTGTCCATTTGCCTGATTGTATTTTTTTAAGCGCGGCAATCGTCGTGGCCCGATCTTCAGCGGACATAATGCTCGCAGCCTGCGCTGTGGATGGCAGTAAAGCCACCAGAAACAAAACAGCCAGCATCGCGGCAAAAAACACGCTGCGGGGCTGCGTTTTCTTGCATACCGCCCTTATTAGGGCTACATTACGCTTCAATATCAACGATAACATTTGAAAGAACAGAACATGTTTAAAGGTTCGATTACGGCTCTGGTTACGCCGTTTAAAAATCAGGAGGTTGACTGGCAGGCTTTTGATACGCTGGTAGAACGTCAAATCGAGAACGGCACCGACGGTGTCGTCCCCTGTGGTACAACGGGTGAATCCCCTACTCTGACTCATGATGAACATATGCGCATTGTCGAGCGTTGTGTTGACGTGGTCAAGGGGAGAATTCCGGTTATTGCAGGAACGGGTTCGAATTCCACAAGAGAAGCGATCGATTTCACGAAACACTCACTGGAAGCGGGCGTAGATGCTGCACTGATTGTAACGCCATACTATAACAAACCGACACAAGAAGGCCTGTTTGCGCATTACTACACAATTGCCAGCACGGTAAATATTCCGATCATTATCTACAATATTCCCGGCCGTAGCGTCATTGACATGAAGCCCGAGACAATGGGTCGTCTAGCCAAAGAAAGCAACATCATCGGTGTTAAGGATGCGACGGGTGACCTAAGCCGTGTGAAGAAGCAGCTTGAAACTTGCGGCCCTGACTTTGTTCAATTGTCAGGTGAAGACGGTCAGATCTTTGATTACCTCAGCGAAGGTGGACAAGGCATCATCTCTGTAACATCAAACGTTGTACCTCATTTATGTGCCGAGCTGCATGACCTGTGGCAAGCGGGCGACGTAGACGGTGCGCGTGCCATGCAAGAACGCCTGATGCCGCTGCATAACGCTCTGTTCTGCGAAACATCACCACAGTCAGCAAAATATGCGCTGTCTAAATTCGGTCTCTGTACCGAAGAACTGCGCCTTCCACTGCTGCCGGCATCTGCCGAAGCGCGTGTGCAGGTTGACAATGCACTTGAAAGCCTCCATTTAGAGGCCGATACAAACGCACCACTTAAGGCACATGGTTAAGAAAAAAGACAAAAAGGGTATGCATTCTACGAACGCGACGGTTGCTGAAAACCGTCGCGCTCGTTTCGATTATGCCCTTGAGGACAAATTCGAAGCAGGTATTGAACTGACTGGCACAGAGGTAAAATCCTTACGCCTGGGTCAGTGCAGTATCAATGAATCCTATGTCGGCCCTAAGGGTGACGAGATTTACCTATATAATGCCAATATCGCCGAGTACACACAGGCGGGCGGTCACTTGCAGCACACACCGACAAGACCGCGCCGTCTATTACTTAAGCGCCGCGAAATTAACAAGCTCCTCGGCTCTGTCACGCGTGAGGGCTATACCATTATGGCCACGCGCCTTTACTTTAATGACAAGGGGCTGGCCAAGCTGGAGATAGCCCTTGCCAAAGGTAAGAAGCAGCACGATAAGCGCGATAGCATCAAGGAACGCGACTGGAACCGTGACAAGCAGCGCGTTATGAAGAATAAGAATGCCTGATGCCCGCATTTTTATTTGGTATTTCCTAGCCCTATTCGTTATAAAGCCCGCGTAACTTTCAACTAGCTGAGAAGGAAAAACATATGGCTGGAAGTTGGGAACGACTGGGCGCTGCCTGGGCCGGGATGACACCATCCCAGATGGCCGACGCAGAAAGAAAAGCCAAGGACGATCTCGAGGAACATTATCCTCTACCGACATTGAAAGAACGGATGGCACGCAACAACATACAGAACGACGTTCCGTTTCCAAAGCCGCGCTAATCTTACTTTCATACTGCGATAAAAAAAGGCCGTCTAGACGGCCTTTTGTTGTTTTGAAGGGTATGTGGAAAGCAGGCTTAGCTTGCTGCTTTCTTACCTTTTGTTCCTGTCTCGCCGTCATTGGCGACATCTTCTGCTGCTGTTTCAGCTGCGTTTTCCGCACTATCAGGACCTGTCAGCATTGAGTCAGCCAGAATGCCGGCATTCTTACGAATTTGCGCTTCCAGCTTTTTCGCTACATCAGGGTTTTCGCGCAGGAAGTTCTTGGAGTTTTCACGCCCCTGCCCGATGCGCTGTCCGTCATAAGAGAACCAGGCGCCTGACTTTTCAACGATGTTACCTTGTACACCAAGATCCAGCAGTTCACCCATTTTGGAGATGCCTTCACCGTACATGATATCAAATTCGATCTGACGGAATGGCGGTGCCATTTTGTTCTTCACGACTTTCACACGTGTCTGGTTACCGACCACTTCGTCCTTGTCCTTAATCGCGCCGATGCGGCGAATATCCATACGCACAGATGAATAGAATTTCAGCGCGTTACCGCCTGTTGTTGTTTCAGGAGACCCGAACATCACACCGATTTTCATACGGATCTGGTTGATGAAGATCACAACAGTGCGTGAGCGTGAAATAGAGCCTGTCAGCTTACGCAGCGCCTGAGACATCAGGCGGGCTTGCAGACCGACGTGGCTATCGCCCATGTCACCTTCAAGTTCGGCACGTGGCACAAGAGCGGCCACAGAGTCGACCACCAGAACATCCAGCGCACCGGAGCGTACCAATGTGTCTGTAATTTCCAATGCCTGTTCACCAGCGTCAGGCTGTGAAATCAGCAACTCGTCAACATTTACGCCAAGCTTTTTAGCGTAAGACGGGTCAAGTGCGTGTTCTGCGTCAACGATGGCACATGTGCCGCCTGTCTTTTGTGCTTCGGCAATAATATGTAGTGCCAATGTTGTTTTACCTGAGCTTTCAGGACCGTAGATTTCGACGATACGGCCACGTGGCACGCCGCCGATACCCAGACCGATATCAAGGCCGAGTGAGCCTGTCGAAATGGCCTCAACCTCCATCGGGTTATGTTCGCCATTCAGTTTCATTACAGAGCCTTTACCAAAGGCACGTTCAATTTGTGAGAGTGCGGCGTCGAGTGCTTTCGCCTTATCGCCTGCAGAAATTTTATCCATCGTTTCCCCCGATTTCTTTGCGGTTACAGCCATTATTAATCCCCTTTATGGTATAGTTTTTCGTCAAATGCAATGGCAGCGCTTTGAATCTCTGCCTGTTATCTACATACAAATGTACATGATTTGTTCTCACTGTAAAGCATAAAGAACAAAAATAGAACATTATTTGAGGATTAAATTCTTAAGCGCGGAGAATGCGTGCTTGCTCGCAGTATAGCTGCTCTTTGCTCCCTGCTTGGTTGTATGCCATGCCAGTGAAAGCGGCTTAACGACCAGTCGTTCCTTATTATTCGGGTCTTCAATAATATGATCTTTATAGCGACAACCAAGGGCGGCCTCGTTAAATGATTCCTTGATATGGGTATTTAGGCGCTTGGCTAATGGGCCAACTTCAAACTTTGCCCAGGCTACGGTCGCAGCCGCCAATATAGTTGCCGCCCCCAGAAATGGCAACGGCGTGGTCAGCACGACAAGATAAGCCGCGTAGAACGGGAAGCGCCATGGGTGCTCCTTCGTGTCTTTTTCAATGAAGTCAGTAATAGCCTCGGCCGTTGCCGCGCCTTTTAATGCATAACGTCCGTAACGAGAGAGTCTGTTAAAAACAGACTTGCAGTCGCATTTCATAAAACGTCCCTGTTCAATATATTATTATAAGGCTTATGCCTTTTATTATTGAGGAAATTCTAGCACAGAAAAACGGCGCTGCGGACTCATAATCGACTATTCATCCAGCGCTTCTTTTACCTTGGCGGCGAGCTGTTTCAGGGTGAAAGGTTTGGGCAGGAACCAGATGTTTTCGCCCATGTGATCTTTCAGCTTTTCTTCGGTGTAGCCTGAAATGTAGATGATCTTGAGCTTGTCGTTCTGCTCACGCATTTTCCCTGCCAGCGTCGGGCCGTCCATGTTAGGCATGATCACATCTGTGATCAGCAGGTCGAGCGTACCCGATTCTTTTTCGGCAACCGCAAGCGCTGATTCGCCGCTATCGGCATCCAGAACTTCGTAGCCTTTATTGGACAGCGCGCGCGCAGAGAATGTGCGCACAGCGTCTTCGTCTTCGACCAGAAGGATACGGGCTGTGCCTGTCAGATCGCGGGTATCATCCTCGATGTTGACTTCTTTTTCTTCTTCGGCGGCTTCGCCCTCTTCCAGGGCGGGCAGATAAATGGTGAAAGTTGTGCCCTCGCCAACCTTACTCTTCACATCCAGGAAACCGCCTGTCTGACGGATAATACCGTATACGGTTGCAAGGCCGAGACCTGTACCCGCACCGACTTCTTTAGTGGTAAAGAACGGCTCAAAAATGCGGTTGCGAATTTCATCAGGAATGCCGCAGCCTGTATCAGTCACAGACACTGCTACCCAATGGCCTGCGGGCATCATATCTCCGCCGCGCTCGACGGGCTTCTTGTTCTCGAAGTTCGCTGTTTCGATGGTCAGCTGCCCGCCCTCTTCCATAGCATCACGCGCGTTTACGGCAAGGTTAATAAGCACCTGTTCCATCTGGCCCACATCGACTTTAACAAGGCCGAGGTTATTACCATGCACCACATCCAATTCGATATTGGCACCGATCAGGCGGCGCATCAGATGTGATAGCTCTGTCAGGATATCGCCCATATCCTGCACGCGCGGGCGCAAGGTTTGCTGACGCGAGAAGGCCAACAATTGGCGCACAAGATTGGCGGCACGGTTGGAGTTCTGCTTGATCTGCATAATGTCAGAGAAGGACGGATCGCCTGCTTTGTGACGCAGTAGCAGCAGATCACAGAAGCCGATAATAGCAGTCAGCAAGTTGTTAAAGTCGTGCGCGATACCGCCTGCGAGCTGACCCACGGCCTGCATTTTCTGGGATTGCACGAACTGGGCTTCCAGCTCTTTTTGTTGTGTCAGGTCGATAAAGTGCAGCACGAGATTTTCGCTGTTTTCCATGCGGCGCGCATACATCTGCACCGCCACTTCACGCGTTTTGCCGAGCAAGATAATTTCCATCGGTGCGGAGGTGTGATTACTGTCTTCGATAGCATTAAGCGCTTTCATTGACTGGTCACGGTCGGTATCTTTTATCGTGGCTTCGAGGTGACGACCTTCCATTTCGGAAACGTCATAGCCGAGCATATCTGCCAGTGCCTTATTACAATCATCAAAGACGCCTTCGGCATTCAGCATACCAACACCCAGCGGCGCTTCGGCGAAGAAGCGCTGGAATTTATCTTCTGAGGCTTGAAGCGCCTGACGCATGGCACGCTCTGCGGTCAGATCGTGGACAACGCCTCTTGTACGAACGATGCCTTCGCCCTCATGCACAACGGCTTGACTGATAGACGCGGTAAAGGTGCGACCTGCAGGACCTTTCATCACAACTTCAGCCATTTGCTTGGCGCCGCCATGCGGAGTGATGTCGTAAGGGCGCGCATCTTCAGGCACGGTTTCAAAGTATGTATGCAGCGAGCCTTCGGTCAGGATCGTGTATATGTCTTCGCCGAGCCAGCGCGCCAATGTCGCGTTTACAAACATAAAGCGGCCATGTTCATCAACCGAGAAGAAGCCAACAGGTGCGTTATCGGTAAAGTCGATTAGCTTTTCGCGTTCATCGCGGATGGCACGGTCCGATTCGAGTCGTTGCGTAATGTCGTCGATACGCCAATGAATATAGCCTGCCCAGCCAGCTACAGGCTGTGCTGTTACCTGATACCAGTTATCCCGGCCATCATACATACAGTGCAATTCAATAGAATCCGTAAGACCACGATGCGCTTGGTCGGCCAACATACGGAAATGCGCCAGTGTTTGCTCGTCTTCCTGAAAGAGTTTCGAGACATTAGAAAGCGTAGGTTTACCAAAGGGTTCGCATAGATCCTTGAACTTATCATTTGCGTAAACAGTATGGTCAGTGGCGTCTGTAATCAGGCGTGCGCCGCGGCTGCCTTCGAGCACTTCGAGAACCAATTCACGTTCTTTGTCCTTAGCGCTGCGGATATGGAATGATTTCTGCACGTAATAAGAAATTCCCGAAGCAAACAGGAAGGCCAGACCTGCAGCAATCACCGCTTCCTTATCAATTGTCAGGGTCATCGCCGCTACGGTGCAAACCACCAGATACAGAAAGACCAGCAGCAAAGAGACAACGACACTCCTGCGAGATATCTTGTTCTTATCTACCGGTTCGGTATTACGATGATGCTTGGCAATGAACGCCTGATTATCGAGTTTCATAGCGGTAAGAATACCAGAATTTCAGAATTTCGGAATCGCTGATTGGAAGAAATTACTTAATTTTACCTTTCAATCTAAACACATAAGAGATGACCTCGGCCACGGCTTTAAAGTGTTCGGGCGGGATGGCTTCATCAATTTCCATGACATCATATAGCGCCCGCGCAAGTGGCGGGTTTTCGTAGAGCGTAATGTCATTTTCCTTGGCGACCTCACGAATGCGCAGCGCGACCTCGTCAATCCCTTTGGCAAGACAGATCGGCGCGTCCATGCTTTCGGGGTCATATTTCAGAGCAATCGAGAAGTGGGTCGGGTTTGTGATGACTACGTCAGCCTCTGGCACAGCCTGCATCATGCGTTGCTGGGCACGTTCCGCACGGAGCTGGCGGAGCTTGGCGCGGACGTGCGGGTCACCTTCCGTTTGTTTATATTCGTCTTTGATTTCCTGCTTGGTCATGCGCATCTTTTTCATATGCTCATTTCGCTGAAAGACGATATCGATTACGGCGATGACGATCAGTGCGACCAGCACGCCTGCCATCAGACGCATAACCAAAGCCATCAGTTCGTCCAGGAAGAGTGGTATCGGCAGACCTATAGTATGTTCAAGTGCATCATAATAGGGAGAAATCAGTGTGTACCCGACCACGCCGATAATGGCAATTTTCATCAAACCCTTGGCAAATTCCATGAGAGCGCGCAGTGAGAACAGACGCTTAAAGCCTTTTACAGGTGAAATCTTACTGATGTCAGGCTTGATGACTTCGGGAGCAAAGAGCGGGCCGACCTGAATGAAGGGGCCAATAAAAGCTGCGAATAGCAAGATCAGTAGTGGCATGGTCATGATCGCCAGCACCACCCAAAATGATTCCCCCAGCGTATTGGCAATACCACCCGGCGGCCCCGCAAAGGCGTGCGGATACTCAAGATACATCCGCATATGTGCGCTGAGTTTGGAGAACATTGGGGGCGCTGCCGTGCCAATTAGAATGGTTGCCGCGAGCAGCATGATCCAGTTATTGATCTCGCGGGATAGTGCTACCTGCCCTTTACGGCGCGACTCTTCGATCCGTTTCGGGGTCGGGTCCTCGGTTTTCTGGGCATCATCCTGTTCGTCACTCATAAGACAAAGCCTAGCATATTGTTTTTAAAGCCGCGTCAATCTTGCAGAAAGATTAGTTAAAATGTCCCCAGTCCCGTTTGCCGAGTGATGTGTGCAGTGCGAATTGACAAACGCGCCCCCTGCCCCTAGCGTATCTTCACAATATATATAGGGAGAGCATAATGAATTTTACAAAAACACTTACGGCTGCTGCGGCAATTGCATTTGCGGCAAGCACTGCCCACGGTATGACAACGACTACGGATTATGATTACTTCTGTATAGAAGCACCATATGACATCGAGATGAACGCCGATGAGACTGCGGATTGGATTACAGAGCTTGCGACATTATTTAACAGCACCGTTTCAATTGAGCGTAGTTCTATTGATATTCACGGCGTACCGCATACAGCCTTTAAAGTCGAAATTGATGATAAGGACGAAACGTTTTTCTTACTTCATAGCACAGCAGATAATTTTGCCTGTGAAATGGATCAAACCGGCTATGGCAGGGCTTTAGACTTTACCATCGCGCCTTAAGACTAACCGCCGAAGAAGAAGATCATTGCTTCTTCGAACTTGGTTACCCAGAACAGCATGATCGCCGAAAATACAAACATCAATGTGGCAAAGGCGATCATGATTTGCAAAGGCAACGCCAGCATAAAGACCTGAATTTGCGGCATCAGACGCGCCAACACGCCCATACCGATATACATCATCAATGACATCAGAATAAACGGCAGCGAGAGCTGCAGCCCGATCACGAAGCTCGAGCTTACGGCTTTAGTCACCAGCTCGGCCATGGAGCCTGCATCCGGAATAGAACCCACAGGAAACAGGTCGTAGCTGCCTATAATACCAAGGAACAGCAAGTGATGCATTTCAGTGGCGAAGACTATCACCATGCCTGTCACAGACAGCAGCGCACCGATCAGCGAGCCTTGCGTGGCAGAGCCCGGGTTAAAGACCTGTGCGTTACCAAGGCCTGACATCGTGGAAATAATCATACCCGCCGTGTCCAGCGCGGCCATAAAGATACGGGCAATCGTGCCAAAGAACAGACCGACAATGAACTCCATAACAATCAAGGTAAACAAAACAGACGTCGGCGGCACAGGGTTCGGAATATGCTGTGCCACTAAAGGCGCTAGTGTCAAAGAAAGCCCCAGCGCGATATATAGACGGATATTGGCAGGCGTGAAGCTATCACCCACCCCCGGCATAATCGTAACTGCCGCGCCAATACGCGCGAATGTCAGCATGAAGGCAAAGACGCCGCCGACCAAGTATTCTTCGAGAAGGCTGGTCATAGGCTCCTCGGTCAGTTAATGGCGATGATGCGGTCGGCAATTGTTTGCATGAAGGTGATCATCATGGCAGCGAAGCCCGGAAAAAACACGAAAATAGACAGGAAAATCGCAATAATCTTCGGAACGAAAACCAGCGTAATTTCCTGAATTTGTGTAAGTGCCTGAAACAAGGCAATGATAACACCGACGACCAGTCCAATCATCATAGGCGGCGCACCGATTTGCAATGATAGCAAAATCGCTTCGCGGACTACTTCTATGATTTCGGTCTGATTCATATGATCAGCCTAACAGGTTTTTTAAGATTTGTAGAGATGGAGTCTGGCTATACCCAGATTAGATTGGCATACGCATAATCTCTTGGTAGGCGCTCATCATACGGTCACGCATGGCGACAACTGTTTCCAACGTCATCTCGGCTGCTGTAACAGCTTCCACAACATCCGTCAGATTTGCCGTGCCCATTACGGCTTCGGCGGACGCTTTTTCGCCACCTTTTAAGGTTTTGATAGACTCAACCGCAGCCTTTTCAATCAGGTCACCAAATGATGAGCCCTGATTATCAGATACTTTAGTCGCACTAGCGCCAGAGCCAACGCCCTGTGCGGTTTTGTATAATCCTGCAGCAACTGAAGGGTCTATTCTATCTACCATTTGATTACTCCTTACCTACTAGTATACCAGATTCCGTTTTATCTTAGAATGCTGATTGTTTGCAGGATCATATTACGGCTTTGTTCGATCATCCCCAGATTGGCTTCGTATGAACGCTGTGCTTCCTGCATATCCATGGTTTCGATCAAGGAATTCACGTTCGGCATTTTCACATAGCCGTTTTCATCGGCGCCCGGGTGATCAGGCATAAATTTCAGCTTGAACGGCTTTTGGGTGTCATCACGAATGCGGTCGACTTCAACCAGACGGTCACCAAAGTCTCGATCCATTACATTTTTAAACACTGTAAACTTACGAGAATAAGGGTCTTCGCCAGGTGTCGGCGCGCCTGTGTTGGCGTTGGCGATATTTTCAGAAATGACACGGATACGCGTGCTTTGCGCTTTCATACCGTGTGCTGAAATTGTCATTGCTCCGTAAAGTTCGCTCATCTTCTATCTCCTAACCAGTTCCCTATTAACGTCCTGTGCCTAATGCGGTGCGCATCATGCTGATGTTCTTCTGATACAGTGTGGTCATCAGGTTGTAGTCTGTTGTTGTTTCTGTGGATTTGAGCATTTGCTCTTCCATGATCACGGCGTTACCGGCAGGGGCTGTTTCGTATACAGTCTTCTGGTCACGGTTTTTCGGATCCGCTACTTCGCGGTGGCTTGGCATATGCAGGTTATCCGTTGTTTCCTGACGCAGAATTTTCGAGTTGTATGATTCTGCCATAACACGACCGAAATCGACCTTTGTCAGGTCGCGTGGAATATATCCCGGTGTATCGCTGTTTGCTACGTTCTGGGCAATAACGCGCTGGCGCTGGTCCAGGTAGCCCATTTTTGCGGTCATAGCCTTTAACAATCCGATATTTTGTGTTGTCATCGTCGTGTACCTTGTTAACGTTGTTAAATCGTTTCCCTCAGGATCGTTGCAGGAACTGTGCCAATGAGTGACAAAGATGATTTGAATAAAGATAATCCGGCGCAAGACCCGCTAACCCCTTTAAATTCAAGGATAAAACCGAAAAGACAGGTCGCGGTTGCGCTAGAAGATTCCAAGACCGGGAAAGAATTGCCGCGTATAACGGCCGCCGGACGGGGAAGAATTGCCGAGCAAATCTTGCAGATGGCCTTTGAAAATGACATTAAAGTGCGTGAAGACGGTGCGTTGGCGGAAATGCTGGCCTCTGTCGAGCTGGAGAGCCCTATTCCCACAGAAGCCTTTATGGCTGTTGCTGAAATTCTATCCTATGTTTACCGTGCCAATGGCGAGCCCAACCCGTTTGATGCCGTTTTAGAGTCAGAATACGAAGAGGAAGACACCGATCATGAATGATGCAGATAATCTGCTGGAACAGCTTCGTATCAATACAGCGAAAATCGAGCAGCGTATTGCGGATTTACGGCAGAACAAGATCGCCGATATGCGCGATATGCAGCGCGATGTAGAGACATTGTGTCAGCGCATTGTCAAAACAGCCCCCGAGAGCCGGCCGCAACTGGAAACAGAAATGACAACAATGATCTCGCGCCTTGACGAATTGGAAGCCGAGCTTAAACTGTTCCACGAGCGCAAAATGGCAGAAAGGGACGCACGATGGAAGTCATAGCCGGAGCACAATTACTACGTTTCATTGCAGCCTTTATATTGGTGATGTCCCTTATGGGCGGCCTTGCCCTGATTATGAAGCGCATAAATGCCCGTATGCCTGCGGCTGGGGGGCGTAAGAAGCGTCTGCAGATCATGGAAATTCTGCCACTGGACGGCCGCCGCAAAGCGATCCTTTTACGCCGCGATGATCGCGAACATCTGGTCATTCTGGGGGCAAATGGGGAGACACTGGTTGAAAGCGACATAGAATCAAAGCAGGATAAAGACAACGTAGAAACGCTTAAAGATGCTGCATAAAAGAAATCGCAAATCGCTGAAATCTTTATGGCCTCCCCTATTCGGGGTCTTGGCCTTTGCTGCTATGTCCTTGACGCCTGAAACTGTTATGGCACAGGCCTTGACGCTTGATTTAGGTGACGGCGTTGGTGAAAACGGTACTTTAACAGGCCGTATTATCCAGCTTCTGGCCATTTTGACGGTTATATCTCTGGCGCCGTCCATTCTGATTATGATGACATCGTTCACCCGAATTGTGGTGGTGTTGTCATTCCTGCGCACAGCCATCGGTATCCAGCAAACGCCGCCGAATACTGTGATGATCTCGCTCGCGCTATTCCTGACATTCTTTATCATGACGCCAACATTACAGAGCGCCTATACAGCAGGCATCCAGCCGCTGATCAATGAAGAGATTGACGAGATGACAGCGTTCCAGCGTGCGGTTGATCCATTCAAGGAATTTATGCTGCGCCATGTGCGTGAAAATGATTTAAACCTGTTCATGGAAATGAGCGGAACGGAAGTTGAAGAACCGATGCAAACACCGTTGCAGGTTTTGATACCATCTTTCATGATTTCAGAACTGCGCCGCGCATTTGAAATCGGCTTTATGCTATTCCTGCCGTTTCTGATCATCGATATGGTGACCGCGTCTATTCTGATGTCTATGGGTATGATGATGTTGCCACCAATTCTGATATCCCTGCCCTTTAAGATTATCTTCTTTGTACTGGTTGATGGCTGGTATTTGATCTGCGGATCACTTGTTCAAAGCTTTGATATAGGCCCCGTACCGGGCGGTTAGACCAATAAGGGTTTAGTTCGAGACACCGTCTGTAGTTGTCTTATAGCTCTCCAAGAAATCAGAGAACATATCAACTTCTTTTACGATCGATTCAATTGTTTCCTTATCCGCAAGGATCGAGTTCTGGCGCTGTCTTGTGACGACATCGAACAGACGCGCACGGGCTGTTTTCTTCATCGCATCACCGTAACGGCGGCGCATATTGGTCAGCGCAACGCGATTACCTGACAGGTTCAAGGCAACGGCACGGTTCAAGATCAAATCAGCCTCTTCGGATTTCAGAGGTCTATTCAAATCCAGTGAGGCGTCGATGATCAGGTCTTGTAGCGCTTCAGCAGCGTCTTCCCATAGACCTGCCTGCCAAGCGATATCCGCGCGCAGACGATTAATTGTCGGATCCGGCGGGAAGCCATTTAAAAGATCAATCGCCTCTTCCGTGCGATTCAGTTGCGAGTAGCCGCGCGCACGGAGCAAATCAATTTCACGCAATTTATCAGCGCGCTCCCCACCTTCCAAAATCTGGGCATATGTGTCACGTGCCGTTTGCAGCGCGGCCATCGCAGGACGGGCATTACCGTTCAACAGATACAGCGTGCCCAGGCGTGTCGCGATACGGGCGCGCTCTTCCCCTGTAATGCGGTGATCAACCTGATGCTGCAGGATGTTTGCGGCTCGATCAAGCAAATCTGCCTCAACCAGACGTTCAGCCAGACGCTGCCCAAGCAGGTTTCCTTCGTCATCGGACGGTGTCAATTCGCGAAACTCTTCGTAAACTTCCACTGCCTGCAAAGGATCAAGGTCTTTGTCCTTGATCAGCAGGTCTTTAAATTCCTGACGCATGAAGGCTGTGATTTCTTTACCAATATCAGAGTCAGGACTCATGCTAGTGGACTCGCGCAAGATGCCAAAGCCTTTCAAGTAACGATCACTTTCGAGATATAGGCGTCCAAGCAGATAGTTGATCTGCGCCTCCAGTTCATCGCCACGCCACGCATAACGCAGGCCTTCCAGACGGTCGATCGCGGTTTCTGTCGAGATATCGCCATTATCAAGCTCCAGCAACGTCAGTGCCAGCCCCGCTTTGGCGCGGTGCCAATCATCTTCGCCTTTGGCTAGCTTGCCCCAAAGCTCTTTGGTTAGGTTCAGCTCATTACTCTGTCTATGCGCTTCACCTTTCAGGTAATCCATACCTGCCGTAGTCCATGTAGGTAACGTATCTCGTGATTTTTGTAGAACAGCCAGAATGCCTTCGGCAGTTTGTACATCACCATCTCGCAGAGCCACTTCAGCAAGCTTTAAACCCAATTTAGCCAGCAGCGGCTTGGGGTATGAGACAAGAACCGTGAAATCCTCAGGCATCATCTCGACAGCCTGACGCCAGTCTTCGAGCCATGCCAAATTATAGCTGCGCCAGTAATCAAGCTCGTCATAGTTTTCCAGCAGCGGATGGAACAAGTCACGGAATGCCATCTCATATTTACCGGCAATAGCCGCCGCACCACCGCGCAGTGCCAAGAACTCCGGACTGTCTTTCAAATCGGGTAGCTCGCTTAAGGCAAACTCCAAAAAGCCCAGCGCTTCAGGGCCGCGATCATTGGCCATATACATTTTGGCTAGCGTCAGCAGATCTTGTGCTTTGCCGTTCTTATCCTTATTGGCCATATTGGACAGCAGAATACGCTGATTATCAGCAAGGTTTTGCACGCCGCCCAGTAACCAGCGATCAAAATCATAGATACGGCGCATCTGTTCTGCGTTATCAGGCGTAATGTTGAGAAGGCTTGCCTCCTGTACATCGCGGCGAATTAATTTGCGGCTGACGTCTTTCTGGCGCGATACAGCAAGGCCACTACCGCGCGTTGCGGCCACACCACCCGGTGTAATCGACAACTTGATATCATCTGCCTTAGGCGTGATAGCTAATCCGACAACACTGCGCAGCTGGGTTAGATCAACCATATGACGTGCGGGCCCCGCGAACTGATCTGACTGGCTCACAGTAACGGCCATGATTGTATCGCCGACTTCAGGATCTGTGAATTCCAAGACTTGACCTGCGCGGCTGATATCCCAGACCAGCGTGCCACCGCGGACGAATTTATTGACTTCGAATGTACGTTCCAGTTCGGCAGGCTCAATAGCGCGCTCGCTTGGTGTTGCCACGATACGCCAGACAAGGCCACCGCCTTCACCGTAATAGTTCAGTTCGTAGTTTCTGCTGTGTGGCAGTTCAATGCTGAAAGCAACGCCGCCTTTAACTTCGTGACGTTGCGGCAGACCAAACAAGCTGACTTGCGGGCCTGCAACCTGCGGATCGACATTGATAGACGCTTTATCGAGCACCATCCATAGCGTGTCATTGCGAATGAAGGCTGCCATACCGACAGACTCGGTTGACGAAATTGTGATGACGTGCGGGTCAACTTCGGGGATGGCTTGCGCCAAGACAGATAGCACAGGGTTTGATTCAACTTTAGGGCCATCACTCGTCGTCGTGATCTCAACGGACTTTTGTGGCGCTGTTCTCTTCGCCGGCATAGGCGGAGGTTCAGCCTGTGTTGTCTGCACAGCTTCAGGAGCAGCCTCTTTTACAGGTGCCGTTACATTCGGCTTTTGTGGCGGTGGCTGCGGCGCGTCTTGCTGAGATGGTGCTACTGCTGTTGTCGCAGGTTTAGCGGGCGTTTGTGGCTGTGCTGTGCCGTTTTTGTAAACATCAATAACGACGCGTGACCCGACAAGGAAATGTCTGTAGCGGCTACCGGCAACGATATCAAAAGCCACGCTGAGCGGCTGGCCTGCAGCAGACAGAGTGCGCACATTGGTAATCGCCTCACTTGCACCATGTTCTGTTTCGCCCATACGAAGGCTAGCGTTATTCTGGAACGATACGGTCAGCGTGCTGTCATTGGTCTTTTGCAGCGTGTAAGGCACAGAAGACGGCCAGTCAAAAACAGCGCGTGTATAGTCCGCGTGCGAGCCTGTGCGCAGGGTAACAGCATCCTGTGCCGCTGCTACAGAGCAGAAGCCAATCCAGATCATCAGGCTGTAAATCGTTATACGACGCATAAATTTATATTAGGCAGAGGGCTTAATACGAGTTTTGATTCTAGCACAGAATTAAATAAAAGCCACGGCTGAGAGCCCTATGGCGTTGTTTCATCAAAGATTTTTTGCCGTCTGCCATCGTGGCTTAACACCACAATATCGACACGACGCGATAAATCCAGTCTGCGTTCCTCATCGCCTATATCTGCCAAATCCTCATAACGGCCACTGGAGGACCCACGAATAATCAAATCCTTATCGTAACCGACTGTTTCCAAAATACCTGCCACACTGGCGGCCCTGGCCAGAGATAGTTCCCAATTCGAATCGTAGCGGTTTCCTTCGCTAACGGGTCGCGGATCAGCGTGACCAACGATTTCAATTTGATTGCGCACGCGGGATAATGTGCCGCCAAGCGCATAAAGCGCGCGCGTCCCGTCTTCTTTTACGCTCGCCTGCCCCGGTTCGAACAGCAATTCTCGCGGTAGCGAAATTACCAAGCGGTCACCCATTTTGTTGAGCGTTACGTTATCAAGAAAACGGCTCTGTGCATTGGCGCTGGCAAGCAAGCTTTCCAAATAGTCGATATTCAGTGCCTGATTAAAATTCATACGGGAGATATTAATTGTGTCTTGTGGCCCCAATGTCTGGAAAGAACCATAGAATTTATTAAATTCGGAATGTAGCGCCGATGTCACCTCTGACCAGTCTTGTTTTGCTGGCTCTGTCATGGAGAACAACAGAACAAAAAAAGTCAGCATAAGCGCCATGACATCTGTGAACGAAATTAGCCAGACCTGAGAACTTTCCTCTTGCTCATGAATATCACCCATGCGGCGGGAACGGCGACGGCCTGTGATCGGACGCTGCGCTTCTTCATCTTTTTCAGTTTCTGATTTTTTATTACGCGTATTCATTACTCGCTCGCCTCCAGCTCATCTGTCGGCACATAAGGAAAATGCGGCCTAAACAGCAAGTCCACAGTTCCGGCTTCGCCCTCTTGCACACCTGTGCTTATCAGGCGCACGGGCAAACCTGCGCTTTGAATTCTGTCAGCGATGGCGCTCATATCCTTTGTAATCTTGTTCATTTGCTGCGGATCATCATTAAACACCTCAGCAGGGTTTTCTTTAATGTTCAGTAGCATATCCAAACGATAAGGGCGCCCCAGATCATCATTGCGCATCAGTGCCACCAAGGTCGGCAGGAAAAACCCTTTTAACAGGCCGTTCGGCTGCTTAGTCGGCAGAACATCTTGCTGCCCCACCGCCATGACAGCGTCTTTAAAATCCTGATAAGGGAGACGCACATGCATTTCGCCACGTGTTTTATTCACAGCAGCCTCATGTGCGGGAATTTGAGAGGTAAACAAAGCACGCATTCGATCCAGCGTATCGCCTTCCTGTGTGGAGGTATTCTCACTTTGGCGAACGTTGGGGCGATCATCGACTTCCTGCTCCATATTGGCGGCGAAGGTATACGCCAAATTAGCCATGATCGGCTTGATCTTCGTTTCTTCGAAATTAGAGATTGCGTTCAAAACAATAAAAAACGCCAGCAGCATAATAAACAGCGACAAACCCAACAACTGGCTGGACATAGACCGTGCCGTCCCCGCGCTGCCGCGACGACGACGAGACCTTACGGGAGCTGACTGTTCATTCGTATCAACCACTTTGACGCGCCTTACCTTGTGTTCTGCTGAGCTGGTAAAATGTCCCATATACTTAAATGAATAAAATAAACGAAGGTATTGAAAATAAATAAAAATAAAGGGAAAGTGACTTTATCACCCTTCCCTTACAGTGTGCCTTAAAATGATTAAAAAATCACGCGCTAATCATTGAAACTCGCCAATAGCGCGTCGATATCGTCTTGCGTAATAGCCTGATCAGACATTTGCGGCCCATTTAAAAGCGTTTCGGGCTTATCTATATCGGCCTGCTGTGGCTGTGACATTTCAGCCGTTAATGTCGTTTCGCCAAGTAACGCACTGATTTTAATGTCAATTTCCTGCAGTGCCTTAATAACCTTCGTAATGCGCTGGCCTGTAATATCCTGAAAGGAACACGCCTCGAAAATCTTGATTATCTGGCTATCGATTTCTTGGGAAACAGGTTGCGGCACCCCCGCGAGCTGCGCTTGAATATGTTCGCAAGAATCCATAATCACGCCTGTTGCCTCTTCGGTCGCCCCAACAATAGCGTCAAGCTCATCCGTTGCGTTCGGAATATGAACGCCGCGAATATCACCAGGCCTTGCGGCTACCAGCTGTGCCCTTGCCTCTTCGATGATTTCCTTTAGCGAGATTAATTGCTCTGACAGGACATCTCGCTGCGGCGGCTGATGATGCTCTTCGACTTTGGCTATGACAGAATTTATGATCTGTACAACCTGCTCGCGGCCGTACAGGACTTCCTCACCCGAGCGCTTAACGTTTAATGCTTCAGACATTATACCCTCTTTCATCTAAGCCATAACGGCATCGATTTTTTCTTTCAATGTTGCCGCATCAAAGGGCTTTACGATGTAATTATTAACGCCCGCCTGACGCGCGGCGATCACATTTTCAGTCTTACTTTCCGCTGTGACCATAATGAAAGGCACATTGGCATTATGATCCCCCCCGGAACGCACAGCCTTGACCAGATCAAGCCCTGTCATAGGCTCCATATTCCAGTCCGAAATCACAAGACCATATTGTTTATCTTTCATCAGTCCCAGCGCCATTTGGCCGTCCGTAGCTTCATCAACCTGCTCATAACCGATCTGTTTGAGTAGGTTTTTCATGATGCGCAGCATCGTATTGTAATCATCAACAATCAAAACATTCATCGCAGTTCCCCTTTACAACTCCTATGTGAGGTTTCGCCTACCCTTTAAATTTGCCAGTGCAAGGGTTAACGAACTCTGATCAGAATCGTAGCGCTTTGGACACAAAGCCCAAAGCGATATGAGAAATCGCATACGATAATGTGTTGTTCTAAAAGGATTTTATTGTGGCGGAATGGACGGGATCTGTTTTTGCTGTGCCAGCAAGATCGTTACTGTGCGCGCTCTTTCAGGGTTCATCTCGGCCATGATCGGGGCAGATTTACGCTCTGACATACGAGACATCACAGCCATCAAAACATCGATGTCCAGTGTGTTAAAAATATTTGCGGCATCTTTGGCTTTCATACCCTCGTATATCTTTACAAGGCTATTGATACGGGCAAGTTCTTCTTCGGATTGACGTTCCAGCAAGGCAGAAATTTCGTCGCGCACAGCTGTTAGCTCACGCAGCTTTTGATCCAGCTCACGCTCGGCAGCCTCTAAAATAGCTTCACGCGTTGCGAGTTGGCGCTCACGCTGCTGCAGGCCTTCACGGCGCTCTGCCAGATCTTCATATAATTCTTCACGCACAGGGGAATATTCGTATTCGGATTCAGTCGCGTCTTTCCACTCGACTTGCTCCGCATCTTCCATATCCGGCATGGCAGGGCCTGTTGTCTCTTCGCCTTCAGCCTCAACTTCTGTTGCGGCGTCAGACATGGCGAGCTCTTCGCCCTCTGCATCACCTGCTGTTTCGGATGGCATGGGCGGCATCTCTTCGTTTACTTCGCTTTGTGCGGAAGCAAAGCCGCCACTGCTGACCCCCATAGAGAATTCACCGATACGAATGGCAAGGGCGAGAAAGGCAACTAAAACCAATACGGGAAGAATACGAAATCTCATTAGTACCCTCCGGCGCTTTCCTTACGCTTTTTGAGGGCGGCATAAAGCTCTTGTTCTGCGCGGCTCAAGCCAGCAGTCTCTTGCTGCTCTTCTTCATAGTCGTCCGCCAGCAGGCCACTTTCATCAACGCTGTCAGCATCATCCCCTGCTTCAAACTCAGGATCACGGATGGCAAATGAAAATGGTGATGGTTTGGACGCAGCCTTGCGGGTTTCACGCTTAGGCGCGACAGAAGATTGTGAAGGCGATGATGAGCGCTCGGATACTTTTTCAAGTCTTTTTGCCAGGCTATCGCCTGACTCGGTCATAACATCCAGCTCATCTTTTAAGGCGCGCGCTTCGTTGATCTTGTCTTGCAGATTGCGGCCTGTTTTTTCAGCCCCTGCGCGCAAGCCTTCTACAGCAGCTTCGGCCCGATCAATCTGGCCAGACAGGTCCTTCATCAGAGCTTCGATGCCCTGACGGCTTTCGCGGAATAGTTTAAGCTGCCGCGACAGGCGCATGGCGTAAAAGATGGTCGCCCCTAAAAGCGCCATCACCATGACATCCATAATCATTGGCAGTACGTTTTCCATCAAGACTCCTCGTCTTGTTCTGGCGGTATATATCTCTCGATACGGACCGCAATATTACCCTGCTTCTGGCCCACGGGTCCTTTAAACATAGGGAAGTGGCCGCAGCGCAGTTCGAGTTCGTCATCTACGCTTGTGGTGAACATGACCTTTGTGCCGACTTTCCAGTTCAGGATATCGTGCAGTGAAATGGTCTTTTCACCGAGCACCGCTTGAAGTTGTACGTCTGTTTTATACAATTCATGCGTTAAGTGATTTTCCCAGATCGAGTCACGACCGAATTTTTCACCCATGAACATCTGCAGCAGCAGTTCACGAATTGGTTCTAACGTCGCATAAGGAATAAGAATTTCGGCACGGCCCCCACGATCACCCATATCAACGCGCAAGCGCGCCAGCACACAGGCGTTACCGCTTTGTGTAATTGTCGCAAAGCGCGGGTTTGTTTCCATGCGATCAAGCGAGAAGCTGACAGGCGATAGCGGGTCAAAAGCGGATGATAAATCACCCAGCGCTACGCCAACCATGCGCTCCACCAGCTTTGTCTCAATTGTTGTATAAGGGCGGCCTTCCACGCGAATAGCCGGAGTACCTTTACGGCCACCGAGCAACACATCAACAATGGAATATATAAGTGCAGAATCTGTTACGAGCAGACCGTGGTTATCCCATTCTTCGGCCTTAAAGACTGACAGCATGGCCGGCAGCGGGATGGAGTTCATGTAATCGCCGAAACGAACCGTCGAAACCTGATCAAGTGATACTTCCACGTTATCGGACGTCAAGTTACGCAAGGATGTCGACATCAAACGCACCAGACGGTCAAACACAATATCGAGCATCGGCAGACGCTCGTAATTGACCATCGCAGAATTGATCAGCGCCATGACACCGGATGTTTCATCTGCGCCCGCAGAATCTTCATCGAAGCCCAAAAGGCTGTCGATCTCTTCCTGGTTCAGAATACGCGCGCCACCATCGTCGCCACCACCATCAAAGGCAGGCGTCGCATCTGCTGAAGAACCAGAGCTATCTTCGTCGGCCATGTCCTCCCAATCGGACATCATGGCGCGCTCTTCGTCGCTCATCTTCTCCAGTTCATCTGTGTCTGTATCGCTCATACTCTTTTTAAACCGATCTTACAGTTCACATACTATTGTATCAGGATTTCCTGAAACAGGACATCCTTGACTTCCACAGGGTAAGCCGCTGCATTCACACGTGACAGCAGCTCCATTTGCAGCCTGTATATGCCTTGTGAACCGCGCAAATCACGAATGCGCAGTTCTCGCAAATATGTCTGGAACTGATCCACAACGCGCGGCATTACAGCCTCAACAGCCTGCTGGTCGCTCGTACTGGACAGTTCAAGCTGCACACTAAGGCGCAGATAACGTGGCTGACCGTCTTCACCACTAAGGTTTACGACCATATTCGGTATTTGCAAGAAGTATGCCCCTGCATCATATCCTCCATGGCCATCACCACCACCGTGTCCGTCATCTTTCTTTTTGGCACTGTGCCCGTCGTCAGCGTGCTGCTCACCGCCGCCGCCCAGCATTTTATCCAGCGTGCCCGTAAAATACAGACCGCCGCCAACACCAACAAGAATCAGAAGAGGTAATACAAAGAAGAGAATGATTTTTTTGGCATCAAGCCCACCGCCTTCATCCAGACCTGCTGGTGAATCATCGCCTACATCCAGGCTCGGTGTTGGAACATCCTGTTCTCTGTCGTCTGCATCAGACATTACATTTCTCCTGAAATTCCTTAAATCTTACCACATCAGACACGGGTAAGCCGTTAATTTTATGAACAATATTAGCAAAATACCGCACATTCGTGAATCCCGCACTTGCTTACCCCCCGTTTCATACACAAGGAAATACACAGACCGCACACCAAATCCTGATGTGGCAATTTTTGCCGTATCGCCCAATTTGCCCTGTTGTTTTTGCCTGTTATGCCAAAACCTCCCCACCCACAAAACTCATAAGGCATTGATTTTATTGCAATTAACCATTTGGCACAGCGAATGCAACGATCTGGACGGAGTAATAGCAATTACGAAGTTGAATTAAGGACGTAATAAAATGGAAAATCCAATTTTCATCGGTCTATCAAGACAAGTGGCCCTGCGATCACAAATGGACTTGATTGCCAACAACATCGCGAATATGTCCACGCCCGGTTATCGTGCGCAGAACATGGTGTTCACCGAATACCTTGCACTGCCTGACGGTAAACAGAATGAAATTTCCGAGGTTGAGCGCACAATTTCACAGGTACTGGATTACGGTCATTATCAAGACACAGCCCCCGGCCCTATGGAGTTCACAGGCAACCCGCTGAACGCTGGCCTTGCCGGTCCGGGATATTTCGGCGTTCAAGCCCCTGACGGTGAAACAGCATACAGCCGTAATGGCATTTTCCAGATCAACGCCAATGGCGAACTTGTGACAGGCCAAGGCCTGCACGTTCTGGACGAGGGTGGCGGTATCATCACCATTCCTGATGAAGGCGGCCCGATCACAATCGGCGAAGACGGCTCTATAGCCAATGAAGACGGTGTTCTGGGCAAGCTGATGGTTAGTGAGTTCGAGAACCTGCAGGAGCTAGAAGCCTTCGGTGACAATCTTTATAAAACCGACGCCGCCCCGCAGGAAGCCATCAATACCCGCGTGAAGCAAGGCATGATCGAAGGATCAAATGTTAAGCCCGTATTAGAAATGACGCGCATGATCGAGGTCTCGCGCGCCTATCAATCAACACAGAATATGCTGAAGTCTGAACATGATAGACAGCGCTCGATGTTACAGCGCCTAACCAGCAACAACTAACAAGACCTGATTAAGGATTAAAAGGAGAACTAAAATGCGTTCATTAGATATCGGAGCCACCGGCATGCTGGCACAACAGATGAATGTGGATGTTATATCCAACAACATCGCCAACATGACCACAACAGGTTTCAAACGCCAGCGCGTAGACTTTAAAGACCTCATCTATCAAAACATCAATAAGCCGGGTGCGCCGTCTTCGGACGTGAACACATTGCTGCCGACAGGCTTGCAGCTCGGTCTTGGTGTTCATGTGGGTTCTGTTTATAAAATCCACGAACAAGGCGCTTTGCAGCTGACTGAAAACCCGCTTGATCTTGCGATCACTGGCGATGGCTTCTTCCAGATCGAACTGCCTAACGGCGAAATCGCCTATACACGATCCGGCATTTTTCAGGTGAACGAGAATGGTGAATTAGTCACAACAAACGGTCACTTGATGGAGCCGAATATTGTTATCCCTGATGACGCGATCTCAATTGAAATCAACGAGAACGGCGAAGTTTATGCCGATATCCAAGGTCAGGTTGATCTGGTCAATCTCGGCCAGATCGAACTTGCCACATTCATTAACCCAGCCGGTCTGGAAGCTGTCGGTGACAATCTGTTCTTAGAGACAGAAGCATCCGGCACAGCGCAGCTCAGCAACCCCGGTCAGGAAAATGCAGGCTTTGTCCGTCAAGGCGCGCTTGAGAATTCAAACGTGAACGTGGTGGAAGAAATTACCGACCTGATTACTGCCCAGCGTGCTTACGAAATGAACTCCAGCGTCATCAGAACAAGTGATGAAATGCTGCAGACAACTACTCAGCTTCGATAAGCCGTAACGAATAAACCGTAAGGAGTAAGACAAAATGACAAGTGACGTATTAAGAACAGTAGATCTGACATTCCGCATTTTCGTGCTGATCGTAGCGATCACCCTTGGCGCCCTTGTCATTCTTGTCGGTGGACGTGATGCGATGGCGGCAAGTATCAAGCCAACAGCCGTTATTTCCGAGAATGTCTTTACGGTCGGTGACGTGTTCAGCGGTCTATCCGAAGAGAAAGCTAGCCGCGTGCTAGGCGCAGCTCCTATGCCCGGCAATGACATGGTGCTGAATGCGCGCACATTAATGCGCATTGCGATTGCCATGGATCTGCCTTGGCGCCCATCCAGCACGATGGATCAAGTTGTGATCCGCCGTGATGCTGTGAAGATCAGCGCCATAGATATTCAGAGCGCCATTTCAACAGCTCTGCAAGATGAAGGTCTAGAAGATCGTTTCGAGCTAAGCTTCTACGGCAACTCTGACCCAGCGCTGGTTCTACCGTCAGGCCACAGCAAAGACATGCAGGTTACCGACCTGAACTATGACCGTCAGAACGACCGTTTTGAAGCCCGTCTTGTTGCGCCCTCAAAAGAAGAGCCCGTGGCCGAGCTTTTGATCAGTGGCAAAATCGAGCGTCTGATCCCTGTGCCTGTCGTAAAAAGCACAATGTCCAGCGGCGACATCATCGACTCTTACGATATTCACTGGATTGATATGAAGAGCAGCGAGCTGCAGGATGATATCGTACTTGATGCTGATGACCTTGTAGGCATGGCCCCACGTCGTCTGGTCGTCTCAGGCAAGCCTGTGCGCCGCATCGACCTTGAATATCCGCAGCTGATTTCACGCGGTCAGACGATCACAATTAAATACGAGGACGGTTTCCTGAACCTGTCTGCCAAAGGCAAGTCCATGCAGAACGGTGCCAAAGGTGACATTGTCCGCGTCGTGAACCTTTCCAGTAACAGAACTATCGAGGCGATGGTTACAGGCGATGGCGCTGTAACGGTCACTCCATAACACATAAAAAAAACAACCTTAAAAAAGGAGTTGGGTATGACAACATTTACAAGACATATAAAAATTACAGCGCTGGCTGTGACCATGGGGCTCTCGCTCTCTGCTTGCGGCAACACTGTAGACCGCCTAGCCAATGTGGGCTCCGCGCCGGAACTAACACGCATCGAGAACCCGCAGCTTAAATCAGATTACAAGCCAGTGAGCATGCCAATGCCTGCCCCGCAGGAAGAAGTGACACAGCCGAACTCGCTATGGTCATCAAATCGCAAAAACTTTTTTGATGATCAGCGCGCAGATGAGGTCGGTGACATCCTCACGGTCATGATCGACATTCAAGATGAAGCTCAGCTGGATAACGAAACAGAACGCACACGCGGCAGTAGCGAAGGCGCAGAGCTCCCTGCTCTCGCCGGTTACGAAGCCGCATTGGGACGCATTCTTCCAGAAGCCATTGACCCGGGCAACCTAGCGTCCTTTGGCTCTAACTCTACGACTAATGGCCAAGGCTCCATTGAGCGCGAAGAAGAAATCACAATGAAGATGGCCGCTGTCATCACCCAGGTTCTACCAAACGGTAACTTTGTGATCCATGGCTCTCAAGAGGTTCGCGTGAACTTTGAAAAGCGCATCCTGAATGTAGACGGCGTGATCCGTCCTGAGGACATCTCCATTAACAACACAATTAATCATGACCAGATCGCTGAAGCCCGTATCGCATACGGCGGCGAAGGCCACATCACAGACGTTCAACAAGCGCGCTATGGCCAGCAGGTCTATGACATCCTGTTCCCATTCTAAAGTGATCCATCCCGGTTAACTTTAGGGAAATACCCAAACCCACCCTTCAAACTTTACCCTCTGCCTTGTGCAGAGGGTTTTTCTTGCTTAGCGCATCGCAGATTTAGTATAAATGCGCCATACAAGGAGAGGTTTTATGACCAAAGAATACGAGCACAGCAAAGGCAGTCTCAATTCTAATCAACACGCTGAGATTGACGTTGACGAATATTATGCAGATATCGACCATATGATGCCGAAAAACGGAGTTGTATTGGATATTGGCGGCGGCGCCGGCCGTGATGCCGTGCGCGCCAAACGCGTCATGAAGGGACTACCTTACGTAATCAACACAGACCCCGATCCTGCGCGCGCTGCCGATGCGACTGCGCTTTACGGCGATATGATCGAGATTGCCGATACGGCTGCAAAGTTTGACGATATTGCCCGCCGCGGCAAAATCCCCCATATCGTCTGCGGTATCGATACGCTGTCTGAATTTAACCGCGTTGCCAAAGGTGTCGAAGGTAATTTCGTCCTCTGTAATGCCGTGTTCATGTTCATACCGCTGGAGAAACATCAAGACAGCCTTTCAAACCTGTTTAAGGTGACCGCGACGGCAGGACATTGTGTCGTGCGTTACCGCACAGAAAATCTTAAAGAGGGTATGGTTGATATTGATCATGCGACCTTTGACGATCAGAGCCGCACAGCAGGATTTGAAGTCAACCGTACAGAGCCGCTTGCCGACCCTGCGGGCCGCGATCATGTGTGGCACCAGGTCATATTAAAAAAGCCTTATCCGCGTTACAGATAAGTTTAGACACAAAACGCTTGTTATCAATTTCTTCCGTGCTATTTCTTAGATATGGAAGAATGTGTAAACATCATATCAAGGTGCGAACAAGCCAGTATAGTTCTTAAAAGGCCGCAAAAATTACTTGGCAGCCTTTTAGTCCTGCTTGTCTTATTCATTTCTTTCTACACACCACAAGCCCAGTTTTCTGAAGCGATCAACCCTGCTGTAGTCAACGAGCCTACACCTCTTAAAGCACCTACGATTGAAGCTAATAACGATGTAAAGTTTATTACGCGCGCGCAATCAATCTACAAATTGACCAACGGCAATGAGGACAAAGATACTGACGCACCACAAGGCGACGTCATTTCGACGGAATCCTTACTAAAATCATCAACATTTCAGCAGATCATAACTGCACGCAACACTATCTTTATAGCAAAAGCCTACCGCACTGTAATAAAGCCACGCGCGCCGCCGTTCTCCCTTACATAAAAAAAATACGCCAGAGCATGACTTACACCGAACTGCAACTTTCGCAGCTGCGGCAAAGCTTGCTGTAATTATACTTTATGTAAGGAAATCAATATGAATACCTCAAACTCTATTCAATGGGGAGAGCTGTCATGAACAAGATATTATTAGCTACAGCGCTTTCCGACCAACACGCCCATTTACTAGAAAGAGCAGTTGAGCTTTCAGCGACTTCGGGAGCAGAGCTGCATATTCTGCACGTATACAATACAATTCGATTACCAGGAGGCAAAAGCAATGTGCAACAGGAACGAAAAGTCCTTCACGACACTATAAACACTGCCATAAAGCAACAAATGCGCGGCAATGAGCTCGACTTTACAATACACATCGTTGAAGGTGGCCGTGTAAACAAACGCATAAGAAGCTATGCCGAGCACATCTCTGCGGACCTTATTGTGTTAGGATACCCATCCCCCTCAGAGGATATCCCTGCCGAGGCCTTGGGCACTTTAGACAAAGTGCTACTGGAATCAGACTTTCCAGTTTTGATTGCATCAGAGAGAACGGAAGCCCCCTATAGCGACATCGCGATCTATGGTGTGAAAAACAGGCACATAAAAAAGGCCGCAAAAATAGTTACACCCTTACTGCAAGATAGCGGCATCCAAATAAACGGATACCTTGTCAGCACAGCTCAAAGCATCAAAAACATCTGGCCTCCTCGCTTCCTTAAGGGGGGCATTGAAACCGAAATTTTTGCAAAAATATTTAGCCGTCGCAATTACAATAAGCATAACATCCATATATCTCCAACGGGCACGCGATCACACTTACCTCCACCTAACCTGACCATTCTGACCGCCTCGCACATCAGGAGCAAAGAGCTTTACGACAACCTGATAAAGGCAGAAAGTCACGTAAAAGCAGCGCCGCCTTATGACATTCTTATAGCGAGGACATGATAATGGAACACTTCCCTCTTAAATCGTCACCTATAAAAGCGTCAATAGTTGCGGTGGTGATATCTGCACTCTTAACGTCTATTCTCTGGGTTGCTCCCTTTAGTCTTTGTATCTTCATGACCAGTGGTGCCACCCAGAAAATATTACTGTGCGGCTGCAGTCTTGCTGCAACTGCATTCCTCGCGCTATTTACGAGGCACGCTTACAGAATAGAGATCCAAATGAATGACGGGCAACTCAACGCCCAAGACAAATAAAATATAACGCGCACTTATTGCACATATAGAAGCAAAACAGCCGCTACTATTAAGTAGTAGCGGCTGTTTTGTTTATGCAATCAGGCTCACAATCAGTCGTCGCGGTGCGTTTTTTCCATACGCTCGTGACGCTCTTGCGCTTCGATGCTTAGCGTCGCAACAGGACGTGCATCCAGACGGGCAACAGAGATTGGCTCGCCTGTTTCTTCACAGTAGCCATACTCGCCATCTTCGATACGCAGAAGCGCTTCGTTGATTTTGGATATCAGCTTACGCTCACGGTCACGTGTACGTAATTCCAACGCGTGATCTGTTTCAGCAGACGCACGGTCAGCCAAGTCAGGTTGTTGCAATTCTGTGCTCTGCAACGTTTGCTGGATTGTTTCCGAAGATTCACGCAGCAATTCTGCACGCCATTGAATCAATTTCAGACGAAAATACTCAAGCATGACAGGGTTCATAAAATCGCCCTTATCTGCCTTTGGATCATAATCGGGTGGCACCATAACACTCGCAGGTGAAGCCATCTTTAATTCCTTTCCCATTCAAACCTTCTAATGAAAAGCGTTGAAAAATATAGTCGGACTCCCCTGCCCTGACAAGCAGGAAAATACATAGTCCTAGCGTTTATCCATGGCCTTCTTGAGTTTTGCCAGCTCGACCTGAGCGCGCAGATCAATCTCGTCCAACAACGATGTTAAATTCGGGTCTGTAATTTTTTCGCGGTGACTGGCAACAACATCGGCCACATCAACCAGATGTCCTACAGTAAGCGAGCCCGTTAGAATCCCCGTACGGATATTTTCAAGTTCGTCCAAAATGACGCCCGCACGCTGTGTCATTTTTCTTCGTGCGCTGCGTTCCGTCGGGCTTTCAGCCGCTTGCACAGCCAGCAGCGCATCTACGCGCGCCACGGATTGCGTCGGTGATGCGCCTGATGCTTCCTTCGCGCCGCCCGTGACCATGTCGCCAAAGGTCGAGTCCCCTTTAGAGACACTACCTTTTTTCTTGGTATCGGATGACTTCTGAGACTTATTTGGACCTTCTATTTTCATGACTCCATCTTCTCTCTTAAACCGCGCCACGTCAAGAACGGGAAAAATTTGCCGCCCTGATCGGGCAGCAGCAAAAAATGCCCTGCGCAGAACAATACTCACGCGCCGTCACAATATTAAACTATTGATTTTAAACGATTTTAATTTTGGCACAGCATTCGCATCTATCTAAGCGGAGCAAAGCATAAACAACGTTATAGCAACGCCCTTAGGAAAAAAGACTATGTTTAAGACAGAATTTAAAACACTGACCAAATATGTGCTTATCGGCCTGATCACAGCGTCAATGGTATTTACTGCCAATGACGGTGAAGCCAAGACCACACGTATCAAGGACATCGTCGATATCGAAGGTGTGCGCGATAACATGTTGGTTGGTTATGGTCTGGTTGTTGGTCTTAATGGCACGGGCGACAGCCTTAACAACTCCCCTTTCACACAGCAGAGCCTTACAGCCATGCTTGAGCGTTTGGGCGTTAATGTTAAAGGTCAGAACCTGAACACAGGTAACGTTGCCGCAGTGATGGTTACAGCCACACTGCCACCTTTTGCCAATCAGGGTTCACGCATTGATATTACAGCCTCTACTTTGGGAGATGCCGAGAGCCTGCAAGGCGGTACATTGCTGGTTACACCTTTGATGGGTGCTGACGGTGAAGTTTACGCCGTTGCCCAAGGTTCCATTGCTGTATCAGGTTACTCCGCACAGGGCGAGTCAGCCACATTCGTACGCAACATCCCGACATCCGGCCGCATTGCCGAAGGTGCGATTGTTGAGCGCGAGATCGACTTTAACATGGACAGCTACAACGAAGTGCGCTTGGCACTGCGCAACCCGGACTTTACAACAGCGCGCCGTATTTCCCGTGCAATCAACGGCTTTATGTCCGCTGATATCGCCTCGGCAGAAAATTCCGGCAGCGTGAAACTGAAGAAACCTAGCGGCTTTAAAGGCAGCATTGTTGACCTGATTACAGATATCGAGCAACTGCCGATCCAGCCTGATCAAGTGGCACGCGTTGTGATTGACGAGCGTTCCGGTGTGATTGTTATGGGTTCTGACGTGAAGATCAGCACTGTAGCGATTGCCCAAGGCAGCCTGACAATCCGCATCACAGAAACACCGCAAGTTTCACAGGCAAACCCCTTCTCTGCCCAAGGCCAGACAGTTGTCGTGCCCCGCACAGAAATTGACGTGAACACAGGTGATGATGTGCGCCTCGGCATCTTAGAAACAGGCGTAACACTTCAAGACTTGGTTACAGGCCTGAACAAGCTGGGCGTAGAGCCAAGAGACACAATTACCATCCTGCAAGCCATTAAAGCAGCAGGCGCCCTGCAGGCTGATATCCAGACCCTGTAAGGCAAACAGAATAGAACGAGACGAGAAGAACAATGAATAACTTGATCACCGGAGACAGCACTATCGCCATGATGCAGGCCGCACAACAGCAGTCACGCACGCAGGCAGAGATGATGCAGAACGCCGGCAAAATCAGGAACTACGGAGAAATTGAACAGGCAGCCAAAGAATTTGAAGCCGTGTTCCTTTCAGAAATGCTGAAGCCCATGTTCGAAGGCCTTGAACCAGACCCGATGTTTGGTGGTGGCCATGGCGAGAAGGTCTTCCAAGGCATGATGATACAGGAATACGGGAAAACAATGGCTGAACAGGGCGGTGTTGGACTTGCAGAACACGTTAAAACAGAACTTATCAAGCTTCAGGAGGCTTTAGACAATGGCAACAGATAAAACAATTCAGAACGATCAGGCAGCAAAAGCATTCATCCTGTCAGGCGATCCTAACAAAGCTATGCAGCAGATGATGGATACAATCGACTCCTTGCGCGAAGTTTACCGCGAAGAGAACGATGCCCTGCACCGCTCTGACACAAAATACTTCCTGGGTCTGCAAGACCGCAAGATCGCGATTGCCCGCGACTACCAAAGCGGTGCACAGCAATTGCTGGAGCGCAAATCAGACCTACAGCATATCGATGTCGCTCTCAAAGAGCAGCTGAACGACATGCAAAAAGATTTCAGCGGCCTGATGACCGAGAACATGAAAGAGCTTGATCGTATGCGTCGCGGTGTAAACCGCCTGAACGACAAGATCATGTCATCGGCCCGCGAGGCAGCCCGCAAGAGAAACGTGAATTACAGCCAGGCAGGCAGCCTGAATATTAATGAACGTGCCGTTTCTATCGGACTGAGCGAGCAAGTTTAATACGAGTTTTCTGTAGAGAGAGAAAAAGAGCAAAGGCAAAGGATCAAAACCATGGACATTAACGCCTTCTACACAACACAAGCCGGTAACAACACCACTAAAGGTGCTGCGGCGACACAGGCCCTTAGTGGTAAAGGCCTGTTCGCATCCGGACTTGCCGGTGCCAGCTTCATGGATTTGATCTTTGCCCGCTCGATTGCCAATGCAGAAGCCGGTAAGGCAAATGGCGAAACAGGAGCAGACGGTAATGCGCAGGCACCATCACTGATCTCTCTCATTAATAAGAGCGAACTAACAGCAGAAGAATCTGCCCTACTGGACGAGACACTCGCCCAACTAAAAAACAGCGGCGTTTTAATTGAAGGTGCGCTTGCCGATTTGGGCGACCAGACAGATCCCCTATCCAGCCAGCAAATCCTGCAATCCGTTCTGCGCAACGACCCTGATGCGTTTACCGAATTGAACCTTGAAACCGCCAAGGCAGAGCTTAATGGCGCAGCTGCGCAGAATCTTAAAGATTTGAAGGCCATTAAAAGCCTCAAAGATCTGAACGAGTTTTTGAAAAACCTGCTCGCCGGCCTGCCAGAGAACGCACAGCCTGTCATTACAAAGATCAACGGTCAGGATTTACAATTTGACCCGACAGCAGAAGATTCAGGCGAGAACCTGATTGCAACAGGCCTAAGCATTTCCGACCTTACGAAGTTAATCCAAGATATTGCCAATGGTGACGAGCAAGGTGAAGGCGTTGTCATCGGCATGGTGCAAATTTTGCCTACCAACGCACAAGGCAAGAAAGACGCGGTTTTCACACCACGCGGCGTGATTATCCCGCAGCAACCCGCAACGCCAGCCAATGAAACACTGGAGACAGTGGCAGCTAAGCTTAACAGCATGACTGTCGGCGAAGCCGATGAAGACGGCACTGGCATCTTCACAAAAGAAGGCAAACTGACAGATGGTGCAGATTTCGATAGCGTCCTGAAAGTGCTGGAGCGCGCGCAGTCAAAAGTTGCCGCGACAGGCAAAGAAGCTCCCGGTCTAGAAAAAGCGATCGAGCGTATTCAGCAGTTAAGTGCAGGAAATAGCACTGTGCCGGGCCAAGCTGCCTTGATGAGTGAAATTTTTGCCGAGTTCGAGATCAGCGACATCTTCCCTGAAGGCTTTGATATTAAGCAAGCCACAGGCACACCGGCTGTAAACCCGCTTAATAATGCACTGGCACAGATCACAAGCATTATCACCAGCGTACAGCAAGCTGGTCATCCCCACCCAGCTTCGCAGGCTGTGGCGCAGGTCGTAGCCAAGGCGTCAGGCCAAGGT
>DUBU01000001.1:93066-103625 GCA_012960155.1 Micavibrio sp. | reverse complement strand
GAACCGTAATTTTACTATTCAACTAGACCCGCCTGATCTGGGTAAAGTTCAGATCAGACTAGAGTTTGCCAAAGACAAGGCCATGAAAGCGCATTTGCTTGTGGAAAAGCCAGAAACTCACCTGATGTTACAGCGTGACGCGCAGCTTTTGGAACGAACCTTGCATGACATGGGTGTAGATACGGACGGTAACTCGTTCAGTTTCGAGCTAGCGCAGGACGGTAATCTGTTTGACCACAACCAGAAAGACCAAGGCGGAAACTCAGGCCCGGGCGGCGGTAAAGGCGGCGCGGCTGAAGATGAAGAATTAGTAGTGATTGAAACCACAATGGATTGGCACGTGAACCCTGAGACAGGTCACACACATTACAATCTGCTGGTTTAACAGGAATATATAAAGGAGAAGGATCATGGTATCCGACGTAACAGTATCAGGTGCAGTCAATAACGCACAAAAAACAGCCCAGCAGGCCGTCGGTCTGGCAGAGGACTTTGACCAGTTCCTGATCTTGCTGACAACACAGCTGCAGAACCAGGACCCGCTGAACCCGATGGACTCAACAGAGTTTACGAACCAGCTGGTACAGTTCTCGCAAGTTGAACAGGCGATCAACCAGAACCAGAAACTGGATGACCTTGTCAGCCTGCAACTGGGTAGTGTGTCCAGTGTGGCGCTAGGTTACGTGGGTCTGGATGTTAACTACATCAGCTCTGACATGAACTTTGACGGTGAAACACCGATCGATGTCAGCTACGCCCTATCAGCCGATGCTGTATCTTCAAAAATGCAAGTTTACAACGAGGCCGGCGAGCTGGTTTACACAGCCGAAGCTCCGCGCACTGTCGGCAAGCACACAGTGACTTGGGACGGTAGCCATATGGGCGGCGGCACGGTTGAAGAAGGTACATACACCGTTCAGATCGATGCGCTGGACAATGAAGGCGCCACAATTGACACAACGACAGTGGTGTCAGGCCATGTACGCGGTATTGAATCACAAAACGGTGTTGTTTACCTGCTGATCGGCGAACGCGCCGTACCACTGGGACAAGTTATTAACGCAAGCCTTCCATCTGATGAAGATAGTGCAGATGCCGGAACAGACGGTACCGATACTTCGGATGGCGAAGACACATCGGATGCTTAAGGCTTAGAAGGATTTTAAACGAGGCTAATCATGGGACTGTTTGAATCATTATATACCGGAGTGATGGGCATGAATGCCCAGAGCAAGTCTACGGGGATGATCTCTACGAACATCGCCAACCAGACAACTGTCGGCTATAAAAAGTCCGAAGCGGCTTTCCATGACCTGTTTGCCAGTAGCATGTATTCAGGCAACTACTCGCATGGCGGCGTTTACGCGACCGAAGTACACCGCCACGACATCCAAGGCCAGATCCAGCAAACTGTATCAACGACAGACGCAGCGATTAACGGCTCGGGTTTCTTTGCCGTCAAGAAAAGTGCAGACCCTAGCGCAGAATTCTTCTTTACCCGTAACGGAACATTCAACCCTGACTCCGAAGGTATTCTTCGCAATAGTGCGGGCTTTGTCCTATACGGTGTGCCGCTGTCGCAAGGCCTGGCGCCTTCGGGCGAAATATCGGGCGGTATCGATAGCCTGGAACCTGTTGATATTGATATTCTGAACTCCCAGGCTGTGCCTACAACACTTGTGACACAGGTTGTGAATTTGAATGCGGCAGAGACTGCCTATAACTCACATATATTAAGCGGCGGCACATTACCGATCGGCCAGACACAGGCTGCGCATTTCAGTCGCAACCAGACTGTGATTGACGGTCAGGGCAACCAGCGCCAGATCACATTGGAATACCGCAAGATTACTGGTCCTATGGCCTATGCCACAGGCGATGCCACATCCGAAATTAACGCGACAGATGTGCTTGTTGATAATGCTGCTGGTCCAACGCCCGGCATTACAGCAGGCGACACCTTAAGCGTTAGCGCTGGCACAGGCACCCTCACTATTACATTTGTAAATGGTAACGCTGACACATCCCTAAACCAAGCCAACACGATGCAGGATGTCATGACGATCCTGAACACATATAATGGCGGCACAGGTGCAGGTGATACATTTGATGCTTCGCTAGATGATAGCGGCAACTTCATTCTGCGCGCGGTAGACCCGACAGCCAGCCTGAACCTTGGCCTGAGCAGTGCTAGTGTTACAGGCGCTAACGGCTTTAACTTTATTCCTGACCCAATAAGTGCAGGCAGCCCGCTGAGCTATGATCCGATGGCCAGCCTGACAGCGAACGGCACAGCGAACCCGAATCAGACGGACTTCCCTGCCTTTGCCAACACGACCAATCCGAATACACGCGGCTGGTGGGAAGTGACCATTTTGACAAACGATCCAGCGGGCGGCAGCACGCCTGTAGAAGTCAGCCGCGGTCTTTTAAACTTTGACGGTAATGGCACGCTGAACGCTTCGGCAGGCGCGAATGGTGAAGTTAATCTGGCACTGAATAATCTGGATTTTGACAGCTCGCAAACAGGCGAAGAAATTAGCCTTACCATTGAAATCGGCAGCTTCAGCCAGTTCTCGGGCGCATATAACGTGACGTTCACAGAACAAAACGGTATCGAGCCAGGTACATTGTCGCAGGTCAGCATTGATAATGAAGGCCGCGTATTGGGCACATATTCCAACGGCACGCAGCTGGCAATGTACCAAATTCCGCTAGCCACATTTACAAACCCGAACGGTCTGGTTGATTTGTCAGGCACGATCTTCCGCTACGGCTTTGATGCCGGTGATCTGACGCTATCGACAGGCGGCACGGAAGGCGCAGGTTTGATCCGCGCGTCATCTATCGAGAATTCAAACGTCGATCTGGCAGATGAATTTGCCACATTGATCGTTAGCCAGCGTGCTTTTCAGGCCAATTCACGTGTTGTGAACACGGTCGATGAAATGACCGAGCAGCTGCGAAGCCTGAAACAATAAGAATAAGAGATAATAAGGAGTTTTAACCTATGACACCCGTAACAGTAACCACAATTCGATTTAACAAAGGAGCGTAAAATGAGTTTGTTTGGATCCCTCTTTACTGGTGTGTCTGGTCTTGGTGCGCAATCGCAATCCACGGCTATGATCGCCAACAATATTGCTAACGTGAACACAGTCGGCTTTAAGCGTTCCGAGGCTTCATTTTTCAGCCTTGTAACAACCGAAGGTCGTTCTTCAACCTATTCACCCGGTACGGTTTCCGTTAACCGCGTTCAGCGTGTTGACCTGCAAGGCCCGATCCAGCAGACATCATCTTCGACGGATGCTGCGGTATCAGGTAACGGTTTCTTCACAGTGAAACGTGCGGCGGATGACCAGCAGGAATTCCTGTACACACGAAGCGGCTCTTTCTCTGAAGACTCACAAGGTCTTTTAAGAAACACGGCAGGTTTCGTTCTGTATGGCTGGCCGCTGGATGCCAATGGCGAACTGCCTGCCAACCAAGGTGATTTGACATCACTGGTTGCCGTAGACGTTGCCTTCCTTGGTGGCTTGACACGACCAACAAGCTCAGGCGAGATTTCATTGAACCTGGATGCGGCGGAAGTTGACTCTTTGGCTTCAGATGCCTTGAACGATTTAACGAACCCTGACTTCACACGTGGTTTGACAGTGTTTGACTCTCTTGGTCAGTCTCAGGTTCTAACATTCGAGTTCACCAAGACATTCGGTCCGCAAGCGACAGCTGCCGGTACGGTTTCTGATTTGCTGGCAACAGATAACCTTGTGAACGATGTCGGCCTGACAGTCGGCGACTCTTTTGACCTCAGCTCAGAACTGGGCGGCCCGCTCACCCTGACTGTAGTGGCTGGCACCCCAACTTTGCCTGGTGAAGTTCAGACTGTGAATGACATTATTACAGAGATCAACAATGCCGGTATCGGTGTTACAGCCTTTCTCGGTAATGATGGCGAGTTCGTGATCCAGCGTGATGAATTTGTGGGCGGCGCTGCTAACACCATCACACTCACTAACACAGTAGGTACACCTCTCACAGGTTTGGGCATCACTCTGACTAACGGTGGTGGCTTAGGTCCTGATACATATGCATCAGATGACCTGTCCAACCCTGGCGATTACGACAACGGTTTGCCAACTGACTCACCGCCATATAGTAACAGCTCGAACACGGACCAAAACTCGTTCCCGTCTTACCAGTTCTTGCCCGGCGATGCGCAGTACAACAACCGTGGTTGGTGGCAGGTTAATGTGATCCACCCCGATGGTACAAGCTTGTCGCGTGGTCTTGTGAACTATAACGGTGACGGTAGCCTGAATGCCCTGCCCGATGCGCAAGGTAACGTTGACCTGAACCTGAACCAGATTGACTGGGGCAATGGTTCCAACCCGCAGAATATCAGCATTGATATCGAACGTTTCAGTCAGTTTGCCGGTAACTATGACGTTATTTTCTCTGACCAGAACGGTGCGGAACTTGGTCTGCGTACAGGCGTAGAAATCACACGTGAAGGTGTGGTTGTGGCTCGTTTCTCTAACGGTGCGACAGCTGACCTCTATAAAGTGCCGCTTGTCACGTTCTCTAACCCGAACGGTCTGACCGAAGTATCAGGTACGGCCTATTCAGAGAACGAACAGTCAGGTGAAGAGAACTTGCGTCAGGCCGGTACAGGCGGCGCGGGCTTCCTGGAGCCATCAACGATTGAATCATCCAACGTTGATCTTGCCGATGAGTTTGCGAAGCTAATCGTCAGCCAGCGTGCCTTCTCAGCGAATACAAGGGTGATCAACACCGTTGACCAGATGACAGAAGACTTACTGCGTCTTCGTTAATACCTAATTCGGGATTGAGCGCCGCCTCCTTAGCCAAGGGGACCGCGAAAGAAGTTCGCACACAGGTTCTTCAAAAAGGCAGCGCTCTACACCCGTGCTTCTATTGCCGGATCGGTCCAGAAGGGATATTGGAAGCAATAAGAGGCTACAGAGCGGCGCGAGACAGGAAGTTTCGCGCCGTTTCTTTTTTACATTTGTTAAAATCATCTAAAATTTGGCCTATTTTCCATACAAACGGCGATGTATTTGTTTTCGCTACGCTTTTAGCCTGAATAAAAATACAAAAGAGTATGACTTTTTTCTAATCCATGGTAATTTGTTAGGACTTTGTTAAGGGGTGTCATAGTATCCTGAGAAAGTAACCGGGAGGACTCCGGTTTTAAATGCATTAACGGAAACCCTAGGAAAGGAAATCCATTATGACTTCTGATGTCGTTCTAACGGCAGCGCTTAGAAATAACCTGCTGTCTCTTAAAAGTACTCAATCCAGTATCGATGAAACACAGCTTCGTCTTGCGACGGGTCTGAAAGTTAATTCTGCTCTGGACAATCCACAAAGCTTCTTCGCTTCTGAAGCTCTGAAAAACCGCGCTTCTGACTTGACACGTCTTCTTGACGGTCTGGGCCAGAACATCCAGGTTATTAAAGCCGCCGACGCCGGTGTTACTGCTCTGACGAAATTGGTCGAGCAAGCCGACTCTGTTGCTCAATCCGCTCGTGATGCTCTTGCACAAGGTCAGTCAGAAGCTAAAGTTACCGGTTCCGTTGACCTTCGCGGTATTGATGACCTAACTTCTCTAACAGCAATCACAACTGGTGATACACTTACATTCTCCATTACAGATGAAGACGGCGACCAAGTTGATATTGGTGCGTACGGTGGCGCGGCTGCAGGTACAGCAGCGATCTCCATCGACACGAACGACTCTGTTGAAGAGATCATTGCTGAAATTAACAACCTACAGCTTGACGATGGCAACGGTAACGCAACAGGTGGACAAGCCTTCGAAGCATCACTTAACGCTTCTGGACAATTGGAAATCCGTACACTTAACGGTGGTGATTTCCGTACAGTCTTCGCTGGTGGCGGTGGTGTAGGTGACACGGACTCTGAGGATCTTGCTCTGGCAGAAGCTCTCGGTTTTGGTGGCGTAGCACGTAGTGCTGGCGATCAGTCAACTGCAGGCGACACAAGCATTGAATTCTCAACAGTAGCTGATGTGCGATTGACATCATTCAACCTGTTTACACAGGACGGTGCTGGTGATTTGCAACAAGCAGTTCGCAGTGACACTATCGACACTCTGCGTGACGCTGATGACAACCTTCTGTTTGGCGGCATTGACGCTGCGGCAGATACATACCGTATCAGCATTAACGGCGGAACAAACGTTGATATTGATCTTTATGATGGTGCAACACCTCATACAGTGCAGAGCTTCATTGACCAAATTAACGCCGACGGAACTCTGAGCGAATTTATTCGCGCCGACTTCGACGACGCTACAGGTCAAGTTATCTTGGAGCCAATCTCAGCGGAAGTTGAAAGCATCCAAATCAGCGCAGCGGACACAGTAACTGCAAACTTCGGCTTCGGCTTGACTGATAGCCCGAACGCAGCTGGCCTAACAGGTGCTGGTGACTACTTCACTGAAAACATCCAGATTGGTTCTGCAGCCGCTATTTTGGCTGAGTACGAAGGTGAATTTAACAACATTCGCACGCAGATCACTGAACTGGTGAGCAATGGCGATACAGGCTACCGCGGTACAAACCTGCTGAACGGTGATGACTTGACATCATTCTTCAACGAGTTCCGCACAAGCTCCCTGACTACTGAAGGCGTGACATTCACAGCCGACGGTCTGGGTCTGTCTGAAGCTGACTTCAGCCGTGAATCATCTGTTGATGGCGCGCTGACAGAAGTTCGTGCCGCTCTGGAAAGTGTTCGTGCCTTTGGTTCAACACTGGCTAACGACCTGTCTATCATTCAGACACGTCAGGACTTCACAACTAACCTTGTGAACACACTGCAAGAAGGTTCGGACAAGCTGGTAGTTGCTGACCAGAACGAAGAAGGTACTAAGCTTCTGGCTCTGCAGACACGTCAACAGTTGGGTGTTACATCCCTGTCACTGGCGTCTCAGTCACAGCAGTCCATCCTGCGTCTGTTCTAATAGACCTGATATACCGAATTATAAAGTTAAGAGGCGGGAAAGAAATTCCCGCCTTTTTTTCATGGACGCAGGATAGAGTCTTTCGTCCACGCGCAAGCGCTTCGGACAGGGGCCTGCGTCTACTCTAAAAGACCTGATATATCGAATTATAAAGTTAAGAGGCGGGAAAGAAATTCCCGCCTTTTTTCTTTTGCCTACACACCAAAAACATTCTCAAAAACTAATACAAATTTAAGACTGCCAGTGGTATAATAGAAACATAGTTCGGAAGAATTCCGTTAACCCAAGCAAAGGTAGAAGACCATGGCTCTTATTATCGATCTCAAACCAGGCGAGAAGATTTTGATTGGTGATGCTGTCATTACCAATGACCAACAGCGCACACGCCTGCATATCGCCGGCGACTCCCCTATTCTGCGTGAAAAAGATGTTTTGCAGGAAGAAGACGCCGATACACCGTGCAAGAAAATCTATTTCCTGATCCAATGCATGTATCTGGCGCGTAACCCGCGCACTTATCATGACAAGTATTTCAACCTGATTAAAGAGATCCAGAGCGCGGCACCAACCACGACATTCTTCTTTTTAAAGATCAACGAGCACATCATGGAAGGCGTATATTACAAAGCCATGAAAGAAGCAAAAGAGCTTCTTGCCCATGAAGAAGAGCTGGTTAACAACGTTAAATCCGCAAAGAAGATGCACGTTCCGCAAGAGGAGGTCGCAGCTAATGAGTAATCCGAACAATCCATACGCATCCGCCGCCGGTGCTTACGATCAGCACGCCCAGAAACACACGCCGAACCAGCGCGAGCTGGAAGCCCGCGTCTTGCTGAAAGCCAATCGCGCATTTAAAGAAGCCCAGCAAAAATGGGACAGCATTAGCCGCGAGGAGCTCGATGAAGTTTTGAAATACAATCGGCAGATATGGATGATGTTTGTCGATAACGCGGTTGAAGATGACAGTCCCGATCGCCCGACAGAGCTGCGCAATAACATTGCAAGCCTTGGTGTATTCATCTTCAATCATACGCTGGATATTCTGGCTGACCCTAAGCCCGAGAAGCTCGATATCTTGATAGAGGTGAACAGCGAAATCGCGGCAGGCTTGATGACCAAGCCAAAAGGTGAAGGCGCTCAGGACGCTTCTAAAGAGCAGAAAGAGCCGCAACAGTCTCGCACCGAAGACTCCAAAGCTTAAACACATTATAGACATAAAAAATGGCACTACCTTTAACGGGCAGTGCCAAACTTTTCTTTGTCGTTATCAGGGTAGCGCATCCCTACAGGCGGATGAGACCGTCTTATCTAAGCAAATACAGAGACAGTAGATGCGTTACTATTTCCAGACTGTGCAGCCGCGGCAAAGGCGGCTTGCTGTTGCGCGGTCACAGCTTGCTGTTGTGTTTGCTGTGGTGCTTCAGCCTGCGGTGCAGGCGCAGTTTGCTGCGGCGCTTCCGTACGTTGCGTCGCCTGCTGCTGAGGTTCAGGAGCTAAATTCTCCGCTCTGATCTCGGCTTGCGCGGCACGCGCTTGCTGCTGCAACCTTGACTGCGAAGGATACTGCCCTTCAACATCACCGGTTTCACCGTTACGGATTTGGATAACAGCCTTATCGTAGTTCACATCCACGACAATATAAGGACTAACATAAGGCGCTTGCGGTGCGGCACGTTGTGTGCGCTCCGGATTGGCCGCGTAAGAGTCGGCGGTACTTACCTGCTCCGCGGCTGCCCGCGTAGCCGAAGCGTTCTGTAGCACTGTATTTACAGCTTCTAACATTTCCGTCTCGTTTGTTTCATAAAGCATTTTCAAGGGGCTAAAAATCGCACCCAATCAAATACTTACCTCATTTAGTCCAAGCACCTTCCCCAAGGTATATACAGCTTAGACATACTAACCTATTCTCATCTTAGCAACATTGATGGCAAATGTCAAGTTTTTAGACCAAATAACACCACCTAAGGCACTGATTAAAATATAAAAATTTATATTCATTTACCCCAAAAACGACACTCTATTCAGCTTTATTTCAGTAATTTTCGTTATACTTTAGTTATATAAAAAATGCGGGACGCTGTCATGCGCGGCCAGATTCAAAAATGCGCCTGACACCGACAAGAATGAGTCTGATAGTGACTTTGGGGTTTGCGTGATTCGCAAAACTCGGGTAACCTGTAAAGAGGATATTTGTTTTCTTACCCAATGCCGTATGTTCGGTTCTGAACAACCGCGGTTCCCGCTACAGAAAAAGCACTACAGAACAAGACGTTACGATTAGTCATTGGAAATTAATTTTAAAAGGGTACGCCTGTGAACAGTTTTATGGAGACAATCAAACAACTCGGCCCCGCGCGCCTTGCCATTATGGGCGGCGTGATTGTCGGCCTGATGTTGTTCTTCGTGTTCGTATCGATGCGCATCTCCACCCCCGAGATGGAGCTGCTATATGATGACGTGTCCATGGTGGACTCCAACGCCATGACAGCCGCCCTCGCCGAAGCCGGCATTGAGTACGACGTTTCTCCAGATGGCTCTCGTATCATGGTCCCTGGCGACGCTGTCGGTCAGGCCCGTATGACACTTGCGGAGAAAGGTCTGCCGAATGGCGGGTCATTGGGCTACGAGATTTTCGACCAGCAATCAGGCTTTGGCACAACAAACTTCGTACAGAACATCAATCAGGTGCGCGCCCTTGAAGGTGAGCTTGCTCGCACCATTGGCTCGCTCGAGCAAATCCGCAGCGCCCGTGTTCATTTGGTTTTGCCACAGCGTGAACTGTTCAGCCGTGAGTCACGCCCCGCCAGCGCCAGTGTATTTGTGACATTGCGTCCAGGCGCTCGCCTTGAGAGCGGCCAAATCCTTTCTATTCAATCCTTGATCGCCTCTGCTGTACCACAGCTTAAGCCAGATACTGTTTCTATCGTTGATAGCAACGGTAACCTGCTAGCGCGTGGCGAAGGTGACAGTGAAACATTGATGACTGTTAAAGCCGAAGAGATGCGCCGTAACTACGAGCGCCGCATGACACAGGCTGTTGAAGACATTGTTGGCCGCGTTGTCGGCTATGGCCATGTCCGCGCCAATGTAACGGCTGACCTGAACTTTGACCGTATCAGCACAAATGAAGAGCTGTACGATCCCGAGACACAGGTTGTGCGCTCCTCGCAAGTTGTAGAAGAAAACAATATTGAGCGTGATCCGCCATCCGGCGAAGTTTCTGTAGGTCAGAACCTGCCAGGCCTTGGCGGTGATGTCTTTGCTGATCCAGAGCCTTCACTGGAAAGCAATCGTGTTGAAGAGACAACCAATTATGAAATCAGCCGCACAGTGCGTAACAGCATTCGTGAAGTCGGCGAAGTTCGCAAACTGTCAGTCGCTGTACTAGTTGACGGTATCTACACAGAGGACGCGGACGGCAACCGTGTATATGAGCCCCGCTCTCAGCAGCAGCTGGATCAAATCGCATCATTGGTAAGGTCAGCCATCGGCTATGAAGAGGGCCGCGGCGACTTGCTAGAAGTTGTAAATATGCAATTTGCCGATG
>DUBU01000001.1:57261-92987 GCA_012960155.1 Micavibrio sp. | reverse complement strand
TTCGAGCGCGGAGACCTACTGGACGCTGTTGAAATTATTACCGTTGCGATCATGGTTATTCTGGTTATCCTGCTGGTAATCCAGCCAATGGTTGGCCGCTTGCTTGCAACAGAAGGCCCACAGATGGAAGATGGTCTGGAAGCAGAATTGCTGGCCGGCAGACCGCTTAACCCTGCACTGGCGGGCCCTGATCGTTCAGGTGAAGAATTCGAGCCCCCTGCTCTGGAAGAAGATGATGATACGCTCATCAATATGCAGCAGGTTGAAGGCAAGGTAAAAGCATCCTCTATCCGTAAGGTCGAGGACATCGTGGACAATTATCCGAACGAAACAGTTTCTGTTCTTAGAAGCTGGATGAGCTCGGAAGCATAGGTATTTAAAACAAGGGCAAACCGCCATGCGGGTACGTGAAGACTATCGGACACTTTCAGGCGCTGAGAAAGCAGCGATATTCCTGCTTGCTTTAGGCGAAGAGCATACCGCCAAAGTTTTCGAACACATGGATGACGAGGAAATCATGGAGATTTCCCAGACGATGGCCAACCTAGGTAAAGTTAGCTCCAACGATGTCGAGCGCCTATTCGTAGATTTCGCGGAGCAAATGAGCTCTACCAACGCCCTTGTCGGCACCCTTGATTCAACTGAGCGCCTTCTGTCCAAAGTTCTCGGCGAAGACAAGGTCGGCGAGATCATGGAAGAGATCCGCGGCCCTGCCGGTCGCACGATGTGGGAGAAGCTGGGCAACGTAAACGAAGAGATACTGGCGAACTTCTTGCAAAAAGAATATCCGCAGACTGTGGCCGTTGTAATGTCCAAGATTGCAACAGAACACGCCGCGCGCTGCCTAGCCTTGCTGCCTGAAAACTTCGCGCTTGAAGTTATTCACCGTATGCTGCGCATGGAAGCGGTGCAAAAAGAAGTGCTGGAAGATGTCGAGCGCACATTGCGTACAGAATTCATGTCCAACCTTGCCCGCACACAGCGCCGCGATAGTCATGAAATGATGGCCGATATCTTCAACTCTCTGGAGCGCTCGACCGAGTCCAAATTTATGGAAGAGCTGGAAAAATCCGTTCCCGAAAGTGCCGAGAAGATCCGCAGCCTTATGTTTACTTTCGAAGATCTGCTCAAGCTCGATCCGACTGCAGTTCAAACGGTTATCCGTGCGGTGGACAAAGACAAACTGCCTCCAGCTCTAAAAGGTGCCACGGAAACACTGCGCGACCTGTTCTTCTCCAACATGTCCGAACGTGCGGCAAAAATTATGAAAGAAGATATGGCCGCTATGGGCCCTGTCCGCCTGAAAGAGGTCGAAGAAGCCCAGCAATACATTGTGAACGTTACCAAAGACCTCGAAGCACGCGGCGAAATTGTCATTGCCTCAGGCAACGAAGAAGACGAACTCATTTACTAAGGCTAGTGCATGTCAGACCAAGACACATTGCAGCGTAAAGAAAAGAAGTTCTTATTCGACAATATCCATTTTGATGAACCGGAAGAAGAGGAAATTGTCGAGGAAGAGCCGCCACCACCTCCTACTTTCTCCGAAGAAGAACTTGCGGAAAGCCGCAGAGAATCATTCGAGAACGGTAAACGTGAAGGCATAAACGAAGCTCATAAGAGTTTCGAGAAGCAGACCGAAGTCTTGCTGGAAATGATTGCGCGCGATATCCAGACACTTTTCCAAGAGGAAGATCAACGAGCACGGCTGTATGAAGCCGAAGCAGTGCGACTCGCTGACGCGATCTTTAAAAAGCTATTCCCCTCGCTGAATGAGCGCCACGGTCTGGATGAAATACACAACATCATCGAGACGATTGTTACCGCAAACCCCGAAGCGCCCGAGATCATACTCTTTGTGGCACCCGACTTTGCCGATAAGGTTGCCCAGCACGTTGCTGAGAACAGCCACATACAAAGCCTGAACGGCACGATCACAGTTAAAGCAGACCCGAAGTTAGAGGCTGGTGATTGCCGCATGAGCTGGAAAGATGGCGGTGGTTTAAGAGACATATCCCGACTATCCTCGCAAATTGCCAAAGAAATTGAAGTACTGCTTGCCGATGCGCCTGTTAATAAGGATAATGGTAATATTGAGGTGGAAGCCTCAGACGAAATTCAAGAAGATGTCCTGCTATCCGAGGACGAAGATCAGAATAAACCTACGCGGCAAGAGCCCGACGGAGATGACCAATGAGCGATGACGATCAAAACCAAGATGACAACCTAGCCTCGCAAGACGAGATTGATAACATCATGGGCGATAAAGGTGGCATGAACCTTGACGAGATCGAGGAAAGCGGCTTTAGCGCCGATAACGGCCACGAATTTGAAATCGGCGAGCCTATGGCCGGCGATGTGACTGCTATTTATGATATCCCTGTGCAAATTTCGGCTGTATTGGGGCGCTCTACCATGCAGGTTAGCCAATTGCTGAAACTTGGTCGTGGTGCGGTTGTGGAACTGGATCGTAAAGTCGGTGAAGCGATTGATATCTATGTGAATAACCGTCTGGTTGCCCGCGGCGAAGTTGTTGTCGTGGAAGACAAGCTGGGCGTTACAATGACAGAGATTGTTAAATCTGACCGCAGCTAATAAAACGGATTCTTACTGAATGACAACTGACGCCGCACAGAATCAACAAGCCGCCGCTGATCCGGGCATTCGCGTAGCACCGCCACGCGTGAGTGCTGATCTATCAACGATTTTGGGACTTATCTCTGCAGTTGGCTTGATCATTGCTGCGATTGCTATGGGCAGCAGTAACGCCAACTTCTTGAACGGCCCGTCATTTTTGATTGTGGTTCTCGGCACGATGGCAGCGACGGCTGTTTCCTACACCTGGGCTGAAATCAAACACGTGCCCGGCATCCTAGGAAACACGATGATCCGTCGCTACCGTGCGCCTTCTGATCTGGCGATACAGCTGATGGATATTGCCTCTGTCGCTCGCAAAAAAGGTCTGCTGTCTCTTTCTGCCGCAGAAGGTGAGCTAAAAAAAGATCCGTTTCTATTCCGCGCCGTACAGCTGGTCACAGATGGTTATAACGGCGAAGATATTGACCGCGTTCTTGGACAAGAAGTTGATGCCCTAGCAGAACGTCACAGACGCTCTGCCAGCATCCTGCGCCGCGCTTCCGAAGTTGCCCCTGCTATGGGTTTGATCGGCACGCTGGTTGGTCTGGTTCAAATGCTAGCGCAGCTGGATGATCCGTCTTCTATCGGCCCTGCTATGGCCGTCGCCTTGTTGACGACATTCTATGGCGCGATCATGGGCACAGTTATTCTTGGTCCTCTGGCAGCCAAGCTGGAGCGCAACTCAGGTGATGAAACGATGATTAAAAATCTGATCCTGACTGCGATGGGCTCAATTGCCCGCCAGGAAAATCCGCGCCGTCTAGAAATGCTTCTGAACAGCGAATTACCGCCAGAGCATCGCATCCGTTACTTCGAATAATGGCCAACGCACCCCATCCCCTATTTGTGACATTACCCTACAAGCAGGAGCGTGCAGCCCCTGACTTCACGACTAATGAAGACAAATACCCTGAAACTCTGGTGCGTCACTTCATCAAGCATTACAGCAAGAAAGGCGATAAGGTTTTTGACCCGTTCGCAGGGCTTGGCACTACATTATTCGAAGCGGAGAAGCTGGGACGTGCTCCTTATGGCATCGAGGCTGACCGCGATCGTTACGAATGGGTTGCCGCACAAATGGAAAACTGGACAGCGATGCGCCATGATGACGCGTTCAAAATGGATAAGCACGACTTCCCTAAATTTGATCTGGTACTGACATCGCCCCCCTTCATGGCCGCAAGCCATAAATGGAATCCGTTATATAACGGTGACCCGAAACATGCAGGGTATGATGTTTACCTCAAGCGTATGACTGCCATCTTCAAGAAGCTGCCGCCCTTGATGAAGAAAGGCGCCACTTTAATTGTTCATGTCGACAATCTGCTTATCGGCCATCGTTATACACCGCTTGTGCGCGATATGGCCGACGCTGTCAGCAAAAGCTTTGATCTTAAATCAGAGATTATTGTGGCGTGGGATACGCCACCTGCTGCTGATTACAAACACACTCACTGCCTTGTGTTCAAGAAAGCTTAGCCAGCGACTAGCAGCATCCTTACCAAATGTTTGGTCTCTTCAGTCGGCTCAGGCGCGCGATGAATGAAACACCCCTCACCATTCGATGTCATCTCCCTGCCGAGCATTGATTTGATGCGAAAAATATCGCCAGGGCGGAAGCGCTGAATCGTTGCGCCTTCTTTGGCTTTATACAAATCACGAATCCGCTCTTGCGGCACATTGACAGCATCCTCGTTACGCAGCCACTCCGTTACAGGCTCATTATAACTGCATAAAATACGCCCGATTTCCGGTTTACTGCACCCATCAACGTGATATGCGCATGGAGACTGGCTTTCTATCCAACCTTCAGACGTTTCCACGCGGAGCGCACTGCCTGTATTCACACCGCGTTCTTGTAGCTCGCGGCGAATGGCTTTCATATCATCAATGATAAGCCTGCGCTCGGCCCGATAAAATTGCGGGACGAACCCTTCATCATATAATTTTTCAGTACCGTGTTTTTTGAGCAGTTTGGCCAACTGATTGAACTCACCACTTATCGGCCTCGGGAACAGAATACAATTAGCCTCGCCGAATTCTGCGTTAAACAGCTCGGTCAGGCTGCCAACCACTTTAATATTCGGATAGTTTGCCGGAATATAATCAGGACGCTTAACCATGGCTTACCCCGCTACCATTAGCATACGCGGCGGGTCATTGCGGTGACGCAACTTAACCTCGGGCGGTCTGCGGTGGACGAATAATTTATCGCGATCTTGCATATGCTCGCTGACCGGTGATGACGCCGAGCGCTGACGCCAGACATCCCCTGGCTCAAACGAATAGGTTTTGGCGAACATCTTTTTATTGAAGCGTTCATTAGCGCGCATTGATAATGATGCGTAAGTCACATCCTGCTGACGGAGCCATTGTGTCGTGGGCGCATTATAATTGCATAGCAGCCTTCCGAATTCAGGGTCCTTACATCCATCAACATGCCACGTATCGACACTCGAAAACGAGCTCCAACGGGCGCGGTGTTCTATGCGAAGACTTGGCTCAAACGCGCTAACCCCGATCGCAATCAAATGCGCCCTGACACGTTCGATATCCTCCATGAGTAAACGGTGCTCTGACGCCAGGCTCTGCGGGATATCCTTACGATAGCCTTTACGCTGCATCGAGACCGCGCGGGCAAGAGCATTAAAATCACCTGACAATGTACGGGGAAACAGTATGCAGCTAGCATCGTCAAAAGGTTCGGACAGCAATGCGTCCCAACTATCAACGACTTTGATAGAATCGTAATTCTGCGGCAAGTAGTCTAGATTTTTCATTATATAGTCCCTGTTCAATGACACATTATTCGTAAAAATCCTATTTCGTCAAACTTTATCGAAAAGCCCCTTTTTCTTCCCTTTCGTAAGGGTTAAACTATATTTTTATTTTGGAGGTTCACATATGCGCTTAATGATCGTCGGACAACTTGAAGGCCATATCAGCACGGCTGGTAAAATTGCCTTGCAACGCGGCGCGAAAGTCATACATTGTGAAGATACAGAACAAGCCCTTGGCGCGCTTCTGAATGGTAAAGGTGCGGACCTTGCCATGGTGGATGTTAAGCAAAATATCGGCGCCTTTATCAAACAGCTGGAAACCGAACGCATTCATATGCCTGTCGTGGCCTGTGGCATCGGCACAGACGCACGCACCGCTGTAAAAGCTATTCAGGATGGCGCAAAAGAATATGTGCCGCTGCCACCTGATGCAGAGTTAATCGCGGCTGTGCTGCAAGCTGTCACAGAAGAAAGCAAGACAATGATTGCCGATGATCCGGCGATGAAATCCGTTGTCGAGCTGGCAGACAAGATTGCTCCTTCTGAAGCCACCGTGTTTATCACAGGTGAAAGCGGTACCGGTAAAGAGGTGATGTCGCATTACATTCACCGTAAATCAAAACGTAAAGAAGGTCCGTTCATTGCCGTGAACTGTGCAGCCATTCCCGAAAACCTTCTGGAATCTGAACTCTTCGGTCACGAAAAAGGCGCGTTTACCGGAGCGACAGGTCGCCGTATCGGTAAATTCGAAGAAGCCAATAAAGGCACGTTGCTACTGGATGAAATTTCAGAGATGCACCCATCGCTGCAAGCCAAACTGCTGCGCGTCATTCAAGAGCGCGAAGTTACACGTGTTGGCAGTAATGACTCCGTTAAAGTCGATGTGCGTTTGATTGCCACATCCAACCGCAATCTGGAGCAATCCGTTCAAAAAGGCGAGTTCCGCGAGGATCTCTATTTCCGCCTGAATGTTGTTAACATAGCCCTACCCGCTTTGCGCGAACGTCCGAATGACATTGTGCGTCTGGCACAGTTCTTTAGCGATAAGTTTGCCGAACAGAACGGCATCGCCAAGAAGAAGATTTCAGCAGCAGCACAGGAAAAGCTGAAAGGCCATGGCTGGCGCGGTAACATTCGCGAGCTTGAGAACACAATGCACCGCGCGATCCTGATGTCGATGAAGGACGAGGTCGAGCCCGACGCCATTCAAATTCAAGGTAGCACAGCTCCGGGGCAAGCAGCGCCAACTGCCACTAACGCGCCTGATCCTGCAGGCGTTTCAAGTGCCGGCAAAACCGCAAAAGCACCTTCAACGACTGCGACCGAAGCACAACAAAGTGGTGAAGGCGTACAAAACCCGGGAGCCGTCGAGAACCTGATTGGACGCACGATTGCCGATGTTGAGCGCGATATGATTTTGAATACGCTGGACCATACATTGGGTAATCGTACACACGCTGCCAATATTCTGGGCATATCGATCCGCACGCTGCGCAACAAGCTTAATCAGTACAAGGATGAAGGGCTTGATATTCCTGCGGCGAGTAGCGGGAATTAATCAGGCTGGTATTTCTTACGGATGGCTGCTCGGCGATCGGCCAGGCGCTGGTTACATCGCTTCAAGCTTTCGTCATTTTCAACAAGCGCCTCAGGACCATAGAAGTCCACAGCCGCATGGTTGTATAGATTGATCGGAAGCGGGCTTTCCTCACCAGTCAAAATCTCATAAGCCTGATCGTAGTTATCGACGAGAAATCCATTTACGGCACAGACCTGAATATGGCTGTCGAAATCCAATGGTTCGTCATCAATTGTAACGAAGCGTTTCACCTCAGGATGCCTATCCAGCCAGATCTGCACCTCATCTTCGCGGCGCTCAAGCACTTGGCCATTAGTGCGCCAGTCTTCGTGCAGCAGGTCGCGATCAAAACCAAAGTCCTCGAAATCTTCGACAAATTGTTCATAGCCGCCCAGGCGCCAGATTGAAGAGATTACAATTTTGGAATTCGTTTCATGTGCCAAATCAGTGATCATCATTACAGTGACGGGGTCCGCCAGATTGAAGTGATCTTTGGCTATTTCAGTAAACTTCTTGGTCAGGCCATGAAACTTTGCGTCTTTATTTTCGAAGCGGCGCGCCATCATTAGAAAGCGCGGTGATAATACAGGGCCGTCAATATCAAGGAAGATAATGTTTTGCGCGTCCGCCATCAGCCTAGTTCACTTTACCCATATGCTGCCAACCCGGCGCATTGGATAGCTTCTCGTGATCGGCTACATAAGATGGTTTCAGTTCGATTTCAACACGGCGGTTATGCGCATCATCAGGACCATCGGAGATCTCTCCCGCGGCAGCGATATGGATATGATCAAATGGAACACCGTTCTGACCCAAGAAGTTTTTCACGGCAATGGCACGGCGCATAGAAAGCTGTTTATTTGTGGCCAAATCACCTTTGCTGTCCGTATAGCCAATCAATGTAACATCCCATTGAGCACGCTTTTCCATGATTTCAGCGACGTCGCGCAAAGTCGCCTTAGCGTCATCATGCAATTCAATCATCCCTGAATCAAAGAACACAGCATGGACATCGCCGAATTTAGTGTCCGTAGAAACGCTGAGCAATGACAGCGCATCATAGAAGAACATCTTACAGGAGATATAGGCATCTTCTACGGGGTAGTCTTCTTGATGCGCCAGCCAACAATCAAAGCGGCTTTGCGCCAGCGCCAGAAGTGGTTCGTTATTGCTGGTGTACATTGTACGCAAAGCATCGATCAACCGCGCGCGGGCGCGCTCAAGCTCTTCAGCAGCGAAATGCGGGATGTTACGGCTATCGACAGAATCGGGCATGACCTGCTGGCCGCGAGAAACACGGCGCGCTTTGGCTTCAAAATGTGCAGCATCCTGTCTATCGTTCATATACTGGCCTTCAAATTCAGCCAGATTGGTATATTCGTTAGCCAGATGCTCTCTGAATCCCGCACCCGTCACCATAGACGAATCACCCACGAGAGGCAGTGACCCCAAGCAGGCAGAAAGCACCAAAAGGCACGGTATAAATATCGCCAAAGCGATACGATTCGTAACGGTCATAATTAACTCGTGTTTTCCGTGATGGCGGCATCTTAGCCATTTTGAGAAAAACCGCAAGAAAACAGTATCAAACCGCATAAATATAGGTGGGGAGAACGCGCTGTGTTACAAAGCCATAGCAGATTTCGGCATCTCGACTTTCACGAATTTTTCTTTCTCATTCTGGAAGGAAATATCGCCGATTGCCTGTGCTTGCTGGAGTGCTTCAATATAAACAGCCCGCATGGCTTTGCGCATTTGATCACTGACAGGCTTGGTTGTGCGCACGATCAAATCCAGCCTGTTTTCATTCTCATTGATCGGCCTGTGCAAACCATCAATCTGCACAGCCCCCATTTTGGTTAGGTTCAAATCGAAGATAAATCTTGTTCCACGCTTCTTTTCACCGTCTTCGGTTTCAGTTTTGTCATGGCGGTAATACAGCATCAGTTTTGTCAGATCACCATCATATGCCATAGGCAGTGCCATGCCCCGCCAATCCTGAGATTGCACGGACTCTGAAGATGTTCTTTGAATACCGCCCAGATCACGGGTGAGCCTATTTAACGCATCACCTTTACCCAAACGCTTAAGAAGGTCGATATTCTTGTCCCCTAGCCAGCCTGATATATCGCCGCCACGGACGGCTGCTACAAATAACAGCGCCGCCGCAGGTAGTCGTGTTGGTAGAGACGGTGTTGTTGTCGCCTGTCCCAGCATTTGAGCGGCTTGTGGTGCGGCCTGCTGGAGGGTCTGGATAATCTCTTCAGCCGCTGGCCATGAGAAGCTGGAGAAAAATTCATACGGAATGAAAGGTGGCAAAACGGCTGTCATCATGGAGCCTACCGATGCTGCCTGTGCAGGAATATGCGGCATAATTTCCATCTGTATGCCCATGTTCAAATTTTGCGGCTGAACAGGAATAGTAAAACTTTGCCAGCTTTGTTCTTGCGGCATGAATACCGATAATACAGGCTGACCGATCGCTGTTTGCCCTGCTACGACAGCTTTGGAGACAACAGGTGTCGTCTGCGTTAACAAGCTCTCTATACCCTGCAGTTGTGGCACGGCGGGAACAAGATTAGGCTGCTGTGCTTCCGCGCCTGTTTGCTGCTGAGTACTGCTTATAGTGGTCATGGCCACAGGCGGCGGGAATATCGTATTAATCTGCACATCAAACGTCTTGGCCGTGCTCTTAGTTACAGACGGCTGCTGATCTGCCATTTGTGTCAGGATATTCTGAACCGCAGGGATAGATTTTTGTAGCATCGCCAGAGGCGGCACGCTTTGGAATGTCTGTATATCGCGCGCTATTAGCGAGGCGGCTTCCGAGACCACCTGCTGCAATGTTAGCGACGGGAACGTGTCTAATGCAGGCGGTAAAGTAAATGTTGTTTGAGGTGCTGCTGGCACTGAGGTCGACACAAGTTGTATGGCCTGCTGTGGTAACTGTGTTGTCGCAATAAAATCAGGCGCCGCTGCTAGCTGGGACTGAAATTGCGGCTGCTGGGCCTGAGCAGGTGCCGCTGTTATATTATTCGCAATTTGCGGATTTGGCAGCGCTACGACTTCGGCCACCAGATTTTGTACCGTTTGAAAAGCAGCCACTTCGGCACGGGCCGCTATCTGCTCCACCACTTGCCTTACATTTTCCTGCAATGGCAGTATAGATTCATATTGAGGCAGCGGCGTTAGACGGACGAAATCACCATTACGCAAAGGTGGCACACTCGGTGCTTGTGTTGGTGCAGGCCTGCCTACCTCGCTCTGGTTACTGAGTGACAAGCTGGTTTCCGGGGTGATTTTCACAGAGTCTGTGCGCGCGGGCTTAGCCTGCAGCTCGCTACTTGATTGCTCCCTTACACGCGACTGCGGCTCGGTGCGCACCTCACGAATAACAACATGGCGCGGTGGCTCACCTTTGGGAACTTCCAGCAGGATTTGCGTGCCTTCGAGCGGTTTATCTTTTACCGGCAACTCAATCGTAATTTCACCACGCGGCGTCTTGATATCGGTTGTGCCATCACGGTTGTTGCGGATGATTTCACCTTCCATTTTTTCGCGGACATTTTGCACGCGTGCTTCGCCGCGAATGGCAATAATCTTGGCCTTCAGCTCCCCCATGCTTTGCGGGTAGCTGTCGGCGCCTGTAATCTTAGGCGGAAATCCTGAAAAGCCGGATGAATCGCTCATACCTCTATTACACCAAATATTGCTTTAAAAAGAGACAAGAATTTCATTCATATATCCACATAGTCTTCAGCAAACGTTTTGACATGATCTGGGGCGTCCTTTAATTATTAAAGAAAAAACAGGGACCATCATGAATAATAAAAAACAAAAAAGCAGAAGCGATCAGCTTTGGGAGCTATCCAGAAGAACCAATTTGTCAGAGGGCAGCCTATCACGCCTTTCAGACGAGCGTTTAAAATACTATTTCAATCAAAGCGCCAGCTATCGCAGCAAAGCCTTAATCTGTGCGTCATTAGTAGCCGGCGCTATTAACGGCGTTATGACTGTGATGCTGATGGCAAAATCCAATGAAATGGGCCTAATTACTTTAGCAGCGGTCATGGGATGCAGCCTTGCCGTATGGGACAGCCTGAATGCGCGCGAACACAACCAGCATTTAGCCAGCAAAATTACGGATGAGCTTGTTAGAGATAAAGCGCCTCAGCCTGCTTAACCAGCAGCTTTGACTTTCGCGAGTTCTTTTGTCATGACGCGTGCAATATCCTCGACATCTTCGGCCGCATCTGTATTCGGAGAGCGGATAAGGATTGGCGTCTGGTGACGGATAGAGTCTTTAACACGCGGGTCATGCGCAACCATACCTACTAGCGGCGGCTTCAAGCGCAAGAAGTTTTCGCAGGCCTTGAGCAAAGTTTTATAAGTCTTTTCACCTTCGACATTGCTTGGCGCCTGGTTAACCACGATACCCACATTTTTGGACATGCCTGCGGCGTTACCCAATTTGATAAATGCATAAGCATCTGTCAGTGATGTTGGTTCGTCAGTCGTTACCAGCAGCGTGCGCGTTGCACTAGCTGACATCATACGCACGGTACGGTCAACGCCCGCGCCCAGATCGATAATCACAACATCATATTTTTCGGCAACTTCCAGAAGCTGGTCACGGAGCATTGCCAAACGCTGACTAGGCAGCGCGGACAAAGACGCCTGCCCTGAACGGCCCGCAATAATATCAAAACCGCCTTCTTCGTAGTGCTGAATAACCTTATCCAGGCTCAGGCGACCACGAATAACATCATTCAGGTCACGCTTTGCCATCAGGCCGAGCTGCACATCCACGTTAGCCAGACCCAAGTCACCATCAAACAGCAGAACTTTCTTGCCGCTGCGCGCCAGAGCATGAGAAAGCGTGATAGAGAACCATGTCTTGCCCACACCGCCCTTGCCGCTTGCGACAGCAATAACGTTTTTACCCTTACGGAATGCCGGTGCCGTCGGGTTGTTGGCTGGCTTGCCAGCTGATTGCTTCTCTGCAGTGGTTGTATCACTCATGTTCATCTATCCTGTAACATTCTATCCGGCAAAAACAGTTTCTTTTTGAGGTTGTACGCTCTCCCTTTTCTGCTTTTTCGCAGCTTCAGGCATTAGCAGATATGCAAGGCGCTTCGGGCTCATCCCGATCAAGCCGTCGGCAACTTTTGGTGTGTTGCTGGCATCTGCAAAAATCAGACTACCGCAATGCGCCGCGGCCAGAAGGCCACCCAGACGGCGTGCGATATCAAGACGTGTCGGCATCATCTTTGTGACACCCAATGTTGCATAAGCGCGCGCAATCTCGCCGCTCTCATCTGCATCGGCCCCTGCGGGCATTGCTAATATCGGTTCAATATTACCCGCTGTCATCAGCTTGGCCAGCACGCGCATTTCATCGGTGTTAAATGGGTTTGTGCCCGCTGTATCAATAAAGATCTGGTCAGCGCTTGAAGATGCCTCGATTGCATCACGCAATTCTTGCGGGTTGGACGCACGGCGTAGCTTCACATTCAACAGCTTTGTGAACGCGGCTAACTGCTCATAGCCACCAGCGCGAACCGTATCGGTTGTTATCACCGCCACACGCAAATCATTCATCACAGCGCGTGTTGCCAGCTTGGCTACTGCCAGTGTCTTACCAGCACCTGGCTGACCGACCAGCATATAAGCTTTGGCTTCAGGCTTTACAGGCAATGTCTTGTAAGAGAACAGGTGCTCCAGCGCAGCGATCAGCGCGATATCAGCTTGCTCCAAACCGATAACGGTTGCACATGAAATGATCTGATCGATAATTTCTTCAGGCACAGCGTGTCGCAGCATGACATCTGTCAGCTTCTCCAACATTTCGCTCTCGCTATCTGTGTCTTCTTCGAACATCAGGCCTTCGTCCGTGGTATCGCTCAATTCGCCCCGTGCGGGCAGGTATGCAAACTCTTCTTCGTAGTGATCAGACTGCTCCACTGCGGCTGTAACTCTAACGGCTTTACCGCCGTTCTCTTCTCTGGTGGCAACTATAACAGCGTCTTCCCCTAAGGTATCGCGCACCATTTGCATGGCTTCTGTCATAGTTTTTGCATAAAAAGACTTGAGTCTCATGAGTTTCGCAATTCGATCCGAATCTAATAGATTATATAACGCTTATTACGTCTATACTAGATCATATAGGTAAATAATCCCTAAGGGAATCCTTCAATTATAAGAAAATTTTATTGACATAATCACAACTCGCGTTTTATAACGTCCTATGTCAGACAAAGCCGAAATAGAGTCATTCATCATTGATTTGAAGGTCACGCCCGCAGGTGACGTAAAAATACTCGAGCTCGGCACTTTGCAACAATCAGGGCTATCCGGCTACGAGCGCATGACAGGTAAAAATCTGGCGCGCGAGACAATCTACCCTTTCATCGAGAGCCTAGGCCCGCAGCTGCATCAATACAGCGAGCTCGGCCATCAGCTAAAGGAAGATGACACGGGAACGGTAATCGGCATTATACCTATTGATAAAACCGCCCCTCCCCATAACCCTGCCGATATATCTGCGTATGATGCTATCCTTCTAAGCATGGGTTTTGCCAACGGAGCACAGCGCAAGTTTCTGGACGAAGACTGCCGTGGCCGCGTTCTATTTAGCAATCAAAGCAAACTTGCTTATGCTGCCTATTGTCACAAAGGTGTCTTTTACGCGCTAGCCGAAGACGCACTAGGCACCTTACTTCCCAAGCAGCACCTATACCCGCTCAAAGGACAAAAGCTTCCTGTGGGTGCCATTCTAAATGACTTTCAAGGACACAGCCATGTGGTCCTAAAACAGCCCCAAAACGCGCAAGCTGAAGGCGTTGAAATCAAATCAACCAAAGAACTAGAGCGCCGCGGATCAAATACCGACAAAAGCAAATTCAGCCGCCTAAAGACCAAATTCAAGAAGACATGGGATAGCGTTATTATCGCGCAGGAAGTCATTCGTGGCAGACGCTTACCGATTACAGGCGAAGACGGCACAACCCAAGAATACGATCCAGTTATTCGCGTTATTGCGACGGCCTACCGCCACAACGGCGCAATGAATATCGAGTTTCACGACGCGTATTATAAAATCCCGACTAAAGCCGCAACAGACGAGATCGCTAGCGACGCCCTTATATCGGATGTGAAGCAAGGCCCCACTAGCCCCGTCATAGAAGATGACCTGAAGGCTGATATTTTCGGTCAACTTTCAAACGGCATGAAAGCCTATTTCGACAAAGTCCTAAGCGCCGACCCTGCTGCACTTATGCGCGAATGGCTGAATAGCGACGATCCTGTATACCGCCACCTCGCTGCTGACGTGGCGTTAGAGAACGCCTATTTTGACTTTTATAAATCAGGCCATGAAACATACCCTGTCGATATTGCGCAGACTTTATTCGACCGCCACAAAGAAGAAAAAGGTGTTAAGCTGCTTATGAGGCGCGGCAATAAATACGAGAATTACGGCGACAAAGACTTAAAAGACTTCATCCTGACCCGCGCTGAGGAAGGCCGTCTGCTATGGCGCTTCAAAGCGATGGACTGGTATCTCGACAACGCTACTAAGCTGCTCGGCGCGTACCTAGCCGTTGTGGGTAGTCTATTCACTTATGATTATCTGGCACCGGACAGCGTTGGCGAGATGACCGAAGATCTTGAGAGCACATACAGCCTATTCGACACTACCCAAGCCTTTACTCAGGCCGCAGCCCCACTAGAGAATACAGCGTTTTACGGCACCACAACCTCCGCTAAAAAGGCTGATAAACTAGCCCCGATTATTAGCGACCTTACGCAAGAATACGACCTTACATCCTGCTTTACTTACGATGCAGCTCCTGATGCCGTCGCAGCACATATCACACGCATTTACGGGTTAGAAAGCCCCTCAGAACGCTTTATTGGCATAAGCATAAACGGCACATTCAATGTCCTTGGACAAAACTGTCCTGATGTCACCTTGCCATCCAGCGTTACCTCCGCTCTATTGCAAAATGCTGAAGCGCAAAACCCAGATCAGCACCAAATCACAATCAGGTAATCAGAGCCCGACATACGGGCTTAGCTTTAGCTCGTCGATCATCATGCGGCATAAAACCAGCTCACTGATAACGCGGGCTATGCTCTTGGCACTAATGGGGCTCAACAGATGGCTTAACTCGAATAAGTTCTTACAATGCTCCGCACTCACAACAACTTCGCCCCCTTTGATACTCATACTCATTGACCTTGCATCCAATGCTTTCTCGAACTCGAAGAACACTTCGGTAAAGGCAGGATTAAATATATCGTGCGTTTGCACATCATCGGTGGAGACCAACATATATTTGCGCATCAATTTAAAGTTATTGAATGGCGTCCTTCTGAATTCAGGGCGCAACCAATATGTCCCGCGCCTTAACCAGCGCCTAGGTACCAATAAAGTATGATGCGGATGCTGCTTCCGCGTTTCAATGCGCAGCAATAAGTTACGCCGCTTGCCCGCTGTATGCCGCGCATTCGGAATATTCCAAGACCCACCTGAATGGCTCATAGAGCTAGATAGCCCCTGCCAAATAGAATGCGACCACATTGTATCCGTCAGCACGTCAATAAACCCCTCAAGCATACTTGGTGATGACGGCGTAGTTTTTTCTGTAGCATATTCCTGAAGATGCACATCACGATCTAGGTAGACGAAGCTCAAACCATCTTCTTCATGTGACCTGGCATAACGTTCTAAAATATGGTGGTCATATACCTGACCAATTTTAAAAAGCCCTGTCGGGGAGTATTTCATTTTTAAAGTGCGTGCCAGAGCAAACATAAATTTCTGTTTGGTGCGCCGCCTGTAATCCTTATCCGCGACCGAGTAATTCCACCAGAACAGCAACGCGCCGATAAAAAATAAAAATACATAAATTAAAGGGGGCACATCTTGTACGCGCACAGTCACAAGCAAATACAGAACAGGCACAACGATAGAACAGCTCAGTATCGAGAAAAACAACCACCCCCAGACATGACCTTTGCGTTTACGCTCAAGCTCGTCAATTTCATCGCCCATGTTCATGACAACATCAACTGCGAGATCCCAGATTTCTTGTTTGATGTTGGCATCCATATCTTAGACTTACCTTAGACTTGGCCAAGCGTCTTGATGCGGGCTTTCGGATGGATTTCGTTCTGTGACATGACGATGGTTTGCGGACGGAAACGCTCGATTACACTGCGCACATATGGGCGGATACCAGGTGATGTCAGCAAGACAGGCACCAGCCCCATGCGGCCTTGTGCTTCGTAAGTCTCACGAACGGCGTTGATAAATTCCTGCAGCTTGCTTGGCGGCATGGCCAGTTGCTTTTCTTCGCCGTCACCCATCAGGGCCTCAACGAATGTTTGCTCCCATTCAGGAGAAAGAGTTACGAGCGGCACAACACCATCCTGATTGACGTTCTGATTACAAATCTGGCGGCCTAGACGGCTACGAATATGCTCGGTAATCAGCATGGTATTTTTAGTATAGTTAGATGCCTCGGCAACACCTTCGAGAATGGCTGGTAGGTCACGGATTGAAATACGCTCGGCTACCAGATTTTGCAGGATACGCTGCAAACCACCAATACTGATCTGGTTCGGTACGACATCGCTGACGAGCTTCTGGTATTCCTGCGGCATCTCGTCCAGCAGACGCTGCGTTTCTGCATAGGACATCAGATCAGGCATATTGTCTTTGATGATCTCTGTAATATGTGTTGTGACAACGGTCGGCGCATCAACAACGGTATAGCCCTTAAAGTGCGCTTCTTCGCGGTATTGTTCGTCAATCCACATAGCCGGCAACCCAAAGGTCGGCTCGATTGTATTTTCACCCGGCAAGGAGATCGGGTCACCAGCAGGATCCATACATAACAGCATACCCGGGCGTACTTCCCCGCGCCCTACTTCGATCTCTTTCACGCGCACTGTGTAGGTATTGGCAGGCAGCTGCAAGTTATCCTGAATACGGACAGCAGGCAGGATATAGCCCATGTCCTCGGCCAGCTGACGACGCAGCCCCTTAATCTGATCTGTTAACTTGTTATCGCCCTCACCCTGCACAAGCGGCAGTAGACCATAACCCAATTCGAGACGGATCGTATCCATCGCAAGCGCTTTGGATATAGGCTCTTCCGCCACAGGCGCATTTGGCCCTGCAATCTGTTTCATTTCAGTTTGCTCAGCCTCAACCTCTTGCAGGCGCTTCATATTCAAGTAGCCGATGCCTGCCGTCACGGCTGCCAAGAACATGAATGGCGGCGCAGGAACAACAGGGATTAATGCTAATGCAAACATCAAACCGGCAGACATAAACAATGCCTTAGGGTATCGACCGAACTGCTCGAACAGCACCTGCTCTGCCGCGCCATCAACACCTGCTTTAGATACCAAAAGGCCTGCTGAAACAGAGATAATCAGCGCGGGAATCTGACTTACCAGACCGTCACCGATTGTCAGTATTGTAAATGTTGAGGCTGCTTCGCCGAGGCTCATATCGTAGCTGACAGTACCGATGATGATACCGCCAATAATGTTAATGAAAACAATCAGAAGACCTGCGATAGCATCGCCGCGCACGAACTTCGCCGCACCATCCATGGCCCCGAAGAAGCTGCTTTCCTGCTCCAATCGGGAGCGGCGTGTTTTAGCCTCATCCTCTGTGATCATACCCGCAGACAGATCAGCATCAATTGCCATCTGCTTGCCGGGCATCGCGTCCAAAGTAAAACGAGCTGCCACTTCAGCAATACGACCGGAACCCTTTGTAATAACAACAAAATTCACAATCACAAGGATGGCAAACACGATGCCGCCGACCACGTAACTATCCTGAATAATGAAACTGCCAAAGGCCTGAATAATCTGCCCCGCCGCGTCATCGCCGTTCTGACCGTTACTTAAAATCAAACGGGTAGAGGCTACGTTCAAACCTAGCCGCAAAGCCGTCGTAATAAGAAGTACGGTTGGGAATGTCGAAAATTCAAGGGGTGTTACGATGAACAACACCAGCATCAAAATGATCACGGAGAGCGTGACAGAAATCGAGAGCCCCAGATCCAGCAAGATCGGCGGGATTGGCACCAACATAAACAGCAAAATTGCCACGATCGCCAGTGCCAATAGCACGTTACCATGCAGTGCGCTGCCTAATAAAAGCTGCGCACGGTTCGCTCCTGATCCTGATTTTGACGCCGAAGTGTCTGACATTATTTCCTGATGACCGAAATGGCCGATATAAAGAATACTAACTTATATTTTACGCAGGGTTTTCACAAGTTGCAAACGGTTCAGCGCCCGCCAAGGCAAGTTTTACTAATCTTCCTCGAGTTTGCGGCGATAGCCTTCCAAGGCAATTTCATCAAGATCACGATCTTCTTTAGCTTGTTCTTCAGCACGTTCGCGTTCATTACGTTTACGCTGCGTGATTTCAACCTTCTTCATTTCGGCAAAGGCATTACGCATATCTTCTTGAGCGACAGCGATTTCAGCTTCAAGCTTGCGGCGCTTTTTATCTATGCTGTCTATTTTCTTGCGGGCATTTGTTAGGTAATTGCCGAGAAAGGCTGCCGTATCAACAGACTCAGACTGTTTAGCCAGCTCCTTTTCTTTATCCATTTGATCAATGAGCGCCTGTTTTTCCGCCTCTAGCTGTTCGGAGATACCATACAACCTTGCCAGCACACGCTGTTTTTCATCAACGCCATGCTTTCTGTAGCGAATTAACGGATCAAGATCGGCCATTTAACAGCCCCCGCCCCAGCACGCAACGATAAAAAATAGAAAGCCTATGGGCACCGCCAAGAACAATAGTCCGCCAATAATACCCGCCGCTTTTGCCCCGACAACTTTGGACAACCCGAGCATTATCCCGATCCAAATTGCCAGCACGACACCGATTACAATCCATGCCTTCAGCGAGTCAAAGACTTCACCCCAACTGCCTTCAATTGTAATGCCAATAGTGAACATTAGCAGAGTAAGGGCACATAGTAGCGGCGCCCTCTTAATCGTGCCTAGATTTTGGGTCAGCCAGAAATTAAGAAGCGGATTTTTCACCAGCGGCTTTTGAGCATCGTCGTACTCCTGAAAATCTTTTTCATTATGAGACATGGCGTTCCCCCTTAAGCTACAGAGCCCCTAAAATCATAAAGAAGCCCCATATAGTGGCAAAGAAAAGCACTACACCCAGAAAATTTGTCGTCTTTTCACCAAAGACTTTATCAATCCAGTAGACCGCAAGCCCCCATACACAAAACATTGCACATAATAAGAGCGCAATCCCTAAACAGAACACCAGCTCTATCCATGATTCAGTATATGTCATCAAAATAATACAGAGTAATGATGGCAGTATATAAAACACCGGATTGCGAATGAGCTCACCAACATCAATAGACTTAAGAGTAGCAATCAACAGCCACCTAGGGTCGCTACCAGGCTGAATTCGATCACGAATACGATGCTTCATATCAATGACGTCCTTCTGCAAGATCATCAAGCGCTTCTTGCTGCGGATCGGTGTCATCAACCATCCCGACGATATCAGCCAGAACGGAAAACCCCTCATCAATTGACGTGCGATCATCTTTATTCTGGGTCAGGAACGCCTCGATCTTCGGGTAAATCGCGATAGCTTCATCTACGGCGGGGTCACTCCCCTTGCGATAGGCACCTAGCCTAATGAGCTCTTCCATATCCTCATAGGTCGTGATGATTTTCTTGGCACGGCGCAGTATCTTATTTCTGGACTCACTGACAGCTTTGGGCATAGAGCGAGACACGGATTTCAGCACATTAATCGCAGGATAGCGTCCACGGTCGGCGATAGCACGCTCCATAACAATGTGCCCATCAACAATACCGCGCACAGCATCGGATACAGGCTCGTTGTGATCATCCCCTTCCACCAGCACCGCAAACAGACCTGTAATGGAGCCTGAATCAGGCGCCCCTGGGCCTGCGCGCTCCAGCAAGCGCGCCAGCTCACCGAATGTTGTCGGCGGATAGCCTTTTGATGTTGGTGGCTCGCCCGCTGACAGACCGATTTCACGCTGCGCCATTGCAAAGCGTGTCAGGGAGTCGATCAGGCACAGCACCTGACGCTGCTGGTCACGGAAATACTCGGCGATTGCCAACGTCGTATAAGCGGCCTGACGACGCATGAGTGCGGGCTCATCACCCGTGGCCACAACCACGACAGAACGCGCCAGCCCGTCTTCGCCAAGATCATCTTCAAGAAATTCCTGTACCTCGCGGCCACGTTCACCGATCAAACCAATAACGGAAATATCAGCGGCGGTGTAGCGCGCCATCATAGAGAGCAGAACCGATTTACCCACGCCTGACCCCGAGAAAATGCCCATACGCTGTCCGCGACAAGTTGCGAGGAATGTGTTTACAGCCCGAACCCCGAGATCGAGCTGCCTACCTATGCGCTGACGTGAATGCGGCGCAGGCGGTGTGTTACGCAGCGGCATAGCGTGGGCGCCATGCGGCAACGGCCCTTTCCCGTCAATAGGCTCGCCCATACCGTTGATAACGCGCCCCAGCCAGCGCTCATCAGGCATTATGACAGGTTTAGTGCGCATTATTATAGCGGGGCATCCAAGACTTACCCCTTCCAGCGCGCCAAAGGGCATTAAAAGAGCGTGTCCTTCTTTAAAACCAACGACTTCGCAGGGAATGATATGGTCTTCGGCGGGCTTCAAATGCACTTGAGAACCGATTGACAGAGCCGTGCCGAATCCTGCAATCTCTACAAGCAGTCCCAAAACCTTGGTTACGCGGCCATAAACCTCGTATTCGGGCATACGGGAAATCATAGCTTCGGCTTTTTCGGATAATCTATCCATAATGCGTTGATTTTCTTATGATTATGTCAATTTGAGTAGGACTATTTTAACTATTTTACCACATTATATACCATGGGGTACAAAATGATTATAGTAAGGCGCTATGGCAGTTAACAAGACCAAGAAGAAGAAAAAAGCAGCAAAAGGTGATCCTACCAAGCTGCTTACCAAAGCCTATATATTGGCCTTTGCGCTTATTGCTCTTGTCAGCATGAGCGGCCACTATGTCACGGCCGGTATTTCAGCTCAGCAAAAAGTTTCATCGGAAGTTGCTTATCAGATCAACAAGCAGCGCACCGAAATGCAGCAAATCCTTTCTTATGCACCGCATTACGACCGTCTGGGTGATGCGCTTGATTTGCGCTTTATCTATCAATCCCTGCGCGAGGTAGAGGACAGCCATAATTTCATCTTGAACTATATGGAAGAGAAAAACCTGCTGGGTAAGCATAAATCTAATGCCCTGCGCCGCGTTTACTATGATCCGCCTTATACCGCTGCCGACCATATTAATAAGTATCTGAAAGATGCGAATACGTTCCTGAATGCTAACGAGCAATCTGACGGTGAAGAGCGCAAGCGCGCCATTGAAGATATGGATCTGTATTACAACAGCTTCATTAAGCCGGCGCTGGAACTGGCTACAGATAGCTATCAGACTGAAATCCTAGAGAAGATTAATGGTTACCAACGTTTGCAGCACGCAGGTATTGCTTTGATCCTTCTGGTTTTGCTGGCAGAGGCTGTCTTTATTTTCCGTCCGCTGATTGCTCGTATCGAGAATTACAACCGTATGATGAAGAAATACGCGCTGGAAGACGCCCTTACAGGTCTTAGCAACCGCCGTGCGTTCATCAACCGTGCCGTTATAGAGCTGAAGCGCGGTATTCGCGAGAACATGCCTGTTGCCGTGGCCCTTATGGATTTGGACCACTTCAAAAGCGTGAACGATACTTATGGTCACGATGTTGGTGACTTGGTGCTGAAGCACTTCTCCAAAATTCTTAAAACATCATTCCGTGCAGGTGATGTTGTTGGCCGTATCGGCGGGGAGGAGTTTGCGATTGTATTGCCGAAGACACAGCAGCACTATGCACACCAGATCCTTGAGAAACTATGCCGCCGCGTAGAAAACACGCCCTGCCCTTATGAAGACGAGGATGGCAACCCGCAAGAGCTAGACTACACAGTGAGTGTGGGCTTTGTCGGTGTAACCGAGATCAACTCTACTGACATTGATTTGTACCTGAAGCAATCAGATGAAGCGCTGTATCACACAAAAGAAAACGGACGTAATGGTGTAACCTGCTATAACAATCTGAACTCGCCTGATCCGGATACGAGCCAATCCGAGAATGTTACGCCCCTTGCACGCCCGCAAAAGCAAGACGCTCAACACTAAAAAACACTAGCCAAATCAGATAAATACTTTAGAATCTTAAAATTAAGATTTGTTAACGGCGTTAATATTTGTTAAAATATATTAATAATGGTTAACAAAGCCACACCCATCTATTTTATAAATTCAAAACAACCGAGGATCATATTATGCGGGTATTATTGGTAGAAGACGATACATCCACCGCCAAAAGTATCGAGCTTATGCTCAAATCAGAGGGCTACATTGTCGACACAACAGATCTGGGCGAGGACGGCCTGGAAATCGGCAAGATTTACGATTACGACATCATTATTTTGGACCTGATGCTGCCTGATATGGACGGCTATGAGGTTCTGAAGCGTTTACGCGCGTCTAAAGTCGAGACCCCTATTCTTATTCTGTCAGGTCTTTCCGAGCTGGATAACAAGATTAAAGGTCTGGGCTTCGGCGCCGATGATTACCTTACTAAACCGTTTGACAAGCGCGAGCTGGTTGCCCGTATTCAGGCTATCGTTCGTCGCAGCCAAGGTCACGCACAGAGCGAGATCGTTACAGGCAAGGTTAAGGTTAATCTGGACACACGCACAGTTGAAGTTGACGGTCAGCCATTGCACCTGACAGGTAAGGAATACGGCATTCTTGAATTGCTATCCCTGCGTAAGGGCACAACACTGACAAAAGAAATGTTCCTGAACCACCTATACGGCGGTATGGACGAGCCTGAAGTTAAAATTATCGACGTGTTTATCTGCAAGCTGCGTAAGAAAATCCAGAATGCGGCCAATGGCGATAACTACATTGAAACTGTATGGGGCCGCGGCTATGTACTACGCGATCCGACAGCCGACAAAGCAAAAGCCGCCGGCTAATACAGTCAAAAGATACCCCCGCTTCAAACACCCGCCCGATCAGGCGGGTGTTTTTTATCGCGCCTTATAGCGGCGTGATTTTTGCTGATTTATCACAAGGTGCCACTTTCCAGGGCGTCGCGGTTGATCTTACGCTGTTGGAGAATTTAGAAATACCTGCGGCTTTAGTAAAGCCGAGCTTTAATGGTGGATAGGCATTCGCTTCGGCAAATGACGCCCAGTAACTAGACATACGGTAAGTACCTATGGGATGCGTATGCAAGGCCTCATCGATTTTCCATGGGCGTTCCGTCTGGTTCCAGCGGCGCATTACGCCTTTTGCCGCCTCAATATCGCGGGTCACATATATGGCGCCCCGATCCGCCAAACGCTCCATAACTCTAGATGCCTTTTTGAATGCTAAATTCCCTGCTAAGGAAGCGACCGCAAATCCACACAACGCCACAGGCATTGAAACTAGAAGTGCCGGTGACAATACGAGCAGTGCGCCACTCGTTTCACGGGTAAACGTCTCGCAAATAGCGCGCAAGGTCTTGCCATCTCTGTTTTTCAGATGCGTAAGCTCATGCGCTAAAATCAAATTATGTTCATCACGATTATAATTATTGATCGCGGCATTTGTCGTCAGGACAAGATTAAAATGGGTCAGCGCACAGTACATCGTTTTTTCTGATTCAGCCGCTCTGGCAAAAATCCGCTTCACACTCTTTTCTTCGTTAATCCCGTTATACAGACGCTTTAAAAACTCTGCCGCATAAGACAAACGCCCATATTCATCCTGCTCCGCTATAAAATTCGTATCTGCAACATATAAGCCTTTGCTTGGCTTTAGCCGCATCTGAGCCTCCATGGCGCGCATATTATGCACGAGCCCATTGTCACGAAGCTCCGCTATCTGTCCTGTCTTCACAAGTCTGGCGAGCTCACGATTTGCGAGAAAAGGCACCACGAAACGACACCGCATAGCCGTTGCCGCCATGCCATAGGCGATTGCGCCTAAAACCGCGGCATTAGGTAATAACAAAAGCGCACCGCCGACAGTTGCTGTCGTTCCTGCGATGGCCAGAACGCTTTGTGCTAATTGCTTATCCAACGGCTTATAACGCCATTGTTTTATTTTGCTGTTCAACTTCTTTTCTCCCGATGCAGTCGTTGCTGCAACGCACACAAGTTACGCCTCTTCTAGAAATATGTCAAAAATAATATACTGGAATATCAGGCTATTCTTCGCTACACCTTTACTATGAACAGACTCATGGACAATCTTGCGAATGTACTGACTATGACGCGGCTGGCATTGCTGCCGTTTATGGTTGTTTTGTTTTACCTGCCATTTGAATGGGCGGCTTGGCTGTGTCTGTTTTTGTTTATTATCGGATCGGTTACGGATTTTTTGGATGGGTGGGTTGCGCGCAAGTTCAATCAGGTCTCCGAATTCGGGAAGTTTATGGACCCTATCTCAGACAAGATCTTCGTCATCACCACATTGCTGATGCTGGTCTCTGCTGATCGTATCAATGATTTCATGGTACTGGCCGTTGTGATTATCATCATGCGTGAGTTTTTAGTATCTGGCATTCGTGAATATCTGGGGCCTAAAAACGTTAAACTGCCTGTGACAAATCTTGCGAAATGGAAAACTACAGCGCAGATGATTGCGACGGGATGCCTGATTATCGCGCCATATGATTTCTATGCGGATATGCTAGGTAAAATACTTCTGTTAATTGCGGCAATTTTAACGGTCATGACAGGCTGGAAGTATTTGCAATCAGGACTGAACCACATTAAAACATAGGGCATGTCCCCTTACGATCTTTTACGCCCTCTGTTTTTTAAAATGGAGCCTGAAAAGGCCCATGATCTTACGTTGAAAGCTTTGCAGTCACCGCTGGCGCCGCGCTATGCCGCGATTAAAGACCCTGCCTTGCAAGTTACCCTATGGGACAGACGCTTCCCTAACCCCGTTGGACTCGCGGCCGGATTTGATAAAAACGCTGCCGTGGTCGCGCCCATGCTGCGCCTTGGTTTTGGTTTTGTCGAGGTCGGCACAGTCACGCCAAAACCCCAAGAAGGCAACCCAAAGCCGCGCGTATTCCGTGACATTCCCAACGAAGCCGTCATTAATCGTATGGGATTTCCGAATGGCGGACTGAATGTATTCAAAGACAATCTCAGCAAGTTTTCCGATATCAAGCCACGCCCGAATGGTGTGGTTGGCCTGAATATCGGCATGAACAAAGACCAGAAAGAACCTGCCAAAGATTACCGCTTGCTGGTTCAACATCTGGCGCCTATGGCAGATTACCTGACGATCAATATCTCTTCGCCTAACACTCCCGGTTTACGTGATTTGCAGAAGCGCGAGCCATTGATGGATCTGATAGGACAAGTGATCGAAGAGCGTGGCCGTGCGTGCAAGATTGACCCGCCGCCTCTGCTGGTCAAATTCGCCCCTGACCTGACCGAGGAGCAACAAGGCGAGCTGGTAGGCGCCGTGATTGATTCAGGCATTGATGGTATCATTCTAACCAATACAACACTTGATCGCCCTGATTATCTGGATGGTGATTTCGCATTGGAAAAAGGCGGATTGAGCGGCGCGCCCGTGCGCGACAAATCAACAGCCGTTATCCGTAACTTCTATGAGCTGACCAAAGGTAACGTGCCGATCATCGGTCTTGGCGGGATTTCGTCAGGCGCCGAAGCCTATGAAAAGATCAAGGCCGGCGCGAGTTTGGTACAAGTTTACACAGGGCTGATTTATAAAGGCCCGACAATAGCACGGGATATTAACCAAGATTTACTCACGCTATTGAAACAGGATGGTTATAGTCAGATTAGTGAAGCTGTAGGCGCAGATACAAAGCTTGGCAAAAAGAAAAAACATGCTGCCTAAATTTAAGAAGAAACAGAAAAACAGCACAAAAACATCGAAAACTGCTTCTGAAAAGACGGCAGGATTCCGTATGTTTACAAGCAGCCGTCATGATCAGGCGGCCATCAACATGCAGCGCAAGGCAATCCTTGGCGGCATGTTTTCGACGTTTGCCGCCTTCGTTTTTCTGTTCATCGCAGGCCAGTTTGCCAGTCAGGATTTCATGCTGGTTCTGGGCGGCATGGTGTTTTTATGCGGCCTGCTGGCCTATGACATCATGGGGCGCCGCATCTGGGAAAACCGCCTGAGCGCCACAATCGAAAAAATTAGCACCAACCATGACCGTCTGGTACGAGAAGTTGCACGTAACCGCAGTGACATCGCCATCCTTAAAGAAGGTCTCGGCGAGATGGGCAACGCGGTGAAAGCCAATAACGATAACTCGGTTGAGCAAGGCATGCTGCAAACCATCGTAAACCGCCTGACGGCACTCGGTGAGAAGCCGCGCCCTAAAATCGGTACGAAGCATGATACGTCGGTTCTGGAACTTGAAATGGCACCGCCGCCGAGCCGCACTGTGCCTGCAAATGATATCGATATGGCTATGAACATGGGGCATGAAAAATACAGCGATACCGTGGTCGGTGAACTGGTTCAACACGCCGTGCGCGAAGACAAAATCAATATCTTCATGCAGCCTGTCGTATCCCTGCCCCAGCGTAAAACACGTATGTATGAAATCTTCGGCCGCGTGCGCGCCAATGGCGGTGTTTATCTGCCCGCGGCACGCTACATGGACTTTGCCCGCCGTGAAGAGCTGGTCGCCGCGCTAGATAATCTGACATTACTGCGCTGCTTGCAGATGCTGCGCAGCCATCGGGAGAAGAACGGCACGACGCCTTATGTGCTGAATGTATCCGCAAGCACCATCCGCGATAAAAGCTTTATGACGGATTTGATCGCGTTTTTAGGGACGAACCATAAAATGGCGCAGCGCCTGATTTTCGAAATTCCTCAGGAAGAGCTTTATAACGCAGACCAGAAAACCCGCGTGTTGCTAAAAGCCCTGAGCAAACTCGGCTGCCGTTTCTCGATGGATCGCGTGCGTTCCCGCCGTTTTGATCTGGAACTGATGAAAGAACTGCAAGTGCGTTTTATTAAGCTTGAGGCGGGATGGCTTTTGAAAGAAGCAAATACGCAATCAGGATTTAACCGCATTAACCGCCTGAAAAAACATCTGGATGCGTTCGGTATTGATATGATCGTCGAGAAAATCGAAGGCGAAGATATGCTGCGCGAGCTTCTGGATTTCAACATCGATTACGGTCAGGGATATCTGTTCGGTAAGCCTGACCATAGTGCCGCCTTCCACAAAAAAGCCGCTTAATATTATGACCCAACCAGCCCCGATTGAAACCATGACATACAAAATGATAAATGGTCTGCAAGACATTGCAGCAGATTACGATGCCTTTATTCTGGACATATGGGGGGTTCTGCATGACGGGATTGCGCCATTTGCAGGAACGATTGAATGCCTTGAAAATCTGCAGAGCGCGGGCAAAACAGTTTGCCTGTTGTCCAATACGCCTGATAGTAGCGCCTCTATTGTTGGCAGGCTGGAAGCGCTGAATATCGGTCGCCACCTATATCAAGACTTGGTCACGGCAGGCGATTCCGCAAAGGAAGATATTCAGAGTCGCAGCGGTCAAACCGCATGGTTTGCCGCGATGGCAGATGGTGATTTCGGGCATCGCAAAGACCTGACGAACAACAGCGGCGTGACCGTAATCAATACGCCCGACGGCGCGGATTTTGTCATCAATGATTTATACAATCTTAGCGACGAAGAGTTTGAAGCGGTAAAGCCCCTGCTGCAAATCGCGGCGGACAATCAGCTGGAGATGATCTGCGGCAATCCTGATTTGATCGTGAATGTCGGCAAGGATATCAAAAAATGCCCCGGCACATATGCGGCCTATTACGAACAGATTGGCGGCAAAGTTGCGTATCATGGTAAACCGCATGCGCCTGTCTATGAACGCGCGCACGCGAAACTGAACAACATAGATAAATCGAAAATCGTGGCGGTCGGTGACTCCCTGCATACCGATGTGCAAGGGGCAAATGGTTACGGTATTGATTGCGTATTTAATATAGCGGGTATCCATTGGGAAGAGATTGCCATGGACCATGCACCAGAGGAGGCCGATCTGGATAAAATCGCGGCCATGATTGACGGACAGGATCATAACCCCGACTATGTCCTTTGTGGTTTTAAATGGTAGGAGATGTGATGAAACATTTATTGTTCTTAGCCCTGATGGTAACGGCGTACCCCGCGTTTGCGCAGGATACAGCGCCGACAGAAACAGACGTTCCTGCGGCAATTGAAGAGGCCGTAGACGAGGCGATCGAGACCGTTGAAGACGCCGTTGAGGATATCACCCCTGCTGAAAACTACGTGGGTCATGGCATCGCAATGCATGGTGATATGAAATACGCCGCAGACTTTACGCATTTTGATTACGTGAATCCTGATGCCCCGAAAGGCGGTACACTGCGTATGTGGGGTAATGAAACCTTTGATACGCTGAACCCTTATATTCCAAAAGGTGTCTCTGCGGATGGTCTGGCACTGACCTATGAAACACTGATGACCAAAGCGCAAGACGAGCCGTTTACAATGTATGGCGCGCTGGCAGAGACTGTCGAAACACCTGCCGATCGCAGCGCAGTTACATTTACATTGCGCGAGAATGCCACATGGCATGACGGCGAGCCTGTGCAGGCCGATGATGTCGTCTATAGTTTCGAGCTGCTGACTACTAAAGGCAATCCGTTTTACCGTGCCTATTACCACAACGTTACAAATGTCGAGGCGCTGGATGATCGCCGCGTGAAATTCACATTTGATCAGGGTGGCAATCTTGAGCTGCCGCTGATTGTCGGTGACTTGCCGATCCTGCCCAAGCATCACTGGGAACGCGAAGAAAACAATTTCGAAGAAACAACGCTGACACCGCCGCCAGGCAGTGGCCCTTACAAGATCGGCAAGATCGATGCGGGCCGCAGCATTGAATATGTGCGTGTAAAAGACTGGTGGGGTGAGAACCTGCCCGTAAATAAAGGCCGTTATAATTTTGATCGCATTACGTATGATTATTACCGCGATCAGAATGTCTCGCTCGAAGCTTTGTTCGCCAATGAATATGATTTCCGTCAGGAATATACGGCCAAACTATGGGCGACGTCTTATGATGCGCCGCCTGTTGTTGACGGCCGCATTAAAAAAGAGCTGATCGAGAATGCACTGCCCCAAGGTATGCAGGCCTTTGCGTTCAATCTGCGCCGTCCGATGTTTCAAGATGAAGCACTGCGTAAAGCGATTAACTACGCATTTGATTTTGAATGGTCGAACAAACAGTTCGCGTTTGATGCCTATGTGCGCACAGACAGCTACTTTGAAAATTCGGAGATGGAGTCCACAGGCCTGCCTGAAGGGCGTGAGCTGGAAATTCTGGAAGCCTTCCGCGACCAGTTACCGCCTGCAGTCTTTACCGAAGAGTTTAAAATTCCGAAGTCAGATGGCAGTGGTAACAACCGTGGCAATCTGCGCATCGCGAAACAGTTACTGGATGAGGCCGGATACAAAACAAACGCCGAAGGCACGCTGGTCAGCCCGATCACAAACGAACCTGTCGTGTTTGAATTGCTGGTTGCCAATACCAATGCATCGTTTGAACGCTGGTTCCAGCCATGGAAGCAAGCGATGGAGCGCCTTGGTATCAAGCCGTCCCTGCGCATCGTCGATGCCAGCCAATATATCAACCGTGTGATGGAATTTGATTACGACATGATCGTGACAACGTGGGGACAATCCACGTCACCGGGTAACGAGCAGCGCGAATACTGGGGCAGCGACAAAGCAGATGCCACAGGCTCCCGCAACTATCTTGGCCTGAAAGACCCTGTCGTTGATGCGCTGGTTGATTTGATTGTCAAAGCTCCAACACGCGAAGAGCTGGTCATCCGCACTCGCGCTCTGGACCGCGTCCTGAAAAGCGGCTGGTATGTTGTTCCAAACTGGCACCTCGCCGCATGGCGCATCGCCTACTGGGACAAATTCGGCCACCCCGAAACCCAAGCGCCTTATGCGTTAGGTGTCATGGATACGTGGTGGGTGAAATAATTTGATAGGACCGCACGAAGGTAAAGAACTGGACCTGATGTTAGCGGGTAAAAAACCGTTAGCCGCATTCGGTGACATTATTCCTGAAAACGGTATCATCGCCGAAGAAATTATTCCTGAAAAAGCTTTTGCGCCTTATGTTGAACAAGGGCGCATTCTAAGATTCAGCCAAGAGACACCATCGATCAAAGAGAGCGAAGTAATGCGCCATGTCTGCTTCACCCTGCCCGATCAAGAATGGCGCGCGCGCACCTATTTATGGCTCAGAGAGCAATCATGGTCAGGAAATATGCCCAATGACACACATTGCGATGTTATCATTGGGCGTCTGCTTGGATACGATGAAGAAAGCATACAGCAATTCATCCAGCAATTTTAATTGCTTATTTATTTGCGCAAAACTCACATTGATCTCCGTGGGAACCACCATGAGGCCCACCACAAGTCACACAGCGTTGAATAGGACTCTTACCTAAAACGCCTTTTATCTTTTGCTCCGTTTCTCCACTAGGCTTAACAACTCCATCTTGTTTAAGCCCCCAATCTTTTTGCAATTGTTTTATACCAGCAAACATAGCTTTGTCTGGGTATGAAGTCAGTCCATAGCCAGGTGTTTCGTAGTACCCGAGAGATGCCAATGCGACCTTTACAGCAAGCACATCATCCGGGTTATTAGATTTGTCTTTAGATACTGTTGATTTGATTTTCATTGTGTTACTCCTTATATTAATAGGATATAATTCCTATCAATTTTAACAACCACATTTCCTTCAGCACACGATCGCGTGGTTAATAACTAGCGTTACGCTATTGGTGTTGGCGGGTTGTAGTGCTAAAAAAGACTCATGAAAGTTGCGATTATTATACCTGCCCGTTATGGGTCGACGCGGTTTCCGGGGAAGCCTTTGGTCAAGATTGCGGGGGAGACGATGTTGTCCCGCGTGGTGGCGATCGGGCGCACGGCGGCGGATGCGTATGACGGGGATGCGGTATTGCTGGTTGCGACCGAAGACCAGCGCATTGCCGATCACTGCGCCGAGATTGGCGTCGACTGCGTACTGACATCAGATGAATGTCACACGGGGTCTGATCGCGTTCTAGAAGCGGCGCAGAAGAGCGGTGATGATTTTGATTTTGTCATTGGCTTGCAAGGTGATGCACCGTTTACGCCTGCGGATGCTATTCCGAAAATGCTGGCGGCGGCGATTGCTAATCCAAACGCGGGGGTTGTAACGCCTGTTGTGAAGCTGCGCTGGAGCGAGCTGGATGCGCTGCGCGAAGCCAAGACGATTACACCGTTTAGCGGCACGACAGCGATACTCGGTAACACGGGCAAAGCGCTGTGGTTTTCAAAGAACATTATTCCTGCCATTCGCAAGGAAGAGACAATGCGCGCAGGTGGTGATGATCAGTTCTCCCCCGTGCATCAGCATATCGGGCTTTACGGGTTCAGATACGATATCCTCAAAACGTTCAAAACGTTGCCCCAAGGGCATTACGAGCAGCTTGAAGGATTGGAGCAATTGCGCCTTTTAGAGAACGGCATCGAGATACAAACTGTCACGCTGGATGTTGAAGCAGGACTTGCGCAGGCGGGGATCGACTCGCCTGAGGATGTCGAGCGTGCCGAGAAACTTCTGGCGGGAGCAGCATGAGCGCACAGATCAGCAAAGCCCTGCCCTACACCGGAACGCTGCTTGTTATAGCGGCCTTTGTCATGGGTTTGTTCTTTGGCGGATATCGCGATGTTCATTACGCCCCTGCCATTGCCTGTTTGCTTAGCTTTTCGATGATGGCGGTTCTGCCGTCCTTGCGTGACAAGCTGATTGTTCCTGCCGCGCCGATGGCGATGCTGTGCTTTGGCTTCTGGATTTATGTGACGCTCAGCATTGCATGGAGTACCGTGCCGTTTGCCAGTCTTGTTACGTATCTTGTATTCCTTGCCCTGCCCTTATGTTTCTTTTCGCCGCTGTTATCCGGCCACCCGCAAGCATGGCTAAAGCCGTTATTCATTGCGTTTATGGGCGTCATTACGATCTGCGCCTTATGGGCGGTGATACAATTTACGGTGCTGCACGGGCAGTTTGGCACGCGTGCCGCGCATCCTTTGCCGAACCCGAATAACCTTGCGGGGCTGATTAATCTGGGTTTGCTGCCTGCGCTAGCGCTGTTTATCGGCGTGCGTGAGGGGAACAATAAATACATGGCGCTGCTCGCGCTCTGCGCTGTGTTATTTGCAGGGCTGGTTGCCACGGAAAGTCGCGGCGGGTTTATTGCCATGCTGTTTGGCTTTGCCACTCTGGCGATTACGTTGCGCCATCAGCCGCAGAGCCTGTGGAAGCGTGTATTGGTGATTGTTCTGACGGGCAGCATCGTGTTCGGCATGGTAACGCATTTCGGCGGCGGGCGCTTTGCCCCGCATCTATTGCAGATTGCGACCTTTGGCATTGACCCGTCATCGCTGGCGCGTGTTGCGATCTGGGAAAATGCGTGGCCGCTGCTGCGTGATAATATGTGGCTCGGCCTCGGGCTGGGAACATTCTATTTATACTACCCGTCTGTGCGGATGCCGGGCGCGGATGACAGCGCGGGTAACTGGGCGCATATGGACCCGTATCAATATGGGATTGAAATGGGTATTGTCGCGCCGATCCTGTTTTATCTGATCGGTTTTGCGCTGATGTTTCGCGTGATCAAATCGATCAGCGCACTGGAGCGTAATGATAATCACAAAGTGCTGATCATGGGTTTGTTTGCCGCGGTGTTTACATTGATCCTGCATACGCACGCGACCTTTCATATGTATCTGATGCCGATCCTGATTATTGTCGGGGTGTGGCTGGCGCTGCTTTATGATTTGACGCGCACGGACAATTCCTATGTCGAGATTGAATTTGCGGGCTGGCAGAAACCGTTTATGGGCGTGATTATTGTCAGCTTTGCCGCGCTGATCGGCGTGATGGCGGCAAGCTCCGCCTACGCTCAGATCAATCTGCTAAAGGCGCAAGACTATTTGAATAGTGGTCGCCCCGAGCAGTTCACCCTTGCCATCCAGCAAACCGAGAAATGGGCGCCGCGCAGCTTTATTGACTCAGAATTACAATTGGCCTCTCTTTATATTGACCTGCTTAACCCCGAGCAGGCCGATGCACTGTTCGGCATTGATGAACAGATGCACCTTTACGAACAGAGCAATATGCTGCTGGATATTGCCGACAGTCAGAACCCCGCCTGGGCAGAAATCCCTTATAAGCGCGGCCTGCTCTATTTAACGCGCGGCAATATGGGTGATGCGGAAGCGGCCTTTAAGGAAGCAATTGATCGCGACCACATGCATTTCAAAGCCCGCCGTGCACTGGCAGATTTATATCTGGGCTATGGCCGCGCAGCAGATGCGTTCAATCTGTTATCTGAAGGTTTGGAGTATCCCCATCCGATAAAAGTACGAGAAGAGTTTTTGCCCTTAATGCGCGAGCTGAAACCTCTTGCCGATATTCAGAATAACTACAACTCTTTTCCTGTAACAGGAAGTGATGAGGTCAACGAATGATCACGCTGGTAATCGCACGGCACGGCAATACATTTGAAAGCGGAGAAACGCCGCGCCGCGTTGGTGCGCGCACGGATTTGCCACTAACCGAAAAAGGCCGCCAGCAAGCGCAAGCGATCGGGCATTACCTGAAAGAACACGACCTGATCCCTGATGTCACATATTGCTCGACACTACAGCGTACCCGCGAGACAGCCGAGATCGCGACGAAGGCTGCGGGGTACTCTCAGTTCCCGTTTGCGCTGGAGATTTTTAACGAGATAGATTACGGCCCCGACGAAAACAAGACCGAAGAAGACGTTATTGCCCGCATTGGTGAAGACGCGATTGCGGCGTGGGATAAAAGCGCGATTGTGCCTGAAGGCTGGGATGTTGATCCGCAGGAAATAATTCTGAACTGGCATGGCTTTGCGGAAAAGATAGTGCATGACGTATCACAGAACCCGCATATCGCACCCCACCCTGCGGCGGAGCTGGTGAAAGATATTGTCCATCATAAAGAAACCGTTCTGGTTGTCACGTCCAACGGCGTGGCGCGGTTTGCGCCTTACCTGACGGGTGACTTTGAAGGTTTTTTAGAAAACCATAACATCAAGATTTCGACGGGTGCGATCTGCATCCTTGATTTTGACGGCACGGACTGGAATGTGCGCGAATGGAACCTCAAGCCGCAACTTCCGAATTAACGTTGCGGCATATCGATCAGCTTTAATATTATCGTGGACGTGGCGGTGCTGCTCTTGGTGGTAATGGTCTAAATCTGCCACCGCCGGCTTGTCTGCCTGCTGCACCTCTGTTGAATGCGTTTCTCATAGTTCTTCTCCTTTTTTCCAATAACGAAGACTATCTTCGTCACTGCAAATTTCGGTGAATGCCCAAGAAACACTCTATGAATTTATGGTAATAAAAATCCTGTCATTACGCAAGTAAAATCGGTTCTTTATCGCTGTGACCTTGTTTTAACAGGCACTTCTATTGGTATCGACGCAACATCAAAAAACGGGCGGCACAGATAATATCTAAAGGCCGCAACTATAACCGAAGGCGCCTGCCCGCTAAACACATAGCGATTGCGCATCACCATACATATGACTGTCATAATCAGTGACATATTCAAAATAGTCAGCATACAAAACAGCAAATCCTGCAGGCAAACCACACCGTAAAATAGCGCCACCATGCTTTGCACCGACCAGATTGACCAAGTCTTGATTGAGATCTCGTGCTGGGTCGTTCTGATTTTTTGCAAGCGTCTTATTTGGATCCAATAAGCCGAGGTAGAGATCAGTCCAAATGTCGCATAGAGATTGGCGGCGATAATTTCTAGCATTAGCGTACTCCTGATCTTCTGTTTTGCGTCACAACTACAGGCGCCACATCAAAAAACGGACGGCATAGATAATATCGGAAGGCCGCATTGCTTAGCGAATGCGCTACGCCGCTGCGCACATAGCGGTTATGCATGACCATGACTATGATTGTAACGACCAGCACCAGATCCAGCATTGTCAGGGCGCAGAACAAGAAGTCTTTCAGGCAGAAGACGCCATAGGCTAATGCTACGCCACCTTCCAACGCCCATATTGTCCATGTCTTAATAGAGATTTCGTTCTGTGCTTCGCGGCAGATGCGCAGATTATTGATCTGAGGCCAGTACGCCAGAATAGAGATCAGCCCGCAGGCTGCGTATAGATTAGCAATCATTACTTCGGTCATAATTATCCTCAATTTCGTCGTTTATAATGTCGCGCGTCAAAGGTCATGCGCATTACAAAAAACAAACGGGATCGCCGATTTAACGATACCTTAGCAGAGACACTTGTATTATGTCAAATAATTTGGTGTTGTCCATGTGCCCTGCTCCCATTACTCTTGGCGCATGGCCAATTACATTTTAAAACGTCTGTTATTTATGATCCCTACGCTGCTCGGCATTATGCTTGTGAGCTTTGTGATTATACAATTTGTTCCGGGCGG
>DUBU01000001.1:0-57189 GCA_012960155.1 Micavibrio sp. | reverse complement strand
CTGGCGGTGCTGCGATGAGCACAGGGCAAACAAGCCAGTATCGCGGCGCGCAAGGCCTTGATCCTGCCTTCATTGCCGAACTCGAAAAGATGTACGGGTTTGATAAGCCTGCCTATGAGCGTTTTGCGACAATGGTCTGGAATTACGCACGCTTTGATCTGGGCGAGAGCTACTACCGCAATATTAGTGTGATTGATCTGGTGCTGGAAAAGATGCCCGTATCCATTTCACTCGGTCTGTGGTCGACACTTATTATCTATCTGATTTCTATCCCGCTCGGCATCAAGAAGGCTGTACGTGACGGGCAAGCGTTCGATATCTGGTCAAGTGCTGTTGTCTTTATCGGCTATGCCATTCCGTCCTTCATGTTTGCGATTTTGCTTATCATCTTATTTGCGGGCGGGCGCTATTTTGACATCTTTCCGCTGCGCGGTATCCTTTCAGATAACTGGCAGGACATGTCGACGCTGCAGCTGATCGGTGATTATTTCTGGCACATGACTTTGCCCATTCTGGCGATGGTGATTAGCGGTTTTGCAGGCCTTACCATGCTGACCAAAAACTCGTTTCTGGACGAGATAAACAAACAATATGTATTGACTGCTCGTGCAAAAGGTCTGGCAGAAAAGCAGGTTTTGTACGGGCACGTATTCCGCAATGCCATGCTGATTGTTATTGCCGGTTTTCCAAGTGCGTTTTTGTCGATCTTCTTTACCGGTTCACTGCTTATTGAAGTGATCTTCTCTCTCGATGGCTTGGGATTGCTGGGTTATGAGTCAATCATAAATCGTGACTACCCTGTGGTGTTAGGCACGCTGTATATCTTTGCGCTGATTGGCCTGGTGATGACACTTATTCGTGACCTTGTTTACGTATGGGTTGACCCGCGCATCGATTTCGAAGCCCGCCACGTTTAAGATCAATGCGTTATGACAGCGACGCCAATCTCACGCGCGCCGCGGGGTCGGCAAATTGGCTGGCCTGCTGAACGAACTCAGGCTTGAAAACTTCAGGGTTTCGAATATCAATGGCGAGATAACGCACCCAGCCTTTGCCTTGATAGCGAGCGTGTCTGTTATAAGCTTCCAGCAAGCCCTGCTCCCTAATTTCTTCTTTTGTTATCGGCTGTAGAAAATCATCACCATAAATACTGCCCAGGGTCATGTTACGCATGGGCCCGACACTACATACCCTGATATCTACATCATATAAATCCGGCCTTGCTTCTGGGGCGTTGTGAAAAAAGCTGACGCCTTGTTTTTGTCGGATGCTCAGTGCATGGGCGATACGATCATCTTGCGCACATAAACGCTCGATACGCGTGCGCCCCGGATATGCGATGTCGAGAAACTGCATTTCATAATCGGACTTTGCGACATGGTCGCGCAGGCATAATGCCAAATCAAAAGTATATTTAAGGCCATTAATACTCTCTGCCATCACTTCGGAGATCAGAGACTTGCCGCAGCCTTCTGTGCCGTGAACCGATATAATAATAGGTTTATGAGGATCAGGACGCGCCGAGAGCAATAGATTACGGCCTAGCATTTGCCCCACGCTAATCATCGAATTGCGTGTACCGACCATGAAAGCATTCTGAATCGACTGTGACTGCTGCATTTGTGCCGTATTCACCCTGTAAATTTGTACGTTATTCATAACAAAATTTAATAATTATGTCAAAAAATCTTGCATTCAAATCATGGTCTCTGTTAGGTTAAGCCATACTGATTGGAAACAGACAGATCATGAAAATGCTGAACACAAAAGTTAAGAGCTTTCTGAAAGACCTGCAGGACAAGCCCGAGCCTACAGACGAAGAGCGCCTGAAAGCGCTGGAGCTGATTGCCGAGACAATGCTGGAGAAAAACCTGCTGATGGTTCAGACCAAACAAGAACTCGAAGATATCTCTAAAAGAATTAGCGTGCGTACAGATCGCCTCGTTCAAATTCGTGATCGCATTAATCTGGCTCTAAAAGCAGGCATTGCCAACGATACAGTGCATTAAGCGCAAATCGATATTGCATCACATGGTCTATGCGATACAATCTAGGCCATGTCACCGATTACCCAAAGACGATTAGCACAATTCAAGGCCAATAAACGCGGCTTTTACAGCCTATGGATATTCCTGTTTCTGTTTGTGCTATGTTTGGGGGCTGAGTTTCTGGCCAATGATAAGCCGCTGCTGGTCAGCTATGATGGCGGACTTTACGCACCCGTTTTCAAATTTTACGCTGAGACAGAATTCGGCGGAGACTTTGAAACCGAAGCCGATTACCGCGACCCTTTCGTCAAAGAGCTTATCGAAGAAAAAGGCTGGATGATCTGGGCGCCCATTCGTTATTCCTATGACACGATTAACTACAATCTGCCGCAACCTGCGCCATCGCCGCCGACTAGCGACAACCTGCTCGGCACCGATGACCAAGGGCGCGATGTTGTGGCGCGCGTCATTTACGGGTTTCGTATTTCCGTTCTATTTGGCCTAACACTGACACTGATCAGTTCTATCATCGGCATTACAGCCGGTGCGTTTCAGGGATATTACGGCGGCTGGCTGGATATGATTATGCAGCGCGTGATCGAAGTCTGGTCCTCGATGCCTGTGCTATACATCCTGATTATCTTTGCCTCGATGTTTGTACCAGGCTTCTGGACATTGCTATTCATCCTGCTGCTGTTTTCATGGGTCAGCCTTGTTGATGTGGTGCGTGCGGAATTCCTGCGTACCCGTAACTTTGATTACATTCGCGCGGCGACAGCGCTTGGCGTTTCCAACCTGACAATCATGCGTCGTCATGTTTTGCCCAACGCGATGGTGGCGACAATGACATTGATGCCGTTTATTCTGACAGGCTCGATTACAGCGCTCACAAGTCTTGACTTCCTTGGTCTTGGCTTGCCACCGGGCAGCCCGTCATTGGGTGAACTGCTGGCACAGGGGAAGAACAACCTGCAAGCACCATGGCTTGGTATCGCGGCATTTGTCAGTCTCGCCTTGATGCTATCCTTGCTGACATTTATCGGTGAAGCGGTGCGCGATGCCTTTGATCCTCGTAAAACAAATATTTAGTCATATTTCTTGCTGCGAGTGCTAACAAATATCTTGAACTTTTAGATCTTTAACTATATCTCTTGGGTGAAGTAACGACTAATTCCAAGGATCAGCATATGCATCTCGATAAAATTTCATACGGCGATAACATTCCTCACGAATTCAATGTGATCATTGAAAACCCTCTGGGCGGCGTTCCCGTAAAATACGAGCTGGATAAAGACAGCGGCGCGATGTTTGTTGACCGCATTCTTCATACTGCCATGTACTATCCAGGTAACTACGGCTTCATCCCGCACACGCTTTCCGGTGACGGCGACCCTGTTGATGTGCTGGTGCTGATGCGCTCCCCTATCATGCCGGGTGCTATTATCCCCGCTCGCCCTGTCGGCGTTATGATGATGGAAGATGACGGCGGTCAGGATGAGAAAATCATTGCTGTTCCAACGAACAAAGTTCACCCCTATTACAGCGATGTCGAGAACTATACAGGTCTTCGTCAGGTGCACCGTGACCAGATCGAGCATTTCTTTTCTCACTACAAAGATCTGGAAGACGGCAAGTGGGCAAAGACATTAGGCTGGCAAGACGTTGATGTTGCCAAGCAAATGATTCTCGAAGGCGTTGAAAGAGCGAAAGACAAAGCCTAAGAATCGTGTAATACTCTTTACAGTCTGAAAACAGACGCTAAAAAATTAAAGAGTTGAACAGAGATCGATGGCCTTCCCTTTTATCAAGAGTTTGAAAAAACTCTTCGGCTTCAATGCGCAACCTGATCCGGAACCTACTCCCGTAGAAGAGCCTTGTTCCGAAGATAGAATCTCCCTAAAGCTTGCCTTTTCGGGTGCCGCTGATCGGCAGCGCATCGGCAAGTTGTTTGAACCTGAGACCAAGACAAAGATAGATCCGCATAATTTTGTTGTGAAGCGCGAAAAAGATGTTTTCGAATATGCCATAGATCGCAGTCATGTTGCCTTTTTATTCAACACGCATTCAGGCGCTGTAAAGACATTGTCCTTTGCCTATGACGTGCGCAAAGACAAGCGCAGCAGTCATTTACACACAGAGATCGGTACGAGCCTTGCCAGCCTTGGCGGATATAAAACAGCCCAAATTGTTATTGCCGCCCTAACCCTGAATGAATGGTGGAACACGCCGCCACAGCGCAAAATCGTTACAGAGATTTTACCCGAGAATGTGCCCTCCCTAAACGCCTATAAAAAACTCGGCTGGGCCGAAATTGATTGCCCTGATCTAACCCATGAGCTGCACGTTCTTTGTAACGAGAGCATCGCACCCGAAGATAAAGGCCGCCAGACCGTATGGTTTGAAGCCAATGAAAAGACACTGCAAAAGATGGCGCAGGTTATACTCGAGCATATGGATAAGGGCTATGTCGAAAACAAACATACAGGCGATCGTATTCCTGTAGATCTTAGTGCCATGTTCGCAACGGGCCTGACCAAAGAACATCTGAAAGCGATTGCCCGCGGCCATACCAACCGTCGCCTGCTCGAGATGACTTACGACCCGCCCGAGCCTAAATAATACGCCACGAAAGAATTGACGCTATGCAGCAACAGATTTTGTTGAAGCTGTGACGAGACTCTGTTTTGCTGCCTTTACCATAAAGGTAATAGGTGTGTTATGACAGTATCAGAAAAATTCGATGGGTCTGCCCAAATGCAGTCCTGTATCCGTATTCGTTTTTGTGAAGAAACGGATCTAGCGCGTATCTTTAATTTCTACAGTGAATATCAACATGAACACGTCGATCTACGCGCAGAAGACCTGCTTCGTAGCAGTGTAACGACTCGGCGCGTATTCCTAGCCGAGCAGCCGGACGATGTAATTGCGATGGCTTCCTCGTCATATGATTATAATGACCCTCGCGCAGAAACAGAAAATAAGAGCTGGGTAGAAATTGGTTCGACCCGTGCCCCTGTTCCGGGTTTAGGACTTTACCCGTTCACAATTGCCGCGCAGGTCGTGCATGAGTTTTTCACACGCCCACCCGAAGAATTCTTTTTCGCGTCGATCTATAATAATAACGAAGCCGTTGCCGCGATGTTATCGGGCAAAGTCGGCTGGGAGTTCTTCGAGCCTGAAGAGACGCTGATTGATGTCAGTGGTGAACGCGAGAATATGAGCAAGCTGATATGGCTGCGTGCTAATACAACCACCCTGCCCCATCAGGCGCGGTTAGTGCTGGAGACTATCGAGCGTTTTGAGCTGGCGGGCATCACCAGTAAAAAAACGGGTGATAATTTTGCGGTCGATTTGTCTGACTTTCCGCTGGCTAATGACCTACGCCCGATGCTTCAGGAGCTTGCCCATGGCGGGTTTGGCAGACTGGCTGAAAACAACGCGCCGACAAATATGCGGGTGCTGCGTGAAATGCTGGATAAAGCCATGGTAAGCGGCTTGCCTGCGCCGCAGCATAAGATATAATCGACTTATATTCTTAAAAGGAGAGTCCCTATGCCAGTGATCAACAGTATCGCCAATGATAAAGACGAGGTCGCCGCATGGCGCCAAGAGCTGCACCAGAACCCGCAGACTTGTTATGAGGAAGAGTTCGCCTCTGCCTTCGTGAAGAAGAAGCTGACGGAATGGGGCATCCCGTTTAAAGAGAACATCGCCAAGACAGGTGTCGTTGCCACGATCGAAGGCCAGAAAACTGATTCAGGCAAACGTATCGGCTTGCGTGCGGATATGGATGCGCTGGACATTATCGAGAAATCCGGTGTTGCGCACGCATCTAAAAACCCCGGCAAGATGCATGCTTGTGGCCATGACGGTCATACAGCCACTCTGCTGGGCGCTGCTAAATACCTTTCTGAGAACCGTAACTTTAACGGCACTGTGCATCTGATTTTCCAGCCTGCGGAAGAAGGCGGACGCGGCGCGCATAAGATGATCGAAGAAGGTCTGTTCAAAGACTTCCCATGTGATGCGGTTTACGGCCTGCATAACTGGCCATGGATGCCTGTTGGCAAGGTGGCAACACGCGTTGGCCCCCTTCTCGCTTCTGTCGATGAGTTCGAGATCACGATCACAGGCGTTGGTGGTCACGCCGCGATGCCGCATCAGACCAACGATCCTGCCATTATCGCTAGTCAACTCGTCATGGGTTTGCAGTCAATTGTCAGCCGTAACGTTGACCCTGTTGAAACAGCGGTGCTGAGCATTACCAACATGAATGTCGGCACAGGCGCTTTTAACATTATCGGTGATGTCGCCAAGCTGTCAGGCACCGTGCGCACGTTTAATAACGACATCCGTCACAAGATCAAAAAGCGTATCGAAGATATGCTGGAATACACCTGCAAGGCCTATGGCGCAGAATGCCATATGGATTACGACTTCAATATCGATGCGACAATTAATACGCCTGACGGTGTTGTTGCCGCGGTTGAAGCGTTGAAGGAAGTGGTCGGCGAAGAAAACATCGATGCAGATTGCGCGCCCTGTATGGGCGGTGAAGATTTCGGTGCTTACCTTACTGAAAAACCCGGGGCGTTCATCTTTGTCGGCCAAGGTGTTGAGGGTGATGAGAAAAGCCCACATAACCACGGCCTGCACAGCCCGTATTACGACTTTAATGATGATATCATTCCAGTCGGCGCGAGCTTCTTTGCCCGTGTGGTAGAGAAATCAATGCCGCTGGAAGGTTAATACCAGTCATTCTTTTTAGGACGGAGCGGCAGTCCGTTGGGCGGCTGCTCCTTTTTTTTCATAGGCTTTAGCGCAAACCATTCGCTGCCAAGCTCATTGGCCACTTTGCGCACCCAGTCACGTCGAGCTTTCAGAGCGTCCGGTGTATCCATATCAAACTCGGCAAACGGGAATTTTATATCCGCTAACCATGGGAGCTGCTCTAAGATCTCTTTATCGACATCCTCACAAACATCCAGAAATTGCCAAAGGTTATAACGATGGGGGTCGTTATCATCCCATAAGGGAACACCAGAGACATGCTCTGCAACTTTGACAGCCGCCTCAAATGCCAAAGATATCGAACGAAAATCCCCGTTCGGCATTTTGGCTTGCTCTGGCAAATACATTTGCGTACCGGCATTGTAATAAGAAAAAATCTCGCTTAAATGAAAATACTTTTCATCTTTATTTGATGACATGATCCAACCCTGTTCTGTTTTTTATTTTTGTTATAGGCGAATTCTACAGGATTCAATTCAGGGCGTATAGGGGCTAGTCTTTTACCGCATATTCACCGACCAGCATGTGGTGATCAGACATAAACGCAGGTCCTGCATATTTGTTTATCTGCGTTAAGCCATCACTAAACAACATATGATCGATCGGGATTTTCAGAAATTTAAAGCCGTTAATGCTGAGCCATGTCGGGTTTTGCATGAAGCCATAAGCTTGGTAGTAAAGCCCTGACAAATCCAATACATCCTTAAAGTACGGCGAGAATGGCGTGATATTCCAGTCGCCCATCATGACGATGTTCTCATGTTCATCTTCGGCAATGCGCGCTGCCACTGTTTGTAATTCGTATTCACGTTGTGCCTTGGCGACAGGCCCTGACGGTGGATGAGGGTGCAGGGCATAAACCGCAATCGGCTCTGACGCCTCGGGTGGTTGCACAACAACGCGCAAGGCAAAAGACATATAATACGGCCCTGCCAAGACAATCTTTTCGCTTTCGATAAATTCGTAGCGGCTGATCAGCATCATGCCAAAAGCGCGCTCTTGCGGTTCATGAATTTGATACGGATATACAGCAGACAGCTTTTCAGCTTGTGCAACAGTGCGCGCCGTTGCCTCCTGAAACACGACAATGTCCGCCATGCCCTCTGATGACAGGAAGTAATCCGCTATGCGATCAAAGGTCGTGCGGGCATAATTGTGATTATACGTTATTAATCGATAATCCGCTTGCCCCCCTGGCGCAGTGAACTGCGAGGGATCTTGCAGATTTAATCGGCTTTCTACTACTGAGAATAATGCGATAAAAATGGCTACTGCCGCATATAAATAGCGCCTGAAATACAAACACATTACCGTTAAAATAAAACCGCCAATCGCATATTGCAGCGTAAAGTGGCTGAAGAGATCAAAAAGATAATAAAATTCGGCAAATAAGGATAACAAAAACGCAAAAGCCAAAGTCTCCAAAAGTTTTTTAGACAGGCTGTTTAAAATCTTTTCTATTCTGGCTATAACCCCACGCATAATTAAGCCTATCATCTAAAGGCTAAAAATATCGAAATAAAAGTTTGCACTGCAGTGCGAAATTTGTTTACATAGATTTATGAATATTTTTGTAAACACAACCAAGTGCCCGATGCACCGACGCCGACCAATGATCGCCGGCGCGCGTTGCTTTGGACTGGATGTGTCTTACTAAAAAATCATTATTTAGATTTCCCAAGACATGAAGACCTTACAATCGCCCGCCGGCTCTCCTGCAACCGGCAGCGATGGATGCTCGTTCAGGATTAATTCAAACACTGATTTAACCGATACTGTACGAGTAAAAGAGATGAAAAACGCAGTCTTAAAAGAACAAACACCTGACGCCGCCCTATTTACCGATGTAAAAGGCCGTTTTTACGCCGCGGTACACGCAGAGCCTGTATTGTTCCACGATGTCCTGCAAACAGGCACCGCTATGAAGAATATCAAGCGAGGCGGCGTTCTTGTCGAATATGAGAGCAAGCTGCCTTTCGAGGTCGTGCTTCTGCACAGTGGGAACGTTGATGATGCGACGCTTGGCAAAATGCTAGCGCTTCAGGATAAAGTTGCCGTTGTGAATGCGCCTGACGCGAGAAACGTTATTGATTACAAAACCGAGAATGAAGTTATCGACCACTATGCTAATGGTGGCTTGGGGCTCGCCATTCTGGGCGTTGATGGCAGTTTGATTGGCCAAACGATGCTGAGTTTTGATGAGAGGAATATGCATTTTGGCTGGGTTATGGTCGACAAAGAGTTCGGCGGTAACCAGCTATGCGAAAGAATGCTGCGTTTAGGATCAGACATTGCGGAAGCAGCCAAGATGGAGACGATCAGCGCTGCGGTTAGAGTTGCCAATAGAAAAGGCATAGATAAGTTCTCACAGCAAGGTTTTAACGTTATCGGAACAGGTCAAAATGCCAAAGACGGGGCCAAGACCCTGAATTTCGGCCGCGAGACAAATTCCGCGGAGCCTGTGTGTGAGCATATGGGCACCCGCCCATTAAGTCTTCAAAGCCTGCAGGCAGGCGATAAAATCGATTATTTAGAGAGTATGATAGAGCAAGGTTACACCGTGAAGTGGAACCGTCAGGCGCAGTGGTTTACCTTCTGCACGCCTGAAGTTAAACCAGTACAATTAAACGACTTTAAATTGGGGTAAGAGATATGAGTGTTCAGCCACTAACAAGTGTAAACCATTTTCTGGATTTAACGGATGTGCCGTCAGAGATTCTGCATGGCATGCTCCAGAACGCGCATAAAATGAAGAACAGCAAATTTACGCCCGCACAGATTTTCAGCGGGCTTTCTCTTGCTATGGTGTTTGATAAGCGCAGCACCCGCACGCGTATGAGCTTTGAAGTCGCGATGAAGCAGCTCGGCGGTCATACGATCCCGATGAATATGAGTGAAATACAGCTGACAGGTGCGGAGAATATCGAGGACACAGCACAGGTCCTATCACGCTATGTAGATGCGGTGATGATCCGCATGAGTGACCACGACACGCTGGTCCAGCTGGCAAAACATAGCAGCATTCCTGTTATTAACGGTCTGACGGACTGGTCGCACCCCTGCCAGATTATGGCGGATATAATGACGATTGAAGAAAAACTCGGCGATATCAAAGGTAAGACCGTGGCATGGTTTGGCGATTACAACAACGTAACCCGCAGCTTCGGCCATGCGGCCGAGATTTTTGGTTTTGATCTGGTGCTTGGTCTGCCGGAAGAGCTACATAGCAAAGTTGATATTAGCGCGAATCAGGTGACAGCAGATGCATCAGCAGCGGCTAAAAATGCCGATGTTATTGTGACCGACACATGGGAGTCTATGGGGCAAGAAGGCAAATCTCTGGATATGTTCCGCCCCTATCAGGTCAATAGCGCCCTCATGGCGAATGCCGCCGATCATGCGATATTCATGCATTGTATGCCTATCCACCGTGAAGACGAAGTCACGAACGAGGTTCTGGCATCCAAGCAATGTGTAATTTATGACGAAGCGGAAAACAGACTGCACGCGCAAAAAGCCATTCTGGCATGGTGCCTCGCCAATGCCGGCGTACAAATCCAACAGACATTCGATTTTGCGGCTTAGGTCGCCTTAAGGAACATCACAAACAGCCGTGCCCAGATTTGTAAAACTGCGCAAGAATTGCTGTGGTGGTCCGGCTGGACAAGTAATTGCCGGTGGCGCTACCGGAAATAAATCAATACAGTTGAAGTTATTATCTTCGATAGATGTAACAACCTGCCCCGTCGGACAAACAGGGTCACCCGTTGCGATATTCTCCATATTGGTTCCACCAACACCTTCGGGATCAACACAATCATCCATATCCAGGTCGCAATAGCCGCTTTCGGACTCTGTTCTGTCATCAGTGCGAATATCACCGTTTACATGAAATTTCACATTTGGTGTGTTCGTACCAACACCAACGTTACCGGCATTCGTATTATAAATATGGTTCGGGTTTGCGTTTGAAGGGCGCCATAGTTTTTGAGGCACCATAGCCGAGAAGGCTATCGTGTCGTCAAAATAATTGGTGCCATTAGTATGAGATCTAATGCTATTTAGAAACACAGCATCGTTATCATCACAGTTTTCCAACTCTATGTCCAAGCCCGCTGTACCGATATTGTTGCCGGGTGGGGGCGGCCCAGGAGGACCAAAAAGAATTGTGGTACAGTCACCTGTATAGACACCTTCAGCAGAGTAAACACCGCGCATATTCTCGCCACCAGAAATCAGCAAAAAGTGTGCTGAGGCTGGCGGATCCAATAAAGGTAAATTATTCTCATCTCTAATAGATATCGCACCTAGCTGCGAGTTGGCAGGGGTAATTACTGAAAGGCCTAAATCCGTCATACTCTCAGAGACAGCATAACGGAACTGCATTTTGTAACCATCCAGCGCATGTCGAGGAGTAAATTCAGATTGACCGCCCATTTGCTGCAAAGTTACAAAAGGAACACCACCAATAGTCACCCAGTCATTACCCGGAATAGTATCTGCGTCGCGGCTGTCTATATTTGTACAAACTAAATTTAAAGGACAGGCTGCTGCCGTAGAGGCACGGCACTGTTCAATACCATAGTTAGCATCCGTCGGTGACAAAGTCGGGTCCGCGGGACATGGATAACGTCCGTTCAAACTCAAAAACTCACGCAGAGAACTGTTTGTGATCTCGATATTTTCTAAAGTGACTTTTTCTGACTTGCCAAGACGATATGACTGATAAACGGATAAAAACCCTGTAAACAAGAAGCCTGACAACAATAGAACAACACAGATTTCAACGACCGTAAAACCCCGCTGTTTCTTGTGTTCTAGACTTTTATTTCCTATATCAATCATCATTCGCCTTTACGTTTATTTACGGCTGGCCTGCACAGTAGCAACCATCAAAAATCTTGTACTCACCTGCGGAGTCACCAGGCAACCAACAAGATCCTGTACCACTACATGAAGAACAAGCATTCAGGCCTCTCTGCGGTGCCGCGTATGTTTCAATACGTGGGCCTGTTCCCAACTGCCAAACACAAGTATGACAGTCCGGTGCCCCGACCTGATTTGAAGGCCCGGCCGGCTCATAAGTACCCGTATCACAATCCCATGGACGCAGATAGTGTGTCCCTGTGCCCTGCTGACCGGCAGGACAAGGTACTGTTTCAGGCAGGGGTGGCACACTACCATCACAAACACATGCCTCGTCATGGTCATCAACCCACTGCCAACTACCGGCATCAGCTGCTGAAGATACTGGCTGCACAGGAGCCGGACCGCCTGGGCATACCCACTCCCATTTATCTACGTGCTCAGCGTTGGTAAAGCTTTGACCGTCCCAACTGTAACTGTTCGTATAGCCAAAATCACAGGCAGTTGTAGAATATCCTGGTGATCCGGGCTGAGACGGGCAACGGCAGTCTGAAAGATCAGGTGTACCATCAACGATTACCGGACTACCAGAAGGGCCTGACGGACAGGTAATATCATAAGGAATCGTCACGTTTCCTGCGATACCTGGCCCTGAGTAACCAAAGTGAGAAGCACAAGATTCTACCCTTGTATCAGAACTTGGCGTACAGCCACAGAAACGATCATCCCAGCCTCCATAGGCAGAATTTTGCCAATGTCCCTGTCTCGTTGAAGGGCATCTGTGTTCTCTAATTCTAAAGCGCAAGCCGGTCGAGGCGCCAGAGCAACTGGTTGTGTCCACGCGGTAATCTTCACGACACCAGCAATCATGGCTTGCATTGTTATTATTTGGGTCTGTCGACATTGGTGCGACGGGATTATAAGCAGGACCGCCGAAATCTGCTGTATCACCACCAGATGTTGGTCCATGACCTAAACTATGCGGATTGTTTTGCCAGCGCTCAATCGTTCTGATTGGTGTCGTATTCCATGCACCGGACTCACATCTAAAGGTATCACGGACTTGAGCCTCATTAATGGTCGGACCACAATCGGCCGCGGTTCTAGGCGCTGCATTTAAAGCGTCAATGTAATCGCGGATATCATCCAGATCAGTTTGTGCGTCCAGGAAGGCTGTGTCTAATGGTTCAATATTGTAACACTCCCCCGAATAGGCGTATCCATACATTGTTCCGGAATTCCAGAAACCGGAGACCAAACGGTCATCACCACAGCTGCCGGTCAGGGTCTGGTCAGGACAAGCGGCTGGCGGCACTGTGTCACAAATAATTTCACCATTTGCGCCTACACCCACAATAAAATCGTCTGGATCAGGACATTCGAACGTAATTTCATCTGTACATATGGGCGTACCGTTTTGAATACCTGTCATGTAAGGTGTCGCTGGCGGACACGCCATACCTTCACCTGCGGCAATCTGACCCGCAATCAGGTTTGGCGGGAAACACTCAGTACCTGTTTCATCACAAATTAGCGATGTTACAAAACGTCCTGTTGACGCTAAAGACACATCTGTTGTGGCCTTCACAATTGCGTCATCTACGCCAATCCTTCTAATATCAGCGCTTGAGAATCCGACCGTTGGATCGCTCTCATCAATCCCCATAGTAATGCTGGTTGATCTGCGCAGGTGAATATCCATGTCACTTGCAGCAGACACCTGCCATTGGCCCACGTCATCAGCTGTACCGAAATAAACCAGGTCATCAAATGTTGTGCTGGTTTGGTCTTCAACAAATGTCTGGTCCATATCACAGTTTTCAGTTTCTTCCGCAGCAAGACCAGCACAGGCTAGCGCCCCACCAACAAACTGACCGGCTAGGTTAACAGCACCTGCATTTCTTTTACCGTGAGATATGATCACAACATGAGCTGAATCAGGTGTTTGTGTAAGTTGCGTACCAACAGCGTCCTGAATGGTAATACCACCATTGTTTGCTTCGTATGTTGTATCATCCGTCTGAATACCTGTAACAGCATACGTCAAGCGTGCGCCATAACCGTCAACAATCAGGTCTTCACGCAGGTTCATCTGTCTGAAAGGGATACTACCTACAAAAATTTCATTGTCTGTAGGAGGCAACGCGGATCTAAAGCTTACAGAGGATGTAATACCGCTCAGACTATCATCACAGTTTCCGGCACCGTCTAATGCCTCATGCCCATATGCAGAGCTTGTACGGATTGCATCGAATGGCGCAGGACAAGGATAACGTCCATACATTGATCTGAAACCGTCAATCGCATTCCAGGCCGCATTCATAGCCATGATAGTTTTATCTTCGCGTTGCTGCGCAGAATAGAGATTATAGAGACCGACAGCCGGTGCCACAACAAGGCCTATGATTACAAGAACCATAGCCATTTCAACCAAAGTAAAACCTGCTTTTTTAGTCATCTTTTTTCTCTCGTTATTTACGGCGCCGCGCATTGTGGGACTCCTCCCGCATCAAAACCTGTTAAAAGCATACCTGTAGCGGTGCAGTCTACACCCCTTGTATAGAATACCGGCAATTCAAACACTTCGCCTTCAATCGGCGCCCCCCCACTATCAACCACGGATCCACAAACTACACTGTTATTCTCAATTCTAACAACGCCCTGACTAGGAAGAGTTCCGCCATTACAATTCATTGCAGGATCTACGCCTGCAATTGAGGTCGGCGTAATACATGCACTACTGGAATCATTGCAAACATCGCTAGCCTGCACACTGTTAGCCTGAATATCTCCAATGACATGGACTTTTGTCGTTGGTGTTTCTGTGCCCACACCAATACGCGCAGATAAAGTAAGCGCGTAATCAGCATCCGTTAAATTCTGTAACCAGAGATCAGAAGGAACCTGCGTTTGTTGACCGGTAAAATCATCATAGAAATTACCATTGTCAGCCAATGATGTTGACAGAATGGCTCGGCTGAGAGGCGGCGGTGTAATTTCTTCCAAATTCTCGTAAACAATGAACGTGTCGTCCATATTACAATTTTCTTCGTCAACGCGCGGCGTCACAGCATCATTACAGACACGAATCAATGTGCCTTGACGGCTATAAGCCCCGGCGCCAGTCTCTCCATGAGACACAATAATAATATCATTAGGGCTGTAGCTAGTACCTTGAGGCGCTAGAGTACGCGACAAATCAAATCCTTGCGTAATAATTTCGCCCGCACCAGTAGCGTAGAGCGTGGCTTGCGAGGCCGTAACCGCATACAGAAACTTGTGATCCCAGTAATCGTGTGCCCGATCAGGTGGTAAACCCAATGCTGCAAAGGGGACGGCGCCTATCAATATTTGATTAGGGCCTGTCGTGCGACATACACCGTTAGGCGTCGGCCATGCAGCACAAGACGCAATAGCACCTGTAAACTCTTGACCATAAGTCGCACTGGCTGGCGATTCAAATAAATCGGCGGGGCTGGGATAGCGGTTATTAACCACCACAAAATCATTAATAGCACCTTGAATGATGCCAATGCGGCCTGTATTCGTCTGGCGAATAAAGTCCTCGCGCTCGACATTATAGAGCATGATCATGGGCACGCTTATGAGACCTATAAGAATCATAGCGATTGCCGCCTCAATAAGAGTGAAGCCTTTATTTCGTTCGCTTGTTTTGCGCAATGATGCCATCATAAGAATATCCTACGATCAACGGCTGAAAATTTAGTTAAAATTTTAGATAAATATCGGTTTTTGTACAGTTATTTTTGTTTTTCATAGAGTTACGCGGTTATGAAGGCTATTGAGCGCCGCCGGTTCTTTCCTGCAAGCGTTCCATAACCTCGTTATTATCATTTGTCTGTTTCAAAAGATTGGCTTGTGCTTGTTCCAGCTTTTTAACAAGCATAGCGTCAGCGACCTTAAAATCTTCGGCGCGCTCTTTGAATTCCACACAGGCTTGCTCATAATTATTTGTCAGGCGAGTCTTCTCGCCCTGCGCATTCATGAACCCCATTTGATCCTTCAGCATCAATGCTCTTGCCTCTTGTTCCATGATTTCTGTCAGTTCTTCGGCAATATCTATGATCATCTTGATAGCGGCGTTAACGCCTTTGGGCAGTATGGGGTGGGTCATATTATGAATTCTCCTGTGATTTTGAAAATAACATGAACACAACCGTAAAGTAACCGTTTTTAAGACCGAATGTTTGTGGTTAAATTACATTTATGAGCACAGAACTTCTGACCGTTAAGAACCTAGATGTCACGTTTCGCACGCCTTCCGGTAGCTTCGAGGCTGTAAAAAACGCGAATTTTGCCATTAAAAAGGGCGAAACATTAGCGCTGGTTGGCGAGTCGGGCTCAGGTAAATCCGTTTCCGCCATGTCTATCATGCAGTTACTCCCCTACCCGCTGGCATCACACAGTGAGCGCTCGTCGATTATCTTTGAAGGACAGGAGTTGGTCGGCGCAAAAGACAAGGTCATGCGCGGCATTCGCGGTAGCCAGATCGGCATGATCTTTCAAGAGCCACAAAGCGCCCTGAACCCGCTGCACACGATTGAGCGCCAGATTGGCGAGATGTTAAAACTACATCAGGGTATGGACAAAGGCGCCGTATCAAAACGCGTTAAAGAGCTTCTGGATATGGTAGGTCTTCCTAAGATGAAGGAGCGTCTTTCTGCCTATCCGCACGAATTATCCGGCGGTCAGCGCCAGCGCGTCATGATTGCCATGGCGCTTGCCAATAACCCCGAGCTGCTGATTGCCGACGAACCTACTACGGCGCTGGACGTTACAGTACAAGCGCAAATTCTGGAGCTGCTTGATGAATTGAAGCGCGAACTGGATATGGCCCTGCTGATGATTACGCATGATTTGACCGTTGTCGAGAAGATGGCTGACAATGTCTGCGTCATGAAAAACGGCGTTATTGTTGAACAGAATGCCAGCAAAAAGCTATTTGCCAAGCCTGCGCACGAATACACTAAGATGTTGCTGGGCGCTCAGCCTAAAGGCACGGCCGTGGCTGCCAATGAAAATGCCGCAGCAGTCGTTACCGCCCAGGGCGTTAAAGTGCATTTCCCGAAGAAGAAAAACTTCTGGGGCAAAACCAATGAATGGGTCAAGGCTGTTGACGGGATTGATATTACTTGTCGCGCCGGCCAGACCGTTGGCGTTGTGGGCGAGTCAGGATCGGGCAAATCAACTCTTGGTTATGCCTTGCTCCGTCTAAACACATTGACCGAGGGCTCGATCAAATTTCACGATACCGATGTTACCGCCTATGGTCGCAAAGAAATGCGTGACCTGCGCAAACGGATGCAGATTGTTTTTCAAGATCCGTTTAGTTCACTATCGCCGCGCATGAGCGTGCAAGGTATTATTGGCGAAGGTCTGAAAGTTCATCAGCCCGATATTAGCAGCAGCGAACGCGAAGACCGCGTCATTGAGGCTTTAAAAGATGTCGGCTTGGACCCTGATACGCGTAATCGCTATCCGCACGAATTTTCAGGTGGCCAGCGCCAGCGTATTTCTATTGCCCGCGCTATGGTACTCAATCCTGAATTCGTTGTATTGGACGAGCCGACCAGCGCGCTTGATCTATCCGTGCAGGCACAGATCGTTGACCTTCTACGTGAACTTCAGGAAAAATACACACTATCATATATGTTCATCAGTCATGACCTGCGTGTCGTGCGCGCTATGGCGCATAAGCTAATCGTCATGAAAGATGGCAAAGTCGTTGAAAGCGGTAGCGCGCAAAAGGTATTCGACAACCCTCAAGAAGAATACACAAAAACACTTCTTGAAGCGGCTCTTAACCTTAAGGCACGCACAAAAGAGGCGGCGTAACTTACGACAATTCTTATCTATTATGCGTGGCGCGGGATTTCAGAAATAAATCCGTAATAGTTATAAAGAAAAGGATTTATTTATGTTTTTTAGATTTTATAGAACTTCGCTGCTTGGCCTCTGTTTAACTGTCCTATTGTGCTCCAACGCATTTGCACAAAACTCAATAACAGTCACAACAAAAGACAATCCGTTTGTAAATCGTGTCATTATCATGATGAAAGCCTTCGGAACAGGCTCCACACCCGTGATCGAAGATCTCAGCTTCAGGGATTACCCCATTACTGTCGAATTCTGCGAAGCGATTGCCGATAACGCCGCTGAGGCCGCATTTGAGGGACGAGTCATGTGTATCTTCAATGATGATATCAGAGCGGTATATAAAATCAGAAAGCCATAATAAAATCTAATCGACTGCCTAAAAATTATCATCTTCTATGCATGTTTTTGCCATCTCGTGCGTCTAAACATGTATAATATATTCAGCAGTCGGAGATGATATGACCAAATACATTTTTATATATGCCCTTATAATCGCATTCGGTGCGGTTGCCGCTTTTGCGAGCCATGTTCAGGCCATCGAGACCGTGCAAACGCGCGCGACCAACGGCCAGATTGACCCTGCATATATCCAGCAAGCCGCCGCTACAGAAACCATGCAAATGCTACTGCAGAAGCTCGGCGTAAAAAGCAGCTGTCCTAACGCAGACTGCTCTATTCAAGACATCTAAGCTTGTTAACGCCCTGCCGCCACGCCTTCGCGGCGCGGATCAGCAACACCTTGCATAACCTCACCATCCCATTGAATGGCTGTCATGCCAGAGCTCATCTTTCCAACCTTCACCGGATGACCATAGTTTTTTAAAGGCTGCATCAGTTCAGAAGACTCAAGCTCTACAGTATCGCTGCGCGCCAAGAAATGCGGCGCTGCGATTGATTGCTCCAGCGGCATATCCCAATCGATAGCGGAGATAATTGCTTGCATTACAAACCCTATAATACGGCTACCGCCTGCGGAGCCCACCGTCAGGAATGGCTTGCCTTCTGCATCAAAGACAATAACAGGCGCCATAGAGGAACGCGGGCGTTTACCTGGCGCCACGGCATTGGCAATGTCATTGCCATTTTCATCGCGCGGTCTAAACGAGAAATCGGTCATCTCGTTATTCAGCAGGAAACCATGTGTCATTAGCTTTGAGCCGAATGCGCCTTCGATAGTTGTTGTCATCGCCAAGACATTGCCCATCGAGTCTACGATGGAAATATGACTCGTTCCGTTTTCATTATCGATCTGCCCTGCGCTTACTGTTGTCTGTGCTTTTAGCTCGTTAATCAGAGCACTTCGCTGCGCCAGATAGTCGGGCGCAATCAGGTTACGAGATGGCGACGCTACAAAATCGGGGTCTGCCATGTATTGATTACGATCAGCAAATGCTAAACGTGATGCTTCGGTTATCAAATGAATATTGCGCGCCGTTGGTCCAGCGGATAGATCAAATCGCTCAAGCATACCCAGCGCTGATAGTAATGTCAGACCGCCGGAGGATGGCTCATCCATAGAGCATACAACATAGATTCGATACGGTCCGCAAACAGGCTTACGTTCAATGACTTCGTAATCTGCCATATCAGCAGCAGTCATAATGCCTGCATTGGCAGACACTACACGGGCAATGTCTTTACCTGCCATTTCGTAAAACCACTTATCGCCCAGCGATCTGAAATTTTTCAACGTTTTAGCGTAATCAGGGTTTTTAAGAACGTGACCTGCTGGCAGAGGCTTGCCGCGTTCATCCAGAAAATACTGTTTTGCGTTTTCATCGAGAAGTAAATAATACGCATCATGCTCAATCATCGCAGCAAGACGCGGCGATATTTCAAAACCTTGCTCCGCCAGTTCAATAGCAGCCTCAAAGGCTTCGCCCTTTTTCAGGCTACCGTAATTTTTATACAGATGTGACAGCAAAGCCGGTGTGCCCGGAACGCCCACAGACAGGCCTGAGTTTACCGCCTCTTCGAAATCAAATGGTTCGCCTGTAGGGTGCATAAACATTGAAGGATGCGCCTCTTGAGGTGCAACCTCACGACCATCGAGCGTAATGATCTCATCATTTTTGGCATCGTAATACACCACGAATGCGCCGCCACCGAGGCCCGAAGACTGTGGTTCTACAAGCCCTAGAACGAGCTGCGCTGCGATAGCAGCATCCGCCGCATTACCACCTTGCGCCAGAATATCTGCAGCGGCTTTGGTGGCGTGACCATTGGCCGTCACAACCATAAAATCCTTGCCCTGAACGCTTGATACGCTAGTTACGGGCGTGGAGATTTCAGGCTCGGGCCGCACAACTTCTTGCGCTAAGGCCGAAAAAGACAGCGTTGTCATTGTCAAAATATTAAGAAAAGAATGCTTTAATAATGAATTCATGTGTTTTTTCCTTGCTTTGCGGCCACCTGCCGTATAGGAATAGGTCACTTTATTAATAAGTACCACTCACATTAACATTTAGAAAGAGGTGATATAGTGGTAAGCGTAACAGTAAGAGATAACAACGTTGATCAGGCGTTGAAAGTGCTGAAGAAGAAAATGCAGCGTGAAGGAATCTTTCGTGAGATGAAATTGCGTCGTGACTTCGAGAAGCCTTCTCAGAAGAAGAAACGCGAAAAGGCCGAAGCCCAGCGTCGCTGGCGCAAAATGGATCGCAAACGTCGTTCCCAGGAATAATATTCCAGAGCCTTTTACATTATATGATTTTAAAAGCCGGTTTGATCCGGCTTTTTTATTTGCCAAAAGCAATCGTTACCCTTAATAAGATTACAGGAAATCGGGAGGACATTTTATGAATCAAGAAGAATTTGCACGAAAAATGCGTGATGACTTTGCCAAACTTAGCGCCAAAGACCAGCAACAAGTCTGCGAATTGGTGGGGCAAGAAATTGCTCGCGCAACCTGCGGCGTACAAATCGCCACTATGCTGAACAAGCGCGGCTTGAGTATTCAAGACTTTGCTGACAAATATGAATACGATGTCGAATTTATCGCTGACATTTGTTACGGCAAGACTCACGAAGGCACCAGCCTTGCGTTCTTATACGAAGTTGCGGAGCTACTGGAATTCGACCTTGACCTGGCACTTATCGACCTTCAAGAGGCTGCTCCAGAGACAACTAAAAGCCCTACCCCTAAATAAATCAGGGCTTCAGCGGCGCGGTTTGTGCCTTCAGCCAGTCTTTTTCATCCTGATCCAGATGCGGGCTTAGCGTATCGAAAACACGCTTATGATAATCATCCAGCCATTGGCGCTCATCAGAGTCCAGCAAGTCCATATCAATCAGGTTACGATCAAATGGTGTTAGGGATACCGTATTAAAACTGTATTTCAGGCTGCCCGCCTCGTCATCTTTGGCGACAAAGACCAGATTTTCAAGACGAATACCAAACTTTCCTGCCGCGTAATAGCCGGGTTCATTGGAGATAAACATCCCCTCTTTTAGCGGTTCTTTAAAGGTCGAAGAAATGCGCGCGCCGTCCTCGTGAACGGACAGGAAGTGCCCGACGCCGTGGCCTGTACCGTGGCCGTAATCCATTCCTGCCTTTTTCAAGAACTGACGGGCAAGAATATCAATATCAGCGCCTGTTGTACCTTTGCCGAAACGGGCAGACGCCACAGCGATATGCCCTTTCAAGACACGCGTAAACGCTTCTTTCATCTCCGCAGTCGGTGTGCCAATAGCCCATGTGCGGGTATTATCTGTAGTCCCTTCTTTAAACTGGGCACCACTGTCAACCAGCAGCAGGCCTTCGCCTTTTATATCAGCGAACTTTTCCGGTGTTGCGTGGTAATGTACGATCGCACCGTTTGACGCCCAGCCTGCGATCGTTTCAAAGCTATTGCCGACAAACCCGTCTTGTTCCTCGCGGAATTTATAAAGCTGGTCTGCGACATCCAGCTCGCTGAGCGTGCCTTTAGGTGCTTCTTCTGTGATCCATTTCCAGAATTTCACAAGCGCGACGCCGTCTTTGACGTGAGCGGCTTCGATCATCTTCTGTTCGGTTTCGTTTTTCAGTGCCTTGCGCAACATTACAGGATCGCTCATGTGGCTGATATCCGCGCCGTGGGCTTCGAATACATCGCGGAACCAGATGGCAGACACACCATCATCCATGGCGATCGTATCACCTTTTTTAGCAGCGTCTTTAGCAAAGGCTTCGAGGGCGTGCGGCATATCAGCGATATCATGCAGCGTGACGTGATTACCGATATGCTGTTTTACTTCGCTGGAGATTTTATCGAGATCGATAAACCAGTTCACATCCCCGTTATCATGGATAACCGCATATGATAGTGCAAATGGCGTGCAAGGCACATCATCGCCGCGGATATTCAGCAGCCATGCAATCGAGTCCGGCGCGGTAATTACATACGCCCGTACATTTGTTTCTTTTAAATGCGCCGAGATCTCCGCACGTTTTTCGACAGATGACTTACCGGCATAGGCAACATCATAAACCGTGACCTTGGCCTTTGGCGCGGCGGGACGATCCTCCCAAATGGCATCAACCAGATTGGTATCTACCGCCACCAAAGTAATGCTCTTGAGCGCTAACGCTTCCTGCATTTTTTCGATCTGCATGGCCGTATATAGGCGCGGATCATAACCGATTTTAGAGCCAGACGGCAATTCGGCTGCCAGCCATTCATTTGGCGAGAAATCAGGCCCTGCTGTATGCGTTTCAAATACATTGCCGTCAACTTCTTGCCCCATTTGCAGCGTATAGCGGGAATCAGAAAACACAGCAGCCGTATCGGACAGCACAGCAGCGAAACCCGCTGAGCCTGTAAAGCCCGTCAGCCATTTTAAACGCTCTGCCGCGGCCGGCACATATTCGCCCTGCCATTCATCACCGCGCGGGACGAGGTATCCGTCTACGCCAGCCGTCAACATAGCAGCGCGCAGTGCCTGTAATTTTTCACTGCTGCTTTTTTCTTTATTATCCGTCATAATGTAATTCCCTGATGGTGTTCTGCCGATATTCTAAGTCATGGTATCAGAAAAAACAAACAGAGCTGCGCATATCATCGTCTTTGGTAACGAAAAAGGCGGTTCGGGCAAATCGACATCTGCGATGCACGTTGCTATTGCCTTGCTGCGCCTTGGCTACAAGGTTGGTACGATTGATCTGGACGCGCGCCAAGGCACCTTCACGCGTTACATGAAAAACCGCTGGAGCTACAACGCCCAAACAGAGCATAGCGTGCCCTGCCCGCTGCATATGCCGATCGAACGCAGCCGCAGTGAGGACATCAAAGAGCGCCGCGCCGAGGAAGAAGCGTTTTTATCCATGGCACTCAACGAATTGCAAGTGAGCTGCGACTTTGTTGTGATTGATACTCCCGGAACGGATTCCTATTTAAGCCGTCTTGCGCATGGCAAAGCCGACACGCTGGTAACGCCTATGAATGACAGCTTACTGGACCTTGATCTACTGGCGCATATCAATGGTAATAATGAAGTTGAAGGCCTGTCTGTATATGCCGTCATGGTTCAAGAGCAGCGTCAGGATCGCCGCGATCAAGGACAGGATATTGACTGGATCGTCATGCGCAACCGTCTGACACACCACAAAGCCAAGAACAAGGAACTGGTGGGTAATCTGCTGGATGAGATCGCCCTGCTCTGCGGTTTTCGCAATGTCCATGGCTTTGGTGAGCGCGTTATTTTCCGCGAGCTGTTTGCACAAGGGCTTACGCTTTTAGATTTAAAAGACTTCAACCAATCCCTGACACTGTCACAAATAAAAGCGCGTCAGGAAGTGCGCCAGCTGATACAAGCCATCGCGCCAGAGCGTAAAATGGGTTACGCTACGCCCCCTAAGAACACGAAAGACTTGTAAATATGCATTTTATTATTCTAGGCATCGGATTTCTGATCGGGGTTATCGGCCTGTACCGTTTCTTTTTGAATGCGAGCATCAAGCAGATCTCCGCGATGTTTATGGTTGCGGGTTTTGTTGTACTGTGCGTGGCGCTGTTTTATCTAGCCGTGACCGGACGTTTGCCTGCTGCTGTGGGTCTACTTGCTGCATTATGGCCGATTGCGCTGAGCTGGTATCACAATAAGAACAAGCACAAAGAAGAGACCGCACAAACACCACCGCCGAATGAAGCCGCCCTTGCAGAAATGACAAAAACCAAAGCACTTGATGTTCTCGGCCTTAGCGGTACGCCGCCTGAGGACGAGATCAGAAGCGCGCATAAACGCCTGATGAAAAAGGTTCACCCTGATCAGGAAGGCTCTGCCTGGATGGCCAAGAAGCTTAATCAAGCGCGGGATGTATTGCTGGACAAATAGCCCGTTGCCGTCGCTATGGCTTGAAATGCGACGTTTTCTATGCCAATCATTTGGGTCAGGATTAACAAACGTAAATGCTTTATGAGTAATCAGACCAATCATCGCCCTGTTCGCAAAGCCGTTTTTCCGGTTGCCGGTCTGGGCACACGTTTTCTTCCCGCAACCAAAGTCTTGCCAAAAGAAATGTTGCCGCTGAATGACAGGCCGCTGATCCAGCACGCCTTTGAAGAAGCGCGCGAGGCAGGTATCGAAGAGTTTATCTTTGTTACTGGTCGCCAGAAAGAAATGTTGGAAGAACATTTTGATTTCCAGCCCGAACTTGAACAGGTTCTAGAGTCCCGTAACAAGCAAGATATGCTCGCCAAAGTGCGCGAGAGTGAAATGCCTGCGGGCAAGCTGTTCCTGACGCGCCAACCCAAAGCGCTCGGCCTTGGTCATGCCATCTGGTGCGCCCATAAACTTGTCGGCAACGAGCCCTTTGCCGTGATCCTGCCTGACGATGTATTCCTTGCCAAGAAGAGCTGCCTTGCGCAGATGGTTGAGGCCTACAACGAATGGGGCGGCAACATTGTTGCAACAACCGAGGTCACCAAAGAAGATACCGCCCGTTACGGTATTATCGATATCGAAGAAGATAATGGCCGCACAGTGAAGGTCAAAAACTTGGTCGAAAAGCCCGACCCTGAGCAGGCCCCTTCTCGCCTTGCAATTATGGGACGCTATATTTTGCAGCCTGAAATTTTCAATCATCTCTCTGCCTTTGAAACAGGTGCAGGCGGTGAAATTCAGCTTACGGACGCGATCGTAAAAATGATCGGTAGCGAGCCATTACATGGCTTCCGCTATGAAGGCCAGCGCTATGACTGCGGCACGCGCCTTGGCTTTATTGAAACAAATCTGGCTTTTGGCCTTGCGGATCCCGAGATCGGCGATCAAGTGCGCGAGATCCTGAAAAAGCATATCAAAGGAAATGATGAGTATGCCCTCTCAGCTTAATACTGCAAACGCGGGAAAGGGGCATATCTTTAACCCTGAAATCCTGCGTGAATATGATATTCGTGGTCGTGTTGGTGAATCTCTAAATGTAGAAGATGCCTATGCCGTTGGCCGTTCGTTCGGCACATTGGTCAAGCGCCGCGGCGGCTCTCAAGTCTGCGTTGGCTATGACGGACGCGAGACTTCGCCCGAATACGCGGCTGCTGTTATTCAAGGTCTGGTTGACACAGGCCTGATCGCAGAGAATGTCGGACGCGGCCCGTCCCCCATGCTTTACTTTGCTGTTAAAGATCATATGGCCGATGGCGGCATTATGGTGACAGGCTCCCATAACCCGGCCGAATATAATGGCTTCAAAATGACGCTACAAAGCACACCTGTCTTCGGCGAGATGATCCAGGAGCTTGGCTATATTGCTTCCCACGGCGATTACGAAAGTGGTGAAGGTAGTGTGCGTGAAACAGATGTTGTCGAGAATTACATTGCCCGTTTGCTACGCGATTTTGACGGCGCACCTGATACGATCAAGATCGCTTGGGACTGCGGTAACGGCGCTACAGGTGATATTGTTAAACAGCTGACGGCACAGCTGCCCGGTGAGCACATCCTGTTGTACGAGGATATTGACGGCACGTTCCCTAACCACCACCCTGACCCGACAGTTGATGAAAATCTGCAAGATTTAATCAAGGTCGTCACAGAGCAAAATTGTGATTTTGGCATTGCCTTTGATGGCGATGGCGACCGCATCGGTGTTGTTGACGAGCAAGGGCGCGTACTGCGCTGTGATATGTTGCTGGCAATCTATGCGCGCGAAATTCTGGAAGAGCGCAAAGGCGCGCCGATTATTGGCGACATTAAATGCAGTCAGGTTCTGTTCGATGAAATTGAACGCCTTGGCGGCCAGCCGATTATGTGGAAGACAGGCCACTCGCTGATCAAAGACAAGATGGCACAGACACGTGCGCCTCTTGCAGGCGAGTTAAGCGGTCATATCTTCTTTGGCGACAAATGGTACGGATTTGATGATGCCACATATTGCGCAATTCGCCTGATGAACGAAGTTTACAGCGAAGAAGGCCCCCTGTCCCGCTTAACAGATCACTTACCACAACTTCACAATACGCCTGAGGTGCGCATTGAAGTTGAAGAGAGCGAGAAGTTCGCGCTTGTTGAAAAACTTATAGAGACAGTTAAGGCCGACTACCAAGAAGGCTTTGCGATCAGCGAGATCGACGGCATCCGCGTCAGCAACGAGCATGGCTGGTGGCTGCTGCGTGCCTCCAATACACAGAACGTATTGGTTACGCGCGTAGAGGCTAATAGCCTTGAAGCACTTGAAGAGTTAAAAAACATGGTCAGTACGGAGGTTCAAAAGATCGGTTATGGCGTTTCTTTCCCGAAATAAACAAGACAACATTAGCGAAGACACAAATATGAGCACAGAAGCATTTGATACTACGATCCTTGAGTTGCTGGCATCACGCATTTGCCACGACATTATCAGCCCCGTGGGCGCTGTTCATAACGGTGTAGAATTTCTGCAAGAAATGGGCCCCGATGCGGGCGAAGAAGCCATCGAGCTTCTGGCGCACAGCGCGAGCATGGCGTCGGCCAAGCTGCTGGCTTTCCGCATGGCATACGGCGCAGGTGGTCGTGACCCTAACATCAAACCCGAAGACGTGCACAAAGCGTTTTCAGATTTGATTACAGCCGATGGCAAGATCACACAGGACTGGGATCCGCATGCCAATCTTGGTTTTGAAGAGCGCCCCGACGCGTTTTGCAAACTGTTGATGGGTACATTGATGCTGGCGCAGGAATGTCTGCCTAAGGGCGGCAATGTGACAGTGCGTGCCGGCGGTGCCAATGAAGTTCAGGTTGTAGCCACAGCGACAGATACGCTGGTCAGACCGCAAGTCGAAGACGCGCTGGCCTTAAAACTGGATCCGAATGATCTGGACCCGCGTCTGGTACATCCATTCGCAATCGGGCTATTGGCAAAGAATTACCAGTACGGCCTATCGATCTCAGAAAACTCGCAAACACAAGTTGTGTTTAGCCTGCGTTACCCCTAAGCACTGGCAACATAGACTCCATACGCTCTCTTTTCCTAAGGAAAGAGAATATGATCGTATGCTAAGTTTTTGAAACCACTAAAATTATTAAGAATTATGCGCTATCATCGTGCTTACGCTTGTAGAGCAAGAAAAGCATGTAAATGTTGTCGGGGAGACAGTCATGGATGATCTGATTGCAGAATTTCTGACCGAAACCAACGAGAGTTTGGAAGAGCTCGATGTGGATCTGGTGAAGCTCGAGCAAGACCCGAATGACAAAGAATTACTCTCTAAAATTTTCCGTGTCATCCATACTGTTAAAGGCACGTGTGGCTTTATCGGCCTGAGCCGTCTGGAAGGTGTTGCGCATAAAGCCGAAGATGTATTGGGTCTGTTCCGCGACGGCGCGCTGGAAGTTACACCGGAATATGTCAGCCTGATTTTCGAATCACTAGACCGTATTAAATATATAGTCGGCGAGATTGAAGTCACTGGTAAAGAACCCAAAGGCGATGATAGCGAACTGATCAACAAGCTGGCCTCTGTCCTAGAAGATGGCGGCGTTGAGACAACGACTAATGAAGAACTCGCAGCCGCCTTCGCTATTCCTGATCTGGATGAAGACAGCGATGATGATGTCGCCGAGGAAGCTGTAAAAAAAACTGAATCTTCAGGCGGCACAGAACCGCAAAAAGCACGAGAGTCCGCCATAGCCAACCAGTCCCTGCGCGTGAATGTCGATGTGCTGGAAAACCTGATGACACTGGTAAGCGAACTGGTTTTGACCCGTAACCAGCTACTGCAAATTATGCGTAGCAGTAACGATGATTCCTTCACAGCACCTTTGCAACGCTTGAACCACGTAGTATCCGATCTGCAAGAAGGCGTTATGAAGACGCGCATGCAGCCTGTCGGCAATGCATGGAGTAAACTGCCACGCATTATTCGCGACATATGCAATGAACTCAACAAGAAGATAGAGCTGGATATGAAAGGTCAGGATACAGAGCTTGACCGTCAGGTTCTGGAATTGATTAAAGACCCCCTCACCCATATGGTCCGCAACTCAGCAGATCACGGCATAGAACTACCATCCGAACGTACCGCCATGGGCAAGCCCGAGACAGGACATATCAGGCTGAATTCTTACCATGAAGGCGGCCATATTATTATCGAGATCGCCGATGACGGGCGCGGCCTGTCTACCCAGAAGATCAAAGATAAAGTCCTTAAAAACAAGCTGGCGACAGAAGAAGAAATTGAAAATCTTAGCGATCTGCAATTGCAGCAATTCATCTTCAAACCGGGCTTTTCGACAGCTGAGACGATTACTTCGGTTTCAGGGCGCGGTGTCGGCATGGATGTCGTGCGCACGAATATCGAGAAAATTGGCGGCTCTATTGATTTGAAATCGGTTGAAGGCCAAGGCACAACGATCCAGATCAAAATCCCGTTAACGCTAGCAATTGTATCTGCACTGATTGTTGAGTCAGGTAGCGAGCGCTTTGCCATTCCGCAGCTAGCCGTTAAAGAGCTGGTCATGACATCAGTTGATGGCGAGAACCGTATTGAGACCATTAAGGGCACGCCTGTTTTCAGGCTTCGCGATAATTTACTGCCACTGGTATCCTTGCAGGAGCTTTTAAAAATAGTAACGCCACACTCCCCTTCCGCAGCGGCGGAAGACGAGCAAGTTAAAGAGCCGACCAACAATTATAACGGCAAATATATCGTCGTAACGCAAGTCGGGTCATATATGTTTGGCGTGATCGTAGATAAAGTCTTTGATACCGAAGAGATCGTTGTGAAGCCTGTGGCGAATATGCTGAGGAATATAGATATGTTCTCGGGCAACACCATTCTGGGTGACGGAACAGTCATTATGATCCTTGACCCTGCGGGAATTGCCAAATCAACAGGGGATATTGATATGGCAGAGCGCAATGATAATGACGCTGCCCAGCGCGCCGAAAGCCGCGCGCAGGATAAGACATCCCTGCTTCTCTTCAAAGCCGGCCCCGGCGCACCTAAGGCTGTGCCGCTAGAGCTGGTTTCCCGCTTGGAAGAGATCAAAGCCGCAGATGTAGAATACGCCAATGACAAGATGGTCGTTCAGTATCGCGGAAATCTAATGCCGCTGCTGGCTTACGACAGTTCAATTACGTTTGAAAACGTAGCGATGCGCCCTGTTCTGGTCTTCTCGGACGGGAACAAATCCATGGGGTTGGTGGTTGATAGCATCATAGATATCACAGAGCACCATCTGGACATCAAGATCACCAGTGCCATTGACAAAATGCTAGGCAGCGCCATCATTCACGGCAAGACCACGGATATCGTAAATGTGTCCTATTTTTTGCAACATATAGATAGCGGCTGGTATAACAGCCGCGCGAAAAAGACACTTAATAGTCACGGTCATATTGACGATACCAAGCGCGTCTTGCTGGTTGAAGACAGCCCATTTTTCCGCAATATGCTGACTCCTCTACTGAAAGTCGCAGGTTATGATGTCACCACAACAGGCAGCGCGGCAGAGGCACTGGAACTGTGTGATCAGGATCATGAGTTCGATATCATCTTGAGTGATATCGAAATGCCGGAAATGAGCGGCATCGAGTTCGCCGAAGAACTGCGCCGTCAGGATAAATGGCAGAATATTCCGCTTGTCGCACTGTCCTCTCATACATCGCAGCATGATGTAAACAAAGGGATACAAGCGGGCTTCCATAGCTACATCGCCAAGTTTGACCGTGATTCACTGCTGGATACATTGTCAGAGACCTTTTCTGAGGCGCGCAAAGATTATGGGGAGGCCTTATGAGCACGATGACACCGACACCCGCAAATGACATTCAGGATACGCTAAACGGCCTACTTTCGAGTGAGCTGAGCACTGATTATCTTACCATTCATATTGCCGACCAGATTTTCGGTATTCCTGTATTGCAAGTTCAAGATGTTCTGGGTGAGCAGAAGGTTACCAAGATTCCGCTTGCCCCGCCCGCTGTGGCTGGCGCGTTAAATCTGCGAGGCCGCATCGTCACGGCGATTGATGTGCGCTGCCGCCTTGGCCTGCCCCCTGCGGAAATACGCACACAGAATATGAGCGTTGTCGTCGAGCATGATGGTGAGCTTTACAGCCTGATTATTGATCGTGTGGGCGATGTAATTGGTCTGAACAATGATTCTTATGAGAGCAATCCTGCAACACTAGACCCTGTATGGCGCGAGATCAGTGCCGGCATATACCGTCTGGACGAAAATTACTGGTTGTGCTGGATGTGCCTATGCTCTTAAATGGAGTTGGCGGCTCGTAATTCCGAGCACAGTCATTCCGCTTACCGCAAGATCCTTTTGAATTGGAGAGTTAGATTGAAGTCCTGTCTTATAGTTGATGATAGCCGTGTCGTTCGCAAGGTTGCCTGCCGCATCCTGAATGATCTGGGTTTTACCTGCGAAGAGGCTGAAAACGGACAAAAAGCTTTCGAACACTGCAAATCCAAAATGCCGGACGTCATCCTGCTGGATTGGAATATGCCTGTCATGAGTGGTATCGAGTTTCTGGAGAAGCTGCGGATGATGGAACACGGCGAGGAGCCTGTGGTCATGTTCTGTACGACAGAAAACGATATGAACCACATCAAACGGGCTGTCGATGCAGGCGCGAATGAATACATCATGAAGCCTTTTGACAGCGATATTCTGAAATCCAAGTTTGTACAAGTCGGCCTGATGTAACATAGAGGGCGGAGGCCTTTTCATTATGCCCGACATAGCCCCCGCGGCGAATACTGACGGCAAAATCCGCGTGATGCTGGTTGACGATTCTGCTGTTATTCGTGGTCTTATCGGACGCGAACTTGAAAAAGATCCCGACATAGTCATTGTTGCGTCATCTCATAACGGTGAGGCTGCCCTAAACGCGCTGGAGAAAGCAGCGCCTGATGTAATTATTCTGGACATTGAAATGCCGATTATGGACGGTCTGACCGCCCTACCCCTTATTCATGAACACTGCCCTAAGGCCAAAGTGCTGATATGCTCTACGCTGAGTGTTAAGGGTGCAGATATTTCAATGAAAGCTCTGGCGCTCGGTGCAACAGACTGTCTAGTCAAGCCAACGTCCACATCGGAAATGGGCGGCGCTGCAGAATTTCAGACAAAGCTGCTTCAGACGGTTAAAAGTCTGGGACGTCATAAGCTTAAAAAGACTGTGCCCCAATACCACGCCACGCATAAGAATGACGGCAATGTCTTGCTGCGTCCCAAGCCGCCTGCAAAGCTTCCAACAGCGCTAGTCGCCATAGGAAGCTCAACGGGCGGCCCGCAGGCTTTATTTGATGTATTGAAGCACCTTAAAGAACTGCGCGTGCCGATTGTAATTACACAGCATATGCCTGCGACGTTCACAAAGCTGCTGGCACAGCATATCGAACAGAATTGCGGACTTCCCGCTCATGAAGGTGCGCAAGGTATGCTCCTTGAAAAAGGCCATGTCTATGTGGCGCCAGGCGGATTTCATATGGAGCTGCAGCGCAATGAAGACCGTAGCGTTAGCATTAACATCAAAGATGGCGCGCCCGAGAATTACTGTAAACCGTCCGTCGACCCAATGATGCGCAGTGCCGTATCATTGTATGGTAATCGAGTATTGGGGGTAATGCTGACTGGTATGGGTAATGACGGATTAAATTCTTTTAAACTGCTGGCTGATGAAGGTGGCATTATCATCGCACAAGATGAGAAAACCAGCGTTGTCTGGGGTATGCCCGGGGCCGTTGCCCATGCAGGATTGTGTAATACTATTCTTCCTCTTGGTGAAATTGGTCATGAAATTTTTAAAAACGTAATGGACAATTAACCATCCGAGGATAAGATACTTCCTATGCGTATCACGGACTTTGATATTTATCGCGACATCCTCAAGGCCAGATCTGGCCTGTCGATTACACAAGATAAAGCCTATTTGCTGGATTCACGGCTAACGCCTGTCGCCAAGAAATGGGGCTACGCTTCGCTGGAAGGTCTGACTATGGCGCTGCGCGGCGTTCCTGATGAAGAGGTCATCAAGGATATCGTTGAGGCTATGACCACAAACGAGACGTTTTTCTTCCGAGACCAGAAGCCTTTTGATCTGTTTGCCAATACGGTTCTGCCCTATCTGGCCAAACACAGAAAGAAAAAGAGCACAGTGCGCATTTGGTGTGCAGCATCCTCGACAGGGCAAGAGCCCTACTCACTTGCGATCTTATTAAAAGAGCACGCCGCCTTGATCGAAAATCTGAATGTCGAGATCATCGCCACAGATATTGCCGATAAGGTTCTAAATACTGCGCGAGAAGGTTTTTTCTCACAATTCGAAGTTCAGCGCGGTATGCCCGTTCAGCTGCTTCTGAAATACTTCACTACTGAAGGTGATGGCTGGCGTTTGAATGACGATGTCCGCAGCATGGTGAAGTTTGAGAAATTCAACCTGCTGGACAGCATGGACTCAAAAGGTCAATTCGATGTTGTATTCTGCCGCAACGTGCTGATCTATTTCGACGAAGCCACGAAGTCCGACATTCTGAACCGTATTTCTAATCATATGGCTGCGGATGGCTTTTTGTTCCTCGGCGGTGCTGAAACCATTATAGGCCTGACCGACAGCTTTAAGGCACTGGCGGAGCGTCGCGGGCTTTATGTTCTGCAAGACAGCGCACATGATTTAGATTCCATGACCGCATAGGCCGTAGACAAAAGTGCCTGTTTGCACTAGAAATGTCTCATGGAAAACCAAGCAGCCAAGAAAACTATGTCCCAAACAGATCCTATGCGTGACCCGCGCGCCGTGCCTGTGCGCCGCGCCCTTATCTCCGTATCCAATAAAGACGGTCTTCATGATTTTGCCGCCAAGCTGAAAGAGTATGGCGTTGAAATTCTGTCTACAGGCGGAACGGCAAAATCCTTGAAGGAACAAGGGATCGAGGTTCGTGATGTTTCCGATTTCACAGGCTTCCCCGAGATTATGGATGGCCGCGTCAAGACGCTACACCCTAAAGTACATGGCGGCATTCTGGCGCGCCGTGATGACCCCGCGCATAAGCAAGCCATGACCGATAACGAGATTGGCGAGATTGATCTGGTTGTGGTGAACCTGTACCCGTTCAGCGAAGTTGTTAAAGACGGCGCCGATTACCAGAAAGCAATCGAGAACATTGATATTGGCGGCCCTGCGATGGTGCGTGCGGCTGCGAAAAACCATGAATATGTGGCGATTGTTACCGACCCGCAGGATTACCAGAAGGTTCTGGATGATATGGACGCCCATGACGGCGCGACGACCTTTACAACCCGCAAACGACTGGCCGCGAACGCCTACGCCCTGACGGCGACGTATGATTCCAACATTGCCAGCTGGTTTTCTAACGAGATTGATCAAGATGAATTCCCGCGCCGCATCAGCTTTTCGGGCAATTGGAAAGAAACATTGCGTTATGGCGAGAACTCTCACCAGCGCGCCGCGCTCTATCTGGACGGCACAGACCGTGCAGGTGTTGCCACAGCATCGCAAGTGCAAGGTAAAGAGCTGTCTTATAACAACCTGAATGATACAGATGCCGCGTTCGAGCTGATCTCAGAGTTTGAAGAGCCAGCCGTTGCGATTATCAAGCACGCCAACCCCTGCGGTGTTGCGCGCGGTAAGGATACGCTTGAAGCCTATAAAAACGCCCTACGCTGCGACCCTGTCAGTGCGTTTGGTGGCATCATTGCGCTGAATCGTCCGCTGAACAAGGCAACAGCAGAAGAGATTATCAAGGTTTTCAGCGAAGTGATTATTGCGCCCTCTATTGAGGCTGATGCGATTGATCTGCTGAAAAGCAAAGAAAAGCTGCGCGTTCTGACAACAGGTTCTATGCCTAACCCTGCGGATCACCGCCGAATCGTTAAAAGCCTGTCAGGTGGGTTGCTGGTTCAGGATTTGGATAATGGCCGAATCACACTTGATGATTTGAAGGTCGTGACCGACCGCGAGCCGACTGAACAAGAGCTGAAAGATATGCTTTTTGCCTTCCGTGTGGCCAAGCATGTGAAGTCCAACGCCATTGTATACGCCAAAAACGGCGCGACAGTCGGCATTGGCGCAGGCCAAATGAGCCGTGTTGATTCGACCCGAATCGCCGCCCTGAAGGCCAAGGAAGCCGCCGAGAAAGAAGGTCTGGATGCGCCGCTGACCAAAGGGTCTGTTGTGGCATCAGATGCGTTCTTCCCATTTTCTGACGGCTTGATCACCGCTGCAGAGGCTGGTGCGACGGCTGTAATCCAGCCTGGCGGCTCGATTCGCGATGAAGATGTCATTGCCGCGGCCAACGATCGCGGCCTGGCTATGGTATTTACAGAAATGCGCCATTTCCGCCACTAATCAAAACCCAATAAAAACAACACCTTAGACAATATTTTGTAATATTATATTACTTTTAAAAATATTTTTATTAATTACTTGCGCAAATCTCATTCTTTTTGTTATCATCAAATCAACGGTAAGAATAAGAGCGATAGAGGTGTTGTATGTATCTGCTTTTCATTCAAATTTTGGTTCTTGCGACGCTAAGCGTCCATTTTTACAAAACAGAGGCTCTACAGCCGCAGTTTTGCAAGAGTGGTAGTAAATAAATGGCGATGTTAATAGGAGGACGAAATTATGGAAGATACAGCGACGGAAACCCCAGCAACCAACTGGATTTTATCGACTATATTCAATACGTTAGGCTTTGAAGGCACGCCTTCTCTACAGTCAGCATTTGATCAGGCCGACAGTGTTGTAGACGGTGTTTTAGAAGTCATAGAATCGGGTTTTCGCTTTTTTCAGCTCGAAGAACTTGCAAATCGTGTTGAAAATATGCAAAATGGAAATCTGCTAGCGCGTATATTCGGTATGGAAGCCGAAGGAACAGTTGAAGCGCCTAGCGTAGAGGATACTGAACCGGAAGTCGCAGAGGCGCCAATTTTAAGGACGGACCCACACTTCCGAATGTAAGGAATTATCCCGATATTTAACATTATGTTAATGTAACTCGTGTTGAATATTAGGTAAGAACGGCTTAGTATATCAGGGTGTACCCAAAGAACCGTAAACGCGGTAAATAAAAAGGAAAACACCGGTGACCGTTTACAATGAAGGCGTAAACCCTGATGAGAAAGTTAAAGTCGAGCTGGTCGTTAATGACCGTGCAGAGGCTATGATCTTTCATAACAAACCGTTTAATGCACAGTTATCTTGGTTGGAATTTGATCTAGATAGCAGGAATTTAAACTTCGTTATGAATGATGGAGACATCAGGAACTTTGGAATTCCGGTTCATCCAGAATTAACAAAGTATATGGATAACGCTTTCCAGGTTCTGATGGTATTGACGGATGATGAAACGGGTGAACCGCAAGAAGGCGACTATTACCCCCTAATTATCCATCGAGCGTAAATGGTAGAGAGAGGAGTGTAAACTATGGCTATCACAGGAACAGCACTGAAAACAGAAATTGGTAACCCTGTTGCTGCTTTTACCCTGAATGCGGGTACAGGTGCAGGCGTTGCAGATTACTATGCAGGCGTTACGTCTTACGACGCAGTTAACGATGCAGGCGCAGACTTCAATCCTGAATTTGCACCTAAGTAACATTTCAGTCTGAATATTTATCTTCACCACAAGATCACTATTCAGGTTGATATATAGAATTTAAAAAACCGCGAGGGTGTGTCCGACGCGGTTTTTTTATACTCTGATTTGGTTAACAGCAGGTTAACCGCAAGTTACTTCTGTCACATAACCTTGCGTATCGACAATAACGTTGACGCGTTCCGGGTTAAAGTCCTGTGTGACGGCGTCACCAGGTTCGATAACACGCACTGGGCGTCCCAAGTTCAGATAAGCATCATTCACATTCTGGCCCACGAGGTAATTAAAATTACATCCTGCCGCTGACGCCTCTTCATGAATTTCAGATGCTTCAGGAACGTGTTCCAGATACTGTCCATCGCCTGCAACAGCGCTGTGCAGGATTATATAGACCAAAGCCGTAACAACCACCATCGCGATGACAACCGGCGCGATAATCGCCATACGGAATATTTGCTTCTTATACATAGTGATCCTTTTATTTTGTGTTTTAACGCTGCGGATTAAAGCGCAAAAAACGATTCATTTCAAATGGCTTTTAAGGTCGTGCTACTTATCGACACGATGACCTCGATAGTAGCGCGGTTCGGCCGCTTTTTGACGGCGGCGACGGTCAAAATTACTGCGCTCAAACATTGTATCTTCGAGCTTGGGGATATCGTATTTGGCAATTGCGCGTCCAATCCCGTGATAATCAGAAGCATAGCCAACCGCCATAATCAGCGGACGCTTGAGATTCAGCACGTATTCGGTTGTCACCTCTTTCTCTTCCCCTTCTGTTGAAGGCGTGGCGAGCGGCAAGTTCGTATTGAACCAGCGCTGGATACGTCCGAGCTGCGTTGTTTCATCTATATCAGGCATTATAGGCACGAAGATTTTCTCTGTGCGGAAGCGTGTATCTTGCGAAGCACCTTCAGGAAGCTCCGCCTTCAGGATCGCGGCCAGAATATCGCGCACTCTGAAGCGGCCATCAACACTTAGGTCTTCTTCTACACGCGCAAAACATGGTATGTCGCCGCGCTGCGCTTGCTCTATCAAAGTCTGAAAAACAGGCTCGATATACATCATGAAGTTTTCGTATGAATGATCATATTCCAGGCGCGCGCCAATTTGCGTAAAGATACGACGCACATCCCCAAGGCGCACATATTCACCCTTTGGCATTGTCTCCACCAATTCGTGATCTGTAAATCGCTCAATCTTCTTGGATAGTTTACGGTAGTCCCTTGCCCAGGCGCGGCGATCCCCGAACCACCAATCCAGCGCTTTGTCAGCGGCGTGAAACGCCTGCCTCAAATAACCTCTTTGCATTAACCATTCCCTGTTTATTTTTATGAGAAAAACGGTAGCAAAGCATTATAGATGGCGCAAGCGCAAGGCGTGCTGCGCCGCACAGTTTGTAACTTAGCCGTTATTTACGGAACGCATATTCCCATTTGCGAACATCGACATTCGGCGGGATATGACTGAGTTCAAAAATGTCATAGCCCTGTTTCAGATTTTCCCAGAACGGCATCCATTCATGGTTTTGGTAATAGGCCATATTACGGGCGTTCAGGCGGAACGGGAAAAGGTGCACAGGAACGGTTTTCTGCCCTTCGCGCAAGGCTGCTTCCACCAGGAGGTAAATCTCCTCCATGGCTTCATCGGTCATTGCATAGCAACCAACAGAGGCACAGCCACCATGGATCATCAGGTTACTACCCGTGCGACCTAAACTTTCGTCATATTCATTGGGAAAACCTAAATTGAAAGACAGGTGCTCGCGGCTCCATGGGTTCATCTGGCCCTTACCTACGCGGTAAAAACCTTCAGGAGCTTGCTCATCCCCTTCGGCAAGCTTTGGCCCCAGATCACCCGAGAACGTGCAAATCGGATAGGACTTATAGAGTGCGAATGTCTTTTGTTCAGGCCTTTGTATCCAGAGTTCAATCACGCCTTCATCCTTGAAGCCGCGCACAAACACAGGCGCGCCATAGAGATAGCCGTGGTCGGCAAGGGTTAGCGCAATCTCCTGCTCCCGCTCCGCCCGAACATTTTCAAGACGCTCGGATGTTGGCAACTGCGCGCAGGCTGTTACCAGAAAACAAAGCAAGAGGATCAGAAGATTTTTAAGCATGAGACAATTCTATCACCCGCCAATGAGTCAGCAATAAAAAAGCCCGCTGGGCGGGCTTTATGCTGTGAGCGAAGTCAGGAGTTAAAGTCTGTAGACCTTCGGCTTTTCGACAAAGGTCAGGTTTGAGGCTGCTTCCAAAGCGCGCGGTGTCGGGCTCCTGATACTGATGCCCACGCCGTAATCGAGAATCTGGCTGTCTTCGATGCCTGCGTTTTTCATGGCCTCGACCAGCTTGCCTTTCAGCGTGGCCATGCGCAGCGCCTGATCCATTTCGCCCTTTTCCATCGCCACGCGCACATTGCTGGGGTCAGCAGGTGTGGCCCATGGATAGATATTGATATCGGCTCTGGTTTGTCGTTCGTCGCTCATGGCGCTCTCCCCTATATTGGATAGCGCAGCGTAGCACTGCCTTTAGCAATATGTCAAAAAACTATATTTTAAACGCGGGCTTTAGCAAATTATATTCATCATTGGCCGCAACCTCTGTACGTTCCCGTTCATAACAGGCACGGAAGGTTTTGATATCGGTCCCCAGCGCATCATAGGTTTTCGGGTCGGTCAGATCAGCCCCTGCCTTGTTTAGTTCCTCGGCGATACTCTGCATCGGCATTTTCATCATGCCGTGACCGCTGCCTGAATAATCGAGAACGAAATGCCCTTGCGCCTGAAAGTCTAGGGCAACTTTGAAGTCATTCGCGAGCAAGAGCTTCAAACATTTGTCGCGCAGATCCGTGGCAGCCTGACGATCAAAGATCATTGCCTTTGGCGCTTCATCGGCATCGCGGTGATTATCCTTCATCAAGGTCACTGTTTGCGGGGCGTAATACTCGCCCGCCTCATCAAGAAGCTCCAGCACGATTTTGGCTTTGCCGAGACAGCCGCGCGGTGTTGTGCGGTCAGTTTCTTTTGCAGCGTCATACTGCCTGATGAGCGCTTCGGCCAAACAGAATTCTTCGATAGCCCCTGCCATCGCGCTTTGCTTGATATCCTGTTCCAGCGTGCCGTCATCGCGCGCCCCTATAATCATCTTCAAAGTCTGTGCCGTCATCGGCGGGACAGATTCAGGTATACCGAACTTGGCGATCAGCACTTCGGTCTGCGGCAACTCTCGCTCAGCCATCGATTGCAAAATCGCATGACGGGAGACTGCGCCGCCTAAACTCCAGGCATCGTATCTGCGTTCAGGCGCCATCGCGGCATGATAACGACTGATGGTCATTTCAATGAAAGCACGGGTTCTGTATGCGGCGAATTTTTCTGCCGTCAGATCAGGGGCGATCAGCGCGTAAGTCGCGTCCTTGTCCATATCATGCCCCCAGCTTTCCAGATCTCTGTAAATCTGGTCGATATAACGCGCGAGGTCTTTGTCCATAATCGCGCTGTCTACGCCTAAACTCGGCCATTCCCGCTGATAGCTTTTTAACATTATATCGCTCATGATTGTCTCCCTGTTTATGATTGTCCGCAGCCTATCACAATAAAATATTTAGGCAAATGTAACGCTGCTGTATTTGCTTGAGAATTCCGCGATTCTGCTATAAAACCTAGCGTCATGACAAAAAAGCTATCAGAAATCCGTAACTTCGCGATTATCGCCCATATCGACCACGGCAAAAGCACGCTGGCCGACCGTTTAATTCAACATTGCGGCGGCTTGACCGACCGTGAAATGCGCGAGCAGGTTCTTGATAACATGGAGCTGGAGCAAGAGCGCGGCATTACCATCAAAGCGCAAACCGTGCGCCTGATGTATACCGCCAAAGACGGTATTGAATACCAGCTGAACCTGATGGACACGCCCGGTCACGTGGATTTTTCCTACGAAGTGTCCCGTTCTCTGGCGTCCTGTGAAGGCTCTATTCTGGTGGTGGACGCATCCCAAGGGGTGGAAGCACAGACGCTGGCCAATGTATACCAAGCGATTGATAACGATCACGAGATCGTGCCTGTGATCAACAAGATCGACTTGCCCGCCGCCGAGCCTGATCGCGTGCAGCAGGAAATCGAAGATGTGATCGGCATTCCTGCCGATGATGCCGTTCACGCCTCTGCCAAGACGGGTCAGGGTATCGAAGAACTGCTGGAAGCTGTGGTTACCAAATTACCGCCGCCGCGCGAGGGCGATGCCGAAGCACCGACCAAGGCGCTGCTGGTTGATTCATGGTACGACCCTTATCTGGGCGTGATGATCCTTGTGCGCGTCATTGACGGTTACCTGAAAAAAGGCATGAAGGCGTATTTCATGGGTACGAAGGCCGCGCGCGAGATTGACCGCGTCGGTATTTTCGGCCCGAAGCCAACCATGGTCGATGCGCTCGGCCCGGGTGAGATGGGCTTTATTACCGCAGGTATCAAGGATATCTCCGAAACGCTGGTGGGTGATACGATCACCGAAGAGCGCAAGCGCTGTGAAAAGCCGCTGGCAGGATTTAAGCCAAGCGTGCCGATGGTGTTCTGTTCCCTGTTCCCGACGGATAACGGCGAATACGAGAAGCTGCGCGATTCTATCGGTAAGCTGAAACTGAATGACGCGGCGCTGCATTACGAGCCTGAAAACTCCCAAGCGCTTGGTATGGGTTTCCGTTGTGGTTTCCTTGGGCTGCTGCACATGGAAATCATTCAGGAGCGTCTGGATCGCGAATTTGACCTTGATTTGATCCCGACCGCGCCGAGCGTTGTGTATATGATCCACAAAACAGATGGCACGATTCAGGAGCTATATAACCCTGTCGACATGCCTGATGTGGTCAAGATCAAGGAAATCCACGAACCATGGATTAACGCGACCATTCTGACGCCTGATGAATATCTGGGCGGCCTTCTGACATTGTGTGAAGAGCGCCGCGGCGTGCAGATCGACCTGACCTATGCGGGTGAGCGTGCGATGCTGAAATACAAGCTGCCGCTGAACGAAGTGGTATTTGATTTCTATGACCGCCTGAAATCGATCAGCCGCGGTTACGCAAGTTTTGATTACGAGCTGGCCGAATACGCCAAGGGTGATCTGGTTAAAATGGAAGTGCTGGTCAATGCCGAGCCTGTTGACGCGCTGGCGATGGTTGTGCCGCGCGATCAGGCCGAGCGCCGCGGCCGTATGCTGTGTGAGCGCCTGAAAGATTTAATCCCGCGCCAGATGTTCAAGATCGCCGTGCAGGCGGCTATTGGCGGCAAAGTGATTGCCCGCGAAACCATCTCTGCCATGCGTAAGGACGTAACCGCCAAATGTTACGGCGGCGACGTATCCCGTAAACGCAAACTGCTAGAAAAGCAGAAAAAAGGTAAGAAGAAAATGCGCCAATACGGGAATGTCGAAATTCCGCAAAGCGCGTTTATCGCCGCGCTTAAGATGGGTGATGAGTAGTGAAATGCCCCAACTGTAATAAGCGCGCCAGCTTTAAGCAATATAACCAGCTCATGCGCTCTTCTTACTTTCAAATGTTTCAGCCGCCTAAGCATAGAACTATAAAATGTGAAGAATGCACGCGCTATTTCACGTATAACAACAGCTACTTAAAGGTTTTCATTCAATTTTTGTGGGGCTTATTAATTGGCTTTCCAATCGTTATTTTAACAGATTTTATCTACAAAGCTTTTCCATTTAACTTATGGTGGACACTCTTACCCTTTACTATAGGCATTATTGTCGCCCATTTCGCATGTTATTACATTACAAGTTCTAAACCTGTGCGCTAATTTGAACTTTTCTAACTAAATGCTAATTAATGATAATTAACGTCACTGCGAGGAACGAAGCAGTCCATGGTGATCCTGACATAGATTGCATGGATTGCCGCGTCGCTGCGCTCCTCGCAATGACGCAGAGAGAACTTTATGAAGCTGCCTGCTGTTTATATTATGGCGAATAAGCCGAACGGGACGTTGTATACGGGCGTTACTTCCGACCTACCGAAACGGGTTCACGAACATAAGAACGGCATTAAGAGCGAATTTACCAGCCAGTATAAATGCCACAGCCTTGTTTACTTCGCAGTCTATGAAGACATGGAAGCCGCCATTACCGAAGAAAAGCGCATCAAAGCCGGCAGCCGCAAACAGAAGCTTTCCCTGATCGAAAATATGAACCCAGCGTGGGATGACTTATACCAGAGCATCTTGTAAAGTTTGGTATGGATTGCTTCGTCGTTGCAGTCCTCGCAATGACGTACACGGAGTAACAATGATCACAATACTAGACGGTGGAATGGGGCGAGAGTTAGAGCGGATGGGCGCGCCGTTTCGGCAGCCTGAGTGGTCGGCGCTGGCTTTGATGGAGGCGCCTGATACTGTGCGCGATGCCCATTTATCATATGTGCAGGCGGGGGCGGAGGTTTTGACGACCAATGCCTATGCCTGTGTGCCGTTCCATATCGGGGAAGAGCGCTTTGCCGATATGGGGCGCGATTTGATTGGGCTGGCGGGTAAGCTTGCCCGTGAAGCGGCGGATACGGGTGAGGGTGTGCGCGTGGCGGGATGTATTCCGCCGCTATTCGGGTCGTATAACCCGCAATTATTTGATGCGGCGCGTGCGCCTGACATTCTTATGCCCCTGATCGAAGCGCAAGCGCCCTATGTTGATTTCTGGCTGGTGGAAACGCTGTCTTCGGTTGAAGAAGCGTTGTTTGTCACAGCGGCGCTGGCAAAGACAGGCAAGCCGATCTGGCTGGCGTTTACGTTACGTGACTATTATGAAGACCATCCGCCGCAGCTACGATCCCGCGAGTTATTGTCCGAGGCGTTATCGGCCATCAAAGATTTACCGATTGAGGCGGTACTGTTTAATTGCAGCCAGCCAGAGACCATGACCCCTGCCCTGCAGATTGCGGCCGCTCAACTGGACGGGCGGTTCAGGCTCGGCGTGTATGCCAACGCGTTTGATGATATCCGCAAAGGCCATAAATCCAACGAGGTTGTGTCTGCCCTGCGCGAGGATTTGATCGAGGATACCAGCACGTATCTGGAATTCTGCCAGCACTGGATTAATCTGGGCGCGCGCATTATCGGCGGATGCTGCGGCATTGGCCCTGCGCATATCAAGGCGCTATGCGATTTGAAGTAACATAAATTTGACGCGCTGCCCTTAATCCGACTAGAGTGTTTCTAATAATTATAAAAACAAAAACAGGATTGGGGTTTTATGCGGGGTCTTGCGTATTCAGGGCTATTGGCGATCGGACTATGCGGCGCGTTTGCGGCGGCGGCACAAGCTGATACGCCTGAGAACACAGCACTTGCGTCCTTAAACGCGCTGGAGTGCCGTGATCACCGTGGTGATATGGCTGCCTTGATTGACGAGGATATTTATCACGATCAGGCCGATGATTATCATATGACCATGTATGCAGGCGCCCGTTATTTACGCGGCGAAGCCAGCGACGGCAGACATACCGCGCGCGCTGAAGACATACAAATGCCCGTCATTGTTTACGATGAATCCTTCATGGATCAATTAACCCCGACGCAGGTGCGTTTTATCTATCTGCACGAATGTTTCCACCTGAGTTCTGGGGATGCCGTCACGCACTATGTTGATGCCGATCTGACGGGCGATACGGTCACCCGCATGGAACACGCGGCCGATTGTCACGCCGTCCGATATCTGCGCGATGAATTTGACTTGCAGGTCGACGGATTGCGCGATCTGGAAGCGCTGATCAGGGATGTATCGCCCTATCGCATGGAAAAACAGCGGATTGAAAACCTGCATAGCTGTTACGCCGCGCCTTAGTTTACCGCTGGATTTTACGGTGTGAAGCGCTATATCCTCTCTCTATGAAAAAATATTTATCACTCGCCCTCTGGATTTTGGTTTTCGAAGCTGTATCGTATAGCATCGGCATGGCCACACAAAATGGCGTTGACGGCTGGTATGCATCATTGACGCCGCCGCCGCTGACACCGCCGAATATCGCCTTTCCGATTATGTGGTCACTGCTGTATTCCCTGATTGCGGCGGCGGGATGGACGGTCTGGCGCGGACGAAACGATTCGGCGCGTAAAGGGCTGCTGCCGCTTTATATCGTGTATATGATCATGAACTGGAGCTGGAGTTTCATATTCTTCGGCGCGCAGGAATTACTGATCGGGTTTATCTGGATTGTTGTGATGGATGTTCTGGCGCTCGTGTTCATTGCCAAGGCTTGGGGACGCTTACGAGTCGCCGCGTATCTGATGATCCCGCCGACACTCTGGACTATTTACGCGGCCTATCTAAATGGCGGGTACTGGATACTCAATTAGGGGCATTTATAGGTGACTTCGTGTACAACTGTTCGTATACTGCGGCAGTTTTTAAGATCTGAAGAGAGCCTGTAATTCGATGAGCAAATCCGTTTCCAAAATTCTGTATGGTGCCGTTAACTGTGCGATGGTGCCCCTATCCAGCCGCCAGAAAGCCAAAACCCGCGCCCGTGTTGCCGATATGCTTTATGGTTGCGGCGATACAGTTGTCAAAACAAATCACGGCGATATTGCATTTTACGCAGGACGCGGTGCAGCGATTGCCAGTGCGGTTGCGCGGTTCCACGAGGATGAACCTGAAACTCTTTTCTACATTGATAACATTGTCGGCGAAGGCGATATTTTCTGGGACATCGGCGCGAATGTTGGCCTATACACGCTCTACGCAGCAAAACGCGGCGCGACGGTTTATGCGTTTGAACCCAGCGTTTTCAACTTCGCGCTGTTAGTAGACCACCTGCGTTTGAATGATCTTTCCAAGCAAGTGAAGCCTTTGTGCATGGCGTTTTCCGATACTGATGGTCTTGCCGATCTGCAAATGGCAGAGGTGAGTGCGGGTCATGCGTCTAACTCCATCGGCGTTGCCAGCAACCAGTTTGGCGAATTCAAGCCTGCCTTCCAGCAGACTGTGATTGCCATGCGTGCCGATAATTTTGCCAAGCAGTTCGATGCTATGCCTGATCACGTCAAACTTGATGTTGATGGCCTGGAGCCGCTGATCCTGAAAGGTGCGCCTGAAATTCTTGGCCAGATCAAATCACTACTTATCGAGATTGAAGGCGGTAACGAAGCCAATGATGCGATGATCAAAATGATCACCGATGCAGGTCTGCGCGAAGATGAAACCTTCCGCGCCCGCAGCAATCATGGTCGCAATCGTCTGTTTGTGCGCGGCTAACTAGTCGCTCATCGTATCAAGCAGCTCTAGCAGCAGGTTGATGATATCCAGATAAATACCGATCGAGATGTGGATGGCGGCAGGCCAATCATTCACCCCTGCCGCATCGGCTTTGGCGAGCGCATTGAAATCATGCACCATATAGAGCGTGAATATCACAACGCCTATACCGGCGATAACCCGCTGTTTCATGCGCGGAATATCAATAAAGATACGCAGAATATTCGCGCCTAGCAGCAGTAATAGGGCAATAAACAGACCTGTACTCAGAAACCCGAAATCTATGCCTGAATAGATCCCTATTAACGCTGTGAGCACGGTTATAAGTGCGGTCAGCGCAACGACCTTCATGCCCATATTTTCATCGACAGCGATCAGGCACAGCGCGACAATTATACCGACCTGCACTGACCAGAACGAGAAGGTTAAAAGTCCCAAGCGCATATATTCAGCGGCATATAACTCTAGAAAGAAGAACGTGGCAAAGTAGACTGCGAGCAGTATATAGATCGGCCCTTTCAAAATCTGCTGATCGACGTGTAGATCAAGAAAGCCTGCTTTGTTCTTCGTCGCAGTGACCCATGATGCGCCTTGTTGGTATTTGCGCTGAAAATAAACAAGCGTGGCACGTGCCGCCACCCATGTGATGGACAGCTGGGTTGCCAGAATGAAGAAGGTTTTGGCAAATAATGTCGGGAAAATGTCGTCCATAATTTCACTCATAAATATTAATCAAAACAATAGTTTGCAATTATTTTCTTATCTGCGTAAGTCACGCGGAACAAAAACTTTGCAATCTTTATGAGCTTTAGTGTAAAACCCCTTCAATATGTAAACCTTTGGTGCCTTACATGGATATGAGCTCTTTAAGAATTGATTGGAATAGCGTTTCTATTCCCGCTCCCTGGCAGTATTGCTCTCGCAGCAAAACTGTCCACCTGCATGGCGTACAGATTACAGCGGGCCTGTTAAGCCGCAGCGATGATCTAACGGAAACCATGGGACACATTCTGCTGGACCACTTCCGTCTGAGAGTTGCCGGTAAACCAGGCCTTACAAGACCGCATGACATTGACCAAAGACTTAAAGCGCGCCTTGACCGTGTTATACCACCGAACATGCGGAATGATGCTTACCGATCAATTGGTCTTTCTAAATAACATTACTGCGCGTATATTTCCCGCATGACTAACGAATTTCTATTTATCGCGACTATGCTATTCGGCCTTTTAGCTGTGCCGTTTGCTGCCTTTATGGGCAAGCACTGGCTGCAGGGCTATGTGGTGATGATCACGCTGCTGCTTGGTATTACGGACGCGAAAGTTGTTATGGTTTGGGGTTTACCGATTACATTGGGCACGGCGCTATACTCCACGATCTTTCTGGCGACCGACGTCCTGAACGAAAATTTCGGGAAGAAGAGCGCCTATGAGACTGTTCGCGTTAGTGTGTTTGCAGCCATCCTGTTTCAGGTGTTTCTGCAAGCCATCCGTATAGCAGAGCCAGCCGCCGATATGCAGGCCCTTTCTGATGCCATGGACACTGTCTTTACGACATCATTCCGCATTGTGTTTGCAGGGCTGTTCGTCTATTTCCTGAGCCAGAGCCTTGATGTCTGGCTGTATGACCATATACGCACATGGACCAACGAGAAGCATATGTGGCTGCGTAATAACGGCAGTACGATCATCTCTCAGTTTTTTGATACGTTTGCCTTCGCGTTTCTGGCGTTCTACGGAATGTTCGAGGGCTGGCTGGCGCTGGCGGCTGTTGCCTATGGCGTTAAAATCTTTGTGGCAGCCTGCGATACACCTTTTGCGTATCTAAGCCGCCATATCGTGCGCATCGCTGCCAAAGAGTAGTCTTCTTAAGTCGTTACCAGCCATTCACGCGCAGCTTCTGCTTCTGTGCTCCCAAAGCAGCGCACTTCGGCAGGAATCATATGGGCAAAGAACGCTGTCATATTCCGCAGCCATGGATCATCAGTCACCAGTGCCAGATGCGTAAAATCATGCCAGTGCTGCATTCCGAATTTTGTATCTTGCCACATCGCCGCCAGCTCCATGCCATCAAAATGGTGTAGCTCGAACAGCATTTTAATTTTGCCATGCTCGGCGATGCGCTGCTCGATCACTGGAATAATCAGGTTCTCATAATCTTCTTTAACGATTTTACCGCGCGCAGCGATACCAACTACATCGGCCGGCAAATCTTCTATTACTTCCATCATGCTCCTAATCCTCCGCTATAGAACCTTGGGATAGGATAACAATGAAATGGTCCATACGATAGGCTGTTTATTGATTAAGAAGGGTCGTGTTTGGGCACGGTACGTTCGACAACCTCAATACCCAAAGGAGGCGACAAGAGATTGCCTTGGCTTTGTTTTAAGGCTTTTTGAAAAAATGCGCCCGCACTTAGGCCTAGTCCATTGCCCAGATCAATGCCTGCAGCCTTTAAATCTTGATTGGCATAATGGACACAGTTGTTAAAAGTACGATCATATTCCACCATACTGCCATCCAGACTTTTGAAATAGGCCAAAGCGCTTTCGTAGTCTTCTTGGCTGATCTCAAATGACGCTACGGGTTCTGTCTCATATGCGAGGAATATAACATCTTCCTCGATGACTAGCTGTAATCGGCAAGCGCGCATAAAGCGATTGAATAGCCGCTTTAGCCCCTTATCCTGCTTAACTTCACCTTCCAGATTTTGTTCCCCTAAGCCCACAAAATCACGCTTGGTGATTTCGCCACCTTTATCTAACAAGCAATATACATGGCCATATCCAATGCGCTGCGGCAACGGCATTTGCCAGCCCATTAATTCCATGCGCTCCCATGGCTCAAACAGCAGGTGCATTCTGTAAATTGACATACGACACTATGTCACAAACCAGAAAAATTATGCAAGAAATCCATATCTAACAGTCTGTTAGCAGAGATTATATACAATGCTATATATAATTTACATAATATTAGTTCAATAAACCTATACTAAAGTATGATGTTTTTGCATCCACACCTATACCTTGGCTAGTATACAAAGGAACAGAACATCTTGAGAGTTAGACCTTGAACCCAAAATTGGGAAGGTTATTAGAGTACAACTTAGGGAACGGGAAAATACACCATGAAAACATTTTTGCTTTGCGCTGCCGTAATGGCGGCGATGCCTGCCTCTGCCGAAAGTGTAAAATTGCACATGAAAGCTAGAATTATTAATCTTACGCTTATGCCGATTGACGAGGCTGTGAAGTTCTGTGATGACCGCAATATGGCATGTCCTGAATTACGATACCGCGCCGAACAGATGAAGCTTGAAAAAATTACTAAAAGTACTGAGATCGTAAACAACACGCAATCCAGCAGTACAATCCGAACGGCGTCCTTCTAAGACCTTATTTTTTTGATCCTCTTACACAAGTGATACGTAAAAGGATTAAAACAGAAACAGAAGGTCATTTACCATGCGCATACTATGTTGTGCGATCATGGCTGTCGGTATCATTTCGTGGGCGTCCGATAGCCAAGCAGAAAATTTTCCTTTGACGATCAGAGCCACAATCATCAATCTCACACTTATGCCATTAGAGGATGCCATTGCGTTTTGTGATGAACGCAACCTTGAATGCCCTGCCCTAAGGTTTGAAGCAGACGAAAAGAAACGCGCAGATATTCAGTACGCGCAAAACACTCAAAAAATAGCTGAAGAATAGATGTTGGCGTTAATCCATCAGATCGATATTGAACTTCAGTGCCAGTTCATGAATCAGTGCGAACAGTCCGGACTTCCCGGGCCCTTGCGAGTCCATTTTCAACTCATGCAAAGTTACTTCTGAAGCTACGTTGGCGCGCACTTCTGCACGCAAAGCTTCCATATCCACGCCGCCTGACATTTCGGCTTTCATAATCTTCAATAGCTGCGCTTCATCAGGGTGTTTCTCGCCATCTTTATAGGCCAGTAAACGTGCGAAATATACAAGCTGTGAACGAAAGGCAGGATCAACAATCTTCCCCATGAACGGCTCAATATCTTTAGGATTATGCAGATCATCCACCAGCGTATCATGCATATCTGCCGGCATTCCTGCGCGATCACGCATGCTATCAAATATCTTTGTCAAATAAGCTTGTTCATCTTCATGTAGTATACCGTCGGCATGCGCCATTCCGATAATACAGCGCCACATGGCAAATTTGCTCTCATTAAAAGCTTCGGTCATTTGGGTCTCCGATTTTAAAATATTTGATAGAAACAGGCGGGTTTTGCATTTTGCCGTAATACTATAACGCAGAAAACATTATTCAGGAAGACCGCTTATCCCCTATAGGTTTAGACCTTGCCGAAGGACTAAACCCGCACTATCGTATGTCTTGGTAATGACACCACAACGAGGAAGGAGCCTCTGTATGTTTTCTGTAAGAAAAACACTTTGCGTTACTGCGCTTTCAATGGCACTGGCATTTACTACCGCCCCTGCTAATGCCCAAGATTACAACACCCTATTGGATTTACCCGAAGGGTCAACACTGGTCAGCCTGTCAGCCACAGAGATGGTAGAAGTCGAACAAGATCTTTTGGTCGCCACACTGACATTTAAATCAGAAAACGCCGACCCTAAAGTCGTCCAGGACACCATCAATAAAAAAATGAAGGAAGCCCTGGAGACAGCACAAAAAGTGGATAGCGTTAAGGTCAGTACACAGCAATATTATGTTCACGAGTTCAATCGCAGCAGCATAAATTCTCGCCGTGATATGTCATGGCGCGGCAGCCAAAGTCTGCAGATCAAAGGTAAAGAGGCTGATGACTTTCTCGAACTAGCGGGAGATTTACAGGAACTCGGTTTGACGATGAATGGGTTGAGCTACTCGCTATCGCCAGAAAAACTGGAAGAAACACGTAACAGTTTGCTCGAAGCGGCGCTTAGCAAGCTGGTCGAAAAATCTGAGCGCACAGCAAAAGCATTGGGTAAGTCATCCAGCGAAATGCTGCAAATCAACGTCGATATGGGCGGCAATCATTACCAGCCGCCAATGATGCGTGGTATGGCCATGGAAAGCATGGCGAAAGCTGAGATGTCAGCCCCTGTAGCGGCACCAAGCGAAAGCCAGATCTCCCTGACTGTTTCTGCGCAAGCGCTTCTGAAATAAACAAGCACTCGGTTCTGAATAAGAAAAAACCCGCTACCTTATACGGAGGTAGCGGGTAAAATTTTCGCTGGAATGTTCAAACTCACAATCAAAAGGAGACTTAAACCTAATTCTTATAATGCCGCCCAAATGTGGCACAAATAAGGACAAATGTGCCCTTTTTTGTGAATTTTGCATTTTTGGGCAAAATTCCGTTCAAAAAAAGCCGATTTCTGGCGCTTGTATCTACCCGCAGACGTGCTATCTTTATTACCCGAAACGCTTATATTACAACGACTTCGAAAGGGAATTACGATATGGCTCGCGCAGGACATGACAGCATGAAGACACGCCGCACTATGACGGTGGACGGCAAAGATTACGATTATTTCAGCTTACAAGCCATAGCCGAGCAGATCGGTAATATCGACAAACTTCCTTTTACTCTCAAAGTATTGCTGGAAAACCTGCTGCGTTTTGAAGATGATCGCTCCGTTTCTACAGACGATATTAAAGCCATCAAAGACTGGCTGGATAATGGCGGTAAAACAGATAAAGAAATCGCTTTCCGCCCTGCCCGCGTTTTGATGCAGGATTTCACAGGCGTTCCTGCTGTTGTTGACTTGGCTGCAATGCGCGAAGCCATGAAATCCCTCGGCGGTGACCCACAGAAAATCAACCCGCTGACAGCTGTTGATCTGGTCATTGATCACTCCGTGATGGTGGACGAATTCGGTACAGCCACAGCCTTTAAAGCCAACGTTGAGCGTGAGTTCGAGCGTAATGGCGAGCGTTACGAGTTTCTGCGTTGGGGTCAGGAAGCGTTTAAGAACTTCCGCGTTGTTCCGCCAGGCACAGGTATCTGTCACCAAGTGAACCTTGAATATCTGGGCCAGACAGTCTGGAGCGAAGAGGAAGATGAAACAGGCAAGATGCTTGCCTATCCTGATAGTGTTGTCGGCACAGACTCCCACACAACTATGATAAACGGCCTTGCAGTTCTGGGCTGGGGTGTTGGCGGTATCGAAGCCGAAGCGGCGATGCTGGGCCAGCCAATTTCCATGATGATCCCTGAAGTGATTGGCTTCAAACTGACAGGCCAGCTAAAAGAAGGCGCGACAGCGACCGATCTGGTGCTGACAGTGACACAGATGCTGCGTGAAAAAGGCGTGGTTGGTAAGTTTGTTGAATTCTACGGCGATGGCCTTGATCACCTGTCACTGCCTGACCAAGCAACAATCTCCAATATGTCGCCTGAGTTTGGTTCAACTTGTGCGTTCTTCCCTGTTGATCAGGAAACATTGAACTATCTTGAGTTTACAGGCCGCGACCCGCACACCGTTAAACTGGTTGAACAATACTCCAAAGAGCAAGGCCTGTGGCGCAACGCAGGCCATGAGCCTGTCTTTACAGACACGCTGAGCCTTGATCTGGGTGATGTTGAGCCCTGTATTGCAGGTCCTAAGCGTCCGCAGGATAAAATTGCCCTGACGGCAGCAGCTGGCAGCTTCCACAAATTGATGGGTCATAGCCTTGAGCTGAACCCCGTTGGCGCGGAAGGCAAGATGCTTGACGAAGCTGGCCAGATGCCGCCACACAAAATCAAAGAAATTGAAGATGCTATTGCAGGCAAAGCCTCTAAAGTTGACGGTGCTGATTACGACCTCAAGCATGGCGATGTTGTGATTGCCGCGATTACGAGCTGTACAAACACATCCAACCCATCCGTACTTATTGCGGCCGGTTTGCTGGCACGTAACGCGCTGGCGAAGGGTCTGTCTGTTAAGCCATGGGTTAAGACATCTTTGGCACCCGGTTCACAGGTTGTGACTGACTACCTTGAGAAAGCAGAGCTGCAAGATGATCTGGATAAGCTCGGCTTTAACCTTGTGGGTTACGGCTGTACGACTTGTATCGGTAACTCGGGCCCATTGCCTGCCCCGATCGCGGCGGCGATTGAAGAAAACGACCTGACTGTATGTGGCGTCCTATCGGGTAACCGTAACTTTGAAGGCCGCATCAGCCCGCACGTAAAGGCGAACTATCTTGCGTCCCCTCCTCTGGTTGTGGCATATGCGCTGGCGGGCAGCATGCAGGTTGATCTTTATAACGAGCCTCTGGGTCAAGACCAAGACGGCAATGACGTATTCCTGAGCGATATCTGGCCTAAACCCGCCGAGATCAAGGATATGATCAATAAAGCGCTAACGCCTGCCATGTTCCGTGACCGTTACAGTGACGTATTCAAAGGTCCTGAAGAATGGCAGAAAATCGGCGGTGACACATCAGGCCAAACTTACAAATGGAATGATGAGTCAACTTACGTGAAAAACCCGCCATTCTTTGAAGGCATGGAAGCCCAAGCCGGCAGCGTCGAGAATATTAAAGGCGCAAATTGTTTGGCATTGCTGGGTGACTCGGTTACGACAGACCATATTTCACCTGCAGGCGCGATCAAGAAAGACTCCCCTGCTGGCTCTTACCTGACCAAGCATAACGTAGATACGCGTGACTTTAACTCCTACGGTTCACGCCGTGGCAACCACGAAGTGATGATGCGCGGCACGTTTGCCAATATCCGTATCAAGAACGAAATGGTGCCAGGTACGGAAGGCGGTTACACAGTTCACGTTCCTAGCGGCGAAGAAATGTCGATCTATGATGCCGCGATGAAATACGTGGATGCGGATACGCCGCTGGTTGTTATTGGCGGTAAGGAATACGGCACAGGTTCTTCCCGTGACTGGGCGGCTAAAGGCACACGCCTGCTGGGCGTTAAGGCCGTTGTCGCCGAGAGCTATGAGCGTATTCACCGTTCCAACCTGATCGGCATGGGCGTATTGCCATTGCAGTTCAAAGACGGCGATGATCGCAAGTCACTCGGCCTGACAGGTAAAGAGACATTCGATATCACAGGCGTTGATACGTTAAAGCCACGCGCCGAGCTGTCCATGACCATTCACATGGAAGATGGCAGCACGAAAGACGTGAAGCTGCTGTGCCGCATCGATACGCTGGACGAGCTGGAATACTACAAAAACGGCGGTATTCTGCATTACGTTCTGCGCAGCCTTGCCAATAGCAATGAGCGTAAAGCCGCATAAGGTTTTATGATTTAATGAATACGAAAACGCCTTGGTTTATGCCGAGGCGTTTTTTTATGGGTTAAACCACCCAGTCATCTTCATCGAGTTCACCCGACTCGATTTTGGCGGCGATTTCCTTCGCCAGCATTTTGCGGGCAAACTCTTCTGCTTCACTGACCATTTGGGAGAAGTTTGGTTTCTCGGGGCGATAATTCACGTTCTGCAAATTTTCGAACTGGGAAATAGCGCTGTTCAAACGTCCTAACTTATAACTTGCAGCATCCGACTGTTTCGCCACAGACGAACCAGCGCCTATAAGGTCGTATTTGATTTTCTGAGTGGTTAAACCAATAAAGAAAGCTAGCTGAATACCTTCCAGAAAAGCCGCTGACACGCTGAGACACTCAGAGACTTTGACAGTACGACCGCTTTTCTTTTTGGCAGATAGATTGAAGGTTGTTGTTTTAGCAGGGCCGCGCACAATCACGCCGCACTTACCTTCATCTTCATTCACGCTCATCACCAGCGCTACGTTCGAGTCGTGCTCGATCGTGACCAGTTTACCTGCTTGCTTAAAGGCATCTTTGGCGATTTCCATGGAGCGCTCGTAATCAGAAGAATTACGGGCATCGCATTGTTCGATAATATCCAGAAACTGGTGCCTATTTGCTTCACCTGCCTCATAAACAACGCGGCCATTATTGTATACGGCCACCCAAAGATCATTGTTCCAGTCGCTTTCGTAGCCTTTTACAATGGTTTGGAAGCAGGTATCCCAGTCAAACGGCGTTGCACGCCCCATGATCTGTCCGTAATCGTAGAAGTCCTTAGCAATTTGCGCGCCCATACGTGCAGTCGTATGCATATTCTGCGCGCGCACCACGAATGTTTCCGATGTATAGCCGTTTTTACTTTTAAGTGGCAGAACCAGACGATTGCTCAGCGCAACAATTTCCTTATTACCGCTGCCGCTCTGAGAGGGCATCGCATCGTAAATAAGGAATTTTTCTCTTAATAATGAAGTCTGAAAATCTGCCATAAATAAAACCAGAGAAAATAATAACTTCTTATTTTATCATAGCTTTGTATTTGACTGAATCGTTAATACGTTTTGGCATAAAGAAAGCCGAAGCGGCTAGATAACATTGACAGAGATTACATCACCCATTTTGAAACCACCGTTTATCCGGTTTCCGCTTTTATGGCGCGGAATTTCCCGTCCAACCGCTTCTCTCGTTTCTGTCTATGTTATCTGCGCTTCGGCTTCTTGATTAACGCCTTCATTGGATAAAGACGTCCCACACATATTCTGTTTTTATCAAGGAGTAACTCTCCGCAAATCCTGAGTTCATAATACATACACAGGGTAAACAGCGGTTTAATTATAGATTGGATTTTATCTAATAGTTTAGTGCGTCACGATGTCCGCAGTTTCGGGCTCAGCTTCACGCTCGCCAATGATCGACTCGATCTGATTTACAGCAGCATCGATTTTCAGTTCCAGCATCTTGCGACCAATGGCCTTAGATGCCTTACTATAATCGCCGTTATGCCCTACTTCACGCTCTGGTACCATCACAGTGTATTTGCGCACGCTATTGGCACCATCAACGACCATGATCTCGGATGTATCACGAATACCTGCATGACCGCCGATCTGGTTATGTTTGTAGCCCTGCAAGGTCAGCCATTCATATTGACCGTTCTGGCTGTAATAATGATCGATATGCGCGACTTTCACGCCATCCCATTTGCCGTCAAGCTCTTCAGCTACAGCTTTCTGGGCGTTCTGGTTGCCGACACTGTCACCGATAAACAAGATGTTTTTAATGCCCTGCTTTCGGTAACTTGACGCTGCATCGCGCAGTACAGCCTTTAGAGTTTCCTCGGATACACCGACCGTCCCGGCGTATTGCATATGCATATCTTCAGGCACATAGGGGATTACAGGCGCCACGAAAGTACCCCCGAGACGCTCGGCTATTTTCTCAGACGTGTAATGTACTACCTTATTATGCTTACCCAGCGTGACATGAGCGCCATTTTGTTCTGTGCCGCCTGTTGGGATAATCACCGTATCGTAGCCTTTGGTCTGGATAGCCAGTTCAACTTCCGTCCATGTCAGATCTTCCATATGGACAGAACGCAGCGGCGCAAAGCGTGCCTGAATGCCTTTATCCATATTGGCGATGCCGTAATACACGCCCCCTGCAACAGCCAAAACAACTAAAGCCGTCAGAGCCGCGCCGCGCTTGCTGTCAGGCGGCACAATAAGCGCCCAAGCATTTTTGAACGGCGTGACATACATTTCCAATATGGATCCAAAAGGATTTTGAACTTTGTCATCCAAGCCGAATTTCAGCTTTTCATATGTTTTAGGCACGTAAAGTGTGCCGAAAAGCTTGTCCCAGAAAGAGAAGATCAGCCCCATATTTTTGTCCCAATGTTTGCGCTCTACACTATGGTGAATATGGTGCTGCGCGGGACTGATCAGAATATGGCTGAGCCATGACGGATAGTTTAGCCAGATGTGGGAATGACGCAGATTATAGCCCAAGAAATAGAACACAAAAACAATCACGTTCAGCCCCATCACTTCATAAGCGCTTGGCGTGGCTTGCGTCAGATAAGTAAAGCCTGCGTAGGCCAAGCCCACAAGTAATGCGCCGACAATCCCGGTAAAGAATAAGTCCACTGGATGCATGCGGTAAATCGTCATCGGTGTCAGGACTTCTGCCGAGTGATGGACTTGATGGAACTGCCATAGCAGCGGGATTTTATGCTGCAGGTAATGTGTGATAAACACAGCAAAATCCATCGCTAGTGCAAACGCCAATGTATACAGCACAACGCTCAGCACAGATACTTGCATCAACGGTTCTGCCGGGGTGCCGAACATACCGTTCAGCATGCCGCTAAAGATGATCATGAAGAAATGAATGCTAATCAACAGCTGAGAGACAATACCGACATAGATCACAGCATTGGCCACAAAATAGAAATAATCCTGAATGGCTGATTTATGCAGGAATACGTCCTTATCAAAGATAAAGCCCAGCAACCCCTTCTGCACGTTATCAGGCTTATGATCAGGCTTTGCCATATAGCGGTAGTACACCCAGCTAACTACACCAATGACGGCTGCCATTAGCAAGTAAAGCCCGAAGACGCGCTCATCAGGGGAGGCGAAGGCCATAAGGCGGTGGCTGGCATTATCTTTAATCAGATCAAACATGGATTTATTTTACCACGCAGGCGCACAAAAGAACTAAAAAAAGCAGGCTTTGCACAGCCTGCTTTATAATTCTTAGTACCGAGGTAGATGATCATTTCATCACCGGTAAAGTTTGAGACTTCTTGCCCTGCATTTCATCGAATTTTCTGTTCATGTCAGCAAGCGCAGCTTCGATTGCTTCATCAACACGGCGCATCGTGCGCGGGCCAATCGCGGCCAGCTCAAGACGGCTAATGATGTCTTTGTCTTCCAACGTGAAATGACTCGCTTTTGTGAAATGCGGTGTCAGGTCGCTCGCCAGATTATCATGATGCGCTGTCAAAGTATCATAAAAGGCCAATGCAGCTTCAGGTTCAGCGCGCATCAAGCTCGCCAATGTATCGAATTCACCTGCTTCCAAAGCCTGTAAAAAGTTTTCTTCTACATTCACGGCGACTTCAACAGTTTGATTATCTTCGTAGTCGGGTGAATGCGCTGGGCAATCTATAGACATGGTCTACCTCCTAAAATTTCAAATAGCTTTAGCCTATATTTATGGGAAGTGCAAATTGTGATTTATAATTTGCCGTCAGTCGCCAAACGCTCCATTTCCTCGGCGAGTGGTTCATACCAATGACGCAACATCTCTGCTTTTTCCCGGCTGTCGTGATTAAACGGCTTTTTCAAAACGCCGTTAAAATAGGTACGCACCAGATCCTGCCAAGTTTCATCGACGGTCTTGCCGTGGTATTCGCACCACGCTTCGAACCAAACAGTCCCCGCACGCACATGGGTGATTTCGTCATCATGGATGATCTGCAACATATCGGCGGTGTCAAAGTCTTCCTGATTTTTCATCGACGTGATCATATGCGGCGTAACATCCAGACCGCGCGCTTCCAGAACCATAGGCACGATCGCAAGCCTTGCCG